>CAWHWM010000020.1:0-683300 GCA_963833055.1 Candidatus Dormiibacterota bacterium | reverse complement strand
CTACAATGCCATTGTAGCGCTCTCCCAGCTGAGCTATGGCCCCAAACCAAGGACGCCGCCACCAGCTTGGCCGTGGGCGGCGCGAATTCAGCCTGCGAAATTAGGAACGCCACCCGGTGACGGCAAGCGAAAATTCGCGGCGCACCCGGCCGCGCGGTCAGTGTTCCTCCTCCTCGACGTTCTCGATCACCTCGGCCATGTCGTCCTCGTCCTCGCCGAGTTCGGAGGCGTCCTCGATCACCTCCTCCTCTTCCTCCTCGGCCTCCTCGAGCGGCAGCGCTTCCTCTTCCTCGCCGGCGGGCTCGGCCTCCTCGGTCTCGACCTCGGCATCGAGCTCCTCGGCGCCGACGGGTGCGACCTCCTTCTCGACCGGCGCGGCCGGGCGCGTCGCGCCGCGTCTTCAGCAACGCCTCGGGATCGAACGCCGTGCCGCATTTCGGGCAGATGACGGGTCGCGCATGCAGATCGTAATAGCGCGTGCCGCAATTCGGGCAGATGCGCTTGGTTCCCCATTCCGGCTTGGCCACCATGCTACTCCATCAGCGGTTGTGCGATCGGCGAGTCGGTCGGCGCGCCATTGCCACAGCGCGCAGCCTGTCAAAAGCAAATCCGCCAGACGCATCTGCGGCGGCGCGCCCGACGGTCTGCGCATATGGGCCGACGGCGCCGCCAGCGCAACCGCCGACCCCGCTTTTCGAGGCTGCTGCCCGCCATGGCCCATCCGTCTCCACCCGCCTCGCCTCGCCGCTCACCGCGGCGCGGCCCAAGGCGCCGCTCGCGCGGCACGGTCCGCGTGCCCGGCGACAAGTCGATCTCGCACCGCGCGCTGATGTTCGGCGCGCTCGCGGTCGGCCGGACCGGATCACGCGGCCTGCTCGAAGGCGAGGACGTGCTGCGCACCGCCGCGGCGCTGCGCGCGCTGGGCGCCGCCGATCGCGCGCGGCGGCGATGGCGCCTGGCGCGTCGACGGCGTCGGCGTCGGCGGCCTCGCCGAGCCGGACGACGTGCTCGATCTCGGCAATTCCGGCACCGGCGCGCGGCTGCTGATGGGCATCCTGGCGACCCATCCCTTCACCAGCTTTCTTCACCGGCGACGCCTCGCTGCGCCGCCGGCCGATGGCGCGCGTGATCGAGCCGCTGACGCGCTTGGGCGCGCGCTTCGTGTCGCCGCGACGGCGGCCGCCTGCCGCTCGCGGTCATCGGCGCGCGCAGACCCGGTGCCGATCGAATACCGCCTGCCGGTGCCGTCGGCGCAGGTGAAATCGGCGGTGCTGCTGGCCGGGCTCAACACGCCGGGCGAGACCACCGTGATCGAGCCGGAGGCCGACGCGCGACCACACCGAGCGCATGCTGCGCCATTTCGGCGCCGAGGTGCGCGGTCGAGCCGCACGAAGGCGGCGGCAGGCGCATCACGGTCGACGGGCCAGCCCGAGCTGACGCGGCGCCGATCTCGTCGTGCCGGGCGATCCCTCCTCGGCCGCCTTCCCGCTGGTCGCGGCGCTGCTCGTGCCGGGCTCGGAGGTCACGATCGAGGACGTCGGGCTCAACCCGCTGCGCGCCGGGCTGTTCGAGACGCCTGCACGAGATGGGCGCCGATATCGCCTTCGCGAACGAGCGCGATCGAGGGCGGCGAGCCGGTCGCCGATCTGCGTGTCCGCGCCGGCGCGCTGAAGGGCGTCGACGTGCCGGCCGAGCGCGCGCCGAGCATGATCGACGAATATCCGATCCTCGCGGTCGCCGCCGCCTGCGCCGCAGGGCCGCACGGTGATGCGCGGGCTCGCCGAGCTGCGCGTCAAGGAAAGCGACCGCCTCGCCGGCGATCGCCGACGGCCTCGCCGCCTGCGGCGTCAAGGTCGCGGTCGAGGGCGACGACCTGATCGTCGACGGCACGGCGGCCCGCCCGCCGGGCGGCGCCGCGATCGCGACGCGGCTCGACCACCGCATCGCCATGGCGTTCCTGGTGCTGGGCTGGCCGCGCGAGGCCGGTGCGGATCGACGACGGCGCCACCATCGACACCAGCTTTCCCGGCTTCGCCGCGCTGATGAACGGCCTCGGCGCGCGACGATCGCCGAGCGCCGATGACGCCCGGCCCGCCGCTGATCGATTCGTCATCGCGATCGACGGCCCGGCGGCCTCCGGCAAGGGCACGCTGGCGCGGCGCGCTCGCCGCAGCATTTCGGCTTGCGCCATCTCGACACCGGCACGCTCTACCGCGCGGTCGCGCTTGCAGCGCGCTGCAGGCGCTGGGCGACCCGGCCGACCCGGACGCTGCGGCCGCGGCCGCGCGCCGCGGTCGCGCGCCGATCGTCGCTCGACGATCCGCGGCTGCGCGACGAGGACGGTCGGCCGCGGCGGCCTCGGTGGTCGCGGCGATCCCGGCGGTGCGCGCGGCCCTGCTCGACCTTCCAGCGCGATTTCGCCCATCCGCCCGCCGGCGCCGGGCGCGGTGCTCGACGGCCGCGACATCGGCACCGTGGTCTGCCCCGACGCCGACGTGAAGCTCTTCGTCACCGCCAGCGCCGAAGCGCGGGCCGAGCGCCGGTTCAAGGAGTTGCGGGCAGCGCGGCGCGGCGGCTATATACGAGCGCGTTCTGCAGGATATGAAGGAACGCGACGCGCGCGACAGCGAGCGCAGGCGGCGCCGCTCGGGCGGCCGCCGATGCCTCGCGCTCGATACCACCGCGCTCGATGCCGATGCGGCCTTCGCCGCGGCGCTCGACTTCATCGCGCGACAAGCTCGCCGCCGCTCGACGGCCGGGAGCGCCGCCTGCCGCTGCGAACGACGGGTCATCGCCGCCGCGCCCGATTCTGCGGCGGCCGTTCGCTGCCGCCTGATCCCGGCGGCGCGACGTCAGCCACGGGATCGATGGAGATGAATGGCCGTCGCAACTGCAAACCGCGGACGCGCCGGCAAGGAAAGTTTTGCCGCGCTGCTCGATGAATCGCTCGGCATGCGCCAACGGCCTCGAAGGCACGGTCGTCAAGGGCACGCGTGATCGCCGATCGAGAACGACGCCGTCCTGATCGATGTCGGCCTCAAATCCGAAGGGCCGCGTGCGCGCTCGAAGGAATTCGCCGCCGGCGGCAGCGCGCCCGAGATCAAGGCCGGCGACACGGTCGAGGTCTTCCTCGAGCGCATGGAAGACAAGAACGGCGAGGCCGCAGCTGTCGCGCGAGAAGGCGCGGCGCGAGGAAGCCTGGACCCTGCTCGAAAAGAGCTTCCAGGCCAACGAGCGCGTCACCGGCATCATCTTCGGCCGCGTCAAGGGCGGCTTCACCGTCGATCTCAACGGCGCCGTGGCGTTCCTGCCGGGCAGCCAGGTCGATATCCGCCCGGTGCGCGACATCACCCCGCTGATGGGCACGCCGCAGCCGTTCCAGATCCTCAAGATGGACCGCTCGCGCGGCAACATCGTCGTGTCGCGCCGCGCCGTGCTGGAAGAGAGCCGCGCCGAGGCGCGCTCGGAGCTGGTCGCCAGCCTCAAGGAAGGCCAGATCCTCAACGGCGTCGTCAAGAACATCACCGATTACGGCGCCTTCGTCGATCTGGGCGGCGTCGACGGCCTGCTGCACGTCACCGACATCGCCTGGCGGCGCATCAACCATCCGTCCGAAGCGCTGCATATCGGCCAGAACGTCAAGGTGCAGGTCATCCGCTTCAACCCCGAGACGCAGCGCATCTCGCTCGGCATGAAGCAGCTCGAAGCCGATCCGTGGGAAGGCGTCGAGCTCAAATACCCGGCCGGCGCCAAGTTCAAGGGCCGCGTCACCAACATCACCGACTACGGCGCCTTCGTCGAGCTGGAGCCGGGCGTCGAGGGCCTGGTCCATGTCTCGGAAATGAGCTGGACCAAGAAGAACGTGCATCCCGGCAAGATCGTCTCGACCAGCCAGGAAGTCGAGGTCATGGTGCTCGATGTCGATCCGCAGAAGCGCCGCATCAGCCTCGGCCTCAAGCAGACCATGGACAATCCGTGGGAGGCCTTCGTCGAGAAGCACCCGGTCGGCACCGAGCTCGAGGGCGAGGTCCGCAACATCACCGAGTTCGGCCTGTTCGTCGGCCTGCCCGGCGATATCGACGGCATGGTGCATCTCTCCGACATCGACTGGAACAAGCCCGGCGAGGAGGCGATCAAGGACTATCAAGAAGGGCGAGATGGTCAAGGTCAAGGTGCTCGACGTCGATGTCGAGAAGGAGCGCATCAGCCTCGGCATCAAGCAGCTCGACGCCGATCCGTTCGAAGCCGGCTGGCCAAGCTGTCAAGAAGGGCGACGTCGTCACCTGCACGGTCACCGGCATCACCGAGAGCGGCATCGAGGTCGACGCTCGGCGACGGCTTGCCCGGCTTCATCCGCAAGTCCGAGCTGTCGCGCGACCGCTCCGAGCAGCGGCCCGACCGCTTCGCCGTCGGCGAGAAGGTCGACGCCAAGATCACCGCGATCGACCGCGCCACGCGCAAGGTCGACGCTGTCGATCAAGGCGCGCGAGGTCGACGAAGAGAAGAAGGCGATGGCCGAATTCGGCTCGTCCGATTCGGGCGCCAGCCTCGGCGACATCCTCGGCGCGGCGATCAACCGCGCGCGCCGGCAGGACGAAGACGGCGAGGACGAGACCGAAGAGAAGAGCTGAGCGCAGCCTGCAGCGGTGTTGCAACGCGGCGTCTGCTTGACGCTGGCGCGGAGCCTTTGGCGACGGTAGTCGGCGACCCAGCCGAAGCCCGACGGGGAGCTGCGCCGCGATGACCAAATCCGAGCTCATCCAGCGGCTGGCCGAACGCAACCCGCATCTCTACCAGCGCGATGTCGAGCTCATCGTCACCACCATCTTCGACGAGATCGCCGCGGCGCTGTCGCGCGGCGACCGGGTCGAGCTGCGCGGCTTCGGCGCCTTCTCGGTCAAGCGGCGCGACGCCCGCCTCGGCCGCAATCCGCGCACCGGCGACAGCGTCCGGGTCGGCGAGAAGCACATCCCGTTCTTCAAGACCGGCAAGCAGCTGCGCGACCGGCTGAACCAGAGTGCGCCCTAGGCTTCAGAGCGGGCGCCGGGGACGGCGGGGCGCGGCCGATGAGGCCCGGGCGATGAGGGTCGTCTATTGGATCGGCGCGGGGAGAAACACCGCCGGAATCGGCCACGCAGTCGTTCGCAATCTCATCGACGGCGGCTTCAAGGGAGCGGTGTACCCGGTGAACCCCAACGTCGAGACGCTGCTCGGACTTCCCTGCGCACCGAGCGTCGAAGCCATCGAAGGACCAGTTGACCTGGCGGTGCTCGCGATCCCTGCCGCACAGTGCATCGAGGCAGTCGACGCGTGCGCGCGCAAGTCGGTGAAGGGCCTCGTGGTCATCTCGTCCGGATTCGCCGAAGTCGGTCCCGAAGGCGCAGCCCTGCAACGTGCGTTGCTCCTGCACGCCCACCGTGGGGGCATGCGCGTCGTCGGACCGAATTGTTTCGGCGTGATCAACACTGCATCCGACGTCTCCCTGAACGCGACGTTCGCATCTCGAGCGCCGACCCAGGGCGGGATCGCGTTCGCATCGCAGTCAGGCGCCCTCGGCATCGCGATCCTCCAGCAGTCGCTGACCTCCGGGCTCGGGTTGTCGAGCTTCGTGAGCATGGGCAACAAGAGTGACGTCAGCAGCAACGACCTCCTCCGTTTCTGGCAGCAGGACGGTCAGACGCACGCAATCCTCCTGTACCTCGAATCGTTCGGTAACCCGCGGGCTTTCGCGAGAGTCGCTCCCGTGGTGTCCCGCACCACGCCGATCGTCGTGGTCAAGTCTGGCCGGAGCCCAGCGGGAACGCGCGCCGCAGCGTCACATACCGCGGCGCTCGCAAGTCCCGACAACGTCGTCGATGCACTGTTTCATCAGGCGGGCGTCATCCGAGTCGACACGCTCGAGGAACTCCTTGACTGCGGCCAGCTCCTTGCGAACCAACCGCATCTGGCGGGGAATCGCCTCGCCATCATCGGTAATGCGGGCGGCGCCGCGGTGCTTGCAGCCGACACATGTGCAGCCGCAGGCCTCACCGTTCCAGAGTTCGATGCCGCCACGCAGAGCGCGCTGCGTGAGCTCGCAGGACCGAACGCCGGCGTCAGCAATCCGGTCGACCTCGGCGCCGGCGCAACACCGAAACTCTTTGAGGATGCGTTGCGAATCGTGCTGCAGTCGCCGACGATCGACGGAGTCGTCGTGATTCTCGCCCCGGTGGCGACGGCTGATCCAGAAGATGTTGCGGCAGTCATGGCTGGTATGGACACCGCGATGCGCCCGCTGGTCTTCGTGCACCTCGGCGACAACGAAGCCCCTGCGGCGCTCCGCCAGGGGGAGCGGTCGATTCCCTGCTACGCATTCCCGGAGCGTGCGGTCCGGGCGTTGGGGCGCATCGCCGAACACTCGATCTGGAAGAACCGCCCCCTCGGTCATATCCCCGTCCTTGACGGCATCGACGTTGGCGCGGCACGCGCCATCGTCAAGCAGTATCTCGCCGCCAATCCAGACGGCGGATGGGTGTCGCCCGGCGAAGCGACTGCCTTGCTGCGCAGCTTCGGCATTGCAACCGCAGGCGAAGCACCGGTCACGTCGCCGGATGCGGCGGCACAGGCCGCGGCGCGTCTCGGATGTCCTGTGGCGCTGAAGGCAGTGGGTCCGGCGATCCTGCACAAGTCGGATGTGGGCGGCGTGCGCCTCGATCTCGCAACACCGGCCGACGTCGCGACCGCCTTCACAACGATGTCGGACGCGTTGGGTGACGTCATGGAGGGTGCGATCGTTCAGTCGATGCACCGCGGCGTCGAGTTGATCACCGGCGTCGTGAGCGACCCGCTCTTCGGGCCGGTGGTGATGTTCGGGAGTGGCGGCACCGCCGTGGAACTGTTCGGCGACCGCGTGCTGCGCATCCTTCCCTTGACCGATCAGGATGCGCACGAGATGGTGCGGTCAATCCGAGGTGCACCACTGCTCTTTGGTCACCGCGGCGCACCGAAGTGCGATGTGGCGGCGGTGGAAGACGTTCTTCTGCGCGTCGCCCGCCTTGCGGACGATATCCCGCAACTCGTCGAGATGGATCTGAATCCCCTGATTGCATCGCCGTCAGGCGCCGTTGCAGTCGATGTTCGGATCCGGCTCGCGCCCTGGCGACACCACGCCGAGACCGAGGTCCGTCGCCTGCGCTGACGCAAGGCAAGGCCGGAAGTCCCATGCGGAGACGGGACGGACGACCCACCGGACACGGGAGTCCAACCGTCCAATTTCGTGGCGTCTGCCTCTGGGTTCAATCCACTGCTGTGGCCGAGCATCTGTGTACGAGGTCACAGGGCCTCGAGAACACCACACAAAGGGACATGGCCATGACGAACGGACTTCGTTGGCGGATCCTCGTGCTCCAGGTTGGACTCATCGGCATCCTCGCGTTCGTGAGCGGCTTCGCCTTCTGGGCGAGCAACTTCGCGACCTCGACCGTGCACGACCAACTCGCCGCACAACAGATCTACTTCCCCACCGCCGGCTCCGCGGCGCTCACCGCGCTCCCCAGGACCGACGACACCGCCATGACCCAGTACGCCGGCCAGCAGCTCCTCACCGGTCAGCAGGCTGAGGTCTACGCGAACAACTTCATCAACGTCCATCTCGGCGAGATCGGCGGTGGCAAGACCTACTCCCAGCTCAGCGCTGAGGCGATGGCCGCTCCCACCAATGCCAAGCTCGCCGCCCAGGTCGACACCATCTTCAAGGGCACGACGCTCCGCAGCATGTTGCTCAACGCCTACGGCTGGTCGCAGATCGGCCTCTTCGCCGGCTACGCGGCGATCGGCCTGCTGGTGGCGGCGATCGTGGTGCTCGGCGCCTTCCTCTTCGAGATCGTCCGCTGGCGCGCCACGGTCACAGCCACACGGACAATTCCACCGTGCGCCGGCGGCGGTCCGGCAGCACGCGTAAGGACCACGCGACTGCTCGGTCCCTCTTGTGACCCACCGGCCCTTCGGGGCCGGTGGGTTTCACGTTATGTGGGGTCGTTGCCCACCGACGGCGGCGCATCGCTCCGTCCATTCGAGCCGTGTGACGTCATGAGTGCCGGTCGGCGCCGTCTCGTCCATAGGTTGGCCGCGAGGCTGATCACGACCACGAGTGCAATGCCTGCGACGACACCCTCCCACGCCTGCGAGAAAACAGCGCGCCCAAGCAGACCGGTCGCTGCATACACGGCCGACCACAGGAGCGCGGCAGCGATATCGGCGATGACATATCGAGTCCACGGATATCCGCCCACTGCGGCAGCGAGGAGGACTGGTGTCTGTCCCCCCGGCACCAATCGAGAGAGGACGAGCGTCCGCACCGCGTGAGTCTCGATCTCGTGTTCCACTCGCTCAATCGCTTCCCTTTGCCGGGGCTTGTGAAGCCTCCGATCGAGCCAGCCGAACCGGCGAACGACACGGCGACTCGCGAACCGTATGAATGCGTACGTCCCCAGGTCGCCGATGTACGCGCCCGCGGCGCCGAACATGACGACAGCGACGATGAGCAGCATGTTGTCCTTCTCGGCGAGCGCGGCCGCTGCGCTCACCGCGGCGCCGGTCGGCAGGATCGGTATGACCGCTCCACCGGCCACCACGCCGAGGAGCGCGATGAGATATCCGATACCGAATGCCTGCTCGCTCACCGGACGGATCCGCGAATGTTCACAGTCTCACCGGGGCGCAACACGTGTGCCGACGCGCCAGGGCACGTCGTGGCGAGCGCTTCCGCAAATCGTGCACCAGGGTCGATGAAATGCCGGTTGAAGCTCGCGGGATGCACCTGTCGTAAGCCGCTCGGCCAGAACGTTCCGTAGTGGATCGGTATCGCGTCCGTAGCCGCGACACGTCGCACCGCCTCAGCGCCCTGCGCCGGATCAAGGTGCTTCGGTCCGAGGGTTGGACCCCAGCCCCCGATCGGAACCACAGCAACGCGAACAGGAGCCAGGTCGACCATGCCCGCGAACAGCCCGGTGTCACCGGCGAACCACACGTGATCACTCGCTGCAGCACTGTCTACTCCGATGACGAATCCAAGAGCGGGCGCTTGATGTCGGGACCACGGCCAGCGCCGTCCGTCGTGGTGGGCCGGCACCGCTTGGACGTGAACTCCGTCAATGCTGACGGTGTCGCCAGGACGGACCTCCTCGAACCGGCGTGCCAACCCGGGTGCCGACGTTCGCAGAACACGAGCGGCGCCCTGTGGAACCACGATACGTACGTTCCCGTCCAGCCGTCGCAACGTTGGCACGTCGAGATGGTCGAAGTGGAGGTGCGACACGACGACCAGATCTGCTTGCAGCGCCTCCAATCGTGGAGCCGGACCGCCGATCCGGCTCAGGTGGCCAAGGCGCTGGCCCATGACGGGATCGGTGAGGATGCGACGGCCGCCGATCGCAATCGTCGTCGTGGCATGTCCCCACCACGTGACCGATATCGAGGTCATTGGCGAGCCACTCGGATGCGTGTCGGAACGTGTTCGCGCAGGAGCTCATGCACGTCACTGCCTCGAAGCATCCCTCCCTCCGGTGCCGACCATGCAACCGGATGCAGCAGCACTGCTTCCGTCTGCCCGCCACCGAGCCCGCCATGCGATCCGACCAGTTCCTCGAACGCTGCCACCTCACCCGTCGCAGGGTCGAGCCGGCCGAGCAACACGAGATCACCAACGTGCCGGCGACCGTCGAGAGCGAGCAGGTCGGAAGCCGCATGCGCGCCGAAGATGGCCACTGGATCGTCACCTTCACCGTCGACGGCACCGCCTGGCGTGAGGATTCGCCAGCCGGCCGTCCCAAGGACGACGAGCGCGTTGCGTGAGGCCGATCGCACCATCACTGCCCCGATGCCGGGGTGGTGTGCGAGGCCCTCAACCATGCGGGGATATCGAGCATCGATCTGCTCGCGACTTGCGCGTCCGGGGACGTCGCGAAGGTAGACGTGGGCCAGGCTCCCGCTCGCGGTGACAACGAGCGCGGCCTCATGGGTCGGCGTCGCCGGCGGTGTCGTCCGAGGCGAACCGACGGTGACCTCGCTCTCCAGGCCTTCACCGACGCGATTTCTTGTCATCGCTCGCGCGGCGACGCCGTCGGACCGGGCCACCCCCGTGAGCAGGAGATTCGCCGGCCCCCACCGCTCCGCCGGCGCCGAGTTGGCGCTGACCCTGGCCGGCTCACTCGGTGCAGCCTGCTTGCCAATTTCGTCAGCCAGCATCGCGATGACGTCGTGGATCGGATGACCGCTCAGTTGCGCGAAGGTCGCCCCCTGGGATTGACCGTGGTCGGACACCACCGCCACTTCGTAGTCGCCTCCGGTCTCGCGAACAACGTTCTCGATGTACCCGACGACCCGGTCGAGATCGTGCAACGTCCGCATCGAATCAGACCGGCTCGGACCGGCGTGGTGCGCCACCTCGTCGTAGCTCACGAAGTCTGCGTAGATGACAGGCGCACCGCGGGCGATCTGCTCAGTCACCAGGCCGATCGTTGGCTCACGGAGGAATGCCGTCGTCAGTGCGCGTTGCAATGCGAAGACAGCTCCACGGCGCACCCGCGGAAGCATCTTTCGGCGTCGTTGGCGGTAGCCCTGATAGAGCTCCGTGGTCGCTTGCTCGACGAACATGATGAATGAACGGACGAGCCCGCTCGGCGTGCTCGCGAAGAATGCGAAACGCCGGGCACCGAGCGGAGGAAGGCGGGCATTGCTCATGGTCAGCAACCGGATGGGTGCGTCGCCCGAGAACAGGTTCGACACGCTCACACCGCCGCTTGCCAGCAACCCATCGCCGGTCGAGATCCGCCGCTCAATCTCGGCCGCGTCACGCGGATGATTCGCCACCAATATCCGGCCGCTTTCCTTCTCGTACCAGCGAAACGCGGGCACCTCGGTCACATTGCCGTGCAGCAAGACCGCTTGACCTGCAGGCGTCGTTGCAGGAAGTCCTGTGTGCCACCCACGCAGCGTGTGACTTCCCGTTTGCAACCAGCCTGCAAGCGTTGGCATCGAACCGGCCGTGATCGCCTCTCGCAAGACATCTTCCCCGACTCCGTCGAATTGGATGACGACCAGTCGGGGGCGGGTGGATTCCGTCGCATCGTCATGTGTCCGTCGTCGCCGGCGGGCCACTCGGATGGCACGGCCGAGCAACTGATCCAGGAAGATGTCCTCATTGCTGATATCGAGGACCCAGCCGGCGAAGCCGGTTGCGACGGCGGCGAGCCCGAGCGCGAGCAGCACGGGCGGATGACCTTTGACGCCGACGATGCCGTCCAGCACCGTCGCGACAGTCAGCGTGATCGCCTGGGACAGGATCCCTGCGATCAGGAGTCCGAACGAGTTGGTGAAGACCGCGAGTCCCACCAACAGCGGCCGCAGCAGCAGGCCGGCCACTGTGACTGCGCCGAAGACCGCGGCCACCTCGAGCGCTCCGGAGACGCTCCGACCCGGCTGCACGAAGAGGACGATGGCAACCGCTACATACGATGTCGCCAACGAGCGGATGAGGCCACGGGCACGTGTCCCTGTCGCTCGCCATGCCTGCGTCCTGGATACGGTCAGGTGCATCCGGCGCTGCATCGAACCCATCGCGTGCATTCTGCATTTGGAGCCCATCGGACCCAACCTCCAGGGCCAGGCCGCAGGGTCAACCCGTCTGTCGCGGTCGGGCGAAATATGTGAGACTCGCCCCGCTGCGGGCGCCACCGCTCAGGGAGACAGCGATTCGATGGCAGAAGCATCCTTTGGGCCACCTCGCTCGGCCATGGACACACTCGTGTTTCAGGTCTCGGCGCATGCCCTGAGCCTGATCGGCGGGAGCGGGCGCGGTGAGGGATGGAGCGGCATCGTTGACCTGATGCTCGACGAGGAACCCGTCGCAGCCCGCGTCCACAGCTCGAGCCGGCCGGCGCGAGTCGAGAGCGACGACGAACCCGTCCGGATCATCGGTCCATATTGGGCAAAGCACGCCGCGCTGGTTCCCGTGGGTGGCGAGCACCTCGTCGTCTTCGGCAGCGATCAACCATTGCCCGACTCCGATGCGACGCTGATCCCCGCTGCCGCGCACCTCGTCGCTGAGGTGCAGCAGGTATCGCCCGCGAAATTGCTCGCCGACGAGCTCGAGCTCGTGCATGCGATACGCGACCTGATCGAGTATCGCCCGGACAGCGTGGTCGAGACGGCGCGGCACATCGCACGGAAAGCTGCCGAACCGCTTGCATGCGAAGTTGGTGCGGTCCTTCTCCACACCAACGGCGACCTCGTTGCTGAGGTCGTGACCCGCAACTGGCAGGGAGATCTCGATCCGGCTGCAATCCGGGGAACACTCGTGACGTTGTTCCAGCGTGCCGAGCTGGGTGCGTTCGTCGATCTGGAACTTGGTGCGGTCACAGGCGATGCGCTCGGGCGCGACCAGGGACTCGTGGCGCGGTTCGTCGTGCCGATCGGCCGGCCGAAACCGTTCGGCGTCCTCGTGGTGGCACACGCGGCGACACGCGCACGCGGCTTCACCAACCTCTGCCAGCGCATCGGGTTCTCGCTTGCGGAGGTGGCGGAGTCGCTCCTGGTGCAAGCCATCTCACGCGAGCATCTGGCCGCCGACCGCGATCGATTCGCGCGCGAGGCGCGGATCGATCCGCTGACCGGTCTCGAGAATCGCGCCGCGTGGGATGAGCACGTGCGCGCCGAGGAGGCGCGACGTGTGCGCTATGCGCGGACGGTGACCGTCGTCAGCGCTGATCTCGACAATCTCAAGGCCGTCAATGACCGGTACGGCCACGAGGCCGGCGATCAACTGATTCGAGCGGCAGCCAATCTGCTCCGTGGGCAGGCGCGTGGCGCAGACCGAATTGCGCGTGTCGGCGGCGATGAGTTTCTGATCCTCATGCCGGAAACCGACCTTGCGGGCGCTGGGCGCTACCTCGCGCGCGTCCGCGCCGCCATCCGGCGGATTCAGGTGAACGAGGTGTCGTCGCTGCAGCTCTCGTTTGGTGCGGCGACCGCGCGAGACGACGAGTCGCTTGCGTCAGTCATCGGTCGCGCTGACGCGGCCATGTACACAGCCAAGAAGCGGCGCGTGCGGCGGGCGACGACGGACAGCTAGCGCCGGCGTGTCTCTACGACCGCGACCTCGCCACGCTACGCGACCGCTGCAACCATCGTGGATCCGCGGAAGCGCGCAATGACCTCCTCGGGCTTGATCGGGCGGCTGATCAGATAACCCTGGAGCTCGGAGCACTGTCGTTTGACCAGGTACGCACGCTGGATCTCGGTCTCAACGCCTTCAGCGACTATCTTCAAGCCAAGGCTGAGGCCCATCGCGATCATGGCGTCGACAATCGGCGCGGTGCTGGTCTCGGAGGTGATCGCTCGGACGAAGGAGAGATCGATCTTGAGTGTGTCGACTGGAAATCCCTGGAGCCGGCTGAGCACCGAGTATCCAGTGCCGAAATCATCGATCGCGATTCGCACGCCGAGATCGCGAATACTCTGCAACAACGCGAGCGCTTTGGCCTGGTCCGCAACGGCCGCGCTCTCGGTGATTTCGAGCTCCAGATACCTGGGATTGAGCGAGCTCTGCTTGAGCGCATCGAGGACGCGCTCGATGAGTCCGCAGCTGACGAGGCTTCGACCCGACACGTTCACGGCAACAGGCACCGGGCCGACGGATGACGACGCCCACGCCTGCGCCTGGTGACACGCCTCCCCGAGCACCCAGGTGTCGATCTCGTTGATGAGCCCGCTCTGCTCCGCAATCGGGATGAACTGATCAGGAGCCACGAGGCCGCGCTGCGGATGATTCCAGCGCACCAGAGCCTCGACCCCCGTCATGCGTCCGGTGTGGGCATCGACCTTCGGCTGATACAGGAGCATGAGCTCTCCTCTGCCGATGCCCGCTCGAAGATCCTGCTCGAGCGTGAGTCGCTCGATGGCGGTTGCGTGCATGTCCTGGGAGAACACCTCATGACGGTCCTTGCCCGCTGACTTGCCGACATACAGCGCGGCGTCAGCATTGCGGACAACGTCGGCGGGTGCAGTACCGCCCAATGATGTCGCCACCCCAATGGTCGCGCTGACGGTCAGCTCTCGGCTCGCAACCGAGAACGGCACGCGAAATGCATCACGAATGGCGTCCGCCGCGCGTGACGCGTCAGCCGGTGCCCTCAGATCCTCGAGCAGGACCGCGAACTCGTCCCCACCCAGCCGCGCTGCTGTGTCTCCTGCCCGAATCCCGGTCGTCAACCGGTGCGCAACCTCGACGAGGAGCGCATCTCCCGCGGCGTGACCGAGGCCGTCGTTGACGGTCTTGAAGTTGTCGATGTCCAGCATGAGGACGGCATAGCAACCGGCACCCCGGGAGAGTTGCTGGTGCGCGTGCTCGAGGCGATCCCCGAACAGCGATCGATTCGGCAGGCCGGTGAGCGCGTCGTGAAACGCCTGATGCTCGAGCTCGCGCTGCAACCTGACACGGGCGGTGACATCGCTGGCGCAGACGATCATGGCGCCGACTCCGTCGAAGATCGTTTCGCGAGTGTCCACCTCGACGTCGAGGACGCTCCCGCTCTTTGTCGAGTGACGAATGCCCTCGAAATGCGTGCGTCCTCCCCGCATGGCGTGCAGGTTCGTCCGCAGTTGTTCACGATCCTCAGGCGGGCGTATTCCCGCAAGCGTCAGCTCGAGGAACTCTGTCCGGCTGTATCCATACATGGAGAGGGCCGCGCTGTTGACGGCGAGAAAGCGAAGGTTTCCGTCGACAAGTGCCGCTCCCGGGAGAGCGGTGACCATCATCGCTTGCGGGTTCTCGTCGAACAGCAATCGAAACGTCTCCTCGCGCGTTGCGGTGATCCGACTCTCCTGCGCCATGGCAGAGGCGATGGCGATCGTCGCCGCAATGGCTGATCGCCGGCGGCGTCCGTACAGTGCAAAGAGCAGGACCAGGATGCCCGACCCGGTCACAACGCCCAGCGACGCGACGAACGCAGCGGTGACGCCGCTCGCCGCGCTCGATGCCTCGGCGCGGCTGACCGACGCGAGTTCCGCGTCGAGCGCGGTGAAGGCTGGATCTCCGCTCTGCGTATTGACAGTGGCCGCCACATGCTCCTCATCCAGGATCATGGCGGTGATCTCCTGCGAGACCGCCTGTTGGTAGCGATTGGTCATCGTGTCGATGGTTGGCAACGCTGATGTGGACGTCGCCGTCTGGAGGAGTTCCAGGGCCCCGTTTGCGTTGGCCTGGGCACCGGCAGTCACCCGTGCCGAGTTGAGGACGCCTTCCTGCTCGATCGCTATCAGCGTGCGCAAGGAGTTGACCGACTGCGATGCGATCTGCCGCTGGGATGACCACGAATGCAGCGCCACCAGAGCGAAGACCACCCCCAACGTGAGGAGCGCCGCGGCCACGCTGCTGGCCCAGAACGGAATATCCCGTGAAGACGGGCGCTGACGGTCGTGGCCTCGTCTCACTTCCTGCCTCATGACGGTCGCGGTCGGACTCAGCCTGCCGTCGACCTGTCCACCCTAGTTCACCGGTCGATGGGGATCCGGCGAATCGCTGCCTGCGAACAAAGCCGGAACGTCTTCGACACCGCAGGTTTGACGAAGATCGGGCTCCTGCGCGGGTGCGGGCGCGAGGAGCGAGCGACGCACCGCCTCCAGCTTCACCTCAACTTCGCTCAAGTCCGCGGAGATCGCGCCACCGTGCTCGGCTGCACGCTCGGCACGGTCAACGGCGCCGGCCAGTGCCTCACGCAGCTCGCGGGTGGATTGCTCAGTACCCTGGATCCACACACGCGCCGTGCGTTCGACGCTCTGGACGGTGGCATAGCGCAGGCGCCCCGCAAGGCGATCGGCGTCCTCCATCGCACGTTGCTGACGCGCCCGCTCACGCCATCGACGCCCGGCCGCGCCGGGCACGCGCGCCCGGACCTGACGCACACCCATGGCCAGCGCGCCCGGATCATCACTCAGGGTCAGCCGGACGCTTTCGAGATCAACACGACCACCGATGTCGAACGCCGCGGGAAGTGCGACGCCGAAAGCCTCACCGGTCCGCGCGATGAAAGTCCTCCGCCAGCTCGCGGGTGCGCTCCGCATGGCGGTCGACCGGACCACGCATGGCAGCGATCAACTCCCGGCCAACCTCGTGCTGCCACGTCGCAACCGCAGCCGCGATGCAAGCCTCCCACGCGTCGTCGTCTCCTGCAAGGAGCCGCGACGGCAGTGCCGCACGCATCTCGTCCGCCCGCGGATCGATCACCGTGTCTGTCACCCGCCGGCATGCCGCCAGCAACAAGGTTGCCTCGTCATCCACAGCGGCAGCAAGCGCGGCCTGCGCTGTGGCGAACGCTGCGCGAGCTGCGAGCGCCTCCTGCGCGGGCTTGGCCGCAGCAGCCGCCTGGAGCTGCAGCAACGCATCAGCGACCTGGAGCACCGTGGTCGCAACCTGGGTGCCACGCTCCTTCGCGAGGCTCGCCTGCTCGCCGGCGATGTCCTCGTGCAACCAGCGGAACAACGCCTCCATGCCGGCGTCGTCACGACTCCTCGCTGAGAGCGCGAACACAGGCACATCCGATGCAGCGAACAGCACGGCGACTCGGGTCCGCACGAACGCAAGCGCCTCGCGCGTCTCATCGGGTGTGAGCCTGTCGATCTTGTTGAGACACACCGCGATACGCGCCGCCGTCCGCGCCGTGTCCTCGAGGAGGCGAGCCTCTGCGTCAGAGAACGGTGCGTCCACCGTGAGGACGACAAGTGCGACATCCACGCGAGGAAGAAAGGCTGTCGTGGCCTGCGTGTTGTGCAGATGCACGCTGCCAGTTCCAGGCGTGTCGACGAGCACGAGTCCATTGTCGAGCACGGCAGCCGGGTACTCGATGCTCGCTTCGCGAACCCCCTTGGTGTTCGCCGGGTTTCCCTGCTCCGTCAGGTATGCCGGCAGCTCATCGGCGGTCACTTCCACCACCGACCCATGCAGGAACGAGATCGTTGCCCGGGGCTGCGTGCCGAAGCGCACGAGCGAAGGGATCGCGGTGACCGGGAGCACGCCCGTCGGCAGCACCTCCGCACCGAGCAGCGTATTGATGAGCGTTGTCTTCCCCCGCTTGAACTCGCCGATGACGGCAGCGTAGAGACCGCTGCCCGACAGCTTGGTCGCAGCCTCTGCCGCAAGCCGCCGCTGCGACTCCGGCAGCAGATCCAGCGACGCGAGCGTGCGAAGTCCGTCCTCGAGCGAGGTTCCAGTGCTGGGGAACGCCTTCACGCGGAACGCTCGATCACACCCTGTCGAGACGGCATCGCCCTAACCTCCATGTTCATGGTGATTAGGGGCCATTAGCTCAACCGGAGCGCTTCCAGAATCCCGCGATCCTGCGGCGAGCCCCATCGCAGTGCCACGACTGTACCACCGCGACAGCTGCCCGACAGCTACCCCTTGACGAGGGCATCGGTCAGAGCGTCGATGCCGGCGAGGTTCGCCGCGAGTTCCGGCGGGATGCCGTAACGGGCGGCAAGCGTCGCGGGAGCCGTGTAGGTGACCGTCGTACGTCCGCCGTCATCCCAGATCAGTACCCGGAGCGGGAGGTCGAGCGCTGCAAGCGGAACTGCTTGCATGACCGGCGTTCCCGCGTGTGGTGAGCCGAAGATCACAACCCTGGTCTCGCGCAACGTCATTCCCACCTGAGCAGCCTCACCGCTGTGATCGACCACGGCGAACACCTTCATGCCTTTGGATTCCACGAGGGTCACGAGCCGTTCCACCGTCTCAGCCACCGACGACGAGCTGATCTTCATCATCAGGCCGGTATTGTCCGTCGCCGTTGGGGATATGGACTTGTCGCTCATGGTGGCTTCTCCTCCGCGCTCAGTGATGGAGCCGCGTCTTGTCGATGTCGTCGTGGTTCATGCCGAAGTAATGCGCAACCTCGTGCAACACCGTGTCGTTCACCTGGTCGACCAGCTCCTCGCGCGTGGTGCACCACCGCTCGATGTGATGCTGCAGCAGCACGATCCGCTTCGGGTACCCACTCGGGCTGAACGTCAACTCGGTGCTTCCCTGAAAGTATCCGAGGACTTGCATGTCGATCCCCCGGCCGCGGTCGTCCATGGTCGCGTCCGGCTGGATCGTGATCATGAGGTTGTCGGCATCCATGCGCGCACGCAACTCTGCCGGGATGCTCTCGATTGCATCCGCGGCGATCCGCTCGAAATCGTCCTCGGAAACGTGGTACGGCACGTCCTGAGAATCTACACGACGCCACGCGACGCGCAGCCGGCTAGAGCCCTCCCGCTCCGTCCGGGGTTCCGAGGCCCGTCGGTCCGTCGTATCCCTTGACGCCGTTGCAGAGGTAGTTGTGGCCGCTGCCGCAGTAGCCGTTGGAACCGCCGACGACGTCGAAGAAGTCAGCGACGTGGTGGTACGGGAACGCGGATGACATCGTCTTCCCGTTGCCCGCCAGCCCGACAACGCCCGCGATGAACGGCGAGGAAGCGCTCGTGCCTCCCACCGCGATCCATCCGGGGTTGAGCCCTTCGAATCCCGGGGGAATGCTGGTGTCGTACACGGCGAGGCCTGGATTCGGATCGGCGTCGGCCGACACGTCGGCGACCATGCGCATGAAGCAGTGATCGTCGTGCTGCCAGGACGGCTTGGGGATGTATGCCGAGCAGCCGCTCGACGCGGCGTACCATGCAACCTCGGACCAGCCGCGACCGTTGGTCGCCGTCGAAAGTGTCGTGCCACCAACAGCGATGACGCTGGACATCACAGCGGGGAAGTTCGCAGGGCCGAATCCGAAATCGCCGCTCGCAGCGACGATTGTCGTTCCGGGATGCCGGTAGTACTGCTCGTACTGCTGCATGCCGTTGAACTCCGTGATCCCGTAGCTGTTGGAGATCGCATCCACGCCTTGCGCAGCCGCTGTGTCTTCCGATTTCCCAAGATCGAGGATGGATTCCGTGGAGGCTTCGACGAGGACGATGTGACAGCGTGGGCAGGCGGCGGAAACCATATCCAGATCCAGCGAGATCTCAATGCTCCAGCCCGGATCGGCCGTCGGATAGTGTCCGGCCTTGCCCGTCTCGTTGAGCTTGCGGAAGCAACCGTTCGACGTGGTGCACGGCGCGAGCCCGTTCGCCTTCCGGTACACCGCGAGATCAGCGGCCGCGGTCGGGTCGTCGTAGGCGTCCACCACGGCGATGGTCTGCCCGGCGCCCTGGTTGATCGGAAGGTTGTACGCCGCATCGAGCTGCGCGGCGTCGTAGCCGGTGATCGCGCCGCCCGACCGCGCGATCGGCTGATTGGTCACGACGTCGGCGAGGCACTGCGCATCACCCAGCGCAGCAGCGGCGCACACGTGCGTGAGAGTCGGCGCCGCGACAACGGTCACGGCCTGAACGGAGGCGCCGCCTGCGAGCGATGCGACCAGCAATGATCCGACTGCGATCCACGGAGTCTTCATCGTGGTGTTCCCTTCACGTGGTGCAGCGTCCTCATGGGAACGCGTACGCGTTGAGGATCGTCTGATCGAGCACGCCACCGTCGGCGTCGGTCACATGGATGCGGATCGCGGCGGTACCGGTGTGGCTCGGGTTCTTGTAGGTCACCGCGAAGTTGTTGGAGCCGTTCGGCGCAACGTGTGCCGCAACCCAGGTCGTGCCGCCGTTGAATGACACCGACACCTGAGCAGACGTCACGGCAATCGAGACACCGAGGATGTGGGAGATCCCCAGCTGGAACGTCACCGGTCCGGATGCCACCTGACCCAGGTCGTTCTCCGGCAGTTGATAGTCGGGCAGCATCAGCGCGATGACACTGCAGCCCGTGCTGGTCCCACTGAAGCAGAGCCATCCCGACGGCAGCGGCGCGCTTGTGCCCGATGGACTCGAGAAGCTCCACGTTGTCGTCTCCTGCGTTGACAGCGTTCGCCACGCTGCGCTCATTGCCACGCTGTACTGCAGCTGGTAGTGCGCACTCGTGGACGTGACCGGGACGCTGATACCCAGCGGATCCTGACCGGAGCTGATCACCGTCCCGTCGCTCTCGAGTGTATACGCGTCAGTCTCGGTGACACCCGGAAGTAGAGGATTCGGGAGTCCATAGTGTCCAGGCGGGTTGTCGCCGAACGGGAAGATCTGGAACTCGAGCGCTCCGGACTCCGTGCATGCCGGACAGAACTGGGGCTCATCGATTGGACCGGTGTCCACGGCGACACCTGGACCGATGGGGCCGCGATTCCAGTCCGCGCTTGACACCTCCCCCGGCGTGAACACGCGGTACGAGTCCTCCGTGTCACCCAGGAAATCGTTCGCGTCGGCCACGACCTGCTGGATCCACACAAGGTCGGAGCCCGCAAGGACGTATTCGGTGCGTTCGAGCGGAGCATTGAAGGTGTCGAACTCTCCGAAGGCGGCGAACTGCCAGGGGAAGAACGACTGGCGGATCTCCATCGCCGGTTCATCGGGCACGTCGCTGTAGTAGGTCGTCGCGATGGTCGCGAGATGCGCCGCCGTCACCTTCTCGCGCTGCTTCGACGAGATGGCCCCGAGATTCCCGAAGGAGAGATCGTAGGAATAGGCGTGGGCAGCCGTGGATGGCGAATCGAGGTGGTAGTTGACCAGCCACGCCTGGGTGCCAATCGTTGGTGCGGGTGTCGGGCTGACGAAGACGTTGAATGCGGACGACCCTGCGCCGATGGGCCAGATGGTGGCGAAGGACTCCCCGCCGGTTGACCCGCTGCTGTCGCGCTGCCAAGTGGCTGTGCCAGATCCGTCTGCAACGGGAAGGGGCGTCGTGACGGAGACTCGTGCTGTCGCCGTGCGTGCATCGACGGTCACGGTGGTGTTCCCGTGCACGGTGATGTTGATGATCGCCATGTGCTCGTTGCCGCCCGACGGCCCCCCGCCCCCGTTGACGTTCCCGCTCTTCGAGAAATGCACGAAGTCACCGAGGATTGCGTAGTGGCCGTTGGGAACGCTCACCTTGAACACGCCGTGGTTCCACTGCTCGAAGCCCACACCGGCGCTGTTGTTGGCATTGTCGGTGTTGAGGATGATCGCGGCGTCACCGGTGTCCGGCCTTCCCTTCGGATCGATGCCGTTGACCGTCAGCGTGTAGAGACTGAACCCGGGGCCTGCTCGACGGGGCTGCGTCACGGCGCCACGAAGGCTGATCAGATCGACGCCTGGGATCGGGCCGGCCTCGAGCGCAGATTGCAGCACCGCTCCGGACGCGCTCGTGACGATGCCGTCGGTGACGCCGGCCGCAACCGGGGACTGTTGCAGCAGCCATGGCATCGCCGGAGCTGCGGCACCGTGCCACTGCACCTGCACCGGTACTGCACCTGATGTCCCGGCCTCGGCATCACCGAGCGCGTCGGTCTCGAAGAGCCCGGGAGCCAGCTGGCCGCCGACGCTGTGCAGCACCACCGCTGGAACCGCGTACCACGTCGAATCGGTCTCGTAGGTGAGCAGCGGCGACGCGGCCGAATTCACCTCGCTGAAGACGGGCCGGCCATCCGGACCGGTGCTCTCCGCAATTCGCTGACCCGTGACCAGTGTGATAACACGGCCGGCCTGCGAGGCCAATGGCGTCGCCCTCGGTGCGGGATGCGCCGCTGCCGGCAAGGTACCGGCCAGCACCGCGACGGCAGCGGAGCCCAACAGCGCTGTCAACGATCGAATGCGGTGGCGATGCGTCACAGCTTCTCCCTTCTTACGCCTCGTGCAGCCTGCTTGAGTGCCCCGCACCCTAGCAGAGCCGGGACACATTTTTGGGGATGTTGCTGACGCCGATGGCGATGGGCGGGACGCGTCGTGTGCCGTACGCTCTGGAACCTGAACGACCCTGCATGGCTCCGCGCCGCCGACCTTCGCGTCGGCCTCGGCTGCATGCGTCTCCCGGCCGGTGATGATCGCGATGAGGAGATCGCTGCGGCAACGATCGCAGCCGCGGTCGCGGCCGGCATCGTGATCTTCGACACCGCGCACGCGTACGGCCCCGATCCTTCGACTCCCGGAGGGAACGAGCGCCTCGTCGCGAACGCGCTGCGAGCGTGCGGTGCTTCCGGGAGCGCACGCATCGTGACCAAGGGCGGCATGATGCGCGCGGGCGATCAGTGGATTCCGGATGGTCGCGCCAGGACGATTCGCGCCGATTGCGAGGCGAGCCTCACGGCGCTCGATGGGCTGCCCATCGATCTGTATCTCCTCCACGCCCCTGACCCTCGAACACCGTGGAACACCTCGATTCGAGCGCTCGCGGCGCTGGCGCGCGACGGGCTGGTCCGCAACGTCGGCGTTGCGAATGTGAACCGGCCCCAGCTCGAGGAGGCGCTCGACGTTGTCGAGGTTGCCGCCGTCCAGGTCGGATTGAGCGTCCTGGACGACACTGCGGTGCGGGGTGGGCTCATCGACCTCTGCGAACAGCGCGGGATCGCGCTGATCGCGCACTCACCGTTGGGCGGCCCGCGCCGAGCGCGAACCCTCGCACGTCGTGAAGCGCTCGTCTCGGTGGCACAGGATCGACGCGCCACTCCCGAGGAAGTCGCACTCGCGTGGGTGCTCGGAGTCTCCCCAGTGGTGGTGGCGATCCCCGGAGCCCGTCGACCCGGAAACTGCTCGCTCGGCTGCACGCGCCGCGACAGTCGTTCTCGCACCGAGCGACACCTCGGCGCTCGCCGCGGCGTTCGGGTGGCCAGGCCGGACGCCGCCGCCAACCCGGTCGACGGACGGCGAGTCCGAGGTCGTGATGGTCATGGGCATTCCGGGAAGTGGCAAGACGAGGCATGCACAGTACTACGCGGAACGCGGCTACCTCCGCCTCAATCGCGACGAGCGCGGCGGCTCACTGCTCGACCTCAACACCGCACTCGACGAGGCGCTCGCCACAGGAAACCGCCGGATCGTGCTCGACAACACCTACCTGACTCGCGCAACGCGCAGTCACGTGATCGAGGTGGCCGCGCGGCATCATCTGCCGGTGCGGTGCGTCTGGATCGACACGCCGCTTGCCCAGGCGCAGGTCAACCTCGTCGAGCGCCTGCTCGATCGTTTCGGATCGCTTCCCGACGCCGAGTTGCTCCGTGCGCTGGCGCGCGCCGAGCCGGGACTCCTCATGCCGGCCAACCAGATGCGCGCATACCGGGAGCTCGAACCGCCGTCCGAAGACGAAGGGTTCAGCACGGTGGAGCAGGTCCCATTCGTCCGCGTGTCTGAGCCGCGAATTGCCGATGCGACGGGCGGCCTGTTCGTCGCCGCCGCGGCATTGGCTGTCCCCGGCTGGGAGCATGCCCTTACGGGGATCACCCCGGGAATGCCCTGCCTGCTGTTCCACTGGCAGCCGGGCGCGCATGCCGGCGACCTGGACGCTGACGCGGCGCTCCTCTCCGATGTGCTTGACGCCCCCGTGGTCACTGCCGTGTGCCCGCACGGAGCGGGGCCGCCGGCATGCTGGTGCCGCCCGCCGCTTCCGGGACTCATCCAGTCATTCGCGCGAACGCAGCGCATCGACATGTCTCGCTCGATCGTTGTCGGCGCCGGGCCGGCACACCGGACACTGGCGAAGACGGTTGGCGCCACGTATATCGCCGTCTGACGCCGTCCACCACCGTTGCGCGAAAGTACGGACATGACCGAGCACTACGGCGCACGCTTCTTCGGAGAGCGTGAGGCAGCCGTGTACGACGACCTTGAATCGGAGATGTTCGCCCCGGAGGTCGTCACGCCGATCGTTGACACGCTGGCGCAGCTCGCCGGCACCGGCGCGGCGCTGGAGATGGGCATCGGCACCGGCCGGATCGCGTTGCCACTCTCGGCTCGCGGTGTGCGTGTCTCCGGTCTCGACGCCTCATCCGCCATGGTCTCCAGGCTGCGCGCCAAGCCGGGCAGCGATGCGATCGACGTCGTGATCGGCGACTTCTCAACCAAGCGTGTTGATGGCCAATTCGCGCTCGTCTACCTGATCTTCAACACGATCTTCAACCTGAAGACGCAGGACGAGCAGGTCGCCTGCTTCCAGAACGCTGCCGCGCATCTTGCGAGCGGCGGTCACTTCGTCGTCGAGCTCGGTGTGCCCGAGCTGCAGCGGCTCTCGCCGGGTCAGGACGTGCACGTGTACCACGTCGATGCGCGGACGATGTCGTTCGACACCTATGACGTGGTGACGCAAGCGCTGACGTCGAACCACTTCGTGATCGCCGATGGCCTGGTCAGCTCCTACCCGGTCGAAGGACGCTACGCGTGGCCGTCGGAGCTCGACCTGATGGCGCGGCTCGCGGGCATGCAACTGACGGAGCGCTGGGCCGGCTGGCAGCGTGAGCCGTTCACCAAGCTCAGCAGCTCACACGTGTCCGTCTACCGGAAGCGCTGAGGACCGGCCGCACGCCTGCTACGGGTGTGACGGTGCCGGCGGAGCGCCCTCGAGCTCGAACACGAGGTCGTCGACGTAGCAGTAGTACCAGTCCTCGCCCGGCTCGTAGGAGCGGATGATGGGATGGCCGCTGGACTTGAAGTGCGCCGTCGCGTGCTTGCCTGGGGACGAATCGCAGCACCCGACGTGTCCGCATTCCTGGCAGACGCGCAGATGCACCCAATCGTGACGGCCTGCGGCCAGGCACTCGACGCATCCCGTTCCCGAGGGCGTGACGTCATGGATCTGATCGAGATGCTGGCAGGTGTCGCTCATGTGGATCTCCTGGAGGCGTGGTCGGTCGTCGGGGAGCCGGGCTCTGGAAACGTGGTCAAATCGCGGTCCCATCCAAGCAGATTCGCGGCACCGTCATACGTGGTGGCGAGGAAGTCGCGGATGGCATGGCGAGGATCGGGGGATGACAGCGCGTCGTCGTAGCGGAACAGGAACTCACCCGCATCCGGGCTCCACGCGGCCGAGTACGGTTTGAGGGGAACGGACTCGATCCCTGACGGCGCGGGGTACGCATACGAGAAGAAGGCCGGATCCGCCAGGCGGTGGTCGCCGGGCCACCATCCGGCGCAGATCTGCTCGGCGTCGGAGCTGAAGTGCGCTATCACGTTGGTCCCGGCCACGGGATCCGCCTGGCGGCCGGAATACCGCGTCACGGCGAGGTCGAAGGATCCCCAGAAGAAGTGCACAGGCGTGGTGCGCCCACGGAACTGCGCGCGATGCTCCTTCATGACGATGTCGATCATCGTCAGCACCGTGTGAAAGCGCTCCGCCTGCGCGCGGTCGTACGTCGCGTGCGTCCGGTCGTCGGGAAACGGGATGGGGTCGGGCACCTCGGACGGGGTCACGGAGATGCTGACGTCGATCCCCATGTGGCGGAGCGCGTCCATGACATCGCGATAGAAATCCGCGACCGCGCCACCCAGAGGCCTGCGCTCGATCTGGCCGTCGCTGCTGCGAAGCACCAGCACGTGGTCGTGCAGATCGAGTTCCGCGTCGAACGTCCGCAGCCCAACCGGCACGGGCGATGACGCCAGCCCCCGCGAGCTGACGTAGAGCGGCACGTTCGCCCAGCCCGGCTCGAAGGGGCTGAGCGCAAGGCGCAGCTTGCCGATCACCTGCGTGTACATGTGCAGCGTGTCGCGCGTATCGCGCCATTCCGCGTACGGAAGCGACGGCCACTCCCCGGACACATCGGCCATCACGCAATGATGATGCTCATGTCCCCCGGGGCGCGACGTCCGCGGTTGTCGCCGCCGCCGCCGAGGGCTACTGTGTCGGCTCTGTGAGCGCTGCTGCCACGACCGCCGACACCGAGGTCCGTGTGTCGACGTGGGCACCGCTGCGCATCGGCGTGTTCCGCGCGATATGGATCGCGGTCCTCGTCAGCAACGTCGGTCTGTGGATGCAGACGGTCGGCGCCCAGTGGCTCCTGATCGACCAGCCGCACGCCTCGGTGCTGGTCGCGCTCGTGCAGACGGCGGACATGCTCCCCGACGTCATCTTCGGTGTGGTGGGTGGCGTGCTCGCGGACATGTTCGACCGCCGCAGGCTGCTCATCGGCGTGAACGCCTTCCTCGCAGGAACGGGGATCGTCCTTGCCGTGCTGACGTACGCCGGTCAGATGCCGCCGGCGCTGCTGCTGACATTCACGTTCGTCCTCGGTTCGGGGTCGGTGGTCTCGACGCCGGCATATCAGTCACTCATCCCCGACCTCGTTCCGCGGAAGGAGATACCGGCCGCCTCGACGCTTGGTTCGATCAGCGTCAACCTCGCTCGAGCGATCGGGCCGGCGATCGCAGGCGTGCTCATCGCCCGCATCGGCGTCGGCGCGGTGTTCTCGATCAACGCGGCAACCTCCCTCGCCTACGGCGTTGTGGTGTTCGCATGGCATCCCAAGGCCGAGGCGACCACGCAACTGCCGGAGCGCTTCGTCTCGGCGCTTCGGGCCGGCGGCCGTTACGTGCGGTATTCGCCGGTGATGCGGAGAATGCTCGTGCGCTCGGGGCTTTTCCTGGTTCCGGCCAGCGCGTTGTGGGCACTGCTCCCGTTGGTGGCGACGCAGCGTCTGAAATTGGGCGCCAGCGGCTACGGATTGCTCCTCGGAGCGCTCGGAATCGGCGCCGTGGCGGGCTCGTTCCTCCTGCCCCAGGTCCGCGCAAAGCTGTCGGCGAACGGCCTGCTGGTGGCCGCGAGCCTTGTCTTCGCAGCGGTGATGGTCGTGGTCGTCCTCGTCCCCAGTGTCGTCGTTGCGCTGGTGGCTATTGCTCCCAGTGGGGTTCGCCTGGATTGCCGTGCTCTCCACGATGAACGCCGCGTTGCAACTCTTCCTGCCGCAATGGGTGCGCGCTCGTGGGATTTCTGTCTATCTCACGGTGCTCTTCGGCTGCCAGGCAGCGGGCGCCGTGGTCTGGGGTTTTGTCGCGGCGCCACAGGGGGTGCTGCTCGCCTTTCTCATCGCAGCGGCGCTGATGGCCGGAGGCGCGTTCACCATCCGGTTCTGGCCGCTCATCGACACCGCCGGCATGGATCGAGGGACCGTCCCGCGTGCCGTGCCCGAGCTTGCTTTCGACGCCGTGCCGTCGCAGGGTCCGGTCGTCGTCAGGATCACGTACACCATCGCGCCGGAACGCGAGGGCGCGTTCCTCGCGGCCATGGAGCGGGTCCGTCTCTCCCGGCTTCGCACCGGTGCGACGCAGTGGGGACTGTTCCGCGACGGGGAACTGCCACACGACTTCGTGGAGCTGTTTGTCGTTGCCACGTGGGACGAGCACCTGCGCCAGCACACGGACAGGCTCACCGGCACCGACGAGGAGTTTCTCGACACGGCGCGCGTTCTCTCCGACCCGGCGCCACGGACGTCACACCTGATCTCGGCAGCGCTGCCGGACTAGGCAGTCGCCGGCGGGTCCTGGAGCTCGAGCCAGACGAGTCCCTGCAGCGCAACGCGGAAACGTCCATCCGTGTGCACGATCACCATCAGGACGCTGTCGCAGGTGGCGCACCGCAGCACTGCGCCCGGTGCACGCGGCGCCATGTACAGATGCTGGGCACCCAGGTGGCCGACCGCTCCACACCCGCTGCACGCGCCACGTGCGTCGGTGAGGTCGGGAACAAAGATCTCGCCGAGCATTCCCGCCGCCGCGTTGCCGTCCAGCCTCAGTGCTGCGTCATTGGTCTGCACGTCACCCTCCAGTTGGGCCGAATCGTTCCGTCTTGATGCGCAAGGGGTCATGACCGAGCTGCACAAGCGATTCCGCCACCGACTCGACGAGCGGCGTCGGACCGCAGACGAACGTCAGCGGCAGCTCCGCAGCAGGCCATGCAACGTCGGTGAGCATCGCGCTGTCGATCCTCCGCCGCAGTCCCGTCCATCCCGGAGGCTGGCTGCGCGTGAGCGTGTGGATCACCTCGAGGCCGGTATCCGTCGTGACGAGGGCTTCGAGCTCGTCGCGGAAGATGACCTCTTCCTGGGATCGCGACGAATAGAGCAGACGCGTCGGAACGGTGCTGCCGGCCGCGTGGCGCAGACGAAGCATCGCCATCAACGGACAGATGCCGGATCCTCCCGCAACGAGCAGGAGGGGACCGCCGAGCGCCGGCTCCCACACGAAGTACCCGCCGATGGGACCGCGCAATTCCAGCTTGTCGCCTGCGCGCAGCTCGCCGGCGAGATACGACGAGACCTCGCCATCGTCGAGGCGCTCAACGGTCAGCGCGATGCGCGAATCGGCTGCCGGCGCCGACGAGATCGAGTAGCTGCGCTGCGTCTGATAGCCGTCATCCGCGGTCAGGCGGACATCGACATGCTGGCCTGCGCGGTGGCCCGGCCAGTCCGGGACATCGAGCAACAGGCTCCGCACGCGCGGGGTCTCGTCGACGACGGCGACGACCTCGGCGATGTGCCAGGTCAGTCGCCGCTGTAGCGCTGTTCCTGCCAAGGATCGCCATACATGTGATAGCCGTAGGTCTCCCAGAAGCCCGGCGCATCCTCATTCATCAGTCGCAGGCCGCGGACCCACTTGGCGCTCTTCCAGAAGTACAGATGCGGAACGAGCAGCCGGGCAGGGCCACCGTGCTCGCTCTCGAGCGGCTGCCCATCGAACGCGAACGCGATCCACGCCTTGCCTCCGGTGAGGTCATCGAGCGGGAGGTTGGTGGTGTATCCGCCGTCGCAGTAGGCCATCACGTAATCCGCAGCCGTCTCAACGCCCTCGAGCAGCGTGTCGACCGACACCCCTTCCCACGTGGTGTCGAACTTCGACCACTTGGTCACGCAGTGGATGTCACGGGTCACCGTCTCGGTGGGCAGCGCGCGGAGCTCCTCCCAGCTCCAGTGCTTGACCTCGTCGACCTCGCCATCGATCGAGAAGGACCAGTCCGTGAGCGGCGTATGCGGCGTCGGGCCGGCCGAGAGCACGGGGAAGTCGCGTACCAGGTACTGACCCGGCGGCATCCGCGCGTCTCGAGCCTGATCGCGCGGCCGGCCCTTGAATGCCCGGCTCACAAAGCTCATCGCGCTGCCTCCACGAGGTGATTGTGGGGTGACGTCCGATCTCACCGCAAGGTCGTCCGAGCGCTGGGGTGCAGGGCGAGGGACGTTTAGGACCGTACCGTTAGGGTATGGTGATCGCATCACCTCGATTCTCGAGGGGGTATCGCTCGTGGTCGTTGTTCCTTCTCGAACGGACGCGCTGCGTCTGTTCTACATAAACGAGAAGGAATTGGAGAGACCAGAGTGACTGGTACCGTAAAGAAAATCGTGGCCGAACGCGGCTTCGGTTTCATCACCGCCGAGGATGGACAGGAATATTTCTTCCATCGCAGTGGACTTGACAGTTCACTGACCTTCGAAAACCTCGCGGGCGATGAGCGCGTGAGCTTCGAGATCGAGCGGAGCGACAAGGGCCCGCGCGCCCGCCAGGTCCGCGCGGCCTGATCGTCGCTGCGTGAGGCATCCCGGTCATCGTCGCTTCGGCGGCGATGACCGGAACCTCGTTTCGCCGTATACAGTGCATGCGTATGGCGGACGAACCCGACCCAGCGGCAACCCCGTCCGATTCCACGGACGAGGAGTTGCCGCCCCCTTCTGACGACAGCTACCTGCTCGGCGCGACCGGTGTCGAGGAGCAGGTCCTTGCGGAACTGGCGCGCGCTGAAGCGAGCATCAATGATCCCGAGGAACCCGACGACGAAAGCGATGGTGCCGTCGTCTGACAGTCACTGAACGGCGGCGACAGGCGCCGAAAACGGCGCGCCGGAAGTTGCCAGTCCCGATCCGAAGAACACTGACCGTCGTGATCGGCCTTGCAGGCATCGCGGCCGTCGTGATCTTTCTCAATCCCAGCAAGGTGGGGCACGCGCTGGCGCATTTCCAGCTGGCGCTGATCGCGCCGATCATCGCGCTCTCGATCTTTGTCTACATCCTGCAGGGCATCCGATGGCATTACCTGCTGGCCGACGTGGGCACCAAGCTGACGCTCCGTGACACGATCCTGATCAACCTCGCCGGGCAGGCCATCACCGCGATCGTGCCGCTCGGCGACCTCACCCGCGCCGCCTTTGCGAGCACTGCGGACGGCACCGACTTCGGCACCGTCGCCGCCACGGTCACGGTGCAGGAGCTCTCGTACATGCTCTGGCTCATCCTCTCGGCGCTGCCGGCGATCCTCGCGCTCGGGTACGGGCTCGCTGCTGTGGTTCCCGTGGCGGTGGGGATGGCGATGATCGTCGTGGTGCTCACGGTGTCACCGGTCTTCAACAAGTTCCACAACCTGGTGGCGCATATCCCGTTTCTCAACAAGCTGCTGCCTGCCATCGACGAGCTGCAGCAGGAGACATCGACACTCCTGCACCGGCGCGACGCGCTGGCCCTCTCGGTTCTGGACGCGGCGCGCGTGGTGGTCGCTGTGACCACGTTCTGGCTGGTGATGCAGGGTCTGGAGCCGGGAAAGATCGGCTGGTGGCAGGCGGCGTTCGTCCTCGCGCTCGCCACGATCGGTGGCGCAATCAGCCTCATCCCCGGTGGGGTCGGGCGCGAATGAGGCGAGCGTCGCGGCGCTGCTCATCTTCCTCGGCGTCGACGCGGGCAGCGCTGGTGCTGCGGCGATCATCCAGCGCGGCCTCATGACGGGCCTCTCCGTGATCCTCGGGTTCTCGGCCTACGCGATGATCAACAAGCGTCTGCACCTCGGCGGCATCTTCCAGCTCTTCTCTCGACGGCCGGCCTCAGCCCAGGCGTAGCCCGCGGCGGCGTCACACTTGCGCAATCGTGGACGTCACGCCGATCGCGAAGATCCTCCCTCGGAGCCCAACCGAGGGCGTCATCGAGCGCCCGGCGCTGGACCAGCTGCTGGCGACCGCACGCAATCGCCGCCTCACCGTCGTTGTGGCAGAGGCCGGATTCGGTAAGTCCACGATGCTGGCGTCGTGGTGGGAGCAGGCACCCTGCGCCTGGTACACCGCCGATCACCACGACCTCGACCTTCCCACCCTCGGCCGGCAGCTCAGCGACGCGCTCCGCCTTCGCGTGCCGGACATCCCGAGTGACATGAGCTGGCTCGCCGAGGGCGCCGGTGGTCCCGAGCTCGAACAGTTCCTCCGCGCCGACGCGCTCGCGGCGCAACTCGCGGAGATGCTCCATGAGCAGCTGTCGACGGATCTCATGCTCGTGATCGATGATGCGCATGAGCTCGCGTCATCGAGCCCATCCGCACGGCTGGTCGAAGCGCTCTGCCGGCATGCGCCCCCGCGGCTCCATGTTGTGATCGCCGGACGCCGGCAGCCACCATTTCAGATCGAGCGGCTGCGCGGACAGGGCCAGCTCCTCGAAATCGATGGTGCGCAACTCGCATTCAGCGTTGAGGAGGTGGGCGCGCTGGTGTCGCGCCGGCTCGGTCGCGAGGATGGTGACATCGCGCCCGCGATCCATCGAATCGCCGGAGGGTGGCCGGCTGCCGTAACGCTCGCGATCGAAGCGTTGAAGTCGTCACCACACGACGAGTGGCGCACGGTCTTCGCGGGTCTCGACAAACCGGATGCGCCGCTCTACTCGTACCTCGCGGAAGAGGTGTTCGCGCGCCAGCCCGATGCAGTTCGGGAGCTGGTGAGCAGGCTGGCGATCTTCGAGCGCTTCACGCCTGACCTTTGCGAGGCGATCGGGCTCGAAGGATCGCGAGCCGCGCTGTTCGAGCTGACACGGCAAGGGCTTTTCGTCGAGAAGGAACAGGACGGTTCGCTGGCGTTGCGACCGCTCATCCGCGAGTACGCGCTCGAGTCGCTTCCCGTCGCGGATGCGGTTGCACGGCAGCTTCGCGTGACGGCAGCCGCGTGGCTCGCCGCCCACGGTGCGACGGCGGACGCGATGCAGGTGCTGCTGTCCGCCGGCACGACGGATGAGCTCGCCACCCTGCTCGAAGCACAGGGCACGACATTGCTCGCGGCCGGCCAGGTGGCAACGGTGCTCCGTGCATGCCGCGCGATCCCCGCGGAGCGGCGAACCGCAGGGATCGCGCAGCTCGAAGGTGAGGCGCTGCAGATCCAGGGCGACTGGAGCGCTGCCATGCAGAGCTTTGAGCGTGCAGCAGCGGGACGCCGGGAACTGCCCGCGGCACTCGCATGGCGGATCGGGTTGATCCACTACCTTCGCGGCGAGCACGAGGCTGCGCTCGCCGTCTACGAGCGCGGAGTTGGCGACGGCGGCGCCGATCCGGTGGAGATGGCGCTGCTGCTGGCATGGATGTCGACTGCGCACTGGATCCGCGGCGATGTGGAACCGTGCCGCGAGCTCGCGAGCAAGGCCCTGGCGGCGGCGACCGCGTGTGGCGACCGTCGCGCGCTCGCAGCAGCACACACCGTCATGGCCATGCTCGCCGCACTCGACGGCGACCGGCGCGGCAACGACGCGCACTACCTCCTCGCATTGCGCGCGGCCGAAGAGGCCGCCGACGTCCTGCAAGTCGTGCGCATCCGCACCAACCGTGGCTCGCATTTCATGGAGGAGGGTTCATACGCCGAAGCGCTGCAGGAGCTCGACGTGGCCGTACGGCTCGCCGAGCTCACGTCATTCGCGAGCTTCCTCGCGCTGAGCCTCAGCAATCGCGGCGAGACCAAGCTGCGCGTGGGACGGCTCGATGACGCACTGGCGGATCTCGAAGCCTCGCGGCTGCGCTACCGCCAGATCGACTCCGACATGGTGTCGTATCCGCTCTCGCTGATCGGCGAGATCTACAGCGAGCGCGGCAACCTGGCGCAGGCGCGCGTGATCCTCGAGGAGGCGGTCGCAATCGCCGAGAAGTCGGGTGATGTGCAGGGTGTTGTGCCTGCGCTTGCCTCACTGTCGATGGTGGTGGCGCGCGAGGATCCGGAGCAGGCAAAGGCGCAAGCGAATCGGGCCGTCGCCTACGGCACGGGGATTGCATATGTCATCGCGCTGCTCGCTGAGGGGTGGGTGGCCGCCACCACCGGCGACACCGCACATGCGCATCAGGTGGCGATGCAAGCTGAAGCTGCGGCACGAGCACGGCATGATCGAGCCGGCCTCGCTGACGCGCTTTCGCTCATGGCGGTGACGGCGGACGATCAGCGCATGACGAGCCGGCGGCTGGCGGAAGCCGGCGCCATCTGGCGCGAGATTGGCAATCCCCTCGGCGAGGCAAAGGTGAACCTCGTGCTCGCGTCCGTCGACCGCGGCGCCGGATCCGCAGCGCTTCGACGTCAGGCGGAGCGACAGCTGGAGTCACTTGGGGTGCGCGCGCATCAGAGCGGCACCGTGGCCGCCGGCCTGCTCGCGTTCCTGAGCCCGAATGATCGTGTCGCCGTGCGGATCCAATCGCTCGGCGGTTTCTCGGTGCTGCGCGACGGAGAGCTGGTCAAGACCTCCGAGTGGCAGTCGAAGCGTGCGCGAGACCTGCTGAAGTTCCTCATCGCGCGCCGCGGCCGCCCGGCGACTTGCGCCTTGCTGATGGAGACGCTGTGGCCCGGTGAAGATCCCGAGCGGGTGACGAATCGCCTGTCCGTCGCGCTCACCACCGTGCGGACCGTCCTTGATCCTCAGCACCGTTTTCCGCCGGAGCACTTCGTGCTGTCCGACAAGGACACCGTTGCGCTGCATCTCGACGCGCTCGACGTCGATGTGGAACGGTTCCTGGCGACGACATCGGATGGGCTGGCTGTGCTGCGGCGCGGTGATGTCAGTGGCGCCGTTGCAATGCTGAGCACGGCAACCGCCGCATACACCGGCGACTTCCTCGAGGAGAATCCGTACGACGACTGGGCCGTCTCCGTGCGTGAGGAGGCCCGCGCCGCGTACGTGTCCGCACTGCGCCTGCTGGCGCGGCACGCGGTCGATACCGATACCGCTATCACCAACCTCCTCCGCATCCTGGAGACGGACCGCTACGACGAGGAGGCACACCTGGGACTCGTGCGCACGCTTGCGGATGCCCGCCGCCATGGCGAGGCGCACCGTCATTACCTGAACTACCGGCGGGCGATGGACGAGCTCGAGGTGGAACCCTCCCCCTTCCCCGGCAGCCGCCGCGCCGACAGGGCAAACCCGGGGGTGGCGCCGAGCGCCTTCAGCGAACCTTAAGGACGCCCGAACCGGGCTCCGTAGGATCCGCGGTCATGGAGACATTCATGGTTCGGGTCTGGACGCCCGAGGGCGACGGCTGGTCACCCGGCGTGCGCGGGACGGCGACCCACCTGGCTTCGGGCAGGCAGGTCACGTTCACCGAGGCAGCCGGGTTGCTCGAGTTCATCACCCCCGGCTCATCGCCCGACGAGGACACAGCGGAGACGACGCCGCCGCAGGCCCCGAGTAAAGGCCATGTGCGTCGATAACTCGATCGCCATCACCTGGGAGGACAGAGGATGAAACGTGCACTGACATTCGGCATCACGGTTGCCACCGCGAGCCTGCTCGCGGCCTGCGGCGCCGCCACTTCTGACACATCGCCGACTCCCGCGTCATCGTCGAACGCGGCAACACCAACCGCGACGCCGGTAGCGACGGCGCCACCGACAGCTGCGCCAACCGCGAGTTCAGACGGCGGCGCCGACCTCGTACGACCCCTGCCAGCTCGTCACTGCGTCTGAAGCATCAAGCCTCGCGGGTGTCACGTACGGAGCAGGCAAGGAGGAGACCAACGCCGGCGGTGGAAAGGACTGCGTCTACGGCTCTGAGACGCTGAACGTTTTCACGGTGATCGTCGGTGTCGCGGCTGATGCCGCAACCGCTGATGCCGACTGGGCCACAGAGGAGAGCCAGGTGAAATCGGCCCTCACCACGAACGCGAAAGGAGCCGATGTCAACATCTCGATCGCCGACACGAGTCTCTCCGGCGCCGACATGGCTGCTGTCGGGACGGGAGGCGCGAGCATCGAGGGCGTGAAGCTCAACGCGACAGTCATTTACTTCCTGAAGGGCGCAGTCTTCGTCTCCTTCTCCGACCTGGTGCTCGGGAAGGCGGCGCCGAGTGAATCGGACATGGAGACCGAGGCGAACACGGTGCTCGGGCGCATCTGAGGCGAGGGTCACCCAATAACGCGAGAGCGGGTGCAGGGGTCGGTGACGCAGCCGGCCCCTGCCGTGGCTCGTTGGTCTGTAGCAGCCTCGGCCGGCGTCAGCCTCCAGACGTGGTGAAGGGCCACGCAATCGTGGCTTCTGCGGCTTTTTGTCGTGCGGTATTAGACTGCGGCGCGATCAGGCGACGTATGAAGGGGCTTCCATGGCACTGACGATCCTGCTCATCGGTACCCGGAAAGGGTTGATGCTGGCGCGGAGTTCCGACAATCGCGCGACCTGGACTGCCGACGACTTTCAGTTTCCCAACCAGGAGGTCTACTCGGTCGCCGTCGACACGCGTCACGAGCGGCCGCGCATCTTCGCGGGTGTCGGTAGCGGGCACTGGGGGCCGTTGCTCACCTACTCCGACGATCTCGGCAAATCCTGGACCGAACCCGCCGAGCCGCCGATCGGCTTTCCGCAGGGGAGCGACGCCTCCGTGGCCCGTGTCTGGCAGATCCAGCCGGCGCCTGCGGAGCAGCCCGACGTCGTCTACGCGGGTGTCGAACCGCATGCGCTGTTCAGATCGGACGACCGTGGCGAGAGCTTTTCCCTCGTCGAGGGCCTCTGGAATCACCCTGACCGGCCGAGTTGGGAACCCGGCGGCGGAGGCGCCTGTCTCCATACCGTCCTCCCCCATCCCACCGATCCCAACGATGTGATGGTCGTGATGTCAGCGGCGGGTGTCTACAGAACCCGGGACGCGGGAGTGAACTGGGAGCCCGCCAACCGGGGCATCCAGTGCGCGTTCCTGCCCGAGGACCAGCGCTTTCCGGCCTTCGGACAGTGCGTCCACAAGGTCGCATTCCACCCCGATCATCCGGACCGGCTCTTTGCCCAGAACCACTTCGGTGTCTACCGCAGCGAGGACCGCGGGGGCGCGTGGACCGCGATCGAGACGGGACTACCCAGCAACTTCGGATTCGCGCTCGTCGCCCATCCACACCAGCCCGAAACCCTGTACTCCATCCCGCTGCAGGCCGACGCCGAGCGCTTTCCACCCGAGGCCAGGCTGCGCGTCTACCGAACTGAGAATGCAGGAACCAGCTGGGAGGCGCTCTCGGATGGTTTGCCGACCGACCCCTACTACGCGTCGATTCTGCGTGATGCCATGGTTGCCGACTCGAGCGAGCCGGCCGGCGTGTATTTCGGGACGAGGCTCGGGGAGGTCTTTGCGAGCCGAAACGACGGGGAGAGCTGGTCGATGATCGCCAGCCATCTTCCCGACGTGCTGTCCCTGCGGGTCGCCGAGATCGCGTGAGCTCGCGCCTGCTGCTCCCCGCCGCGCTGCGTCACTACGCGGGCGAGCAAACGGAGGTCGAGATACGAGGGGACACGCTCGGCGCGGCGCTCGACGACCTGGCCGGACGGCTCCCGCAACTCGAACGGCGTCTGCGAGACGAGCAGGGCCGTCTGCGACCACATGTGCTGCTGTTCGTCGACGGCGAAAGCGTCAGAAGTGGCTCGCCGATGGAAACGCCGGTGCGTGACGGCGCCGAGGTGTTCGTCGCCCCGGCCGTGTCGGGCGGGGCACCTGCGGATTCAGGCGTCCGGGGAACGTAGACCGCTCGCGGCGGGATCCAGCCAGCGATGCGCCCACTCGCCGAGGGCGCTGAGCGACCCCTGAAGATCACTGCCGGCCTCGGTGAGCGCGTACTCGACACCAACCGGCGGCCCCGGAAGCACGCGGCGTGAGACCAACCCCGCCACCTCGAGCTCGCGGAGACGATCGGCACAGAGCCGCTCGGACATCCCCGGCACCGCGGCGACCAGGGTGTGGAAGCGCATCGGCCCGCGGAAGAGGAGGCTGACGATCGCCCCCGTCCAGCGCTTGCCGATCAATTCGATCGCCTGGTGGTAGAGAGCGCAGACGACGGCCGGCTCGTGAGCGGCGTCAGACCGCGGCGCGTGGGTGGATTCGGAGGCGAGTGCCATGTCACCATCATAGCTCTGCTACGTACAGTTGACATGGTTGCTTATCTTATGTAAGCTGCTTGTATTAGTTCAGCAAATCCCGTTCGGAGAACCCCGTCATGACTGCTGTGAACACTGGTCTGCTCATCCTTCGCCTCGTCGTGGGGATCGGGCTCGCGGCGCATGGCGCCCAGAAGCTCTTTGGCTGGTGGCAGGGTCCCGGGATTCGCGGATTGGTCGGCCATCTCACGAGCATGCGTTTCCGCCCCGCTCCCCTCTGGGTCGCCGGCGCGATCGCCACGGAGATCGGTGGCGGCCTGTTGCTCGCCCTCGGCTTCCTCAGTCCCCTTGGGTCGGTCGGCGTTGGTGCAGCGATGCTCATGGCGATCGTCGCCTTCCACTGGGGCAAGGGATTCTTCGGCCAGCGCGGTGGCATCGAGTCCCCCTTCCTCTACCTCGTGGCGGCGGCCACCATCGGGATGACCGGCCCCGGCTCGTACTCACTCGACTCACTCTTCAAGATCGCGCTCCCTGAGCCCGTCACCGGCATCGTGGCCGCTGCCCTCGCAGTTGCGGGCGTCGTGGTTGGCATGGCGGGTCGCCGGCCGGCTCCGTCGGTCGTCCAGAGCGCCGCAGAGTCCGCGGCCTAACCCGGACGGCGATCGCCGCTCCGGTCAGTCGCCGGCGGTGATGCCTCTGGCGTCCGGCTGAGCGAGCACACGCAGCAGAAGGCCGTCCAGGACGGACAGCTCCTGCGCCGTGAGGTTCGCAAACGACTCCCGGAGCACTCGCTCGACGATGGCGTCGCCCTCTTTCCGGAGAGAGCGTCCCCTGTCCGTCAGCCGGTGCCGCACCGCCCGGCCAGGTCCCGCAACGCGCTCGATCAACCCCCGCTGGATCATGCGGCCGGCAAGCGTTCCAAACGACTGATCGCTCTGGAAGGTCAGGAGCGCGAGGTCGTGCAGCGAGGCGCTCGGGTTCTCCTCGAGATGCCGGAGCGCGTCCCACTGGACCAGGCTGATCCCGAGTGGCGCCAGGCCGGCATCGATGGCTCGGTGGTGGCGCATCTGGAGGCGCTTCACGGAGAGGCCGATGGCGGGGAGTGGTCTCGTCACACCTCTACTCTAGCGCGTTTATCAGCTTGCTTATATCAACATGTTGTGATAGGGTGCCGGTATCGCCGAATGAGCGGCCTGAGGAGGCAACCCGATGAGCACAGAGACCACGCAGCACCTGACGATCGACACTGACGGACCGATCCCCGTCACCTTCAACGACACCGGATCCGGTCACCCGTTCCTCCTGCTCCACGGCGGGGCCGGGCCGCAGTCGGTGACGGGGTTCGCGGACTTGCTCGCCACAACCCGGGGCGGCCGGGTGATCACGCCGACTCACCCCGGATTCGGCGGAACGCCGCGGCCCGATCGGATCGACAGCATCAAGGCGCTGGCCCGTCTCTACGTCGCGCTGCTCGACAGCCTCGATCTCGAGAACGTGACAGTGATCGGCAACTCCATCGGTGGCTGGATCGCGGCCGAGATCGCACTGCTCGACTCTCCGCGGGTCGGCAGCCTCGTCCTCGTCGACGCGGCCGGCATCGAGGTCGACGGCCATCCGGCGGTTGACTTCTTCTCGCTGAGCCTCGACGAGGTGGCCCAGTTGAGCTACTACGACCCGGTCCGTTTCAAGATCGACCCGTCGACGATGCCTGAAGCGCTGCGCGCCGCCTTTGCCGGCAACCGCGCGAGCCTGGCCGTGTACGGCGGGGAGTCCATGTCGGATTCGTCGCTCAAGGGGCGCCTGTCGGGCGTCACGGTGCCGGCGCTCGTGCTCTGGGGCGACAGTGACCGGATGTTCGATCCTGAGTACGGTCGCGCCTACGCGGCCTCGATCCCCGGCGCCGAGTTCGTGCTGCTCAGCAAGACCGGTCACGTGCCGCAGATCGAGACGCCGGAACAGCTCCTCGACCCGATCTGGGACTTCGCGACGGCCCACGCTCAGCTCGAGGTGCGCTGAGCGTCGCCACCTCGGGTTCAGTTGGTGACGCGGTAGTGCAGGGCCACCATGCCGCCGGCGAAGCGGTGCTCGTCGAGCAGTTCCAGGTCCAACCGGACATCGTCCGGGAGCGCTCTGATCCCTCCGCCCACGATTGCGGGCACGAGGATGAGATGGCAGTCGTCGACGAGCCCGGCCTTGAGTGCCTGGGCGGCGAGGTGCGGACCTCCAACCGTGATATCGCGGGTGGCGGTGGCCTTGAGCTCTTTGACCGCCTCGGGATCGAACGTCCTCTCGATCCTGGTTCGGGCGCTGGCAACCTCCGTCAGCGTCGTTGAGTAGACGATCTTGTCCGTGCCCTTCCAGAGTTCGGTGAAGTCCTGGACGGCTTGCGGCTGGTCCGCCAGTGTGTCCGCCGTCTCCCAGTAGACCATCACCTCATACATCCGGCGCCCGTAGAGATAGGTCCCGACCGGGCGCTCGAGGTCGTTGACGAATCCGATGACCTCCTCGTCAGGTTCGGCCCAGTCGAAGTTCCCGTTCGCGTCCGCAACGTAGCCGTCCAGCGACGTGATCGCCGCGTAGATCAGCCTGGCCACCGTCAGTTCGCGGGACCGTCGATCGTCACCTCGAAGAGCGGGCTCTGTTCGACCATGACGTCGACGTCGTCGCGCTTCCAGTTCTGCGCGACGCTCTTGAGCACCTCACGGCGTTCGTCCTTGTCGGTGATGATCCGAGCCGTCGCTGCGAGGTCCGCCTGCACCGCACCCTTGAGATGGAAGGTGAAGTGCGGGTCGGCCGTGAGGTTGGCGATGTAGCTGCGCGGGAAACCCGGCATGCCGCTGATGTACAGGCGGCCGCCGATGTTGTGGAAGACGATCTCGATGCGTCGCGGCTCGCCCGTCTTGCGGCCGGTCGTGGTGATGTCGATCTGGGTGACGCCGTCGCGCGCGAGCGCGTCGCGGACGGACTGGTCGAGATTCGCTGTGGTCATGGTGCTCCCCCGCTGGCGTGCCAGCCGTGATGGCGTGTGAGGTACCAGCCTAAACGGCGACGGTCGGCGAGGCGCGTTGTGACATGGTCCCAGCGCCATGGGATTCATCGATGTCAGCGACCTCACCTACTCGATCGGCGGTCACCTGCTCTTTCACGACGTCAGCTTTCGTGTCGGTGAGGGGAGCAAGGTCGCGATCGTCGGCGCCAACGGCACCGGCAAGACGACGCTGCTCCGGCTCATCGCCGGTGACATCACGCCGGAGGCCGGCACCATCAGCAGGAGCGGCGGCGTGGGCGTCATGCGTCAGTTCATCGGCAGTGTCGGCGGCACGGACACCGTGCGGGACTTCCTCATAGCGCTTGCGCCGGATCCGATTCGCGTGGCGGGTGAGGCGCTCATCGCCGCGGAACACCGGCTCGCCGAGCAGCCGGAGGACGAGACGGTTGCGATCGAGTACGCGCAAGCGGTGGCCGACTGGGCTGCAGCCGGCGGCTACGAGGCCGAGGTGACCTGGAACGTGTGCTGCGAGACCAGCATCGACGCCTCTTTCGAGGAGGTGCGCGATCGCCTGGTCACCACGCTGAGCGGCGGCGAGCAGAAACGCCTCGCGCTCGAGGTGCTGCTGCGCGGTCATGAGGAGGTGCTGCTCCTCGACGAACCGGACAACTATCTCGACGTCGCCGGCAAGCGGCAGCTCGAGAAGTCCTTGCGCAGCACGGCGAAGACCGTGCTGTTCGTGAGTCACGACCGTCAGGTGCTCGCTGAGACGGCGACGCGGATCGTGACCCTCGAGGGGCACGGCGTCTGGGTGCACGGCGGTGGATTCGCCGACTACGCCGAAGCCCGCGAGGCGCGACTTGGCAGGCTCGACGAGTTGCACCGGCGGTGGGAGGAGGAGCACGAGCACCTGCGGGACCTGGTGCGTCGCATGCGCGTCCAGGCGACCATGAGCGACGCGATGGCAAGCCGGTTGCAAGCGGCGGTCACGCGGCTGCGGAAGTTCGAGGAGGCCGGACCACCCGCCGAGCGGCCGCGCCGTCAGGATGTGCGCATCCGCCTGCGTGGCGGTCGCACCGGCGTGCGTGTGCTCACGTGCGCCAAGCTCGCCATCCCGGGGCTGGTGCTGCCCTTTGACCTCGAGGTGACCTTCGGCGAGCGCATCGCGCTGCTCGGCAACAACGGCACGGGCAAGAGCCACCTCCTGCGCTTGTTCGCGGGCGAGGACATCGCGCACGAAGGGCGGTTCACGCTTGGTGCGCGTGTCATCCCGGGGCACTTCAAGCAAACCCACGAGCATCCCGAGCTGCGCGGCCGCACGCTGGTCGAGTCACTGCGCATGCACGGACTGGAGGACAAGGCCGCGGCGATGCGCGCACTCGCCCGCTATGAGCTGGTCGCCCACGCCGACCAGGATTTCGCGAGCCTCAGCGGTGGTCAGCAGGCACGCCTGCTCATCCTGATGCTCGAGCTTGGAGGCGCCACGCTGCTCCTCCTCGACGAGCCAACCGACAACCTCGATGTGCACTCGGCCGACGCTCTCGAGCGCGGTCTCGACGACTTCGAAGGCACCGTGATCGCCGTGACCCATGACCGCTGGTTTGCGAGGCGATTCAATCGCTTTCTCGTCCTCTCGGAGGATGGCGTCGTCACCGACCGGTCCTCGCCGGTGTGGGACTGACCGCTGCTCTGATTAGGCGTTCTGCGTGTCGCGCCAGGCGATCCAATCGCGCAGTTCGCTGAGGTCGTAGTCGGGGCCGTCGCTGCCGATCACGAAGAGCGTGATGCCGAGCGCTCGCAGCGCATCGCCGCGTCCTTCCGGCGTGCCGTCGACAAAGGTCGACCGCTCGATGTCAGCAGGATCCCGTTCGAGCTCCGCGCAATACCCCTCGAGGATCGCGGTCTTTCGTGCGAGCGGTTCTCCCTCTGCGAATGTGTGCCAGATGTCCGCATGGCGTGCGACGAGACGCAGCGTCTTCTGCTCGCCGCCGCCGCCGATCATCACAGGGATCTTCCGGGTGGGCGGAGGGTCGAGCACGCTGAAACGGTGCTCGATCCTCGCCAGCGACTCGGCGAGCTCGGCAAGCCGCGAACCCACCGTGCCGAACTCGTATCCATATTCGATGTATTCGCGCTCCTTGAACCCGGCGCCGATGCCGAGGATCAGCCGGCCGTTGCTGATGTGATCGACGGTGCGCGCCATGTCGGCGAGCAGGTCCGGGTTGCGATAGCTGTTGCACGTCACCAGTGCGCCGATCTCGACGCGCGAGGTCGACTCCGCCCACGCACCGAGCATCGTCCAGCACTCGAAGTGCTTGCCCTCACGCTCCTTCCCGAGCGGGAAGAAATGATCCCAGTTGAAGATGATGTCGACCCCGAGATCCTCGGCCTCACTGGCGGCACGGCGGATCGCCGAATAGTCCGCATCCTGTGGGCGAATCTGCAGCCCGACACGTATCCGTCGCTCATTGACACTGCTCATGAAGTGTCAGTGTATACAACGTCTTCCGCAGATCAACCATCCCACAATCGCGGTGCGAACGTGAGATAATTGATCTGCGAAAGACGCTATCGAAGCCGGTTTGACGCGGCGTTGTTACGCGGTCTGTGGTGCGTCGAACATCTGCGCAACCCGGATGTGATTGCCGAACGGATCACGCATCCCGAAGTCGATGCCGTAAGGCTGCTCGGTCGGCTCCTGGGTGAATTCAATCCCCTTCGCTTTGAATGCCTCGTAGGTTGCGTGGCAATCAGACGTCGTGAAGAAGAGGTGGCCGCCGGCTCGTCCTTTGGTCAGCAGGGCACGCACTTCGTCTGCTGTTGCCGGGTCCATCGCCGGAGGGCCGGGCTTCTCGAGGAAGATCTGGCGGCCGGCATCACCGGGCAGCGTGACGGTGAGGAATCGCATGAAGCCGAGATCCTGGTCGGTGAGGATTTCCAGTCCGAGCTTGCCCACGTAGAAGTCGAGGGCCTGGTCCTGATCGAGCACATAGATCTGAGAGATTCGGAGACTGCTGAGCATCGCGGTGTTTCCCTTGGTATTGATCGGTGACTGGTGGTGGGTACGCTACCCGGTCGCTGCGCGGCCGTCTTCTCCAAAACTGCTCGGTTTCGTCCAGGCCATCGCGATACAGGTCGGTACCGCCGCCACCACTCCTCGCCGCCGGTAGTCAGTCGGCGACTCACCGACGATCATGTGGAACGTCTTGCTGAAGGTGCCGAGGCTCGCGAATCCCACGTCGTAACAGATGTCCGTGATGCTGCGGTCAGTGCAGCGAAGCAGGAAGAGCGCGCGCTCGACCCGCCTGCGCTGCAGGTATCGGTGCGGCGTCTCACCAAACGTCGCGCGAAACGCACGGATGAAGTGCGCTTCGGACACGCAGGCGATGCTCGCGAGCGCTGTGATGTTCAACGGCCGTCCGTATGTCAGATCCATCGCGTCGCGGGCGCGAAGCAGCCGCCTGTTCAACTCCTCCACTGCCCTCGTCATCGAGCGCCGGACGTGCTTCCCAGGAAGGGATCGTGCATATGCGACGCCCTCCTCCACCCAGCGTTTGAGCAGCGGCTCTGTGTCGACGCCGGCGGTGTCCACACGGAGCCACCCGGGCATCTCGCGACCGCGCATCACGGCGACAGAGACGTGCGGCTTGGCAGCGAGTTCAGACGTTCTTGCCGGGTCGGCCCGCACAAGGACGCCGCCCTGTCCGCTCGCGCTGATTGCCATGTTGCCGCCGATCAGGAATGCGAGTCCGCCGAACATCGCCTTCTCTGTCAGTCCCGGCTCATCGCGGACCAGACTTCGGATACGAGCGGCCAGCGCCTCGTCGTAGCTCACCCGCTCATTCTCGGTCATGGACCGAGCGCGTCATCCGGGTCTGTCCGTCTCCATCTGCTCGAGGAGTGATGTGGCCAGCGATCTCACCTCTGGAGACGCTCCTGGATCTGCCACCACAGCCTTTGCCAGGCGCTCCGCGGCGTTGACCAGATCGATCAAGACGTCCTCGTCCTCGGTCGCCCACCCTCCTGAGGCGACAAGTCGCAGTGCCCTGCCAATCCGTGGCTTCTCGTCAGACATGCCATCCATTCTGGCCTGAGATCAGGCGCTTTGCAGGCGCTGGTGTGGCTGATGCCTATTCCTGGTAACGGGCGAGCGCTTCGTCGAGCGTCTCCACACCCAAACCCACCCGGACCGCGATCTCGGCCGGGGAATACTCACCGCTCGCGCGGTCGTACTCGAACGGCTTGTCCGACACGAGTGCCGGCTGCGCCATGAACCGCGGCCTGGTCCCACGATGCGGCCATGTGGCGCTGTGCACGAGAAACGGATGACAGAGATACACGTCGCCCGCGGCACCGGTGACCGACGCTACCGGACACGCCTCCATGGCCGGGGTATCGGTGACGACGTCGAAGGAGCGAATCCCGGTGGCTCCTGCCTCGCGTAGTTGCGGCGGGACGAGCAGGTGCGACCCGACGCGCACGCGGGTCGGTGCGTCGTCGTCGCCGACATCGCTGAGCAGCAGGAGCAGCAGAAGGGCTCGGTCACGCGAGAAGACATTGACGCCGTACTCGCCGTCCAGTGAGTAGCTGGCTTCGATGTGCCATCCGGCGTCTCCAGGATCCGCCTCATGTGGGAAGCGCACCACGACCAGCCCAATGTTGTTCCGGAACACCCATCGCCCTGGACCGACGATGACGTCGTACGCCGCGTGCAGTCGCGGGGTGTTGATGACGTCGGCAAAGACGGGCGCGCCGGCGCCAACGATCCGGACGACCGGTTCCGTCCAGGTGGACGGGGATGCAAGGTCGATGCCGCCGCGCCCAGCGACGAGCTCACAGCACTCGGCTGCCGCGTCTCGCGAGAAGGCACCTTCTATTCGAACGAACCCCTCACGGATGAACGTGACAATGTCGGCGTCATCGAGGGCAATCGGTTGATCTCCGCTGCTCATTGATCCGGCGCACGGAACTCGAAGACCGTCCCCACCGACGGCTGAACGAAGGCATCGGGAAGCGCACCGGCAAGTGCATGCATCGCGCGCCAGCCCGTGCAATGCGCAGGAACCAGTCGCTCGATGCCGACTCGGGCAATGTCAGCGACGGTCTCCGGAATGAGTGGCTCGAAGATCGCGCCTGTGAGATGGAATCCGCCGATGAGCCCCGCAACACGTTGCTCACCAGTGATCCGCTGCGCGTTGCGCACGACATTGACCACGCCGGCATGCGAGCACCCGGACACGATGACAAGTCCCCGGTCACGAACATTCACGACGACATTCTGGTCGTCCCAGGTCCAGGGGTCCGGCTCCCAGACGCCCGCGTCGCCGGACCACGCCACCTGTGCGGGAAAGCCCTGCTCGTACGACGTGACTCTCGCGACCTGGCCGGAGACCAGCACCGTGCCGTCGATGAGAACCGTCGGACCTCGTTCCTCCACCACCGTCAGGCCTTCACGCTCGAGGTCGTTGTGGCTCGGCGGTGGCAGATGCACCTCCACTCCGGTGGGGAAGACGAGCTTGCGGTCCTTCCAGGCATCGGGGTGGATGATCAGCGGCAGCTTCATCGGTCCGTTGCGGCGGAAGAGCCCCTCCAGGCCGCCGTGATGATCCGGGTGCCCGTGGGAAATCACGATCGCGCGGAGCGTGCTTGCGTCGATCTGCATGACATCGAGGTTGTGCTGCAACGCGAGTGCTGAAAGTCCGCCGTCGTAGAGCACGGACTGGCGCCTGCCGCGCGCCTCGACAGTGATCAGTGCCGAGAACCCGTGCTCCGCGAGGAGCGCGTCGTGATCCGACCAGTCATATGCGAGCTTGAAGCGCTCCACACCATCCTGACCGCTCATGAGGAGGTCGAGTGTCATGTCCATGACCAGCGTCACCTCGACCGAGTCGACCGGCTCGAGCGCCATTGTCATGCTGCGTCTGGCGGGAACCACTCCCGGCGCAGCTCGTGGCTGCCGTCGTCGCACCCGGTTTCGTAGTACACCGCAGTGCTGTCGCCGTCATCGACGACGCACACGTACCGCAATGCCGGGTACGCGCCGGGCGCCTCTGCAACCGGCGCATCGCCGGCGACCTCGAGCAGATCCGGCCGTCCCGTCGCGATCCCGGTGCGCTCCTCCCAGTTCTCTGCAGCGCTGGCGCGACCGTCATAGAACGCGACCGCGGCATCGCCCCGCTCGATGACGCTGGTCACACGCGTCCCGCGCTGATCCCAACGACCCGGCGACGGCTGCAGCGCAGGACCACGCAACGTCCAGTCGATGCCATCGTCGCTGGTGGCGAACTCCGTCCACATACGATCGGTGGCGTCCGGATCGTCGAGCGGATGGCAGCAGATCCACGCGCGCCATCCACGTTCGTCGTGATGGATGACGGGATCCTTCATCGCGACGTGCTGGTCGCCGGGCATGACCACCCGCCGTCCGGTGGCGACGAACGCGTCTGGCGATGCTGCCTCCAACAACTCGACGCGCCAGTGACGCGTGCCCGTGGTTGCGCAGCTGAGATACAGACGCCAGCGGCCGCTCGCATCCACCAGGAGCGCCGGACGTTCCAGCAACTCCGCATCCATCAACGCCTTGTCGATGCGACAGAGCTCCGTCGTCGCGCCATCCCGCGCAACGCTCGCCACGATCACGTCACCGCCACGACCGTCGTCCACCGGCCGCCGGCGCCGGTACGCGAGGTAGTGCACGCCATCGACAACCAGCGCACTCGGTGCCCCCACCCAGTTGCCGGGTCCGCGCTCGCGTGGGACCGCGATCGTCTGCGCATCGACGAGCCGCGGAACCGGGACACCCGCCGGCACGCCCGGATTGTTCAGCCGTGTTCCAGGCAGAACTCGTTCCCCTCGGGGTCTGCGAGCACCACCCAGCCTCCGGGTTCGAGCTCACGGCGATCGTCGACGATGGTCGCGCCGAGCTCGCGGAATCGTGCGATCTCCTGCTCCTGGTCCCCGTCCGGGGGCAGGAGGTCCAGATGGACGCGATTCTTCACAACCTTTCCCTCGGGGACGGTCACGAAGACGAGACGTGGAAAGTGACCATCGGGTGCGGCGACGAGCCAGAACTCGTTGCCCGGCATGTCGACCTTCTCGAGCCCGTAGCCGGTCACCGCGCTCCAGAACGTCGCGACGCGGCGTGCGTCGGCGCAGTCGAACGTGACGTTGAAAACAGCAGAGCTCATCGATCCTCCACCACGGCAACATACCGCCGGAGGACGGCGCCGCGCTCGGTCAGCGTGGACGTCACTGTTCGGGCCGCCGGCCGTGGCGCAATCGGACTGCAATCGGGCAGGGACACGATCTGTCGCGTCGGAGCAACATCAGGAGCAGCGTCATGACCAACACCATCGACAGGTTCACCCAGGCCGTGGAGAACGCGTCGGTGCCCCACGCCGGACTCTTCGCGGAAGACGCCGTGTTCGACGCAACCGTCCCCAACTGGCGGTACACCGTGAGCGGGGCAGCCAACATCGAGGCTGAGCTTGCTCGCTGGTACGCCGACCCCGGGCGGTTCGAGGAGATCCGGCGCACAGCGATCCCGGAGGGCGAGCTCGTCGAATTCGTCCTGACCTGGGAAGAGAATGGTGAGCCCCATATGTGCCACCAGGCGCACGTGATCGAGGTCCACGACGGGCTGATCACTCGCGACCGCGCCTGGTGCGGCGGCAGGTGGGGCGCCTCGCTGCAGGCCGAGATGGCGGAGGCCGCGCACTTGTGACGGCTGCACCATCGGACGGGTTCATTCCCATCTCGGAGTCACTCGACCGGCTCCTCGAGCATTGCGAGTGGCGTGAACCGTGGAAGACCGCTGAACTCGCTGTCGGGCAGCCGTTTCGAACGCGTCGTCATCGACGGTGTGCCGCTCGTTCTGAAGTACATCTCCGTCGACGACGACTGGATCATGCGGGCCACAGGTGACCTGGGATGGCGTCAGCTCACCCTGCTCTCCTCAGACGTCCTCAGTGCCCTTCCGGCATCGATCGATCACGCGATCGTCGGGTGCGCGCCGTTCACCTCGGCTGGTGGTCGCAAGGGGGTGGCGCTGCTCTTGCGCGATGTTTCGACCGCGCTCGTCCCGTCGGGGAGCCAGCCAATTTCCATGACGCTGCATCGCGCGTTCCTCCAGGACATGGCCGGGTTCCACGCTGCGTTCTGGGGATTCAAGGATGCGGCCGGCCTCTTTCCCCTGTCGCATCACTACGTCATGCTCACGCCTACCATGGCTGAGCTCGAGGCCATGACGCCGCGCGATGACCCGGTTCCGCCTGCGGTTGCGCACGGGTGGGCACAGCTCGATGCGGTGCATCCCGCCGACGCGCGACGTCTTCGCGAGCTCGTCGCCGATCCCTGGCCGCTCGTGTCGGATTTGCAGCGTGGCCCACAGACGCTCATCCATGGCGACTGGAAGCTCGGCAACCTCGGTCGCGAGGACGCACGGACGATCCTGCTCGACTGGGATCGGACCGGTGAAGGACCACCACTTGTGGATGTCGCGTGGTATCTCGCAGTCAATTGCGACCGTCTGCCGGAGTCGAAAGAGGACGCGATCCACGCGTATCGAGATGCGCTGGAGTCGACCGGCATCGACACGGGGCCGTGGTGGGATCAGCAGCTCGCAGCGGCACTCGCCGGCGCCTTCCTGCAATTGGGATGGTCGAAGACTGGGGACGCGGCCGAGTTCGGCTGGTGGAGCGAGCGCCTCGCGGCATGGCACCCGTGATCTCCCATCCCAGCAACGCCTATCGGGGCGTGGCCACCGCCTGGGCCAACGGTCCGGCTGTGATGTACGACAGGCTGGCGTCAGTGACGCTCGCGGACGTTGCTCCGGAGCTACGGGGCGCGACTGTGCTCGATGTCGGCGCCGGGACCGGTGCCCTGTGCCGCGCGCTTCGTCAGACCGGGGCGTTCCCCGTCGCCCTGGACACCTCGACGGAGATGCTCGGCCTGGTGGGCGATGCGGCGATGCTCTCGATTGCCGGGGACATGTGCGCACTGCCGTTCCCTGACGGCCGTTTCGACGCTGCAGTGAGCGGCTTCGCGATCTCCCACATCGACACGCCCGATCGCGCGCTGGGCGAGATGCGCCGGGTGGTGCGTCCTCGCGGCCACGTCGTCGCAGCCGTCTTCGGCGAGGGCGGTGCCGGCGCGTCGAAGGAGGCGGTCGACGAGGTTGCGCTGGCGTTCGGATATCAGCCACCGGATTGGTACATCGAGTTGAAGACGCGGACCGAACCGCTCACCAATACACCCTCCCTGCTGCGCCGTTGCGCGGAGTCCGCACATCTCGAGGACATCCAGATCGCCGACGTCACGGTGGACTCCGGGCTCGCGAGCCCGGCTGCGATCACCGCGTATCGAACCGGCCTGGCGCATCTCGCACCATTCGTCGCCTCGTTGTCCACGCCGCGCCGCGCTGCGTTCATCGACCTCGCTGTGGCGGCGTCCGGGAGCGCGGTCAGGCTGTGTGGCCTCGGGTCCTCGTGCTCTCCAGTCGCGTTCCCGCATAACGAAGGAACGCTGAGCGCTGCGGCTCGTCCAGACGGGCAGCAAGTCTGTCTCGCAACCCTTGCGCGTGCGCAAAGCACGGCCGCGAGTTCGAGCGAAGCTGCGAGATCTGCCATCAACCACCACGCCTCCACGCCCGCAACAGTGGCAAGCGACGAGCTCAGATCCGCGAGCGCAGCCGGAGACGGTGGTTCCTCGCCCATCGCGGCACGGGCCTGGAGGCGCAGCACTGTGCCGAGCTGCGTGTATCGCGGCGCGTGCCGGTCGAACGCCGAAGCGATCAATCGATCAGCGATGGTGAGCGCCGCATCAGGACGCTGATCCAGCAGCGCAATCCGTCCCTCGAGGAGTGTCAGGCGCAACTCGTGCCGCCAGCGGTATGCGTAGGCGTCCTGCATCAAGGCGCGAGCCTGTTCAAGCACGTCGCTGGCCGCGGCGGCATCACCTGCAGCAATCAGATCGTCACAGGGATCGAGCGTCGCATACACCTCCAGCTCTCGATACGCGGTCTCGCGTGCTCCCAACAGCGCTTGCGCGTTGCTCTCGCGAGCTTGGGCAACCGCACCGATGTTGCGGAGCACCCACGCACCCACGTTGACTCCCAACAACTCGTATCTGGTCAAACCACGGCGGCGAGCCTCCACCACCGCGCGATCGAGCACTCCGAGCGCTTCGCCGGCGCGACCGCACGTCGCAAGCGCATAGCCATGAGCAACGTACCCATGCACCGGCGTGTAGATCGTGGACGGCGCGTCGGCCGCGACATACGGGCTCGTCTCGATGACGCCGAGCGCCAGCGTATCTCCCCCATATGCACCTTGAGAAACGCGTACACCGATGTGGGCGGCCGCAGCCGCTGCTTCCGGCAGGTTGCCATTGCCCGCGTCAAGAGCTCGTCAGCAGCTGCAACGTCGCCCATCGCATGCAGGGCTCTGGCGCGGATCACCTGGCCCTGGATCGCTGCACCGCGCCGTCAGCCTGCTCGATCAGCGCAGCACCGAGTGCAGCCGCGCGCTCGAAATCCTTGCCGTAGTACGCAACGGAGCCCGCAACCTCGAGGGCACGCGCGTCCGCAGCACGCTCGATCGCATGTTCCGCTCGACCTGGGCTGCATCGAAATGCGTGAGGCGTAGCTGAACTGTGGCGCGCTGCACACGTGCGTCGGCCGTGTCATCGGCATCCACGGCTTCGGTCGCCAGATCCAAGCTGTCGCATAGTCGAACCGGCTTGCGGCGATGCGGCTCGCGGCGATCAGCGCCACCGACGCGAGCGCCTTCGCACCGCTAAGTCGCGCATGGTGGGCGACCAGCAGTGGATCCGACTCCGGCATCGCCGACAGCACCCGGGCTGCCTCGCGGTGGAGCAACGCACGGCGCGGCGAAGGCGTCGAAGCATCGAGCACCTCACGCACGATGGCGTGGCGAAAGCCGTATGCGCCGTCACGTCACTCGAGGATTCCAAGCGGACGCCGACGTCGAGGTCCTCGAGCAACCCGATGGGATCGGCTCTCAACACCGCAGCGAGCACGTCAACGTCGACCGATGCGCCGAGCACCGCCGCGCTCTGCAGCGTCCGTTGCGCGACCCCCGCCTCGGCGCAGCGGTCCAGCACCGCCGACTGGATGGTCTCCGGTGGCGCCTCCCGTTCGCCGTTCGACGCCAGCTGTGTCAGGAACAGCGCGTTGCCGCCGCTCCGCTGATGCAGCGCTGCCGCTTGCGCATCTCCGACATCTGTCGCGCTGCCTCGAGTGACAAGGGCGCCAGTTCCAGACGGATCGCAGCGCCGGTATCTCTCCTTCATCAGTACGACGGTGAGCATCACGAGGATCCTCAGATCCTGGCTGGCGATCAGCTCTGCGATCCACGCCCAGGTGAGCGGATCGGCCCGCTGGATGTCGTCGATGAAGATCACTCCCGTTGCCGGCAGGCTCGCCGCACGACCCGCCGCAGCGCCGCGAAGACAACCGCGAGACCGGCCGGCGACGACGCGTAGGTCTGCGTCACGTCGGCGATGGCACCGATGTCCGGTGACGACCAGTCCAGCATCGTCTCGAGCATCGGTGCGTCAGGTCCCAGCAGCTCGCGCGCGACATCCGTCCCCACCTTGCGCAGATGGCCTCGGATCATCCGCAACACGGTTGGAGTGGAAGTGATCGGCTCAGCTGGTCGCACCGGGCCGCGAGCACAACGGTCTCGGGCGCGAGGCGATCCATCCACGCAGACGCGACTGCGGTCTTGCCGATGCCGGGCTCTCCCTCGATCACGACGGCGACCGGAACACCATCGTCCGCGCGAAGGAACGCGTCATCAAGGATGCGCAGCTCTTCGTCGCGGCCCGGCAGACTGGTATCCCCGCTGCGGGCAAGTCGTCTCGATTGTGGGGACGCGACGACGACGCCCGGAACAGCGAGCCCCTTGAGCACCGCGACGTGCGCGGCGGCGGTGGCTTCTGATGGCGACGTTCCCAGGTCGTCTTCGAGCCGTGTGCGCATTCGCTCATACACCGCAAGCGCTGATGAGGATCTCCCTTGCGCGGCAAGCGCGGCCATCAGCAGCCGCAACAACTCCTCGTCGTATGCGTCCTCATCGAGTGCCTGTTCAGCAGCTTCGACGCCGGTGGCGAGATCACCGGCAGCAAGCGCGGCTCGTGCAACAAGGTGGCGTGCACGAGCGCCCAACCGCTCCGCCGCGCGGCGATCCTCGAGCTGCCACGCATCGGAGTCGAACAACGGATGAGCGAGCAAGGCTCGCGCGGCCACTGCGGCCGCCAGCGCAGCCGGCGGCTCTCCTGCCTGCAGCCGGCGCTCTGCTTCCGAGGTGAGCTCCGCTGCCGCACTGAGGTCCACCCAATCGGTGTGCAGCGCATAGCCCGCATCGCTGTGCGTGATACGCGAGCCGCCGAGCACTCGACGCAGCCGGCTCATGATCACCGCCACCTGCGCAGGCGGGTCGCGGGGCTGCTCGTCGAGCCAGAGCACATCCGCCAGGCGCTCGATGCTCACCGGCCTCCCCTGGGCGATGCCGAGCATGCGAAGCGCAATACGTGCCTTCTTGCTCCCGAGCTGGTGCTCTGCTACGCCTTCAACACTGAGCCCGTCGATGACGCGCATCCGCAGCGCGTCCGGCGTCGACGCCGAGCGCGCCGACGAGGGGGCCTCGGCGCGGACCACGGCACCAAGATACGTGCCGCAGGTCCGCGCCAGCGCTGGTGTCCTGGCGAGAGCTCAGGACTTGCCGTAGTTGCTCGCGCCGTTCCAGTCGATCACCACGACCGGCTCATCGCCGATCACCCACGCGTCATGTCCGGATGGCAGCGCGGTGATGTCGCCGGGGCGCGCGTCGAACTCGCTCCCATCCGCCATCTGAATCCGCAGCACACCCGATGCGTGGTACTGAAAGTGGGGCGCCTCGCAGAGCTCGGTCCCGGCGACCGGCTTGACATGCACCGACCAACGCCAGCCCGGCTCGAGCGTGAGGCGGCCGACAGTGCCGCCACCGATGTTGACGAGATCGACACGACCCTTCTCGAAAACCCTTTCCTCGTCAGGGGTTCCGAGTGCCTTGTGCTCCGCGGTGATAGTCGTTGGCATGGCATGCCTCCTGTGGAACGTGGCGCCTGTACAGCGCCTCGGGACGCATGCTGAGCGCGGTCGATTGCAGGATCCATGCAGCGCGGGGCGCCGCGCCTTCGATCAGGTCAGAGGCGCTCCGTCAGACGGAGGAGTCGCTCTGGTCCGCGGCCGCACCGTGGCGCAGCCCGTCAACGAGGAGGCCGACGAGTCGCACCGACGCCTCCGAGCGCTCCTGGTCGGTGGACATGCAGATGCCGCTCACCGCGCGCACCAGGTCTTCGCCGTTGACATCAGTGCGCACCGTGCCCGCTGCTGCACCGGCCTCCAGCAGTTTCGTGGCGGCGCCTGCCGCGCGGCCCCGCGTCTGCTCGGCGAACACCGCGTTGCTGCTCATCATCGGCTTGAGCACCGAGAGCATTCCTTTCTTCGTCGCCACATGGCGGACGAAGAGCTGCATCCACTCGGCGAGCGCCTGATCAGGCGGAAGGCTCGCGAGCAGCTCGTCCGCCTGTTCGACCAGGACCTCTATCTCGTGACGGTAGACCGCCTCGACCAGCGAGTCGCGCGTGGGGAAATGCCGGTACAGCGTGCCGATGCCGACACCGGCAGCGCGGGCGATGTCCTCGAGGGGGACCTCGGCGCCCCGGGCGGCGAACGCCTCGGCGGCTGCGGTGAGGAGGAGATCGCGGTTCCGGACCGCGTCGGCACGGGGCCGGCGCTCCTGGGATGTGGATGCAGAGGGCTCGATCGCCCCGTCTTCGGCTCTCGCGACTTCCCTGACAACCACTGGTACCAACCTCACTTGCAAAACGGAGACAGCCTCCGTATACTAACCGGAGCCGGCTTCCGTTTCCTAGTCTACCCGATCTGGAGGATCTCTGTGCCACCCACCGCAACCCTGGTTTCCCCGCCACAGCGGGCGACCGAGCGCCAGCCCCGCCGGGGTCTCGTGCTCGCGATCATCCTCGCTGTCCAGCTGATGGTCGTCCTCGATGCAACCATCGTGAACATCGCCCTCCCGGACATCGCGGGAGCGCTCCACTTCTCGCCCGCGAACCTGTCCTGGGTCATCACCGCCTACACCCTGGCCTTCGGCGGCTTCCTGCTCCTCGGCGCTCGCGCAGGCGATCTGCTCGGCCGCCGGCGCGTGTTCATCGCCGGTATCGCACTCTTCACAGCGGCGTCCTTCCTTGGCGGACTCTCGCCATGGAGCGACTGGCTGCTCGCCGCTCGCGCCCTCCAGGGCATCGGCGGAGCACTCGCCGCACCATCCGCCCTGGCGCTGCTCATGACCATGTTCCGTGATGGCCAGGAGCGGGTTCGGGCGATCGGCTGGTACACCGCCGTCTCGATCGGCGGTGGTGCCATCGGCCTGATCCTCGGCGGCCTGCTCGTGCAGTGGGTGTCGTGGCGCTGGGTGCTCTTTGTCAACGTGCCGATCGGCATCGTCGTGGTCGCACTCGCACGCCGCCTGCTCACCGAGACGCCCAGCCGCAACGGCCACTTCGATGTGCGCGGTGCCCTCACCTCGACACTCGGCGTGACCTCGCTCGCATACGGCTTCGTGCGCGCAGCGACGTCGGGTTGGGGCGACCCGATCACCATGGCCGCATTCATCGCCGGCGTCGCGTTGCTGATCGGATTCGTGCTGCTCGAGCGGCGCGCGTCCGAGCCCATCACGCCGCTGCGTCTCTTCGTGGATCGCAGCCGCAGCGCGTCGTATGTCGCGCGACTCTTCCTCACCGCCGGGATGTTCGGGATGTTCTTCTTCCTGACCCAGTTCCTGCAGGACGTGCTCCACTACGGACCGCTGGAGACAGGACTCGCGTTCCTGCCGTTCACGCTGGCACTCTTCGCGATGTCGCAGCTCAGCGCACGCCGTCTGGTGCAGCGCTTCGGCGCCAAGCCCATCATGGTCATCGGATTCACCGTCTCGACGTGCGGCATGCTGCTCATGACTCAGCTTGCTGCATCAAGTGATTACCTCTCGTTGCTCGCGCCACTCATGCTCTTCGGTGCCGGCAACGGACTGGCGTTTGTGCCACTCACCTCCACCTCGCTCAGCGGTGTGCGTCAGGAGGAGGCCGGCGCTGCGTCGGGGCTCGTCAACGTGATGCAGCAGCTCGGCGGCGCGCTCGAACTCGCGGTGCTGGTGTCCGTGTTCGGCACTGCTGCTCGCGGCGCCGCGACGCAGTCAGTGGCCGTGGCACAACACGCATTCGTTGTCGGAGCCGACCATGCGTTCATCGCGGCAACGCTTGTTCGTTGGCGCCACTGTCGTGGTGCTGGGTGTGGCGATCCGTGGGCGGCGTGCAGCTGCCCGCGCCGCAGCCGTGTCGGTGCCTGCGTGGGTGCGTGAGCTCGAGGCTCCCGCTATCGCGACGACGGAGCTGTGATGTCGCCGATGAAGATCGTCGACCGGTAATACGCAAGCTCCGCAATCAACTCGCGGATGTCGCCAAGCGCGCGGTGTGCCTCGCGCTTCGGCGGCACCGCCGCGAGCACCTCCGGGTACCAGCGGCGGCACAGCTCTTTGACGCTTGACACGTCGATCGAGCGGTAGTGGAGGAAGTTCTCGATATCGGGCAACTGTGCAGCGAGGAAACGCCGGTCGGTCCCGATGGAGTTCCCACAGAGCGGCACCGACCGCACGTCCGGGATATGCGTCTTGAGGAATGCGAGCGTCTGCTCGCCGGCCTCGGCGAGCGAGGTTGTGGACGACTGGATGGCCGCGAGGAGGCCCGAACGGGTGTGCATCGCGACCACCACGTCGTCCATCTGCTCCAGCTCCTCGGCAGTGGCATGGATCACGATGTCCGGGCCTTCGGCGATCGTCTGGAGATCGTCATCGGTGATGAGCGTTGCGATCTCAACGATCACGTGGCGGGCCGGATCGAGGCCGGTCATCTCCAGGTCCATCCAGGCAAGCACGACCGGATCGTACCGTGGCGCTTCCGGCAAGGCGGCGAAGCTCACAGGACCTCCTTTGCGGAATGAAGGGCGGTGGCTGTGGCCTCAGGGTCACAATCCGACCACGAGCCGATCGCCCTCGGAGATCACGTGTGCCGTGAGTTCACCCTGAGGCGATGAGTGCATCGAGTCTCGACGCACTGTGCTGGGTTCGACGCCGGACCCCCAACCGTTGCCTTCTCGCTTCCGCGCGGGGCGCAAGGCCTGACTTCACCGGATCGCCGGCAACCACAGCAGTCAGAGGCGATAGTGGTACAGCAGGGAGAGCGCGACCAGCAGGTCTCCACGGGCGAGGGCGCCCGGCACGGACGGCGTCAGCGCGGCAGGCGCCGGCTCGATGCTGCCCATCAGGCCGGCCTCCAGGAAGGCCTGCGCATGTACCGGAGCATGTTCGATCGCGGATCGCTCGGGCAGCTGATCGTCGACTTCTCGGCGTTCAACATCCACCGCGTCAACCACGCCCTCTGCGCGATGACGGGATTCAGCGCTGACGAGCTCATCGGAGCACCTGTCGCGAAGATCTTCCCTCCCGGCCGGAATCCGACACTGGATACCATCGAGCGGCTCGCCGACGGCAGTGTCGACGGCTACTCGGTCGAGCGGGTGTTGCAGCACAAGGACGGCAGGATCTTCCCGATCCTGTCGACCGTCTCAGCGGTGCGCGACGAGACCGGCAGAGCCGTGCAGGCGCTGGTGCTCATGCAGGACCTCAGTGATCACCACGAGGTCAAGCAGGCACAGCTCCGCAGCCAGGCACTCATCGATGCCGCTGTCGCGGCACTGCCGATCGCGTTCTCGACGTATGACACCACGCTGCGGCTCACGTTTGTGGCGGGGGGACGCGTGCCCGCCGGCATGCGCCTGGACGACTACGTCGGGAGGCACATCTCCGAGATCACGTCAAACCCTGAAGCACTGCTCGCGCTCGAGAGTGCGCTCGCCGGCGAGGAGACGACCTCGCGGGTGACGTTCAAAGGCAATACCTATCTGGCCCTCAACGCTCCGTTGCGGGACGACGACGGCGTCATCGTCGGCGTCATCTCCGTGTCCAACGACATCACCGCCGAAGTCTCTGCCGAAGCCGAACGCCACAGCGCAGAGGAATCGCGGCTGTTTGCCGTTCGACACGACTCGCTCACCGGTTTGCTCGGGAGATCCGGTCTCGTGGAGCACCTCAACGATCTCCTCGCATCCGGGCAGTCGACCGGTGCACTGCTCTTGCTCGACCTCGACGACTTCAACCTGGTCAACGACAGTCTCGGCCACGAGGTGGGCGACGGCGTGCTGCTCGAGATTGCACGACGGTTGTCGACGCTGTTCCCTGACGCGGTCCTGGCGAAGTATGGCGGCGATGAGTTTGCGGTGGTGGCACCATTCGTCTGCGACCGCGCGGGAGCCGCAAGCGCCGCTCGCAGGATCTTCGACATGCTCGAGACGGATATCGCCGTGAGCGGTCATGCGCTGCGCGTGACCGCGAGCCTCGGCATCGCATTGCAGAAGGGTTCGCGCGGTATCTCGGCTTCGACGCTGATTCGCAACGCCAACTCAGCGCTGTCGCATGCGAAGAGTGCGGGTCCATCACAGTACCGTCTCTATGACTCCGTGATGCGTCGCGAAGTCCGTCAGCAGCTCGACATCCAGGATGGACTCCGCAAGGCGATGGACGCCGGCCAGCTCCATCTTGCGTATCAGCCGATCGTCAAGCTCACAGATCGCCATATCATCGGGGCGGAGGCGTTGCTTCGCTGGACGCATCCGGAGAAAGGGAATATCCCGCCCATTGACTTCATCCACGTCGCCGAGCGATGCGGCCTCATCGTGCCCATCGGGCAGTGGGTCATGAATACCGCGTGCACGACGATGATGCCGCTGCACGCAGAGAGCGGCGTCTATATCGCTGTGAATGTCTCGGTGCGCCAGTTGGTGGGCGATCTCTTTGCCGCGTGGGTCGAGGATGTACTGGCACGCACACGCCTCGCACCGAGCGCGCTGGTCGTTGAGGTGACCGAGACCGCGTTGATGGATGACATCGGTCTCGTCCGAAACGCGTTCCATCGTCTGCGAAGCCAGGGAGTGCAGGTCGCCATCGACGATTTCGGCACCGGGTACTCGTCGCTCGCCCGGTTGCAGCGACTCCCCGTGGACATCATCAAGCTGGACCGCGCCTTCGTGACCGACGTGGACACGCGACCGGAGGCGCGCGCCATGGCCGCAGCGATCCTCCAGGTGAGCAGCGCGATCGGCGCACGGATCGTCGCGGAAGGAATCGAGACGGAAGCGGAAGCTGCCGTCCTCCTCGAGCTCGGGTACACCGCGGCGCAGGGATATCTCTTCGGACGGCCGATGCCGATCGAAGACTTCCGAGCTCGTCTGATCGACGTCAAGCGAGTGCCGGAACAGGGACTCTCGACCGTCGCGTGAGCGCCAGGCTCGGGATCCGCATCACGGTTCCGTCTCCGTGTATCGGGTGGATCGTCACCGTCCGACAACGCGCGCGCGGCAGGCGCCGGGCAGGCTGATCACAGGCCCATTCGAAGGGTGGTTGCCGGCTCGCTGAGATCGCAGCAGGGCCCTCCGTTACGGAGATGCAACCAGGGACGGGCTCGATCGGATAGGTCTTGCGAGGTCGTCAAGGCGGGCTCGCCAGGGAGTCACAAACCGCGAGCACGGTGATGACAAATCCCTCGCGGCGGCCGGATTGGCCGTAGTTTTGCGGCGTCTTCGTCGATCTTTTTGAGACCTTTTGTGAGCCACACTCACCCGACCCGAACTCCCCGACACGCCCTCGCAAAGCGGCTGCAAGTGCCGATGTGCGTGATGACGGTCTTCGCGACCGTGGCGGTGCTCATGCCCACCAACGCGCTGGCCGCGAGCTCGCCGCTCGAGAGCGAGACGTTCGCGAACAACTCGACGGCCCCTGGCGCGTGGTATCTCCCGGCCGGTAACGGCGGCACCAACGGCGCGTGCCTCACAGCGGGGCCGGTGTCGTCGACGACATCCATCCCCAACTGCGCGGGGACCCCGGACACATCCGGGAGCGGCGCACTCCGGTTGACCACCAACGGCGGCGACGCGGTGGGCGCGGCCTTCTATCAGACGAGCCTTCCCACCACCGAGGGCCTTGACGTCACGCTCGACACCTATCAGTTCGACGGCACCGGCGCTGACGGCATCGTCTTCACCCTCGCCGCGGCCAACCCCGCAGACCCGACGCCTCCGGCGACCACCGGTCCGCTCGGTGGCGATCTTGGTTACGCCGCGAACACGCAGGGCTCTCCGGGGACTGCGGGGATGCCCTACGGGTACCTCGGTATCGGCCTCGACGTCTACGGCAACTTCGAGAACACACCGCTCGCGGGTGGCTCCGGTTGCACCATCCCATCGCCGCTTGTCGCCAACAAGGCGTACCCGGAATCGGTGACTGCACGCGGGCCTGGCAACGGCACCGTGGGCTACTGCATCCTCGGCACCACGGCGACACAGTTCAATCAATCCGATGGTGGCGGCAGCCAGAACGGCACGGTGACCAACCTCGGCACCGGCCTCACGCTCGACAACCAGAGCGGCACATCGCGAACGGGATCCCTGGTTCCCGTCGAGATGGCGATCAACCCGTCGTCGGCGGCAACCACCACGTCGACCGGGTTGTCCGTTCCGGCGATGTCGTGGCTCATCGCGTACACGCCGCTTGGCACCACGACACAGCAGACGCTCACCGGCGCGCTGCCCACCACGTCCAACAACGCAGCGCTCGCGACGTTCCCCTCGTCATGGATCAATCCGGCGACCGGCATCCCGTACCAGCTCACCTTCGGATGGACGGCGTCCACCGGCGGATCGAACGAGTATCACGAGGTCAATCAGCTGGTCGCGTCGACGCTCACCGGGAAGCGTGCCCGACCTGTCGATCACCACGAGCGACAACGAGAGCGGACACATGCTCGCGGGCAACCACGCCAACTTCATCCTCGCGCCCGGGCTCACCTCGAGCGGTGGCAGCGAGTTCGAACATGCTCACCGTCACCGACACATTGCCGGCCGGTATGACTCCGGGCACTGCCACGAGCCCATCCGACTGGACGTGTGCAACGGCGGGTCAGACCGTCACGTGCACGTACACGCCGGCCTCCGCGATCAGCGCTGGAACTACCTTGCCTGATATCACGATTCCAGTGACGCTCTCGTCGACGCTCAGCGGCTCGGTGAGCGACTCCGCTCGTATCTCCTCCACCGACGGACTTCCCGCTGTCGGCAACGATACGGTCAACGTCAGCGCGTTCACGGCAACCGCACTGCCGTCGCCGCAGTCGTACACGCAGTCAGTGACGTACACCGCTGCACTGCCTTCGAGTGCGACGGGCTCTGTGACCTTCAGCATCGGTGGCACGCCGCTCTGCACCGCGACACTGCCGGCGCTGAGCTGCACCGCGACCACCGCACCGGTCGGCTCGGACACCGTCACCGCTGCGTACTCCGGTGACGCGAACTTCTTGCCGCAGACCACGACGACTCCACTCATCATCACCAGGGCAACTCCCACATTCACGGAGGCTGCCGCACCATCGTCGATCGTCTTCGGCTCGCAGGACACGCTGTCTGACGCAGGTCTGCCGGTTGGCGCGACGGGAACGGTGACGTTCAGCTCGGGCGGCGTCACCCTGTGCGTCGCGACCATCCCGGCGTCGAGCTGCCTGACCTCGAGCACGCTCGCAGGCGGCACGTACCCCGTGACGGCGACGTACTCCGGTGACGGCAACTACACCAGCGCAACCGCAACCGGCGCGACCTTCACGGTCACCAAGGCGAGCACATCCATGACGGAGTCGGCGGCGCCGGCGACCATCCCGTACGGCACCGCTGACACCGTGTCGGTTGCCGGCCTGCCAGTTGGCGCGACGGGGACGGTCACGTTCACATCCGGCACCACACGCTGTGCGTCGCGACGCTGCCGGCACTGAGCTGCGCAACCCCGACGACGCTGACACCCGCCACGTACCCGGTCACAGCAACGTACTCCGGCAACGCTGATTACACCGGGACGACCGCGAGTGGCGCCAGCTTCAACGTGACGCTCTCGACCACCGCGATGACCGAGTCCGCGGCGCCCGCGAGCATCCCGTACGGCACCAGCGACACGCTCTCAGTGTCCGGCCTGCCGGGCGGCGCAACGGGAACCGTGACGTTCACCTCCGGCGGCTCCACGCTCTGCGTCGCCACGCTGCCCGCAGCCAGCTGCGCCACGTCGACATCGCTGCTCCCCGGTTCCTACCCGGTCACCGCGACGTACTCGGGTGACAGCAACTACCACGGCACCACCGCATCCGGTGCGAGCTTCACGGTCACCAAGGCGGACACGTCGATGACCGAGTCGGCGTCGCCGTCATCGATCGGATACGGCTCGCAGGACACGCTGTCAGTCGCCGGATTGCCCAGTGGCGCAACGGGAGTCGTCACGTTCACCTCTGGTGGCTCGACGCTCTGCACGGCAACGCTACCGGCAACGAGCTGCCAGACCTCGACGTCGCTGACCCCGGGCACGTACCCGGTCACCGCGACGTACTCGGGTGACAGCAACTACAACGGCACAACTGCCACCGGTGCGAGCTTCACGGTGACCAGGGCAACTGAGACCTTCAACGAGTCGGCCGCACCGTCGACCATTGCTTACGGCAACGCTGACACGCTGTCTGACAGCGGTCTGCCGGGCAACGCCACCGGCACCGTGACCTTCACCTCAGGCGGCTCAACGCTCTGCATCGCGCTCTTGCCGGCGACGAGCTGCGACACGTCGTCCACGCTCGCGCCCGGCACATACCCGGTCACCGCGACCTATTCGGGAGACAGCAACTACAACGGCGCAACCGCAACCGGCGCGAGCTTCACCGTCACCAAGGCCGATACCGCGATGACGGAATCCGCGGCACCGTCCACCATCCCGTACGGCGCGCAGGACACGCTGTCGGATGCCGGTCTGCCGATTGATGCAACCGGCACGGTGACCTTCAGCTCCGGTGGATCCCCGCTGTGCACGGCCACGCTGCCGTTGCTCAGTTGCCAGACATCCGCGACGCTCACGCCCGGCACATATCCGGTGACCGCCACCTACTCCGGTGACGTCAACTACCGCAGCACCACCGCGACGGGCGCGAGCTTCACCGTCGTCAAGGCGGACCCACCGTTCAGCGAATCGGCCGCACCGGCGACCGTTCCGTACGGCACCGCCGACACCCTCTCGGTTGCCGGCCTCCCAGGCGACGCGACCGGCACGGTGACCTTCTCCAACGCGGGGATCACGCTCTGCGTCGCCGAGCTCCCGACGATCAGCTGCCAGACGTCCTCCACGCTCGACCCCGCCACCTATCCGGTCACCGCGAACTACTCGGGTGATGGCAACTACGAAGCGTCGGTCGCAACCGGCGCGAGCTTCACCGTTGTCCAGGCGGACACAGCGATGGCGGAATCGGCCTCGCCGGCGAGCATCCCGTTTGGCTCGCAGGACACGCTGTCGGTCACCGGCCTTCCCGGCGACGCGACCGGCACCGTGACGTTCACGTCCGGCGGCGCAACGCTCTGCACCACAACGCTTCCCGCGACCAGCTGCCTGACAGCGACAACGCTTGCGCCAGGCGCGTATCCCGTGACGGCGACGTACTCCGGTGACGCCAACTACAACGGCTCGAGCGTGAGCGGCGCGACGTTCACGGTCACCAAGCAGGACGTGTTCATGACGGAAACGGCTGCACCGGCAACCATCGTCTACGGCTCCACGGATACGGTCTCCGCCTTCGGGATTCCTGCAGGCGCAACCGGCACCGTGACCTTCACGTCGGGCGCTACGGCGTTGTGCGTGGCGACACTGGCTGCAACCACCTGCACGACGTCGGACAGCCTCACGCCGGCCACGTACCCCGTGACGGCCGTGTACTCGGGTGATCCCAACTACAGCACCGCAACCGCGACGGGCGCGACGTTCACGGTCCTCAAGGCTGACACGCATATGACCGTCATCGTCTCGCCCGGCCAGGTCACCAAGGGCTCGCCGGTCACCGTGTGGGTCACGGGCCTGCCGCCCGGCGCGACCGGAACCGTGACGTTCACCTCGGGCGGGCGCGTGCTCTGCACGGCCACGCTCCCGGCAACGAGCTGCACCACCACTGCCGACTTCCCGCCCGGCAACTACCCCGTGACGGCCACGTACTCCGGCAACATCGACTACAACGGCTCCACTGCGATCGGCTCCGGCCGGGACGGCGTGTTCTCGGTGATGTCAGCAGTGAGCGTTCCGTCGACCGGCGGCGACCCGATGGGACCACGGAGCGTGCTCGGCGCGGTCATGGTCGTCCTCGGCGCTGGCATGACGTTCGTCGCGCGGGGCCGCCGCCGCACTCGTCGGGGATAGGGTTCTCCGCCCGGCAAGGGTCGGGCACATGCGAGCGGACGTGTAGTGTCATCGGGTGACGAGTTCGCGGAGTCCCCTCCTCGAGATGACGCAGACCACTGCGACATGCCTCTGGAACGACTCCGCCTCGATCAGTGAGCTCACCTACGCCATCGAGAACGGGGCCGTCGGGGCAACCTGCAACCCGGTGATCGCGGCGACGGTCCTGGCGGACGATGCGGCGACCTGGCGACCTCGCGCCGCGGCACTCATTCGCGAGTTGCCGGCGGCCACCGAGGACACGATCGCCTGGAAGCTCGTGGAGGAGCTGTCGCAGCGAGCGGCGAAGCTGCTCGAGCCGATCTTCGAGGCACAGGGCGGCCGGAACGGGCGCCTGTCCATCCAGACCGATCCCCGGCTCTTCCGCGACAGCGAGGCTATCGTCGCGCAGGCCCTCGCATTCAGCGAGCTCGCGCCCAACATGATCGTGAAGATCCCGGTGACGAGTGCCGGCATCGCTGCCATCGAGGAGGCGACGGCGCAGGGCGTCAGCATCAACGCGACCGTCTGCTTCTCGCTCCCGCAGTGCATCGCCGTCGCAGAGGCCGTCGAGCGCGGACTGGTGCGACGCGAGGCCGAGGGCAAGGATGTCGCGTCGATGGGGCCGGTCTGCACGATCATGGTGGGGCGGCTCGACGACTGGCTCAAGGTCGTGATGGAGCGTGATGGGATCAGCGTCGATCCCGGCTACCTCGAGTGGGCGGGTGTGGCCGTTTTCAAGAAGGCGTATGGGCTTTTCCGCGAGCGTGGGTACCGGATCCGGCTGCTCTCGGCGGCGTTTCGCAACCACATGCACTGGAGCGAGTTGATCGGCGCCGATGCGGTTGTCTCGCCAACGTACGCGTGGCAGAAGCGATTGAACGCCAGCGACATCGCGGTGATCCCGCGCATCGACAACCCGGTCCATCCGAAGGTGGTGGACGAGCTGCTCACGCATTTCGCGGATTTCCGTCGCGCGTACGATGAGGACGGTCTCGGCATCGCGGAGTTCGATCAGTTCGCGCCGACGAGGCGCACGCTCCGGCAGTTCGTCGCGGCGTGCGGCGACCTCGACCGATTCGTCCGCGACGTCATGATTCCCGATCCGGATCGCGAGCAGGTGCCATGAACGGCCGAGGAGATGCGCAGTGAACGTGACCTCGTTGATCCGCGCCGGTGAGCAGACCAAATTCATCTCGCTCGACCTGCGTGTCGCGGAGGCAGGTGAGCCCGTCGAGCTCGCACCAGGCGATGAGCGACTGGCGGTCGTTATTTCCGGCCGTGCGGCGCTCACGCTTGACGAGCAGGACCGCGGTGTCGTGGGCGCCCGCGCCGACGTCTTCGACGGTGCGGGCGATGCCGTGTATCTCCCGCCCGCGTCGTCGGCCGTGTTCGTGGCGCTCGGTGACGACGACACGAGCGGCGTCACGATCGCCGTCGTCACCGCCCCATGCAGCGAACTCGCTCCTGGAGACGCGCGCATCATCACCGCAGCCACACAGCGTGAGGTCGTGGTGGGCCACGACAGCTGGGGCCGCACCGTTCGCACGATTCTCGGACAGGACGATGCCGCGTCTCGGCTCATCGTCGGCGAGACCGTGCACAACGGGACGGGGACGTGGTCGTCCTTTCCACCGCATCGCCATGACCGCGAATCCGCCGACGAGGCGCAGCTTGAAGAGGTGTACTTCTACCGCGTGCATCCCGCCAACGGTTTTGCGGTGCAGGTGCGCTACGACACCGACTCGGACCAGGAGGACCTGCGCATCGTGCACGACGGCGACGCTGCAGCGATCACCTCGGGATTCCATCCGGTCGCGGCCGCACCCGGTCACCGTCTGTACTACCTCTGGGTCCTCGCCGGCGAGCAGCGCGTGATGCGCGTGTATGTCGATCCGCGCTATCGCTGGGTGAGCGACCAGTAGTTCGGGGAACGCGTGTACGCGTTTTACGAAGCCTTAACCGGTCGTTGAGGCTTCCACCACTTCTGCTTGGCGAGAAGTTAAAAGTCGGATCGGCACCATGTCCGCATGGCAATCAAGCGCATGACACCGGACATCGCGAAGAACCTCAGCCTCGCCGAACAACACGAGTGGTTCCAGCAGCGCCACTCTCGCCGGGCAATCCTCAAAGGAGGGATCCTCGGCGCAGGCACACTCGTGGCGGGGCCGGCCCTGCTCGGGAGGACCGCTCAGGCGGTTCAAGCCGCGAGCAGGCCGATGCTCCTGGCGAGCACCACCCCGGCACGAGCGACGGGCGTCGTGCCATTTGGCCGGCACATCTCGTTCGGTGCCGATCCGACCAGCGAGATGCGGATCGCCTGGCAGGTTGCAGGGCCGGTCGCGGATCCCTTCGTCCGGATCGGCACCAGCCCCTTCGATCTCGGCGAGCGCATCGCCGCCGATCTCAGGAATGTGAGCACCCCGCTCGCTGACATCACCGCCGTCGACAGCCTGCCTCCGGCGATGACGCACAACGAGGAGCAGTACTACCTCCACGCGTCGGCGGCGCATCTCGATCCTGGCAAGACCTATTACTACGTGGTCGGCCATCGTGGCTTCGACCCGACCGCCGGCGGTCTCACGCGCGGCCAGCTCTCGAGCTTCACCACCGCGCCGCGCGGAGCGGTGCCCTTCACGTTCACGGCCTTCGGTGACCAGGGGAGCACCTACGACGCGCTGGCGACGACCAACCTGATCCTCGCGCAGTCACCGGCGTTCCACCTGCATGCGGGCGACGTGTCGTACGCCGAAGACGGTGGGTCCGGTCTCATCACCGATTCCTACGACCCGCGGGTCTGGGACTCCTTCTTCTCCGCAGTCGAGAACACCGCAAAGACCGTTCCGTGGATGGTGTCGCTCGGCAACCACGAGATGGAAGCCTGGTACTCGCCGGACGGCTACGGCGCCGACGTCAAGCGGCTCGACTTCCCCGGCAACGGGCCGAGCGTCTGCCCCGGCACGTACTACTTCACCTACGGGAACGTCGCGTTCATCAGCCTCGACCCGAACGACGTGTCCTACGAGCTGCCCGCCAACTTCGGGTACAGCGATGGGAAGCAGACCTCGTGGCTGGGACAGACGCTCAAGGCGCTCCGCAACGACTCGAGCATCGACTTCATCGTGGTGTTCTTCCACCACTGCAGCTACTGCACGTGCACCGCGCACGGATCCGAGGGTGGTGTTCGCCAGTTCTGGACGCCGCTCTTCGACCAGTACCACGTGGACCTCGTCATCAACGGCCACAACCACATCTACGAGCGCACGGATCCGATCCGGGCGGGCGTACCCACCACTGTCGCACCCATCGGCGCGACGATCCATCCGGCCAACGCGGGCACCACGTACGTGGCCGCGGGCGGCGCGGGCAAGAGCCTGTACTCGTTCAGCGTGCCGGACAGCTACGAGCACCATGTCGACAACGTCGCGTCGATCTCGACCTACGTCAACGAGGCGGGCGGGACCGAGGTGGACCAGACCGTGACCTGGTCACGCGTGCGCTATACCGGATACAACCTGATGGTGGTCGACGTTGCGCCGCCGAGCATGGGCTCGACAAAGATGGACGTTCGCACGCTGAACGGCAGCGGCGTCGAGATCGACCGGTTCACGCTGGTGCGGTCCGCGTAGGCGAGAGAGCGGGAGTCAGCGAGACTGCGTGGGCGCCCCGGTCAGCAGGGGCGCCCACGCAGTAGGCACCGCGACGTTGTGCTCCAGGAGTCGCCGCATCGCCAACGGGGAGAGCGGCTGACCGAACAGGAATCCCTGCGCCAGCTCGCACCCGAGCTCGCCGAGCTCGCGGAGGCACTCCTCGGTCTCCACACCTTCCGCGATCACGGTGAGGCTGAGACCGACGCCGAAGTTGAATACGGAATGTGCGAAGCCGATCGACTGTGTCGGCCCGCACAACGACGCCGTGAACGAGCGGTCGATCTTCAGCACGTCAACGGGGAAGTCCCGCAGACGGCTCAGCGATGAATGGCCGGTGCCGAAGTCGTCGAGAGCGATACGCACGCCCATCTGGCGCAACGCGTTGAGGCAGTCGAGGATCGGCTCGGTGTCGTAGATGATGTCGGCCTCGGTCACCTCGAGGATGAGTCGCCTCGGGTCGAGGCCTGATTCGCGCAGCACGTCGCGGACGTTGTCCACGTAGCCTGGCTCACGCAGCTGTCGCACGGCCACGTTGACGCTCACCGAGACCGGCTCCTCGCCGTCGGAGACCGGCCAGTCGTGCGCCTCCTCGCAGGCGCTGCGCAGCACCCACTCGCCAACCTGCGTGATGAGTCCCGTCTCCTCCACCAGGCTGATGAAGTCGTCGGGGAGGACTGTCCCGCGTGTCGGGTGGCGCCAGCGCAGCAGCGCTTCCGCACCCACGATGGAACAGTTCGAGACGCGCACGATCGGCTGATACACCAGCTCGAACTCGACTGATTCCACTGCGTGGTACAGGTCGGCCTTGAGCCGATGGCGACGCTGCACCGCCGCGTACATCGACGGCTCGAACAGCTCGTACCGTGACTTGCCGGAGCTCTTCGCGGTATACAGCGCGAGGTCGGCGTTCTGGAGCAATTCCTGGCCGTCGCGCACGGTATCGATGGCGGTCGCGATGCCGATGCTCGCGTGCGTCAGCACCTCCTCCGCGGCGATGATGAACGGCTCACGCAGCGACTCGATCACTCGTTCCGCGATGCGCACCGCCGTTGCCGGCGCATCGATACCGATGAGTAGGACAGCGAACTCGTCACCGCCGAGCCGCGCTGCAACGTCACCCGGACGCAGGCACTGGCCGATGCGATCCGCGATGGCGCGCAGCAGCTCGTCGCCCGCAGCATGACCGAGGCTGTCGTTGACGGTCTTGAAATCGTCGATGTCGATGAAGAGCACGCCGACGTGCTGCCCTGCCTGCGCAAGCGCCTGGTCGACGCGCGATCCGAAGAGGAGGCGGTTGGCCATACCGGTGAGCGGGTCGTGCGACGCCTCGTGGCGCAGCTGCTCCTGGAGGACCGTCAGCTGCGACAGCGAGTGCTGCAGGCGTCCCCGCTCGAGGATGACACCGGTCTGGTTGGCGAGCATCTCGAGCAGCCGCAGATCCTCGTCATCGAAACCGGTGACCTCGCCGAGGCGGTTTGCGATGAGCATCGTGCCCACCATGTTGTTCTCGCCGCGCAGCACCACAGCCATCGCGTCGCGCAGTCCACGCGTCTCGAGGAAGCCGTTCGGATCGCTCTCCGCTTTGCCATGAGAGAGCAGGAGCGGCGAATCGAGCAGGAGGCGGCTCATGAACTGGAGCTCCGCTTCATCGAGTGAGACCGGGCTCATGAACTGCGTCGTCTGCTCCTTGTCCACAGCGGTGCGCACGACGGCGTCGCGCTCGCGCGTGGGGAGGAACGTGATCTCCGCCAGCTCTGCACGGAACACCTCGCACGATTTGCTCAGCAGCGCGGCGACGGCGTCATCGACACCCTCGGTGCGCTGCAGCTCCTTGCTCGACTGATAGAGGAAGTCGACCTGGTCGCGCTTCTCGCGCTCGGCGACGTAGAAGCGATACGCGATGAAGACGCCCACGGTGGGGATCGCGAGCAGCCACAGCTCGGTGGGGTTCTCCCAGACGATGCGCACACCGATCAGAGCGAGGCAGGTGTTGACGATGGTGGCTGCTTGCGTAAAGCCGAAGGTGGTCGCGATGCCCGCGCGATCGATGCGCCCTTCCGAGAAGGAGATGGCGGTGAGGATCACCAGCGACTGGACGACGCCGCCGGCGAGGACCGCCACCAGCACGCCGAGGAAGCTCAGCGTGCTCAGCGGATCGTGGTGATTGACGAGGTGCATGAACAGCACCGCGACAACGCTGTTGGCGACGGTGAAGTTGGCGAGGTTGAACGCCAGCTTCAGCGGCGACTGGCGGCGATGGAGGGACAGGGCAAGCGCGGTCCCAGCGACCATCGCGAGCAGGACGACCAGCGGCGGCGCGAAGAAGAACCCGACAACCAGCGGCAGCTCACTCAGCGAGAACGACTGGGCGTCGCGGCGGAACTGGATGTGGACGACGAACACTTCCGCCGCGGCGAAGAGCGGGATGAGCACCCACCAGGGAATCTGCCCCGGCGCTGGGATGGCGTGCAAGGGGGCGACGACCCTGATCAGCAGGACGATCGCCGCCGCCGCGAGGACGATCGTCAGCAGGTGGACGCGATGCCCTCGCCTGTTCGACGTTGCCGGTGCCTGGATCGCCGCAGAGACGGGGCCCTCCACCTCGTTGGTCATGCCCGAATCCTCGTGCAGATCGGGCTCAATCGAACTCGTCGTGCCAGTGCTGTTGCCAAGCGGTAGCACGGCTATCGGCGACGCGACTTCTGGCGTGGTTCGCCGGCCCCGTTCAGTGCTCGGCGGAGGCCTGCGGGCCTAGCTCCAGGAGGCGTCGGACCAGCTGGATCCGGACCAGGATGCCCCGGACCACGAAGCGCCCGACCACGATGCTCCGGACCACGAGGCGCCCGACCACGAAGCACCCGACCATGAAGCGCCGGACCACGAGGCTCCGTACCAGGATGCGCTCGACCATGAGGCACCGGACCACGACGCTCCGGACCACGATGCGCCGTATCCCCGCATCGAGCCGTTGGAGAATCCACCGTTCGACTTCGGGAAGGTCTGCACCGCGTTCGGCGTGGGCGCGTTGAGCACGGCCGCGAGGTCCAGCTCACCGCTGCCGATGAGGGCGGCGGAGCCATGGATCGTGTTCGTGTTGTCCACGAGGAGTGCCTTGACCTGGTCCGGGGTGAGCGAGGGCCGCTGGCTCAAGAGCAGCGCTGCCGCACCCGACACGATGGCTGCTGCCTGCGACGTTCCGCTTCCGAGGAAGAAGCGACCGTCGACGGTCGCGCTGGCTCCAAAGGTATCGTCGATGAAGGAGTTCGGGTCGCGCAACGACACGATGTGGGTGCCCGGCGCAGCGAGGTCCGGGTTGCGCGTGCCGTCACCTTCGCTGGTGAAGCTCGCGGGCTGATCATTGCTCACGGCCATGGTGTTCTCGGTATCGGCTGCGCCCACTGCGATGACGTACGGATCGATCGCCGGGTCCGTGAGACCGTCGGAGTAGTTGCCCTCGTTGCCGGCGGCGACCACAACGACGAGCCGGAGAGCCATGCCTGCTCGGCTGCGTACGCGAGCGGATCCATGACGTAGCTGTCATTGCTGTCGGTGCCATACGAAAGGTTGAGCACGCCGATGTTCATGGAGTTCTGGTGCCCCACCACCCAGCTGATGGCCATGAGCACCTGCGCAACGGTCGTCTGACCGAGCGCGTTGGCGACCTTCAGGCTGACGATCTGCGCGTTCGGCGCCATACCCATGAAGTCCGAGCTGTCGCTCGAGCTGATCGACGTGACGCCGTTGTCGAGCCCCGCGATGATCCCGGCCATGTGCGTGCCGTGACCGTACGTGTCGAGGTTTCTGAGCGACGAGAAGCGCGATTCGGTTGAGTAGTCAGGGCCGTAGACGACCTTGCCCGGAGTGGTCAGTCCGTTGACCGGCGCGACGCCGGAGTCGATCAGTGCAACGCCGACACCCTGGCCGGTGTAGCCGGCATTCCAGTACGCATGCGCACCGTCCATCTGCTCCACGTTGAACATGGAGTCGACGTCGGTGGCCGGGTTGTAGTTGCTCCCTGTGGCGCTGTACGAGCTGCCGAGCAGGTGGATCGGAGCGTTGGGTGTGACCTGCGCAACACCAGGTGCGTTGCTCAGTTCGCCGACTTCGTTCGCCGGCACATTGGCGACATCCGCGTTGATGAGGCTGATCTGCTGGGTCACCTGGCCACCGATGGCGGTGATGTCCTGGCCAGCGGCGGCACTCTGTCCGGGCTGGGCGCGAACGATCACGGAATCCATCCGCGGCGCGGCGTGCACTGCAGTGGCGAACGTGCTCGCAGTCAGAAGCGCGACTGCTCCGGCCGCCATCGCAGTGACGGTACGGCGCTTGCGATCGTCCCAGCTGATTCCTTGTACAGGAGCCATCCCCTGGCAACCCCCCGGTTACGTGCCGTGTTTCCCGGCACCCCTTGTTCCCGCCCTCGATCTGTCGTGGTTCGAAGGCTATGGGGGATCGGCTCCGGCGGAATACGCCGCGACCGTTCTGTCACGGGGTTCTCCGAGGTGATTGGGGTGGATCGGATGTGCGATGGGCGCCGCGTCCAAGTCGACCCCGGCATCGTGGGGCCTGTCGCCCCGACGGGCTCTGGCTTGTTCGCGGCACGTCGATGGTGAGGGACCGATCCCCGCGGGGCGAGCCGCGATCCTGCCAGATTCGGTGTCAATTCGTCGGTGGGCATGCGGACAGCTCCTCCTCAAGGCCTCAGCCGTGCTGTTATGGTGGGGTGAGCATCCGTAGCACACGAGCCTATGCCTAGCTTCTTCCCGTCTGCCCGCGAGAACATTGCGGTTCCTGATGGCCTAAAGACGCAAATCGTCTTCAAGTGGCCGGATCTCAATATCCGCCGCTACAGCTATGCCATCGTGGCACCGGATGAAGTCGCCATCTTCATGTACCAGGGGCAAGTCAGGGGCCTCTTGCCTCCGGGCCGGCACCGGCTTGATGCCACCGAACTCCCATTCCTTGGCGAATTCGCCGATCGTTTGACTGGTGGGAACCTGTATCGGACGGAACTCTACTTCGTGGGTAGCCGCGAGTATCCGAGCATCGCTTTCGGCAGCCGTGTCGATAATGTCCAAGACCCCGTCACCGGACTGGTCGTCTCACTGGTTGTGGAGGGAGAGTATTCCCTGCGTGTCATCGATCCCCCAACCCTACTGACGAACCTGACTGGGACAATAGACGTGACTGACAACAGCGCTATCAGCAGTTGGTCGACACAGCAGCTGCTTAAGGTGCTTCGCGGAAACGTTACGCAGCAAATCGTGAATAACGGATGGCCGATTCTCGGCCTCGCTGCCCACACGCCCGAGGTGGAGAAGGATGTCGTTGGGCTGGCGGCGCAGCAGCTAGTTCCTTACGGGCTGACCATAGCGCGGCTGGGAAACTTCGATATCAGCCTAGATCCGCGAGATGAAGTCCAGCTCAAGTCCCTCGCTCGCGATACAGCCTATTCACGGCTCGCCGGTTCGTACCAGCAATATGCGGCTGGCACCCTGCAGCTCGGCGCCGGGGAAGGCTTGTCTCGAGGTGGCCAAGCGCTCAGCGGCGCGTTTCTTGCTGCGGGCCTCGGCGTAGGCAGCCAAGTTGTCCAGCAGCCCAGCGTCGGCGCGACTCCACCGCCAGCGCCGGGGTTCGCCGGGGGTGCCTCGTATCAGTCGCAGGCGCCATCATCAGCGCCCCCGACTCAGGTTGAATGTACCGCCTGTAAGGCAGCAAACCCCTCTGGTGCGAAGTTCTGTGCCAGTTGCGGGACTGCCCTTCCCACTGCTGGTAGTGGAACGTGTGCGGAGTGCGCGGCGCCGCTCGTCGCCGGCGCACGTTTCTGTTCCACATGCGGGAGACCCGTCTAGCCACGTGCCTGGCTCGGCGCCTCGCGCGCCGAGCTCGTCAGTTCAGAGAGGACGTTGTCTTGTGATCCAGGAGCCTGCAAAGTCGCAGCGTGTGGAATCCGCTGAGGCGGACTCTCGCGCCAGCAGTCTCCCGCCTAAAAGAAGTCGACCTCTGACCGTCCTTCTTTGGGCGTGGATGTGCTTTTGGGGCATCGCATTTGTTGTCTACATCATCTCCCCATTTACTGGTCAGCTCAGCGTCAGCCTGTCGCTCTTCGGGCTTCTCATCTGCGTTGTAGCCTGGGCTGGTGCGCTATTCATCGGAGACGTAGCCCACCAGCGCACGCGATGGCGCATGCAACGCCGAGCCCACCGTCGACCGTCCTCCGACGAAGTTCGCGAGGAACTGTGGCGGAGGCATGACAGTCGGTACGGCATCGTGACGAAGATGGACGATACGATTCGTCGAGCTGGTGCATCTGTCGCGGGCGGCGCGGTTGGAACCGTTTCCGCGGTATCGGCGAAAATAGAGCATGTGCACGATGGTCGCGCAGCGGACCGGCTCGTTCACAGCGAGCAGGTCGAGAGCCTTTCGCAAGCCGCCGTGGCTCAGGCAGTTCAGCACTACGCTGATCAGCACCCCAACGGAGATTACAGCCGAACGCAGGTTCAATTCCGTAGCTATTCGTCTATCACGGCCTACCGCGAAGACAGCGTTGGCCTGGTCGCCTCCGGCTGGTACGAGCAAGCTAACCCGACGCTCCGCTACACCATTGGACGGGACGGCTTCATCGTCGTGATGTGGCGCCATTCACCACCTCACCATCCAACCGCCACGTCATAGTTAGCGACTTCGACGGGCGGCCAACGGCCATCGACCTCGACAGCTTCGCCGGCATCAATTCAACGATGACCACCGACAGCGACGGGTCCGGGACCTCGAGCTTCACAAACTACATCGGCCCGACGTCGTCCGCGACGGAGTCCGGAACCATCACCTGGACGGCCGCGAAGTGAACCACCCAAGGCGCGCAAGCGGGCGGACGATGACGGCACTACAGAAGGGCGACTTGCAACCAAGTAGTCATCTTCGGGGCTCCCCCGCTGCCAGCGAGGCGCCGAACGCGTTCCGCAAGTCGTGGGCTTCCATCGGACGCGTCTAGCTCATGCCCGAGCACGACGCAGAAATAGGCCGCGCCGCCGGCGTTAGGGTAATTCGTCGCCTCCAGATCCCCACGCAGCCAGACCTCGGGGGGCCGCTTCAAAGTGAACATGCGCGGTTCTGGCAGCGGTTCTCCATAAAGAATCAGCAGCTCGGCGTCAGCTTCAATCCCCTCTAGGCCGACACTACCGCGACGACTTCCAAGTCGCAGATTGTACCGTCCTTGTTCTAGAACCCAGTTTAGATGCTGAACACTCCGGACATACCCGAGCAAGACGGGCGTGTCCGCGGCCGGCTGACGACGTTCCGGCTGCCATCCGCTAACCCCACCGGGCACGGTACTCGCGGCGAAACTCACGTCCTCCCAGTACCGCCCACGACGTTGCTGAGTGATTAGCGAAGCGTGATGGACAATTATGTCGTCCAAGAAACGTCGAACCATAGGTAGTCCGTATGCATCCCCAGATTCCGATGGCCTGAGGGCAAAGGCACCAATTCCCGGCAGGATTTCGTTGAATCGGCTGAAGCGTTGAACACGTTCATTAGCGGGACCCGGGTACAGAACATAGCTGCCAGAAGACCGTCTGATGGCGTCACGATACGCGTGCATTTTCAAAAGGTCGTCACGCTTGGCCCGAGCTGTCTGATCTTGCTCCGCAGGTTCTTCGGCTGAGGGATCGCCACGTACATCGACGAATATCTGGTCGGCTTGCTCGATCTTATATTTCGCGTCGAAATGCACCCAGACCGAGTCATCCTCGACATCGTCCGGCGAGGAGATGCGCAGAGAGCAATCGGGACGCATCGCCCGGGTCCAGGACTGATCGCCGCCAGCACCCATCGCAAATTCGCGGTTGAAGTGGAGCGCCAAATCCAGGCGTCGGCCTAATCTTAGGATCGATCCAGAGACCACCGACTCTCGTCCCCGACGCAAGCCAAGACTGGCCCCTCGGCTATCCATAACTACGAGTGAGCTCTCAACCTTACCGCCGCAAAGCTCCGTGATAAGCGTCGCGAGTTGTAGAAAACACCAATACTCGTACAACGTCGCGGCATCGCGCTGACCTGCGCCATAAACATAGTCGCCTCCGTCCCACTCGAGCTCGGCGACGAGCTCAAACAGGCCAAAGGCCTCGAAGATCTCTCTGTAGCCTTCCCGGCGCAGAAGCACGGTGTCGCTGTGTGGAAATTGCTCGAGTTCGCCGACCTCGCTAAACATTGGCCACGCGAGCGCCGAATCCAGCCACTCCAACACGTCCTCGGCCTCCCTGATGGCACGCATCTTCGGGTGGCCGCGCAGCTCTCTCGCGCACGCTATCTGCAGATCGCGAACTTCAGAGCGCCATCGCTTGAGGGCGAATTTGATGAACCTGTTCGGCTGGGTGTCATGCGTCGCGTGCGCCCTTCGGACCGGCACATGACGCGGCACTGACCTTAATCCAGGAACAGGCGATCTCGGCCATGGCACGCGCGGACCAGCCTTGAGTAAATCCCGAAGATGGGACTGGCCGCCGATGAGGCCTTGAGCCGCCGCTCCCAACTCTTGCTCTTGACGCCAAGTGTGGTGGGGCCTCCGTTGAATCTGCTCAATTGCGGCTCCCAACACGTCGGGAGACACGACACTTTTTAGGAACTCGAATCGACTATATGGCGTCGTGATACCCGCGATCCCCCGCGGCTTGAAGTGTTGCTGCGTGGCTGCGAAACGCTCCATAACCAAGAGTGCTGACGCGGAAGCGATGTCGCGCAGCATCACTCGGTAGTCAGTGAGGTACCCGAGCTTCCGTGACCTTATCTCGACCTCGACGACGCCCACTGGTCTCGAGTTGACAAGGATTGTCACTGGTAGGTATCCGACATGCGACCCAGGTCTCAGATGTCCCGTCGGTCCGCTGGGATCCCAGATGAAAATGTCATCTCGGTCAGTGCGGCACTCCCCGGGCGACTGCAGGTCCACCTGATACCAGTACTCACAGTCCTCGAGAAGCTGGATGGTCGGATCGCTCCCCGGCTTACCTTCTCCCAGCTCCAGTGCACCCGTTACGCCTCGGTTACTCAACACGGGTTGGATGACGAGTTGGCCGACCTCCGTGCCGTCCTCGGCACGAATCGGCGTCGAAACCATGACTTGATCCGCCAGCGAGGTCACTGCATAAAGGACGCAAACTGATCAGCGCGCAGATTTAGGAGCATGCGCCGCAGCTTCTCCCACGTGCGGGGCAGCACCACTAAGGCGCTCTGCTCTATCACTGGGTCTACAGTTGAACCTGCATCTGCCGACATTGACCCTACGTCCACGCAAAAGGCTGCGAGGTCGAGAAGTAGAGGTTCGAGTTGACGACGAGAGCCATGTAGGCGAGGCAGAATCTTCTGGACTACTTGAAGGTCTAGGCAATCTGTCCAGCTGGCTTCTCCCATCGCAGAGTAGATCGCAAGATAACGAACCGAGTTCATAGAAGGTACGAAACCCGAACTCTGACGAGTGGCGGGATAGGCGAGCGTGCAGAGCGCGCATCGCTTGCATGTAGGTTTCTACATCCTCAGTGGCGTGCTCGATGTGCCAGGAGTCATCCGCCGCGACAGTCAGCAGAGCTCTCGCAGACAGCTCGGCAGCCGGAGCCAACTTCTGAGGTCGAGGCGCGCCTACCAGGTCCTCAGTCGTAACGCGAAATTCCAAGACGTTGCTGCGGTCCAACATTTTCGGGGAGAACATGTAAGTCGTCTCATCGATGTTCACCGTTCCGACGACAAATAGGTTGCGCGGAATTGGCAGAGGATTCGCGTCATCCGGAGCGTCCACCCAGCGATCACCCTCCTGAATCAGATTCGGCAGAACTGGCTGTCCCGATTCCATTCCAGACAGGAAATCGGCGAAATACCGTTCGACGTGCGCAAGGTTCATTTCGTCGAGAACAAGCAAGTACGGCTTGACCGGATCCCTCACGGCCCGCAGGAAGAACGCGAGTACTTCAGGGACGCTCCAAACGCGGCGACCTGCGGATATGGCCGGCTGAAGTATGTCCACGTAGCCGAATAGGGCCTCAGGCCCGGTCCAATCGGGCCGAACCGGCACGAACAGACTTTGACCCTCCCCGAGCCATTCGCCGAGTTTCGCAGCAAGCTGAGACTTCCCGGATCCACTCAGGCCCGTCAGGACGACTAGTGGGCGCGTCAAGAGGCTGGATAAAAAGGTGCGGACCCGCTCCTCGTGCCTCTGACCGAAGTCGATGCGGGCTTCGATTAGCGCCGCCGAGAACTCTGAGGCAACAACCGCTAGGTCAACATCGGGTTGGTCTGTTGGAACCACCTTGTTTTCGTACACGTCTAGCAGCACCTCCAGATCCTTGGCAAGCTGCTCGTCAGTTGGAACGTCCCCGTGTGGATAGTATTTGTAGGCAATTGTGGATGCTTCGTAACCCAAACCCAGGTTTGTTGAGCTGCGTAGATCTATCCCATCGTCGACAGAAAAACCCGCAGTCGACAGTCTGTCGGTAATGCGCGGCCTGACAGACGCGACGACGCTGCGCAGGGACTTCTTCCACCTCTTGTTCCTAGCCTACGCGTTGGTTCAGTCACGCCCTGGTTTAGGGTCAGATAGAGGCCTGAGAGATCCTCCGCGAAGAGATACACGCAGTACAGGCCTTGTTGCGTGCTGCGCGTCACGCGGTCATCCATGAGCGCGATCCACGGAACCTTCGCCCAATTCCCCTGACCGGCAGAGTAGCTAACTGCGATGTGCGGGTAGCGGCTGACTCCGCCGCTCGCCTGAAGGCTCTGCGTAGCCGTCTTGAACGTCGCAAAGATTGGGTGATCTCCACTGAAGGCGGCCGAATCCCTCGCGGTCCTGTAACCCGCGAGGATGGTGAGAATGGCACCTCGAAAATCTTGCGCGTCGCGGCTTGTGCCTGCGCGAAATAGGGTGAGCTCTCGCTGGTCTGCAGCGGGCCAGTCGGCGGGCGGCGGTGTGTGCACAACAGTCCACACCAGGCTTTGGGCGTCGAGACGATCAGCAATATGGACACCTCGCTTCTCGGCTTCCGTCCGGAAGTCCTCCAGGAAGCCGAGGAAGTGCTCGTACCACTCGCCGCCGCTCGCAGTCCGAGTTTCGGGTTCATAGTGCACCAATCTATAGGCCGTCCGAACAGGCTCTGGTCGGTAGATGGGATACTCGCGAGCGCTCATCGCTGACTGAAGAAACGACGCGAGTGCGACGCGTTGGCCCGGCCCTGCGACTACGGCGCCCGGTAGCGCTGCCAGGAAGGCGTCGACGCGGTCCACCGGGCCTTGCTGGCCTCGCCACGCGGCCTTGAGGCTGTCGAGCGCCTCCTCACGGGAATCCGCCGCCCACTTTAGGAACCGGTCATGGACCTGCCACGGAGTGAGGTTGTTTGGTGGTCCAAAGGCATGGCGGAGCTTTTCGAACCAGTCGCCCGCATCGACTTCTACCGCCTCTCGCGCTTCGGACAAACGGTCGGCAACCACCAACTTATAGTCCCGCTCGTTGATGGCAAAGTCGGGACGAGCATAGAAGCGCGCCGCCCACGAGACGAAGGTATCCCAAGGTGTCGCTATGGACTCAGCTTGGCGGGGACGCAGAGGATAAATCTCGAAGCCAAGCCTCTCCAGGTAGCTATTTGCCTCGAGGCCGCCCGAGAAGGTTGACGCGGGGGCACCTGTCGCCATGCTGATGATTTCCTTGGGCGGGTATCGTCTACCTTTGGATACAAGCGCGTAGTCGAAGTTACCGTTTGTTTCCCAGTCGCCCATGGCTGAGCGACGCTCGCTGTCGAACATCTCGAGCGCGCTGTTTATCGCGTCCTTAGTAGAGGGCGGTATTGGCACTCGTTGACTCCTTCGTTCGCCGGCCGGTTGACTTCCTGCCGCAGAATTCGCCTTCTTGAGAGGATCGCACCGTCCCTCCGAGGATGGACCGTGGTTGTAGAGCCGGCAACATGTTATCCGGGGACGACAACGACGCACCCGAACCGCCCTCTAACACGCCAGGAAGCTCCCAGGCCGCGGTCGCGGTGCCGCCCTCTGGTGCCACCGGCTCAGTTAGGAAGGAGAACCCGCCGGGCATCCGTCGCGTCCAACCGCGTAGCTGGGTGTCTTGACATCGCTCGCCGAGTCACTGACGAGTGATATGCAGGTAGTTGGATTGCCGCGGCCTGCAAGGGCGTACCTCGGTTCTAGGCGATAACGGTGGCCCGTGCTACGTCCGGATCCGTGAAGACGTCGAGGTCATCACGACTCTGCGTGGAGAACTCCGAAACGATGGCACCCTGCGGCCCCGCCTGGAACCAGTGCAGCGTGTTGGACGGGACCAGTTGCTGCTCGCCTGGCCGGAGGATCACCTCGTGCCAGACTGTATATACGCCGCGACCTGCTCTTGCTGGCCGGCAGTTCGGTTGCTCGGCCGGCGGCCCCTCGACGTAGAGGTACACGAGGCCTTTGCGACAGCGAAAGGTCTCCTCCTTGCCTGGCGTGCCCTCGAAGGGCGGATGGCGATGCTCCGGGCAGGTCTGGCCCGGAAACATCACGATCTCCTTGGCGCAGACACGCTGGGTGTTGACGTACACGACAACTTCTAGCCCCGTTTGCTCGAGCTCTGAAAGGCCGAAGTCGGCCACCTCGATGTTGTCGCGCTCCTCGTCGGTGAGGACGAAACCCGCCTCCTCGAGTTGCTGCGCCGCTCGCCGCCGCGCGTCCTGGATCTGCTCGCTGGGTCAACACGGTTGCATACCTTAGTGAGTCGGCATCCGGCTGGTCACCAGTTCCCGGCCCGGGATCCCATCCGTGCAGCCAAGCGCGGTGCAAGCGAGGGCGCCGACCTCACTCGCGAACAGAAGAGACCGCTCCAGAGGCCAGCCCTCGAGGATGCCCACGATCAGCCCCGCTGTGAAGGCGTCTCCCGCTCCTGAGCCGTCGACGACATCCACGCTGGGCGCCTTAACCCGCTTGCTGCCAATCGCCGTGCGGGCGAGAAGTCCCTCAGCGCCCATGGTTATGACCACCGTCCCGGCGCCGGCTTCGTTGAAGACGGCAGCCTGGCGCTCTGGGTCCTGCTCTCCTGTCAGGTGCCTGGCCTCGTCGTAGTTCGGGAGGAAGAAGTCGACGCTCGGGAGGATCGTGCGCAGGTCGTCCATGGAGGCGTCCGTGTCTCCGGGCAGGACCACGTCCAGCAGTGTTCGCGCGCCCGCTCGATGCGCCGCTTCGAACAAATCGACCACCGCCCCGGATTGCAGGCCCGGCAGCACCAGGTAACCGCCGAGGTAGACGACATCGATCCCGGCCATCGCTGCAGGGGCGAAGTCACCTCCGGTGAGATCGGCGTTTGCGCCCACGGTGTGGATGTAGCGGCGGTCGTCACCGGCGACGGGGACGATCACCGTTTTTGCTGTGCCCTCCGTCTCCGACCGTCCGATGAAGGAGATATCCATACCGATCGTGGCGAGTGCGGAGATGACGAAGTCGCCAAATGGGTCGCGGCCGACCTTTCCCACGACACGCGAACTCGACGCCCAGCTTCGATAGGGCCACAGCGACATTGGCTGCGCAACCGCCAGCCTGCATGAGGAAGTCTTCCGTGACCAGAAGTTCGCCGGCCGCGGGCAGTCGAGGCAGCGGCGGGACGAAGAGGTCGCCGACGAGGATGCCTGCGCAGAGCACGCGCGGGTTCATGAGCGCCCTGCAAGATCCAGGACGGCGCGTGCGGTGGAAAGATTGGTCACCAGGACGTTGACCATCCCAGCTGCGCAGCGCTCCAAGGATTGCTTCGCTCTTGTCCCGCTCGCTGCAGACGGCGACAACGCAATCGATTGCCTCGAGGTCCGCTCGCTCGATTGCCACGACACGATCGCCGATGCCGTCGACCACAACCTCGCCGTCCGCGTCGAAAAAGGACCCGAGGATGTCGCCCACCGCCCCGCGGTCGCGAAGTCTGCGCATCTCGGCCACCGAGAAGCAGCCCATTCTCACCACGGCGCTGTCATCTCGAGCGTTACCGATTCCGATCAGCGCGATGCTCGCCGCTCGTGCGCGATCGAGACCATCGCGCACGGCGTCGTGCTGCATGAATACGTCGCGCACCTCCGGCGTCTCCGCGTAGGCGGGCGCGTACAGCATCTCCGCGCTGCCGCGAAACGCCTCGGCGAGGCGGCGGCAGATCTCATTCGGATTGACACCGCTATCGACCAGCGGGGAGCCGCCGATGGCGCTCACGAATGTCGCCGCGCGCTGCGGTGGAGTGCCGATGAAGTCGGGCACCGCGCCGACGTTCCTCCCCATACCCACGGCAACCACGTCTCCGTCGCTGAGCCGGCCCTTGAGAAATCCAGCCGCCGCTCGCGCCACCGATGCCCGCAGACCCGACTCCTCGGTCTGATCGTTGACGAGCAGTACCTGATCGAGGCCGAACTCCGTCGCGAGCGCAGTCTCCAGCTGAAGGCCGATATCGGGATGCACGTTGACTGTGATCTCCACGATGCCGGTCGTTCGCGCTTGATCGAGCAGCCGCCCAACCTTCGGCCGTGAGAGACGGAGGGAGCGCGCCACTGCCTCCTGTGTCATTCCCTCCAAGTAGTACTGCGAGGCGACGCGCGTCATCAACTCGATGTCGCGCCCAACGCCACGCGGTGAGCTTGTTGCGACCTGCGCCGGATCGCGCCGAGCAACCATTCAGATCACCCGCTCGTTGCCGCCATCAACGGGCACCTGCGCACCGGTGGTGCTGGCGAACGCTGGGCCGCACATCGCCACACACATCTGCGCGACGTCCTGACTCTTCACCTCGACATGCAGCACGTTGTTGGATCGGTAGTCCGCGACACTGAGGCCGTACTCGCGCGCACGCGCCTCGACGACCTCATCCGACCAGAGCGCTGTGTCGAACACGGCGTTCGGATGGATCACGTTGACTCTGATGCCGTCCGCGCCCCACTCCAGAGCGGCGACACGAGCCACCTGCGTGAGCGCTGCTTTGGAGGCCGAATACGCGGCCGCACCCGGTCCCGGGGCAGGTACGTTTTTCGAGCCGATCACCACCACCCTTCCATCACGCGGTGCGAGGCGCAGGAGCGGGTGCAGGTGATGCAGCAGCATCACCGACGCATCGACATTGATGTTCATGACCCCACGCCACGTTTCCACATCCAGGACTTCAAGACGTTGGCTGGGAGGGAACACGCCGGCGTTGACCACCGCGATATCGATGCCACCGTACTGTTTGACGGCAGCCTCTATCGCGCGGGCCAACTGCTTGGCATCGGTCACATCGCATCGGACCCCGAGCCAGGCAGGCCCGGGGGCCACGGTTGCGACATTCGGGTTGAGGTCGAGTCCGACGACCGCCGCACCTTGCTGCAGCAGGAGCTCCGCACAAGCGCGACCGATGCCCGATGCGGCTCCGGTCACGAGGGCAACTTCGCCCGTGAAGGGTGGCGGCGTCCCCTTACCGAGCTTGGCCTGCTCCAGGTCCCAATACTCGACATCGAAGATGTCCCCGGCCGAGAGGGCGCGGTAGCCGCGGAGCTCGGTGGCGTCGAGGATGATCTCGATGGTGTGCCGGTAGATGTCCGCGGCGATGGAAGCGTCAGCCGCAGACCGGCCCGCAGCGACCACTCCCATCTGTGCATCGATGACGACTCGCGGCGCGGCATCGAGCATGTGCAACCGACTCGCGGATCTGACGGCGTGGTCGGCAAAGTACCGTTCGTACTCGCGTGCGTAGCCCGCGACATTCCGCCCCAAGCATTGGGACTCGCTTGGTACGGATTACGTGATCGGGAGTCGCAGGACCCTGTTGAGAGATCTGCGCCACGTCAGGTCGGTTGGCGAAAGCGACTGCGTCCGGCGCATCGTCCACCCGGAGGATCATCGGAGCGCCTGCCACATCCGATATCTCGCGTCGGAGCGTCGCGATCTCGACTGATGAGGAGGCGATCGTTGCGGGCTCCGTTGCGCGGCTCCGGCCTTGGGTGTGCTCGCCGATGTACCCCTCCGCCAAGGCGACCATCTCGATCATTCGCTCGTACGACTCGCGCGCGGTCTCGCCCCACGTGAAGACGCCGTGGTTCATCAGCACCATGCCGATGGTCTTCGGACCTTGCAGACGGGGATACAGATCGGCGCACAGCGCCGCCAGCTTGAATCCGGGCATGACATACGGGATATGCAGGAGCCGATCGCCGTAGACCTGCGCGACCACCTCGTCGCCGCGACCAGAGTTTGTCAGCGTCAGCACCGCATCCGCATGGGTGTGATCCACCCACTTGAACGGGACGATTGCGTGCAGGATCGCCTCGACTGACGGCGACGGCGCCGCGGGATCGATAGTCGCGACTCGGAGCTCGCGCGCCATGTCCGTATCAGAGAGTTCCTTGAGCTTTGCCAGCGCAAGCAGCTGCTGCATCCGAACCGGAGCGAACCCGGCCGGCTTGATGGCGGCCATGTCCCAGCCGCTGCCCTTGACCCAGAGGATGTCCTCCGCCTCACCGAAGATGTTGGTCTCGGTGAGCTTCACCGACGTGTTGCCCCCACCGTGCAGGACCAATCGCGGGTCCTGACCCAGCAGACGCGACGTATAGGCGCGCAGCTCCAGGTCGGTGGTGCACGCAGCCGCTTCATCATCGCGCCAGCGACTCGTGACCTTGGACGGCGCGGCGGTGGTCATCTCAGTGCGAGGTGTTCCCAGCGGCCTGCGCGACGTCGCGGACGGTGATCACACCGTCGTGACCTGTGCCGACGACAGTTGTGAGGTCGACACCGCGTTCGCTCGCCAGCCGGCGCGCCGCCGGCAGCGCGGAGACACGCCCAGGTGCGTTGACCGGTGGTCGACGTTCGGGCTCCGCGTAGAGAAGCGAAGGCGCCGGACTCTCGTCGGCGTCGAACGGTTGCGCACCCTCAGTGGTATCTGTGTCGCCGGCCTCCGGAACCGCCTCACCGGGCGTGCCGATGTACGCCACCGCAGAGCCTGCTCGCACCGTGTCCCCGGCGTAGCGGAGAACCTTGAGGAGCGTCCCCGCCGCGATTGACTCCACCTCCACCTGCGCCTTGTCCGTCTGGACGCTGAAGAGGGACTCTCCAAGCGTGACCGAATCACCTTCGTGCTTGAGCCATTCGACGATCACCAATTCGTCCGTCGTTTGACCCACCGATGGCATGTCGATTCGCTGCGCCACGCTCCGCTATCCCCCTCCGCAGCAACGCTGGATTGCCGCCTTGATCCGCGCCACCGACGGCACCACTGCCTGTTCCATCACCGGAGCGACGGGCATCGGGACGTCGTGACTTGCGACTCTCCGGATCGGCGCCTCCAGCGAGAACAGGCACTCCTCCGCGACTCTCGCTGCGAGCTCGGCGCCCCACCCGCCCGTGAGCGTGTCCTCATGGGCGATCACGAGACGGCCTGTCTTCCTGACTGACGCGAAGATCGTGTCCTCGTCGAGCGGGAGCAGCGTCAGCGGATCGATCACCTCGCACTCGATGCCGTCCTTGGCCAGCTCCTCGGCGGCCGCGAGCGATCGGTAGAGGCTCATGTGCGTCGCCACCACGGTGATCGAGGTGCCCTCGCGCTTCACCACCGCTTTGCCGATCGGGAAGAAGTACTCCTCCTCGGGGACGTGCGCGGTCAGGTCCATGCCGCCGGCCTGCTCGCGACCCTTGCTGCCGTAGAGCAGCTTGTGCTCGAAGAAGAGCACGGGATCGTTGTCGCGCACCGCGCTCTTCAGGAGTCCCTTGGCGTGATAGGCGTCGGAAACACACACGACCTTCAGACCGGGCACGTGCACGAAGTAGCTCTCCGGCGATTGACCGTGTTGCGCGCCGCGATTGGCCGTGCCGACCGGGCAGCGCATCACCATCGGCACGCTCAACTTCCCACCCGACATGTAGCGCATCTTCGCCGCCTGGTTGACCAGCTCGTCCATGCACTCGAAGAGGAAGTCGGAATACTGCAAGTCCGCAATCGGGCGCATCCCCATCAACGCGGCGCCGACCGCTGCACCAGCGATCGCCTTCTCGCTGATCGGCGTGTCGATGATGCGGTCGTGACCGAACTCCTCGGGGAGGCCGAGGTACACGCCGAAGGCGCCGCCGAAGCCTCCGGGAATGCCGACGTCCTCACCGATGAGGAAAACCTTCTCGTCGTGGCGCATCTCCTCGGCAATCGCTTCGCGCAACGCCTCCGCAATCGTGAGCCGGCGTTCAGTCGCGGCCGGCGCGGCGGCGAGCGTCACGGCGTTGCCTCCTTGCCGATCACGGTGGCGTATGCGTCCGTCAACGCGTCTTCCGCACGCGGGAGCGGCGAGTTCCGAGCGAACTCCACTGCGTCGTCGAGCGTTGCCTCCACCTCAGCATCCGTGTCATCGAGGGCCTCCGGGCCAAAGGTCGATCCGAGGCGCTCACGGAGGTGGACGATCGGGTCGCGCGCTTTCCAATCGGCCTCCTCCTCGCGGCTCCGATAGCCCCTGACGTCACCGCGACTGTGGCCGGCGAATCGGTACGTCTTGAACTCGAGCAGCACGGGCCCGTCTCCCGCGCGTGCGTCCGACACCGCGCGCACCGCCGCCTCGCGCACGGCAAGCACGTCCATCCCGTCGACGATCTCTCCGCGCACGCCATACGCTGCAGCGCGCGACGCGACGTCCGGGACGAGGCTGATCTGATGGAATGGCGTCGACGCGCCGTACAGATTGTTCTCGCACGCGAACACGATCGGGAGATGCTGGACGGCAGCGAAGTTGAGGCCTTCGTGAAACGCACCTTCGTTGGTCGCGCCATCCCCGAAGAAGCACACGGCGACCTGGTCGGTCCGCATCAGCTTGAAAGCGAGGCCGAGGCCTGTGACCACGGTGTTGCCGCCCCCGACGATCGCGATCGCCGGGAGCATGCCAACCGACGGGTCGCCGAGATGCATCGAGCCGCCCTTGCCGCCGCAGCACCCGGTTGCTTTGCCGTAGAGCTCGGCCATCGCCGCTCCGACATCCACGCCCTTGGCCAGTGCGTGACCATGCGGCCGGTGCGTGGAGGTGATCCAGTCCGTCCGTCGAAGCACGTCGCAGATACCGACGGCAACCGCCTCCTGGCCCTGGCTCTGGTGCAGCGTCCCGGGAAGCTCGCCCTGCAGGTAGAGGAGATAGACACGCTCTTCGAAGCGCCGGATCAACTGCATCCGGCGGTAGAGGTCGAGCTCGTGTTCAGCGTCGATCTCGTCGTCCACTCGGGCGATGGCCGGGTCCGACCTCCCTGTGCCTGGGCTCATACAGCACCGGCCTTCGACACCGCCATCGACCGTCCGCTGCCACCGTACTGCTTGATGAGTGTGCGGACCTTCGCGGTCATCCGCGCCTGGGCGATGTGCATCACGTCGTCATCCTTATGAGAGCCAAGCAGCCGGTGCACATCGGGAGGAGCCGCCGCGGCACGGACGGCAGAGTCCAGACCGCCCCAGAACTCGTGCTTGAGCACTGTCCCGACATTGAACTTTGCGACTCCGAGTGCGATCGCACCCGGCACAGCGGCCGGCGGAAAGCTGGTCCCGCCATGGATGACAAGCGGCACATCGACAAGCTCGTGGATGGAACGAAGACGGTCCATGTCGATGGACGCTTCCGCATCCATCATGATATGGACATTTCCGACTGAAACAGCCAGACAGTCCACCCCTGTCTCCTCCACAAAGAGCACTGCGTCGTCGGGATCGGTCCGGCTCTCGTGGCTGTGATCCACGCCTGAAGCACCGGCCTCCGCAGGGCTGCCGAGCTCTCCTTCGACCGCCACTCCCGACCGGTGCGCCACCTGGCAGAGCTCCTGCACCGCAACCATCGCCTCCTCGATCTCCCAAGAATGGGTATCGATCATCACAGCGTTGAAGCCTGCATCGATGCCGCGCAAGGCTTGATCAAGGGTGTGGGCCTCGTTGAACAGCAGCGCGACGTTCACGGTGCTCCTCGCCGCGTAGGTACGGCCGATGGCACCGAGCAGCGCAACGCCGCCGGTGTCAAGCCACTCCGCGTCCACCATCATTGCGCCGAACCCGAGGATGACCGGGGCGGACTCCTCCTCGGCGGCGGTCAGCACCGCCTCGAGAGAGCACGCGTCCCACGACTCAAAGTACCCGACGGCGTACCCGCCGTTTCTGGCGGCGGCCAGCACGCTCTGGAGCGGGACAAGCGGCACTCCTGCCACCATAGCTGGCCGAGTGAGCAAATATCAACCGCATGGGCAAATGCTCACTCGATCCTCCAACCACCTTTTGGCCCCTCGCCGAGACCTGCTGGAGGAGCACCACGCAGTCATCGGTGAGCGTCAGGCGCTGGCTTGCGAGGGCGCCACAGGTCTCGCTGCGTCCAGCGACGCTAAATCCTCTGTGAGCTGCTGTGTGAACGTGTCGACGGTATTGCGGTAATGGGCAACGGCGAGGTCAAGCCTAAAGTCGAACCATGGTGACAAGCTCGGGCCGTACGCCACGCAAGTGGGCGTCTGCCGGTTCGAAACCGAGAAGACGGTCGTTCCCGCCGCGTCATCGTGCTCGAAGCCAATCAACTTGCCGAATAGGCATTCCCGCGTCTGCTTAGCGCCCTGGAACACGACGCGCTGGTTGGTGACGAACAGCGTGCCTCGGTCGATTGCGGTAGGCGTTGGTACGCCTTGTACAACGTGACCCTTGGTGGTGCCGACGCGGTAACGGATGGACCGCCCGCGGACGCTCGCGATCGGGATTGAGAAACCCTGCGAGCGGCCCTTCCATTGGCTGGCACCCCTCCGGTCTTCGACTAATGCAACCGACGTCACCTTGGCGAAGACAGCTTCACCGGGCTTGAGCATGATCTCCGAACTAGGTGCTCCGTTATAGCTCTGCGCCGTCGCCACCAACTCGGCATAAGCGTCGCGATTGGCCTGCCATACGGCCAAGCTCGCTTCATATTCGGCGGCCGCCTTCTTTTCCTGATGGTGCCTGAACACGCTGTGACTCCTAATACAGGACTACAGGACAGGGTGCATCATGGCGCGTCAGACTGATTCCCACCGCCATCCGTCGTTGTCCTCGCACTTGATGGGGCCGTACTCTCCCTGCACAGTTACGCCATGAAGTGAATCGGGACAATATTCGCCTGGGCGGTAGCAGTTCCCCTCTGGATCTTTGTAGCAACCCGTGCTGTGTGCCGTGGGGCGAGGCGTAGGCCGCGCCGTCGGGCGCGCTGTCGGACGCGGTGTTGGCGCGACGGTCGGAGCGGCGGTGGGAGCTGCGGTGGCAGCCGCCGTTGCAGGCGCCGCGGTTGGCTCGACGGTCGAGGCCGCAGTTGGAGTTGGAGCAGGAAGATTGGCGACGACTGGCTTGCTCGGTGGGGCCGTTATCCCTGCGATGACAAACAGGACGACAAGAACCGCGACAGTTGTGGCGGTCCACCATTTCCAAGACCGCCGAGGCTGCCACCACGAGGTGCTTCCCTTTGGGGGCCCTGGCGGTGGCAAGTAGGGGAGCGGCGGCGGCGGCGGTGGCGGCAGATCAGACATTCCCATTCCCTCGTGACGAGCTATGCATCGACTGTTGGCTGGAAGGCGACGCGTACGTGTGCGCCAGCGCCTGGATGCACTGTCGCCTTGCCTACCCACCCAACCAATCGCCTTCCGCATGATGCGTCTATTGGACGGCGTCCGCAAGGGCGGAACCCAATCAGCGCGAACCTGTCACCTTCTTCGCGTTGCATTCTCAGGCTGGGCCCAAGAAGGCAGCGTAGGTAGGTAGAGCGCCTTGGTATGGGCCGCCTGAAACGCTACGGGACATCCCAGCCCGAGGCGTCCGCCATGGAGCCGTAGTGGCTTTTGATACTTTTCCGGCGTGGCCGAGCGCCTTCGTATGAAGCGACTCGGAGGGAGAGTTGGATCGACGCGCGCCGTCGCACTGCTCGGCCTACTCTTGTTGGGATGCGGATCGGCGGCCACGGCAGCGCCCACAAGCCCGAGTTCCCTGCCCTCGGCGGCATGCAACGGGCAAGCGAAGCCCGGCGACTCCACCCTGGCCATCGAGTCCGGCGGGATGCAGCGCACGGTCCTGCTGCACCTACCCGCGGGGTACAGCGACACTCAGAAGACCGCCCTCGTTCTCAACCTCCACGGGTCGGAGTCCACGGCGTCAGCGCAGGAGGCCTTCACGGGGATGAACGCCACGTCCGACGCTGACGGCTTCGTGGTCGCGTATCCGCAGGCCGCCATCGCGGATGGATCGGGCTTTGACTGGAACGTCCCTGGGCAACCACTCCTCGGGGGTGGCAGCGTGCCGGCGAACGCTCCGAATGATGTCGACTTTCTCCAACAGACGATTACGACGCTCGAGGCAGGGCTGTGCATCGATACGACCCGCATCTTCGTCACGGGCTTCTCGGGCGGAGCACGGATGACCAGCCAGCTCGGGTGTGATCTCTCGACGGTGGTGGCCGCGATCGCGCCGGTGAGCGGTCTGCGGTTTCCCAGCCCGTGTCCAGCAACGCGACCCGTGCCGGTGATGGCATTTCACGGCACGGCGGATCCCGTCGATCCCTACGACGGGAACGGGCAGGCGTATTGGACGTACAGCGTGCCAACCGCGGCGCAGCGGTGGGGCGCATTCGAGGGATGCGCGTCTGCTCCCGCGGTGACTCAGCCAGCGTCGTCGCTTCGGTTGACCAGCTACACCGGATGCAAGAGCGGAGCGTCCGTGTCGCTGTACACCATCGTCGGCGAGGGGCACGAGTGGCCGGGCGGCCCGCATCTGGGCAAGGGGTACACGGCGATACTGGGTGCGCAATCCAATGCCATCAACGCCAACAACGCGATGTGGCAATTCTTCTCGTCGCATCCACTGACGTAGCGACCGTTTCCCCTGCCACGTCGGCCCCGGCCGCAGAGAGCCTGCCTAGCCGAGGGACACGACGAGGTCCAATTGGCGAAGGCTCTCCGGGTCAGCGATCAGCTCGACGGTGGTGATCCTTGCGCCGGCGGCTGTGAACCTGAAGAGCACGCGCACCTGCCCGCCCGGCGCCCACGCAATCGCCGCTTCACCGTTGACGAGCACCGGCACCGCTCCGTGCGCGCGCTGGCAGAAGCCGGCGACTGCGGCTGCACCGCGTGTCTCCGCTGGAGCGCCGAGCTCGACAGCCGAGCGATCAGCGCGCAGCACGACATCAGGATCGAGCACCGCGAGGAGTTGTTCGAACTCGCCCTTGCGCGCAGCCGCGAGGAACGCTTCCACGAGCTTCGCCTGACGGAGGTTGTTGGTGGCCTGGTCCGCGTCCTGCATCCGAACACGACGGCGGGCGCGGCTCGCGAGCTGACGCGCGGCAGCGTCGGTCCGTCCAACAATCGGCGCGATCTCTTCAAAGGGCAGTCCGAAGATGTCGTGCAGCACGAACGCCACACGCTCTGCAGGCGTGAGCGTGTCCAGCATGATTGTCAGTGCGAGACCGATCGAGTCCGCCAGCAACACCTGCTGCTCTGGGTCTGACTCAGGCGCTTCATCGACCGGGGCTTCCGGCCAGTCGACGTCGAGCGACGTCTCCGGGCGCGAGCGGCGGCTTTGCAGGACATTCAGGCACACGCGTGAGACCACGGTGGTGAGCCAGCTTCCAAGGTTCTCAATCGACTCCGCGTCGGACCGGCTGAGCCGCAGCCACGCGTCCTGAACGGCGTCATCGGCATCGCTCGCCGATCCGAGCATCCTCGACGCGATCGCCGTGAGGCGGGCTCGGTCCTCCTCAAATCGCTGTGCCAGCCAGTCCGTGTCGTTCATTGGTCACATTCCTCGCTCGTGTTCGGTCATAGGAGTAGACCAGCCAGAGGGCACGGATGTGACCAATGCTATGAATGGAGGACACCATGACCACAGCGACCACGATCCCGAAGCCGCGAATGACGAACCCGGGGAAGGTCATCCCGGAAGCAACAAAGGCGATCCAGGCGCTCATCGGCTGTGTGCGGCTCGGCGGCGTGCCGGGTGCGACGCTCGGGCTCGTTCATCTCAGAGCAAGCCAGATCAATGGCTGCAGTTACTGCGTTGAGTCTGGCTCGAAGCACGCGAAGCTGGATGGGGAGACCGACGAGCGGCTTTTCGCGGTTGCGGCCTGGCGCGAGTCGCCGTACTTCACGGACGCCGAGCGCGCGGCGCTGGCGTTGGCTGAGTGCGTCACGCGCCTCAGTGACCGCGCGGATCCTGTCCCGGATGCAATCTGGGATGAGGCAGCGCGGCACTACGACGAGCGGCAGCTCGCGGCGTTGGTATTGTGGATCGCCACGACCAACGTCTTCAATCGCGTGAACGTCGCGACGCGGCAGCCAGCAGGCACCGGTGGGTACTGACGCGTTTGTGCGCTAACCTTTGGCGGCACATCCCACATTCTGGGCTAGACAACCAAGGTGCGCGAGCGCAACAGTGTGTATAGATCTGGTGGATATGCGGGTTCTGGAAGGCCCATTTTCGTGCACAGTGCTGCAATGCGCTTCTCGCGTCTAACCTTGTCGGTGGGGAGCGTCAGCAGCTTCCCATAGCGCGATTTCCACCACCCCACGAACACTTGTTCTGCTTCCCTCGTACCTGACAGCTGTGCGTCGATGGTAGATGCCACCCTCAACATCATGCCTGTAAAACCAACCACGGCCCTAAGCGGAAATCGAAGTTCCTCTCCGTGCGTAATCGCCGGAATTGTTGGCAACGCCACTCCGAGCTGGTGAGCCGATACGAGCAGAAACGCGTGATATGCGTCCACGCACTTCTCGTCAGCGATACCTCCATTGTGGGAGATCGCGTTTCTCATCTCTTTGAATAGGCGATACGCTGTCAGCTTCGCGTCGAGGTCCGAAAGCGCACTGCCCCTCTTTGCAGCAAGCAATGAAGCGAAGTTTCGCTTCATCGCAAGCGACGTATTTGCGGCCATGCTCCTCAGTGCCCTACTCCCACCAGGCTTTGCAAGAGTATCTGGAAACTGAAGTTGCCTGGCTCGAGTGGCTGGCGAGGCAAATGGACTCGTGATTTGTGCTAGCCAGCTCTCGAATGACGAAATCGATGTAACGAGTACGAATCTTGCGAATGTCTCCAGTTGCTCGTCCCAAGTGTCGGTCACACAGGCGCTACGAAGTTGCGTCGCAGAGATACCGCTTCCTCGTGCGAATCGCGCGGCAAGATCGTCGTTGCTGGCGGTTGGGACCGCGGCAACGAAGCCCTGCACTTGCCAGCGAAGGTTCCACAAAGCGACTGCCGTTGGCCACACAAAGCCGTACAGCTCAGTCTCGTTCTGTTTGTGAAACGAATTAGTCTCTGGAAAAAAGCATTTGGGCATATCCCTTTCCTTGGCGGGGGCGTATGACGGCTCAGCGGTACTTTAGGCGACGCCCGTTTACATTCGCAACCATCATGTGCCGTCAGGTGGTTCGGCTCTAACCACGCTCATGTCGAGGGGTATCCCAAGCGCCGGGATCCTCCGTTCCCGCACCAGGATCCCGCCCGAACGCGTTGCCGGTCTATCCGCGCCGAAATCAACTGCCAAAGAGCGCATCCCTGTCCTCAAGCGTCGTCCGGCGATCGCGGTACCCACCACTAGCTATCGCCCGTCCCGCCTCCGCCGCCTTCCCTTATGCATAGCCTGCACGCGCGCAATCGGGATGGACCTGCCTTCCTCGAGCAGGTCGATTTTCATTGGCTGTGGCTTCGGCATCCTCGTTGCCCATCGGTCGCCGTCGCTGAGGCGACTCACCGCGGTGAGCACTGTGAAGTCAGCCGGCGTAACGTCGTCCAACTCGCCCCAGTCCAACGGAAAGGACACCGTGGCACCGGGGCGCACACGCGGACTGTACGCTGCGACAACGGTTGCTCCGCCGACACGAGTTCGAATCGACAAACACCTTGCCTGCACGATCGTCCTTGACGAAGGCGGTGGTCAACGTGTCCGGATCCAGCCGTTCGGCTCGAGCAGCGATCGCACGTGTCGCGGCCGCGGCGTCTTCGATGGACACACTGTTGTCAATGGGCACGAACAAGTGCAGACCCTTCGCTCCGCTCGTTTTGATCACGGCGTCCAGACCCGCGTCGGTGAGGACTTGCCGGACGACGCGCGCGGCATGCACGACGGCGCGAAACGCGTCTCCCTGCGGAGGATCGATGTCGAGCACCAGATGCGTCATGTGATCGGGGTTGTCAACGCGTATCAACGATGGGTGATACTCGATGGCCCGCTGGTTGCCGAACCACAACAGCGTCCTGCGGTCATTGCACAGCGCGTAGGTCACCTCACGCTTCGACGATTCCGCCCACATCGTCACCCGGGGCACCCAGGGAGGCGTGTACGACGGCAGGTTCTTCTGCATGAACGCTTCCTGACCGCGGTGCACACGAATCACTGAGAGCGGACGATCCGCGAGCTCCGGAAGGATCCGGTCGGCCACAGCGTCCAGGTAGTTGATCAGGTCTCGCTTGGTCGCCCCGGCTCCGTCGAACAGCGGATCGTCGAGGTTGGTGAGCGACACACCCAGCGACGCAGCGTCGTCAGGACCCGAAGGCGGTGTCGTCATCGGTGTCTTCCCGGCCATGAGCACGATCCTAAGCGGACGGAACCAACTGGCACGAAGTAGAGTGATCCGCACTGGGAGGCATCGAGGCCGAGCAACCACGCGGGAGCACCGACCGCCGGTCGAGCCGTGCACCAGTTCACGAGCACCAGCCACGTTATCGCCATGGTGGTCACCGTGGTGTCGATCGCCGTGCTCGTGCCGCTTGCCCGGCTCCGGCCCGGTCGCTGGGTGACGGTCGTCTCCTGGCTTCTCGCGATCCTGCTCGTCGCCAACGAGGTCGAATACCAGATCTATCAGGTGAGCAACGGCAGCTGGGGCGCCGGCTACAGCCTCCCCCTCTATCTCTGCGACATCGGCTCATTCGTCGCCGCGGCAGCGCTGATCTGGCCGAAGACGATCCTGGTCGAGGTGACCTGGTTCTGGGCGATCGCCGGCGCTGTGCAGGGGATCCTCACCCCCGATCACGTGATCATCTTTCCCTCATACGACTGGCTCGAGTTCTATACCGATCACATCGGCCTCGTGCTCGCCGCCGTCTTCCTGGTGGTCGGCCGGCGCCTCCATCCGCAGCCTGGGGCCGTGTGGCGCGTGATCGCCGTCAGCGTGGCGGTGCTCGCCATGGTGGGCATCGTCGACGCGGTGACCGGCGGCAACTACGACTACCTGCGCGCCCCATCGCCTGGCAGCATTCAGAGCCTGCTCGGCCCATGGCCCTGGTACATCCTCGGCACGACGGTGGTGGGGCTCATCCTGTTCGCCATTCTCGATGCTCCGTTCTGGCCCGAACGACGGCGGGCGAAGCGGCAGAAAGCGTCACGAGGTGGATTCGGCAACTTCGGCTCGCAGCAACCCGTGTGAGCGGTGCCGCGTCCCGCTAATGTGGCGGCGTGGCGACGGCAGAGGTGTCGGGACCGACGGCGTTCGCAGCGACGCCGAACCGGCTCAGCCTCCGGCGGCTGACGCTCCTCAGCCTGTACTGGGTTGCCATCGGCTACCTCTGGAACTCAATCGGCGCGCAGGTCCTGCCGCCGATCATCCGCGGCTTCGTCGGTCAGGCACACCAGGGGACGGCGCTCTCCGTGCTCGAGAGCACCGGCACACTGATCGCGGTCTTCTGGCAGCCGGTGATTGGCGCGCTGTCGGACCGCACCACCCTCGCGTGGGGACGCCGGCGGCCGTACATCGCCGGCGGTGCCGTGGGCTCCGCGCTCTTCCTTGTGCTGATGGCTTTCGTGGGCAGCTACTTCTGGCTGTTCGCGGTGTACTTCCTGCTGCAGTTGGCGTCCAACACGGCGCAGGGCCCGTACCAGGGTCTCCTGCCCGACGTCGTCCCGGACGCCGACCTCGGCAAGGCAAGCGCCTTCTACGGCCTCGGCAATCTCCTCGGAACGCTCATCGGCTTCGTGGTCGTCGGCATCTTCACGAGCCACGGCCGTTACGACCTGGCCTTCTATTCGATGGCGGCGACGCTCCTGGTAACGATGGTGCTGACGGTGACGCTCGTGCCCGACGATGCGCGTCCGGCGCCCGGGCTCAAGCTGCACCTCGCGGAGGTGACGATCGGGACCTTCAAGATCAGCCCAAGCCGATACGGCAATTTCCTCTGGCTGATGGGCTCGCGGCTGCTCATTCTCATGGGCATCGTCGGCCTCGAGACGTTCGCAAACTTCTTCTTCAAAGACGTCTTCTACCCGGGCAGCAGCACACACGCCACGAACCAGGCGAACGCCGCGACGACATACCTGCTTTCCGTCATCGTGCTGCTCGCGCTCCTCGTCTCGTACCCCGCGGCGCGACTGTCGGATCGCGTTGGGCGCAAACCGCTCGTCGTGGCATGCGCGGTGCTCGGAGGTGTGGGCACGCTCGGTCTTGTCTTCGCGCATTTCACGCTCATTCCGACAGCCGTCACCACACCGATCGCGTCGCTGCTCGGTGTGCCGCGAGGACTGGCGCAGGTCCTCTGCTTCGGCGTCCTGATCGGCGCCGCGACTGGCAGCTTTCTCTCGGTCGACTGGGCCTTCACGATCGACGTCATCCCGCGCGATGAAGCAGGTCGCTTTCTCGGCTTCTCCAACATCGCCACCGCCGGAGCAGGCATCATCGCCCGCTTCATCGCCGGGCCGATCCTCGACCACTTCAACGCAGGCGCCCACATCCTCGGGATTCTCGGTGGCTACCCCGTTGTTTTCGGCATGTTTGTCGTTTTCTTCCTCGTGGGTGGCGTGCTGGTCCTGAAGGTTCGCGAACCGGCGCGTGTCCGGAAGCCCACGGCGCCCGCGATCACGCGGTGATATCGCGGTACCAGAAGCTCGCACCGGCTGCGACGCACATCGCGACCGCGTACACGCCTGCGATGGTCAAGGCGCTGCCGTACGCGACCGGAGAGGATCCGGGGCCGAAGAGCGTGGGTTGCCCGCCGCTGAGGACTGCCGAGAGAATCCGGCCAGGCAGGTACTGGCCGACAGTCGACCACACCTGTGTCGCGAGGCCCTCGATCACGAGGAGCCAGGCGATCGCCGCACCCACTGCTCCAGCCGGGTTGCGCACAAGCACAGCGACCAGCGTGCCAAAGATCGTCCACCCGATGACGGCAAGCACGAGGTTGCCGAGGAAATCGAAATAGTCCGTGGTGCCGGTTGCATCCCACCATGCCGCAGTGCTGATGCCTTCATGCGGCGCGATGATCATCGCCACCAGCGTCCCGACGCCGATGGTGAGCACGGCAGAGATGACCATGTACAGCATCAGCGCAAGCACCCGGCCGGCGAGCAGCCGAATCCTGCCGGGCTCCTGCACCAGCAGGTTGCGCCAGGTACCCTGCGTCCAGTCCGCTCCGAGCACCGCGGCGACGGTGATGATGACGATCACCGACACGAGCATCGCAGCCGGCTCGAGCGTTCCGACGAGTTCGACGTCAGTCCGGATCAGCAGCTGTTGCTCGAAGGATCGTTTGCTGATGCGCAGGAACGTCACGGCGATGGCGAGTGCGGGGAAGCCCACCATCGCAAGCAGTGCCAGCAGAATGCTGCGCCTGCGGATCTTCGGCCATTCGGACATGAACGCCGCCAACATCAGTCCTGGCTCCCGATGATGCGAAGAAAGCTCTCCTCGAGCGTTGACTGGACCTGATGTAGCTCCACGAGAGTCACGCCGGCCTGCATCGCCAGCCGGTTGAGCTCACCCGCAAAGGACGCGGGCGCCTCGATACGCGCGTGCCCGCCATCGATCACCAGCGCATATCCGTGATCGCGCGCAATCTTCGCAACCACCTCCAATTGTGTCGGGTCCTCGCACGCCACCACGAGCTCCGAGGTCTGACGGCCGGGAAGATTTGCCGCGGGACCGGAGTACACGGCCTTTCCCGCAACCAGAACGATCAGCCAGTCGGCAATCTGATCCACCTCGGCGAGGAGATGACTGCTGACCAGCAGCGTCTTGCCGCTCGCGCGAAGGCGTCGCATCAACTCGCGCATCTCGATGATGCCGGGTGGGTCGAGCCCGTTCGCCGGCTCGTCGAGGATCAACAACTCAGGATCGGAAAGCAGCGCCGCCGCAATCCCCAGGCGCTGCTTCATCCCGAGCGAATAGGAGCCGACGTTGTTGTGCCCGCGATCCGCGAGGCCGACGGTGCGCAGCAACCCATCAATATCCGCGTTGCGGTGGCGTCCGAGCGTCGCAAGTGTCGAGAGGTTCGTGCGTCCCGACAGCGTCGGGTAGAACGCCGGTCCCTCGATGAGCGCGCCGACGTCGTGCATGAACACTCGCGGCTGGCGGATCGAATGACCGAGAACTGACGCGTTCCCGCCCGTCGGTCGCACGAGACCGAGGAGCATGCGGAGCGTGGTCGTCTTGCCGGCGCCATTCGGTCCCACGAGGCCGGCGATGACGCCGCGCGGAATCGTGAACGAGAGCTCGTCGACGGCACGGCGTTGACCGAATCGTTTGGTCAGTCCGTGGGTCTCGATCGCAGCCGGCAGGGCAACCGTCGCGGGTGCTACCGGCGATGCGACAGTCACGTCCTCACGGCACCCAGCCGTCGTCGAGCGGGCGCCGATGTCGTGGCCAACCGATCACTCCCCGACTGTAGCGATCCGAACAATTGCCACCGCCTCGATGCCACGAGTTGGGATGGCACCATTGCGGCGGCGGGACATTCGCCCGCCTTGATCCCATGAGCACCTTTCTCACCGAGATCCGAGAGATCGTGCTGCCCGGCCCGGGCGCCCGGCATGGACCGTTGCCGCCACTGCTGCTGGCGATGACCATGGTCACCGGCCTGGTGGACGCCTTCAGCTACCTGCTCCTCGGGCATGTGTTCGTGGCCAACATGACCGGCAACGTCGTGATCCTCGGCTTCGCGCTGGTCGGGGCACCCGGCTTCTCGATCGCGGCGTCGCTCCTGGCCGTGCTCGCGTTTGCACTGGGTGCACTGGCCGGTGGCAAGGTGGCATCGCGGCTCGCGCATCACCGGGGCCACCTCTTCAGCACCGCAGCCGCGATTCAGTCGGTCTTCCTGCTCACCGGCGTGATCCTCGCGCTGATGACCACCGTGCCGATCCCGAGCGGTTTCCGCTATGCGTTGATCGTGGTGCTGGCCGTGGCGATGGGCATCCAGAACGCCTCCGCTCGCAAGCTTGCCGTGCCCGACCTGACCACCACCGTGCTGACCTTGACCATCACTGGGGTTGCAGCCGACAGCGCACTCGCGGGCGGCCTTGGCTCGAGAGCCGGCCGCCGCCTGATCGCGGTCGCGGTGATGCTCGTGGGCGCAGTGATCGGTGCCGCGCTCGTCCTCCACCGATTCGTGGCCGTCCCGCTTGTCATCGCGCTGATCCTCACAGCCGTTGCTGCAGCAACGAGTTGGCTCGTGGGGCGGCGCGAGGCTCCGTGGCTCCACGCCACCTGACAGAGCGGCCGCAGAACCGTCGTTTGGCTGCCTGAGACCTGAGCCCGGATTCGCCCTCTTGCCCTATCCTCGTGCGTCCATGACGCTCACGAGCACTGATTTCGCCATCGAGGTCTCCGCGCTGCACAAGTCCTTCGGCAAGGTGCATGCGCTACGCGGGATCGACTTCACCGTCCCTCGCGGCACCGTGCTCGGCATGCTCGGACCAAACGGCGCCGGGAAGACCACCGCTGTGCGCGTGCTCACCACGCTGCTGCACCCCGATTCCGGACGCGTGGTTATCGAGGGATACGACGTGGTCCGCGACGCCGCTGCAGTGCGCCGCCGGATCGGGCTTGCCGGGCAGGCAACAGCGATCCAGCTCGAGCTCACCGGACGCGAGAACCTCGAGATCATGGGGCGCCTGAACCACATGCCGCGATCGAGCGTGCGCGGACGTGCCGCCGAATTGCTCGAACGCTTCGAGATCGCCGACGCTGCCGATCGACCCGCGAAGACGTACTCGGGCGGCATGCAGCGACGCCTCGACCTCGCGGCGAGCCTCATCGCCGAGCCCTCCGTGCTGTTTCTCGACGAACCGACCACCGGCCTCGACCCCTACGGGCGCCTGGGCATGTGGGACATCATCCGCGAGCTCGTCGGCCGCGGCACCACGCTGCTGTTGACCACCCAGTACCTTGAGGAAGCAGATGAGCTGGCGAGCACGATCGTCGTGGTGGATCACGGCGAGGTGATCGCGTCAGGAACCCCGAATCAGCTCAAGGATCAGGTGGGCGGCGACCTTCTCGAGTTCACCGTCCCTGACCGCACCCGTCTGGACGACGCGGTGCAAGCGGTCGCGGGGCTGTCCCACTCGGCGCCGACAGTCGAGGCCGACGCCAAGCGCGTCAAGGTGCCGGTCGGCAGCGGCGGATCGACAGCGCTCGTCGAGGCGGTGCGCCGCCTGGACGCCGCCGGTGTGGTCACCGAGGACCTGGCGCTGCACCGGCCCTCGCTCGATGACGTGTTCCTTGCAGTCACGGGCCATGCGGCCGAGGTGGTGCCGGACGGCGCAGCGAAAGGACGCAAGAGCCCGGCAGCGGGGGTGACGTCATGACAGCGATCGCAGAACCGGTGGACACCAGGGCCCGGCCCAGCGCCGCGCAGAACGCGCGCTGGGCGATCAGTGATGCGCTCGTCATCACGCGGCGCAACCTCCTGGTGTGGATGCGCGTCCCTGCCTATCTCGTCTTCACGGTGGTGCAACCGGTCATCTTCGTGCTGCTGTTCCGCTACGTCTTCGGCGGCGCGATCCATGCGCCGGGACCGGGCGGGTACGTCAGCTACCTGATGCCCGGCATCATCGGGCAGACAGCCGCGTTCGCAACATTCGCAACGGCAATCGCGCTGGCGCAGGAGGCGACGAAGGGAGTCATCGACCGGTTCCGCGCGATGCCGATGGCGCGCTCGGCCGTGCTCGCCGGAAGGTTGATCGCCGACTCGATTCGCATGCTGATCGTGATCCTCGTGATCATCGGTGTCGGCTACGCGGTCGGCTTCCGCTTCCAGAACGGAGTCGCCGGCGCAATCGGGATGGTGCTGCTCGCTGAGGCCTTCGGCGTCACCGTGTGCTCCGTGTCGGCGTTCGTCGGACTTGCGATCAAGGACGAAGAGTCGGTGCAGGCCTTCGGTCTGATCTGGCTCTTCCCACTGACATTTGTCAGCTCGGCGTTCGTGCCGATCGCGACGATGCCCGGCTGGCTGCAGGTGTTCGCGAACAACCAGCCGGTGACGCTTGTGATCAATGCGATGCGCGCGATGGCGTTGGGCGGTCCGGCGTTCCCGCTCAATCCATCACTGTGGGAGAGCCTGCTGTGGCTCGCGGGCGTGCTGCTCGTGTTCGTCCCGCTGGCGGTGTGGAGCTACCGGCGAGTCGGTTAGCGAGGCGCAGGTCGTGACGGATCTGTTCGACCGTTGCCGAATGGGCGCTCGCACCGGACGTCCTGCACCTCAACCATGGCTCGTTCGGCGCAGTGACGAACGTAGTCCGCGCTGCGCAGGATCGCTGGCGGGACGTCATCGACGCGAACCCGACCGGGTTCATATCGCGCAGGCTCGGCGAGGAGTTCGATGCCGTGCGTGGTGCCGCGGCGAGCTTTCTTCACACCGACCCGCACGGGCTGGTACTCGTTCCCAATGTGACCTGGGCCGCGGCGATGGTGCTGGCGTCGATACCGCTTGAACGCGACGACGAGGTGTTGATCACCGGCGACACGTATTCCGGTGTGCGTGCCGCGGCGCATGCGGCATGTGCTGCGAACCGGCGCGCGCGTGGTCGAAGCGCGTATTCCAGGCACCGAGTTCGGTGATGGAAGCGCGATCGCCCAGGCAATCGAGCAAGCGCTGACGCCTCGCACCAGGCTCGCCGTCATCGATCACATCACGTCACCGACGGCCGCGCTGATCGATCCCGTGCCGGTGGTGCAGCGATGCCATGCAAACGGCACAGCCGTGCTCATCGATGGCGCCCATGCGCCGGGGATGCTGGCGCTCGATGTGGATGGTTGCGGCGCAGATTTCTACGCCGGCACGTTTCACAAGTGGTGCTGCGCGCCGCTCGGAACAGCATTCCTCGCCATTGCACCTGAATGGCGTGCGCGAATGCAGTCTCCAGTCCCTGGTTCGGAGTCCAATCAAGCATTCCCCGTCGGTCTTGAATGGTCGGGAACCATGGACTATTCGGGATTGCTGTGCGTGCCAATTGCTCTTGATCTGATCCGGGCCGCCGGCGTGGACCAGTTGCGCGAGCGCAACGCCGCGCTGGTCAACGCAGGCGCGGCAATGGTGTCGCGCGAACTCGGTCAGGAGGCTCCACCGGCGAGTCCGATCTCCATGGTGACGCTCGAGATGCCGTCGAGAATGTCCACGGACGCAACGGGATGTCGCGATCTGCGTGCCCGCATCGCGGCCGAGCTCGGGGCTGAGGTTGTGATCACGATGGCGCGCGAACGAACCGTGCTGCGCTTGTCAGCACAGGCATACAACCAAGCGTCGGACTATGAGCGGTTGGCGACATATCTCGCCGCCCTCCAGTAACGACGGTCGCCTTTAAAGGAGGTATCAAGGCTCGGAGAGTCGGATCCGCCCTCCTCCACATCGATGCAACGACCCTCCGGCCACACGCTCCGAAGAAGTTTCCAGCTTCAAAACTTGCACATCACCACCGCAATGCGTATCCTCACGGCAATTGGGAGTCATGGGTAGCCGCACGTTTGTGCGGTGACGAAGTGACAAGTGGAGGAATCTCGTTGCGAGTCAGTAAGTTTCGCGTGGGTGCTATCGGATTAGGCGTGGTCGGGCTGCTTGCCGCCGCCGCCTGCGGTAGCACCAGCAATACCAGCACCTCCGGGACGCTCGCCGCGTCCCAGACGCTGCACTTCCCCGTCTTTCAGGATCCGGGGACCTGGGATCCCGGCGAGATGGACGCCGAGGTCGACACCGAGCTCATGCAGAACGTGTTCGACAATCTCTGGCGGTTCGACAGCAAGTTGAACATCGAGCCGGACATCGCGACGACGGTGCCAACCGCGACAAACGGCGGCATCTCGGCCGATGGGATGACGTACACGGTGCATCTGAACCCGGCCGCCAAGTTCTCGAACGGCGACCCGGTCACCGCCAAGGACGTCCTCTACTCGTGGAACCGCGCGGCTGCGCTGCACGGCGCATACGCGTCGATTCTCGGCGCGATCCAGGGCTTCGGCGCGGTCCAGAAGGCCGCCGGCGCTCCACCCTCTTCCGGGACTCCTGAGAGCTTCCAGGCCAACATCGAGACGCAGCTTGCCGCCAAGAACCCGGCCTTCATGATGAGCGGGCTCACCGCGCCTGATGGCCCGAACGGCGACACGGTGCAGATCCAGCTGGCCCAGGCGTGTGGCTGGTGCCTCACCGCATGGACACTCGAAGGCACGGTTGGCGCAATCGTCGATGAGAAGGTCATCGATGCCACCGGCGTCGATCCCGTGAACTGGTGGCAGACCCCCTCCGACCTCGTCGGCACGGGCGCCTACAAGCTCACCTCGTACATCGCATCGCAGTCGATGACGTTCACGGCAGTGCCGAACTGGTGGGGTACTCCCAAGCCCACCGTGAAGACGATCAACATCGACATCAAGGATCCTTCCACCGCACCGACGACCGTCGATGCCTTCTTCCAGAAGGGATACGACATCATCGGCTACGGCGGCGACAGCGCACTCATCCCGCTGGCGAACGTCCTCGCGATCCAGAACAACTCGCGTGAGAAGCCGGATCTGCTCGTTCAGCCAAAGGGGCGCACCACGTGGTTGAGCTTCAACATCGGCTACCCGACGACGGGCGGTCCGTTCCTGGGCTACGGGACGACTGCGACAAACCTTCGTCTCGCATTCGACCTCGCTGTTGACAAGCAGGGCCTGGCGACGACCGTGTGTCACAACGTCATCTGCTCGGCGGCAACCGGCGGCCTGATCACCACCGGTTTGATCGGCAACGGCGGTGCCAACTCCGACCCGCTCGCCAAGTTCGATGCGACAAAGGCGAAGCAGTTGCTCGCAGCGAACGATCCGACCGGCTCCTTGACCAAGAACCTGACCTACTCGTACAACGCGGGAAGCCTCAACGAGAGCGTTGCGGAATATCTCCAGAACGAGTGGCAGACCAACCTCGGCATCCACGTCAACCTAAACGCGGTCTCGGATGCTTCGATCTTCATCAGCAACCGCCTGTCGGGCAAGTACGAGATGTCGCGCGACGGATGGCAGTTCGACTACAACCATCCGCAGGACTGGTACGACAACCTCTGGGGCTCGATTGCCACATCAGAGGGTGCGAACACCAGCGGCTTCGATACACCGCAATACGACAGCCTCCTCACCCAGGCCGATGCGGAGTCGCTCACCCAGGCCTTGCCGCTCTACAACCAGCTCGCCGGCATCCTGCAGCAGGATGTCGCGTACATCCCGCTGTACTACTCGGTCGGTAACTTCCTCATCCAGCCGTACGTCCAGGGCGCCGGTTCGAACACGGCCTTCGACAACTACTGGAACGGCATCAAGATCCTCGCTCACTAAAGGGCGAGCGCTCAACGAAATCAAAGGCGCCCGGCATCGAGCCGGGCGCCTTTAACCTTCCCCTTCGAGGGAGTACCAGCCGATGCAGACCCGGCGAACCCTGATCTATATCGCGCAGCGTTTGGCGCTCATCGTCTTCACGCTGATCGTGGTTTCGTTCCTGGTTTTCGTCACAGTGCACAGCCTGCCGGGGGACGCGTTCGAGAGCGATCGAGTCCACGGAAAGGCACTGCAACTGCTGCTGCATGAGTACGGCCTCGACCGGCCGATCCTGGTGCAGTACTGGAGCTTCCTGACCAACGCGGTGCAGGGCAATCTCGGCGTCTCCTTCCAGATTCGCGGGTTGCCGATCACGCCGCTTGTGATGCGCGAGCTCAGCGTCAGCGCCGAACTCGGCGGCACGGCCCTGCTGATCACCATCGGGCTTGGAACGACGTTTGGCGTTCTCGCTGCACTGCGCCAGAACACCTGGGTCGACTACACGCTCACGTCGATCGCGGTGGTCGGCTACAGCGTGCCCAGCTTCGTGCTCGCCGGCCTGGGCGTGCTCATCTTCAGCTACTGGCTCCCGAACGTCACCAACGGCGCCATCTCGTACCCCGCGATCTGGAGCGGCACGTACGGAACGATCGCCGAGCTCTCGCTGCCGGCGATCATCCTGGGCTTCTATACCTCGGGCCAGGTCACCAGGATCACCCGCGCGGCGATGCTCGAGGTGCTGCAGCAGGACTACATCCGCACCGCGCGTGCGAAGGGTCTGAAAACCCGCATCGTCACGGTGCGCCACGCCCTGCGCAATGCGCTGATCCCGTTGATCAGCATTCTCGGACCGCTGGTCATCAGCATCATCACCGGCAGCGTGATCATCGAGAACATCTTCGGCATCCCGGGATTGGGCAAACGTTTCGTGGAGAGCATCCTCGGCGCGGACTACAACATCACCGTGGCCGTGTTCACGGTGTATGCCCTGCTGATCGGCATCGCCAACCTGGTCGTCGATCTCACATACACCGTTGTCGATCCAAGGATTCGATACTGATGGCTGCTGTCACCGCGCCCCTGCTCGAAGAGTATTCGGGCGGCACGATCGCCCGGGAACAGGTGGGACTCTGGCGTGACGGATTCCGCCGTCTGCGACGCAACCGCCTCGCACTCGCGGCGCTCGTCTATCTGGGGATCCTGGTGGTCATCGCGCTCATCGCCGTCTTCTGGACGCCATACAACCCGGCGACGATCCTGCCGAACACGCTGACCTACCTACCGCCGTCGGGCCAGCACATCCTCGGCACCGACGACCTGGGGCGAGACCTCCTGAGCCGGATGATGCAGGGTGCGCAGATCTCGTTGATCGTCGGCGTGGGCACGTCGGCCATCGTGCTGACAGTCGGTGTCGTCGTGGGACTGATCGCCGGGTACTTCAGGGGCTGGATCGACACCGTGATCAGCGTCTTCATCAACATCTTCTACGGCATCCCCGGCATCCTGGTCGCGATCGTGCTCTACCTCGTGCTGGGTCACGGTCTCCTGAACATCATGATCGCGATCTCGGCGACCGCCTGGATGGACATGGCCCGGTTGGTTCGCGGACAGGCGTTCAGCATCCGTGAACGCGAGTTCATCGAGGCTGCCAAGGCGAGTGGGGCGCGGTCAGGCAAGATCCTGTTCGGGCACATCCTGCCAAACGCCTTGGGGCCGATCATCGTGCAGGCGACGTTCGTGATCCCGATCGCGATTCTGACTGAAGCGTTCCTCAGCTACCTGGGCCTGGGCATCCCGAGCCCGCTGGCGTCATGGGGATCCATCGCGTCCGAGGGATACGCCGCACTTCCGCTTGGAGCCATACATGATGCTCTGGCCCGCGGTCGCGCTCTCGCTGACACTGCTCGCTTTCAACTTCTTCGGCGATGGGTTGCGTGATGCCTTCGACCCGCGGCAGCGTCGATGACGGACTCCATCCTCGAGGTACGCAACCTCAGCACCCACTTCTTCACCGACGACGGCGAGGTGAAGGCGGTTCGCGACGTCAGCTTCAATGTCGCGCCGGGCGAAACCGTTGGGATCGTTGGCGAGTCGGGCTGCGGCAAGAGCGTCACCGCGATGTCGATCCTCGGACTGGTGCAGCGCCCCGGAAAGGTGGTGGGCGGCGAGATCATGTTCCGCGGACGGGATCTTCTCAAGGTGAGCAGGGAGGAGTTGCGCAACATCCGCGGGCGCGATATCGCGATGATCTTCCAGGACCCGCTCAGCTCGTTGAATCCGGTGCTTCGCGTGGGATATCAGATCGACGAGGCGATGTACGCCCACGACAAGATTCCCAAGGCCCAGGTTGAGCAGCGGGCGATCGATCTGCTGGCGCAGGTGCGCGTCTCCGATGCGGTGCACCGGATCCGGCAGTTTCCCCACCAGTTCAGTGGTGGGATGCGTCAACGGGCGATGATCGCCATGGGACTGTCCAACAAACCGGACCTGCTGATCGCAGACGAGCCGACGACCGCGCTCGACGTCACGGTGCAGGCGCAGATCCTCGAATTGCTTCGTGACCTCAACGAGCAGACCGGCGCCGCGATCATCCTGATCACCCACAACCTCGGTGTCGTTGCGGGCCTCTGCAAGCGCGTCGTGGTCATGTACGCGGGCGAGGTCGTCGAAGAGGGAACCGTTGAGCAGATCTTCGAAGCGCCGCAGCATCCATATACGTGGTCGTTGCTGCGGTCCGTGCCGCGCATCGACGCCAAGCGCGGTCATCGGTTGCTCTCCATTGAGGGGCTCCCACCCGACCTGATCGACCTGCCTCAGGGATGCAAGTTCAACCCGCGCTGCCCATTTCGGGTGGAGCGGTGCTTCAGCGAGGCACCCGTTCTCGAAAACGTCGCGCCGGCGCAGCACGCTGCATGCTGGGTGACGATGGCGAGGGCCTACTCTGAGATGGGCGCAGGAGATATCACCAACACGAGCCCCGGCGCTGCAAGCGGCGTGCATCCCGCGGGACGTTCGCTGCCGGCTGCCGAGGTCACCGCGGCTGTCTCCGAGACCGTCAGTGACTGACACGACCATCGCGCCTGTCGCACCAGTCAAGCTCGCGGTGGAGCCGCTGCTCCGTGTCGTCAATGTCGTGAAGCACTTCGGCGCCGGCGGCGGGTCATCGGTGAAGGCCGTCGACGGCGTGAGCTTCGACATCCTTCCAGGAGAGACCGTTGGCCTGGTTGGGGAGTCCGGATGCGGCAAGTCCACACTCGGCAGGTTGATCACGCAGTTGATCCCGGTGTCGTCCGGCGAGGTCTACCTCGACGGCATCGACATCACCAAGCTGCAAGGCGAGAAGTTGCGTCAGCAACGCAAGCAGTTGCAGATGATCTTTCAGGATCCGTACGCGTCACTCGATCCCCGCATGACGGTCGGCGACATCATCGCCGAGCCACTCGTCAACTTCAAGATGATCAAGGGTCGGGCGAAGGACGTCCGCGTGCAGGAGCTACTGCGCACCGTCGGGCTCAATCCGTACTTCAACAACCGCTACCCCCATGAGTTCAGCGGCGGTCAGCGCCAGCGCATCGGCATCGCCCGCGCGCTCGCGCTCAACCCAAAGCTGATCATCTGCGACGAACCGGTGTCGGCGCTCGACGTGTCGATCCAGGCGCAGATCATCAACCTGCTCGAAGATCTGCAGCGCGAGTTCCAGCTCACGTATCTCTTTATCGCACATGACCTTTCTGTGGTCCGGCACATCAGCAACCGGGTGATGGTGATGTACCTGGGCAAGATCGTGGAGGTCGCGCCGAGCGAGGACCTCTACGTCTCGCAGGATCATCCGTACACGCGGGCGCTGCTGTCCTCCATCCCCGTACCGGACCCTCGGATCGAGTCGAAGCGCAGGTTGGTCGAGCTGTCCGGCGAGATCCCGTCGCCACTCAATCCGCCGTCGGGATGCCGGTTCCACACGCGCTGCCCGATCGCGCAGAGCCCCGGGCATCTGCGCCGACGTCGAACCACCGCTCGAGCTGAAGAGCGACGGACACCTTGCCGCGTGCCACTTCTCCGATCAGGTTCGAACCAAGATCCCGGTGAGCACGGCCTGAGCCTCGGGATGCCCGTTGTGTCCGTCTCAGACAGCTGACTCAGCTCAGTGCGAATCGCCCTCGTCATCCTGGCCATCGCGCTCGTCGCCGCTCTTGCGGGTTTAGCAGTCTCGGTCGCTGAACGACACCCGTCGCCGGCGCAGGCCGCGAGCGCGACGCACGCGGCTGCCACTCCATATCCCTTTCCGCCGCCCGTCGGAACATAGGGGGAAATAGCTCTGCGGAGCGATCGCTGACGCGACGCACCAGGCGAAGGATGCGCTCAGGCTTTGTTCAGCTTGACAGCACCCTGGATGAGCCTGGTGAGCGCGGCAACATCGACTGCGTCGTCCTCGTGAAAGTCAATCGCACGAACGCTTTTGCTGTCCAGCCGCGTGTTGAAGAGCTTCTTGGGATCCTTGACTTGAGCGCCCTTTGGAAAGGTCAACCGCACCGCGTTCTTGAGCATTTCACCGATGCACACGATGCCATCGCAACTCCAAACGGGTACGCCCTCTGGTCTGGAGGGCTTCTTCCACTTCACCTCCTCGACAAGCTCGGGATCAGCCTTCCTGACGAGCTCGCGCAGATGTGACAGCTTCTCCCCTCGCCAATCGCCGGACTTCTTGAGAATCGTATCGATCTGTTGAGACGCAGACTTCTCGGGCATCGCAACCCCCTCAGTATTTGAATTTCTTCAACGGCAATTGGCGCTCAACGAGCCGTCCGTCGTGGGACCTTGCCATTGATCGAAATGATCCCACGGCGAAGCGGGATTCCTGTGCGGCTGAGGGACCGCCATTCGGCCAGCCTGGACCGAGGATCGCGGCGCCAATAAGATCGTGGTCGTAGTCTGTGGAGTCACTCGGAGCTGCCCATCAATGGCGAAGACACCAGCCGAGAAGCTCGGCATCAAACCTGGCGACGTCCTCATCGTCCAGAACGCACCCGAAGGCGGCGTCGAGCTTCTCGAGCCGCTACCAGACGGCGTCGACCTTCAGACGCGGCAGTCCCTCTCGCGCGCCGACGTGGTCGTGCTCTTCGTCGCCGACGCGAGCGAACTGCACCGGGACGCCCCGGCCATCCTCACCGGCGCATCCGACAAAACGCGGGTGTGGATCGCCTATCGGAAAGGTGGCGCGAGTGATCTGAGCCGCGACACCCTGATGCCGGCTTTCACCGCCCTCGGCTGGCACGGCGTCTCTCTCGTCTCGCTGGACTCCCGCTGGTCCGCCGGCCGTTTCCGTCGACTGGACCAGATTGGCCATTAGCTTGCCCTGAGGAGCGCACGAATATGCCCAACGACCATCGCCTGCCCAGCCAGGACGGTGGATGAGGTCGCAGCACTCGCAGCTTTCTTGCTGGGTCCAGAGGCCGGATTCATCACCGGCAGCGACTTTCTGATGGACGGCGGCGTCACCGCTGTGCGAGTTGTGGGCGGAGCGCGCTCAGACGTCCAGGGATGACCTAGACACCATTGCGCGGGCCGCGCGTTCAGCAGCTGGTGCCGCCGCGAACGCCACGTTCGGTGTGTTAGGCCGCAAATACGCGGCGTGCCGTCATGGGACGGCCTCATTTCGACAACGCAAATCTTCGGATGCGTCTCGTCATCCGATAGATCGCGGCCTTCCACATGGGCTACTCGCGGAGCAAGGGGTCGGGCGCAGCCCACGCACCTCGGGTGTACCCGAGGTGACGGACGATGCTGGCATCGGCGAGCGCCGCGTCGCCAGTCTCGATCGCGGTCAGCATTTCGAGATGAAGACGAGCTGATTCGACAAGTCCGCCAGCGCTCGCGAGCGCCTGGAGCCCGTACAAGCGAGCCTGGTCCCGCAGGCCGACGACCATCTCAGTCAGGCGTTGGTTGTCGCCGAGCGCAAGGAGTTCGGCGTGGAAACGACGGTCCGCGATGAGGAACTTCCGCACATCGCCACGCACAGCCTCGCGCTCGATGTGCTCGGCCAGTTCGCGAAGGTGTGTCAGGTCGACATGGAGCCCGCTGGCCGCCAGCCGGACAACGGCGGGACGCTCCAGGAGCATCCGCAGATCGTAGAGTTCGTCAAGCTCACGTTCAGAACGCAGTGGCACCCGGAATCCTCGATTGCGGACCACCTCGATGAGATTCGCTCCCACCAGATCGAAGAGCGCCTCACGAATCGGGGTCGCCGAGACGCCTAACTTGCTTTCGAAGAAGGCGACTGGATAAATCTTCCCTGCCTCGAACTCGCCGGCAGCGACGCTGGCGCGGATCGACTGCGACGCTTGATCGCGAAGGCTTGAACGATCCAGCGGTGCCAGCTGCGCAGGATCGTGGGCACGTGCGGTCTGCCGCTTGGCGGCGGTGGGGCGGACTGTCATTGTTGCTGGCTTTCGTCTGGGTGGGAAGCGGTTGTTAGCGGCATGCGCGGCGAGTATGGCGGCGCAAGCATGGCCCTTCGCTAACTCCCATTTCACGGGTATCGAAAATCAACAGCCCGGGTCGCACCGGACCGGCCGCGTGGCTTGGTAACCACTGCTTGACTCGCGTCATCCAGCTTGCTACTGTGCGGCCCACGCATTCTATATTCCATAGAAGACAGAGTGCTCGGCGACGGCCACTTCCTGGCGACAGCGGGCTTTGAGGGCGGATATGTATCGCTCGACGTGTGAGGCGTCGATGGGCTACGGGATCGAACCTGGTTCGTTCCCAATGGAGCGGACGGATCGGACATGACGAGGTGACGCAGTGATTGACCTGCTCGTGACCGGCGGGGACGTGGTGTCGGCGGCATCGACGGCGCGCTTCGACGTCGGCGTCGACAAGGGAAAGGTCGTGTTCCTGGCTTCACCGGGAGCCATCGACGTCGAGGCACGGCGCGTCATCGACGCCACCGGGCAGTTCGTGATCCCGGGTGGTGTCGATGCACATGTCCACTTCGGCTTCCCGCTGTCGTCGGACACGATGTCGCAATCGGCAGCGGCCGGTTCTAGGGCAGCCGCGTTCGGTGGTACCACGACCTTTATCGACTTCGCACGGCAATCGGACGATGGCAGCCTCATCGCAGCCATCGAGAAGAAGCGGGCGGATCTCAAGGTCGACAAACCGTCGATCGACTACGCACTCCACGCCATGATCACCGGTCTCAGCACGCTCGATGTGCTCGACGAGATCCCGGAGGCCATTGCTGAAGGTGTGAGCTCGTTCAAGATGTTCACGACCTTCACATCCACCGGCGGACCCGGGGTTGGGGACCTCTACTCCGATGACGGCCGGATCTGGGGAGTGATGACCAAAGCAGCGCGCCACAACGGTATCGTCATGGTGCACTGCAAGGACGACTCACTGATTGCGCACAACATCCACTGCCTCTACAAGGAACATCGGGAGCAGGCTTCTCACGTCGCCGAAGCTCGCACCGCAGTCGCGGAAGAGGCGGCCATCCGTCGAATGCTGCTGCTCTCGCGGCGAACGAACTGTCCGCTCTATGTGTGCCACATCACCTCGAGATTCGGGATGGAGGCAGTGTTCGAGGCACAGGGAGCTCGGGTGCCGGCGTTTGCCGAGGTGTTGCACCACAACCTCAGCCACACCGAGGAGAAGTACGCGCTTCCCGACGGCCCGCTCTACCATACGTATCCCGGGCTCAAGTCGATCGACGATCAAAAAGCCCTGTGGGAGGGCGTGACTGACAACGTGGTCGCGAGCGTGTCGTCAGACGACTTCACGTTTCCACGTGCCGTCAAGCTCGCTGGGACGACCGTCGATACCGTGAGCGCCGGCCACAACGGCATTGAGACACGCATGGGGGTGTTCTTCTCCTCGGCAGTCGCGCAGCGGAGGATGTCGATCAATCGCTACGTTGCTCTCACGTCGGAAGGCCCATCAAAGGTCTTCGGCCTCTTCCCGCGCAAGGAACTCATCGCACCCGGAAGCGACGCCGACATCGTGCTCATGGATCCACGCGCCGATCATCTGATCGAGCAGGGCGGGTTGCACTCCGAGTGCGACTACAGCGTCTGGGATGGCTGGCGCTGCACCGGGTATCCGACGATCACCATCCTCGCCGGCGAAGTCCTCGTGGAGAATGGCGCGTGGACAGGGCATGAGGGACGTGGCTCGTACGTTCCGAGCGGTCTCCCGGGCGAGCCGTGAACCGCAGGGGATACGAGTGATGGGGCCATTGAACGGCCTCCAAGTGCTCGAGCTCGGCAACATGATTGCCGCGCCGACGGCGGGCTGTCTGCTCGGTGACTTCGGAGCGCGAGTCGTCAAGGTTGAGCATCCGGTGCTCGGTGACGACCTCCGGAGATGGCCGCCCGTGAAAGCAAACGTGCCGCTGTGGTGGAAGGTGACCAATCGCAACAAGGATTTGATCACCCTCGACCTCGGCAAGCCGGAGGGGCAGGAACTGCTCCGCAAGGTCGTTACGAAGTTCGACGTAGTCATCGAGAATTTTCGCCCCGGCACAATGGAGCGCTGGGGACTTGGGTATGACGTCCTCGCGGGGATCAACCCCCGAATCATTCTCGTGCGCATCAGCGGGTACGGACAGACCGGGCCATACTCGCGACGCCCGGCTACGGGACGGTGGCGGAAGCAATGAGCGGCGTGCCGTCGTTCACGGGAGCGGCCGACGGCCCGCCAACGCTCTCGGCTTTTCCACTCGTCGATTCATTGGCGGGGATGTTCGCGGTCCAGGCGACGATGATGGCGATCTATGAGCGTGACGTCGCCGGTTCGGGTCGTGGACAGGTCATCGACGTCAGCCTTTTCGAGTCGCTGTTCCGGCTGCTCGATTCTCAGGTCATCGGCTACGACCAGCTCGGTCTCGTCAAGCAGCGGATGGGGAATCGCATGGCAGAGGACTTTCCGCGCAACGCATACCGCACGTCCGATGGTGAATACGTCGCCGTTTCCGCCGGATCGCAGCGGACGTACTCGCGTCTTGCCGAGGCGATAGGTGATCCGGTGATGACGACCGATCCACGGTTTGCCACCAACGAGGCGCGCTGCGAGAATGCAGACCCGCTCGATGACATCGTCGCGGCGTGGTTCGCCGGCCACACGCTGCCTGAGGCCATGGATCGACTCGAGGCGGCGGACGTGGTCGCAGGCGCGGTGTACGACGTTGCCAAGATCTTCGCCGACCCTCACTACGCGGCGCGCGAGGCGATCATCGGCGTTCCCGACCCGGACTTCGGTGAGATACGCATGCAGGGCGTGGTGCCCAAGTTCTCAAGAACGCCCGGAGAGATCCGTCATCCGGGAGGAGCCAAGGGTGAAGCCAGCCGCAGCTTCTACTGCGATGAGGTCGGACTCAGCACGGACGAGTGGGATGAGCTCACAGCTTCGGGTGGTGTAACTCTTGACTCCGCGAGATCCCGCCGCGAAGCGCCCGTTTGAGGCGGAGCCGTCATCGTCGGCTACGGCCAGACGCCCTACCACAAGCGGCCAACGTGGTCGACCTTGCAGTACTGCATCGAGGCGGTACGACTTGCTCTCGAACACAGCGGGCTTTCGAACAACGATGTGGATGGACTCGGGGTCTGTTCCTTCATGCTCGCACCCGACAATACGGCGACGCTTGCGGAGCACCTCGGCATGACGCTGTCGTGGGGCTACCTCGGTACTTTTGGCGGCGCCGCCCAGGTCATCGGACTACAGCGTGCGGTGCGAGCGATCGAGGCAGGAGATGCCGAGACGGTCGTTCTCGTCGCAGCGGACGCGTACTCGGTATCTGCCCACGTGTCTCTCATGGACGACTTCAACAGTGGCATGCGCGAGTATCTGATCCCCTACGGAATGGGGGGGGCCAATGGGCTGTTCGCGACACTCGAACAACGTCACCGCTTTGAATACGGGACGAAGCGAGAGCAACTCGGCAAGCTCGCGGTCACACAACGACAGAACGCCAGCCTGAATCCCAACGCAATGCTCCGCGAGCCGATGACGATCGACGACTACCTCAATGCACGCGTGATCTGCGATCCGATCCGTCTCTACGATTGCGTCCTGCCATGCGGGGCGGCGAAGCGGTGGTGGTCACGAGCGTGGAGCGTGCACGTACCTTGAAGCGCAAACCTGTGCGCGTGCTCTCGGGGGGCGAGCGCACCAACTACAGCCCGGAGACGCTCGTGCTGCTCGACGCCGGATGGCACGACTTCGCGCCAAGGATGTTCCAGCAGGCTGGCTTGGGCCACAGCGACATAGACATGGTGCAGCTGTACGACGACTATCCGATCATGGAGCTCATCCAGCTGGAGGGGCTCGGCTTTTGCGGCCGCGGCGAAGGCGGACGGTTCGTGGAGAAGACGGATATCTCGCTCTCGGGAACGCTGCCAATCAACACGGGCGGCGGTCAGCTCTCCTGCGGACAGAGCGGTGCGGGCGGCGGTGCCATCGGGCTGACCGAGGCCGTCATGCAGTTGCAAGGGGAGGCCGGCGGCCGCCAGGTGGCAAATGCGCGCACCGCGTTGGTAAGCGGATTCGGAATGGTTGGGTTTGTCAAGGGACTCTGTCAATCAGCGGTGATTCTGGCAACAGAGTAGGCGAAGGGACAGCCGGGGCTGTCGCTTCGTTGGGCGGTTCTGTATTGCAGTCAGCGTGAGGAGGTAGCGAACATGGGAGTCGACCAGAGCGTTCAAGGTACGCCGGCCGGGGCCGGCATCCTGAAAAGAACCGTGGGCTTCTTCGAGGTGATGGCGCTGTCGGTGGCGATCATGGGCCCCACGGGATCGATGGCGCTGAACGGATCACTGACGGCTGCGACGGATGGAACCGCGACTGCACTCGCGTTCGTTGGCGCAACGATCGCGATCGCTCTGGTCGCATACTCGTTCATCGAATTCGGCCGGCAGTACGCGCACGCGGGCTCGGTGTACGTGTTCAACGGACGGTCGTTCGGACCTCGTTTCGGCTTTCTCTCGGCATGGGTGTTGCTGGGCGCGTACGCCATTCTGGCAATCTGCGTCGCAATCCTTTCGGCGGACTTCGCACAGTCCTTTCTCGGGTTGCTCGGCATCTCCATCGACTGGATCGTCCTCGCGCTCGTCTCACTCGTCCTCATGTGGGTACTGGTGCACCGCTCGGTACGGCTTTCAACTCGCACGAGCCTCGCGATTGAGGGGGTATCGGTCCTCGTGATCCTGATCCTCACCGCGATCGTGCTCGCACGTGGGGGTGCGCACGGGCTCAGCACGGTGCCGTTCCAGGTGGGCAGCGCAGGGATATCAGCCGTCGGACTCGCGAGTGTATTCGGGTTCCTATCGTTTGCTGGATTCGAGGGTGCAGCGACACTGGGTGAGGAGACGCAGAACCCGCGGGCTGCCATCCCGAGGGCGTTGGCTGCGGCGGTGCTCATTACCGGCGTCTTCTACATCCTCGTCATCTATATGCAGGCCGAGGGATTTGGTACCGACGCGGCAGGCGTGAGTGCCTTCGCGTCGTCGGCGACCCCCCTCGCAGACGTTGCCAAGACGTACGTGGGGACGTACATGGCAGCCATCATCGATTTCGGCGCAATGGCGTCGGCCTTCGCGTCCGGAGTGGGATTGTTCGTCGCGTCGTCGCGCATGCTCTTTGCGATCAGCCGCGACGGCTTCGGTCCGCGCAAGCTCGCCAGCATCAACCCCAGATTTGGCTCACCGCACGTTGCAGTGGCGACGCTCATGATCATCGGCATCGTGCTGATCGCCCTGATGCGGGTTCTGGGCAACAGTGCGGTGGCGGCATTCGGCGATTACGGGACGATCGGGACGCTCGCCTTGCTGGTCGTATACATCGCTTCGCAGTTCGCCGCAATCCGGTTTTTCTCGAAGAGCGGGATCTGGCACGCGCTCCAGTTCCTCATCCCTATTGCGGCGATCATCATGCTGGGATACACGCTGTACTCGAATGTTTACCCAGTACCGCCGGCACCGGCCCAGTACTTCCCGTACATCGTCATTGCATGGATCGTCATAGGCGGGATCATTGTCACGGCGGTTCCCGGCTTATCAGCAAAGATCGGCGCGAGCTTCACCGAGGGTCGAGCCGGCGAAATCGTCCGTGGGGATAGCGAACTCACGCCCTAACCGGCATCGAGTTCCAGAGAAGAAGCTTGTCCATCGCGATCATCACCACCGGCGGAACCATCACCCAGGTGTTGGGGGGATCCGAGCTCCGGCATCTGCGCGGTGCCGAGTTGCTGTCGGGTCTGCCCCTCGAGGCCGGGGGGATGCCGGCTGTCGATGTCCAGGACCTCATGAATGTTCCGAGCACGTACGTGGGCTCAGAGGAGATGTTGCGCATCGCGGAGGCAGTGCGCGAGCAACTCGCGCGCGACCACGTGCAGGGTGTCGTGGTCACACACGGGACTGCGACGATCGAGGAAACGATCTACTTCGTTGATCTCGTTGTGGAGGCGACGAAGCCCATCGTATTCACCGGTGCACAACGCTTTCCCGGTACCGCCGGCTACGACGGCCATCGGAATCTCCGCGACGCGATCACTGTGGCTGCGACGCCAGGCATCGCGAGCGCCGGAGCCGTGTTGGTGTTCGATGGAGAGATCCATGCCGCACGCGAGGTTGCGGAAGTCCATCCGACGGCGACCGGTGGCTTTCAGAGCCTCGACGCAGGACCGATAGGGCGAGTCGACCTCGATCGTGTTGTGGTGACGCGAATGCCGATCCATGATCAGACGGTCTATCAGCCGCGCAGCCCGCTTGCGCGTGTGGACCTGATCACCTGCTATGCGGGGATGTCCGGAGACACGGTCCGGGCTGTCGGCGGGCTCGGGGCCGGCGGGATGGTCGTCGCAGGCATGACCTCAGGCGCCGTCCCCCCGGCGCTGGTTCCCGCATTGGAGGATCTGATGCACAGCGGCACTGTGGTTGCGCTGTCAACGCGCTGCGCCTCCGGACGTGTGGTACGCAGATCCGGGCCACCTTACGACGGCGTCGACGGTTATGGATCCGACCTCGAGCGAATCGGCATTGCGCTGACCGACCTGCCAGGCCTGAAGGCCCGCTGCAGGCTCAGCGTGTTGCTCAGTTCAGGCTTCGGCCGAGACGCAGTGCGCCGGTTGATGGATACCGCCGCGTAGCGCGGCAAGCGATGAACGAGCAGCGCGAACACGCGAGGAGGTGTAGCGATTTCTGACGAAGCGACCCCGCCCCGGGCCCAAGGGCCTCTTCCCACCCTGTTCGAATGGAACCGTCCCTTTTTTGAAGAAGGCACGGAGGGCAGACTGATGCTGCAACGCTGCCTCCAGTGCCGCTACCTCATCTACTACCCACGGATGCTGTGTCCACGGTGCTTCTCGACGGACTATGCGTGGGAGCAACTCTCTGGCGATGGAACGGTTTACTCGTTCTCCATCGTCTGGCGCCCCAACCATCCGGCCTTTGCCGAGCACATCCCGATCACGCTCGCAGTGGTGGACCTGCGTGAAGGCCCGCAGATGGTCGCCACGCTTCTGACTCACCCCGCCGACGACGTCCACATCGGCATGGAAGTTCGCGTCGTCTTCGACACAGTAGCAGCGGGGATCGCACTTCCTAAGTTCGTCGCCAAAGCATGAGGTCCGAGCGCCCTGGGAAGGTGTGGTGACGGCACTTCGCGTGATCAGCGCAGAGGACATTGCGCGAACTCTGTCGGTAGCACAGGCGGTCGAGGTGCTCGGATCGCTGTTCGGGACGAGCGTGGATGGCCCACCTGCCGGCCGCCAGCACCTTGCATTTGCCGATGGCGAACTCCTGATCATGAGCGCGGTGCACAACGCGGGGGTCGGGAGCTCCTACGCGGGAGTCAAGGTCGTGAGCGTTCGCAATCAGAACGTCGAGATCGGTATGCCATCCGTGCACGCGTCATATATGCTCTTCGGCGGAGAAGCCCTTGCCCCCCTGGCGCTTGTTGATGGCGCGGCACTGACCGGATTCCGCACCGCGGCGGTGTCGGCACTCGCGACCACCATGCTCGCGCGCCCGGATGCGTCGCGACTGGTGCTCTTCGGCGCCGGCGTGCAGGCGGAGTCGCACCTGACAGCGATGGCCGCGATCCGTCCGCTGCGGCAGTTGACCGTCGTCAATGGCAATGCCCAACGTGCCGGACAGCTCATTGAGCTGGCCGGCGTCTTGGGCATTGAGGGGTGCCGGGGCGATGCGACCAGCGTCACAGATGCGGACATTGTCTGCACATGCACCACCTCGTCGATCCCCGTCTTCGATGGCAGGCTCCTCTCACCGGGAACACACATCAATGCGATCGGTTCATATCACCCGGACGTGCGTGAGCTGGACGATGTAACCGCACAGCGGGCGCGCTGGTTCGTCGAGGAGCACGCGCGGGTGTTTGCCGAGTTGGGTGACGTCCTCATGCCGATCGCGAGCGGCGCGGTGGGCGCCAAGTTCGTTGTTGACGATCTCTTTGGCTTGTGCAGTGGGGCGATCGGGCGTCGATCCGCTGACGAGATCACTGTCTTCAAGTCGGTCGGGCTCGGTATTGAGGACCTCGCCATCGCAGAAGCGCTCGTCACAGCCGGATCCTGATGGCAGGGTCGCTTCCCCAGTCGGCGTCCGTGGTGATCATTGGTGGCGGGGTTATGGGGACGAGCGTTGCCTTCCATCTCGCTGAAGCGGGCGTACGCGACATCCTCCTGATCGAGCGCGGCGAGCTCGGATCCGGGTCAACGTCTCGCGCGGCTGGTGGTGTTCGTGCGATGTTCGCCGACGAGCTCAATATCCGGCTCGGCCAGCGGAGCCTGCGCGCCTTCGATGATTTTGCGAGCCGGCCCGGACAGGAGATCGACCTGCACCGCGTCGGCTACCTCTTCCTCCTGTCGGATCCGGCCGATGTTTCGCTCTTCGAAGCGAGCGTCGAACTGCAGAACGACCTGGGAGTGCGAAGCCGAATGGTGAATGACGCTGAGATGCGCGCGCTCTGCCCGGGAGTCGTGACGTCGGATCTCGTCGCCGGAGCATTCTCGCCGGACGACGGTTATTGCTCACCGGAGTTGGTCGTCATGGGCTACGCGTCAGCCGCACAGCGTCTTGGAACCATCATCGAACGCGGCTGCGACGTGATCGCGATCACGCGTGCGGGGCGGACGATCAACTCGGTCGTGACGAACCGCGGCACTGTAAAAACGAATGTGGTCGTCTGCGCGGCCGGTGCGTGGTCCTCAGGTGTCGCCCACATGGTGGAGGTGGACCTGCCGGTGACGCCCATCCGTCGCCAGGTGCTGGTCACCGAGCCGATGGCGACGCGGACGGACCAGTTCCCGATGACGATTGACTTCACGTCAACGCTGTACTTTCACGGCGAAGGCCCAGGCATGCTAGTCGGCATGGCCGACCCCGACGAGACTCCCGGGTTCAAGCTCGAGGCCTCCGCTGACTGGCTGCTGAAGTTGAGCGAGCCCGTTGCTCGCCGCGCCCCGTGGTTGCTGGACCTTGGCGTGCAAACTCAGTGGGCCGGGCTGTACGAGGTCAGCCCCGACAGCAATGCCATGATTGGTGAGGCCCACGGCGTGGATCGGTTTCTCTACGCAACCGGGTTCTCCGGACATGGATTCCTGCAGGGCCCAGCCGTGGGAGAGGTGATCCGTGATCTCTACCTCGGCGTTCAGCCTTTCATCGATGTCACGCCACTCAGCGCCGACCGCTTTGCGACGGGGGCGCCCCGCGTGGAGACGCACTGCATCTGACTCAACGCACTTTGACAGGAGAATGACATGCTGGATGATTGGCGGTGCGTGTGCGCCGGTGAACGCTAGAGATGACGGGCGATACTGCAACGCGTCCGAACACGCTGACCGTGGATCTCGAAGCCATCACCCACAACGTGACGGCGATTCGAGCGTCGATCGGGACGGCGACGAAGCTGTTCGGGGCTGTCAAAGCCAACGGATATGGGCTCGGCCTTCCCGCGGTCGCCGAAGCGATCGTTGCCGGGGGTGGTGACGGATTCGGGCTGAGCGATCCGGAAGACCTGCGCAAGATCCGTCGTGCTGGGATCGAGCTTCCGGTGCTTATGTATGGCGGCATGATCCCTTCAGCTGAGGCTGGGGCGTTCGCCCGACGGTGGAAGGCAATGCTGTCGATTGCCGAGTTGGACGCCGCAGTGGCGCTGGCAGGTTCTGCAGCCGATCCTACGGACGTCGTCGTCGAGGTCGATGTGGGACTCGAAAGGCACGGAGTGACAGTGGCAGGCGCGGCATCGCTGGTGGCGGCCGTCCATGATCTGACAGGGATCCGCTTACGGGGCGTGACCACGCACTTGCACGGTGTCGGTCCGCGCGACTACCTTGCCTGGCAGCTCACCCGCTTCAACGATGTCATCAATGCGCTCATTGCCGCAGGCATAGAGCCTGAACTGCGCCTCGCTGAGAGCAGCGCAACATTGGGAACGGGTTCATACCCGTGGTTCAATGCGGTCGATCCAGGTCATCTACTGTATGGCCTCATCCCCCGCGGCAGGACCGACCGCCCGGCATGGTTGCGGCAGGCCCTCGTCAGGGTGGCCACGCGGATCCTGCAGGTGAGGACTGTTGATCGCGAGGATTACGCGACCGAGTCTCCCCGTCAATGCCGAGCACCCCTCACGCATCGGGGTGATACCGATGGGGGCCGCCGACGGTTTGCGTTCGCTCTGTTGCGGCGAAGTGCTGGTGCGAGGACGCCGGTGCCGCCTGGTGGGCGCGATGTCGCTGGAGCACACACGAATTGATCTTTCGCATGTCCCGGATGCCGAGCGCGGCGACGAAGTCATCGTGGCTGGGAGGCAGGGCAAGGACCAGATCACGGCCGATGAAGTTGCGCAGGCAAACGGCCTGGGAAGCGCCGGGCTGGGCGTGGTAGCTCCGGCCTCGGTACAGCGCATCTACTAGCACCTCGTCCAGGCACCACAAGCGCCGAGCCGGGAAACCTCAACCCGGGTAGCGCACCTGGAAGGTGAGGCATCCGTCATCGCTGCGCCACGGTCCGTGGGGCATGCCGGGCGGCCGGCACGCGTACATACCGGCGGTGAAGGTTTCATTCAGCCGCAGATCGGTGATCGAGCCCTCGACGATGTACACCTCCTCCCAGCAGTCGTGCGTCTGGACTCCGTTGGGCGTGGTGTCGGTGCCGGGCGCGAAGCGCATCAGCGAGCTGGCAACGCCGGTTTCGGGATCGGTGGCGAGGATGGACTCGGTGAGCGTGTCGACGTTGCCCGCGCACGGAGTGAAGGCCAGGGTGTTGGTCGCGAAGAACTCGCGCTCGGGCTTAGCCATCGTGGGAGCGCACCTCGTAGGAGTGGGTCAGACTCGTATTCGCGATCCCATTTCAGCGCAACGCGCCAGAGCCGTCCCGGTCGGAATGCACCGGTCAGCAGCGGGACCGTCCCGCAGAACATGACAAGATCGTCCGTAATCTCACCGAGCGTGCTGGTCATGCGTGAGAGCAGATCGGTGGGAGTCCGCAACGCGGCAAGGCTGCCCCGCTGGTATGGCTCGCCATCCACATCGGATTCGACCTCGATGGCGTCCCAATCCACGGCCTCGAGGTCATCAGGCAGGGCGATGACGTGCTGGCCGACAGGTTTGGGACATGCGGCCTTGGAGGCGGCGATGTCGGTCCGCTCAAGGTCGCGATCAGTGTGGTCCGAGCCAACGCCCAGATAGTGACGTCCGTCATGCCGGATCAGCACGGCCTCCACCTCGCCAGACGTATTCGAGCCGGCGATCTCGACCTCGGGATCGGACGTGACAAGACGCGGGTCGAGCTCAAAGAAGGCGGGGACGGATGCCGGCGGAGGGATACCGATCGCGGCCAGTTCCTCGATGTGCGCGGCGACGGCGGCCGCGTTGCGACCCGTATATCCCGCAATGATCAGCCGCGGCGCGTCCAGGGTGAGGTCGTCGCCGGAGTCGACCAGTCGAAAGTGCAGCGTCATCGTTCGGACAATGTCAGGCGGCGATCAAGCAGCACGGGGAATTCGTCGCGCACGCGAGCGATCACCGCGGGGTCGATGTCGCACCACGTGATGCCCTCACTGTCGCCCGCCTCGGTGAGCACCTCGCCCCACGGGTCGACGATCCGGCTATGGCCGCCGAGAACGGTTCCGTTCTGCTCGCCGACCGCATTGCACGAGATGAGGATGATCTGCTCCTCCACAGCGCGACACGATGTGAACAGGCGCCAGTGCTCGAGCCGCGCGGCCGGCCACGCAGCAGGAACGATGACCATGTGTGCTCCCGCATCGACAAGCGCTCGCCACAACTCGGGAAAGCGAAGGTCGTAGCACGTGGTGGCGGCAACAGCGCCGAGGGTCGTGTCGGCGACTGCGATATCCGTGCCGGGTGTGAGCAGTTCGGCTTCGCGAGACCGGTATCCGAAGACGTGAATCTTGCGGTAGGTGTGAGCAATCTCCCCGGCGGGATCGATGAGGACCGCGGTGTTGTACAGCCGGTCGTCGGCGCCGCGCTCCACGAAGCTGCCAAGGTGCAGATGGCAACCCAGTTGTCGAGCCCACTCCTGACCGGCGGTGACGGTGTCGCCATCCATCGGCTCGGACAGCTCCTGGTAGTGCTCGAACGCAAAGTAGCCCACACCCCACAGCTCGGGAAGGACGACGAGATCTGCGCCTTTGGCGGCGGCGACCATCTCTGCCACGCGGTCGCGACGAGCCGCAACCGTTTCAGTTGCAGGGCTTGCGACCTGCAGCAGCGCTACCTTCAACACGCGAGCGCACGCAGGAACATTCGATCCAGAGGATAGCTCCGTTCCACACTGAGACGGGCTGCGAGAAGTTGGGACCTCGCAACGAGCTCAGCGGTGCTGCGCGCCCGCCACTTCCACTTCCCCGAGGACACGCCGGCCCTTCGGCGTCGCAGCTGCACTGATGGTTCGTTCCACCGCAGCCCGGGACAGCGCGAAGAACGTGTCATCACTGTAGAGATGGAAGTACCAGTTGGCGGAGAGCATCGCAGCCTCCAGCTCAAACCCGAGCTGGACGGGATCGATATCGCGCTGCAGCTCGCCGCGTTGGACACCGTCCTGTGCCGCACGCTCGAGGAGGTCCAGCCACTGACGTTGCAACATCGCGATGGTGTCTCGCACCACCCCGGGCCGTGCATCGAACTCGGCCATCGCCGCGGCAAAGAAGCATCCACCGGGGAATGCTCGCCGCTCCATGAGTGCGAGGTACCGATCACACAGCAGGTGGAGCGTCGCGATGCCACGCGCGTGGGTCAGACCTGGAAGGATCACCTGGTCGACGTAGATCTGCCGGGCATACTCGATCGTCGCGAGTTGCAGATCCTCCTTGGACCCGAAGTGGGCGAAAAGGCCGCTCTTGCTCATCGAGAGGTCCGTGGCGAGCCGGCCAAGGGTAAGGCCCTCGAGGCCATCCACGCTCGCGATGGCTGCTGCTGCCGCAAGGATTCCCTGCCGGGTGGCCAGGCCGCGCGATGTTTGTGTCGGCATAGGACTTGTATAGCACGAACGATCGTGTTATTGTGCGCCTCCACTAGCGACCGATCGGTCGTGCTATCTAACGGAGGTCAACCACGATGCCACTGGTGAACGTCAAGCTGATCGAGGGCGTCTTCAACGAGAGCCAGAAGCGCGACATTGTCCGCAAGCTGACCGATACGATGGTCGAGATCGAGGGAGAGGCACTGCGCCCCGTGACCTGGGTCATCGTCGAGGAGGTCAAGAGTGGGGATTGGGGAATCGCCGGCAACCCGCTCACGACGGCCGACGTCAAAGCGCTCGCGGCCGGCCAGCCCGTCGGGTAACGCTCCCGGTCAGTATTGACCGGGATGTACGACGTGGTTGTGGTGGGGGCGCGCTGCGCCGGGGCGTCACTTGCGATGCTCCTGGCGCGGCGCGGTCACCGCGTGGCACTGGTGGACCGAGCCGCGTTCCCCAGCGACACCATCTCGAGCCACTTTCTCTGGCCACAGGGCGCCGCTCTGCTCGAGTCCTGGGGACTGCTCGATCGCCTGCAATCGCGAGGATGCGAGCTGATCCCGACGCTGACGTTCGATTTCGGCTCGGTCTCGCTCACCGGCTCCCTGCCCTCTGTTCAAGGAGTGCATGCAGCCTGCTGCCCTCGGCGGACAGTGCTCGACAGCATGCTGGTTGAGGCAGCTGTGGAGGCGGGCGCGGAACTGTACGATCGCACCTCCGTGCGTGCGCTTCGGTGGTCTGAGGGGCACGCGTGCGGTGTCGATGTCAAACCGGTGTCCGGCGCCGGCAGTCATATCGACGCTCGACTCGTTGTCGGCGCGGACGGACGGCATTCATTCATCGCCGCAGAAGCTGCGGCCGAGGTGTATGCGTACGAACCCCCGCGGACCTTTGCGTACTACTCGTACTGGAGCGGCGTCCCCACGCTGTCGCCGACCTATCACATGCGTCCCGGCCGCTTGATTCTGCGCTGGCCGACGAACGACGGTCTCACGTGTCTCTATGTGGGCGGGCGACCGTCAGAGTTCTCGACATTCCGGGGCGATATCGAGGGGAATTTCATGACGTCCCTCGAGGCGATCCCTGGTCTCCGCGATGAGGTCGCAGCGGGACACCGCGAGGAGCGATTCCGAAGTGCGAGCGACATCGACAACGTATACCGGAGATCCCACGGCGATGGCTGGGCACTTGCCGGCGACGCCGGTCATCACATGGATCCAACGACCGGGCTGGGCATGTCGGAAGCGTTCGCCTCAGCAGCAATGCTCGCCATCGCGGTCGACGACGCGCTGGTCAGCGGGCAGCCATGGACGGAGTCACTGCGCGACTACGAGCAGCGTCGCGACGCCACGACGGCGAATGCATTTCGTCTCACGCTGAGCGCGGCAGCGCTCCGACCCCTGCCAGGTCGCCTCCGCCGCTATTACGAGGCTGCATCCCAACGTCCCGACGAGGTGACCCGGATCATCGGAGCACTCGGCGGCATGATCCCGGTCAACGACGTGTTCGCCGCCGACCGCATCGCGGCCGTGACCGGGAACTGACGCATCCGGAGGGTTGTCTCGAAACCGCTGCCGCCGGTTAGCGCGGATTGTGCCAGCCGGCGCCGGTGCCGACGAGCGTGTCGGCTTGCCTCGGCCCCCAACCACCCGGCCGGTACGCGATCGCACGAGGATGGCGCTTGAGCACAGGCTCGACCACTGTCCATGCCGCCTCAACTGCAGCCTCGCTGGTGAAGAGCGTGTCGTCCCCCACCATCGCATCCCCGAGGAGGCGATCGTATGGGGATTCGGCATCACGCTGCGCTTCCATGAGCGAAAATTCCTGCTGGATCCCCAGGAACTCTTCGTCAGCCCGCTTCAGGCGAGCCGCGATGGCGATGGCCGGCGCAGGCTCGAGACGAAAGCGCAGGTAATTGGCATCGGTCATCTGCTCACGCCAGTCGGGAAAGAGACGCTGCGCGGGCGGCTTGAGTTGCACGACCACTTCGGTCGCGGTCGCGGCAAGACGCTTGCCCGCCCGGACGTACCAGGGAACGCCATCCCAGCGCCACGAGTCGATATGCAGGCGAGCTGCGCAGTACGTCTCGACATCAGAGTTGGGTGCGACGCCCTTCTCCTTTCGGTAGCCGATGTATTGACCGCGAACGATGTCGTCGCCGGTCAGCGGACGCATTGATCGGAAGACTTTGACCTTCTCGGCGCGCTGGTCAACCGAGGCGGTGCTCGCGGGCGCATTCATTGCAAGCAGAGCAACGACCTGGAACAGATGGTTCTCGACAACGTCGCGCATGCAGCCGGTGGCGTCGTAGAAAGCGCCCCGGCCGCGAACGCCGAACCGCTCGGCCATGGTGATCTGCACGCTGGCCACGCAGTCTCGATTCCAGATCGGCTCGAGAAAGGAATTGGCAAAACGGAAGTAGAGGATGCTCTCGACGGACTCCTTGCCAAGAAAGTGATCGATCCGGTAGATCGAGTCCTCAGGGAAGACTGAATGCGCCACGCGGTTGAGCTGTCGAGCGGATGCGAGGTCGTGTCCGAATGGCTTCTCAACCACAACTCGCGCACCGCCGGCCAACCCAGCTGCCCCGAGCTGCTTGATGACATCTCCGAAGAGGACAGGCGGAATCGCCAGATAGTGCACGGGGTGGGCAGCCTTCCCAAGGGCACTCTTCACCCTCGCAAAGGTGTCGTCATCCAGGTAGTCACCGTCGACATATTTCAGCCTGGACAGCAACTGGTTCAAAGCACGGCGATCGTCGATACCGCCAGGGGCATGTTCGATGCTGTCCCTCGCTCGGTTCCGCAGCTGCTCGAGATCCCATCCCGAATGCGCGACACCGACAACCGGGACGTCGAGTGCGCCGCGCTTGGTCATCGCATACAGAGCGGGAAACACCTGCTTGTGCGCGAGGTCCCCGCTGGCGCCGAAGAAGACGAGTGCATCAGACACTGCACCGCTCCCGGCCGCTTGCGCCATGTCAGCCGGCTTTCTCGTTGTGCCCACCAAACTGCTTGCGCATGGCGCTGAGCAGCCGGTCCGCGTAGTCGGCATCGCCCCGCGACTCGAAACGAGCAAACAGCGCGGCGCTGATCACAGGAGCCGGCACACCCTCATCGATGGCCGCCAGCGCGGTCCATCGGCCCTCACCCGAGTCGGAGACGTGACCGCTGAAATCCGCGAGCTCCGAATCGCTGACGAGTGCGGCCGCAGTGAGGTCGAGCAACCACGACGCGATAACGCTCCCACGCCGCCACACCTCCGCGATCTCCCCGAGATTGAGCTGGTACTTGTAGGCGTCTGCATCGCGAAGCGGGGTTGTCTCCGCATCCTCCTCTTGTTGACGAAGCCCGACATCGGCGTTCTTGAGGATGTTGAGGCCCTCGGCATAGGCGGCCATGAGTCCGTATTCGATGCCGTTGTGGACCATCTTCACGAAGTGACCGGCACCGTTGGGGCCACAGTGGAGATACCCGTTCTCCGCATGGCTCGCCGGTCCTTTCCGTCCGGGTGTGCGCGCTGCTCCTTCCACGCCCGGCGCGATGCTTCGAAAGATGGGATCGAGGTGGCGGACCACGGCATCCTCGCCCCCGATCATCAGACAGAATCCGCGTTCGAGGCCGAAGACGCCGCCGCTGGTACCGCAGTCGACGTAGTGGATGCCCTGCTTCCTGAGCTCCTCGGCGCGCTGCATGTCGTCCCGGTAGTAGCTGTTACCGCCATCGATGATGATGTCGCCGGCTTCCAGATGCGTGGCCAGCTCCTCCACCGTGCCACCGGTCACCGCAGCCGGCACCATCACCCAGACAGCACGGGGCTTGTCGAGCTTGGAGACAAAGTCGGCGATGGAACTCGATGGCTGCACGTGCTTGCCGGCGAGCTTGGCAACCGCGGCAGCGTTCACGTCGAAGACGACGCATTCGTGGCCGTCCCTCGTCAGGCGCTCCACCAGGTTTGCACCCATCCGCCCCAACCCGATCATGCCGAGTTGCATCTCGTTCCTCCTGTCAATGCGCGGAGCAGGTTGTCGTTGCGATGCATCCGCGCGTCAATCATCAGCTCCGTCCCAGAGCTTGATACCGCCAAGGATGCCGGCCTCATTGTCGACGATGTTGACTGACGGATCCACGTGACCTTGCAGCGCCTGAGCGTTGCCGCCACTGACGTACAACCGGTCGTAGTTGATGACCACGGAGAAGTTTTCGAAGGCGAGCTGTACGCGCTTGCGCCACTTCTTGGCACCAATCCGCTGGAAGGCGGCATTCCCGAGTTGCTCGTCATACGTCTCACCCTTGCGAAACGGATGATGCGCGAGCTCGAGATGCGAGGAGAGCTTCCCATCGACCAGGAGTGCTGTTCCCACACCCGTGCCCAGCGTCATGACGAATTCAACGCCCTTGCCACTCACGACTTCGAGCCCCTGGATGTCAGCGTCGTTGGCGACGCGAACCGGATGGCCGAGCTTGGTCTTCATGGCTTTCGCAAGATCGAAACCCGTCCACGCCGCGAGCAGCTTCTTGCTGACCGGCGACCCGGGACCCGCTCGCGTCACGAAGTCCGGTGCCGTCAAGAGGATCCCTTTCCGGACCACTCCGGGAAAGCCGATTGACACACGGTCGAACGCCGGCAGCGGTGCGACAAGCGTTGCAAGCGTGTCGACAAGTTGCTCGGGTCGACATGGATAGGTTGTCTTGACCCGGACGCGATCGCTCATGAGCGTGCCGGCTGCATCAAGGACCGAGGCTTTGAGACCGGTCCCGCCCACGTCAATCGCCAGCGTTGCTGGATGCGCCGTCTTTGGAGTGGCCATGGACTAAGGCTAAACCAATGGGGTTGGTGCGCCCGGAGGAACCGCGTCTCCCGGGCCATAACGCATCCCGAGCCCGGGAGAGCGGGTGGCGTAGCACCACCCGCTCAGGGGAGGGAGGCTCGGGTTGCTTTATAAAAACCAACGCGTCGGTTTTATGGATGGTACCATATCGCCATGCCCCGCATCTCGGATGACGCGCGCCTCGAGCGCCGCCAACAGCTCATCGACGCGGCGTGGCGCTGCGCCGGGCGCATGGGATACAGCGAGCTCACCGTCGACGACATCTGCGAAGAGGCTTCGGTGAGCAAAGGGGCGTTCTACGGGTACTTCGCGTCCAAGCAGGATCTGCTCATCACGCTCCTCGAGGAGGACGCCGCCGACCTCGATGGACGGCTCGAGCGCCTCGCACAGCGGAGCATCTCCAATGTTGAGCGGCTTCGCAGCTTTGCTCGCGAGATGTGCGAGCGCGGCACCGACCAGGCGCGGGTGCAGGTGCGCTCGGACCTCTGGGCTGCCATCCTCACCGAGCCGGCCATCCGTGAGCGGATGGTTTCCGCGGTCGGACGCCGCAGAGCCATGCTGCGTGGCTGGATCGAGGAGGCCGTGGCAGCCGGTGAGATCGATGACATTCCTGCCAACGCCTTCGCCTCCGTCCTCCTCGCCCTGGGCGACGGCCTGACGCTGCACGGCTCGCTCGACCCGTCCGGGTTCCGCTGGACCAACATCGCTCGTGTCCTGGCGGCCATCTTTGCCGGCCTCAGTGGCGTCGAGGAGTGACCTCAACCGCCAGCCGGATCCACATTCCCTCGGACCTTCACCGACGAGTGCTCGACTGGATCCGGGGCACGCAGGGCGGGATCATCGCGATCGCGTTGGTCGTGGGAGCCGGCGGTGGGCTGGGAGCCATCGTCTTTCGTGATCTCATCCGCTGGTTCACGCTTTTCTTCACCGGTCACAACGACTACAGCGCGGCCGGGCATGCGATCAATCCCAACGTGCCGTGGCTCGGGATCTACTTCGTCATCCTCGCACCGGTTATCGGCGGCCTCATCTACGGCCCTCTGATTCAGCTCTTTGCACCGGAAGCGCGGGGACACGGGGTGCCCGAGGTCATGCTCGCGGTTGCTGAGCGTGGCGGGAAGATCCGTCCTCAGGTGGCTGTCGTCAAGTCACTCGCTTCGGCGATCTGCATCGGTGCCGGAGGGTCGGTGGGACGCGAGGGACCGATCGTGCAAATCGGTTCGGCGCTCGGCTCGTCGATCGGCCAGGTGCTCCACGTCTCCGAAAGTCGGTTGCGTCTGCTCGTCGCATGCGGGACCGCAGCCGGCATTTCCGCGACATTCAACGCGCCGATTGCGGGAGTGTTCTTCGCGCTCGAACTCATCCTGCAGGACTTCGCCGTCGACGCCTTCGGCGCCGTCGTTCTCGCCTCGGTGGTGGCGGACGTCATCGGCCGCGCCGCCTTTGGCAGTCACGCTTTCCTCACCCTCCCCGCCTTCCACATCGTCTCCACCTGGGAGTTCGGCCTGTACGCCATCCTCGGCCTGCTGGGAGGCCTCGCGGGCCTCGCCTTCATCCGCGTGCTCTACGGGACCGAGGACCTCCTGGACCGCCTGTGGCATGGCCCCGAATGGCTGCGTCCCGTCGCCGGTGGGGTGCTCCTCGGACTGCTGTTGCTGGCGCTCCCCGAGCTCTATGGGGTCGGGTATCCGGTGCTCCAGAACGCTGTTGCCGGACAGCTCGTTCTGGGACTGCTGCTCATCCTGCTTGTCGGCAAGATGCTGGCGACCAGCCTGACGATCGGGATCGGTGGATCCGGGGGCGTGTTCGCACCATCGCTGTTCATGGGCGCGATGCTCGGCACCGCTTTTGGGATGGTCGCCCATATGGTGTTCCACGGTGCGGTGGCACCGGCGGGTGCATACGGACTCGTCGGCATGGGCGCGGTGTTCGCAGGCGCCGCCAGGGCGCCGATCACGGCGGTGATCATCATCTTCGAGCTCACCGGTGACTACACGATCATCCTGCCGCTGATGGTGGCCATCGTCGTCGCTGCAGGACTGAGCAATCTGCTGTCCAGAGACACCATCTACACGCTCAAGCTGCGCAGGCGGGGAATCGATATCTTGCGGTCGCGAAGCGCAAACCTCATGCACGCGCTGCGGGTGCGCGACGCAATGCAACCTGTGCCTCAGCCCCTACTGGCCAGCACTCCGCTCGACGACATGGTCAGCCGTTTTGCGCGACGTGACGTGTCCGCGCTTCCTGTGGTTGATGCGCATGGTGCGTATCGCGGCGTGGTGACTGCCGAAGACGTCGAGACGGCGTTGGGTGGTGACACAGTCGATGTCACAGCGTCCGCGCTTGCCACGCTGGCAAGCGGCGTTCCCAGCGACGCGCCGCTGGATGCCGCGCTGTCGAGGTTCGTCCAGCAGGGGATTGCGGCCCTGCCGGTGATGGAGCCAGATGGCTCCACGCTCCTTGGCTGGCTCACACAGCGCGACATCCTGGTCGCGTATCACGCGCGCACCGGTGCAACGGTGCCGGCGGCGCCGCCAAACGACGCCGCCGGCTCGGAGGAATTGGGCCGATAGAGTGCTAGGTGCTGAGGCCGTGACTGATGTTGGAGAACACGTTGTTCACCTGATGTCCGACGGTCGTCAGGATGACGATCACAACAAGTGCGATGAGCACGAGAATGAGTGCGTACTCCACCATTCCCTGTCCTCTCTCGTCAGCGTGGAGCAGGGCGTGGAGTCGCTCCGAGGCGAACTCACGGAGTCGAAGAACCTGGGATTGCATGGCATCTCCTGCGCGGTAACGGTTTGAGACCACCATGCGAAACCGACTTGAACGTCGTTGGAATGCGAAGTCACGAACGCTCGTACCTCCCGTCAAGCCGACGTGACGGAGGTATGACCATCTGTCGGGACACGTGCATCTTCACCGTTCGAGACTGCCGTGACCCATACCTCACGCATTCGTCGTGATCGCGTACGCGATGAAGAGCGCATACCCGATGAGAAGGATCAGCGCTCCGCTGCGCCGAAGGCCACGCGCCAGGAGCGCAAGAGCGACCGCGCTCATAACGAGCAGCCAGACGACGTACCCGGTCGGAATGGCATCACGAAGGCTCGGGAAGAACAGCAACGGCACAGCAATTCCCACCACCAGATTGAGGGTGTTGCTATTGAACGTTGCACTCACCACGGCCGCTCCGTGTCCGTCCATGGCGAGGCGCACGGCGGCGTAGGCGTTGGGCAGGCTCGTCGCCGCTGCCAACACCACCACTCCCACGAGCAGGCTCGCGACGTGCCAACGACCACCGAGGGTCACGGCACTCTGCACCAACTCGAAGGATCCGAAGACGATGACGAGGAGGGCGGGGATCACCAGCACCACCGGGCGCCAGGTTCGCCCGTCGGTTGGCATCACGTGCTCGAGCTCGTCCTCGAGCTCGCCACCCTCCTCTGCGGCCTCCTGCGATGCTCGTTGTACGAACGTGGTCAGCCGCTGCGGCAGGGGGAGGCGTTCGACTCGCGCCGGGCCTGCTATGAGAACCCCGACGTATGGAACGAAGACGAGCAGCATCACCAACCATCCGAGCGCGACTGGAATCCAGCCAAGGACCGCCGCACCGATGGCGATCGTCACGATGATCGCGACGCCACCATCGAGGACCGCCGCCGCCCGGTGAACCTTCACTTCCCCAGCCGCGAGCGCCGCGCCGCCAAGCAGGATTGCGATGTTGAAAATGTTCGAGCCGAAGACGACGCCCCCTGCAGTCGCCGCCGACCCCGTTGCCACGGCGGAGATGGAGGACGAGATTTCCGGCGAGTTGGCACCGAGAGCCACGATGAGACCGACAAGTCCACCAAGCAGCCCCAGGTTGCGGGCAAGGACACCGACGCCTCGAACCAGGAACTCGCTCGCAGCCAACGTGGCTCCAAGGGCCAGAACGGCGATGACGAGAACGACGCCGCTGGACAGGTCCGCTCAGCATCTGACCAGCCCGCGAATCAACGCTTCACCACCCACGCGAGACACCGCGCTCGCGAGCAGGGGACTCCAGTCATCCAGCGAGGATGACCGATCCACATGCGCTCGGACCCACGCTCGAGAGTGGCCGCCCCAAAAACGCTCGCCCCAAAAACGCTCGCCCCAAAAACCACACGTGCGGCTCGCTCCCCAGCGAGCCGAAGATGAGGGTGAAGACGACCGGCTCCGCCGGCCGTCGAGGGAGAAGGATCTGCCTTCTCCCTATCGAAACACAGGGGCCCTCAGCCATTCGAGTAGATGAGCGTGGCTAGCGACCACAAAACCACAAACGAGAATGGCTGGGGAGAGAGGATTCGAACCTCTGATTGGCTGATCCAGAATCAGCTGCCTTACCACTTGGCCACTCCCCAGCGGAGACGTTCGAGTGTACCGGACGCCCCCATGGCCCCCTGTTTGCCGCCTCTACACGCGGCATATACTGAGGAGTGATGGATCTGCTCGAGTTGCTCCGCTTTCAGGCCCGGCGCTATCGCTGCTCGGCGTGTGGCGAGAACATGGCCGACTGCGGGATCAACGTGCTCGCCCAGCAGGGCAACCGCGCCCTGGTCCGGGTGACATGCGCGTCCTGCAACGACGAGAACCTCCTCCAGATCATCTTCCAGACCGAGGCCGAAGAGAAGGCCAACCCGGCCATCGATGAGGGCGTCCCGGACGTCGCGGATCCCATCACCGGTGACGAGATGCTGGAGCTCCATTCGCTCCTCTCCTCGCACGAAGGCGCGCTCACCGAGCTTCTCGTCAAGCGCTGATCCGCGACCCCGCCGGAGGTCGTGCGACACTTGCCCGCCGTATGGCGACCTTCGATGCCGTCCCGATGGTCTTCGATTCCCTCTACGGGCTCGAGATGGGCGAGGTCACCGCTGATCACATCACCGCAACGTGCCCCGTCACCCCGAAGATCCTGCAGCCCTGGGGCATCGTCCATGGCGGCGTGTTCTGCTCTATGGCGGAGACGATCGCCTCGGTCGGCACCTACCTGGGCGTCAAGGACGCGGGCAACCTCGCGGCGGGGATGTCCAACAACATGAGCTTCGTGCGCCCGATCTTGTCCGGCACCATCCACGCCGAGGCCAAGCCGCGCCACCGGGGCCGGACCACCTGGGTGTGGGACGTCGAGATCACCAACGACGAGGGCGCGCTCTGCGCCATCGGCCGGCTGACTATCGCGGTTCGGCCCCAGCCCTAGCTTCCTGCCGGTCGACCAGCCGCTTGGCGGCGTACGCACCGCCGGCCGAGCCCGCTGAGCTCACCCCGCGGAGCACGACCTTCTGCCAGATGGGGGTCTTGTCGCCGCCCTTCTTGACCTCCTTGCGGAGCGCCTGCAGCTCGGCCACCAGATCGTCGAGCGTCACCGGCGGCGTCTCCTCCTCGGCCTTGTCGCGACGGAGGCGCGAGCGAACCAGCACGATCGTCCCGATCAGGATCACAGCCCCACCGGCGATGGCCGCGTAGCGAGGCCCATCGCGGCGCAGGCGTGCTTTCCAGTCGAGCTCCGCGCGGACGCGGTCCTCGAGCCGTGCGGCGCTGGTGGCCAGCGCCTGCTTGCTCAGCTCCCTTTGACGCTGCGCTTCGTCAGTTCCCGGAGCCACTCGGCATCCTCCTTCAACGTGCTTTCGATGTGCTGCCGCCCTCGTTTTATCGCCTTTCGGGCCTTGGACTGGCCGATGAAGATGAGCACACCCGCGATGACGATGCAGATGCCCCCGAGCGCGAGCCACCGCACCCACTCGGCGCCGAGGATGCCGAGCCCTGACGGCAATGCACCCAGCGCCTCGATCACCCCGATCAAGACAAAGACCGCGGCTGCGAGGATCATCGCCGCGGCGATGACGAGTTGAATGATCGCCCGCTTCAGGTCCGCAGCGACAACCGAGATCTCGGCCCGCACCAGCCGGATGGCGTCCTCGACGACCTGGCGGGCGAGCGCGATGGGGTCGGGGTTATCGGGCGCGCCGTCCACGGTACCTCCAGACTTCCAAACGGGAGCTCAACGCGACACTGCAGAGGGCCGCATCGCCCGCAAGCTCACCCAAACTCGCAAGGTTGCATGATACTTGCGAGTACTCGCGGGGGGCGTAACCCCACCCCTGTCAACCCCGTTGGAAGAGCAGATGGCGGAAATCTCTCCAGTTCGACGACTCCCCCGCGGCGGACCCGATGGCTCCGCCGATCTCGAGGTTCGACGCCGCTACCTGCGCCGCAGCCGTCGCTTCGCGACCGGCCGCGCGTGGATCACCGTGTGGGTCGTGGCCTTCGCGGTGATTGGCTGGCTGTTCATCGCGGGGTTCGCCGGCATCAACCACTGACGGCAGGTTTCCTCGAGCCCCGATCGATCAGTCGATCAGCTCGCGGAGGTCCTGGAGCTGGAGTGAGATCCAGCGCGTGATGTCATTGGTTCGCACCACGTCGCGAATCTTTGCCTGCCGGGCCTTCTTCTGCGGCTCGTCCATCATCAGCCCGAGGTAGAGCGCCTCCGCGGTCTCGTCGATGTCGAACGGATTGACCGTGATCGCCCATTCGCCGAGCTCCTCATGTGAGCCGGCATTCTCGCTGAGCACCAGCACGCCGTCGCGCTGATTGACGAGCGGCCCCTCCTTGGCGACGAGATTCATGCCGTCATAGATCGGATTGACCAGCAGCACGTCAAAGATGCGATATCCCGCAATGGCCCGCTCCATGTTGTCGTCGATCTCGACGCGGATCGGCGTCCATCCGCCGCGACTGTATTCCCGATTGATGCGCGCGGCGACACTCAGGACATGACCGAGATAGGCGCGATAGTCGTCGATGTCCTGCCGGCTCGGTTGCAGGAATGCCCAGAACATGACGTCGCCGGTCAGCTCCGGGTGTCCAGCAAGCAACCGTTCATACGCAAGGAATCCGCGCACGATGTTCTTGCTGAGATCCGTGCGATCAACACGCAGGATCAGGTGCTTCGGCCGCCACTGCTCGATGCGCTCGATCTCGGCGAGGACCGCCGGTTGTTCCGAGTGCTGGATGAAGGTTTTCGGGTCGACGCTGATCGGGTAGTTGCGCACCCAGACCGCGCGCCCTTCCGAGAAGACCGTGCGCTCGCGATGGTCGACGGTGAGCCCGAGGTTCTGCTCGCATGTCATCAGGAAGTTGCGCACGTCGCGTGAGGTCTGGAACCCGATGATGTCGGCGCCGAGCAGCCCGTGCACGATCGCATCGCGGATGTGCCGCGGCAGCACCGTCCAGTACTGCGGCGTCGGCCACGGGATGTGCACGAAATGCTGGATGCGCACGTCGGGCCGGCGCTCGCGAATCAACCCCGGCACGCAGTACATCTGGTAGTCCTGCACGAGCACGACCGCCGGCTTGTCGGACTTCTCCACCTCCGCGATCACACGGTCCGCCACGAGCCGGTTCACCTTCACGTAGCCGTCCTCCCACGCGCGGTGGATCGTCTCGTCGACCACCGGTTCGCGGGCGAGGTCCCACAGGTAGTGCTGGATGAACCACAGCAGCGGGTTGGAGATGACGTTGTAGTAGAGGTCGTATGCCTCGTTCGTCGGCTCGACGAAGGCGACCTTGACGGTGGTGCCGTCCTCGGTGGTGAGCTCTGCCGGATCGCCGCGCTGGGCGAGGATGCGATCCGAGCCGTCGCGCGCCAGCGCCACCCAGACCGCATCCGTCGCGGACGCGAGCGACGTCATCGCCGTCACCAGCCCGCCGGCGCCCTTCACAAGGCGCTCGGGCGTCCCGCGATACGGGTCGGCAGTGTGCAGGACCAGCGGCGCCCGGTTGGCGACGATGATCGGCTGGACGCCCCCGAGAATCCTTCGGGTGTACGGCTCAATCGCCGACAAAGGCTCGACTCCTCCACAGGCCGAGCGGGGCCTGCCCGCCGAACCATGCTACCGGGACCGTCCTTTCGATGGCCTCACCGGCCACAATCCCGTGACGTGGCCCATCCCATCGCCGAATACCGTGTCGACACGCCCCGCCTCGCGCTGTCCGTTCGCGACCACGCCGGCGGCGAGCCGGCGGTCATGGCCCTCCACGGTCTGGCGAGCAACGCCCGCTGGTGGGACCTGGTTGCCGACAGGCTCGTCCCCGCCCATCGCGTGATCGCCGTCGACCTGCCCGGACACGGCCAGAGCGACCGGCCCGACGACGGCTATGACTTCGACACCGTCTCTCGCGATCTCGAGGGACTGCTCGCGGCACTGCATCATCCGGAGCCGCTCGTGGTGGTGGGCCACAGCTGGGGCGCAACCGTTGCGCTCTCCTTTGCCGCCGCCTACCCGGCGCTCACCCTCGGCGTGATCTGCATCGACGGCGGTGCCGGTGATCTCAAGGCGTATTTCGGACCGAGCTGGGAGATGGCCGAGAAGACCATGCGCCCGCCCGCACTCGCCGGGATCACCCCGGCGATGCTCCGCGCCTGGATGGACTCATCGCCCTTGCGCGACGGCTCGGATCCCGACACCGCCGCGGCAATCCTCGGCGGCAACTTCGAGGACGACGGCACCGGCGCCGGCACGCTTCGTCCGCGGCTGTCGCTCGAGCATCACATGCAGATCGCCCACCACCTCTTCGACGCCAACGGCTTCGAGCTGATGGCGCAGGTCCAGGCGCCGCATGCTCTTCATCCCGGCAGGGTCGCCGTCCAGCGAGGACTCGCCGAAGGTCCGCTCGATCGCGAGAGCTCAGGAGGCGGTTGGCGATCGTGCGCGGTTCGTGTGGATCGACGGTGTGCACGACCTGCCGGTGCAACGTCCTGCGGAGGTCGCCGCGGCGATCACCGAGTTCGTCGACGGGCTCGCAGCTCAGCCCAGCAGCACGTCCCAGAAGTAGCGCTCGCTCCGGGGCACGCCCTGGTCGACGTGGATGTGCTTCACCTCGGTGTACTCGAGGAGCCCTTCGCGCCCGTGCTCGCGCCCGATGCCGCTCTGCTTGTAGCCGCCGAACGGCGCCAGCGGATTGAGCAGGTGCCAGTCGTTGATCCACACGGTACCCGTCCGCAATTGCTTGGCGATCTCGATGGCGCCGCGGGTGTCGCGCGACCACACACCGCCGGCGAGCCCGTAGATCGTCTTGTTCGCCCGCTGGATCACCTCGCCGAGGTCGCTCCAGCGCTGCACCGCGAGCACCGGTCCGAAGATCTCCTCGGTGCCGGCGTGCGAGTCGGGCGACACATCGGTGAGCACTGTGGGCTGGATGAAGAAGCCACGATCGCCCACGTTCGGGGCGCGCCCGCCACCACACGCCACGGTCGCACCCTCCTGCTTCGCGCGCTCGATGGCGGACAGGATCATGTCGTACTGCGAGCGGCTGATCACCGGGCCGACCTGGGTGTCGAAATCGGCGGCGTCGCCGACTCGCAGCGACGCCGCACCGTCGATGAGCCGGTCGACGAACGTGTCGTAGATGTCGTCGTGGACGAAGAGCCGCGTGCCCGATTCGCACATCTGGCCCTGATGAAAGAAGGTCCCGAAGAGCGCCCCGTCGACGGCGATGTCGAGATCCGCATCCGGGCAGACGATGTTCGCCGACTTGCCGCCCAGCTCGAGCGTCACCTTCTTAATGGTGGGTGCCGCTGCGGCGAGGATCTTGCGGCCGGTTGCGGTTGATCCCGTGAAAGCGACCTTGTCCACATCGGGGTTCTCGACGAGCTCGATGCCGGCGTCCACGCTGTCGCCGGTCACCACGTTGAGCACCCCCCGTGGGAGCAACCCCGTCTCGTCGATCGCGCGCGCAACCGCGAGGGCGGAGAGCGGTGTCTGCGGCGATGGCTTGAGGACGATCGAGTTGCCCATGGCGAGCGCCGGCGCGATCTTCCACATCGCGAAGATCAGCGGGTAGTTCCACGGGATGATCCCGGCGCACACGCCGATCGGCTCGCGCTGCACGAAGTTCCAGGACACGTATGGCGAATCGATCCAGGGGAGCGGCTCGTACCAGGGGATGCTCAGCGCCTGCTCCGCCATGCTGCGGAACCACTCGATGGCGAGCGGCACGTCTACAACGGCCGTCTTGCGCAGCGCCGCGCCGGCGTTCTGCAACTCCAGCAGCCCCCAGTCCTCTGAGACCTCCTGGAGGTGCTCGACGATCTCGAACATGATCTGGGTTCGCTGGAGTTGCGACTTCAGACGCCACTCACCGGCCTCGAACGACCGGCGTGCCGCTTCGACGGCGCGCTTGGCGTCGATCCTGGTGCTCGCCGGTGCAGAGCGCCATGACCTCCTCGGTGGAGGGGTTGATCACCTCATAGGTGCGGCCGTCATCGGCACCGGTCCACTCGCCGTCGATGTACTGCTGATACGTCGCCACGTCCGGTTCCACGACCGTTGCCACTGGCCACCTCCACCGCTCTTGACGCCGGTGTCGATTATGCGGCTGCGGTGGCTCGGCCCCCACCGCCGCCGAGTGCGGATTTGTCCGCGCCATCGATCTGACCACACCCTACGATACTGTCATTCTGCGGACACAAGTAGTGGAGTGGCGGGATGGATCAGATCGAGTTTGCCGACGGCTTTGACACCCCTGACACGCTGGCCTTCGGGCTCGGCGCCGGACAGCTCGCCGTGGTCATGGCGGGCGCGCTCGCGGCGTATTCGCTGGTGCGTTCGTCGCTGCCGCCGGCAATCGTTGATCCGGCGGCCGTCCTGCTGGCCGGCGCCGCCGCGGCGCTCGGGTGGCTGAAGGTCGCGGGGCGGCCGGCGCTGGACTGGGCAGTCTTCGCCACTCGTTTCTGGATGCGGCCGCGCCACGGGACGGCCCAGTGGGAGCTGGCGGGGACGAAACCCCAACTGGTCGACGCGACACCACCAGACGTGGCCGGCGCGATCACTGCGCCGCCGTCGCCGGCGTCGCATTCCCGCGCGCGTGGCGCCCGCCGCATCACCTTCTTCTCCTTGCGAGGCGGCACCGGGCGCAGCACGCTGGCCACCGAGCTCACCTGCATGCTGGCGGCGAGCTCCAACGACGGGCAACCAGCTCCAAAGGTCGCGCTCGTCGACCTGGATCTGCGCAGCCCGAGCGTCGCCGTGCGTCTCGGCTGTCCTGACCAGACGCTGCTCGACTTCGCCCTGGCATCGCCGGACGAGCGCAGCGTGATCGACTTCATGGTCGCGCACGCATCCGGGGCGCGCGTCCTGCTCGGCCCCCAGCGCGCCGTGAACCCGGAGTGGCCGATCACCCCTGCGCTCCTGCGCGAGGTTCTCCGGGAGCTCGACATGGAAGGCTTCGATCTCGTCGTCCTCGACGTGTCCCCGGAGCTCTCCCCGCTGAACACCACTGCGCTCTGCGCCTGCGATGACGTCTTCGTCGTCGTGGTACCGACGGCGGGCGGCGTGCAGGACGCGTACCGCAGCACCGAGGCGTTGCGCCGCCTCGGGCTCCGGCATCAGCTCCGCTATATCGTCAATCGATCCAGGGCGGAGACGGACCTCAGCGAGCCGATGGCGGACCTCGGCGGCCAGCTGATCGCGGAGATCCCGGACGACGAGTCGGTCATCACCGCCGAGAACACCCACAGCCTCGTGGGGCTCGAGGAGTCGGCCCCCGCGGCGATCGCGCTGCGCCGTCTCGCCCGCCGCGTGGCCAGCGAGTTGCGCAGCCCGTGGCCGTCCTGACCTCGCTTCGTCTGCCACGACCGTCCGCCGGCCCCGCACAGATCTCGTCGGTCGCGATTCGCGGCAACCGCTGTGAGCACAACGGTCAGGTGTCGGCGGTGCTCGCGACGAGCGATCTCGACATCGAGGCGCTCGATCCAGCACGCAAAGCTGCTGCCTCGGCGTCCTTCGCCCGGATGTGTCACACGCTGCAGAGCCCGATGCAGCTCCTTGTGCGTGTCCGCAGGCTCGCGGCCCTCGACGCGCCTGCCGGCGGCGGTCCGCATCCCGACCTGGACGCGGCGATGTACGGCCATTGGACCGAGCAGATCCAGGGCGGGAACCGCCATACCCGCCAGGTGCTGGTGGCACTCGTCGCGTCCACTCCCGCGGCGCTCGACACCGCGTGTGCGCACACGACCGACCGTCTTGCGGCACTCGGTGTGACCGCTGCGCGTCTCGACGGCGAGGACCTCGCCAGTGCAGTTACTGACGGTTTCGACACGAACGTCATCTGGTATGAGTATCCGAAGTACGCAGCCGTCGGCGACGTCATGGTGTGTGGCCACGCGCTGCGCCGCCTTCCGGGCCATCCGGTGGAGGCGGGATGGCTCGCGCCACTGCTCAGCGTGCAGACGGAGTGCGACATCGCCGTGCACCTGGTTCCCGCGTCGCTCGGTGACTCGCTCGGGCGTCTGAACCGCCGGCTCCGCGACTTCTCAGCGCACCGCATGCTCGAAGTCGAACGCGGTGCGCTCGGCGATGTCCACGTGGATATCGGCGTCGATTCAGCCAGTGCACTGCGCGAACGGCTCGCGCGCAACCAGGGTCGCCCGCTGCATCTCTCAGTGGTGGCGACCGTGCGAGCGGCAACGCACGAGTCCCTGAACGCGCGGAGCGCGGCGCTGCAGTTGGGATTCGCCTCGTCGCTCATCGGCGTTGAGGTCACGCACTTCCGCCACATGGCTGCGCTCACGAGCACGCTCCCACTCGGTGTGGAATCGCTCGGCGCCGGCAAGCTCGTCGAACTCGACGGCCGCTGCGACGTGCGTGCCCTGGATCGAAGCCGGGTGCGCGGATCCCGGTGGCTACCGGCTCGGAGCGGCGATTCGATCCGGCCTGCCCGTCCGCGTTGCGCCGTTCGACACCTCGCGCCATCCGAACGCCAACATCGCGGTGTTCGCGGCGTCCGGTCACGGCAAGAGCTTCGCGATCGGCGCTCTCGTGCTCGAGGCGGCAGTTGCCGGGGTGAATTCGGTGATCATCGATCCGGAGGGCGAGTACCGCTCGCTGGTTGCTGCGCTCGGCGGCCGGTACCTCGAGCTCGCGCCCGGAACCGATGCAGCCGTGAACGTCTTCGAAGGCGCCGGCGATGATCCGGAGGAAGCGATCGCCGCAGTTGTGGCGCTTGTGACCGTGCTCTGCGGTGATCAACTCGGCGATGTCGAGCGCGCGGTCGTCGATGCCTCGGCACGGGCAGCGCTTGAGCGCGCGGCAGCCGAAGGCCGGACACCACTCCTGGAGGACTGCCTGCCCACGCTGGAGCTCGAAGCACGCCCAGTGGCCATGGTGGTTCGCCGCTTCTGCACCGGAGGCCTCGGCGCGCTCTTCAACCGCCCCACATCGCTTGCGCTCGATATGGGCGTCTGCGCCATCTCACTGCGCGAGATGCCTCCCGAACACGTGGCTGCAGCGACGCTCATCGTTGCGAGATGGCTGTGGGAGCTGGTGCGCCACGATCGCCGGCGCCGGCACATCGTGTTCGACGAGGTTGGTGCGCTCTGCGCACACCGTCCGCTCCGTGATCTGCTCGTGCAACTCGCGCGACGCTGTCGCAAGTACGGTGCCTCGCTCGTCGTTGCCTCGCAGAACGCGCAGGACCTGCTCGGAACCGACGAAGGGAGCGTGATCGCGACCAATTGCGCGGTGGTGCTCCTGGGCGGTCATCGGGCCGCCGAAACAGCGCGAATGGAGCGTGCGTTCGGGCTCACAGCAGCGCAGCGAGGCTTCCTTGAAAGCGCATCTCGAGGCGAGTTCCTGCTGATCGCGGGCGACCGTCGCGTGGCCATGCGGATCGAGGTTCCGGAGCTCCATCGGTCCATACTCACGGGCGCAACGACATCGTCCTACCCCCTTGACGACAGGCCGCCCGACTCGCAAGATATGGGGGCTCCCGGACGGCCGAGCCCCAAGATATGGGATCATTGAGGTGATCTCAGTACGCGGAGATTGGGGCTGCAGCCCGCCAGGGCGCCGTCTTGCACACGTCTCCGCACAATGAAGCGCCCATCAGCCAGAAGAGGAAAGACCGTGGATCGATCCGCCTCCAAACCCGTCCCAGACGACTCGCACGACATCGCCATGGAGCCCCCGGCCGGCCGTCGGTCGAGCCGCCGAAATGGGTCCGTGCAGACCCGCGTCAGCGCAAAGGTGGAGGTTGAGGGCGGCGGTATTCACGTCGAGCGACGCTTCACGAAAGAGGGTGTGCATCCCTTCGATGAAGTGACCTGGGAGACACGCACCGCCGCGATCGGGAATGAGAAGGGCGAGACGGTTTTCGAGCAGAAGGACTGCGAGATTCCGACGTTCTGGTCACAGATGGCCACAAACGTGGTCGTCAGCAAGTACTTCCGCGGCAAGCTCGGCACCCCGGGTCGTGAGACCAGCGTCAAGCAGATGATCTCGCGGGTTTCGGACACCATCGGGAAGTGGGGCCGCGAAGGCGGCTACTTCGCCACCGAGACCGATGCCTCGGCGTTCCAGGACGAGCTCACCCACCTGTTGCTGCATCAGAAGATGAGCTTCAACAGCCCGGTGTGGTTCAACCTCGGCGTCGCCACGAGCCGCCCGCAGGTGAGCGCGTGTTTCATAAACAGCGTCGAGGACACGATGGAGTCGATCCTCACGCTGGCCAAGACCGAAGGCATGCTCTTCAAGTACGGCAGTGGCACGGGGACCAACCTGTCCACCATCCGCTCGGCCACCGAGTTGCTCGCCGGCGGCGGCACCGCCAGCGGACCGGTCTCCTTCATGAAGGGCTTCGACGCGTTCGCCGGTGTCATCAAGAGCGGTGGCACCACGCGCCGTGCGGCAAAGATGGTCATCCTCAACGCGGACCATCCCGACGTCGAGGAGTTCATCACCTGCAAGGTGAGCGAGGAGCGCAAGGCATGGGCGCTCATCGAGGCCGGGTACGACAGCGCGTTCACCGGTGAGGCGTACTCCTCCGTCTTCTTCCAGAACAGCAACAACTCCGTGCGTGTGACCGACGAGTTCATGCGGGCAGTCGCGGACGACCGCGATTGGCACCTCCGCGCGGTCACCGACTCCAACCGGATCCTCAAGACGGTGAAGGCACGCAAGCTGATGCGTCTCATCGCCGAGTCCGCGTGGCAGTGCGGCGATCCGGGCATGCAATACGACACCACGATCAACGACTGGCACACGTCGGCAGCCACCGCTCGCATCAACGCGAGCAACCCCTGCAGTGAGTTCATGTTCCTCGATGACACCAGCTGCAACCTGGCGTCGATCAACCTCACCCGGTTCCTGAACGAGGATGGCTCGATCGATATCGAGTCATACAAGCACGCCATTCACATCACGATCACCGCGCAAGAGATCATGGTGAGCAACGCGTCGTATCCGACCGAGAAGATCACGAAGAACAGCGAGGACTTCCGCCCCCTCGGCCTCGGCTACGCGAACCTGGGCGCGCTGCTCATGGCGCGCGGCGTGCCCTACGACTCCCCGCAAGGACGCGACCTGGCCGCCTGCCTCACCTCGATCCTCACCGGCGAGGCGTACGCTCAGTCGTCGCGCATCGCCCGCGAGATCGGTCCGTTCAACGGCTACGCGCTGAACCGCCAGCCGATGCTGCGGGTGGTCGGCAAGCATCGCGAGGCCGCGTACAACATCCCGACCGACAACATCGAGTCCGACCTCATCGGCGCTGCGCGGCACGCGTGGGATGAGGCGCACGAGCTCGGTGCCCGCCACGGGTATCGCAACTCGCAGGCCACAGTTCTCGCGCCCACGGGAACGATCAGCTTCATGCTCGACTGCGACACCACCGGTGTCGAGCCGGACATCGCGCTCGTCAAGTACAAGAAGCTCGTCGGCGGCGGCATGCTGAAGATGGTCAACGGCACCGTGCCCGCGGCGCTGCGCCGGCTCGGCTACGGCGAGACGGCGATCGCCGACATCATCGCGTTCATCGATGCCAACGACACCATCGAAGGCGCACCCACGCTGCGCGATGAGGATGTCGCCGTCTTCGACTGCGCATTCACACCGCAGAACGGCAAGCGCTCCATCTCCTGGCAGGGCCACCTCCGGATGATGTCAGCGGTGCAGCCGTTCATCAGCGGCGCCATCTCCAAGACGGTGAACATGCCCAATGAGGCAACCGTCGAGGACATCGAGCGGGCGTACACCGACGGATGGAAGCTCGGGCTCAAGGCAGTCGCGATCTATCGCGACGGCAGCAAGCGCAGCCAGCCGCTGGCGACGAGCATCGACAAGACCACCGGGCACAAGACGCAGATCGTCGAGCGCCCATTGCGCAAGCGCCTTCCCGTCGAGCGCACCGCGCTCACGCACAAGTTCGAGGTGGGTGGCCACGAGGGCTACATCACCGTCGGCCTGTACGACGACGGCACACCTGGCGAGATCTTCCTGCGCATGGCCAAGGAAGGGTCCACGGTCAGCGGACTGATGGACTCGTTCGCCACCGCCGTGTCGCTCGCATTGCAGTACGGCGTGCCGCTGCCGGCGCTCGTCGACAAGTTCTCGCACACGCGCTTCGACCCGCAGGGTTTCACGCGGAACCCGGAGATCCCGATCGCCAAGTCGGTGATGGATTACATCTTCCGCTGGCTCGCATCTCGCTTCCTGCCCCAGGAGGAGCGCGATCGCCTTGGGATCATCCGCCGCGAGCCGGATGGCAGCGTGACCGAAGAGTCAGCCGACATGGCCGACTTCGGCACGGAGCCCGCTGTTGCCCCAGTCGCAATCGCCGCCCCAGCGCCATCCGCCACCGCGACTGCGCGCAAGCCGGTCGCCACGATTCCCATCACCAGCGCGGGCGCATTCATCAACCAGGAAGACGCGCCAACCTGCAGCGACTGCGGCAGCCTCATGGTGCGCAACGGCGCCTGCTACAAGTGCCACAACTGCGGAGCGACGAGCGGCTGCAGCTGATTGTTAGCGGTCAAAAATGCTGCAAGTATTCAACGAGCGGAAATGCTGCAAGTGCGAGCAGAAATGCTGCAAGTGATTTGTCCAGCGGTCATTAATGCTGCAAGTAGTCACTGTTTGTTTGCGGCCAAACACTTAGGGCCGCAAGCGCTCGCTATCTAACGAACCTCCTCCCCTCTCGCCCGGGCCGCCTTCGAAACGTTTTTGGAGGCGGCCCTCTTATTCGGAGGTCAGAGGGAGTGAATGCGCGGCGTCAGCGATGAAGAGCGATGCCGCAGTATGCCGATTCACGACTCGGGACCTGCGATCGCAATCTCTTCCGACGATCGTCAGGCTCGCGTGGTGCTCAACATCGGACATCGCGAGGCTCTTAGCTGAAGCGACTGGCCGGTTATTCCGGTGGCGACGAACCTCGATGCGCCGTCAGTTGAGCCCACCGTCAGAGCAACGTGGGCTTCGAGGAGCGAATCTCGGCGCTGGTCATTGTGTCGAACTGTCGTGGCGGTCGACCGGCGGACGGTGTGACGAAGAGCTGTTCGTGTGGGGAGGTCACGAACGCTGGCCTGGGAGTGAGCATGCGGCTGCTGGATTAGTCGAGTCGCTTTCAGGGCGACTCGGCGCGCGTCGGAGGGGAGCGGAGCGGCGGAGAGACCGGACTGGGCGACGGGGTTAGAGTGGCACTGGCTGGTGTGGTGGGGCACCAAAGAATCGTATGTCGTCCGGGAAGCTGACGTGGTGACCGTGGAAGCGCAGTGCGATCACATTTGGGTCAACGGTTTTTGAGGATTCGTAGCGTGCTAAGAACGAGGTGCGCCGCCTCGCTCAGGCCAGCGTCCGCCAATGTACCCAGCGTCGGTACACGGAGCCACAGCTCTAATCCTGCGGAAGTTCTAGCTCCGCGGCGGTGAGGAGCGTTGGCGCGGGGCGCTTTGGTCGCGCCGGAAGGCCTGCTCCCTCGGGAGGACTATCGCCGCCGCCGTAGCCCCCGCCGGCGCGTCGACGACGAAAGAGGCGGACGGCCGCTAGCCTCAATCGGCCAAAGAAGCGACGTTCGGGCGGGATCGCCGTGAGCCAAGCACGCAATTCGCTGTCTTCCATTGACGCGTGACTCATATCAACGATGATTCTAGGCGCTCAGAGTGCGACGTCTGGGTCATGCCAGCATCCGCGAATGTACCCTGACGACGCATGATCGAACGCCGTAGTCTAGCCTTGCCGCATGGTCGAAGTGGTGATCGGGCAGCAGAGCGGCGAGCACGTTGCGGTCGAGATATTGACACCTCAGAGCTCAGGGCAGCCCGATGGGGACGACGGCATATGGGTGACTTGCAGGGTGTCCGTACGCGCGGGCGCCTTCTCTGGCTCTTTCACAGCCGACTTCACGGATAGGGACTTCTCCCGTTTCCTTGATTCAGTTCGACGTCTCGATGAGACGCTGAAAGGCGAGGCGAACCTCGACACGTATGAGGGCCAGCTACACCTAACGATCCGGCGAGTCGGAAGCCTTGGTGGGCTGGAGGTGGCGGGCATCGCTGTCGATATGGCCGGGACAGGGAATAGGTTGGCGTTCAAGCTCGCACAGTACGACCAGACCCAGTTGCTCACACTCGCTGGTGAGCTCGAGACGGTCATAGCCGCTTTGTAGCTGCCGATCCAGCGCAGAGAGGCGGAGCTACCTCACGCGATTACTATCTCCCCCGTAGGTGTGGCGATCCTCGCCTCTACGAGACCCGACGTGCCATTTACAAATCGCAGCGGCAACTGATGGGGTCCAAGCCAGTCGCGCATCTCACTCTCCGATCCACTAATCGTCAAACCTGAAAATCCGATCGGAGCTGACGTATGACCTACGCGGCGATACTTCTGCTCCCACCGCTCCAGACGTCCGACGCTGTTCGGCCAATCAATAAAGAAAGGAAGGTGCGGCGGAGGTCCCGTGACTGACCTCCACCCGCGGAAAGTCCCCGTCTCGTCGGTGATTGTGTAGTCGAAGACGTCAATACCCAGACGCTCGGAGACGACTGTCACATCCTCAATGAGGACGGCCCACGTGATCAGCCCACCGCCGGCTTCCTCACAGGCCAAAACCTGCTGGCCGACCTTGGACGTCTCCGCGACCGCGCGATTCTCGATCGAGAGAAGCTCGAGATAGGTTGGAGGCGTAAGTGGGACACTCCAATTTCGAGTGCCGGAGAACGAGTGGTAGTCACCGGGTTCCGAGCCGAGACCGTGTCGCTCAAGCAGGTCCTGAGCCGCCTTGACGGGATCCTTAACCACGAAGACAACGTGGTCGATGATCATGTCCGGCACCTCGGGCATGCGCCATGGTTGCACAGCAACTGGGGCGACTCCAGCGACCGTCTCGGTCTCGGCGGGGGCCACGAGCCTGGGGTCGCACCCATCCTGGTCGCTGTAGGGTTCGGCCATGCGAGTAGTCGTTCTCGGTGGAACCCGCTTCATCGGCAGAGCGGTCGTCGACGAGTTGCTCGCGGCTGGACACGAGCCCCTCGTCTGCCATCGGGGCGATACCGAGCCGACCGATCTGCCCGCTGTTGCCCACTTGCATACGGAGCGATCCCGGCTCGGTGAGCACCGAGATCGCTTTGAGGCTTTCGCGCCCGACGCCGTCGTCGACTGCCTGGCGATGTCGGCAAGTGATGCCCGCATCCTCCTCGCCGCACTGCCCGATCCAGCCCTTCACCGGGTCGTCCTCTCCTCGCAAGACGTCTACCGGGCCTTCGCCACCGTCCAAAGCAACGGGTTGGCGACCGATGCTGTACCGATCACAGAGGAATCCCCGCTCCGCCCGGACAGGTATCCGGCTCGGGACGAAGCCGGTTACGAGGACTACTCCAAGATCGACGTCGAGGAGATCGTCCTAGCTGCCGGCGCCACGGTGCTGCGGCTGCCGATGGTCTTCGGCCCGCACGACTATCAACGACGAGAGGAGTTCATCCTCAAGCGAGTTCGGGCGGGTCGGCCGCGCATCCCCATTGGTGCAGCAAACGCTCTTCTGCCCCTTGGTTTCGTCAGCGACGTAGCCCGGGGTGTGGTCGCCGCTGTGGCGCTCGGGACTCGGACGGCCTCTATCTACAATTTGGCCCCGGCTACTACCGACCCCCTGGCTTTGTGGATCCAGCGCATTCTTGCGGCCGCGGGGTCGGATGCCGAGCTCGTTCGAGTTCCGGATGAGACTGCTCTCGCTGGGAACCTCGGCCTTACGAAGGCTTTCTCGCAGGCGCTCGTGTTCTCCTCAACGAGGGCGCGCCAGGAGCTTGGGTACCTCGATACGGACCCGGACGAGGCGGTACGACGCTCTGTTCATTGGCATCTAGCAAACCCGCCGAAGGACACCCAAGACGACTTCGTCCGAGATGATCAGGCGCTGGCTACGGCAGACCACCGCTAGTTGGGTGCGCCATCCTATTCCTCGATGACCAACGCACCCCGGGCCGAGGCACCCCGCCGAGGCCCGACACTGTATTGATCGTCCGAGGTTTGTGTCCGATAAAGTTCACGCGTCAAGCCTGATTGGCCAGTTAGGGAAGAAGGGCAGCATGATTACCGGTGAAGTCAGGGCCAAGGTCGACCAGGTCTGGAACGCTTTTTGGTCGGGCGGCATCTCCAACCCTCTTGAAGTGATCGAGCAGATCACCTACCTCCTGTTTCTACGCCGGCTTGACGAGCTGCAGACGCTTGAGGAGAACAAGGCGACGCGTACGAATAAGCCGATCGAGAACGCGATTTTTCCAATCGGCGACGACCCCCGCGGCAGGCCGTATCAGGATCTTCGGTGGTCGCATTTCAAGAACTTCTCTGCGTCCGAGATGTATGACGTTCTCAATGACCACGTCTTCCCGTTCTTGCGGATCCTTGGCGGAGACGAATCGACGTACGCCCACCACATGAAGGACGCGCGCTTCACCATTCCCACTGCGACGTTGCTCACGAAAGTAGTCGATCTGATCGGCGAGCTGCCAATGGAGGATCGCGACACACAGGGCGATCTCTACGAGTACATGCTGAGCAAGATAGCTACTGCTGGCCAGAACGGTCAGTTCCGCACCCCGCGACACATCATTTCCCTAATGGTGGAGATGACGACTCCCCAGCCCACCGACGTGATCTGTGACCCGGCATGCGGCACCGCTGGCTTTCTCATCTGGGCCTCCGAATATCTGCGAGATCACTATCCGGACATGTTCCACGATGAAGTCGCCCTGTCCCACTTCCATCAACGGATGTTTCACGGCTTCGACTTCGACAACACGATGCTTCGCATTGGCAGCATGAACATGTTGCTGCACGGCGTGGAGAATCCAGATATTCGCTACCACGATTCACTCTCCCAAGATCACGCCGACGAGTTCGAGCGCTACTCGCTGGTACTCGCCAATCCTCCTTTTACTGGCTCGCTTGACTACGAGACCACAGCCAAAGACCTTCTACAGGTGGTTAAGAGCAAGAAGACGGAATTGCTATTCCTGGCACTCTTCGTCCGCCTTCTGAGGCCCGGTGGTCGAGCGGCAGTTATCGTGCCAGACGGCGTGCTTTCGGGTTCCCCAAGGCTCACCGAGAACTGCGACGTATCTTGGTTGAAGATCAGAGGCTGGAGGGTGTCATCACGCTTCCGAGCGGCGTCTTCAAGCCGTATGCCGGTGTATCGACCGCCATCCTCTTGTTCACGAAGACGAACTCGGGCGGAACCGACTTCGTATGGTTCTACGACGTCCGAGCCGATGGGTGGTCCTTGGACGACAAGCGCACCGCGCTGCTCGCAGAAGAGAAACTGGGTGTCGTGCCCATAGCGCCGCTGAACGCGGTAGAGCATGAGAGAAACAACCTGCCCGATGTTCTTGCGCGCTGGCGTGACCGGCAAAGTGAGTTCGCACGTCAACGGAGTGCTCAGAGTTTCTGTGTCGACAAGGCCGATATCGTTCGCGAGGGTTACGACCTGTCTCTTGGTCGCTACCAGGAGATCACCCGGCCCAAGATCGAGCACCGTCCGCCACTCGACATTCTCTTGGAGTTGGCGGAGCTTGCCAACGAGATTCGGCAGGGTCTTGACGCTCTGGAACAGGCCCTTCGGTGACTCCTTATGCTGGTCGTTAAGCTCGAGGAGATCGCCGACCTCAATCCACCGTTAGGTAGGGCCGTGGACAGTGCGGAGAGGGTCTCGTTTCTTCCAATGGCGGCCATCGACGCAGAAGCCGGAACAGTAGCGGTTGCCGAGACCCGGCCATTTGCGACCGTCTCCAAAGGGCACACACCATTCTTGAACGGTGATCTCCTCGTAGCAAAGATTACCCCCTGCTTCCAGAATGGCAAGATCGCGCTGACGGATTTGCCAACGGCCGTTGGTTTTGGTTCGACTGAGTTCCATGTGATCCGCCTCAGTACTACCAAGGTCTTGCCGAAGTACTTACTCCACTATCTCCGTCAGGACCACATTCGACTTGCGGGCGAAGGACGCATGACTGGGAGTGGAGGCCAACGACGCGTTCCCGCAGACTTCCTCTTATCGCTCCCGATCCCGCTTCTCACGTTGAGCGAGCAAGCACGTGTGGTCGAACTTCTAGAACAGACTTCAACCATTCGATCGCAGTACCAGGCAGCTCTTGTGAAACTCGACGCGCTTCTACGCTCGCTATTCGACGACGTTCTGGAGCACGCTGGTGAGAGTGTGCCTTGGATGCCCATCGACGTCTGTGTGAAGACCATCATCGACTACCGAGGGAAGTCTCCAAAGAAGACTGACGAAGGCATCCCGTTGATCACAGCGCGCGTTGTTAAGGGCGGGGCTCTCCTCGAGCCAACTGAATACATCGCCGAAGAGGACTATTCATCGTGGATGCGCCGCGGTGTGCCCAAGTCTGGCGATGTCTTGTTCACGACCGAGGCCCCTCTCGGCGAGGTCGCGCAGCTTGACGGACGCAGGGTGGCGCTAGCCCAGCGTCTACTTGTGCTACGCGGAGAGCCATTCTTGCTCGATAACACGTTTCTGATGCACGCCTTGACTGCGAGTTCGCGTTCGCGAACAGATCATCGCCCGTTCATCCGGCTCGACCGTTCGGGGCATCCGGCAGAGTGAGTTCCGGAGGGTAATGATTCCGATACCGCAATTTGAGTTGCAACAGGGGTTCGCGTGTCGGGCGGCGTCATTGTCGCACCTCAAGGATCTGTATCAACGATCTCTCGAGAGGATTGCCAGCCTGGTGTTGTCCCTGCAGTATCGCGCGTTTCGGGGTGAGCTTTGACCGAGCTTCGCTGTTCGTACCATGAGTAACTTTGCTTTTGTCGTAAACGAGTGGCCGAACGTTCATGAGGCGGCGGTCAAGGCCGAAGTAGAAGCGGCTACGGACCCCCGAACCTCGTGCTTCTACTCGCGACGAGCTGTCGAGCTGATCATTTACTGGCTGTACAAGGCTGACAGCAGTCTCCAACTCCCATACCAGGACAACCTCGGCGCCCTGATCCATGAGCCCACCTTCAGGGCCGCGGTTCCAGAGGCGATCTTCAACAAGGTTTTGCTCGTTTCACGGATCGGCAATCGAGCAGTTCACGACCATCGAGGAATCCCTGAAACGGCTTCGTTCACCGCCGTTCAGGAACTCTTTCAGATTTGCTACTGGCTGGCACGTACATATGCTCGCGACACTCAGTTGGAGCCGGACCTGGCGTTTGACGCCAGTCAGATCCCGACCACTACGCCAGGGGTCGGTGCAACTGCTGAGAAGCTCGAGAAACTGGAAGCCGCGCTAGCGGAGAGCGACGAGAAGCTGACCAGCGTCCTCCTGGACAAGACGGCGCTGGACGTAGAGCTCGTTCGCCTTCGTGCCGAGGTTGCGAGGGCCAAGGCTGAGGCGGCCGGTACACCAGATCTCCATGACTACAGCGAAGCTGAAACCCGAGACAAGTTCATCGACCTGCTGCTGCATGAAGCTGGCTGGCCGCTCGATCGAAGATGCGCGATCGAGAGTATCCGGTCACCGGGATGCCCAACGACCACGACACCGGATATCGTCGACTACGTGCTCTGGGGCGACGACGGCAAGCCCGCTCGGATTGGTCGAGGCGAAGCGCACCAAGAAGTCGCCAGCTCTGGGCAAGCAGCAGGCGAAGCTCTACGCCGATTGTCTAGAGAAGGCCGTTCGGTCAGCGCCCCGTCATCTTCTATAGCAACGGCTACGAGCACTGGCTGTGGGATGACCAGATGTATCCGGACCGCGCCGTCCAAGGCTTCTACACGAAGGACGAGCTCGTGCTGCTCATTCAGCGACGGACGAGCCGCAAACATCTTGGCGAGGAACCCATCAGCGACACGATCGTTGAGCGCTACTACCAGACGCGGGCGATCCGCCGCATCGGCGACGCCTTTGAAAAGGACAAGCAGCGCAAGGCCCTACTCGTCATGGCCACCGGCGCCGGCAAGACGCGAACCATCATCGCCCTGTGCGACCTCCTGATGCGGTGCAACTGGGCCAAGCGCGTCCTCTTTCTCGCAGATCGCGTCGCGTTGGTGAACCAGGCTGTCGGCGCCTTTAAGACGCATCTTGCCTGAAGCCGTCCCGGTGAACCTGGTCACCGAGCGACACGCCGAGGGTCGGGTTTACGTCTCGACCTACCCCACGATGATGGGCCTGATCAACGAGATGGAGGACGGCCGGCGCCGATTTGGAGCCGGCCACTTCGACCTCATCGTCATCGACGAAGCACATCGTTCGGTCTACCAGAAGTACCGAGCAATCTTCGAGTACTTCGACAGCCTGCTCGTCGGGCTCACCGCCACTCCCAAAGACGAGGTCGATCATCAACACCTATCAGCTCTTCGAGTTGGAGACCGGCGTTCCGACGGATGCCTACTCGCTTGAAGATGCGATCAAAGACGGATTCCTCGTGCCACCGGTGTCGGTGTCTGTACCGCATCAAGTTCCAGCGCGAAGGCATCAAGTACAAGGATCTTTCTCCGAGAGGAGCAGGAGCAGTGGGATGACGCTCGAATGGGATGAGGACGGCCGGTCCCGGACCATGTCGACGCAGGTGCTCTCAACGCTTGGCTATTCAACGAGGACACGGTGGACAAGGTCCTTGCGCATCTGATGACAAAGGGCATTCGGGTGGCGGGCGGCGACCGGCTCGGGAAAGACGATCATCTTCGCGAAGAACCAGCACCACGCGGAGTTCATCGTCCAGAGGTTCGACAAGAACTATCCGACGTACAAGGGCGCCTTTGCTCGGACGATCTACCACGGTGTCGCGTACGCGCAAAGCCTGATCGACGACTTCTCGTTCACATCGAAAGCACCCCACATAGCCGTTTCGGTGGACATGCTTGACACGGGCATCGACATCCCGGATGTAGTCAATCTGGTGTTCTTCAAGCCGGTACGATCGAAGACCAAGTTTTGGCAGATGGTGGGCAGGGGAACGAGGCTCCGACCCGATCTGTTCGGTCCTGGCCAACCTAAGGTGAACTTCTACATCCTCGACTACTGCGAGAACCTAGAGTTCTTCAGTCAGGATCCCGCCACGACCGAAGGCCGGGTCGGCGAACCGCTGAGCAAGAAGCTGTTCACCACACGGCTAGACCTTATCGCGGAGCTGGATCGCGAGCCGGAGATCGCGGTCGAAGGCGGCGGGGGTGCGGGCGAGCTACGCTCGGAAACGGCTTCTCTTCTGCACGGAGTTGTCGCTTCAATGAACGTCGATAACTTTGTCGTTCGTCCGAAGCGCGCCTACGTGGAGCGTTTTGCGAAAGCAGAGGCATGGGAGATTCTCGAGAAGCAAGACCTCCACGACCTCGCGTCTGAGGTGGCCGGCCTTCCGTCCGAAATTGAGGTGGAGGATGAGGACGCAAAACGGTTCGACCTCCTGATGCTGAATCTCCAGCTGGCGGTACTCCGGAGGGAGCCACGGTTCGCCAGGCTCCGGGACCAAGTGCAGGACATCGCCCGCCTTCTCGAAGAGCTCGCGACGATCCCAATGGTCAAGGAGCATCTCGTCCTTCTTGAAGAGCTGCAATCTCCAGAGTGGTGGGAAGACGTCACCGTGGCAATGCTCGAGCAGGTCCGCAAGAAGCTGCGGTTGCTGGTGCGTTTCATCGAGAAGAGTCGAACGCTCACTGCTCTACTCGGACTTCGAAGATGAGATAGGGCCGGAAACCGAGTACGACCTGATCGGAGTCGTACCAGCCGAATCCTTCGAGCGCTTTCAGGCAAAAGCACGAGCTTTCCTGCGAGACAATGAGGACAACATCGCGGTCCATCGGTTGCGGATGAACAAGCCACTCACAGCGACCGACCTGGATTCTCTCGAGGCCATGTTCGCCGACAACGGCATTGGTGACGCCGAAACCATCGCCAAGGCCAAGGAGGAGAACCAAGGCCTCGGGTTGTTCGTGCGTTCGCTTATAGGGCTTGATCGGGGCGCGGCCAAAGAGGCATTTGCCGGCTTCTTGTCCGGCAAGGTAATGACGGCTAACCAGATCGAGTTTATGGACATGGTCGTCAATCACCTGACACAGCGCGGAGTGATGGGCGCCGCGCTTCTTTACGAGGCACCCTTTACAGATGTCGCGCCCCACGGACCGGAAGACTTGTTCTCAGAACAGGAGATCGACCAGCTTGTGGGAATTCTGGACAGCGTTCGCGCGGCCGCTGCTTGAGAGACTGGGTTTGGCCGCCTTGCGAGACCCAACCGAGGAAGGTATCCGAGCAACGTCCTGCCCTAGGGTACCCGCGGCGACTAGTTGCCTCGCGCCGGAAGAGCGCCCCCCGGACTACATTGCCGCCTAGTGTCTACCGAACCAAATGGAGCCGAGATAGTCACCGCGCTGAGCGCGTCCGGTGCGGGTTATCAGTGCACCCCTACCAGTTCCAACAGAAGTTGAAGGCCGTGCAGATCGTGCGGCTTGTTCGGAGTACGGCGGCGCCATCCAAGGACGGGCGACTGGAGTACAACGCGAGCGAGACCTCATGAATCTAGCGCCAGCCACTACCTTGATGGCGATTCGAGAATGGAACGGCAGCCAAGACAGAGCTTTTGAGGAGCTGTGCTACCAGCTTTTCAGAGACCCTATTGACTTGCCAGAGCCATACGCGCGAGCGGTGCGGGTGGGAAATCCCGATGGTGGCGTGGAGTGGTACATCGACCTCGATGATGGCTCGCAATGGGGATGGCAAGCGAAGTTTATCGACGACATAGATCCGCTTTTGGGCGCAATGACCGATACGGTGCGCCGAGTAGTCGCTGAGCGTCCCAACATGTCACGACTTACCTTCTGTATCCCCATCAATCTATCGGGGGGAACACGTGGGGGCCGAGCCAAATCCGGCCAGCAGCGGTTCGCTGATCGGATCACCGCATGGAAAAACGAGATTCCGGGTGCGGACAGTATCGACTTCATGCTCCAGCAGGAAAGTGACATTGTCGATCGCCTGACCCTGACGCCGAATGCGGGGCGTCGATGGTTCTGGTTCAGCCATCCTGACCTCAGCTCCGGAAAGCTGCGTGCATTACTTGCACTTCAGTCGAAGGTGGCCGGGCCCCGCTATCGCCCGGATCTCCAGGTCGACCTGCCGATCGGCCAGGATCTCGCGGCCCTCGGCCTAGCCGACTCATATAGCGCCCGTTTGACGGCGCATGGAGACCGGGTGCGGAAGGCGGCGCAGTTCTTTCGTTCACCTAACGCCTCGTTCGGAGCCGACCTCCGGGCTAGCTTTGATCTCGCAGTCGAACGTGTCCGATGTCTATGCAACGCACTGACCGGATTTCGGTGCGATGCGGGATCTCAGACTCCGTTAGCGGAAATAGACAACCTCGTTGAGACAGCATCTTCGGCGTTAAGCGACGCTCGCGAGCACGGGCGACGGGTCGACGAGCACCTTCGTCAAACTCCCGCCGACTTCGCCGATGGAGTATCCGCGGACTCTAAGGCGATTGAGGCGTTCCGCTCCGACTTGTACACCGCTCGTGGTGTCGAGGATGCCATTGACAGTCTGGGATCGTTTCTCGATTCGGAAGCGAGCCACGCTGTTGAAGGTCGATGCTACTTTCTGACTGGCGGGGCTGGAGCTGGCAAGACGCATCTGCTCCTGGATGCCGTTCGCGTAGCGCTCGATGAGGGCCGACCCGCCGCAGTTGTGTTCGCCGCCCAGTTGGGGCGTGGGGACATATGGGGAAGCATCTGCGACCAGTTGGGTCTGCCCGCGTTAGGACGCGACATCATCCTCGGCGCCATGGACTCAATCGCTGAAGCGTCGTCTCGCTACGGCCGAAGGTTTGTGCTCATGGTCGACGCGCTCAACGACACGCCAGACGTCCAATTCTGGGCGTCGCATCTTTCGGCATTGCGTGCCGCGATCCTGGCCTTTCCTCATGTTGCGTTAGCGGTGTCGTGCCGCGATGCCTATCTGGAGGCCGTCGACCCGGACGGTCGGCGATCCGAGTTCACCCTTCGTCGGCACCCAGGTTTCGCCGGACGCGAGGTTGAGGCCACGCAAATGTATTTCGCGCACTATGGTCTTCCCGAACCTCAAGTACCGCTTCTGCTTCCCGAGTTCACGGTGCCCCTTTTTCTGCAGATGTATTGTGAATCCCTGGCAGATCGCGACCCCGATGTCGGCGTCGCTACACATGAAAGTCGTGTGGCCGTTTTTGAGCGCGTACGGAGATCGAAAACGAATCGTGCCATTGTTAGATTGGCGCCGAATGCCTCAAAGAGCGAGGCAGATGAACGGCGCGCTGGCGTGGGCGACTACATCGACGCCCTACTCGAAGAAATGGTAGTAACCGGGCGGGAAGATGTGCCTCGGGTGCGAGCGCTCGACTTAGCCGTCGCGGCTGGGACGGCCTCAGACAAAGTTAGCGCTGCGACCATCCTGGGTTCTCTTCTCGATGAGGGGCTATTCCACGAAGCGCCGACCTACACCGACGGCCACATGATCACTGGTGTTCACGTTGCGTTCCAGGCGTTTGCTGACTATCTGATCCTTAGGCGGCGCTTGGAGGGTCTCGATGTCGCCACGCAGGTAGACGATGCGTTTCGCGAGTGGCTGTTCGACGCTAGTTGGGGCATCCGCGAGGCCGCGAGCGTTGTCCTTCCTGAAATGCTGGGTGTTGAGCTGTTCCATGTGTTGCATGACTGGGGCAAGCTGCATCCGCCCAAGGGCGCCCACGAGCGGTGGCTTCAAAACTACCTCCGGAACCTAGAAGGCATGTTCGTAGCAACGCTGCCGTATCGGACCACGGCGTCAATTACGGATCGAACCCTAACGCTATTGAATATGGCGCTAGGTCACGGCCGCATTGAGGAGGTTCTAGTCAGCCTATTTGCACTAGCGCCTCAGCCGGCTCACCCCTTAAACGGCGACCGACTCCACAGGTGGCTTTTGCGCTATCGCATGCCAAGGCGGGACCAGATCTTTGGACAGGCTATGTATTACGCATTTACGGATGAGGCGTCAGCTCCGACGCGGCTCGCCCGCTGGGCCGCTAATGGGCCTTACCCAAGCTATTCTGCCGATGTCGTTGAGCTAGCCGCAATACCGTTGGTATGGCTTCTGTCGTCACCAAATCGATTCATGCGAGATTGGACCACGAAGGCTCTCGTCCAGCTCCTCGGCGGGCACCATGATGTCCTGAGGCGATTGCTCGAGCGCTTTCTTGTTGTGGATGATCCGTACGTGGTCGAGCGGATGGTCACGATCGCCTATGGGGTAGCACTGCGCTGTGGCTCGAACGCCTCCGGTCTTCAGGGTGCTATTGATTCGGTGGCTAACCACGTCTTTGGCAGTGTCACAGCGCCGATATGCGACGCCTTAGTGCTTGATGCGGCCTATGGGCTAATGGAATGGGCTGCGATGCGTCAACTTGAGTTTCCTATTCCTGTGAGCGAAACGAGACCGAGGCACGGATTCACGCGTCCAGGAAACCCATGGAGTCGGGCGACAATCGATCTTCGATATCCAACTGACGCTCAGAAAGACGATAAGAGCTACGCGACCATCCTGTACTCGCTGTTTGGCATGGGCGACTTCTCTAGATATGTCATCGAGCCGGCGGTGCGGCACTTTTCTAAAGTGCCACTGGAAGATGAACCTCCGAGAATACCGGAGTACCAGGCGCGCGAACGGACCCTTGTTAAGAGTTGATTTAGACGCTTCATGCGGGGATTGAGCGAGGAGCAACGTTCACTCCTAGAAGCGATCGGGAGCGCAGAAGCGAAGGACGAAGATCCTGCTGCTCGCAGGCTGGCGTTCGACGATTCCCTTAGTATGGAGCAGTCGTTTGAGCTAGCCGCGTCATGGAAGTTTCCGATATCTCGTCGCCGGCCCGATACCGAATTCCCTTCTGAGAGGGCTGCCCGCTGGGTATTTCAACGTGTCGTTGCTCTGGGGTGGACGCCGAAGCTCTTTGGTGAGTTCGACCGCCGATTGCAGTGGCAGAATCACGGCGCGTCATCGCGCTCGGAGCGCTTTGGGAAGAAGTACCAGTGGATCGCCTTCCATGAGCTCATTGCGAGAATCGCAGATAACTACCACCCCGAGCCACACTCGTATGCCGACTGGACTTCGTGGGCCGGCCTATACCTGATCAATGACCGAGAGGTCGATCCAAGTTTGCCGCCCCCTGCTTGGACGGATGTGCCTGACGGAGAGGACGATGCGGAGCCGTCAGACATCCTGGATCCTCATGTAAACGTATCGTTTTACCCCCCAGCTGGCCCACCTTTTGAGCGATATTCGGGGAACGTCGAGCGGTTCTTGGCTGACGAAGCAAGTTTTCCTTCGGTTGATCGGTACTGCAATATTTCGGTTGAGGGCAGACCATGGGTCCTCCTCGACGGTTTTTTTCGGCACCGAGATTCCCAGAACCGTGATCCCGACAAAGTGAGGGGGTTGGAAGAGTGGGTGAGGATCTCTTCTTGGTTGGTTCCAAGCGAGGAAGCGACACGCTTCGCGAAGGACTTCGTCGAGATCGGAGCCAACGACCGCTCTGACCTCGTTGACGTTCACGGACATGTGAACTGCTGCTACCTCGGTGAGCTCGGATGGCGGCAGATGTCTTGCTATCACCACGTGTCAGCGCTTCGCGACATCGAACGACACGGTGTCGGCGTGGTGTTCTCCGTCATCCCTATGGTCGAGCACTACACGTGGGAAGGCCGCGGACTGGATGGCTCCCTCCAGACGTCCATGAATACCGTCGCCCCGTCTGCATATATCCAGGAACGCGGTGGCCTGCGCTGGAACGGCAGGAGCGCCTGTTGGCTGCGTGCGGACGGATCCGTGGTGGCAGCCCGACTTGGGCCGCAAGGCTATTTCCTGCCAAGCGGCTTCGCAGTTGACAAGGCATGGTTGACAGATCTGTTCAGCGACGGAGAGATGACATTGGTGGTTGGGTTGTCCGGGGAGCGCCAAGAGCTCACAGGTTTTCACTCTGCGGGCTCGCCATGGCTTGAGTTTCAAGGTGCAGCAGCGCTGCAAGCCACCGGTGCACTTGTGTCGGCGGGTCTCAATGTGCTCCATCATCCCTGATGCTGACTCGCCCGCTATCGTCTACTTGATGAATCTTGCACGGCGAGGCCTTGGCGAAGTTGTTGGTTCCGTCAGCGGTGCGATCCAATCGCCATGCCTGCTCCCGTAGTCGGAACCATCGGCGTCAGTGAGCAGATCGCGCATCGCTACGCGACCTGCTCGACACCCACGGTGGCGTGCCCGTTAGGTCAGCGCCCTCCGGCCTCTCGGCGAAGATTAGTCAGGTCGCGTGCCTCAGCGATGGTGTCGCAGAGAATGAGCAGATCGAGCGCTACCCAATAGCGCCCGCTCGGCCACAGTCCCTTGGAGGTGGCCGCGCCTTGGGGCAGTATTGGAGGGCCTAGTTGGTAGCAAATGTGCGGCCCCCAATCCTCTGACGCCGCCTGCGGCAGGATGTCACGTGCGTTTCTAAAGAGCTGATGGCCCTCTACATGTCGAATCGACTGCAGCTTGCCATGCCAACGGAAACCCATGTAGTTGGGTGGCGTGACAGGCCAACCCGAGCTGTCTCCCCCGACTTTGTGCCAGTAGATCCGGTTGTCGGCCACTACGTTGCGCCACGTCACGCCGCCAGTTGTGGGACCACCATTACCAAGTGATACGACGTAAACCAAATTCGAATCGACGTCGGTCATCGCAATCACTCTCCTTAGGAAAATGTCGAAGTCGGCGAGCACGGCCTTTCCGTCGCGCGTCTCTTTTGTCCTCGCTCTCGCACTTAGTTCTGCCAGAGACCGCCAGGAAATGTGACGGACAGTACTGCCCCGTACCTTCGGCGTAAGCCGCCGTTGTGCAAGGTCATCGGGCCATCCGGTCGTGGTGATGATCGCCGTTTTTGATGCTCTGCCGGCGGCACGCTCGGCCTCAAGGATTTGCGCGTAGCGGTCAATCTGGTCAACTGACGGCTCTGCAAAACGGAGCTTCGCTTCCAGGATGACTATCGACGTCTCAGTTACCAGCTCGACGTCGGTCCGGCCAAGAACCTTGTCCGATTGTTCTAGCCGAATCTCCATCGGAGCCTCATGCACACCTACAGCGTCAAGCACTCCCTGGGCGAAGGCCGGTGCTCTGCTTAGAGCGAAGCCAAGCGCGCCGGTCACCCCGACCTCGTTGTAGCCGACGAGATGAAAGACGGTCGGAACAGGCGTCCCGTACCGTGTCAGAGGGAGAGCGGTCATGCGACCGAGCATGCGGATCGACACTGGCATTCGTCAATCGATTGGAATCGAGACCTTGCCGGACCTTCCTACGATGAAGGCATCAATCCGGCGGCTGAAGCGGATCCGGTATCCCAGCCGTGAACAGTTCGAACTTGATCTCGTAGGTCATCAGGCGAAGGCCGGGAATCGCAGCTCACCGCATAGTCGAGAGCGAGGTTCGTCTCATGGGCAACGATGAGACCTTCAACAGTCTGGCCGGCATCCGCGAGATTTGTCCGAACCCACCCCATGTATCGAGCGATCTGACCAACTACTTTGTCGGATGGGCGCCCTCGCTTCAACTCCACGACGACGAGAGCATTGGTAGTCGTGTCGATGCAGAGGAAGTCGAGCCGGCCGATGCCGGGGATGTTGTACTGATGTCCAGACACTCCAGTCGGGGACTTCCATATCTGCAGGTGCCGACCCCAGTGGATGACGGACCAATTCCCGATGAGGAACTCTTCAAGCTGGCTCTCAAGAACGAACTCAGCCTGCTCTTCGGTCGTCGGCTGATCCTCGCCATCCTCTTCCCCGCCGCCATCGGTCCCCTCGTCACCGCCCTCCCCGCCGATGTCGTCGGGATCGAACCGTCGCAGCTTGCCATAGCCGGTTTTCGTGAAGACTGGCTCCTTTGACGCGAGCCAAGGGTAGTGGTGACGGTTGGGGTCGTTCGCGGTCAGGCCTCGAACATGCGCTGTGATCGTGTTGTTCTTGATCTTCGGGTAGTGCTCGTGGAACCAGCCGACGACGTCGGCCACCGAAAACGAGGCCGGCAGTGCAGCCGGGGCATCCCGCATGAGGTCGCTGACGGGGCGGTCATAGATCACGGGTAAAGGCTAGCCATATCGCGACGGGAAGTGTTGCCGACTGAGGCGCCTTGTCCGGACCAGGCGCCCAGCTCACACTGGGTCGGGAGCTTCGCCGGGCGGCGGTAATGGCACCTGCACTTTTGGACCCTCCCCAAGTACGTCGGTCGTCAGATAGCCTCTTGGGAGCGGGAAATCGGCATATGCGATTGGGAAGCGCATTTGGATACGTCAAATGCAGCATCTCGACGTACCAGCCGGCGTAGCTCCAGTCACTTCCACGTCCGAGCTCCACGATGTCTGGATACTTCTCGATGAAGCGACGGGCAAGACCACTTGGTGTCGTTGCCGCAGTTGTGACGAGGTCGAAGTACTGGTCCCCCATGGCGCTGCTGTACTTGGCCCAGTGATCCTCCCGCTCCATCCCTAGTTGCCAATTCATCATGGCGCCATTGCTCTTGAGCATCAACGAGATAGGGACGACATTGCAGCGCCAGTGCGCGCCCGACGGGGCTAAGCCCGGGGAGATGCGAATCCTCTGGTAGCCGCGCAAATGCAACTCCGCCACCATAAGCATGACTTTGCGAAAGATTCGGGGATCAGTTGGCATCTGTCTTTTGGATCGTCTCGTCCGGCGTTCGATGGATCGCAACGGCAGGGCAATCGAAGCAACTATCCAGCGTCACGTCGCCAACTTCGCGTCGCGCGACGTCATAGTCGCTCTCGCCGCATTTCCAATAGCCACGCCTCGAGATCCTCAGAACTCAGAGCCCAATCCGTGACTTGATCGCCGGGTACTCTGAACCGACTCCGAAACGCCTCGACTAGCCCGTGAAAGAGGGGCTCACCCGCGTGCTCAAGGACCCCACACGCCAAGTCGACACTCGGCATGGACCCAGAAAACAACTCGGCGCTGGTGGCGATTGGCTCGGAATAGTCGCGCAGCGTGTAGTTGCAACGGAGCATCGTTGGTCCGCCGTGCGTATCAAGTTCCTCGACCTCATAGTCGCCCCCAGGACGGCCCCCATAACGGAGCGGGTCAGGATCGAGTTCGGTGTCGTCGCCGAGCACCGCAGCGCGCTCCTCTGCCTCGGCCGCACTCAAAACTCCGAGCCCAACATCATTCGGGTCCAACCGAAGTAGGAAGTACGATGTGTCTCCATCCGGTGAAGTGGCGTAGGGAGCCAGCGAATTATTCAATGGGACGAGCCACTGGGCAAAGGTGGTCGCAAAGGCATAGTCCTCATCCTCTGCATCCCAACGCCCAACTTGCGCAACGTACTCGTAGGCGTCCTCTGGACGAGTGTCTTCTGACGCTCGCGAGATATCGGCCCAAGGGAAGAGTTGCTCGAGCTCGGTCTTGCGTCGGGTTGGGTCGCTGCTCAAACGATACCGCCACTCGACCCGATCGTCTTCGGTCCCGGTGGTACGCATTCGCAACGACAGAAGGGAAGCGCCATTGTCGTCATGCATCTCGATGTGCAGGCGGACATGGTCGGCGAGAGCAGCATCGATCCAAGAAGGGTCGGGAACTCCAAGAACTATCTTGCCGCTCGCCCGACGCCTTACCGCTGCGGACACGGACTGCTCGGCGATCATGGTCAATCGATCCCGCGCTTGCGCGACAAGCCGGTTGTTCTTATGTACAAGCAGCCTAGGAGCACCTAGGGGTGATGTCTCAACACTTGTGGCAACAAATGGCTCCCAGTAGATGACATTGTCAGTAGGGTCGTGAATCAATATGACGACCGACAGCGAGTGCTCCGACCAGTAGACGACGTGCCTACGCTTGATGGTGATCATCCATCCATCGTCTCCGCGCGGCCGCGAGAAGTACGAAATGCCCCCCTTAACCTGTAACGCAATCAGGCGACCATCTGGGATGTGCTGCGCATCAGATAATTCGACGATGGCATCTATACCCTTGTCGGGTTCACCAAGCGCGCGGAAGTACCAAACCAGTTCTCGCATGAACGTGTCAGCGGCGCAGTGCATGGCTCGTTGAGCGGCTTCGTCGGTGTTCAACGGATCGTGCCTGTGCGTAGGGCAGCCGACACAGCGCTATTCGATTGATGCGCACCGTTGAGCTGCGTCGTAGTAACGGTCATCTCAACTAGGCCTTGTCGTAGACCAAGGTTAAGCTCGCCTGTAAGCCGGCCGTCACGATTCCAAAGTTGCCCTGGCCAGAGATGATGATTCCGACCTGGACTTCCTTTAGCTGGAAGCCGCCGATCGATGACGCGGACATGCTGGTCAACAATGTATCGACCTCAGCGTCGATTCGAGCTAGCTCAGCTTCGGCAGCAGTGATGGAGATGTCTTCAGCCTTGAGGACCTTCTTTCTAACCCAACCGAATAGTCCTTCTTCACGGAACTCGCCAGGCGCTGGCGCGGGCGCTGCACCCGGAGCCGTCCTAGTAGTTGATGGGGCTGCCTCGTCCTCGTCGGGAACCAACAGCCGTAACGTCGTCGGAGTGGTTGGGGTCGATTCAGTCATAAGTACGCCTCCAGATCCAACATGGTCTCTAGTTGATAGATGGCGAGCGCGCAGCCACTTGCCGAGGTTCCGACACTAGCGGTCCAAGGTGTGAACGATCCGAGGTACACACCCATCGGGTCGCGCGTAGGTGACTCCGTCACGAGTGCACCGGAGTTCCCAGGCACTCCAGCGCGGTTGGTGCTGAACCGCACAGGGAACTTCGGATTCTTGAAGATGTCGAAATCGATGGATACATCAAGGACCGTTGTGGCGAACTTTCCCTGATGGAAGTGCATGTGCCCGGCCGTGGTTGGAACAGGACGAATCGCGGATCTCTTCGTGAGACCAGTTGGGTGGTTTCCGTTGTTCACAATCGCGGCATCTGTGCACTCGGATGCCGCATCAACGACCGTACCTAGCGAGGAGGCAACGTGCCGAGCCGTCAGCCAACCTGAGCGCTGTCTTTGACGGGTCGTGGCCCAGCACGCAAGCTGTCCGCGTGGTGCGGCCATTCCGGATCTCTGAGAGAACGTGCCCGGACGGATGACAACTGGAAACGTCGCTCCAGTTTCGGGGTGCTTGTACGGTTCGAGCCCTCCGACCACCAGCTCGCGAAGTACCCCGTCACCTTGCCGCTGGTCGGCGTAGAAGATGACACCGAAGGGCGGCAGGTCTTGCGCATAGCGCTCATAGCCCGGGTCGATCGACGGGTCTACAAAACCAACCGCGGCATAACGAAAGAACGGAACATTTCGCGCTGCAATAGCTCGAAGCTCGTCGTCGTTCTGGCAGAGCGCCGCAGTCCATCCGGAAGCAATTCTCCCCAGTGGATCGTTCCTCCTCAGAGCGTTGAGGCTGATGCCGTCCAAGTAACGCTCAGCGACGTCATCAAGCTCTGCCAGCCTAGTGATATCGGGATCGAACACTCTGAGCTCGCTTCACCTAACGGTGGGATGCGCGACACGGCGCGTCCGGATTACCCAAACGGTGGCGGCACCGATCGCGATGACGGCTAGGGCGATCAAGAGCCATATCCACCAGGCAAGTCCCGACCCAGCGCCGACAGCGAATGGATGCTCCAATGCGATCACGCCAATGGCGTTTGCCACCAGTATCGGGGCGCCGCTGGGGTCAAAGAGTTCGATGCTCAGATTCCTCACCCCAGATTCAGGACGCAACACAGGAACGCTGATAGTCGCATTCATGTTGTGGCTGTCGAAGTGAATGGTTCCGCTGGTGCGCGCATAGTCGAGACCGGCCCGAGCCGTCCCATCCATCGTGTCGTAGTGCACCGAGACTGCACTAGTTGGCGCGCATGGACCGAAGGAGACGTGGAAGACAACGTCCTGAGCACCATGGGTGAGGTCTGCGTAGGCGCTCGTGATCCCAAAGGCGCCCGGGGGTGCGGTGGCTCCACTGCATGGGCTCGCAAGAGTTGTCGCGTGCGTTGAGACCGATGGGGAGCCGGCGAGGCGCGTGGCTGCCAGAACCTGTGCAGCCGTTCCATGCGCCACCGGCGCTGTCTCTGCGCTATCGCTGGGTCCCTGATATGCGGTGATGCACGGGTCATTTGGAGAGGTCAACGCCCCGTTGGAGTCCCTTGTTGACCCAAGGAGATCCGGGTCGCAGACCTGCATGCGACTGAGGTCGGGGAGGCGAGTATCACGTGCCTGGCTGGTCGAAGGTTTGCCGGCGCCTTCTGGCGCGAGCGCCAAGTCGGTCCAGGTCGCATAGGTGTCAGGCAGACGTACCTCAGCGTGGCCTCCGACGACGACAGCGGGAGCAGTCGGATCGTTGCGCGCCTGTGCATCGGTGAGACCAAGGCTGACACCAAGCATGTGGGCGAAGGCACGGCCCCAGACTTGCTCCAGCCCCGGATAGGACGTCGTGCTCCAGCTCGATACGCCGCTGCCACCAAACCCTAAAAGATCGACGACCGGATAGGCGGTGTTATTGCCGGACGAGCCACTGTCGCCACTGAGGTACGTTGACGCGTTGGGGTAAATGGGGTGGACAGGCGCTGGAAGAACGGTCACGCTCGTCGAGAAACATCCGTAAGCGTACGGCGGACAGTTCCACGCGATGCTGAGTGACATGAGGATGTCCTGGCCGTCGGGGTTTGCATCGCCAAAGGGCGAGTAGTCATATGCAGGCAGCGGTCCAACCGGGGGCAGGGGACCCAAGCCTGGCGGCGAGCAGTCTGATGACGTTGACGGCAGCGCCGTGGAGTGCCCCAACCACACGAACCGCACCACCTTGGCGCGAGCTGCAACGAGATTCCAGCCGAAGGTAAGGTCATCCATCTTGTCTTCGGCAGTACCGAACTCGGAGCCGTACATCGCCTGAACGTACTGTTGCCAGCTGACGGTCGCTCCATTGGAGAGGGTGACGGAATTGCCAGGAAGTCCGTCCAAGTAGTCGATGACGGTTGATGGAGTGACACGCAATGGGTCGGACGTGCTACTCGTGTCTTGATTGGCCTGCGCACAGGATGGCGCGTGCGCGAGGCTCTGGTTGATGAGGATGTTGAGGTTGATGCCCGTTGTGCCGTCCGGGTTGTCCACTGGGGCCTGACTGAACATCTCGATGACATCACGTAGCCCCGCCAGATTCGGCCCGTGATGATTGTTGTCTGTGCGAATGCCGATGTCACTGCCAAAGTCACCGGGGCACAGTCCGTGGATTGTCATGAACTGGCAATCCTCCCAGTCGAACTCGACGTAGACGTCCTTGTGAAAGAGGTCGGGGGGATAGTTGAAGTTTGAAAACTCGTCTGTAATGCGTCCGTTGGAGTTGACGCACCCACCCAGCGGCGGCGGGTTGTCGCCAACGTCGCCCGAACAGGTTGGGATGTTGAGCGGTGCGTTGGCAGGCCGCAGTGGCGCGGTAGCGGTTTGTACTCCTCCGGTGAGACCGCCTCGATAGGCGGCAGGTGCATAGGGTCCGAAGATCAGATCCCGCACCGGCAGCAACTGTCCACTGCTGTCCACCGCGAAGCCGGCGCCCTGAATCGGGGTAAGCGCCTCCGCGGGCAGCTTCGAGGCGTCGGAGATGCCGTCATCTGCGGTCGACCACGAATATGGGTCGAGCCCGTACTCACGCTTGACACTGTCGGGCACGCCATCACAGGAGCTATCGGGCGGATGGCATCCCGGCAGCAACCAGGTGGGTTCGGTCAGGGCCCAGGTCGGATTCATTGCCGCTCCGGCCTCTTGCTCGACGGCGACAATCGCCTTATCGGGAGCATCAAAACCGAAGACGTAGTCCGCCGGTTCGAGTTGCTTGGTGATGAGGCTCGTGTACTCCTGCGGCGGCGAGGCTGTGCTGTTCCGGTCCAGCCAATAGCTGCCGTCGTCACCGCTCCAGTCATGCCAGTTGCCGGCTACGTCCCAGCCGACCAGCGAGACGCGGGCCGGTGAGAGCCCTGGTTCCCAGAGCATCTGATAGGTGCCGGCGATGGGAGAGAGCGGATCCGGAGGTGCACCTCCCAGCTTCACCTGTTGCCATGACCCATTTGCCAAGAGCCACATGTCGCCAAGTGGTTTGGGCGATGAGCCAACACCGCCGTACAACAAGAGCCCTTTCAGACCAGGCGACCACGCAGAAGTGGCCCCGGATCTCGACGATGGCACCGTACCTCCGGATGCCTGCGACCAATCGCTTCCATTCCAGATCCACGTGTCGTTGAGCAGTTGTCCCGTTGCGGTTTTGCCGCCGAACACGACGATGTCACCTGTGGTCTGGTCGAAACCAAACGCTCCACCGGTTCGAGCGCTCAACGCATGCGCTGTCTGCAACGCATGCCAGTCGCCCGAGGTCCATTCCCATGTGGTGGTTGCTGAGCCGCTAGCGCCGGTGACGAGGATCACCTGATTGCGGTTCTGGTCGTAGGCCATACCCAAGAGCGTGCCCGTCGGTGATGTTGCGGGCTGTAGCTGCGACCAGTGCTCGTTGGAGAACTGCCAGGTTTGTCCCACGTCGTTGATATAGAGGACACCGGTGGCGTCACTCGTCATCAGGCCCAGGCCGCTCGGTCCCGGTCCGCCCACCATCTGCCAGGTCTCCGGCGAATGTCCTCCCAACGGCGAGGTCGTCGGTTGAGGGGTCGGTTCAGGGGTTGGCTGAGGAGTGAGCGAGACGCCCATCCGTGACTCGAGGAGGCGCGCGATCGTTAGGCGCAGCGAGTCAGGGAATGTTGCATGGACGCTCTGGGTGATGAGAAGCGTGACGAAGCCGAGGGCGCTCAACGCTGTGAAGGTCGAATCGGCGGTGACCGTCGATCCATCGACGTCGAGCACCTGATGCAGCACAAAGGCTGTCGAGCTGTTGAGTTGGACTGCGCCGTTGACCGTGGAGCCGAGCACCTCGGATGCGAGACCCTGCGTCGAGGCTGACTGTGCCGTGGTCGGTTGGGCGGGAACCGTGAGGCCTTCAGCGCGATCGTTGGCATCGAGTGTTGTGGCCATACAGGTTCGGAAAGCGCCGCTGGCGATCAGTCCCATCGATCCGACGATGTCACCGGCGTCGCCTGATCCCGTGTAGAACACCACCGACGCTGCACTCAGGGTTGGGGTGCCGAAGGCGTCCGTACCCTGTCCGAAGACCTGGCTCACGACGTTTGCGCCGTTGCCCATGTTTCCGATCAACTGCTGCGACTCGCTGCATGAATCCCAGGCGCGTACGTAGTCGTTCGTGGGGTCGGCGAATGAATCCACGGAGGGGCTCACGGCCGTGAAGCCGGGAACATCGCCCGGGTGAAGACCGATCGACTGGGGACTGGGGGAAGCAGCGCCTACGGGCGTGGGCGCTCCGGCCGTCCAAGCCATTGCGATTAGGAGTGCCCCCAGTGCTCCCGCCCGCCAGTGCCTGCGCGTGAAAAGAGCCTTCCTGCCCCGCACGGTCGGGATAGTACGCTCAGGGCCAGCGGGCTGTCCGGTGCGGCGTCGGCGCGATTCTCGCCCTCGAGATCCCAGCCGATTAAGCACCCAGACGGAAACGCTGGGACATCTCGTCGATGGCTACGGCGAGATAGTCGCCGTCCCAGCGAAACCACTTGGCTTGCACGAGGCCGATCCCATCGCTGGCTTTGCCGACGTGCCATGGCCAGGGCTTACCGGACGTGTCGAAGCACACGAGTGCACCGGATGAATCCGTCTTGATGTTTGCCGTCTTCGACCATGGCACCGAGTACTGGCGCCGCCGTGACTTGGCGTGAATACCGCTTGCGTCGATCGTGACGGTGGGCGGGGATGTCAACCCTCGAGCCAAGAGAAGGAAAGCAAAGAGGAAGCCACCTACTGCCAGTACCGGGAGTGCCGATTCGAGACCAAGGACGCCTAACCCGATGAGGACGACCGCCGCGATTAGACCCACGAGCAGCGAGAAGTGGTCGGAGCGAATGACGCGCGATGTGGGGTCACCGAGTGAAGGGATCTTGCCCGGCGTGTAGTCCGGCGAGTGCCATCCGGACACGGGATGAGGAAGAGGGCGCCATTCGCGTCCTGTCCACCACGTCAACCCATCTACCGACTGTTGTGCGTCGGGCGGAATGCTGCGGACAGTGGAATCCCAGCGCTTACCGTTCCACCACCAGTTGCCGTCCTCGGAGACGGGATGAAACGCCTCTTGCGCCGTCGCCCCAACTCGGACATCGATGTACTCCGATGTGCCGGCAGCCCCCCAGCCGCCGACGAGGGTGGTGAGAACGACCGTCCACCAACGGGGATCCCGATGACGCAGGAGTAAGGCGTCGCTGTCGCCGTGGCGTACGACGGCATAACCCTGTGAGGTGTATGCCGCAATGGTTCGCTCGAGCTCGGCTGAATCCTCTACGGTCAGGGCAACGGTCGCGGCGGCTGCCATGAAGCGGACCCTAGCCGGAAGGGTGGGCCTTGGGCAATCACTCGGCTCGGATACGTGAACCTCGCACCGATCCATGTATAGAAGGCGGGCAGCGTCGCCATGTCCGCCTTCTGGGCGTCTTGCCTCCGGGCGCCGGCTCGCCGGGAGACTCAGTGTCAGTTTGGCGTCGACCCGATGCGCTCCTGTCCAAATCTCGACGTGAACGAAGACGCGCTCACCGCAACTAGACCACTCGGCTATCGGGCGAATGATGGCCCGCCTTCTCATCAAGACGGTGGATGGGGAAGTGCAGGGGACGAGGCGATCGATCCCGCAGCTGGGACAAAGGATCATGGGGGGAGCGTGGTACGCCGGTGCCCCGCGCGTGCATCCGTGAGGAGACACTGCATCATCAGCCAGGTCGCGAACGGCGCGATGCATGCGTGCGCGTTCGACGGTCAATGGCCGGATACTGCAGCCGTGCGGGACACACCTCCAGGCGCAGCAGCGATCTATTGCCGGATTTCGCACGACCCTTCAGGTGAGCGCCTTGGCGTCAATCGGCAGCAACTCGACTGTGAGCAGGAAGCAAAGCGACGAGGCTGGACAGTTGCCGAAGTCTATGTCGACGACGACATCAGCGCGTTCGATCGTCGGAAGGTGAGGCCGGAATATCAGCGCCTCCTCAAGGATATTTCCGACGGTGTGCGCGACGGGGTGATGACGTGGCGGCTGGATCGGCTGCACCGCCAGCCGCAGGAACTCGAGGAGTTCATCGTTATCTGCGACAAGCACCAGGTGGCGCTTGCAACGGTCACTGGCGACATCGACCTGTCTACGAGCCATGGGCGTTTAGTCGCGCGCACTTGGGGTGCTTTCGCGGCTCATGAGAGCGAGGTTCGCGGTGAACGCCTGCGCCGGGCCGCCCGCGACCGAGCGGCTCGGGGGCTAATGCCACCGGGACGTATCCGATGTTATGGATATGACCACACAGGTAAGGTCGTGGTGCCTGCCGAAGCCAGTGTCATCCGAGAGGGTGCCAGGCGCCTGCGCCTCGGAGATTCGCTGCGCTCGATCGTGGCCGACTTCAATCGCCGCGGGATCCCCAGCGCCATGGACTGCCAGTGGCAAGCCGGCGCACTCCGTGGCGTGCTGATGAGCCCGCGGATTGCCGGTTTCAGTACGTACCACGGCGAGGCCGTCGGGCGTGGGACATGGAAGCGAATTCTTTCGGCCAAAGAGAGTGATCGCGTCCGAGCGATTCTTATGGATCCTGAGAGACGTCAGACCAATGGACCGCTTGGTCACTACCTTCTCCGTCGCATCATCACGTGCGCCCGTTGCGGGCACTTCCTGGTGATGGGTAGGTCGCCCAACGGAAGGGTCTCGTACAACTGCCGCAGGGCACCGGGGAACAAGCGCTGCGGCACCATTTCGGTCACCGCCGTAAACGTTGAGTGGTTGATCTTTGAACGGGTTTGCCAGCGTCTCGAGTTCACGCGAGCTCCGTGAGTGGTTGGACATGACGCAGGTGTCCGACACGCGATGGAAGCGAGCCCGTGCGGCATTAGACCGCGCCCAGCGTCAGCTCGAGCAGTTAGCACACGATCATGCACGGGGAGCCATCACGCGCTCTGAATGGCGCGCGGCCCGACCAGCTGTCTATGAGCGTGTAGAGAGGAGTAGGGCTCTCCTCGTGACCGAGAGCGGGCATACCATCATCTCGGAATATATCGGTGACACAGCCCGGCTTCGTGATGATTGGCCGTCGCTACCACACACCCGGCAGCGAGCCCTCGTGGCCGCTCTCATCAAGGAGATCATCCTCTGGCCAGCACGAGACACTGGGCCGACTGCCATGCCGACACGGGTGCAGATCTGGTGGCAAGGAGAAGCACGCCCGCGGGCACCGCGCGCCGCATTGCGGGTGGGTATTGCCGAGCGGCGGAGTGCCGGAGCGTTTGCCGCGTGTTCCGTACCGGGTTGCGCCGAGCCCTACAGGTCTAACGGCCTGTGCAACTTTCATCTGTGCCGCCTCGTCGACAAGGGCACGACGGGGTCGGCGGAGCGTATTCGCCATGCGTGGTATCGGGGAGCGAAATGTCTCGAAGACGAATGCGACCGACATGCCACGTCGGCTGGCCGATGTGACCATCACTATCGCCAGTGGAAGGAGCAAGACCCGTCCCGGCCGAAGTGCGCGACTGAGGGCTGTAACCGGCGTGCCGGAGCCCGCGACTGGTGCCAGACTCACTACTACGGCTTGTGGCGGCGAGGCGAGATTCCGCTGACACATCCGTGGCGAGGGCCGAGGATCCGCACCCCGTCGGTGTCAGACGCGGAAGCTGATGACAGGTTGACGGGCTAGAGGGTCTTGGTCTCAACCTCGCTTGAACGAGCACCCTGTGCTCCCGTACATTTCCCCCGATGAAGGCGCTCACGATTCGGCAGCCTTGGGCGGAGCTGATCATCCGTGGTGAAAAGGACGTTGAGAACCGCACCTGGAGAACAAATCACAGTGGCCTCCTGGTCATCCACGCTGGGCAAGGCTTTGACGCGCACAAACCACAAGTGCAAGGGCCATTCGACCGTGGCGCGATCATCGGCGTCGTCACCGTCGTCCGCTGCATCGAGGGGTCTAAGTCCGCCTGGGCTCTCCCTGGAAACTGGCATTGGATCCTGGCAGACGCTCGACGGCTCACAAAGCCGATTCCCTACTCAGGCAAGCTCGGTCTCTGGGACGTTGACCCAAAGACCGAGAAGCTCATACGGAGTCGTTTGAGAGTCCGCAAGTCGTGAGATTGGCGCCGTCATCGAGAAGGCCAGCGAAACGGTAGGGGGTCTTTGGGACCTCGTGCCGGAGGTGATCAGGGGCGTTCCATTGAGGGCGTAGGTCCGGGTAACCTGGCGCGGCAACCAGATCCGCCGTCGGTCGGCTTGAACCCTCCTACCGTTCTCGATTACCCTGACCTTCAACTCGATCGTGAAGGGATGAGCATATGAGTGAAGGGGTGGAGCAGACAGCGCAACCATCTGTCTCCGATGACGCCACACGGCGTTGGACCGAATGGTCGGCCGCGAATTACCCAGCGGACGTGGCTGAGCGTGCGTCCGCAGCGGCAATCGAGGCACTTCGCTCAGGCGGCTCCGACGATGCGGCATACCAGGCAGCGATTCGAGCTGCCGACCCCGCATACCGGGGTGAAGCTCAGCAGCGCTCCGACTCCTCGTCGGGCGAGGTTCAGCAACCCCTCATCGCCGAGCTCCCTCACGCGACCGGCAGCCTGGGCCTATCAGCCGATCGCACCGTTCTGGTGCTTCGCACACATGGTAAGAACGCCGTCACACGCAGGGAGTGGCATAAGGAGGAGCCCCTGCCCCTCACCTCGATCGACCGGATTCTGGCGGTGAGCCCTGACCGCTCAATCTTTGGTCTCGAGATCTACTACCGACAGGGAAAGAGCATTTTCGAGGTCGGAGGCATTACTCCCAAGGAAAACCTCGACGCGACGCTGCAGACAATTCACGCAAGCGCGCCTCAGATCCCCATCGATCTCGCCCATCCCAGCCACGGCATTCCCGATCCCGTCCCGGATGAGATCAAGAAGCAACGCAAGTCCGCCGAATCCTTCAACAAGGACGAGCTCAACGCCCGCGCCAACTCGGGTCGCCAGGAGGTCAAGGTCAAGAACTACGACAACGGCAAGGATTACGCGCGCGACGCACCGTCCATGGCCAAGCAAGGCTGGTCGCCTCAAGGGGAGACCGCCGGCCGCGGCAAGGTTTCCGTGGGTGGCACGGCCGGCAAGCTCGTCCTGACGGGTGGTCTCGGAGCCATCACCGGCCTCAGTCACAAAGGCAGCAAGATCACTGTCACCTGGGTACGGCAACTGCCCTTTCATCAGGCACGGGAACTCCTGCCGGTGCCGACGGGTTCCCGAACCTCGCACCTTTGCAGCTGAGCCCTACTTCACCGCCACCAACCTTGCTCCAGTTCTTCCGGCCGCGGAGTACCCCGTCTTCGGCCCCACGGTGACATTGAGCTGCTTCAAGTGCCGCGCCGACGTCGAAGTCGCGGCCAGCGCTACCGACTACCGGTGCACTGCCTGTGGCGAACACCTCTACATGCGCTCCTGCCCGCACTGTCCCAAGAACTCTCGTCCTCAGTGAGGCACTCTACGGTCGCTCGATCAAATGCTTGAGCTGTCAGCAGACGAGCAACTGGAAGCAGATCGACAACCGGCGTGTCACCGCAGATCACTCGCCCGGAAGAAAGGTGCCTGCTCCCATTGTTTCGGCATCCACACGCAAACCAGTCTTGGCGAACATCGATCGGATGGCTCCGCCGACTGCGCCTGTTGAACGGCAGAGCATGGCGGCCCGTATGAAAGACCTCACCGAGCTCCACGACGCAGGGCTAATAACTGACGACGAGTTCACCGCCAAACGCACTGCTCTCATTGCGGAGCTCTGACCTCAGCCGCATCGCAACCGTCCGGCGCAATTCCATACTCAGGGCCGAAGACTCTCGATAGCTTGACGACCGCTGAGGGCGCGTGGACACGAATCCGGTGTTGCTCCCGGAAGCAGATTTAAGGAGAAGGACATGGCGAGCCTGGGGCGTGCACATTTGGTTCGTTTTGACCCACAGGATGAGGTCGAGGTGGCGAACTACCTCGCTACCACGGACGAGCCGGTTTCGGTCGTTCTAGCGCGAGCGATCATCCGCGGCATTCGTGCGGAGCGCCTCGAACGAGGGCTGCTGCTGTACATCACCGACCATGACTTGGATGCGGCAGCGATATTCGCCGGATTACCAAGAGCCATCTTCATCGACGAGCTCATGAACCACGGGGTGACGATCATGGACGGCGATCCGAGCGACGTTGTCCTCGATCTCGGGCGGCTGCAGGAAGGCATCAAAGATCCAGGCGCGCGTGAAGCCATGGCGAATGCGGTATATCGCAACAGGACTACGAACTGAGACCCCAGACGTCGAGACCAGAGGGCGGCGTCGGTCGCGCTGGAGATCCGATGGAAAGCAAAGCTGACTGGTGGAGGCTTCCTTGGCTTTGGCCGCGCCTCGGACTCTCGGGGCGGGTCGTTTGGCACGGCGGAAAGGCTGCGCTCGCCCTTGGCGGCCTAGCCCTGGTGAGCGTCTTCTTCTTGATCCGAGACCACCTCTCAAGTGCGCAGCAGAAGGCGTTACACGTGAACAGCCTTCCTTCGTTTTCTGAGCCGATCTGGATTGCGATTGCAGTGGCGGCGGGCGCTCTTTTCCTTCTGGAAGGTGCCTACCGGGTCGTCAGTCGCGAGCGAGATCTCGCCAAGGCGGCCGGCGACGCCCTGAATGACGAGGTGGTTTCGCTGACGTCGAAAACGACGTCGCTCCTCGAGAGGGTCGGAGACCTTGAAGAGAAGCTGTCGCGCAAGCCGCTCGCCCCCGAGCATCTCCTCGACCTGCGCGCCGCACTCGCGAAGCTGATCGCCGGGCAGGACGGCACCATCGACGACTTCTTCCTTCTCCTCGCGTTCGAGGAGCATGTTCCGGGTGACCCGACCTGGAACGCTCACCACGAGTTGGACAAGCTCCAAGCTCCGTACGATAAGGCCGTTCGAGAGCGTCAGGCTTGGCTCTTCGAGCGAACGAAGGACTTGCGCCTCTCGGGCAATGCTGGTGCGCTAGTACCGCTCTTACAGCTGCGCGAGCAACAGATTCGCGACGGTCAACTGAGTCCCGAATTGCCCTGGGAGTTGCGCTATGAACCCAGCGAAACGCTGCTCGGCAGTCTCTGGCTGGGCGACGCGATGATCGGCGATCACATGATGCGAGAGGAGGCAGAAAAGGCCGAAGCGGGCGTCAGAGGTATCTGGGCGGACTACCCGAAATGCGAGGCGGCCCAATTCGAGATCCAGACAGCTCCACAGATTCGTGAGTACAGAGGGATCATCTTCAGCGATGGAACCATACTCAAGCACCGGTCACTCGACGGAACCCGTTGCTATATGTGCGACCCACCCACGCCATGACAGTTGACAGCCGTACGCTGCCACCTCTGAAGGCAATGGACCTCGTGTGAACAGCGATTGGTACGACCGAATCCTGCTGGAGGCGGATCAGCGTGAGCTGCTCGACCTAATGATCCAGGCCGACAATGCGATCGCAAAGGAAAAGCGCACTCCTTTTGTACTTGTTCCGACCGATAGCGACGACCTCCTACTGCGGGAAGGCTTCCCGCGAACCCCTGTTGTCGCTGCCGACCTGGCGGTACTCGTCGGCCGACGCCTGCTCAGGACGCATCGCGAGGCAGGGAGTCGCCAGCAGTACGACGTCACACCTGAGGGACGCCAGTACTGGGCGGAGATGAAGCGTCGCATCGGGAGCGAAGTGAATGTCGTTGAAGCAGAGATCCGTACCTTTCTCAACTCGCCGGCCTTCAGTGAAGGCTTCCCTCAAGCTCACGATCGCTGGACCGAGGCGGCTAATGAACTTTGGCGTGCCAACTCTGCCAAGCGGTTCACCGACATTGGCCACCGCTGCCGAGAGGCAATGCAGTTCTTTGCTGCAGCTCTGATGCAGCGTGCCGGGATCTCCGAAGACGAGGTGTCCTCTGACGCCGCCAAAACCGTCGACCGGCTTCGCGCAGTCATTGCTCGTAAAGGCGACCTGGGTGAGAGACATCGCGCCTTCCTTGACGCTCTAGTGCACTACTGGAGGACAGTGAGCGATCTGGTTCAGCGCCAAGAGCACGGAGCCCAAAAGGCAGGCGATGAGTTGACCTGGGAGGACGCTCGGCGTGTCGTCTTCCATACCGCGATCGTCATGTACGAAGTGTCACGCGCTCTCGGCTGAGGACAGAGGCTGATCTATAGCAAGCGCCTTCTCTGTAATGGGCGTTGCTCTCCATCGACGGCTGAGTGGCCTAGCCTCGAAACCGTGCTGTCATAGGTTGCGCAAAGAACCCGAGGCGAGAGCACAGGGTGAGCTCATGACGAAGCATCCGTCGCATGAACTCACCCTGCGTCCCAGCCGAGTTGACGTGACGACACCGGATTCCACCAGTGCCGACGCGTCGGCAACTCGGCGACCTCGACGTACTAGCCAATGAACTGACTAATTGAAGCAGCCCCACCACAGCTTGAAGGCGGAGGACTTGACTGCACCACTGAAGCCTCGTTCCCCTGAGTAGTTGGTGGGGACCTTGTAAGCGTAGTAAATCAGGAACTGGTAATTGGGATAGGCCCAGGTGGAATTGGTACTGCACGGCGTCATCACGTTATTCAGTTGAAATGTGTAGCTGGTCGCAGACAACCCTTCTTGGCTCTGGGGGAAGACGTGGCCTTGGCATGCCGATGTTCCATCCGAGGCAACCTTCGGGAAAGAAGCGTTCAAGCCGTGGCCAAAGCCGGCACCTTCGTAAGGGTTGTACTGGGTGCAGTTAAGATGTGGATCACTTGTCGTGCTGCGATCGAGCGTGTACGTATACACGGCAGCGGCCCCACCGGTGCAATTCGCCTTGCCATGAAAGTGAACGGTGACCGCGGTATCTCCATTGAGACTTCCGGAGTAGCTGAGAGTTGCCGGCCCCACATCGCTAAAGGAGCACCCGCGAAACGGCGGCGCATTGGCGCTCACACTCCCCGCCATTCCAGGGTCGATCGCAACGGTGATCACCACAGTGGCGATCGTCAAAGCCCCAACAAGAATGCGCTTCACTGGTCTCATGATCTATCTCCTACTTCTAATAACGTGATGTCTTGCCCCCACTTCAAATCCTAAGAGGCCCCGCGGACCTGCGGCGGACGTTACTAGACCGTGATGGCAAAACCTAGGAAAGTCGTGACTAGTGCGGAGGAATCATTCGTTCATCAGAATTCATAACGCGCATCGAGTACGTCGTGGCTTAATCTGTCACCCTCGGCCCAATTAGGGACAGCTACGGCGTGATCTAGATGAGCTTCATCCATATGGATGAACGAGTCGGTATTAGCGATGCAGCAGCCTGCGGCGATCGTAAAACGGTCGCGATGTTGTGGATGTCCGATGTGGGTCCGCATGTTCATGACCAAATGATCCTTATGGTGATAGAGACGTGGCCGCGAATATGTGTTATCTATATGGAGGTTTGGAGCGCTCGGTGTCAGCAATGGATATGACGTGGCGGTAACGGGCGCGATGGCCAATCAGGCGAAGGCTCAAGTCAAACGACGGGCAGCGGTCATGCTGGCTTCGCTTGTTATTTCTATTGCCATGGCCTTAGTCGGGACACTGGCGGTGGCTGAACACGATCTTTTTCACATCATTGAGAACCGCATTGAGCAGTCGCTGGTTAATAAATTGTGTTCTGGCATCACAGCGGCGGTGAGCGAAGAGGAGCTCTGCAGTCCAACGGAGAGTCTGCAGTCGCGCTTTAAAGGATGGGCGAAGGAGAAGCTCAGCAGTGCATGGGATGCGGTGAAGAAGAAGTTTGGGAGCGGCACCGATGATGAGGTCTCTGTAGACGAGGGGACGGATGGAGAAGGCATAGCGGTGGCATCTGAGGAGGTCAATTCATCCACGGACGACAGGGCGCCACCGGCTGAGGTGGAGGGCGACTATGCCAGCGAAGGCGACCTTAGCCCACCCGACGAGCAGTCTGAGAGTAGTACCACCACTGATCCGGAGCTTGTCGAAGGAGAGCCAGGGTCGACGGTGGACACCGAAGTTCCCGAGACGCCAGCCGACACAGCGGTTGCCGGCGGTGCCGAAACTCCGGCGACGGCTGTGGAGGATGCCGGAGTCAGTGGAGTCGCAGCCGGAGACGCAAACTCATACTTGTCCGGAGTTGGTAAGCGACTGACCAAGATCATTAACCCTAAGGCTGCATTCACCAAGGGCAATCTGGCCATGATCGGCGCCGCGGTGCTGGTTGGAGTGTGGGCGTCAAGTTTGGGGCCCAAAGCTCGGCAGGCCGGCGGGGCGAGTGGGTGGCTGCCTACTGAAGGTGGTGGCGTATTGTCCGGCGGCGCAGCGAGTGATACTCAAGCGGCTGTTGAGAACTGTAATACCACTGAGTATCTGCAATACATGACCAGCGAGCCGTCCTCGCCTTTGGCTGAAGATATGTTTTGGGGCTATTACGAGGGCTCCAGCGTATCGTCGGGGCCAGTGCAGATCCCCGGCGGTCTACCGGTTACGGTGAATGCCCCGAAGTTTTCCGACAATGCGTTTGGGATGAACGACCAGCAGACAACCTACTACTCCGATCTCGGGGGGGAAGCTGTCAATCCTCAGGGGCTGCTTGGCAGTGCGCCGCTCGAGAAGTGCATGACAAGTATTACTGCGCTTTCTGCCTGTAAGAACACGCCGGATAACATCAGCGTTTCGGATTACTTGGCTCTGTGTACTGCGCATCCTTCCACAGAAAAGAAGGCGGTGACATATGTTGAGAACTATGTCACCACGGTCAACAAGGCGTTTGCTCAGGCTGAGAGCCAGGGCTTCCAGTCGATCTTAGAGGGGCTGGCGGCCCAACTGAAGCCTGGCCAGACGTCAGTTGGGCCGTCACTCGCCGACACGTACTTCATTCTTGGAGTGCCAGCGGGGGGTGATTTCAGCCTCCAGGGTTTGTACACGCTGGTTGGACCGGAGGGCTGGCACCAAATGACGACGGTTGACGGGGGAAACTATGCAGCTCTGGCAGCTAGTCTCTGTGGGGCGCAGGGCCCCAATTGTAGTGCCGTGACTGATTCGCTGACAGATCTTCAGACCTCATTTGGAAATCTGGAGAATCTGATTACCTGCAGCAGCACCGACGCATGCTCTAGCACACCAACCGCAAGTCAGCAGGCGCGGGCGGCACAACTTGATCAGGCACTAGGCCAAATTGAAGCAGCTTTTCCGACAGGCCCAGATTTGCTGGCCGCAATCCTGACGACCACCAACGCCAAGGGGCAGCTTGTGGTCCGAACCAACAGCGCGGCATATCAGCAGATGATGGCCCAGCTGACAGGAGCGGCCAACTGCGGTCTGTGCGCCAAGAACCCGAATGGAACTTCACAGCCGATGGCCGGCGCCTACCTCACCTATCTGACCGTGTCCGAGCAGGCCGCAAGGTCTACGACCAGAGCGGCCCTGACCATGGTGCTTAAGCAGGCGATGAGTACCTGCCATTGCTCTAGTCTGTTGCCGCCAACACCAACAGGAAATACTTCGCCGTCCAATCCGGATGCCCACCCCGTGGCGGACAGCACCTCAAGTGTTCCCTCTGATCAGTACACCGCCATGATGATGGCGCTCACTGATGTGATTGGCAACTACAACATCACGGCAGGCTCAGACGGCGCGGAGGTCCAAGGGTCGGAGATCTCTCCACAGGGGAATCAGGGGATTGTTGGGCTCTTGCCATCTCAGTTTGCTGCCGGTATTACCCAAGCACCCCCAAGCGACCTCGGCGGAGGGTCTGGAACAGTTGACATGGGTATCTCAGACCAGTACACCGCCGCTTCCATGCAGCTCATGCAAGATTTGAAGACGAGCGATGGCGATGTTTTGGGTGCCTTCGAAATCTACGTTCGGCAAAATGACCTTCCGCCCATGGATGGGCGCTGGGCCTCCGATGCTCAGAGCGCCATCAATGAAGGCTGGGGTTCAGCGGTCACTGGCATCGATGGGCAGACTGGCCACGTGTCGACAGCTGCCCTTCTTGCCGATGTTTACGACCAGTATTTGACCTTTTTCCAGGCTTCAGTTACCCAGGTGGCAAACCCGACGAATGCACCGACTGTGGCTGGATATGCCATGCCTGATACTTTTGACACCACGGCGATTGATCAGGCGGCGGCAGCCTTCAATCTTGACCCAGGATTGCTCTTTGCGATTGGCAACAATGCTTCGCAGTTTGGCGATTCGCCGACGTCGGACTTCGCTGATTCGCTCGCACTATGCTCTATTGACACTGAGGAGATTCCCAAAGAGGAGGTGTATCCCAGCGGGCAACCTCCCAATGGAGCCAACAGCTATCCGGCTACCAAGTTTTGGACCGGCCAGTTAGTGCCCACTGCGCTCTATGGACTAACTGTGCCCACTCGCTATGGCGTGATGGGGATGACGCCACAGCAGTTCATGTTGGGATATTTGGCCGTGAATAAAAACCAGCACGTATTCCCTTCTGGCACGGTGAAGGCGACACCTATCGACGGTAACTGCCCAGACTTTGGCGAGCCGGCTGGGATGCTCAATTCAACCAGTGAGATATGGGCGCTGGCCGGCTTCTTGTCCGCCACTAGGGAAGATTGGCAGAATTTGCCGAACTTTCTCAACACAGGTAGCACTGCGACCTTCACCGCAAACCCAGTTGGATATGTGGATCAGAGTTTTGGCACGAGATATGGAGTGGCCTCTGACCCAGGGGGATCGGACCAGAGCGGCAGTGGGATTGCGGCAGCTCTACTTGTCTATCTTATGTGGGATGACTACACGCCTGATGGCCAGCTATTCAGCCCCTATCATGGAGGATTGCCTGAAAGCGAGGGACCAGGGCCGAATAACAGTGGGAATCCAACAGCGGCGGACATATTGACGCACGCGCTGGCTGATTTTCCCAATGGAACGACCCTTGAGAATGATGTTTGGCCTCAGTCGTCAGGCGGCAGTGGATGGTCGACGGTTGCGATGATTGCCGCACCCCTTGCTCTAGGGGTTTTCTGCCCAGAGTGCCTAGTGGCCGAGCTTATCGTCAACAACGCAGTCCTTATCTACTCTGCGGCGCAGATTGTTCAATCCGTTTATCAATTGGCCAATCTAGACCTCTCTTCTACTGCCAATAAACTTAAGTCGGTACTGTCGCAGAATCTCATGAATTCAGTCGGCGGAGTGGAAGCGCTCAGCTTGATCACGGCCCCCGTGTATGACCTCTGGGAGAAGAGCGGGCACAGCCTCAACTTCAAGCTGCCGCTTTTGACGATGCCAGGACTTCCGGCGGGACAGCCCCAGCCCCCCGAAGACCTCATGCCCATCTTTACCCAGGCTTCGACGCAGGTTGGGGTGCCGCTGGCCTTCCTTTTGGCTATTGCCGCGCAGGAGCATGGCTTTGACACAACTCGCTCGCAGGCGTGCTCAGGAGATTGGAATAAGACGGGGCCCAAGGTGCCCAATTCATATGGGTTGATGCAGATTCAACCGACCGCCTTCGCTCAATACATAAAGATGGTGCCGGGGATGAGTGGCGCCACTTTAGCTGCGGCTTTGAAACCCCTTCCCACGGGGGGACCATGTCCAGATTACGGCGAGCCTAGTGGCGAGCTCAATTCGAGTGATGAGATATGGGCCGCCGCGGAGCAGCTGTATGCCTATGGGGCCCGCTTGGATTCTGGTTTCGCGCAGCTTGATCATGTCGCGTTCGCATGGAACGCTGGTCCGTCAGAAGCATACGACCCCACCTACTACTACCAGGCGGACGTGGTCGGGATCCGGTATCCCGCCTATCTCGCGTGGCTTACGGGAGGCGGCACCGGAACCACCAGCGTGGAGGCGTATGGCAACGCGGGAAATGTCTTCTGGCACGAGGTTGAGACCTACCCCCAAGCAGCGGTCAATGTCTGGGGTGGCGCGCAGACCAGTTCAGCTACAAGTTCGAGTGGTAAGTCTTGGGGCCAGTGCACGTGGTTTGCCAATAGTAATTTCTACCGCGAGCTTGGCGGAAACGGCGGCTACATTTACGCCGATGCGGTCAAGGAGGGCATTCCCACTGCACCGCCAAGTCAGATCCCTCCGGTGGGCGCCGTGGTGTCGCTCCTGGGGGCTAGCTATGGTGCTGGTACCGGCCACACTGCGGTGGTTGTTTATTCGGATCCGAGCGGACACTATTACATTGTGGCGGAGGCCAATTTCTCTCAAGAGGTAGCTACGCGTGGTGGTCAGACTACGGTAGGTGTTGACATGCGTGAGATTCCCTTCCCGGATGCGCAGCTGCAGGGCTCCGTGCTGCCTCGAAAGACGCTGCCGGTCCCAGTCCTCGGTGATCTGCAAAAGATCATCGCAGCCAACGGCAAGATCCCGGAAGAGGGCGAATGAACAGAGAGCGTTGGACGGACGCAGCAGCGAAGAGGAACTCGTGCTTCATCGTTCGACCACTTCTGCCACGGTCATCATCACTGAGTAAGTCGACGTCGTTTCAACAGGAAGTGACGACCTGTGCGGGATGAACGCTAGAGCTGCGTACGAGTTGGACCTCGCGCTGAAACGAGCACTTCTATTCGACGGTCGAGCGACAGAACAACATCGGCAGTAGCCACGATGAAGCTCTAGACAACGGTGACATGCTGGAACGGCACCGGCTACCAAACGCCGGCGATTCCCCTTTTGGGACACGCAGCCGGCACCGACGATCTTTTACTCACGCTTTTCCGTTCGGATCGGTGAGCCATCCTGTGTATCAGATAGAGGGTCAGCGAATCACCTTCGGCTGGCGGCTCACGCGCATTTCTGCCATTCACGCATAAGCGGCGTGTGCGCTACGCCAGCGACGTGCCACTGTCACGCCCGCGCAATTGGGCACCCGAAAGCTCTCGTCTACATTAGAGGATGATGCACGCGCTAAACGCACTCCTCGGTTTCTCATCCCTCCTCTCCGCACACCTTCCTCTGGCGAGCGTTCTTGATGACGTCGTTGGGCCCTTCATCCAATGGGTCGCGAACGAGATGTGGGGGAAGATTCTGACACCCGACCTTCGCAACAGCTTCTTCGCGGTGTTGGCGGGCGAGGACATCTTCTCGCAGGGAAACATCCTCGATGTGGACGGGACAGCTCAGCAGCTATTTAAGGCTCTCGCCACTTTGGGCTTTTCGCTCGGGTCAGTGGGTCTCATGGCGCGGATGACTCAAATCGTCTGGCGCCGCCAGGGCAGCGTGTCGGCATCTCTCTTTACGGACGTCCTGCCTCGTTTTCTTGCGCTTGGCTTCTTTCTCGCTCCACAACCAAGCGATGGGGTGCCGATTGCCTTCGGTTTCCTGCAATGGGCTGTCGACATGACCGGATCCTTGGGGGGCATTTTCGCGAATGCGATCTTCCACGCTGTCAATGACAGCCCGGGGTCACCCAAATCGGCCCTGAGTAGCCTCGGTGCATCCGCCAGCGTTGCATCCACCGGTATCAACAATGGATGCAGCGGCAGTGGTATCGACGCAGCCGCGATGACGCTCTGCAACGGCCTCGGAGGCGTTATCACGCGGTTGTCGACATCGGGGTATGGGTTGATCGAGATCCTCTTCATCATTGCGATCTGCGCGTTCTTGCTCTACTTCTTCATTCTTCTCATGTTCCGAACGGTTGCCCTGTTGTTCGTCATGGCGCTAGCACCTCTGTGCATAGGCCTGGCCGCCTGGGAGTGGAAGAATAAGTTCACCGCAGCCTGGGTGCAGATCTTCGTTGCCTGTCTGATTCAGCCGATCATCATGGGGATCGGTATTTCGATATCCGTTGTCCTCGCAGCCAGCATCATGCCTACCACTACCGCGGCAGTGTCTCCTTCCGGGATCAGTAATCACTTCCAGACGGATCTCGGTGTTCTCTCGATGGGGATAGGCCTGTGGTTCACATCGAAGATCGTCAAGCAGTTCACATCGCATCATCTTGGAGGTCATTCGTTCAAGGAGGCGGTCGGGTTAGCCACGGGGACCGTAGCTGGGATCGCTACAACTCTCGGAAAAACTACCGGCACAAGCAAGAAGAGTGTGTCGCAGAGAGGTTCCAACGGCTCGCAGCAGTCGGGCCAGCCGGGAGGCCCCAAGTTGCGGTCGGCGATGTCGCGCTTCGTTGATTCAAACATTGGCGAAGGAATGGGCGGTCGGTTGGCTAGCACTGTTGCGGGCCATAGCACCCTGGCCGGCGTGAGCATTGGCGCCGCCCTCGGCGCCAAGAATGCCGTTCAGGGCCTTCGAGGAGCAGGAGGCAATTCGGTGGCTCCCGCGATCAGTGCAGCCGTCGCGAGGGATAGCCAGCAGCAGCACCATCTCCCTCATGCCCTCGCAGAGTCGTACTCCCAGGCTATCGGGATGCCGACTGACGATCCAGTCGCTGTCGGAAATGCCTGGAGGACTGATCCAGTCAACAAGCCAGTCGTTGACTTTGTAACTTCGCTTGCCGCACAGAATAGCTACGGCGACAGTGCGCACCCCGTCATCAAATACAGTGCGTTCGAGGGTGCGGCATTCGGGATGCAGGCCGGGATCAATAGTGGCCTTCAGGCGCATGCCGCAAGCCAGCCCCGGACGTCGACTACGAAGAGGCCGATATCTGCAGACATGGGCGATCGTCGAGGCGACCCAAGTCCCCCACCCGCTAAACCGACATCCAACCCCTCGAGATTGCTGGACAACTGAGGGTGCCGATGCGGCAGGTTGCAGCGAAGCTATTCAGCAGGACGGCCCATGGCAAACGCGACACATCGTCCTTCCAGCTCTCTCGGATCTTTCGCACGATCAGTCACGAAGACAAGCACCGATTGTTGGTCGAGCTTGCCCTGCAACCGCAGGATGGTTTGACACTTGAGGTGCTCGCTAGGGAGATCTACCTCTGCGCACTCCATGAATGTCGAGGCCCTGAGTTTGGGGAACTGCCTAGGGCGAATCACGAGCGCCTTACCCTCGCTGGTGCGTCCATGGATATGGTGCGTCCCGAACGACACTTCGCAACCTATGGGGAGTTGCCGATGCTCGGACTTCCCCTCATCCTCTCCGAAGCAACGGATCCGCAATTGCTGCGCGAACTCGAGGCGCTGCCGGTGATTCCACTCTTTGCCCGACTGGCACGTTCGGCATGGCCGCAATACGTGCGTGAATCGCTGCAGGCCCGCGGCAGTGCCCGCGTTCTTCTTCCTGAATTGGAGAGTGAACCTGATCGCCCAAACACGTTCCGGAGGCCCCGGCTGGAGCTCTTTGGTTGGCGAGCGCCTGAATCCACGACGGATTGGCAAGTCTTCTCGGCTATCGAGCTGACAGCGCTCACGCTGCCGGCTCACGCCGACGGACTCTTCTACGCCGAGTTGGACGAGCAACGCCAGACGCTGTGCGTCTCGGGCCTAGCGATACAAGCAGACAACGAGCGATGTTTATGGGGAATCGAAGAACGGATGCATCGAGTCCGTCTTACTACACCAGCCATCCGCAGCCACTATGGTGCCCTCGACTTCCATGCACCTGGCGAGGACATTGAAGTGCAACTCCTAGGTACTGCGCTCCTCGCCCGTCATGCTCTGCTCGCCCTGTGGGAGGACAACGACGGACCGCTGGGTTGGACGTGGGAAGCCTCCGCAGCCATTCCCGCAACGGCGAGATACACGCGGGATCAGCTTGAGCTGACGGGGAGAGCGTTCGCGTCCGATATCGAGAAGCTCGCGCGCGCGGTTGATCGCTCCATCACTTCTGCCCCCGGCTTTGATCACTGAGCAAGTGGATGGTGCTGAACAAAAAGGTGACGACCTTGACGGGGATGAATCCGAAAAAGGAGCCCGCAGTTAATCGGGGAGAGCAGGGAGATAAGCGCAAAGTAGCCGATGACGATCCCCTTCCACGCTGCCTGTTCCGAATCTAGCGGGTCTGCATCTCCCGATCCAAACACGCCGGCTGAGTTGTCGGTCGTAGCCGAGAACTCTGTCGAGTTGCCATGGTTCATTTCAACAACGACATCACGGACCATCCGAATCCGCACGAGATCACCGGTCTCCAGGTCGGCAGTCGTTGAACTCACCTCGACGGCCTGCACAGGTGTTGCCACGATCGGAGTGGTCACCCTCACGCTCTCTATTGGTTGCCCATCGACCGGGTGCGAAACATTGACGCCGACGATTCTCCCGACGACCGAGCAATTGGGACTGACATGGGCAGGAGCGCACGTCGTTGTCATGGCTGCAGCCTCAGCCCGATTTGTGGTTGGCACCGCAACCAACGCGTATTGGCCAACACCTAAAGCGATCGCTATTACACAACCCGCGTCGTAGCCAATGAGGGTTCGCCTCCGTGTCGAGGATGCTGCGCATGCGTAGATCAAGACCACGATGACGACAGCCCAGATCCATGCGCTGGAATCCGTGGAGGATGCGACCAGCCAGACCATAGCGGCAAACGTAGCGGTCAAAACCATAGGAACCAGCACTGATATGGCCGTGAAAAATTTCCTCACACGCGAACCCTTCCTTGTTGTCTATCGACATTTCGACGTTACCAGTGCTCTGGAACCTACGCAACTTTCTAGAACGACGTCATGACTGCACCTCCAATGAGCGCATGTGTGATGCGCGTGGGCGGCAGTTCAGGTTCGGTGGAGCAGCTCGCTGCGGACTAGGAGTTGGATCCGCGTGTCGAGCGACAGCCCGCGACACACTGAGCTAGGGGTCACGTTGATTCTTCTTAGAGGATGTCTTGCGCGATACCGCCATGCGGAGCTATCGGTGGTAGCCGTCCAACGTCCCGGGTAAACGGGCGCGGGCAGCGTTGGCTATTCCCGAATTGGGCGATTTTGGGGGGTTACGCTGGAGACGGTGGCCGTGTTGCAGTTAGTTCATGAACGCAAACGAACGCCGCACCGCGGCAAGAGGTACCCAGTCACGACGTCCGCTAAATGGTCTTTGGATACGCGCGTACGGCCAGTTACCGCTCCCTTACATCACGACGTTGCAAGAGCAACGCCATATCGCGTATCAGCTGAAGGTCTTCAGCGGAGAGAGTGCGGAGAATGGTCAGTACTTCCTCCGCATCACTCTCACTGATAGCCGACGGTCCAACCCCACCGGCCCTCGCCAGGGCCTCGAGCCTGACATCGAGGGCGGCGCCCAGCCGGCCAAGGACAGCCAGGGAAGGGTTCGGGGACTCACCCCGCTCCAGGCGCAACAGGTAGGAGGTAGAGATCCCGGAAGCCTCCGCCAATTGCCTGGCGGTGAGATCGCGAGCCCTTCGGAGCTGACGCAGAAACGGTCCGAAGCCGACGTCCGCCATCGGGAGGGAAGCCTACCGGATCTCGCGCAGTTGCTCTTTAGTGACTGTCAGTGGCACTATATGCTCTCTGCTATGCACGAGAGAGGGATGAGGTCGGCCAACGGGATCGACCCACGGCACCGTCGTAGGACGTCGGCGATCAGGCGGATCGACGTGCCGAGGACCCGTCACGTGGCTGAATCACCGTCGTCGGGCCCCAGTTTGGATGAGCCGCGATGAGCATCCAGCGGAGCGGGCGGGGCGTTGAGGCGGCTGACACCGATCCTCAAGCACCCGTTTTTCATCTCGGAAGGTCGCACGTGCCTGATGAATCTGGACCCGGGGCTTCCCTCTTGGAAGCTGCTCGCGAACGATCTCGGCAACTGGCGCCTTCCGCCGGCGCGGGGGGACGTTTCGCCCCTGGGCACAAACGTACAAATCACGCCGGCCTGTACCAGTTGATCGGGACGCAGGTCCACGCCGCCCTGGCTAAGACCGTTCTCGATGGTCGGTTCGACATCGACGAGATCCGAACGTTGGTTAAGTCAATGCTCGCCAGCACGGATATCAACGCGACCATGCGACGCGCCATCTCCGTTGCGGTCGTCACGCAAGTCAAGACGTACGGCCGCTTCTTCTGGAGTCCGGAGCTCGAGTTTGTTGAGTCTGAAGTCGCGTTGACCGCAACTTCACGCTGCGACTTGATGTGGAAGTTGCCCGACGGTCGGATTCTCATCGACGAGGTCAAGAGCGGTACTCCGCCAGGCTTCAACTGGGCACCAACGGAGCAAGTCAAGCGGTACCTCGAAGCGGCCAACTCGAAATATGCCCATTCCTTTTATGGTCTTCGGGTCTGCTTCCTTCGCACACCGGGACTCTCAGCAACGCTTGATGCCTCCGGGCGCCGGATAGCGTCAGGGCCGTGGCATGAGCCGTTAGAGGTGTCCTCCTCGAGATACGCGGGATGATCTCCGGGCGTGCGGCGCAGATGCTTCGCCGACAGGTCCTACCGGGCCTACAACGGCTAATTGCGGCAGAGCCGGAGTGGACTTGGCAGCATATTCTCCAAACCGCGCGGACCATCGACGTTGACCCGACGACGGTTTGGCGATGGGTCAGAAACGGCAACACCGCGAAGACCTTAGGGCGACCGCAAGGCAGCGGAAAGGTCGTCGTTGACGACGCACTCGAAGGTCTTTATATGCAGTGTGGCTTCAACGTCGCTATGACGCTCCGGCGTGCGATCGAGCTCGGCATCTTCGATGCCGAATCGGCGCCGTGCAAGTCGACGCTCCGCCGAGCGATTCTGAGGCAGATCCCGCGTGTGCGTCGCGAGATGGCTCAACACGGAGACAAGGGCGTCCGAGACTTCGCGATGAGCTATCTCGCGATCGACGCACCGTATCGCGGCGCGACTTACATGATGGATCACTGTGTGATGCCGATCTATGTGATCCCGCCGCATCCGCACAAGGGCGTTCTCAAGCCTGCTCTCACACCGGTCATGGATGCAGCGACGCGGGTGGTCCTATCGTACGAGGTTACCTTCCAACCGTGTTCGGGCACCATCTGCCACGCGCTCGCACGTGCGGTTGCGCCAGATCCCGATGGTCGAAACCAGTTTTACGGAATCCCAGAGAACCTTCTGGTGGACAACGGGAGCGACTTTCTCGCAAAGCATACCGAGACAGCGATGGCCAGGATCGGGACGGTCATCACGCCACATGTTGCGTATCGTCCGAACATGAAAGGGAAGGTCGAGAGGTTGTTTCACGACATCCAACTCGAACTTCAGGGACTCCCCGGCTACGCCTACGGCCCCAAGACAATAGACAACCAAAGGCAGTTCACTGCCGAGGATGGGTGGCTCGACTACACCCAGATGCGTCCGCTAATCCAACGCATCGTTGATAGGTACAACAACACTCTTCACTCGAGCCTCGGGTGTACGCCTGCTGAGGCTTGGGCAAGCGATGCGACGGTATTGGCCTCCCTGCCCGACATGGCGACAGCTACACAAATGATGATGGACGGGGAGAAGCGCACCGTCACCAAGAACGGCATTGCCAAGTTCAGCAAGTACTTCACGTGTCCGGAGATCGCAACGCGAAAGGGTGATGAGTTAGAGATTCGATTCTTCCCCAACGATGAGCGTGCGATCTATATCTATGAGCACGGTAAGTACCTTGCCACGGCCGAGCAGCCGCTCGAGATGACGCCAGACGAACGTCACAAATTCATCGGCGAACGCGAGCGGCAGTTGAAGGAAGCGAAGCGCACCATCAAGAGGATCAAACGCCAATACCGATACACGATGGGTCCGTTGACGGACGACGGATCAGAGCCAGAGCTACTCACTGTCGGGCCGGCCCGAGAAACTGAACCTGCGGTCCCGGCGGCAGATGCCGCCAGCGACGCGCTCGCGTTCGGCGGGATCGACAAGTCCTTCCCGGTGGCTGACTGATGGTAGTCAAGAAGCTCACGGGGCGAGTAGACGTCGGACGATTGGTCAAAACACCGATCTTTCAGAAGGCCCAGGCCACGGCCCATTCCCTTGTCAGGAATGCTGGGATCGGCCTCTTCTACGGTAAGCCTGGTCTGGGCAAAACGGTTGTCGCAAAGCTGTTCCTGGATGAGCTCGGTGACCGCCCCCAGATCTACCTCGCCGCTGCTGCTCACCCAACGCTTCCCGCATTCGCGAGGGACGTGGCGTCTCAACTCACGGGCATTCGTGATCTCGAGAACGATCGCCTCTACTCCCTCACGCGAATGCTTCGCGAGGTTCTGTGGAGCCGCCTGCCTGCGGTCCTTGTGATCGACGAGGCCCAGCGTCTAAGCCTCAATCACTTCGAGTTCCTGCGGGACCTTCACGACCATGAGGACGCGGCATTCGCTCTCCTCTTTGTTGGAAACGACCACGCGCTTGAAGTCATCAATCAGCGGCCAATGCTCAAGAGTCGGATGCTTCACATTGTTCACTTCGAGCCCCTCTCGCCCACTGACGTACTGACATTTCTCCCTGGCTTCCATCCACTCTTCTCTAGTGCGGCACCTGTGCTCCTGAGAGCCGTCGCCCACGCGTCGATAGGCAACTTCCGATGGCTGGGCCAGTTCACCGTCATCGCTGAAGATATCGCCGAGAAGCATCACATCACGACTCTCGACGAGAGCCTTTACCGCGCGACCATGAGCCTCATGGCGGGAGAGATCAGTTGATCTCCTCGCAGCGCGCCTACGGGCTGTATGTGGCATACGACGCCGACGATGAGCGCTCCCTGCGCGACGCGATCATTGCCACCCAGTCGCGCCGGCCATCGAGGCTGGTTCTCGACGTGCCCCCAGGAACGCAGAGTGCCGCTCGCGTAGCGCGGTTGTTGCTCGATGCCATGGGAAAGGATCAGACATACGCCGGCGAGAAGGTGACTGCGGCACATGACTGGGCTTGCGCGGTTGCGTGGGCACGATCACTCGGAGTGAAGGAGATCGTCTTTCTTCGAGCCCACCTCTTGACGCTCCAGTGTTTCGACGCCATTGCAGAGTTTGCAATCGTCCTGGATGCTGAGGCGACATTGGTCGTGGTTCCCCACGACTTCAGAAGCCACCAGAAGTACGACCTGCGCCTGTGGCCATTTGTTGAGATCGACGTCAAGTCGCTGCTCCAGGGTGGCGATGACTGACAGCCTTCCGACTGGCCTTGCGCCCCTGTGCGACTGGATGTTTTTCCGGAGTGACGTCTTAGCTGGAGATGCGCGCGTCGCCTCAATACTGGATATGGCCTACTGCGCGGGCGCGCGCGCAGGACGCACTTGGTTTGAGGGTAAGACCGAGTCGAACGAGGAGGACGTCGACAGTTTCCTTACTGATCAAATCTCGGGGCTTGAACCAGGTGAACAGGTGGCACGACTTCGTGGGTGTCAAGCTGGGGCTTTCGCCGCCGGGTGGCACATGAGGTTAAACGTGCCAGTAGTTATGGGACGTCGTGGCGGAACGGAGTCCCTCCCCGTGTGGTCACAGGGATTGAAGCAACGACTGATCCGGCAGCGGTCGCCGCTGATTCCCGCGCTGGCGACGGTCCTCGTGACACCGGGAATGATTCTTCATGAAGTCACCAACATGCAGTGTCGGGATCTCGTCAAGACGGAGTCTGGCTGGATGCTTCGCGTTGCCGACCAACTCTTGGTTCCTCCGGAAGGAGGATCAGTCTTCTTGACGGTTTACGCGCTATGGCGAAGCGAGGTCGCGGACGCTCCGGAATCTCCACTCTGGCTCGGCTCAAGCCTCGACACGCTTCGAGATGGGTGGTTTCGTCCGAAGCTCGCGCTTCTAGCCCAACTGACGGGTGAACCCTTCATGGCGTTCAATCGCCATAGCGTGCCGAGGAGGAACTGGAGTCAGAGGCGGGGCATCCACCTTGTGAGGCTGGTCGGATGATCGACGCCCAACGCTTTCTCCATCTTCGGACGACCGCACCGTTGTCGCAACGGAACGTTGCCGAAAGGGCAGGCGTGACCGTGCCCGTTGTACGAGCGGCAGAAGAAGGTCGTTCCGCACAACTCACTCTGCGGACTGCCGGGCGGCTTGCTGCCGCACTTGGAGCAAAGATTGCTGACATCGTTGTCGATGGTCCGGATGCCGTTGACGAGCCGGCAGAAGCCGACGGTACGGTGGACCAGGATCTGGTTGCGGCTGACGCGCGCCAGCTGGAGGCTCTACTCCTTTCGGCGGGGAAGCTGCTGCATCACCGAGCAGCGGCCGAGGCTCTTGAGATGACCCACGACCGGCTCAAGGCAGCTGCGGGTTACCTCGAGGCTCACAACTCAGAGCGCGGAATTCACTTCTATTGGTCGAACGTGAAGATGGGACTGCGCCCAAGTGCGCGCGCTGAATCGTTGAACGTCATTAGGCGGCTCGCCCGGCAAGCAACGGCAAGCGACGGCCTCAAACTACGCGAGGCGCAGATTCTCTTCGAGTTCCATCGCGGCCTTCACATGCTATTGCGCCGAGGTGACCGTCGTCGGGACGCGCATCCCACGCATGAGCGCCTCCTTTCCGCCGGCTTACTCGAGCGCGACGAAACCAATCGTCTGGCTCTAAGCAAGAAGGTAGCGCTCGCTTTGGAGCCTGCTGTGTTCCACATCGAGGATCAAGCGGCCAAGGTCTTAGGAACCGATACGGCCCTGCGCACGCGATCGGGTAAGCCACCACCTGGTAATCAGGAATAGTGGGGCGAGAGGGGATGAGCAAACTGCCTGGATACGTGAATGCTACGTGTCCGCTGCCCGGCGAGAAAGTACGAGTGATCATCGAGCGCGATTCCTACCTTGCCGAGATCGCGGCTGCACCGGAGCAGGGGAATCGGATTGTCGTCGTGCATCCGGAGGTGATGCGACGCCGAGGCGTCCGGCGGCTGGCTGTCCTCAGCGAGATATCGCTCACTGACGAGGCGATTGATGATCAACTGATCACTGTCTCCTTCGCTGGGCTCGAGCGAGTGCGCCTTGTCTCGATGCGCACCGGGCCACACTTCCCAACCGCCGCCGTCGAGCCGTTTGGCGAGCCACCACCGACAGACGACGAGTTCAAAGAGATAAGGCGCTTACGCCAGGCAGCGGCGAAGTATCTTGATGGTGGAACCCGTTTCAGGGCGCTCGGTCGCACTGACTTCTCAGCTCTGGACAACATTTGCATCGCGTTTCGATGCTTTGAGTCGATTCGCCTTGCAGTGCTGGCAGAACCCACCATCGGCGCACGCATCGCTGCGTTGTGCCGCGTTCCGGGTCTCAACAGGGAGCCCGATGAAGATGACGACGATGAGTACGAGTCACTCTCCGCTCGGGTCAAGAAGGCAAAGTTACCGGATCGCGTTCGGCGCGCCGTAGAGCGCGAGCAGAACCGGATGGGCGGGCGAGACGAGGAGGCCGTGCGTCACTTGATCGAGGTGAAGTGGACCCCAGAGCCAGTGAAGCAGGTGAATCTCAACAGGGCGCGGCAGATCATGGATCGCAGTCACGCGGGGATGGATGCTGTCAAGGAGACGCTGCTCGATTACCTGGCATCGATCGAATGGGGACGACGACAAGGGGTGACGATAGTTGGTGGCCAGAACATCTGCCTTGTTGGCCCACCGGGGACCGGGAAGACATCCATCGCTTTGACACTTGCGCAAGTGCTCGGACGCAAGCTGGTGCGCATTCCTCTAGCGGGCGTGGACGACTTGTATCTAGTAGGGGCGGATCGAAGCTACACGCAGTCCAGACCTGGGGTAATCGCCAGAGTGCTGCGCAGTTGCGATCGCCATGCAAGCGGATTGCTGATTCTGCTCGACGAGATCGACAAGGTCGCAGACTATGCGAGGCGGTCAGCGGTGCCGGCGCTTCTGACGCTACTGGATCCGGAGCAGAACAACGCCTGGAGGGATCATTATTTTGATGAAGTCGACTTTGATCTTTCCGGCACACTCTTCCTGACAACGGCCAACGACGAGTACGCCATATCGGCGCCCTTGCGGGACCGGCTTCGAGTGATCCATCTGACCGCCTACTCGGTCGAAGAGCAGGTCGAGATCGGCTGGCGCTACTTGCTACCGAGCCTCAAGCGTCAGATGGCCATCCGCCGCGAAGTGCACATCCCCAAGGCGACGGTACGAGTCTTGGTGACTGATCACCCGAAGTCGCCGGGGATGAGGATGCTTCGACAGCGTCTACAGCTGCTTCTGTCGCGAGGGGTGCGCGAGCATCTGAATACCGGCGAGCGCATCGTTGTCGGGCGTGAACTTGCTCGATCGTGGATTTCGCCGGCTGTTGTGGTGACGAAATCTCGCAGGGGTGGATGGCCCGTATGGGTCGCAATCCCACCAATTGAGTGCTGAGGTAGGACCGCAGAGCGTGGTACCGGAGGGTATAGGACCGGAGGGTATAGGGCCCGACGATATGGATGGACTTCCCCGTCCACGCGATCTACGCGAGCCGCGGGAACGGGATGATGGGCTCCGTTCAGGCCTTGATCCGGAGCAGAACCATTCGTGGAGGGATCATTACTTCGATGAGGCCTCCCTCCTGTTCCTGAGCTCTCTCGCGATCCAATTGCCGAAAATCAGGGGCCTCCAGGGTGACTTCACTCTGGCACCTAACTGAGCGATCATTTGGCCGCTCGTGGGAGCTCCGACGTTCAAAGCGAGAAACGTCTCTCCTGACATGCCTTTGGTGAGGTAGTCAAAGACCGGTCCAACGACTGTCGTGGCTCCCCAGCCGAGGACTTGAAGCGTAGTTCCTGTTGCCCTGCGCATCCCTGACGCGACGGCTATCTCGTGGTAGTAGGCGGCGAGTGCCGATGCGTCCTTATCCCCGCGTTCCTGGAGCCACTGTCGAAATCTTTGCGCATGCTCGCGGATTCGCAGCACTCGCTCGAAGCCTTCCACATCATCGTTGACGACGGTGCGGATATCGGGAAACTCGACCTGTACTTCAAGCTCGTGCAGTACCTCCGATACCTTGGCCGCGCGACTACCGGCCTCAACGAGCTTGCGGCCCACAACAGCAGTCATCACGTCACCAAGGACAAGGTCATAACCGCTACTGAACGCCGTCCAAATGATTCGATCAGCGACGGCCTCACCAAGCAACGGGATGTCAGCTCGGTACTCGACGTTCCTGCCTGCTTGCTGTGTTAGCCAAGCGAGATCGGGAGTCCAGGTCACTGTCCACTGATCTGGCTTGTCATAGGAAATCCGACATTCTACGGTCGGGGGTTGCCTGATTCCGTTCCTTGCACAGACTTCATCGACGACCGCTTGCACTAGCGCATTGCATCGTGACTCGCTAAGAAGCGCCCGTCTCGCATCCTCAATGGGTGCGCCGTAGTCGTCGGCTACCGAAACAGAGCTATGTTCCCGGATTGCGCGGATCAGGGCGCTGCTGTGACGCGCTGGGATGCCGGCGAGGCTAGCGCGATGAACAATGTTCCGCATGAAGGCTTCCAGAGAGTGATCCTCTTCCTGAAGATTCCAGATGCTGTAGATGCCGTCTTGATTGACAGCCGCCGTGATGAACGCATGGTTGTGAAACCTAACGTGTCCATCGTTGATGAGTCCGATGAGATCTTTGATGTGCCCGGTGCGCACGACCCAGCTGACGACGTCGTCCAGCTGTTTCGCTGTTTGGATCTCGACAACGACCGCGTCATAGTAGATAAGCGCTTTCGCTAGAAGACCAAGATCTGTGGCTTTGCCCTGCGCTTTCAGGAAAGGCGAGTTGTACTGCCAGGTCTCGAGCGAGACGTATGCGGTCGTGTGGTTACTTCGCATTTCTAGTGATCAAGGCAGCATGACTGCTTAACGCATGCAGAGCTTCCGACCACGGCCGAGTTGGCGGTCTCAGCCGGCGCGTCTTGGTTTTGGGCAGTCTCGGGATTCTAGAGACTCGCGGGACGCGAGGACCGATGACCGGGACCACGCGGGTTCGTGTCGTGCCGCGAAACCTGACACCTACTCGCATGGACACGGGGCCCTTTATAGAAGAGCGTCGCCGTCTGAGGTCGCACAGCTAGGAGTACCTTGAGTTCTTCTAGACGCTCAGTTGCCTACCTTCCTCGCTGCTCACCCACGGGGATGCCGCCTCACGTGCGTTTGCCCGCCACCCGCCGCGAGCCGATTGAGTGGAATCGCCCGCATCAGGAATGCCCCCTAGCCTCGGCCGGCTCGACCTGGCAACTCGAACATTGGTTCGCTAGAGTTGGTGTAGGAGCGGTCCTCGTTCCGCGGCGGACGAAGCCGAGCCGAGCGCCGGACGAGGGCGAGAAGGAACTTGCTGTGGCTGCGAACCGCATAGACATCATCCCCCTCGTAAAAGCCTATCCAGTCGTGCATCCGGACAGCGGCGAGGCAGTATGCGTCGCTGCTGTCATGGCTGACCCGCCACGTCGGTGGGTTCGCCTCTTTCCTCTGGACTTTCGTGCGCTGACCCTGACCGAGCAGTTCAGTAAGTACCAGCGGATCTCGGTGGAGGTCATCAAGGCAAAAGGTGACCCCCGGCCTGAGAGCTACACACCCATTGCTGGGTCGATCCGCCTAGGTCCTGTCATCACAAGCGATAAGGGAACGTGGCGCCGCAGGCTGGAGCTTATCGAGCCGCTCATGCTGCGTTCGATGTGCGACTTGCAGCGACGGCAGCACGAGAACGGCACGTCGCTGGGCGTGTTTGCCCCTGCCGCTGTGATCGATCTGCTCGTCGAGGAAACTACGACGGAGTTCACCGCGTCACAGCAGGCCGCTCTTGATCAGATGAACCTGTTCAACCGCACGACCAATCAGCTGGAACGTCTACCGTGGAAGTGGCGCTATCGATACAAGTGTCACGACATTGGCTGCCCCACGCACACGCAGAGCATTGTTGACTGGGAGTTGGGCGCGCTGTACCGACGTGTCCGTCGTGCAGTCTCGACCGACGCTGAGGCCCATGCGAAGGTGCGCGCTCGATTTCTCGATCAGTTCTGTAATCCAGGCCGCGAGCCGCTGTTCATCGCGGGAAATGTTGCCCGCTGGCCGAAGAGTTTCCTGGTCCTCGGCGTGCTGCGCCCGCCTCGAGGAATGCCCCGTCAGGGGACGCTCTTCTAAGCCGTCCGACGCATTGCGGACTGCGTCACAGCAAGATGCTCGACCACGAGCGCAGGCATCTCCTTGCGGAGTAGGTCGGTGATGACTGTGCGGTGGCATTGATCCGGATCGGCCTCGACACAGAGAAGGCAGCAAGCGCTTGAGGCGACCGCATTCGCGAGTTGCCCCATGGCATCACCACCGTGGCGAACGATGTGGAGGCGGTAGCCACGCGCGCCGGCGGCTACGTCTCCGGCATGGTACCGACGTCGATGTTCTTTCGGGTTGCCGAGCGCTCTGAGGTGGACGTAACGGATTCCGGACTCTTGGAGCGCCAAGCTCAGACGCGTTTTCGAGAATCCCGGGCGGCGAGAAAGCGGAAGCTGTCGAACGTCCACCAGGGTATTGATCCCCGCCTGGGTCAAAACTGCAATCAGGTCATCCAGCGCAACGCCTGCGTACCCAACCGTAGCGATGCGAACCGTCCTGCGGCGTCTGATCGCGTTGTGGCGTAGCATTCTAGATCCTAGATTCTAGGACCTTAGACGAATGGATACGCAATTCCTCATTAAGGGATCTTCGGCAAGCCGGTACGGTTTGCGACCGCGGCGTGGATCGTCGCGCGGCCTCCTGAGGCCTTCTTCAGCTTGGGCGATATGCAACCCGACTTTCCAGCGTGGGAGAGAGACAGGTCGGCTGTCCACGCGGTCCTCCACCAGCTTGTTCAGCAAGGACTGCTGAGCGAGGTCACTCCGGTACCCGGACGGGTCCAGTTTCGGCGCACGGAACTCGCCGCTCTGGAACGGCTACGCCGCCTTCGCGCAGGCGTTCAGCGAGCTCGACGGCTCCCACGCTGCGCCGAGCAACTCGGCGGGGCAGGCAGCTCCTCCGCGGCCCATCGCACTGCTTCCTCGACCCCGGGGCCGGCGGGCGCTCGACAGTTCCGACGTGAGTCAGACCTAGCGAGTAGCTCACGTACGCGGGTTAGTGCGTCGGGCCGAGACCAACTCGCGACCTTATGCGTATTGGTGTCGGGACTCCGCGAGACTCCGGTAACTGTAACCTCCGCGTTTGGATCAGCCCATGGACGAAGGGCCACCGTGTGGTTCCGGGTGAGATTTGCAAGCCGATGCGGCGCTCCGGGGTCTGTCGTCGGATCGGTTCCGATCATGGTCAGGCTTGCGTAGCGCTCAGCATCGAGGTCTCGATGCCTGCGGTTGGGCCGCGGCCGGCGTTTCCAGTGGCGGCGAACCTCGATGCGCCGACGGCGGAACCCCGCGTCAGAGCGAGCTGTGCTTCGAGAATCGAGTTGAGGCGCTGTTCAGTCTGTCGAGCTGTTGGTGCTCCAGGGCCGTATCCGCGTCCCGGCGTTCCAACGCCGGTTCGTGTGGGATGCCCTTGTGGGGGAACACTCCTAAGGGATCAACGCGGCATAAACATCCTTTACGGCTATGGACCCCATACGTGGGCGTGATCATCGATCTATCCTCGCCGGCGGTTCAGTTAAGCATCTCGTAGGTACCTGCGATCGTCGCAACCTTTGCGGCGCCCGGGACGGGCCCTGTCGATCTTCCAAACAGACCCGCCGCCCTTATGAGGAGATAGAAGCGTGTATCGTAGGCACACTCAGCCTTGAGGCTCAGCCTCGCTGTGAAGGGGCAACTGGTTTGAGTGATGTCCTCGGTAGCGTCGAGTAGACGGCACCCCGAGAACTTCGACATGTGGATCGTTCTCGCCCGAGCGTCGCTCATAGAACATGGCGGCACGTCTCCCCCTCGACTCTCGCCCGCAAGCACCACAGCGAGTAGCGGCCTCCAAGTCGTCACCAGGCAGCGACAAATTATGAGGACCGAGCGATCTCATGGGCACGGCCGTGGATGATCCGATAGAAGAATCGAGAGATGAGAGACCCTTCATCGAGGCAGATCTTTCGCTTCTTTCGCTGACTGGCATCATCGTCCACGAGATCCCGCGCCGGAATGAAGGGTCAGAGCCAATACTGAGTGACATAGAGAGCCCTTCGAATCCTCAGACTCGCCTCTTCTTCCTTGAGCAGCTGAGAAAGTCGATGGCTCACTCATCGGCGGCTGTCATCTCCAGTCAAGAGCCCGCGTCGATCGTTCCGAATGTACTCCGAGAGCACTTGCTCGGCAACCTCTCCCTTGTCGACACCAGCCATGCCCTAGCTCGAAGCCTATTCAACGAGCAAACCGGTAGCAATCCCGCTGGGCTCCTCACCATCGCGTCCGCCTTCCTTGGCTCATACCCCGCTGTCGTAATTATGAAGTTGGAGCGCAAGAGGGGGGCGCGCGCGCATCTTGGTGGAACGCTTGGCCAGCGAACTTTTGACATTGAAGTACTACACGACCTCCTGCTTCATGAGGACACGCGTGTCTACAAGTCGGCAGTGCTTACCACGATGACGCCCGCTAATAGGCCGGTGGACGACGCGATCTTGTTGGGGCGAGTATCGGACCACCAGAACTCCTACGACTCTGCTGAGGTCGCAAAGTTCTTTCTCCGATTCCTTGGGTGCGAGTATTCCGAGATCCCAAGTGAGCTCACTCGTAGGTACCTCGAAGCATCCGAGAAATTTTTCAATCAATGTGTAGAGAGCTCGGAGACACGTGCTGACTACTTCAACGCGCTTATCGTAGACCTACAAAGCAACAAACCTCAGTTAGACCCTATGAAGTTCGCGAGTGACCATCTCAGAGCTGACGACCAGGCAGGCTTTATGACTGCAATCGAAGCAGCTGGTTTGGAGCCGGGGGAGACGCCCAAGGATATGTCGTTGGTCCGCAACGACGTTAAACGCGTCACGCTGAATTTTGGTTCAGGGATCGTCGTCAAACTCCATCCCAACGACTTGGAGAGTTCGATGGTGAGCATCAAGGACCTCGACGACGGTCGGACTGAACTGAAGATTGTAGATACACTTGCTCAGGTCTGGGCCCGTCGGCCACGATGACGGCTGAACACACGCTACTCATCGAGTTCAAGTCGCGCCGCCCGGGATACATTGCCATCTTGGAGGAAATACAAGCTGAACTACATGCGGTGCTGAGGAAGGCCGGCTTTCGTGACGTCAATGTTGAAGGGCGGGTGAAGGAGCCCGATAGCTTCGTCCGCAAAGCGCTGCGTGAACAGTTCACCGATCCTTTGACGGAAATGGACGATATTGTCGGGCTACGCCTAGTAAGCACGTATCAGCACGGCTGCCAGCAACTGTGCAATCTAATGCAAGATCACTTTGATGTCTCCACCCCGGATGTCAAGGTCATGCGACTCGGCGACCACATCCTCGGGTATTTGGGAACACACTTCTGCCTCAATTGGCCTGCAGTGCAAGGTGCTCAGCGCGCATCGCTATCGTGCGAGGTCCAGATTCGTACTTCAGCGGAGGACACCTTTGCGCGAATCTCCCACGATCTCCTTTATAAGGGTTACGAGGTGCTCTCGGAAGCAAACGAGCGGAGGAGTATCTTCCGATTAGCAGCACTTGCCGAGGTCATTGATGATGTCGCTGAGAGAGGGCGGGTGATTCTCAAGGAGAGCCCGGAGTATGCAGAGGGTAGGTTGATCGAGGCGCTTGAGCGGCAGTTCTTCCGGCTCACCGGCCGGAGAGATGGTGGCGACGAGACATCTCGAGACGTCATCAACGTGCTTCTACAGGCGTACCCAGGTCGCGATGCTGACCGCGCGCGAGGGTTAATTAGCGAGTTCCTCGCTAGGAAAGAGGAGAAGCTCGCTCACGTGTACGAGTTATATGCACGGGATGAGAGCCATCTCCTCCTTCACCGCCCTGAGGCGCTGATGGTCTTCGAGCGGATCGACGCGGATCCGTTCGCATTGCGGCGAGCGTGGTCGAGCACATATTTCTTTCAAACAGATCTCGACGGAATGGCCAACATATGGGGTGCTCGTCTGCCCGAAGGCTGACGCTGATACTCAACTGTCGTCCTCGATCACCCGCCGCCATTCGTCTAGGTTCAGTCGTGGCGGACATAGAGCGAGCTTATCAAGACCAAATTGGCGTCCAAGTGTTGGCCAGCCGCACTACCTTTCCGAGATTGCCCTATCGACTCGGTATCTTAGACAGCAGGCGTAAGTCGCGCTGCTTATCAGGCGGGCATCACCTCGCTGACGTCAGAGCGTGAGTTCGTGTCGAAGCATCCGTCGCATGTCGGCGTCCAGCTTGGCCACTTCATCAAGGTCGTTGCGGATGACGATGGAAGTCCGCGCCTCGATCATCCGCTGTACCTCACCGACTGAGTATGCCTTGGACCATCCAACAAGCTCGCCGCTGGAACGTTCGCGCCACAGAGCGGCGCCATAATCATCGACGCCACCAACGCCGACCAGAGCAAGGTCATCCGGAGAATACTCGCCTTCTCTCCTGTCAGCGGCAACCACGTCTTCGCGCGCCCAGACGGCGGGCAGGGAAGGCGCCGCCGGAGAAATACCAAAGTAGAAATGGCAGCGGACATCGGGTGCGGGAAGCTGCCACCAATCGCCCCGGTCATCGCCCACAACGGCGTTCGCGGTAGCCGCATCCCACCAGTACGGACCGACGTAGCGCTCGATTCCACCCTCCCTTATCCTGGCCCACATTCTTTTCTCCGCGTCAACCATCCTTGTTGGTGCCGCCGCTTGCAAGGTGTCAGCTATTACTGCTTCTATCGCTCTTCTGTAGTCATCGGCAGCGCGCGCTTGCGGCACCTCCTCTGGACGACCGCGATTTCGAAGCCGCTCCTTGAGAAGAGGGTCATCTGTTGGAGGATCCATACTCCATGCCACTCGGATCTCAGCGAGTTTCGCAAGTGAAGAGCCAGGTCGGCCTTGGTGTACTAATTGGTGATGGCTCTCGTCTGGACAGAGTTGCCGCGGCGATCCAACGACTTCCCAGTTGTACATCGCCGCCCATGTCAGCCAACTGTCTACCGTAGCGCCGAGTGCCGCAGCTATTTCGTCGCGGGATATCGTTGGATCCCTGCTCAGATCGCATGCAGACTGAAACTCTGGAGGAGCGCCACCACTTTCTTCAAGAATGCGGCGCAAACCCGGCTGGGTAATCCGGCGCAGCTCCGGCTGTGTCATCAAAAACGGACCCCTGCGCACGAGCGCGCCGGGCCAAGGGAACATCATTGTCGCGTGGAAAAGGTGATGGGCCACTACCAGCCATGGAAGGCGATCGGGGTCTTTTGCGGCTTCAAGAAACGCTGCCTTTAAAGTCTCCAGCTCTTCTTCTGTTTCAAAGAGCAGCGCTTTCAGGAGAAGGCTGTCACCACATTCTGTGATTGGAGTTGTCCAGGGTGATTTGACGACTGCCATAACTCGAGGCTACATGTCTCGCTGGGCGCGGTCAGCCCGGCGAGACCAATCGCGATCTAACTGCGAAACGGTGCACTGCCGTTCATGAAGGTAAGGAACCTAGGGTGAACAGCGACTGATACGACCGATTCCTGCTCGAAGCGGATCGGCCGAGCTGATCGATCTGATGGTCCGAGCGGACGACGCCGCCCTTGAAGGAACCCGGGTTACCTTTGCCCCGTTTGACCGACAGCGACGCGAAAGCTGCTGGCTGGCCCTCTTGGGACCCACAAAGGCTGTCCAACAGGGCCGTTGACGGGACGTTTTCGATGAGCTCTGAGAGCGTCAGCCTCGCTGCTTACGCTCTTCCAGGGCGCTACTTGCAGCATTAATGCTCGTGGGACGATTCACTTGCAGCATTTTCGCCCGTTACTTGCAGCAATGATGACCGCTAACAGCTGATTTCCTAGAACCTCCTCCCCTCTCGCCCGGGCCGCCTTCGAATCGCTTTGGAGGCGGCCCTCTCTATTACCCTCGGTAGCATGTCGTTCAACAGGAGTGCGCGCGCCGGCGTGCTGAACGGCACAAACACGGAAGAGGTTCCATGGCACGAGTGTTGATCACCGGGTCGGCCGACGGACTTGGTCTCATGGCCGGCCGTCTCCTGGCCGGCGACGGCCATGCGGTGACATTGCATGCCCGCAACACGAGCAGAGCCGAGGACGCGCGGAGAGAGATTCCGAACGCCGATGTCCTGACAGGAGATGTGACCACGATCGCCGGCATGCGCGAAGTGGCCGAGCAGGCCAACGCGCGTCCCCGATACGACGCCGTGATCCATAACGTGGGCATCGGCTACCGCGAGCCGCGTCGCATCGAAACCGTCGACGGGCTCGAGCACGTCTTTGCCATCAATGTCCTGGCCCCCTACCTGCTGACCGCCCTCATCACGCCGCCGGACAGACTCATCTATCTCAGCTCAGGGATGCATCGAGGCGGCGACCCAAGCCTGAAAGACCTGCACTGGAACCGTCGTCCGTGGAACGGTTCCCAGGCCTACGCCGACAGCAAGCTCCTCGACGTCATGCTCGCGTTCGCGGTCGCCCGACACTGGCCAACGGTGCTTGCGAATGCTCTTGAGCCTGGATGGGTTCCCACAAAGATGGGTGGTCGCGGTGCTCCCGACGACCTCAGCCTCGGAGCGGTCACCCAGGCGTGGCTTGCCGTGAGCGACGACCCCGCCGCGACCGTCACCGGGCGCTACTTCTATCACCAGCAACTCCGCGCAGTCGCACCCTCCGCGCTTGACGTGGCGCGTCAAGACCAACTCCTCGAGATGTGCGCCGAGCTCTGCCACACGCCCTTGCCGGAGCGTCTCGGCCCTGACTGACGCCGTCAGGTCATCGAACGGAAGCAGGCCACAGCGCAACTGCTGCGCCGTGGCCTGCTGATCTGGAAGCCGCAGAAGGGACTCCTCAGCCGATCGTTACTCCCACCGGCGCTGACGCGATGCCGTTCGCGACCACGACGAGCGTGCTCGCTCCGGCCGGCGTTGTCGAGGGAACCGTGAAATCGGTCGACGACGCAGCACCAGGCGCGATCGAGACTGACGTCCAGTTGAACGTTCGCGCATACGTGACAACGCCGGTCTTGATGTTGGTGATCCGCACCAGTGGGAAGTTGGTGTTGTCCTGCACGTCGTCACCGTACGCAGCACCTTGCGAAAGTCCGGCGAGCTGCGTGCCCGAAAGGCTCGCGGTCTTGCCCGGCGTCAGGGAAGTGGCGCTGATCGATGAGATCGATGGTGCCCACGCCGGATTTGGTGTTCCGCCCGCTGTGTAGACCAGCATCTGGGAGCTGCCATCGTTGAACAGCACCTGACCGTTCGGGAGCGCCAGCATCCGTGTGTAGTACGGCGAGTCGTTGGCCGCATTTGCGATGTCCGGTACAGAGCTGATGGTGTTCGAGGCGGCGTTGTACAGGAAGAATGCGAGCGGGGCGTTGTACACGCACGGACCGGTGTCGAACAGCACATTGCCGTCCGGGAGGATCGACGCCGGACCATCGGTGGCATCCTGCTGCAAGCCATCAATCGTCGGGATCGCGGGGCTCTTCACCCACTTGGCGGCCGCGTAGTCGTAGAGCGCTGTGGCTGCAGGCGTGTGCGTGGTGCACGCGGCGGGTGGTTCTTCCGAGGAGGTCCCGGCACCCACGACGAACGTGTTACCGCCAGGCATTACGACCTGTGCACCGATCTCGACCTCGGGAGTGTCGACGGGCGACTTCACCGTGTTCCCCGCGAACGACCAGCTGAGGCTGGTCGGCGTGAACAGCTCAGTGGTTGGAGTGAGCCACGTGTCAACGGTCAGCAGCTGACCACTCGGCTCGAGATTCCAGCCCTCTTCGTCAGTGGGGTCGTTCTTGCCCTGTCCGGGCAGCGCCAACCAGTTCAGGCCGGTTGCGTTGAAGAGCGCAAAGCCCGAGGTCAGGATGGGACTTGACGATGTGCAGTTCTGGCACGCCTGAGACAGCATGAAGGTGCCGTTGGCGAGCACATCGCTTTGGGCGTCTCCGATGTTGGTCCACCCTCCTGGGGGCGCGACCGACCGCCACTTGTTGGTGATCGGGTTGTAGATGGCACCCTGGCTCGTCCACACCGCGTTTTCCCCGTTGTACTCGCCGCCCTCGACGATCATGCGGCCGTCGGGCAGGATTGCCGACGCGAAATATAGCGGTGAGTATCCCTTTGGCATCGACGCGATCTGGCTCCACGTGCCGTCGACGTAGCTGCCCTTCGAGTCAGGCGTGAGCTTCCACCAGGCAGTCGTCCCGCCGGTGGTGTTGTTGTCCGGCTCGTCGTGGACGAGCACTGTGCCGTCGCTCTCCAGCAGCATCGTCCCCGGAGTGCCGAACGGCGCCTTGTTCTTCAGCGGCGTCCAGGGTGATTTCCCTGCGGCAGCGACGTCCGGAGCCGACGCGGCCGGCTTCGCGCGACCCAGCGGTGGCGCGACAATCGGGCGGGCGCTCCCAGCCAGCTGGGCGGCATGGCCCTCCGCAAGGTGCGCACCTGCAACTGTTGCCACGTTGGCGCTGACGAGGCCGGCGATCGCGAGCGATGCAGCCACCCCGACGCTGAGTTGAGACCGACGACTCAATCCCATCAGAGCCCCTCCTGGACTTCTCTCTCTTCTAACGGTCTGCCACGCTTGCGGCAGCACGGGAGATGCTAGCTGCTCGTGCTCTCCTTCGGCAAATCCGACCGAACGCACCGCTCGGCGCATGCTCGTTGAGCGCCCAAGCTCCGATGTGGAAGGATTTCGACGATGACTGAGAGCGAGCCGTTCGGGCAGAGCGTGGAGGTCAGCTGGACGCTGGGACCCACCACGATGTACGGCACCTTCGTGCGCCCAGCCGGCGATGGTCCGTTCCCGGGAGTCGTGATGGTGGCAGGCAGCGGTCCGACGGACCGCGACTGGAACTCGCCGCTCCTGCCAGGAACGAATGGCAGCGCACGCTTGCTCGCAGAGACGTTGGCCCGAGCGGGTTTCGCCTCGCTCCGATATGACAAGCGGGCCTCAGGACCGCATGTGCGCGAGACGATCCCGCTGCTCATCGGCGCCATCAGCATGCAGAGCCACGTCGACGAGCTCGCTGGGGCGGTGCGCGCGCTTGCAGAACAGCACGATGTGCGTCGCGACCGCATCTTCGCCCTCGGCAACAGCGAGGGAACACTCCACGCACTCAACTACGAGGTGCACGACCCGGCAATCCCCCTCGCAGGCCTGGTGCTGACCGGGCCTCCCGGCCGTGCCGTGGGTGTTGTCGCCCGGTCGCAGCTTGCCGCTCAAGCGCAGGGCATCCCCAACGGCGAGCACCTGCTCGACCTCTATGACGCCGCCGTCGCGAGATTTCTTGCGGGCGAGCCCGCAGCGCCAGATCCCGCGCTCCCCGAGGGCGTGCGCATGCTTGTCTCGGCGCTGGAGACCCCCGCCAATCTGCCCTTCGCCCGCGAGTTGTGGACCGCCGATGCGGCAGCGCCGCTCAAGGATGTCCGCGTGCCAGTCCTCATCGTCATTGGCAAGAAAGATCTGCAGGTTGACTGGTATCTCGACGGTGAGCCACTCGAGCAAGCCGCGGAAGGTCGGAGCGACATCACCTTCCTCTTCCCCGAGGATGCCAATCACGTGCTGAAGCACGAACCACTTCCGCGTGCGGAACTCGAGCAAGGCGAGGTGGCATCGAAGTACAACGCGCCCGACGCAACACTGGACACCGAGATAGTGAATGCGATCGTTGCGTGGCTTCGCGCTCGGGTGTAGGGACGTCGATCGCTCGGAGCATCTGGAATCCCCAAGCACAACAGCCGAGTTCGTTCGCCAACGATTTAGCATCGCGAGGTGAGCGCACAACGCGGAACGCTCGGCGTGTGGCGCGGTGCCGCGCTGTACGTCGGCGCACTCATCGGTCCGGGCGTGCTGCTTGTTCCAGCGCTCGCAGTGCAGGCCGCAGGTCCCGCCTCGGTCATCGGATGGGCGCTGCTCGTGCTGCTCTCACTCCCACTCGCGGTGACCTTCGCGGCACTCGGTGTGCGTTTCCCCGTCGCCGGTGGCGTGGCCGCGTACGTCGAGAACGCATTCGGGGCTGCGGCAGGCGCGACGACTGGTGGATGGTTCCTGACCGCGGTGCTCATCGGAGCGCCGGCGGTGTCCTTGATCGGCGGATTCTATGTGGCGGACCTCACCACGTCGGGCACTGCAGTTGCGGCAACGGTCGGACTCGGCATCTTCGTTGTGGTGCTTGGCGCGAACGTCGCCGGGTTGCGCCTCTCGTCACGACTCCAACTCGTCCTCGCCAGCGTGCTCACGCTCGTGATCGCTATTGCACTCGCGGTCGCGCTACCGACACGGGCAACACGCAACTGGACGCCATTCGCCCCGCACGGCCTGCTCGCGATCGGCACTGCCGCGAACATCCTCGTGTGGCTGTTTCTCGGCCTGGAGGCAGTCGCGCAACTGGCGGGCGAATTCGAGCATCCGGCCACGCAGCTTCCCCGCGCCATGGCAATTGCACTCGGGACTGTTGTTGTCCTGTACATCGGTCTCGCGGTGGCGACAGTTGGTGTCAACGCCAACTCCGCATCCAAGGTGCCCCTCGCGGATCTCATCGCCGTGGGATTCGGTACCTCGGGGCGCGATGCGACGGCCGTGCTCGCCGTTGCGCTGACGATGGGGACGATGAACGTCTACATGGGCGGCGCATCCAAGCTCGCCGCGAGCCTGGCCGTGTCGGGATCACTCCCGTCGTGGCTCGGCAGAGAGACACACCGCAGCATCCCGCGGCGACCGCTGCTCGTTGTATTCGTGTTCGGTGTGTTGCTGCTCGTCGCGCTCGTAGCGGGCTACGCGAACGCTGATGAGCTCGTGCGAGCCACGTCGGCGTGCTTCATCGCCGTGTATGTCGCTGCCACCGCCGCTGCGGTTCGCATCCTGCGCGGCACCGGCCGCGCGGCCGCGATCGTGTCGTGCGCGTTCAGCGTCTTGATCGCCCTGTTCTCAGGCTGGTATCTGCTCGTGCCGTTGATCTCGTTTGCGTGCTTCATGGCGATGCGTTCAGCGACAGGCCGGGCGCGCGGATCGTCGTCGCAAGGGCCGCCACCGGCGTAAGTCGATGTCGCGCACGGCGTCACCGCCGGCCAGTGCTCTCCGAGGCCCGATAACAACGGCCCGGAGAGCCTGGCGCGACGGCCGTCTACTGCGGTTTAGCCAACCGCCTTGACGAGTTCCGGAACGAAGAGGGCGGCGTTCACGGTGCCGACGCCACTCGAGAGGTCATAGCCGCTCACAGCCGACCAGCCACGCACGGTGTGGTTGGAGCCGTTCTGCGGGAAGGTGACGGTGTTGGTCCCGTTGGTCACGTCGACGATCCCGGGATCGCCTGCCGCTTCCATCGAGTACAGCGCGGGGTTGATCAGGCCGAGGCCGTGACCAGCCATCTGGTCAGCGATGGCGATGATGCCCGAGAACTCAGGCGATGCCTCGCTGGTGCCGCCGATGAGGTAGAAGCCGCCCGGTCCCTGGGCCGCGTTGGCGTTCAGGTACACGATTGCCGCGCCGTTGACGGCCGCGCTCATCGAGATGTCCGGGAAACCGCGCGACGAGCCGACGACCGACTTGACGCTGTTCTGGTACGACGGCCGCGAGAAGACGGTGGAGAGGCCTCCACTGCCGGCTGCCGGCGAGCCGAAGAGAGCGGTGTCATTCCACACAGCCGGTGGCTGGGTGGGATTGCCCTTGGCGTCCAGGAAGAGCTCGAGTCCGCCGACACCGGTGACCAGCGGGTCATCAGCGGGCCACTCTGCCACGCGGTGCAGGAAGTAGGTTTCCGCGAAGCCCTGTGCGCTCAAGGTCTTGGCGCCGGTCGACCCTGCGTCGCCCGATGCTGCAAGCACGGTGACGCCGTTGGCAGCGGCGTTCTTGTAGGCGCTGCGCAGGTGCTCGATCTGTGCGGCGTTCGCAAAGGTCGGCTCCGGCGCCGCGAAGCTCTGCGTGATGACGTCACCGAGGTGGTGATCGATCACGTAGTTCTCGGCTGCAATGATCTGCGGGAACCCGGTGACACCGAGCGTCTCGGCAACCGGGGTCTCGACGAGCAGGATATTGGCGTCCGGCGCGATCGCATGCGAGTACTCGACGTCCAGCGACGTCTCCTGCGCCCAGCCGACCATCATCGGACGCTTGGTGGCGTTGAACGGAGGAATCGGTCCCTCCGGCTGCAGGATCGTGAAGTTGGGCGGCGCGGGAAGGTTGAAGGCCTTGTCAAACCTCGCCAGCTCCTGGCCGATGCCCTGGAAGCCGTACGAGTTGACGATGACGATGGTCTCGCCCTTGCCGGTGAAGCCCTTCTTGTAGAGCGGTCCCAGGTTGTACGCCTTCTGGAACTGCGCCGGCGAGTAGCAGGCGATACCGATCTGCGCCTCGCAGTCGGCGGTGGTCGGCGGCGCTCCAAATGTGTGGGTGCTGAGCAGCCGCGCCAGCGGAACCGGCGCGACGCCAGCGGCGGTGACCGCTGCCGCACCCGAGCCGCCGACCGTCAGCAGCATTGCGGCAAGCAGGCCCGATCCTGAAAGCAGGCCCGTCATGCGTTTTGGCATGGAAAACATTGTCACGAAGTCCCCCTATAACGTTGCTCGACACGGTGTGCCGAGGCCAAGGTCTCGAACGGAGGCGCGCGATCAACTGACCTCGCACCCCTCATTGATCAGGACGGCGCACCGGCCCCCCGGCGCCGTCAGAACAAGAATCCCAAGGGCACTCGCCTCCATGAACATGCCGCAGCGCAATGGTGCCTGATCGAATTGGCGTTTGTGCATGCCATTCCCTGCCATCCTGCCGCCGCTTTCGCCGCATGCCGATTGGGAAGCGATTGTCTCATCGGCGGCGTGGGATCCAACTACGCTGACTCAACCAGCCGGCCGTTCTTCGACAGGTTGGGATCGGTGCAACCGGCAAGGTTGAAACAGCATGGCCGTCGCTTCCCGCTCTGCATTTTCGAGATGGTCACTTCGACACGACGTTTGCGGGTGTCGGGGTTCGCAGTTGCGTTGACCCATCGCACCCATTCCCACCGCGCCATCGGGGTGATGGTTTCCCAGAGGTCCCGGATCTTCTGAGGCGCAGCAGCAAGCGCCGCCTCGAGGTCCTGGGGCACGGCTGGTTCCGGCCACTCCTTGCGTGGCTCGAGCTCGAAGGTCGCGCTGTCACCCGCGTGCAACGCAGCCGATCGTTGCAGCTTGCGATCGACCCGTATCCAGTGACCCGACGCGCCGTCGGGCTCCACCACCGTCTGGAAGTCATGACCGTTGATGGTTCCCTCGACAGCGACCTGCCCGCGCGATGGCAGTTTCGCGCTCGCCTTCTCGGGCAAGCGCACGATCGTCCACTTGTCGATCGTGTCCAGGGGTGCGTCAAACCGAATGGGAGGTGCTGCCGTTCGCGAGCTCATGGTGGCCATATTCTCCCGCTCTGTACTCGCGACCTCAAGGCCCGCCCCAGCTCACAGCACATGAAACTCGATCCGGTAGAGGACCGTGTCGTCACGAATCGGGCCTGCATGGGCCGCGCGGTGGCGGAGCGTCTCGCGATCGGTCTCGCCAGCGCGACGCACGTCCTCGTCACTGATGGCGTAGAACGGGAGCAGGTCGACGGCGTCCACCATGGATCCGGGCACCGCGAACCGCATACACGCCACCGACTCGCACCTGTGGCCGCTGCCACAGTCGAAACGAGACCGTGATGCCGCCCTCAGCGACCTTGTCGCGTAGCTCCCGGCTGAACTCCATCACACACCGCTTGTCACGCAGCACCGCTCTGCTTGATCCGGTAGTCGATGAACGTCGCGAACTGCGACTGACGGACGCCGATCTGCTCGAGCTCGATCGAGCGTGCGAATCCGTCGAACAGACGCTTCCCGGCGCCGAGTGTGAGCGGCGCGATGATGATCGTGAGGTCGTCGACGAGCCCGGCGTCGAGGAACTGCCGGATGGTGTCGGCGCCACCCATGACGTGAACGTCCTTCTCGCCGGCGGCTGCGCGGGCTCGCGCCGCAGCGTCCGCAATGCTCCCGACGAAGGTGAACCCGTGTCCCTGCGGTTCTTCCTCCGGCCGGTGGGTGACGATGAAGAACGGGACAGACCACGGGTTCTTGTCGCCCCAGTGGTCCGCCGCCTCGTACGTGCCGCGGCCTCCGATGACGGCCCCCATGGTCGCCGCCTTCTTGTCGAACCAGGCCTGATCATCCGGGAGCATCTGTCCGCGTGGCCCCGTGTCGTAGTGCCATGTGCCGCCGAACACCCAGGAGTGCAGGCGCTCGCCACCTTCGCCGAGGCCACAGCCCGGTCCGTCATTAGGCCCGGTGATGTATCCGTCGACGGACGTGGTGATCAGTGCAAGCACCCTGCTCATCGTTCTTCCTCAATCGGAGAGCCGAAACGGATCAGATTCCCGTCGGGATCGATGTGGAAGCCTTCGCGCAGTTTGTACGGCGTGGGTTGCACGGGACCGGTGCGGCCGCCGATACCGGGCTGGCTCCACGCAGCATGGAGTGCGTCGGCGTCACGAACATAGAGGTACACGGATGCTCCTTCGTGTGCCGGGTCGTGGTGCGAATGGGCTGCGAGGTGGAGGCCGACACCGTCACGGTCCGCGAATCCGTAGTCCGCATCGTACGCGAGGGTTTTGAACCCCAACGATGTGTAGTGCGCCAGCGCTGCCGGCAGATCCCGCACGGGAAAGATGGGGCTGAACTGGCGCAGCTCGCGTGTTGGGCGCGGACGGGCCGTGCCATCTGTTCTGTCGGTGGTCTTGATCTGCGTCAGCGCGATGAGCCCTGCGCGCATGGCGTCGACCTGTTCGTGCGACACGCGCTCCTCGAGACGGTGGTCGATCGCATCGACGGCCCGCTCCACCGCATCCATGACCTCCTGCCCGCGGTCCGTCAACTTCAGTTGCACCCGGCGCCGGTCATCATGATTGGGACCGCGTTCGATGTATCCGCGATGCACGAGGGTGTCGATGAGCAGGCTCACGGCCTGCTTCGTCACGCCAAGCTCGGACGGGAGATCCGGCGTTGGGCCTCCGGCGGTGCCGATACCTGCAAGGACAACGGCGCCGTTCTTGGGCAGGTCGTCGATTCCGATGGCGTGGAGCTCAGCCCTGATCGCCTGGGCGTAGACGCCTCGGGCTGATCGCATCAATGCCGGCGTGGGGAATTCGGTCAGGTCGATATCGGTATCCATGGCGTCCAAGGATATCGACAAGTTTCTTGATAGTCAAGCGACTGAAGCCAGCCTGGGCGTCAGCGGCTTCGCTCTGAACGCGCGAACACGACCGAGCCAACTGCCAGGCACGCGCAGGTGAAGTCGCTCACCACGAGCAGGTCGATCGCAGGATTCCCGTTGACGGACGCTGCGTAGTTGGGCGTGCCGGCGTAGAAGGCCACGCGCATCAGGTCCGCTGCGTAGCGGAGCGGCATCACATCAGCCAGAACGTTGAGCAGCGGTGACAGGCCGTGGAGCGGAGCGAGGACACCACTCAGTGCGAACTGGGGCAGGATCAGGAAGGAGAAGACGTGCTGTGCCGTGCGCCGGCTGGGCAGCGCCACGAGTGTCACGAGCCCGAAGGCAGCGCCGCACAGGCAGCAGGCGATCGCCGCCGGCAGAAGCGCGACGAGTTGCATCGCGCTGGGGCGAATGCCGAGGAGCGGCGCGACGACCACGACGGCTGCTCCCTGGCAGAGCGCGATGACTGACTCACCCACAACCTTCCCGGCGACGATGGTGATGCGACGCACGGGAGACACGAACATCTCTCTCGAGAAGTCCGTCTCGCGATCCTCGATGAGCGAGATCATGCCCATCGCCGCGGACTGGAACAGCGTTGCCGCGAGCACACCGGTGAAAGCAAACGTCATGGCGTCGAGCCCGGGAACGCGCGAGAGGACCGGCCCGAGCACACCACCCAGACCGGCGATGACGATCAGCGGAAACGCGAGGCTCACAGCGAGGCGCGCGCGATCGTGGAGAAACTTGCTGATGTCGCGCTGCGCGATGCTGAGCAGGGCCGATACTTCGGAGCCCTTTCGTGCGGGCCTCCGGACGATGCGATCCATGACCAGAGTCATCGGGATGTTGTGATGGCGCCGCTGCTCACCGCGAGCACCGTGTCAGCGTGGCCATCCTCCTGATGGAGATGCGTCGTGAAGACGACCGTCATGCTCCGGTCCCTCCGCGTGCGCTCCAGGAGGCTCCAGAAGATCTGTCGCGTAGCGGCGTCGAGACCGGACGTCGGCTCGTCGAGGATGAGTACGTGCGGTTCGTGGAACAGCGCACGAATGATCTCCACCCGCCGCCGCATGCCCCCAGAGAGCGCACGCACTGGGCGGTGCATGTCTTCGGACAGCCCGAACACCTCGCAGAAAGCTCCAACGCAACGCCGGTACTCCGCGGCCATCAGGCGATATGCCGGCCGCCACGGGTACATCCCGTAGAGAATCGCGTGCATCCGGAGGTTCGCCTCGGTACTCAGGTTGAGATCGAGCGATGGCTGCTGGAACAGGACGCCGAGCTCTCGCCGCACGAGCGCCTGCTCGGTGAAAACGTTATATCCCATGACGCGCACCGACCCGGAGGTGGGCGCCAGTGTTGTTGCCAGAATCGACAGGATCGTGGACTTCCCGGCACCGTTGGGACCGACCAGGCAGAGCGATTGCCCTTCGGTCACCTCGAAGGACACGTCGCTCAGCGCATCATGGCCCGCGCCCCGATACCGCTTGACGAGGTCGTGCACCTCCACTCCACCGCGCCGCTCATGCACGCTCGAGCACCCGGGCGAATGCCTTGAGGTAGCGCTGGTCACCGGAGCGCTGGCGTCGGAGCCAATACTCCGCGCCCCAGAAGAGATACGCGCCGAGTGTGACCCCGCTGCTCTGAGACCAGTGGATACAGCGGTTGTAGTTGCCGATGACATGCTCAGGCAAACAGCTCCACATGCCCGATACCTGCGGGCTCGGTGGCGTCGTCGCCGTCTCCCACGGCTCGCTCTGCCCCTCGGTGATGAAGACGCGCTGGTGTCGCGCAAGAGACCCGTGGAGCAGACGCGCAGCCCGCCGCCGAGGCCGGGGGCTCGCGTGGCCGTCCAGGTATGCGGTCACGGGTCCCACGCCCAGGACGGCGTGGCGTGGGTAGTAGTCGATGCCGATGACGTCTGCGAGCCGCGTCGCCAGTGCGAGTGAGTCGCCCTGTCCGCGAGTGCGCCAGCGCTGCTGCATGTCCCACAGCTGCCGACGATGGAAGAAATCCATTGAGCAGGATGGCCCGGTCTGGGTCCTCGGATCGGACGGCCGCTATTTCCGTCTCGACGAATGCTGTGCTCAGCCGCCACGAGTGCTCGAGTCCGAGCGGGTCGACAGCCTCATGTTCGACTTGCCACGCAATGACGTTCGGGCAGGTCCGATAGCGCTCGACGACGCGCGTCACGAACCCGATTGACGCCTCGAGCAATGCGGGATGTGACCGCGGACTCACGAGCGTGTGCTCGCGAATCGGTTCGCAAAGCTGATGCTCCGGCACGAAATACTCCGGGTAGCCAAAGGCTTTGACGGCTCCGACGCACAGGACGATCTGCCTGCCGGTGCGCACCGCGGCATCGACTTGCCAATCGAGGTCCGAGAAGTCGAATTCGCCTCGATGCCGCTCGATCCGGTCCCAGTACGCTGCGAGACGGATCACGTCGAATCCATACGAGAGCAGCGCATCGAGGGCTGCGCGAGGTTCGAGCTCGAAAGTCTGCGCCTGGAGGGGCCGAAAGCTGATGCCCAGCATGGTGAGACCGCGCGCCGCCACCGGTGTCCGGTCGCCACGCTTCCGTCAGCGGGTGCTTGGCCCGCCTGATGCGGACCTCTGCGAGAACGGGTGTCACCGCAGCCACGAGTGCGCAGCTCAGGATGGCGGCGCGCATGCGACCCGCCGGTATCGTGAGCTGCGGCGTCCGAGCCATGCCGGGACGGCCAGCATCGCACGGAACAGCCACATGGGAATGAGCGGCGCTCGGATCTCCGATTGATGGTCCAGCAGCGCAGCCGCGAGCGCGGTGAGGTGAGGGATCCGTCTGCCGGCGACCGTACGGCACTGCATCGCCTCGCTCGCGACAAAGAGCTCCTCGAGACGCAGCGCAGGGCGTGCCTCGACATATGCGTGCACGGTCTCCGACGATCGGTTGCCGAACCAGTGCGATGTTCCTTGTGGGACACGCACGATGTCTCCGGGCCCTGCGACGAGGTGACGGCGTCCGATGCGGAACTGCATCTCCCCTGCGAGCACGGTGAACTGCTCCTCCTGACCCGGATGCGCATGACCGGCGGGAACGTGTTTGCCCGGGGGGAGGAAGAGATCGAAGCTCAGCAATGCGCCGTCCGTGTCGCGAGCGCTGCGACGAATGACGATGCGCTCGCCACTGACAGGGTTCTCGATGACTCGCATCACAGCGCGCGCCGAACGGAGGGCGTGAGCACGTAGATCAATCCGATGAGCAGCACGCTGAGGATGACGCGGTGGTAGACGAAGTTCAGCTGCGTGCCGCCGCCGCTCCGGAGCTGTGAAACGATCCCAAGCAGCACTCCGGCGGCGGACACCGACTGCGCCCACACCGTGGCTCGCCACGCCCAGACACGACGGGTGAACACCGCAACACTGGCGCCGATCGTCAGCACGCAGCACACGGACTCAACGACTGCCGCCGGAAGGATCGATGGCTCCAACGTACCGAGAAGATGCATTCCGGCGTGCAGTGAGCCGAAGAAGAGGAAGGTGAGCCCGTCCAAGAGAAGCACCCCGCCGGCGACGGCGGCCTTCCAGGGGAGCGTGCCGTTCCGCCGCGTCATCGTGTCAACCATGTGCGATACCCCATGAGCCTGAGTGATTCCAACGCTGCTCATGCTCAGTGGGCCGACCCGCACACGTCGTCATCCCGTGGGCGGCACTCGGACTACGCCCTGTGACGTAGCCGGTCTACGCGCCTCGCCAGATGCGTCAGCCGTGCACTTGGCCTAGATTGAACCGGTGATCACCGCGCTCCGTCACCAGCTCCTCGTCGCCTACGGGCTCACGGTGGCGCTCATCTGTCTCTATCTGGGAACCGGACACGCGCCGGGGCCACTGGTCGTGATTCCATTCATCCTCCTTCTGCTGGTGGTTGCAGGAACGCGACCGGCGATATGGATCCCGGCAGCCGTCATCGGTGGCGCGGCCATCACCGTCGCCCATGGGAGCGGGAACGGATGGTCGTGGGCCGTCGGGATCTTCGCCGCCAGCTGGGCCGCGCTCACCTTCGCGTTTGCTGCGGGACTCGTCATCCGCCGGCGATTTGTCGCGGAGACCGAGGCGCGCGCCGAATGGGCGCAGCGCAGCCGCGAAGAGGAGGCGCGCAGGCGGATGGCCGAGGAGCGACTGGAGATCGCGCGCGAGATGCACGATGTCGTCGGACACAGCCTTGCGGTGATCAGCCTGCAGGCCGGTGTCGCCGAACACCTTCTTGAAAGCCGGCCGGAACAGGTGCGCGCAGCCATCACAGCGATCCGACAGGTCAGCAAGCAGGCGCTGTCCGAACTGCGAGATGAGCTTGCATTGCTTCGCGGCAGCGGCGACGGGTTGGTGGAGCGAGCGCCAACACCGGGGCTGGACGCACTGCCGAGTCTGGTGGCGCGCATGCGCGAAGCAGGGATGCCCGTGCATCTCGACGTTGACGGCGATGCTTCCGGAGTCCCCGACTTCGTGGGCTCGGCGGCGTACCGCATCGTGCAGGAATCACTCACGAATGTCGTGCGCCACGCGGCCAATGCGGAGACGAACGTCAGCGCGAGAGTCGGCGCTGATCAGGTCGAGGTCGAGGTCGTCGACCGTGGCCCGGGGATGCATAACGGTGCGTCACCGGGTGACGGCATCGCCGGAATGCGGGACCGTGCCGGAGCACTCGGCGGCACCTTCTCCGCAGGGAACCGGACAGGCGGTGGCTTCCGTGTCTGGGCAGCCCTCCCGCTGCATCCCGCGTGACGGTCCGCGTCGTCCTCGCCGACGATCAGGAGCTCATCCGAGTCGGTCTCCGCGCCTTGCTGGACAACGAACCCGACATGGACCTTGTGGGTGAAGCCGCTGATGGTGAGGAGGCGTTGCGTGTCGTTCGCGACAAGCATCCCGACGTCGTGATCATGGATATCCGCATGCCGGTGCTCGATGGCCTCGAAGCCTCGCGTCGCATCGCCGCGGATGCGCAGCTGGCCTCGGTGCGCGTCCTGATCCTCACGACCTTCGAGATCGACGAGTATGTGTTCGAGGCACTCCGCGCCGGCGCAAGCGGATTCCTGCTGAAGGATGCCGACACCGCTGAGATTCTGCACGCGATACGCGTTGTGGCCGCAGGCGATTCGTTGCTTTCGCCGCGCATCACGCGCCGCCTGGTCGAGGCCTTCGCGAGTCGACCGGCGCCGGCTGCTCCTCGCGCGGCGCTGCTCGCTGAGTTGACCGAACGCGAACGTGAGGTCGTTGCCCTGGTCGCCGCCGGCCTCAACAACGACGAGATCGGCGAGCGCCTGGTGATCAGCCCGGCGACGGCACGCACGCACGTCTCGCGCGCGATGTCCAAGATCGACGCGCGCGACCGCGCTCAGGTCGTCGTCTTTGCTTATGAGACAGGGCTTGTGTCTCCACGCTCGTCCTGAAAGCAGGCCGTTTCATGCAGTACGGAGTCGTGGCATCATGGGGGTGCGCGAGTGGCAGGACAATGGACCGTCGCTGAACGCGCAGCAGTGGGGGAAGGCCGGCGCTGACCTCAGCCCAGGGGAGTAATTGGCATGGTTGGCAACGCAGCATTGGTCGATACCGCTGACCGCTCGGCGCTTGAGCTCGAGCCGTACCTCGGCGAGATCACCGCGTATTGCTACCGCATGCTGGGGTCAGTCTTCGATGCGGACGATGCGGCGCAGGAGACGATGCTTCGGGCCTGGCGTTCTGCGAATGCTTTTCAGGGCAGGAGCACGACACGCTGGTGGCTGTACAAGATCGCAACGAACGTGTGTATCGATGTCTTGCGGGGACGCAAGCGCAGAGACTGGCCGATGGCGCTCGAGCCGGCGTCAACCGTCGACGAGGCGATGCTCCGCTCGCCCCAGGCTGAACGACTCTGGCTGCTGCCGTTCCCCGATGCGCGAATGGACCTGATCCAGGATCCCGCCGATGTCGTCGTGGAACGCGAGACGATCCGCCTCGCCTTCGTGGCTGCGCTCCAGCACCTGCCGGCACGCCAGCGCGCAGTGCTGTTGCTCCGCGACGTTGTTCGCCTGCGCTCGTCAGAGGTGGCCCAGATGCTTGAGACCTCTGTCGCGGCGGTGCGCAGTGCTCATCAGCGCGCACGCGCCACACTGGCGAGCTGCGACCTCGGTGAGCCCGATCCAGGCGTCCTTGGTGCCACAGAACGACGGCTCCTCGCGAACTATGTGGCTGCATTCGAGCGCTACGACCTCACGGCGCTGGTTTCGCTGCTGCACGAAGACGCGGTCATGTCAATGCCGCCATATCCGATGTGGCTGCAGGGCACGGCCGAAATCGCACGCTGGATGCTCGGACCCGGCGGAGATTGCCGCGGCTCACGCCTGCTCCCCACAAGAGCGAACGGTCGCGCAGCCTACGGGCAGTACAAGCCCGACGGTCACGGCGGCTTCCACCCATGGGCACTGCTGGTGATAGAGATCTCCGGGCCTGCGATTTCGGGCCTCCACTTCTTCCTCGACGCGACCATCTTCAGCGCGTTCGGGCTGCCCGATCACCTGACTGCATCGAGCGAGTAGCCACCGCTGCGCCATCCTCCGGCGCACCAGGCACAGACGGGTCCGCTCCGATGCGTTTCCCTGCCCTGCTTCGTCGTTAAGGGTAGGCGCGTGCGCGCCCACGAGCTGACCGCAATCGGCAGGAGTGACGACGACAGTGGTTGCACGATATGCGCCTGCATGGGCAGGGTCCAGTGGCGTTTTCATCGGTCAGGGCTCTCGCGCCTCGGAGTCGCCGTCACCCCGGCAACCGTCCACATCTGGCGCACGAAAGCCGGGGGACCATGACATCGTTCGCCTCGGTATGCAGCTGATCCTCGACGGTGGCCTCGATGTCGACAGCGGAGCGGACCTCGCCTCGCGTCTCGGCGTCTCCGCCCGGCGTCTCCGCCATCTGTTCCAGACCTACGCGGGGATCACTCCGGATCAACTCGCTCGATTGAGTCGTGCCCACTTCGCGCGCCGGATGCTGGATGACACAGATCTCCCCGTCACGGACATCGCGTTTGCATCGGGCTTCGGGAGTCTCCGTCAGTTCAACAGAACCATGTCTGCGGTGTTCGGAGCCACACCGCTGGCGCTTCGCGCGCGCCGTCGCCGCGGCGACGACTTGACGACAGAAGCGTGCAGTGATGCCTGACCGCCGGGGTTGCACAAGGAGGGCTGCGTCAATTGGGGCAGAGACGCTCCCAGACGATCAGGCTCGATAACCTTGACATGCAACGACAACGAAGGCAATCGCCATTTCGCACATGCACTCGCTAGCCACTGTGCAACCGGTTTTCCCAGCTGTGACATACCGATTCTCGTTGTCGGTGCACGGCTCACGACGCCGTCCGACGCGTCCCGCGCGATAACGTCGCGACCAGCGCACGGCGCCACGTTCGACGCGCGAGCACACGGTCGGAAACTGATGTCCCGGTCGCGCTGAACTCGGCTCGTCCGGTCAGCGCGGCGAGTTCGTTGAAGGCAGGTCCCGCACGCGGCCGGGAGCGGCTCAGCCGCAGCGCGAAGGCCCGGTGCGTCTCGGCACGTGTTCGTTCCAGGCCGATGATGACCCCAAGCGCTTCGACGCGGCGCCAGGCGCCTGTGACCGAACGCGGTGACGCAAACCACAGCAACGCCAGCACCACGAGCCCCACCGCGACGCTGAGCACCGACAGCGTCACGTCCAGGGTGACCGGCGCAGTGCTTCTCGATGGGCCCGACCCTGACGGAACGAGTGGTGCGGGCTTGCTCGTATGAGGGCTCGGCACCGAATGAGACGCCGGCGTCACCGCGGGAGCGACAGCCGCGCTGCCCCGGACGAACGGCTCATAGTCGCCCTGCGCGGAAGGTGGTGTCGGTTCGAACGGAATCCATCCGTAGTGCGGAAAATATGCCTCCACCCAGGTGTGCGCATCGCTCGTCGTGACGATCTGCTCGCCGAGCTCCGCCTGCGGCCGAATGCCGCTTTCATCCGCAGCCGTGCCCGGTCCGTAGCCATTCACGAGCCTGGTGGGAATGCCGAGACTGCGCAGCATCGCGCCCATCGCGGAGGCGAAATACTGGCAGTAGCCGCGATGGCTGGTGGTCAGGAAGTAGACCAGCGGCCACACATTGGGATTGGAGTCGGCTGGTGGGTCGAGCGTGTACTGGAAGAGGGTTCGATTGCGCAAGTGCGTTTCGATCGCGATGGCCTCGTCGTACGGATCGGTGAGCCCAGCGGTCCATTGAGTTGCGAGGGAGCGAATGGTCTCGACGCCCCGCGTCCCGTCATCGTCGAGTTCCGTGTACTGGCGGGTCCACGCCGGGTAGTTGGTTCCAGCCGCGCTGAGCTGCGCTGCCGTGGCGGTCGAGACCAATGACACGGTCTGCAGCGTCGCGCCGCTGTCCGCATCGAGCTGTACGGAATCGACTGTGAGGAGTCTGCTCCTGTTCGGAGGCACTGATTGTTCCGAATGCAGTCCCGGAGAAGTCCACAGCATCGGGCTCGCCCGTGAACGGGACCAGCTGCTGATCCCCTGTAGCCCCCTGATAGACGACGACCTGCGCATCAACAGCCTGCTCGTCGTTTCCGATGCCGCCGTCCGCGATGCTGGTATCTCGTGGTAGCGGGCCGCTCGCAAATGGCACGCTGCCCCATGTCGTGCCACCCGTGCTGCTTGCCCCACGGGCGGGCGCATACCAATTGCCCCGATCGAAATCGGTGTCGGTCGCAACCTGGAGATACGCACCCGACCCACTGTCCGTCCGGTACGTCAACACAATTTTCGGCGCGTTGATGAGGGAACCGCCGAGCTTGACCGACAGGCTGAATCCGATTGCGGACGTGCCATTTGATCCGGCATCGCCTCCGTCCTGATCGAAAGCACCGCTGCCGCCGGCGGCAAAGAGTCGCGCCGAGAAGTCGGTGCTGCTGACCGCCGGCAACACCAACGCAACGATGGTGAGCCCGGCCGCGACCGGAGCCGCGCTGCCGACGAAGCGCCACCGTAATCCCTTGAGCGCGCTGATGCCTGCCGGTGCCCAGCTTGCGCGCAGTGATCCAAGATGCGCGGCGGCGATGACTGCGAGCGAAAGGCCCATCGCAAGCGCCAGCGGGAGCGCGAGCCCGTCAGGTCTCTGCGCATTCAAGACGGTGACCGCGAGCAGTGAGTACACAGGAACAACAGCGAGCACGCCCCGATGCTCGCGGAGCGCCATCCAGCCGAGCCAGTATCCACTGAGACAGACAACCACGCTCAGACCGACGATGAAATCCCATCCCTGCGTGGACCCGAGGCCGGTGACCATTGCGCGCAGATAGTGCAACCCTCAACGGCACCGAGCGTCTCACGCGGAACAGACGGCAGTATGGCAAGCGTCGCCGGGACCACCGCAACCGCAACTACGAACGGGGTCACCAGCGCTGCCAGGATGCGATGGGCGTGGATGCTGCCGAGGATCGCCGCCGCGGCAACGGCAAGAACACCCGCGATGGCCACCGCGTTGCCGTCACCCTGTGTCCATCCGGCTGCGAGCGCAGCCCACGACGTCGCAGCCATGAGTGCGGCTACAAGTCCGAGCTCGACCATGTGCCACCTCACCCCAGGCTTGGGGCCCTCAACGAAATCGCGCCCTAGCTGATTCGTACGCGCGGATCAAGGACCGCATACAGAGCGTCAACAACGATGTTGGCCGCGACCACAAAGAAGGATGCGACGAGCACGATGCCGATCACGACCGGGAGGTTCTGCACCTCGATCGCCTGAACCACGGTGAGGCCGAGGCCGGGAAGGCCGAAGATCGACTCTGTGACGATCACCCCCCCGAGCGCCGTCGCGAAATCGATGCCAAATTGCGTGACGATCGGTGTCAGCGAGCTGCGCAGCGCGTGGCGATAGACCACCCGGCGTTCACTCAACCCTTTGGCACGCGCCGTCCTGATGTAGTCCTCACCGAGTATCTCGAGCAGCGAGCTGCGGGTGAGCCGTGAGTATGTCGCCGCGCTGACGAGAGCGAGCGTGATCCACGGCAGCAGCAGATCGTGCGCCCACTCGAGCGGATTCTGGGTGAATGGTGTCCAGCTTCCAGGTTTGGGGAAGATGGCGATGCCGTGGATGGTGAGGAGGTAATACAGGACGTAGAGCAGCAGCAGACCGAGGATGAACGTCGGCATCGAAATCCCCGTGAGGACGAAGACCGTCGCTCCGCGATCCAACAGGCTGCGTGGGCGGCGAGCAGCGAGCACGCCGACACTGATCCCAAGCAACATCCAGATGACCGCTGCACCCACGGCGAGTGAGATATCGATGGGAAGCGCTTGCGCGATGATCGTCGTGACCGGCAGCCGGTTGTTGTTCGAGATGCCGAGGTTGAAATGTCCCGGGATCGGAAGGAGCCGGCTCAGGTAGTTCCAGTACTGCACGATGATCGGGAGATTGAAGCCGTACTCCCGATTGATCTGCGCAAGTAGCGCCGGCGTCGCTGCGCGTCCTGCGAGCTGCCGTGCTGGATCGTGCGGACCGGCGTAGTACAGAAGGAAGACGAGGGTGACGATCACCCAGAGCGTGACCAGCCCCAGGACGATGCGGCGGATGAGGAAGCGGGTCATGCCGGCTTCCGCTTTCTGCGCGCCGCAAAGATACGCTCTGTTCGAGGATCGAGCGCATCACGGATGGCGTCGCCGAGAAGGTTGAACGACAGCGTGGTGATGAGCAGGAAGAGCATCGGAAAGATATAGAACCACCACGCTTGAAAACCAACGCCCTCGGCATCCGAGAGCATGTTTCCCCACGATGCTGTGGGCGGCACCACGCCAAGGCCAAGAAACGAAAGCGTTGCCTCGAAGATGATGGCCGCGGGGATGAGCAGGGTTGCGAGGACGATCACCGGGGCCACCAGATTGGGAAGGATGTCGACAAACATGATGCGCAGGTCCCCGGCACCGAGCGAATGCGCTGCCTCCACATACTCTTTCTCACGTTGGGACAGTGCTTGACCACGAACGATCCTGCCGATGGCGGCGAACGAGAAGAAGGCGATGACCAGGATGGTCAGGGGCAGGCTGGCGCCGAACACCGAGACGAGAACGATCGCGAAGAGCACGTACGGAAAGGAGAGGACAATGTCCATGAGGCGCGCGAGGATGCTGTCCAGCCAGCCGCCGTAATAGCCTGCAAAGAGCCCGACGATCACGCCGATGACCGTGGCGATGGCAGTGGCAAGCACGCCAACCAGCAGCGATATTCGCGCGCCATAGGCGATGCGCACGAGGATGTCGCGGCCCAGGTTGTCGGTACCAAGGAGATACCCGGGGCTGCCGGGCGGCAGCGGCTGGCCGCTCGCGTCGGTGCCCGTGTCGACATTGGCATCGGTCGGACTGTGGCCTGTGATGTGCGCGATCAGCGGTGCGCCGATCGCCATCAGCACGATGAGCAGGATCATGACGATCGAGATGATCGCCACCCGGTCGGTGCGCAGCCGTGCGATGACCAACTGGAGCGGCGTACGCCCCTGGATGCCTTTGGCGGCCGGATCTTCGACCTGACTCTGCGCGCTCGCTATCTCGACTGTGGACAGGCTCATGTGGCTCTCTCCTCGTGCGCAAGGGCAGGAACGGATGGCGCGGCCCCGAGAAAGCCGTCGACGGCGTGCAGGATCCTGACCTTTTCAGTGACGAGCTTCTCGCCATCGGCAACTGGGAAGTGACAGGCCGTTTGATGGCTCGCCGGATCGCCGGTCGCACTTGCGAGCGGTGGCTCCTGTGTGGAACACAACGCTTGTGCCTTCGGGCAACGGGTGTGGAAACGGCAGCCGGACGGCGGGTTGATCGGCGACGGGACATCGCCGGTGAGGATGATCCGGTCACGCGACCTCGCCTTGTCGGGGTCGGCCACGACTGATGCGGACAGCAGCGCGTTGGTATACGGGTGACGTGGCGTGCTGTAGAGATCCTTGACCTCTGCGATCTCAACCAGCTTGCCGAGATACATCACAGCGACACGGTCGCTGACGTGCTGCACCACCGACAGATCGTGGGCGATGAAGATATACGTGAGCGCGAACTCGGTCTGGAGATCATCGAGCAGATTGATGACCTGCGCCTGGATGGAGACATCGAGTGCCGACACCGGTTCATCGCAGACGATGAGCTTCGGACGGAGCGCGAGCGCACGGGCGACCCCGATGCGCTGACGCTGTCCGCCGGAAAACTCCGCGGGGAAGCGGTTGTAGTGCTCGGGGTTGAGCCCGACAACCTCCATGAGTCCCTGGACGAGCTTGATCCGCTCCGGCCCTTTCGCAACCTTGTGGATGGCAAGCGGGTCGCCGATGATGGAGCCGACGCGCCGGCGGGGATTCAGTGAGCCGTACGGATCCTGAAAGATCATCTGCATGCCGCGGCGATAGGGACGCATTCGGGACCGGGACAGCGTGCTCAGATCCGCGCCGTCGAACGTGAGCCGGCCGGCCGTCAGCGGATAGAGACGCATGATCGAACGGGCCAGCGTGGATTTTCCGCACCCGGTTTCACCGACGAGCCCGAGCGTTTCGCCGCGGCGCACGGAGAGGCTCACTCCGTCGACGGCCTGGACGCTGCCCACCTGGTGTTTGAAGAAGATGCCTTCCTTGATCGGGAAGTATTTGACGAGGCCCTCTGCACGCAGCAGGACGTCGCTCTCGCTGCTCGGAATCGTTGCCAGCTCAGGCATACACCACCTCTCCGTCTCTCGCAGCGACCACCCCGGGGAGATTGGCTGTCCGGGAGTCCTGGTGGGCACTCGCGTAACGGGTGCGTGCGGCATCGGCAGCCACTCCCACGCCGATGATGTCTGGTGGAAGCCAGCACGCAGATCGATGCGTCGGGTCATCACCGACCGCGTCAAGCGGCGGTTGCTCATCGATGCAGTCAGGCATCGCAAACGGGCAGCGAGGGTGAAAGCCACAGCCGCTGGGCACATTGATCAAGCTCGGAGGCGCACCAACGATTGGAACGAGCCGGCTGCCGACAACCCCGTTGGCGGTTGGAACGGACCCCAGCAGCCCGCGCGTGTACGGGTGGTGCGGTTTGAAGAACACGCTGCGCGCGTCGGTTCGTTCGGCTGCACGTCCCGCATACATCACGAGCACCTCGTCGGCAATCGATGCGATCACCCCAAGGTCGTGGGTGATGATGATCAGGGCCATGCCCACCTCTGTCTGCAACTGCGCGAGGAGCTCGATGAGCTGCGCCTGCACGGTGGCGTCGAGCGCTGTCGTCGGCTCGTCGGCGATCAGCACCTTTGGCTTGAGCCCAAGCGCCATGGCGATCATCACGCGTTGACGCATCCCTCCTGACAGCTCATGGGGGTAGGCATCGACGCGCCGCTCAGGTTGAGGGATGTTCACCAGGCGCAGCAGATCGATCGCCTGTGTCCTCGCCTCGCTCTTGCTGACGTTGGTGTGCGCTCGGATTGCTTCGGCGATCTGCCATCCGACTCGGAAATGGGGATGGAGGCTGGAGAGTGGATCCTGGAAGATCATGGCGATGTCAGCGCCGCGAATCCTTCGGAGTTCCGACTGCGACATCGTCAACAGATTCCTGCCGTCGAACACGGCGGAACCGGTCGTGTCCGCCCCCGGATTGAGGCCCAGCAACGTCAGCGCGCTCACGCTTTTGCCTGAGCCCGACTCGCCCACCACGCCAAGCGTCTTCCCGGCATCCACCGAGAAGGAGAGCCCGCGCACCGCCTGGACGATGCCGTCAGCCGTGGGGAATGAGACCGTCAGGTTGTCGACGCTCAGGAGGGTCATCAGTGTGGTGATGGCTCGCATCGGAGATGCCCGCCGCCGGAGCGACGGGCATCCCCTGCCATGCGATTTCGTTTACGCGATTACCCCAGCCAGATCTGGGTGAGGTCGTAGGCGTCGATGAAGGGGTTGAAGATCGCGTTGTGCACTCGCGACGAGTGGTACAGCGCGGTCAACTGGGTCTGGATCGGAATGATCGCTGCGTCCTGCATCGACAGCAGGTCGGCCTTATGCCAGAGGGCAGCGGCCGCCGAGACGGTGAGGGCGGCTTCGGCCTGGGTGACGAGCGCGTCAACAGCCGGATTGTCGTATCCACCCCAATCGGAGCCAGGGAAGCTGAGCGCGCCGTCGACAAGGTCGGGGAGGACGGAACGCCCGTTGGTGGGACTGAACCAGTCAGGAAGCCAACCCGGGTCGGTGATGTCCCACTGCCCCGATTTGAGCCCGTTGGCGTCCGTGACCCCGATTCCCGATGGCCCGTAGTAGCCGGTCGCGATCGGCGTGCCGATGGCGGTGACGCCGCACTTGGCAAAGTCGGACTGCACCGATTGGAAGACCGCCGGATGGTTGCCGTTGTTGCGGTAGTAGTACTTCAGGGTGAGGCCGTTGGGGTACCCGGCGGCCTTCAGCAGCGACTTGCACTCGCCCGGGTTGCCCTCGTCGCTCTTTGTGGGATAGAGGTCGATCGGCACATACCCCTCAGCGCCTGGTGCGATCACCTGATTGATCGGTTCGTTGATGCTTGCGCCACCGTAGATCTTGCCAATCGCCACCTTGTCGATGGCGTACTCGAGCGCCTGGCGCACCTTGACCTTGCCCAATGCCCCGTTGTTGTTCGGGCTCTGCACGTTGAACACCAGGTAGGGATTGGTCCCACCTGCCGTCGGAAAGGCGCCGAAGTCGGGGTTCCAGGTTGGGCTCTCGAAACTCGCGATATCGGCGGTCGGGACGACCGTGTTCCACGAGAGGTCGTCAGTGCCCGCCTGCATGTCCTCCTGTACCTCGGAGCTCGCTGCAGCGCCGGCGAGATCGAGCTTGATGTCGATCTGATTGACGTACTGATGACGGATCGGATCGCTGCTCTGAGTCCACTCGGGATTCCGCGAGAGGATCATCTCGTGACCGATGTTGTAGGTGCTGATGTAGTACGGCCCGTCTGAATACAGCACGTTGCCGGGAGTGAGGGGCGTGTACTTCAGATACTCCACCGGTGCCGCGGATGCGAACGGCATCGCGAGGAGGTTGTCGAAGTCAACGGCCGGCTCGGTGAGGTTGAACACGATCGTCTTGTCGTTGGGGGTCTGGATTCCCGAGACGCTCGTCATGCCTGCATTGATGTATGAGGCGCGGACGGCCGGGCTCTCCGAAGGATTCGACAGCTCGAAGGGCGTGCAGTACGCCTTGAAGCCTACGATCGTCGAGATGTAATAGCCCGCGTTGACGTCTGGTGCCAGCGTCGGATCGCAGTTGCGCAGGATGCCGCGCTTGAAATCCTCCGAGGTCACCGGCCGCGGCGGCGTCGTGTTCCACATCAGACCGGGGCGGAGTGTGAACGTGTAGGTCAAACCGTTGGGGCTCACCGTCGGCATGCTCGCCGCTGCGTCGGGCACGATCCCCTCGGTGGCGGTCATGCTCGGCTCTGAGGGATATGAGAGCAACTGGCGCGCGTACGTGCGCTCGACCTCAAAGCCGATGCTTTCGTACTCCCCTTGCGGGTCGCCCATTTCGGAGAGATCGATGCTGCCTTCGACTTGCAGCGTTCCTCCGTAGACCGGCGAGCCCTTCGCGTTGATGTTGGCTGCGAGCCACGGCACATCGTTGGTGTTGAACGTGGCCGGGTTGAAGAGATTGACAGATGCGGGCTTGGCCGTCCCTGCGCTCCCGCACGCGGCAACGCCCAGTGCGGCGACTGCGACGACGGTGACTCGCTTCAGCATGCCGGCTCGCGTCGTCGCGAAGACTCCGCCGCGCACATTTCGTGAACTCATAGGGTTCGCCTCCTCAACAAGCGCTAGGTACGCTGTGTTCGCGCCACGATACGCGCCGTGCAATGCACCCACGACCGTCGCGCCAATAAATCATCCTGCTGAGTGATGCGCGACAAGACGTAGTTCTTGCCGTCACGGACAGATTCGACGTGCCGGATCGTGGAGTGGTGCAGGCTCGTGTGAACAAGTGGCATGCAAGTGGCGCGAGCGGCATGACCGATATTGGCTTGCTCCCTAACCACTTCGCCCGCGACGCCCACTTCGTTGCCGCAGCACGGCAAACGCCAATTCGCTCCCCGGATGCAGTACCACTTTCACACCACTTTCCAGCGCGCGATGCATGCCATTTCACGAGTGTTCACGTTCGCGATGTCCGATCAGAGGGTTGCGATGTTGCGCACGTCATCACCCATCAGAGTGATTTCTGCGTCGATTGCACATGGGCAACAAACGCGATGCGTATCGTGCGACTCGTCGAGTGTTACTTGATTCGTTGAGGAGCGTGTAGTGATGAACGTGAAGCGCAGGTGGCGATTGAACAGTGTGCTGGCAGCCGCAGGACTGACAGCGGTGCTCGTGGTTGCGGCGTGCGGGAGCACAAGCTCGACGGGACCGGCGGTCAGGAAGACAACCGCTACGTTCGCTGAGCTTCCAGGCTCGCAGCCGAACTACATCTTCCCGCTCGCCTCGCTGGCGTACTTCAGCGTCGCCAACCTGAGCCAGTTCCAGTACCTCATGTACCGGCCGCTGTACTGGTTCGGCGACAACGGTCAGGTCCAGCTCAACAGCAGCCTGAGCCTCGCCGATCCGCCCGTGTACTCCTCGGACGGCAAGTCGGTGACCATCACCCTCAAGGGATGGAAGTGGTCGGACGGGACCCAGATCACCGCGCGTGACATCCAGTTCTGGCAGAACATGGTCACCGCGAACAAGGACAACTGGGCCGGCTACTCGCCTGGCGAGTACCCCGACAACGTGCTCAGCACCACGATCAATCCCAACAACCCGCTGCAGATCACGTTCAATCTCAGCCAGGCGTACGGCTCGTACTTCTTCACGTACAACGAGCTGAGCCAGATCACCCCGCTCCCCCAGCACGTCTGGGACAAGGAGTCAGCCACCGGTCCCGTCGGCAATTACGACGAGACCCCGGCGGGCGCGCAGGCGGTGTTCAAGTTCCTCGACCAACAGTCGAAGTCGATCTCGACGTACAACACCAACCCGCTCTGGCAGGTGGTGTCGGGTCCATGGAAGCTGAAGTCGATCGACACCGCGGGCGACGTCACGATGGTCCCGAACCCCGGGTACGGTGGACCGATCAAGCCAACGCTGACCCAGTTCAACGAGGTTCCGTACACCAAGGACACCGCTGAGTTCAACGAGTTGAAGTCGGCGACCTCGCCTTCCCAGACGACTGTTGACTATGGCTACATCCCATATGCCGACGTCCTCCAGAGGAACTCGCTCGACAACGTCTACAACTTCGAACCCTGGACCGGCTGGCAGATCACATACTTCCCGGAGAACTTCACCAACCCGACCAGCGGTCCGATCTTCAGCCAGCTGTACTTCAGACAGGCGATGCAGTACCTGGTCGATCAGAACACCTTCATATCCAAGGCGTTCTTCGGATACGGCTATCCGACGTACGGCCCGGTGCCGACCAAGCCATCCTCGAACTTCGTCGACTCGTTCGAGCGAAGCAACCCCTATCCGTACGATCCCAGCAAAGCGGTGTCACTGCTTCAGGCAAACGGATGGACCGTCAATGCCGGTGGCGTCAGCACGTGCACCAGCCCGGGGACCGGGACAGGTGACTGCGGCGCCGGCATCCCGCAGGGAGCGAAGGCTTCGTTCAACCTTCAGTACGAGAGTGGAGAGTCCCAACTCGACCAGGAGATGGCGCAGCTCAAGACGGACTTCGCGCTGGCAGGGATCACGCTCAATCTGACCACCGCTCCGTTTGACACGGTGATCGGCAACTCCGTGCCGCAGAACCACACGTGGGACATGGAGTACTGGGGCGCAGGCTGGATCTATGCACCGGACTACGAGCCGACCGGCGATGAGCTCTGGTCGTGCACTGGAACCGGCGCCGGCGTGCAGTACGCGGGCTCGGACTCCGGCGGCTACTGCGACGCAACCGCTGAGCAGGACATCCTCGCCACCGAGACGAGCAGCGACGTGCAGGCGATGTACACGTACGAGGACTACCTCGCGAAGCAGCTCCCGGTGATCTGGTTGCCCGTCGCATACGCACAACTCTCCGAGATCAACAAGGATCTGAAGGGCACCGGTCCGCAGGATCCGCTGTTGCAGATCTACCCAGAGAACTGGCGCTGGTCCTGAGTTCGAGCGCAGCCATGCGGGCGTGACCGCATGGCTGCGTCGCGGACCGTGCAAAGCGGTATTTGACAGCGATGAGTTCTATCGCTTGCCGCCGTCTTAACTGATAGAGATGCGTAGGTCCGCAAGCATCGGGGTAATCCCGATCATCCCGTTCGACCGGAACTCCTCGGTTCCGTACTACCTGCAGATTTACGAGGGAGTCCGTGCAGCGATCACCTCAGGTCGGCTGATCCCAGGGCAACGTTTGCCATCGACGCGCACGCTGGCCGAGGAGTTGCAGATCTCCCGGTATCCGGTCTTCAGCGCGTTTGACCAACTGCTGCAGGAAGGCTATCTCGACGGCAAGGTCGGATCGGGAACGTTCGTCCGCTACAACATCCCCGACGACGTGAGCAGACCGATCGGAACCCGACGCCCGGCGCTCCGCGAAGAGGCGGACACCATCCCCGAGCCGCCATCGGCCCATCAACCACAAGGCGGCAACACCGGCCCACTTGCCGTCGGCGAACCAGCACTCGACGTGTTTCCAAGTGAGTTGTTCGCCCGGTTGATACGGCGGCATGCAGTTGCGTCAGTCGAGTTGCTCGGCTTCGGGGATCCAGCGGGCTACGGGCCTTTGCGCGAGGCAGTCGTCGAGTATCTGCGGACAGCGCGGGCGGTCGATTGCGATGCGAGTCAAGTGCTCATCATCAGCGGATCGCAGATGGGACTGATGATCAGCGCCCTCGCACTGACGACCGCAGACTCGGCGGTATGCGTCGAGGAGCCGGGATACCCGGGTGCGAGACACGCGCTCGGCACCATGGGCGCGACGATCATCCCCGTGGATGTCGACAGCGAGGGGATCGACGTCGCAGCTCTCGCCCGTGTCGACTCCCCCGTTTCGCTGGTGTACGTCACACCATCCCACCAATACCCGCTGGGCATGTCGATGGGATTGGCACGCCGTCTCGAGCTCCTGCGCTGGGCAGGGAGATCCAACGCATGGATCATCGAAGACGACTACGACAGCGAATTCCGATACGCGAGCCGGCCGGTCGGATCACTGCAAGGGATGGACTCCAACAGTCGCGTGATCTATCTCGGAACGTTCAGCAGGGCACTGTATCCGGCCTTGCGTCTCGGCTACATGGTGGTTCCCCGCCAGCTGGTGGACGCCTTCCTTCGTGTCCGTGAAACGCTTGATATCCAGTCACCAACCCTCTCTCAGCTTGCAGTCAATGATTTCATGCGCGAAGGACAGTTCGCACGCCATCTCCGCCGGATGCGAGCCATCTATATGGGACGCCGGGACGCCCTGCTGGATGCGATACGCGAGGAAGCGGCAGATGTGCTCACAGTCGGCAATACGGAGGCCGGCTTGCACGTGGTCGCCCATCTTCGCGACGGCAGCAGCGACCACGACGTGGTGGCCCGCGCTGCATCACTTGGACTGCATCCATTACCGCTGTCCAGCTGTTTCATCGGCCCTGGCGCACCGGGTCTGCTCATCGGGTTCGGCGGTGCCGGCGAGTCCGAGCTGCAGGGCGCCGTCCGCGCGCTTGCGAGGCTGCTCCGGACCCTGGACTGACCCATCCTCGTCCGACCGGTATCGTGGACGCTGGACACGGAGTCCGCGATGTCCGCACGATGACCGTTGCAGCGCATCATCCTTGGCGACATGAATGCACAGCAAGACGCTTCGAGCGCCGAGAACAGCGTTCCCGACAGCGCGTTTTCAGGGTTCACCGCGTGGGCCTTCGAGTGGTTCGCAGGACTTGAGCGGGACAACTCACGCGAGTATTTCAACTCCACGCGCGAACGCTATCTGGTCGAGGTGCGTCACGCGCTCACATCCATGCTGGAAGCGTTGAGCGGCACGTTCGGTGGGACGGTGCGGGTCTTCCGTCAACAGAACGACATGCGCTTCGCACCCTCGCTTCCCTACAAGACGCGCACGTACGGAGCCATCGATTTCGTCTCGCCCGAACGAGCCCGGCTGTACGCCGATGTCTCCGTCCGAGGCCTGTATGCGGGCACGGGGTATCACCGGCTCGCAGCGGATCAGCTCGCCAGGTACCGCGCCGCGGTCGTCGACGATCACCTCGGAGCCCGGCTCGCAGAGGCAGTCGCCTTGGCGCAGGATGCCGGACTCGAGCTGATAGGCGACAGCCTCGCCTCCGCGCCCCGCGGATTCCCACGCGATCATCCCCGGGACGAACTGCTGCGGTCTCGCTCGCTGCTCGTGGGCCGTCTGAAGACCGGCGAGTCCGGCATCAGTCGCGACGAGGCGCTCGAGCATGTCGCCGGTACGTGGCGAGCGGCGGCCGCACTCACCTGCTGGCTCGATGCGCATGTCGGAGCCAGCACGGTCGCGCCGCGGGAGCGCTGGACCCGGCGCCCATCGGAGACGCCGGCGTCCACCGGTTGATGGGCGCCTATCTCTTCGTGAGCACCTCGGCGAACCTGCTGAGGTAGAGCGGCCATCCGTCGCCTGCATCCACGCCGTCGCGGACCATCTCCCAACCGTCGCCATGGCGATCAAGATTCCTGTGCTCGAGCTCCACACGCGTGCGGTCCGGTCCTTCGGCGGAGAAGCGGACCTCGACCTCGCTCGTCTTCGCCGGATCGGTTTCGATATCCCACCGCGGGCTGATATCCCAGCTGATCACCACCCGGCTGGGCGGCTCGTAGGCGAGCACTCGCGCCCAGTGGGACTCGCTGCCGTCGACACCTCTGTCATAGACGTGGCCGCCCACTCGCGGCTCGAAAACGGTCTCAGCGATATCCACACTCAGCAGGTTGTGTTCGGGCGGCTTGAAGCTCCCGAAGCCCTCGGTGAAGACTCTGAATGCGCGCTCGATCGGCGCATTGACGACGACCTCGTGATGGATGGACGTGAGTCCGGCTTGCGTGGTCATTGGACCTCCTTCTCCGGTTGTTCGACAGCGGCCTTGTAGGCAGTCATGGCAGCGGCCCAGAAGCGATCGAGATCTGCGCGGAACTCGTCGAGACCTGCTGGGTTGATCGCGTAGATGCGGCGGTTGCCGGCGGGCTCGTCGACCACCAGCCCGGCGTCCTTGAGCACCTTGAGGTGCTGGGACACGGCGGGGCGGCTCACCGGAAGCCCGACGGCAAGATCGACGACCGCCGATGGGCGGCTGGCAAGACGTTCCAGGATGCTGCGCCTCGTGGGATCGGCCAGCGCAGTCCACACCGCGAGTTGGTTAGCCGTCACGCACCGTAAGCTACAGCTTACGAAGATCGCGTGTCAAGACTCGAGCCTCGCCGGGAGGGCAGAATCGCTGTCATGCCAACGCCCGTCGTCGTTTCATGGAGTGCGGGAAAGGACTCCGCCTTCGCTCTGTGGACACTGCTTCGCGACCCTGCGTACGAGGTCCGTGCATTGCTGACGACGATCACAGACGGCTACGACCGCGTGAGCATCTCAGGAGTACGTGAAGAGCTGCTCGACCGGCAGGCATCGGCGCTCCAGTTGCCCGTGGTCAAGGTCCGGATTCCTCCCAGATGTACGAACGACGTCTATGAAGAACGTTGGGCGGCCGCCATTTCCGGCGACGTGTTCGACGATGTGCAGCACGTGGCATTCGGCGATCTCTTCCTGCAGGACGTTCGGGCATATCGGGAGCAGCAACTCGGCGTGCTCGGCAAGCGCGGGCTCTTCCCACTCTGGGGTCGCGACACCGCGGCGTTGGCGCATGACATGACGTCCTCGGGATTGCGCGCACTGGTCGTCTGTGTCGATCCGAACGCGCTCGATCCGTCCTTCGCGGGCCGTGAGTTCGACAGCTCCTTCATCAGTGATCTGCCGGGTGGGGTCGACCCATGCGGCGAGAACGGCGAGTTCCACACCTTCGCCTGGGCCGGGCCGATGTACGGCAGTCCGATCGCGTGCTGTCCCGGAGAGGTTGTCACGCGGGACGGGTTCATCTTCAGCGACGTTCTTCCGGCGTGAGCCGTTAAACGTCGGTGCAGCCTGCCATCTCCAGCAGACACATGCCTCGGGCGGGGTGCTCCGATCTTGCTAGCCTGCTCACGCCATGACGTTTATGAACCATGTGAACGCGGGGTTCCCAGTCTCTCCTGGAACGGTGCATGTGACCTGGCTTGGTCAGAGTGGATTCCTGCTGCGCTTCCCATCCGCGACTGTGCTCGTCGACCCATTTCTCAGCGACCGCGGTGAGCGTCTTGTCGCTGCCCCGGACGTCAGGGCGCTCGGCGCGATCGATATCGTTGCCGCAACGCATGAGCACTGGGACCATCTTGACCTCCCCGCGATCGTGAAGCTTCTCGCGCTCCATCGCGACATGGTCGTCCTCGTGCCATCTCCCATCCTCGACCAGGTGCTCGACGCAGGCGTTGCAGCTGAGCGTGTTCGCGGCGTGCAACCCGACGAGCGCGTCATCCATGGTGCGCTGCAGATCATGCCGGTGCCTGCGCGACACGGCGTTCATGTCGAGGATGCCTATAACTTCGGTGTCGATCTCTCCGGCGGGAAGGTGCGATATCTCGGCTATGTCTTCAGCGAAGCAGGCGCCGTCGTCTACCACGCGGGTGACACGATCCTCTACGACGGGATGGCAGCGCGCCTCGAGAGCCTTGGAGTGCAACTGGCGCTCCTCCCGATCAATGGCAGAGACGCCGAACGGGAGGCGCTCGACATCGTCGGCAATCTCTCGCCCGATGAGGCCGCATCGTTGATCGCGGATGCGCATATCCCCGTGGTGGTACCGATGCACTACGACATGTTTGCGGGGAATCCGGGTTTCCCTGAACACCTCGTGGCTGCGGTTGCGCGCCGTGCACCGAGCGCCGACGTCCTCGTTCCAGAGCATCAGCGTCCCTTCCTCCATACCGCAGCAGGAGCCTGAGCCGCACAGGCCGTCCGTGGTGGGCGACGCGGTAGCATCACTCCCTCGGTCGCCAACCAGATGGGGTTTGGATCACAGTGCCCTGGACGCTCTCAGGGACGGGAGGACCGACTCGCGCAACGCCTCGCGTTGTCGTATGCGCATCACTCGGCGTGGCGCTCCTGCTCTGCGCATGCGGCGCGGCGACAACGGCCCCGACGTCCCCGGCAACCGCCACAGCCCCGAGCTCCGCGACTCCGCAGCCAACCACGGCCGTGACGCCGGGACCCACATCGCCGACGACGTCCACACAGACCCTCAAGCTCGGCTCCGCTGGATTCACCGCAGGCGCTTCGTTCAATCCACTCGCCATCCAACTGGTCACCAATGTCTCCACAGAGGAAGCGATCAACGTCATCGTCACGATGACCGCGCTGAGCGCCGGCGGCACCGTGCTGGACAAGGAGCAGGGATATGCAGACGTGGTCCGCTCGGGTCAAACGGTCGGTGTCGTCGTGAACTTTGTTGAGGATCCGAGCGGCGTCACAGCGGTGAAAACGGTGAGCGCGACCGCGACGTGGGTGCCGGATGCAAACCCGTCCGCGGTGCTCACCGCCACGGGAGCAACGCTCACGCCGGATGGCCAGGGCAGTGCGTATGTCGCCGGGACCGTGTCGAGCAACTATGCGACGGCGCTTGCCAACGTCAGTGTCGCCGCCGCCTGCTACTCGGCCACGGGCGCGGTGGTGGGTATCGCGGAAGACTCCGTCACGTCGGTGCCGGCGCATGGCTCAGCGCCTTTCCGCGCGGTTGGTAACCTCAATGCGGCGGTTCCGGCCCATTGCACAGCGTGGGCCTATCCCGGCGCCGGACCCTAGGAAAGCGTCTGTGGAGAACGCCTCGGTGGGAACGGCCCAGCGCCACGCGCTGGTCCGTCAGGGGGAGGCGCTGCCCGCCGCGTCGTCGTAGGTCGCCGGACGTGGCGCTCGTGCGCGGTGTGCCGGGCCTCGCGCAATCAAGCGCCGGAACATGTTGATCCGGTCCATGTTCGGCACAACGATCATGCCGAGTGCGACAAGCGCTGTGGTGGCGCCTGCCAGGTCGATGTTGAGAAGGATGGTTGCTGTTGTCATGTCACGCTCCTTTGTGAGTGTTTTGCGATCCGACACGCACCACGGTGACGACGGCGCCTCGGACCTCTTTGAGAGACGGCTGGGAGTGTGCTCGGTGTTGCCGCGCCTACCGCGCCGGCGTCGCCGCGGACTCGTACACGGTGGGATCCACAACGCGCGCGAGTGCGAACGCCTCGCGTCGCTCGTGGCACGTGCCGCACGTCCCGCAGTGGAGCGCGCCGCCCTTGTAGCAGGACCAGGTGCGCTCGAAAGGAACGTGGAAATCGGCACCCAGCTTGACGATGTCGGCCTTGGTCATCTCGAGGAATGGCGCGAGGATTCGATCGTCGCGAGCCCTTCCACGGCGAGGTTGACCATGGAGGCGAACGCTCGAACGAATTCCGGCCGGCAGTCCGGATAGATGAAGTGATCGCCGGTGTGTGCCCCGAACGCGACCGCCTCCGCATCACGCGTGACCGCGAGCGCGCACGCGATGCTGAGCATGATCGCGTTGCGATTCGGCACCACGGTGATGCGCATGCTTTCGTCGGCATAGTGCCCGTCCGGAACCGCGACTGCCTCGTCGGTCAACGCCGACCCGACAAAAAACTCGTCAGCCCGCCGCGTGCAGGTCGATCAATGTCCACGGCGCGCCCAGGTCCGGATATCCGTTCCGCGAACTCCAGTTCCTTGCGATGCGCTGCCGTAGTCGAAAGAGATCGCCGCGACCAGTACCTCTCCGCACGCAGCCAGTAGGCCATGACCGTCGAATCGAGACCTCCGGAGAGCACCGCGACGGCTCGGCGCTCAGGCATCAGGCGCAGCGTTGTGAACTTGCACGAGGCCGGATTGTCTGAAGACGACCAGACGGCGAGGGCGGACGGCCAATCCCCAGCTTTATAGTCTCACTGTAATATAGTGCGATAGTTGATTCGCTAGTTTTGGAGGTTGAGGCTGTGTTGCACTATCCTGATCATCGTCGTGGTGCTCCTTCTCTTCGGTGGCGGCGGCTACTTCTGGCGGGCCCGGTGACCGAGAGGCGATACGGCCCCGTCGAGGCGCGCGCTTCCGGGGCGGGTGCCGGAACGCTGGCGACCGGCCTGATGAGTTCGGTCATGGTGGGCGGCCAGAAGGCAGGCCTCGTCGGCGATATGCCGCCCGAGAAGATCACCCACGATCCTGGGTCGAGCGGGAATCGCTCATGGCGGCGGCCAGCGGATGGGCTCGCGCGCTCCCCCCACTTTGGGTTCGGCGCCGCGGCCGGGGCGGCCTCGGTGTCCTCGCCCCGAGGCGCTTGATCGTCCGCGTGCCGGCGGGCATGGCGTATGGTGCGGCGATCTGGGCGTCAGCTACATGGGCTGGGTCCCGCGCTCGGCATCATGCTGCCGGCCGACCGTGACCGGCGCGACCGCCAGGCCGTCATGCTCGCCGGCCATCTGATCTACGGCACTGCGCTGGCGATGATGTCTGAAGCATTTCGCCGAGACGCGCGCACGGCGTCGAGGGCGATGCCTGGACAAAACACACCGGGCGCGCTCGACAGCGATGTGGACGCGAAAGCGCACCTCGCTCCGGACCACCGGACTCGGCGAGGAAATGCAACGGATCACGGCGGGCAGGGTCGCGAGCCGCAGTCGCTGGGCGTTGATCCGCCATCGGCCCGTGGTGGGGCCATGTTCAGACGTCTCCCCCTCGTCATCCCCATCGTTCTCTTCACCGGTGCGCTCGTTGCCCTGTCGCGGCTGGATGCTTCGCAGCGACAGCGCCGGACCTCGGTACCGCGCTCATTTTTACCGTCCGGAGGATCGACGGTCGCCGATACGGCCGAGCGTGATCACCGGCAACCTCGGCTTGGACCCGGCTCGTCAGTGACAGGATTCCCTCCGGGAACCCTCCCCCGCGTCCAGCACATCAGTGACGCCGTCGCGCTGCAGGCGAAGAACGATCTCTCCACGGCGTACACGGAAGCTGCCAATGCGCCGGTGACGACCGACATGACCGGTCTGAACCTCGGCGGCAAGAACCTGACGCCGGGTGTCTACAAGTTCGACACCTCTGCGCAGTTGACCGGACCCCTCGACGCTCAGCGGCAACGGCATCTTCATCTTTCAGATCGGTAGCACGCTGACAACAGCGAGCAACTCGGTGGTGCTCACCGCCAACGGCGCCCAGGCGTGCGGTGTGTTCTGGCAGGTGGGCAGTTCGGCCACGCTCGGCTCTGCCACCCACTTTCAGGGCACGCTCATGGCGCTCACCAGCATCACGATGGTGACCGGCGCGAACATCATCAGCGGTCGCGCGATGGCACGCAATGGCGCGCTCACCCTGGACGCCAACGACATCACGCCCCCGGTTGGCACGTGCACCGCGGGTTCAGGTGGCGGCGGCTCCGGCGGTGGCGGCGGTTCGGGCGGCGGTGGCGGCTCTGGCGGGAGTGGTGGATCCGGTGGCGCGGGCGGACCTGGCTCGACGGCGGCACCTCGGTGCTGCCCGAACTCCGGACACCGGATCGGGCGGGATCGGCTTCATGGTTCCGGCGCTGCTGGTGTTCGGCGGTAGCGTGTCTCTCGCGGCGGGACGTCGCGTGCGCGCGCACGCCTCACGTTGAGGGTTGACGAACGGGATGCACTGACGGCCAGAGCGATTCTGCCACGAGGCGCTCGGCGGTAAGCGTCATCGCCGCCGTCGTGGGAACGGCACTCGCGCTCGCATCGATCTCGGTCGCGACGTCGCCCTCGCGTTTCCCACGTCGGTTGTGACCGCAAGCACCTTCAGCCGGGATTCAGGATCCGCCGGTCCTGCGCAGTCATCGGCAACGTGGTCGGGCTACGTCGTCGCTCCGAAGACGCCTTTGACCGACGTCAGCGCAACGTGGAAGGTCCCGCCGGTCTCTTGCAAGCAGACGAGCACGCAGCAGGCAGCCGTCTTCTGGGTGGGTCTCGACGGGTGGTACAGCAAGACCGTCGAACAGGCAGGCGTCGAGGCGTATTGCTCTGGAACGATTCCCGTCTATACGGCATGGTGGGAGATGTTTCCCTCCAACCACATCACACAGGTGTACTCGGTTCGTCCCGGCGACACGATGGCGGCGTCAGTGCGCTACCTGGGCGGCGTGTTCACGATCACCGTGAACGATCTTCTCATCCGGCAGGAAACGTCGACGGTCGCGACACGGTGCGCGAGCGGGATGAGCGTGCGCTCGCTCGTCGGCGGAGTGGATTGCCGAATCGCCAACCTATGGCGCAGCCAGCGCGTCGCTGCCGCCATGGACATCGTTGACGTTCACCGGTGCGCTCTCGAGTGTCAGCATCAATCATGCGACCGCCGGTATCTCTGGATTCGTCAACTTCCCGGTTGTCATGACTGGACTGCACGGCCGTCAGGCGCAGGCCGGGTCGCTGCTGAGTGGTTCGGGGTTCACCGAATCGTGGCTCGCCTCGAACTGACCGCGTCCGTCTGAAAGCCGGCGACCTGCGGCGCACGCGCCGCCGGCCGATCCAGGTATACAGGACGTCGTGATCCTGCACATCGCCGACGGGGATGCGTGGCGCGCGGCGCTCGCGAGTGGCAGCTACGGAACGCTCGTCGCAGGCACAGAGCCTTTCATCCACTGCTCGACCGGCCGGCAGTGCGCACGCTATGGCGGACGCTGTTCGCCCGCCGAGCATCTCGTCCTGCTGCTGATCGACGAGCATGCGATCGACTTGCCCGTGCAATACGAGGCTCCGTCGCCGGCGAGGAGCCATTTCCGCATGTGTACGGCTCGATCCCGGTGCGGCCGTCGTTGCCGCCGAGCCGATCGAACCTGGAATGGCGACCGCTCTCTCCCTGCCACCGCGCATCGCCCGGCTCCTTGCTGCGGCACGCGGCGATAGTCCACCCGGGATCGACGAATGGCGGCACATCGAGTACACGTGTCGACCGATCGCACGCGTCTCGACCTCGACGCCTCGATGGATTCCTCGGTGACGCGTATTGGTCACCGGGATCCCGCGCGACGTGCTCGAGATGGCACTGCGAACTCGCTCTGCTTCGGGCTGTACTGCCGTCCGGCGACCAGGCGGCTTCTGCCGCTCGTCACCGATCACGCGACCTTCGCCTATCTCGGTGATGTGTTCGTGCTCCCCGAGCATCGCGGTTTCGGACTGGGCTCTGGATCGTGCAATGCGCAGTCGAGCATCCCGACCTGGCAGGCCTCCGGTCGTGGTACCTCGGCACCTTGATGCGCACGCGATCTACGAGCGGCTCGGCTGGCGCCGCGCGATCCGCACGCTCGATGACGCGATCCGTCGCGGCCCGGATATCTACGGCTAGCGCGTCAGATCCAACCCCGACGACGGAAGAAGTACAGCTGCGTGACGATGGAGATCACCATGATCAGCAACCCGATGCCGAAGGCATAGAAGCTGCCGATCCGTGAGACCAGCCAGCCGAAGTTCATCCCGAAGAATCCGGTGAGAAAGGTCAGCGGCAGAAAGAGACTTGCCACGACCGTGAGCGCTTTCACCGTCATGTTGAGCCGGTTCGACACCGTGGAGAGGTACATGTCCATTGCGCCGGTCAGCAGGTCGCGCAACGAGTTGACCGTCTCGTACTGACGGATGATGTGGTCGTAGACGTCGCGGTAGTACGCGGTGGTCTCGCGGTCCAGCTCGAGCGACAGCGTGACGAGGCGCTGGAACATGTCGCGTTGCGCGCCGAGGATGCGCCGCATCTCCACGGCCGAATGCTTCATCTCCTGCAGGAGCGCGAGCTGCGAGTTGGTGGCGTTCTGGAGGACCGCATCCTGCAACTTGTCCACCGACTTGTCGAGCGTCTCGAGGGCGGTGAACGTCGTGTCCATGAGCACGTCCATGACGAGATATGTCAGGAACGACGCCTTGCGGCACACACTCGCCGGCGACTCGGCAATGCGTTTGTTGAGCTGGTCGAATGACGGCTCCGGCACGAGGTGCACCGTGACGAGATAGGTTGGCGCGATGTAGAGATGGTGTTCGCGGAACGACACCTCATCACCGTTGAGCGCAATGACGAAGACGACTGCGAAGACGTATCCGTCATACCCATCCAGCTTGGGTCGCTGGTTCTGGTGCTGAACATCCTCGATGGTGAGCTGATGAAACTTGAAGGTGTCGCTCAGCAGGCGGTAATCGTCATCGTCGGGCGCCTGGATGTCGAGCCAGAACGTTTCGTGTGAAACATTGATCAGGCGATCGATCGCATCCGGAGCCGCGGCGGCGTTGTGTCCTTCGGCCGTGAACAGGGTGCGCATCGCACGACGATCCTACGTTGTCCTCAACGTATGCGGAGAGGTGAGGCGTGCGTCTCGCTTCGCCTCTCGTGGTCCGACGGTGGGGCCGACCGGACCGCTTGCGCAGCCCGGTGGCCCTTCCGTCGTTCACCAGCCGTGATCTACCAGTAATACCAACGGCCGCCGCTCGGCCGAAGCGCAAACCCGATCAGCCACACGATCAGCGCGATCACCGCGATGATCCAGAGCGCGTGCACCGCTGCGCCCAGGCCGAAGAGCAAGGCGACGATCAACAGGAATATCAGCAAGGCTCCCACGGTCAGCTCCTCCTACCGGCCATGAGCTGTCGCCAGCCCCTGACCTCGATTTCCACGCCGTGGCGTCTCGCTGCCGCGCGGATCCTGCGCCAGGCCCGGTCTCGTTCAGCATCCGTGACGCCTTCGACCTGGTCGAACCGGGCGATTGCGTTGCGGACGTGCGATGCATCGGTGAGCGGCTCCTTGCGTTCCGCCGGGAAGGCGAAACGTTCAGTGCTGAGCTTGTTGCGGTCCCGTTCGCGCAGCGTGTTCCCGCGCTTCGGTGCCGCGCCTTCGTGGCCGGCGTGTTGCGCAGACTTGATGTTGCGTCGCGCCGCCTGCTTCTGCCGCTGCGTGGCCATGGTGATGACCTCCGGTAACTTATAGCGAACCTATCACTATTAATGATGGCTGTATGTACCGTTGGTGACAAGCGGTTCGGCAAACAGAAGGCGCCGAAGCGGTCATGCCGCTCCGGCGCCCCGGTGTGGAGGGCTGGGTTACCGCGCTCCGGCGCCGACCTGCTCGAGGAGCGCCAGCGACGCCTTGTCGAAGGCGTCGAGGTCGTCCGGCTGCCGCGAGGTCACCAGGTTTCGATCCACCACGACCGGCTGATCGACGACCTTTGCACCGGCGGCACGAAGATCGACCTGCACCGTCTTCCAGGCGGTCATCGTTCTGCCCTGGACGACGCCGGCGCTGATGAGCAACTGGGGTCCGTGGCACACCGCGAAGACGGGGCGTTCGCGGTCGAAGAAGGCCTTGGTGAAGTCGACCATCCGCTGGTCGGCTCGCAGGTGATCGGGCGAGTAGCCACCCGGAAGGAAGAGCGCGTCGAACTCGTCGGGAGACACCTCGGCGATCCCGCGGTCGGAGCGCGTGACCTCCTTTCCGTCCTTTCCGGTGAGCTTGGAGTTGGCTTCGAGGCCGATCACCACGACGTCGTGGCCTGCGGTTGTGAATGCGTCGTACGGCTTGCGGAACTCGGAGTCCTCGAAGTCGTTGTCGAGTAGGCAGGCAATTCTCATGACCTGTTCTCCTCGTGTGGATTTGGTGGACAAGCTGTTGAAAAGCGTATAGCCGGGGTACCAGATTTCGCCGTCATGACCTGCTCTCGTTGCCCCGCGATTCCCACAAAACGTACGTGCGCGGGCGATCAGTCGAAGCGATCGCGGAAGCTGAGGCCATCAGCTATTCTTATCAGTTATCTTATAGTGATACTATAATACTTGGCCACGGCTCGTCAAGCAGTCTTTCCAGTGTGACGGTGGATGACAATTGCATTCCCCAGTGCCCCATTTCAGGTGCACCGCGACTAGAATCGGAAGATGATTGATCGAGCCGTTCCGAGTGCCATGAGGCAGACGCGATGACTCCGGTCGCTCTTGACGCCCCGGCCCAGCCATCGGTACGGATGCTCGACCTGGACAAGCCGCTCTATACGATCAGTGTCGCCGCGGAGATCCTCTCGTCCCATCCGCGCACGCTGATGATGTACGAGAGCATGGGGCTTGGCGTTCCTGCTCGCACCGCAACGAATCGGCGTCGTTATACGCAGCGAGACATCCTGACCCTCACTGCGATTCAGCGACTGACGCGCCAGCACGGGCTCAACATCGCCGGAGCGCGTTATGTCATCAAATGTCTGCAACTGCTCGATGCGCACGGGATCCCGCGTCCACCGGAGCTCAAGGACATCGACCTGGAGCACGTCCGCCTCTAGCCCTCCACGGACGAGGATATCGGGCAATCAGCTCCAATCGGGCAGCTCTTTCGCTCGTGCATCGTCCACATGCGGCGATCCGCGCCACTCCGCCGAGTTATATCGTGACTCGCAGCATTGCTGATAGCAGGAGTGTTAGGCTAGCCGCACACGTTCATCTCGCCGTCACGGGGGAGACACCTGATGTCGGAACTCGATCCAGGTCCGGTTCGCGATTCGGAGCCGGTCCGTGATCTCTTTGGATCCGAGCCTGCCGATCCTGCATCTCCTGACGCCGCCAGATGGATCGAACTCTACGAGGGTCTGGTCGCGATGATGGAGCGCCAGCTGGCAGAGACACGCGCCTTCGCGTTGCGGACGCCCGGTGCCATGCAGGAATACCTCGGCCGCGAGAACATCGCCATCCTCGAGGAGGAGATCGCCGCGTTCAAAGTGAGGCTCGATCGCTGGAAGGGCGACCGGAGTGCTGCATCGTGAGTGACTCCTCGCAAACGTCGCAGAGCGAGGACGAGAAGGCCGCACTCGAGCAGGTCGAGCCCGATCGCCTCCTCGCCGGCGAGGACGAGGCGACCCGGCACCTCGACGACGCCGTCCATTGGGTCAAGGTCTACTCGGAGCTCCTGGAATTCAAGCGCGCAGTTCTCGCCACGACCGAGGAGCACGTCGCCAGCATGGACCCGGATGCCGGCATCGAAGTGCAAAAGACCGATCTGAAAGCTCTCCACGCGGAGGCGCTGCGTTTCGAGCGCCGCCTCATCTTCTGGAAAACTCGGACTGTCGCGCTCGAAGGGGGCGCTACTTAGCGCTTGCAGGTCTTGTGTTCTTACCTCGGGCGCTTTGTGGTCTGGCGCCAGGGGACGGGCGGCACCATGCTCAGATTGGCTGCTCCCTCCTTCGCGCAAGCAGATTGTCGCGCTCACTCGGGAGCCGCCAAATTCGCGGGGTGCCGCCCGTCCCCTGTCGCCCTACAGGGCGTAGTCCTAGCACACGGCGTTCATCGCCATCGGAGCCGCTACAGCCTCTCGCGTCAGTCCTCGTGGAGGCCGTTCCAGCTCTGCAGGGCTGTCCATTCGTGCTCGTAGCCGAGCGTTGAGGGGGAGGCTGTTGCGAGTTGCAGGTGTTGCGCCGCTTCGGCTGGGTATTCCAACCAGAGCGCCGTCGTGATGCGGAGCTGGTGGCCGTGGCCGAACAGGAGCACGTCGCCGTCGATATCCCGAACGAGATCGATCACCGTTGATGCCCGTGCGGCCACGTCTTCGATGGTCTCGCCGCCGATCACCCCGTCACCGAACAGGGTCCAGCCGGGACGGTCTTTCTGGATCTCCGCGCTCGTGAGTCCTTCGTAGGCGCCGTAGTCCCATTCGATCAGGTCGGGTTCGACGACAGCGCGGTCTGCAAAGCCCGCGATCTCGCACGTCTCGCGTGCACGCAGCAATGGGCTGACGAAAACTGCGGCGAACTGGAGCCCTGCGAGCTTTGCGGGGAGCGTCATTGCCTGCTCGCGGCCTTCAGGAGTCAGTGGCAGGTCGCTCCGGCCGGTATGCCGGCCCTCGCGACTCCACGCGGTCTCGCCATGACGCACAAGGAAGATGCGCTGTGCGGTGTTGACGGCGCGGCTGTTCACGGCGCGCAACTCTACCCGGCCGGCGCCGGAATCGGGCTCGAGCTAGGAGGAGCCTGCTCTTCTTCGGTGGACTCGTCGGCTTCGGCCTCGCCCTCAGCAGCGACCTCGGCCTCCTCGGTCTCAGCGGCGACGCGGACCTGCGCGACCTTGAGGACGAGCTCGTCGGGATCGACACCGGTTGCCAGTGTCACGCGCTCGGGAAGCGGCACCTCGCCGAGGCGGATGCCCTGGTCGACCTCAACAAGGCCCGAGATGTCCACGTTGAGCAGCGCCGGGATGTCGCCCGGGAGGCACTCGACGTTGACCGACGTGATGATCTGCTGGAGCACGCCGAGCTTGAACTCGGAGACCGCCGGCGACTCACCGATCGGGATGAGCGGGATCTCGACCGTCAGCTTCTCGCGGAGGTTCACGGCGAAGAGGTCGACGTGCATCAACTCGGTGGTGCGAGGGCTGACCTGCAGCTCGCGGATCAAGACCTTACGGACGCGTCCACCGTCGAGCGACAGATCCACCAGGTGGCTGTGGCCTGCCTGGTGCCAGACGCGCTTCAGGCTGCGCGCCTCGATCGAGAGGGCCTGCGGCTTGACGTTGTGACCATAGAGCACGGCCTGCACCTCGCCACGACGCCGCACGGCGTGGACGTGACGCCCGGTCTCGGACCGTTCGGTTGCGCTGAGCTCGAGGGAGGTTGCCATGTCTGCCCGCCTACTCTACCGGCTCGGCCGTCGCAGCCGAATTCACAGCTGCCGCGATCGCCGCAAGCGCAGTGTCCACGGACCCCGTGCCGCGCTCGGGTTTTGCGTCCGGATCGGCCACGGCAGGGCCTTCCGGCCACGCCGCTGCAGCCGCTGCGATGAGCCGCCGGGCGGCGACCGGGCTGCGCTCCGGGAGGACGAAATACGGCCAGGCGACGTCGGAGAGCTCCTCACCATCAGCCGGAGAGGCGAGGATGTCGAGTGCCCGCTGGAGCGATGCACGGCGTACGTCGGCAGCGCCAGCCTCCATCTCGGCGTGGACGGCGTCATGCAGGCGCTGAGCAAGTCCCGACACATCGGTCTCCCGAGGCCGGGGCGCTCCTGTCTCCTCGCTGCCGTGGAGCATGAAGATGCCGCCGTTCCAAACGGTCCGCCACGTTTCGTCACCGTCGGCCCGCGTGACGTGGCACACCTCCTCGCCGCCGCTGACGTCCATCCATGCCTGGCGCGCGCCGTTGCCGCGCAGGAAGCTCAGCCAGAGGTCGAGGCTGTCGCCGATCGGCTCGAACGCCTGACCGTCAACCCAGACGTATGACATCTTCCGGAAGGTCGCGAATGCCGGATGCGGTGGCGTCAGGCCTGCTGTCGTGTCTGACGGGTCGTTGACGAACCGCCCCGCGCGCGCAGTCGCCGCGGCGAGACAGAGCAGCCCGGGGGTCAGGCCGCCGCCCCCGCGCCGAATCGCTCCTTGACGTACGAGACGGCCTCGTCGAGCGAGGTTCCGGGGGTGAACACCTTGTCGACGCCGAGCTGCTCGAGGGCGGTGACGTCCGAGTTGGGGATGATCCCGCCGCCGAAGACGACGATGTCCGAGGCGTCACGCTCCTTGAGCAGCCGGATGATCTCGGGAAAGAGGGTCATGTGGGCGCCGCTCAGGAGGCTGATGCCGATGCCGTCGACGTCCTCCTGGATCGCCGCCTCGACGACCATCGCCGGTGTCTGGTGGAGGCCCGTGTAGATCACCTCCACGCCGGCGTCGCGGAGGGCGCGCGAGATGACCTTGACCCCGCGGTCGTGGCCGTCGAGGCCGACCTTGGCTGTGAGAATCCGGATCTTGCGTGCGGTCGGCGGGGCAGCTGTCGCTTCCATCGTCTCCTGATGTTAGAACGAGGCGGGGTTCAACGTGCCCGCAGGCCAACCTCACTTAGACTGCTCCCGGTGCACCAGCCGGGCGAACGCGGAGTTCGTGGGCCGCGGACGCTGCGCTCCACCCGTGCGCGCGGCGCGGTGCTGGCCGGCATAGGACTGGCGCTCTTCCTCATCTCCTTTGCAGGCGCCAACCCGGGCGGTGCCGTTTCCGACGAGCCTGACCAGTACGTCAAGGCGATCGCCGCGGGCCATCTCGATCTCGTCGGGACCAAGGTGACGACCCAGCAGGCGCGATCGATGGACAGCTGGCTGCCGGTCATCAACCTGATCCTCACGCGTATCCCGGCGTTCGCCGGGCTGGCACGTGCATACACCATCCCGTCGTCGCTCGACCCCCGATACCTCGGCTGCACCGTCCAGGACACGCAGGCCAGCTGCCTCGACAAGCGGCCACCGATGAGCGCCCATCCCACAGAGACGATCGTCAGCTCGGTCGGGACGTATCAGCCGTTCATCTTCGTGCCGGCTGGACTGGTCATGCGCCTGGCCACCTCTACCAGTTCGGCGCTGCTCCTCGGCCGGCTCACCTTCACCCTGCTTGCCGCCCTCCTGTTGCTGGGCGCGCTGCTCGTCGGGCTCCGGGCGAGGCCGGGACCGGTGACGGTGGCGTCGATCGCGCTCTGTGTCGTCCCGACGTCCGTGCTCGTGATGTCAGCGATCAGCACCAGTGGCGCCGAGTTGTCGGCGGGGATCGCCTGGTGGGTCGCACTGCTCGCGGCCACGGAACCCAGGGCGCAGCGTGCAGCGTGGTGGCTCGCTCTCTTCGCGGGGCTGGTCCTGGCCGTGGCGCGCACGACGGGACCTGTATGGATGCTCCTGAGCGCGCTGGTCATCCTCGTCTTCCGCGGCTGGCGCGCGGCCTGGGGAGCATTCCGGTCCGGCGGGCGCCTCGCTGTCACCGCGGCGTTCGTCTGCATCGCCGCGGGCCTGGTGACGGTCGTGTGGCAACTCTCGGTCCAGCCCGCGTCGCTGGAAACGGCGACGGCGACGTTCGGCAAGGCGACGGTCTCGGCCGTCGGTTTCATCCTCGGGCGCGCGGTTGGCACCTACGGTTGGGGCGAAGCCGGGCCGCCGATGATCCTGATTGACATCTGGGCGCTCATGGCCGCAGCGCTCGCGGTCCTGGGCATTGCCTCAGCCTCGACGCGCCGAGCGACACGAGAGATCGTGGCATTTGCGGTCATCTGCGCCGTCGCCATTGCCGCGATCGTCGGGTTCCTCGCATTCGGCAGCCACGCGGGCATCGTCCAGGGACGCTGGTTCATCGCACTGCTGGCCGGCATCCCCCTCCTCGCGGGATGGATGGCGACAGCGCAGCCTGCCCCAGGGGCGTTGGTGGGCCGATCGATCCTGGTGGGGCGTGTCCTGATCGCGGGTGTGTGCGCCTGTCTCGCTGTGTACTGGTGGCTCAACGAGTATCGCTACGCGGTGAAGGGGGGTTCACTCTTCTTCCTCGGGCACACGGTCTGGCAGCCGTCGTTGGGTTGGGCTCCATGGCTCGTGTGCGCGGCCGTCGGGCTCATCGCGCTTGCGGCTTCCGGGATCGTCAGCGGTGACACCGCCGTCCCGGCACCCGTCAGTGACCCTGGCTGACCGCCTCGTCACGAGGGAGGGTTGCGACGGCCGCCTCCGCAAGGCGGTGAGCGGCTCCCAGCGCGCGGTCTGCGTGGGGCAGGTGGTCGCGGTCGACACCGGCAACGGCCGCCACGCCGTCTCGGGCGCCGACCAGCGCGCCGGCCAGACTGGCCGCCACTGCCGTGCCACCGGCCGCGGCGGCGAGCACATCGTCGAACGGGTTGCGCGCTGGCCAGAGCGCAGATCGCTCGCTGAAGCGTGAGCCCGGGGTCGGGGTCGGAGACATCCATCGGGGGGCCGTCGTCGATGATCCGCAGGCGATCGAGCAGCGCCATCGGCGCGTCCTCGAGGAGCGACTGACGGACGCGGACGAGGGAGGTCTCGAGATCGAAGCGGAGCAGATCGGCGATCAGCAACGCGGCGGCAACCGCTGTGACGGCCGTCCCCTCGTCGGCGCCCGCCAATGCGACGCAGCGGTACGAATCGCGACGCATTCTCGGCCGGTCGAGTGGGCTGAGGAGCCCGAATGGGAGTGCGCGCAGCAGGAGGCCGGCAGCGCCTGCGCGCGACGGGCGCTCCAGGCCGCGCTGGCGCAGATCCGTATCGTCAAAGCCCCCGCAGGCAGCCGCCGACTCGGCGACGCCGACCAGGTCGGCCGTGCCCGCGGCAGTGCCAGCCGCGTGCTCACCCGCGAGGGCACCGATGAAGCTCGCCTCGATGCGGCCGGGGAGGTCCTCGATCAGCGTCATCAGCAGAACGCTATCCTGTCGGGCGATGCCGACGTCGGAACGTGCTGTTGCCGTCGTGCGCGCGATCGCCAGCAGTGGCGCGCTTCGTGCGGCCCCCGGACTCCTCGACCAGAGCCGCTGGCGAGGCCCGAGACCCGCTGCCGTGCGTATCGAGCGGAGCCACGTTCGCGGCGAAAACGGTGTGGTGGCGGATCAGACAGCTCTGACGATGTGGTTCGGGGAAGGCCCCGGTCTCTCGGGTATCTCGGTCCGCGGCCGGGCGACACGGGTCGCCGTTCGAACGCTGGCCGGCGTCGCCGCGACCGTCGCGATCGGTGCGGCGAGCGCGTTCGTCGCCCGCCAGGAGGCGAGCCGCCTGGGCAGCAGAGGTCCTCGCCTCCTACTCCGCCAGCCAGGGAAGGACGACCGGTCCTGAGGTGCGCGTCCGGCGCGACATCGCGCGGACGGTCTGCCCATCGGTGATCAGAACCTCGCGGGAGCATGGGTTCATCGCCTCGCGCCACTCCCTGAGCACGCGGCGCTGAAACCGTTCCGCGGACGGTAACGCCGCAGGCAGCGCGAGGACGGCGCCACGATCGGGCACGCCGATGAGGACGTCCCCTTCCGCGCGCTCAGCCAGCGCGGCGAGCACGTGCGGTGCCCGTAGCAGGCTGCCCTGGAAGAGCGGGTCCGACGCGACCCGCCACCCGTCGGCCGGGATGCGATCGGTACGCGCGATGCGGCCCACCAGCGGCTCGAAGCGCTGTGCCGTGTTGGCGTCAGCAATGTCCAAAACATCCTGGTCGCTCATGCCCAGTGCCGTCCACTCCTCGCGAGGCACACCGCGCATGATCGAGCCCGGCAGCTCCTCCGCCACGAACGCCGTCATGTCGGCGCCGATCGACGCTCGCAGGAGGTCTCCGACTCTCCCGTGACTGCCCAGGAAGCGATCGTTGCGGACACACCAGAGCAGCCGGGGCAGCGAGAGCGCAACCGCCGGCTGCGGTGTCAGCTGATGTTCGACCGAGGCGACGTACTCGCCGATCAACGCCGGCACCTTGTCGGGCTGACGCTCGCACGCGTGGTACAGCGGTGCGAGCGGCAACATCAGGTCGAGCCCCGAACCGGTGACGTGCAAGGCGAAACGCGCCGCGTCCACATCCACCTGCGCGCCGTGATACCGCGACACCAACTGCAGGCGGATCCGCTCCGCGAACGCCCCTCGCTCCATCCCTACTGCGTCGCCGCGGCAAGCCGAGCGCGCATCGCCGCAATGAGTGACTCGTTGCCCTTCTGCGTCAGCGCATCCAGTGGCCCGCGACCCCAGAGATACAGGAACAGCGCCGCGGGATCACCGGAAAGAGTCGCGCCGGGTGACGTCCTCCGGCCCGGCATGACAACGGTGTGCGAGTCGTCGAGCGCCACTGACCACGCAGCATCGCCCGCGAGCACCTCGATGGTCCCTCTGCTCGGATCTGCCGTCTCGTCCTCTCCCGCCAGCATCACCATCAGGATCTCGTCGATGCCGTCGACTGCCAGCGCAGGATCGATCGCACTCAGCGGACCGAACTGCGCCTCGATGTCGACCCGGTGCACCACGGTCTCCAACGCCATCCGCCGGTACCAGAACCCGACGGTCTGATCGGGCTCCCACCATGTCCACGTGTGGTCGGACGGCCGGTGCACCGCAAGCTCCGACAACAGCTTCGCGTGCTCATCGTTGAACCACTCAACCGTGTCCTTCCCGAACGGCTCGTCGGTCACCCACTCGCCGTCGTTCGGCCGCCGTCCCAGACGCATCGCAATCACCTTGTGGTCGTACACCGTCGCCAGGTGCGCCACCACCTCGCGAACATCCCACGGCGGGCAGATCGGCACAGGACGGTCCAATCCGCGCGGCGCTATCGCAGCGATCAAATCCCCATCCGCGCGCAGATGATCGAGATACCCCCTGAACTCCACGTGCTACGCCGCCCCTCGCTTCGAGCTCACGTAATCAACGAGCACGTAATCGCCCAGCCGATCAGGGCTGATGAAGAACGCCCGCCCCCGATTCAACCGCGTCATCTGATTGACGAACTGCACCAGATGGTGATTCGACTCGAGCATGAACGTATTGATCACGATGTTCTCGCGCGTACACCGCTTCACCTCAAGCAGCGTCTTCTGAAACGTTTCGGGAAGCGGCGGATAAAAGAACACGGGACGACCATTCTCAATATGCGCCGTCGGCTCTCCATCACTCACGATGATGATCTGCTTGTTCTCCCCAGGATCCCGCGCCAACAACCGCCGGGCCAGCATCAACCCATGCTGCATATTGGTCCCATACACATACTCATTCACCGAAAGATGCGGCAAAGCAGCAGGCTTGATCTCCCGAGCAAGATCACTAAACCCAATGATGTGAAGGGTGTCTCGCGGATAAGCACTCCGAATCAAAGAATCAAGCGCCAGAGCCACTTTCTTAGCCGCATAGAAGTATCCGCGGAGCGGCATCGACCGGCTCATGTCGAGCATCAACACCGTAGCCGACCGAGTAAGCGTGTCCGATCGATGAACGACAAAGTCCTCAGGCAAAAGCCGAGGCACAGAGCGACGCCCTGACCCGCTGAGCCGAGGACGGAGGGGACCCCGGCGGAGGCTGAATAGTCCGGTTTGAAGCCGGAGCCGGGGTCCCCTCCGTCCGCAGCCGGCGCAGAGCCAGATCAGCGTCGCGCCGTACCGCGCTCATGAGCGTCTCTTTGACGTCAAGATCGAACACGTCCCCGAACTCGTAAGGCTTCGTGTCCTCCTCGCGTTCGCCTCCCTGGCCGTGCCGCGATATCGGATGGTCCCCGAAGCGATCGCGGCGCAGCCGCGCGAAGAGGTCCCCGAGGGCTTTCTGTCCGATCCTCCGAAGCCCGCGCGCGGTGAGTTTCATCCCTTCCTCGTCGCGCTCGATGAGCCCGCGCTGTTCGAGCTGATCGGTCATGCGCTGCAGCCGTGAAAGGTCGCGCGCAGCGTTGTCCCCGAGGACATCGCGCAGGGCTTCCTCAGTCGCATCATCGAGCGGCTCGCCGCGGTACATCCCGCGAAGCCCGCGCTCGAGCTCCTCGATCGACTGCAGGCGATCCATGACGCCCATCGCCTCATCGAACGGCAGTTGCTCGTTGCCGAAGAACGAGTATCGCTGCCCGAGGTGACGGCGATCGGAGAGCAGCTCGAGGCCGCCCATCAGCTCCGAAAGCTGCGCCTGGAGGTCGGGATCACCGAAGGTCGCCGACATCAACTCCTCGAGCTGGTGGCGCATCTCGGGTGACAGCGACTGCATCAACGAGTCCATGCGCGCCATCTGCGCGGCGAGCTGTGCGAGGAACTCATCGAACGTTGCCGGCGCGTCCGGGAACATCGAGCCCCACTTCTTCAGGAAGTCCTCGTAGTTGTGCTGCAACTGCGCTTCGGGGACGCCCTCGAGCTTCTGGCGCACCAGGGAGTTGAGGTCCTTGGCCATCTCGCGCAGCGCGGTGATGTCCTGCTTCGACATCTGTCCCATCTGCTCGGCCATCTGCTTGAAGTACGTGTTGACGACGTTCTGCTTGATCTCCTCGAGGAGCTTCTGGAACGCCTGCTCAGCACGCTGGTCCATGAACTCGTAGCCCTGCAGCTCGCGAATCGCACCGCCAGGTTCCTGGGGCAGATTGTCGAGGTGCTCGCGCCGCTTCTTCGCGACGCGTTCCAGGATTCGCTGCGCGCTTCCGTCGGTTGCGTTCTTGAGGCGCTCATCGATCCCCTGACGCTCGAGCCGGAGCACGTTGTCGAGCTTTTCCTCGATGTCCTTGAAGACGTTGTCGAGGCTGTACCGCTCGAGCTGCTTCTGCCGCTGCTTGCGCAACCGCTCCATCAACTCCTCGAGGCCGGCGAACTTGCGCCCATCACGATCGCGCCAGCCCTGGCTCAACAGCCGGCGCAATGCCGTCTCGAAATCCCAGCCGTGGAAGACATCCTCGCTGAGCCGGTCGAAGAGCGCATCGGCGTCATCGCCGAGTGGATCCTGGGTGCCGTCCCAGACACTGAAGCGGTGCTTGCGCGAGACACGCGGATGCACCTTCAGCGCGCTTCCGCCCTCGAGATCGTCCGAGTCCTCAGGCGCGCGATCCGCGGGCGACCCGTCCTGCGTCATTTCCTCATCGGATGCATCGCGTCCGGGCACAGCATCGAGGGGATTGTCCTGCCCCCCGCTAGCCTCCATAGACCGCGCTTCCGTCGAGTGCGGTCTTGTTGAGGCGCTTGCCGAGGTGCAGGCCCTCGAGCACGAACTCGAGCACAGCAACGCGCATCGCGTCGGTGTCCGGTTCGCCGAGCCGCTGCCGTGCGCGCTCGACGCCACCAAGCTCCGTGAGGGCCTGCGCGTAATCGGTGATCGGATGCTGGTCGCCCACCTCGACGGTGAAGCCGCCGCGATCGAACCGCTGCACGAGATCGCTGAACTCCTGCACCGTGAAATGGCGGCGGAACACGTTGTTGCACGCAGTGCGCATCAACTTCTCGAGCACCGCGCCGTCGTCACCGTCCTCCCACGTCTCGAGCTCGATCTTGCCGGCGGTGGACGACGTGAGCGCCGGGAGATCGCTGATGCGCGCGACCGCCTCACGCTCCCCCGTGCGCAGCGCCCTGCGGAGTGCGCCGGCGGCGAGATTCTCGTAGTTCGCAGTGGTCAACCGGACCGAGACGCCGCTGCGCTGGTTCACCTGCGGATGGCGTCGCGCGACATGCGAGAGCTCGGCGACGATCTCCTGCATGAAGCCGGGAACGGTGACCGGCACAGGCATCTCGTCGAACGTCATGCGCTCCTGCTCGGCGATGGCGATCTCGTCATCGATGGTCCGCGGATAGTGCGTGCGGACCTGCGCACCGAAGCGATCCTTGAGCGGCGTGATGATGCGCCCGCGGTTCGTGTAGTCCTCGGGGTTTGCCGTCGCGACCACGAACACATCGAGCGGCAGACGCAGCCGGTAGCCACGGATCTGCACGTCGCGCTCCTCGATGATGTTGAGGAGGCCGACCTGGATGCGCTCGGCGAGGTCCGGCAGCTCGTTGATCGCGAAGATGCCGCGGTTGGTGCGCGGGATGAGCCCGTAGTGGATGGTGAGCTCGTCGCTGAGATAGCGGCCTTCGGCGACCCGGATGGGGTCGACCTCTCCGATCAGATCGGCGATCGAGGTGTCCGGGGTTGCGAGCTTTTCTGAGTAGCGCTGGTCCGGGGTGAGCCACGCGAGCTCGGTGGCGTCACCGTGCTCCGCGACGAGGTCGCGGCAGCGACGGCAGATCGGCGCGTATGGGTCGTCATTGATCTCGCATCCCGCGATGGCCGGGACCGTGTCGTCGAGCAGGGTCACCAGCGCACGGATGAGGCGCGATTTCGCCTGACCGCGCTCACCGAGGAGGACCATGTCCTGGCCCGCGAGGATGGCGTTCTCGATCTGCGGGATGACCGAATCGTCGTAACCGCGGATGCCGCCGAAGAGCTCCTCGCGGTTGCTGAGCTTGCGGATCAGATTGCGACGAAGCTCGGTCCTGACCGGCAGGACGCGGTATTCCGCGCGACGCAATTCACCAATCGTGGACGGGGCCTGGGACATCGCATCCCAAGACTACACCGCTACGGCAGATCGGCTGTCGAGCCCCATGAGCGCCGCATGCGCTCTGCGGTCGCGCGACTCACGCGCCGCTGCGACGAGGCGGCCCGCGAGCTCCTGCTCCTGGCCGAAGTGGAGGTGGATGAAGGACGCGAGCATGAGCGGGTCGGTCCAGCCCTCGCAGCCGAGGGGCTCACCGTCGCAGTCGTGCATCGTGTACGCGGGGTTGAGACAGTCGCCGCCGGGCATCAGGTGGCTGAAGTGGAACTCGTGGCCGCGGAGCCGGGTTCCGGCCGGGCCGAGCATCGACGCCGTCGCGATGCTCAGGTCGCGGTAGCCACTGTGCAGCGTGCCTGCTTCGAGGGCGATGTCGATCGGGATCAGGCCGGCCATGCGATGGGTCACCCCGTCGCTCGTCCGCAGCGAGCGTGCCAGGTATTGGAGGCCGCAGCCCTCCGCGTAGACGGGCACCTGGTGGGCGCGGGCACGGCGAAGTGACTCGAGGAATGACTGGTTGCCGGCGAGCCTCGGGACCAGGGCCTCGGAGATCCCACCCCCGATATAGATGAGCCCGAGATCGCGCGGGAGTGCGGCGTCCTCGAGCGGGGAGAAGGTGATGATCTCCGCGCCCGCGTCCTCGAGCAGCTCGAGATTCTCGGAGTAGTAGAAGCAGAAGGCGTCGTCGAAGGCGACCCCGATACGTACGGGATCCTGGGTGGACGCCGGTGCCGGCATGCGCCGGTGCGCCGGCGGACTCACCGGATGCGCGCTCGCCATGAGCCGCTCGATGAGATCGAGATCGCAGTGATGCTCCACCGCTTCACCGAGCTCTTCGATCGCCGCATCCACATGCGGGTTCTGGAGCAGCGGCAGCAGGCCCGTACGCAGCTCCGGAATCCGCACCGACTGGATGTGGGGGAGTGCGCCGAGCACCGGCATTCGTGCCAGCGACCAGACGGCGTCCTCGATGACGCGGCGCCGGTAGTCGTTGGGCACGTTGTTGAGGATCACGCCGATGACGCTGTTCGAGTGGTCGAGCTGCTTGATGCCGAGCGCGGCGGCGGCCGCGGTTTCGCCGGTGGCCCAGGCGTCGATGACCAGCACGACCGGGGCGGCGATGATCTGTGCGACCTCGAGGGTGCTGCCGGGGAAGCCGGCGTTGGGGTCCGAGGGCGTGTCGGAGGTCATGCCGTGGCCGTCGAGCAGGCCCATCGCACCTTCAACGATGACCCGATCTGCACCGAGGGCCCCATGGGCAAGGGACCGGCGGACGCCGTCGGCGCCAAGCAGCCAGGAGTTGAGGTTGCGGCACGGCCTGCGACTTGCATGCGCGAGATAGGAGGTGTCGATGAAATCGGCCCCCACCTTGAAGGTCTGGACGGTGCGTCCTCGAGCGCGCAGTGCGGCAGTGAGACCCAGGCTGATCGAGGTTTTCCCGGAACCTGAACCCAGGCCGCCGACCACGAGTCGAGGGATGCCGATCTCCTCGAGCATGAGGTGCCTCCGGATGCGATCTGCACGCTCACCGAGCTCATCGACCGCCGAGCTCGCGCTTCGACGCTAGCACTGGGTGCGCGGCGGGGCAAGTGCGGAAGTGGTAACGACGTGGGGTTGTGGAGGCCTGACTTTCGACGAAATCAGCCGTCAGCTGAGCGCGAGCAGGAAGTCCTCGGGCTCACGATAGGTTGCGCTGGCGATCACTTCGCCGGCCCCAACCTGCGGGTGCGTGCGAAACGCGTCGTCGAGAGCGCCCGAGGGAGTCGAACGCGTGTCGTATGTGCACACAACGGTTGCGGGTGACGACGCGAATGACAGGTTGATCAGCGCCTCATATCGAAACCAGTCAGCGAGCTCGGTTTCGGAGTGCCCCGTCCAGACAGGCTCTCCGACGATCCGGGTCCACGCGGCGCCGCCCTCGTATCGCTCCTTCACATAGTTCCGATATCCGGTCGCGGCACCCGGGAGCGAGCGATACCACTCGGTTGCATCCAGGAACTCCACATGGCCGGCGTTCGCCCCCAGCGCATCCTGCAACAGGCTCGCATGCCGTTTCGTCGTGACTGCGAGGACGCAGTCATCGCAGGCAATGCCCTCCGCCATGAAGGCCGTGAGCGGCGCGACGTATTCGTCGTCGGAGCCATAGGGGAGCATGCGGTGATTCAGGAGCCCCGAGGAGACGGTCGCCGCTCCGCCGAGCAGATAGTCGATGCTCACGCCGAGCGCGTTCGCGAGCGCCAGCAGGGTGCTCGCACGCGCCTCTCGGCGCCGGCCGGACTCGATCTGTGTGATCGCCGCCCAGCTGATCCCGGAATGGTGCGCGAGTGTCTCGCGGCTCCAGCCCAGACGCTCTCGAGCTGATTGCAACGACACACCAAGTCGAGAGGCCATGGTCAATTCTCCCTCACGGCCTGACAAAGGATGGGCAGCTCGGCTGCTCTTGTAGTATGTCAAATGACGCACTCATTTGACGAGAGCCTCGGGGGATGGGACACCCGGAGCCAATGGATCGAATCACCCAGTCATCTGAAGACGGCGGCGCTGACGGCAGGCCTCCACGCGAGAACCGGATCGTTGCCGCTCTGCCCCTGCCGGAACGTCAGGAGCTCCTCGACGCGACGACCAAGGTCACGCTGCACGTCCGCACCGTGCTGTTCGAGCCCGGCGGTGCCGTCGAGGCGGTGTACTTCCCGACCGACGGTGTGATCTCGCTCGTCACTCCTGTGCAGACGGGGGCTCTCGTTGAGGTGGCCACCATCGGCAACGAGGGAGTGGTGGGCGTCCCGCTCGTCCAGCCGTTGACCGGTTTCGCTGTGCGCGCAATCACCCAGGTCGCCGGCCACGGGCTTCGACTGGAGGCGTCCATCTTCACCGAACTGGTTGCACGCAGCCACACCTTCCAGCTGCTGATCGACCGGTACACGCAGGCACTCTTTGGACAGATCGCTCAGGCAGCCGCGTGCAACCGGCTCCACTCGAGCGAGGAGCGCCTCAGCCGCTGGCTGTTGATGAGCCAGGATCGAGTTCGACTCCGACGAGTTCATGATCACCCAGGAATTCCTCGCGCAGATGCTGGGCGCCCGCAGGTCGACCGTGTCCGTGTCGGCCGGCATCCTGCAGCGTGCCGGCCTGATCAGGTACACGCGCGGACATGTCACCATCGTCGATCGTGCGGGCCTGGAGGCTGTCTCCTGCGAGTGCTACGGAGTGATCAAGGCCGAGCTGGATCGAGTCTCACGGAGGCCGCCGGGCCCCAACGCCTGAGGCCGTTCTCCACGCGGCTACCCGACTGAGGTGAGTCCCACTGCCACAGGCTGGCCGCTCAGCGCCACCGATCTCGCGGCGCGAAGGTCGCGGAGCCGGGCGCGAACTCGCTGGAAGCCCTGGAAGGTATCGACCTCGAGGCCGAAGCAGGCATCGACCAGCCTGCCTCTGGGGAGATGGTCGGCGAGGTTCGGCTTGTTGAAGGCGATCGCCTCGACGATGCCCGACCCGGTGGCGAGCACGACCCTGATGTGCTGGCGGTCTGAGCCGAACGTCGAGGTGCCAAGGACCCTGGCGCCGCAGACAGCCAGCAGCGGTGCCGGATTGCCCTGCCCGCTCGGTTCGAGCTGATCCAGCGCCTGGCACAGCTCGGGCGTGACATCGATACCCGTGATCTCGCAATCGATCGAGAAGTCGCGGGTTCGCTCGAGGCCGGCGTTCTGCTCGGCGACGGATGCCGTGATCCGCTCACGGAACTCATCGAAGCGAGATGCGTCGAGGCTGAAGCCGGCGGCGGCCGCGTGGCCCCCGTACCGCAGCAGCGTGGAGGCCGCGCCGTCCAGCGCCTTGACGATGTGGACGCCGCCTGCAGATCGTGCCGAGCCCTTCGCCTCCACCGGATCGAGGCAGGCGATGAACGTCGGCCGCGCATAGCGCTCGGCGAGGCGACCGGCGACAAGGCCGACGATGCCCATCGGCCATCCCGGATCGCCGAGCACGATCGCCGCGGCGTCCTCATCGATGGCGGCGACCTGTTCCTCAGCCTGAGCGAGGGCTTGGGCGACGGCCTGCTGGCGCAGCCTGTTCTGCGCGTCGAGCGCTGCAGCGAGGCGTTCGGACTCCTCGGGATCGTCCGAGAGACACAGCTCGAGCGCCAGGCGCGCGTCCTCCATCCGGCCCGCCGCATTGATGCGCGGACCCACCGCAAAGGCGATATCGGTGCCGCGCGGCGGCGGAGAGATGCCGGCCACCTCGCAGAGCGCCTTGAGCCCGGGCAGGTCCGCCATGCGCGGCAATCCGTCACGGACGATCACGCGGTTCTCTCCGCGCAGCGGCATCATGTCGGCGATCGTTCCGAGGGCGGCAAGCCCCAGCGATGCCTGCGTGCTCCCGGCCGGCACGATGCCGCGGGTTTCCATCGCCTGGAGAAGCTTGAGCGCGACCCCGGCTCCGGCGAGCCCGTCGAAGGCGTACGTCGAGCCCGGGAGCTTGGGGTTGACGAGCGCATCCGCGGGTGCGAGCTGGGGAGGGGAGTCGCCTGGCGCCAGGGCGAGGTGATGATCCGTGACGACCAGCCGCATGTTCGAGGGACGGTCGCGAGCGACCTCGACGCTGCTGGTGCCGCAGTCAACGGTGATGACGCATCTGACCCCACGTGCCGCAAGGTCCGCCAGCGCAGCGGCGTGGAGGCCATACCCCTCCGTCATGCGGTTGGGGATGTATGGGATCACGGTCGCGCCCGCCGCTCGGAGGCAGCGGGTCAGCATGGCGCAGGCGGTCACACCGTCAGCGTCGTAGTCCCCGTAGATCGCGATCGTGCCGCCCTCGTCGATCGTGGCGCGGATCGCCTCGACGGCCGCCTCCATGCCGGGCAACCCGAATGGATCGTGGTAGCCGCCGTTGATGTCAAGGAATGCGGCGGCCCCTGCCTGATCGAGGCCCCGCGCAGCCAGAACCTGCCCGACGACGGGGTGCAGACCGGGCAGCGGTTCGGCGTCGCTCAACCGCCAACGGCGCGGCGCCGGCTGCACCGGCGAGCCTCAGGCGCCCGAGACCGGCGGAGCTGGTGGCGTTCCGGATCCAGGCACGGTGGGCGCCGGAGCGGCCCCGGGAGCCTGTCCGTAGGTCGCGTTGGTGATGGCGCTGAAGTCGACCTTGGGCGCCTCGGCGACCACGGCGCGCTGGGCTGCATCGATCTGGAAGAACTCGGCGTTCTGGAAATGGAACATGTTGGCGATCACGTTGGACGGGAACGCCTGCACGCGGCGGTTGAACTGCTGGACGTTTGCGTTGTAGATCTGGCGGGAGGCCTGGATCCGGTCCTCGGTGTCGGACAGCGTCGCCTGGAGCTGCAGGAAGTTCTGGTTGGCCTTGAGCTCGGGGTAGTTCTCGGCAACCGCGAAGAGGTGTCCGAGAGCCATCTGGAACGGACCTTCGGCAGCGGCGGCGGCAGCCGGACCCTGGGCGTTGATCCCGACCGATCGCGCCTGCGCAACCTCCTCAAAGACGCCGCGCTCGTGGGCTGCATAGCCCTGCACGGTCGACACGAGGTTGGGGATGAGGTCGTACCGCCGCTTCAGCTCGGTATCGATGTCCGACCAGGCGTTCTGCACGGCGTTGCGCTGGGAGACGAACCGGTTGTAGGAGGCCATGACGCCAAGCGCGATGACCACGATGATCACGATGACAACGATCAGGACAATCACGGAGGTCTCCTTCGGAGCGGGGGGTCGAGTGCGGGTCCTAGGGTACCGCGCAAGCAGCGGCGGTCAAACGCCCGCGTTGAGATCAGGAGGGTGCAGGAGTCCGCGCGATGGCAGGGATCCGCTGGGAGAGCAGCGCGGTCGCATCGAACAGCGCGCCGATCTCCGCGACCGGCTTGCGGTGCGCGTACACCATCAGGTACTGCGGGCCGAACACCACGTGGTAGGCGGGGTCAAGTCCGAGCAGGGTGTCGATCATCTGCGCGTCGATGAGCTCGACGGCGTACGTACCGTCGGTTGACTGCACATCGAACCTGTCGTTGAAGTCGATCGACTCGAAGCGGATGCCCGGAGCGCCCACCGACTTCTCCGCCAGCTCGCTGATGGCGCCGCGCGGCGAGACGCTCACCTGCGGTATCCACTGCGTGCCGAGGCTGACGATGACATTGGAGAGCGACACCGTCCGCTGGTTCTTGCCGTCGCCGATGACGTAGGTGAAATCGCAGTAGGTCGCGGTGAGTCCGTTCCACGGACCGCGAAGGACGTTGCGCCAGTACCGGCGGTTGCCGAGGTTGAAGAGGGGGAAGCCGCAATCGTCGAAGTCCCAGTCGCTGCCCATCACCGTCAGGCCGTGCGCGGACGCGAAGGTTGCGATGTCGCGAATGCGTTGCTGGCCGGTGAAATAGGAGACCGCGCCGACCACCGCAACGATGACGAGGAAGACGACAAAGAGGACCATCTCAGCGCGCTCGCAAACTCACGCTGTTGCGACGCTCAGTTGCCCATGAGCTGACGCAGCACGAGCGGCAGGATTCCCCCGTTGCGAAGGTATTCCACGTCGGTCTCGCTGTCGAGACGGCACACGGTGTCGAACTCGATATCGGCCTGGCCTGCGCGACGCGCGCTCACGTGCACGGTTGCGCCCGGCGATGCGCTCGCGACGCCGCGAATCGTGTACAGCTCCGTCCCGTCAAGTCCGAGTGACTCGGCGCTCTCGCCGGTGCGGAACTGGAGCGGGAGGATGCCCATCCCGACAAGGTTGCTGCGATGAATGCGCTCGTACGACTCGGCGATGACTGCACGAACCCCTTGCAGCAGCGGGCCTTTCGCGGCCCAGTCTCGCGACGATCCGGAGCCGTACTCGCGTCCGGCGATCACGATGAGCGGGATGCCCTCCTCCTGATACAGCGCCGACGCATCGAAGATGGTCATCACCGCACCGTCGGGAAGGTGCGCCGTCCATCCGCCTTCCTTGCCGTCCGCAAGCTGGTTGTGCAGACGGATGTTCGCGAAGGTCCCGCGGACCATGACGTCGTGATTCCCGCGCCGCGCGCCGTAGGTGTTGAAATCACGCGCCTCAACTCCGTGCCCGCGCAGATACTCGGCGGCCGGGCTCACTCCGGAGATGCTTCCGGCAGGTGAGATGTGGTCGGTGGTGATCGAGTTGCCGAGGAGCGCAAGCACACGCGCGTCGATGACATCTGCAGGCGCCGCGGGCTCGGGCGCCATGCCCACGAAATAGGGTGGCTCGCGGACGTAGGTCGAGTCCGCGTCCCAGTCGAAGAGCGCGCCGGTCGGCGACGGCAACTCCTGCCAGTGCTCATCGCCGTCGAAGATCCGTGCGTACTCGTGGCTGTACAGATCGCTCCCGATCGCCGCCCGAACCGTCTCGGTGACCTCGTCCGCGCTCGGCCAGATATCGCTGAGATACACGGGGTTTCCGTCGTGTCCGGTGCCGAGCGGATCGGTGGTGAGGTCGATGTCGAGGTGCCCCGCAAGAGCGTACGCGACCACCAGTGGCGGCGACGCGAGGTATGCGGCGCGCACCTGCGGATGGATCCGGCCCTCGAAGTTGCGGTTACCGCTGAGGACGGCAGCGACGGTGAGGTCCTCGGCGTCGATGCGTTCCGCGACCAGCTCCGGCAGGGGTCCGCTGTTGCCGATGCAGGTGGTGCAGCCGTAGCCCACGAGGTTGAACCGCAGCTGCTCGAGCGAGCCCAGCAGTCCTGCACGCTCGAGATAATCGGTGACCACGCGCGACCCGGGTGCGAGTGACGTCTTGACGTAGTCGGGTGGCATGAGCCCGCGCGCGACGGCGTTGCGCGCGAGGAGGCCCGCGGCAACCATCACCGCCGGGTTGGAGGTGTTCGTGCACGAGGTGATGGCCGCGATCACGACTGACCCGTCTCGCACGAGATCGGAATCGGGAGGACCGTTCTTGGTTGGTTCCTCGACAACGGCATCAGGGTCGATGCCGCCTTCCTCTTCAAGCCGAGTCACCTCGTCCTGCTCGCTCCCGATTCCCGTGCCCCGATCAGGCGGCTGCGCCCAGACGTTGCAGAACGACTCCCAGACGCTCGGCAGCGCAACGCGGTCCTGGGGACGCTTGGGGCCCGCGACGCTCGGAACAACACTCGCGAGGTCGAGCTCGACCATCTCGCTGAAGGTCGGAATCTCCGACTCGTCGGTGCGGAACATCCCCTGTTCCTTCGTGTAGCGCTCGACAAGATCGATGTGGTCCGCGTCGCGGCCGGACGCGTGGAGGTACTCGAGCGTTCGCGCATCGACCGGGAACAGTGACGCGGTGGCGCCGAACTCCGGCGACATGTTCGAGAGAGTCGCGCGGTCCGGCACCGACATCGAGCTCAAGCCCGTCCCGCAGAACTCGACGAACTTGTTGACGACACCGTGCTTGCGGAGCAGCTCCGTGAGCGTGAGCACGAGGTCGGTGGCCGTCGTTCCCGCCGGAAGCGCGTTGTGGAAACGTACCCCCACCACCACCGGCGCGAGCAGGAAGAGCGGCTGGCCGAGCATGCAGGCCTCTGCCTCGATGCCGCCGACGCCCCAGCCGAGCACACCGACGCCGTTGACCATCGGCGTGTGCGAGTCGGTGCCAACAAGGGTGTCCGGCAGGGCTGTGCGCACGCCACCCATGTCGCGGACCTGCACCACCTGCGCGAGGTACTCGAGGTTGATCTGGTGGACGATCCCCATCCCCGGCGGAACGACGCGGAAGTCCTTGAACGCCTGCTGCGCCCAGCGAAGCAGGGAGTAGCGCTCGCGGTTGCGCTCGTACTCGCGGACGATGTTGCGTTCGTATGCCTCGCGATTGCCGAAGGCATCGACCTGCACGGAGTGATCCACGACAAGGTCGACCGGGACCTGGGGGTCGATGCTCATCGGATCGCCCCCGGCGCGCGCGACGGCCGACCGCATTGCGGCGAGATCCACGACTGCCGGGACACCGGTGAAGTCCTGGAGCAGGACGCGCGCCGGCATGAATGCACGCTCGCGGTCGACACCCGCGCCGGTGCTGTCCCACCCTGCCAGTGCCTCGACGTCACCCTCGCGGACCGACGGGGCATCGGCGTTGCGCACGCTGTTCTCGAGCAGGATCTTGATCGTCACCGGGAGGCGGGAAACGTCCCCGATGCCGCGATCGGCGAGCGCGCCGAGGCGATGGTAGGAAACCCCCGGCACCAGTTCCGCCCTGGTGCCGTAGGGATCAGTGCCAGCCATGGATTCCATCTTCGCACCCGGCAGCGGCGACGAGGCATCCGGACGGCGCGCACACTGCGCGAAACAGTCGGATTGACCACAACACACGGTGCGGCAGGGCTATTCTTCTCGCCGAGACCGAGGCATTTGCAGGGGTATTAGCCGTGGCCACCACTCAGAGAAGCGACGTGCGTCCAGAGCATCAGCTCTATCACGAGTACTCCGTCGAGGTCGATCAGGCCCGGACGAACGTGCACTACGAGCAGCCTCCGGAATTCTTCCTGCTCATCACGGGCGGTGACTGGAACGTCTACTCGGCCAACCTCTGGGATCCCGGAACCGAGGACGACACCGCCTCCCAGGAGGCGAAGCTGGACCTCATCGCCCGGCTGGCCGGTCTCAAGAAGGGCATGCGACTCATCGATGTCGGCTGCGGCTGGGCGGGTCCGCTCACCTATCTGACCGATACCTACGGGCTCACCGGGACGGGGCTGACCCTTTCACCGACGCAGAAGGCCTACGCGGAGAAGCGCATCGCAAGCCGCGGCACCGACGCGAAGATCGTGCTGAGCCACTGGGAGGACTACACGCCGGAGGAGCAGGTCGACGCGATCTACACCGACGAGGTGATCGTCCATTTCTTCAACCTCGGCGGCTTCTTCACCAAGTGTCACGACTGGCTGAAGCCCGGCGGCGTGATGATCAACAAGGAGTTGCATCTCAAGCACCCGCGCCACGCCAAGCTCGAGCGCGGCGGAGAATTCGTGAGCCAGATCTACGGCGACACCGGCAACTACCGGACGCTCGCCGAGGAGACGAGACTCGCCAATGAGGCAGGCTTCGATATCGAGCGCGTGCACCACATCGAGCGGCGCCACTACGAAGTCACCATCGACCACTGGCTCGCCAACATGCACAAGCACGCCGATCAGCTCAAGGAGATGGTCGGCGAGCAGCACTACCGCGATTTCCGCGTGTACCTCCGCCTGGCGCGGCACATCCAGCGCAACGTCACCCTGGACGTTGTCGTCTGCCGCCGCTTCGACTGAGGACGGATTCGTCTGAGCTCGCTCTGTGGTGGGGGTGGGAAGGAGATAGGTTCCGGGGGCACGGGGTCGGGACGCCTTCGCCGTCCCGCCCCTCGCTCTCGCCGAGGGGGGTAGCCTCGGCTCCGAGACGGCCCCCTCCGCCTATCTCCTTCCCACCCTTGCAACGCGTCTCGTCTCATGGAGCGGCCTGGCGAGATCGGTGTCAGGTTGGCGTTGAAAGTTGCGCCAGGTATGACGTGAGGTGCGTGTATGCGCCGGTCGCCAGGAGGACACCCAGCGCGACTGTGATGACGCCTCCGGCGAGGGTGAGGGGGCGGACGAATTTGTTCAGCTTTCGGGGGAGTTCTGGGAGGGAGGCCCAGAGGAGGGCTACGGCTATGAAGGGGAGGCCGAGGCCGAGCGAGTAGACGATCAGGAGGAGGGCGCCGGTGAGGGCGTGGGAGCTCAAGGCGGCGAGGGTGAGGGCTGCCGCTAGGTAGGGGCCGACGCAGGGGGTCCAGCCCAGGCCGAAGACGATGCCGACGAGGAAGGCTCCGAGGACGCCTCGGCGGCGGAGGCGTTCTGGGAGTTGGAAGCCCTGGGTTCGCTCGAGGAGGCCGACCCGGACGACGCCGATGATGGCGAGGCCGAAGAGGATGACGGCGATGCCGCCGACGATCTCGATGACCCGGCCGCTCACGGCGCCGTTGGCGACGCGGGCGATGCCGCCGGCGGTGAGGCCGAGCAGGACGAAGACGACGGTGAATCCCGCGACGTAGAGGAGCGAGCCGGCGAGGAGTCGGAGGCGGAAGCTGTGCCGGTCGGGGTTGGTCAGCTCGGCGGCGCTCACGCCGGAGACGCAGGCGAGGTATGCAGGGAGGAGCGGAACCGTGCACGGTGCGAGGAAGGAGCCGAGCCCCGCGACGAAGGTCGCGAGCACCGTCGCAATCGAGAGCATCAGCCGAACGTGAAGGTGTAGATGCGGAAGCCGGCAGGCACGGTCAGGTCGATCAGATGGTAGCCGGACGAAACGCCCTGGAGCAGCTGGAACAGGTCCTGGCGCGTGACCATGAACGAGGAGTCGCTCAGGGCCGGGCCACTGTTGGCGGCGCTCACCGATTTACCGTCAAGTTTGACTGAAACTGGGAGGGATGGCCCGGGGGTGCCTGCGACGATGTAGACCGAGTTGGCGGTGAAGTTGAGGCGGACATGCCCCGTTGAGTCGGCCTGGAGGTACTCGCCCTCGTCCGTCCAGGTGCCCGTCACCTGGATCGCGTTCTGATCCTGCGGCGGCCCTGGATCGGGGTAGGCCATCGGACTGCCGAGCGCTCCCCAGGACTCGTTATCGGCGAGCGGCTCCTGGCGATCGCTGCCCGCGTAGATCTCGGGTGTGGTGTTGTCGGGCACCGGCGTCGATGCGGGCAGCGCTGCGGTGTGCACCTTGAGGAGCTGCGCCACCGCGGCGTCGGTCTGCGCGTAGTCGCCCTCGCCGAAGCTCGTATACGCGATCCGTCCCTGCTGATCGAGGAGGTACTCCGCCGGCCAGAACTCGTTCTGATACGCGTTCCACGTGGCCATCTGGCTGTCGATCGCCACGGGCCAGGTGATGCCGAGGCGTTTGACAGCCGCTTCGACGTTGGCCGGGACCTTCTCGAAGTCGAATTCCGGGGAGTGGACGCCGACGATGACGAATCCATCCTTCTTGTAGTCGTTGTAGAGGATCTTGAGATGGGGGATGGTGCGCACGCAGTTGACGCACGAGAACGTCCAGAAGTCGATGAGGACCACCTTGCCGCGGAGTTCCGTCAGTGTCAGCGGCGGACTGTTGATCCATCCATCGATGCCGACGAAGTCGGGCGCCTCGTGACGCGAGCTGACCGCCTGCACCTCACCGCCCGTGCTCGACGCCGTCGCGGCCGGGGGCGGGCTTGTCGCCACCGTGAAGATGACCGCGGCGACGATCAGCACGGCGACGGTTGCGAGGGCGAGGCGATAGCGGGTCACGTGGGCTCAGTCGAACTGTATGCCCTCCATGTTGAGGAACCATTACGGATCCGGTCCCTTCTGATAGGTTGGATCCGACCTCAAGTCGCACATGAATTCGATGAGCAACCCCGTCCCCGACCGGCTGCTCGGCGATCGGAGGCGAGTGGTGGTCGAGCACGTCCGGCCGGCCGTCGACTGCGGCGACTTCCCCGCCAAGGCCACTCGCGGCCTGCCGTTGCGTGTGTCGGCTCGCGCATTCGCGGACGGTCACGATCCGCTCCTCGCCTGGGTCTGGCACTGGCCCGGCGCCCGCCCGCTCGCGCCCGATGCGCCGCCGCCGGGGATGGTGGAGGTGCCCATGGAAGCCGAGCCGCAGGACGCATTTGGCGCCTGGATCAAGCCCCGCCGCCTCGGCGCCTGGAGCTTCGCCGTCGTTGGAATCCTCGACGTCTGGGGCGGCTTTGCCCGCGACCTGGCCATCCGGTTCGAGGCGGGTGTGGACATCACGCTCGACCTCGCCGACGGAGCGGCGCTGGCCGCCGCACGTGCGGAGCTTCCGGTGGTGTCGAAGTCCGACCGCCGCGCATTGACGGCACTCGCCGCCAAGCTCGAAGCGTCCACGTCCCCCGAGGCGCGCGTGCAGCTGGCGACCCGGGAGGCAACGATGGGGCTCATGCGGCGGACCGCCGATCTCAGTCACGCGACGATCGCGGGGCCGTACCAGCTCTGGGTCGAGCGCGAGATCGCCGGGTACTCAGCCTGGTACGAGATGTTCCCGCGCTCCGAGGGAGCGGTCCCCCCGCAGAGCGGGACGTTCAAGCTGGCCGAGCGGCGCCTTCCGGACATTGCGGCGATGGGCTTCTCGGTCCTCTATCTGCCGCCGGTTCACCCGATTGGGGTCACCCATCGCAAGGGACCGAACAACACCACCGAGTCGTTGCCAGGTGACCCCGGGAGCCCATGGGCGATCGGCGCGGCTTCGGGCGGCCACACCTCGGTGCACCCGGAGCTGGGCACCATCGACGACTTCGATCACTTCGTCGCCGCCGCGCAGGGTGCGGGCCTCGAGGTCGCGCTCGACTACGCGTTGCAGTGCAGCCCCGATCACCCGTGGGTCACCGAGCACCCGGAGTGGTTCCGGCACCGCTCTGACGGATCGATCCGCTACGCGGAGAATCCGCCCAAGCAGTACCAGGACATCTATCCCATCGACTTCGACAGCGATGATGCGCCGGGACTGTGGACGGCGCTCCGCGACGTGATGCGCTTCTGGATCGGCCACGGCGTGCGCATCTTCCGCGTGGACAATCCGCACACCAAGGCATTCCCCTTCTGGGAGTGGCTGATCGCGGAGATCCGTCGCGAGCATCCGGACGTGGTCATGCTCGCCGAGGCTTTCGTCCGCCCTGCGGTGATGCAGCGGCTCGCCAAGATCGGCTTCTCCCAGTCGTACACGTACTTCACGTGGCGCAACACCGCCTGGGAGCTCGGCCAGTATCTGACAGAGTTGTCCCAGACAGAGCTGGTCGACTGGTTCCGGCCGAACTTCTGGGTGAACACGCCCGACATCCTGCACGCGACGCTCCAGTACGGCGGGCCCGCCGCATTCAGGATGCGCGCCGTGCTTGCCGCGATCTCATGTCCATCGTGGGGGATGTACAGCGGGTACGAGCTCTGCGAGAACGCCGCGGTCCGCGACGGCAGCGAGGAGTACCTCGACTCGGAGAAGTACCAGCTGCGGCCTCGCGACTGGTCACAGCCTGGATCGATCGCGCCGTTGATCATGCGGCTCAACGCGATACGCGACGAGCACCGCGATGCGATCGCGCAGCTGAGCACCCTGCGCCTGCATCACATGACCGACGATTGGATGCTCTGCGTGTCGCGGTCGACGCCCGACAAGGACGACGTGCTCGTGCTCATCGTCAACCTCGACCCCCATCATCCACGGGAAGCCAACACATGGCTGGACCTCGGCGAGCTCGGCCTCGCCGCTGACCGGCCGTTCGAAGTTCATGATCTGCTCGGAGGTGAGACCTACACGTGGCACGGAGCGGCGAACTACGTTCGAACTCGACCCGGCGGTGCAGCCGGCGCACATCCTGCACGTCCGCCCGCAACAATGACTGCGCAGACAACGGTCGCGGAGGATCCGCTCTGGTTTCAGAAAGCGGTGTTCTACGAGCTGTCCGTTCGGGCGTTCCATGACGGCAACAACGACGGCATCGGCGATTTCGTCGGCCTGATCGGCAAGCTGGAGTACCTCGAGTGGCTCGGCGTCGACTGCATCTGGCTCCTGCCGTTTCAGCAGAGCCCGCTGCGAGACGGGGGCTATGACATCGCCGATTACCGATCCGTGCTCCCCGACTACGGGACGGTGCAGGACGTGGCGCTGCTCGTCGAAGAGGCACATCGACGCGGCATCCGCGTGATCATGGACCTGGTCATCAACCACACGAGTGACCAGCACCCGTGGTTCAAGAGCGCGCGGTCATCCGTCGACAGCGAGCACCGCGACTGGTACATGTGGTCGGACACGAAGAACCGCTTCACGGAAGCGCGGATCATCTTCCTCGACACCGAGACGTCGAACTGGACGTGGGACGACGATTCCGGTCAGTACTACTTCCACCGGTTCTTCAGCCATCAGCCGGACCTCAACTACGACAACCCTCGGGTGCGCGCCGAGATCATCGATGTCTGCAGGTTCTGGCTCAACATCGGCATGGACGGGTTCCGGCTCGATGCGGTGCCCTATCTCTTCAAGCGCGAGGGCACCAACTGCGAGAACCTGCCTGAAACACACGGGTTTCTCGCTGACCTGCGCGCAGCGATCGACACCGAGTATCCCGGCAAGGTGCTGCTCGCTGAGGCCAATCAGTGGCCCGAGGACGTCGTGGACTACTTCGGCTCGGTGGAACGGCCGGAGTGCCACATGTGCTTCAACTTTCCGCTGATGCCGCGGATGTTCATGGGACTCCGCCGTGAGCAGCGGTATCCGATCACCGAGATCCTCGATCGCACTCCCGCGCTGCCGCCGAACAGCCAGTGGGGCATCTTCCTCCGCAACCACGACGAGCTCACCCTCGAGATGGTCACCGACGAGGAACGCGACTACATGTGGGGCGAGTACGCGAAGGACCCTCGCGCCAAGCTCAACCTCGGCATCCGCCGGCGACTCGCGCCGCTCCTCAACAACGGGCGCCGTCAGATGGAGCTGTTCCACGGGCTGATCCTGTCGCTCCCGGGCAGCCCGATCCTCTATTACGGCGACGAGATCGGTATGGGGGACAACGTGTATCTCGGGGATCGCGACGGTGTGCGCACCCCCATGCAGTGGACCGCTGACAGCAACGGCGGTTTCAGCCGTGCCGACTTCGCCCAGCTGTACCTGCCCCCGCTGATGGACCCTGTGTACGGGTTCCAGGCGTGCAACGTCGCCGCGCAGCGCCGCAACGAGTTGTCGATGCTGCACTGGGTGCGCCGTTTCATCGCCGTGCGCAAACGCTTTCCAGTGTTCGGCGAGGGCACCTTCGACGCGCTCGACGCCGCCAATCCCTCGGTGTTCGCCTTTCTGCGCACCCTCGATGGGCAGGTGGTGCTCTGCGTCAACAACCTCTCGCGCTTCGCGCAACCGGTGGAGCTCGACCTCCGCAAGTACGCCGGCACCACACCGGTGGAACTGCTCGGACGTGTGCACTTTCCGCGTATCGGCGAGCTGCCGTACCTGCTGACGATGGGTCCACATGGGTTCTACTGGTTCACGCTGGATCCACCGGCATCATGACCACACACAGCGAACGCCTGACCGACATGCTCCGTACGCATCACCTCGTCGGATGCGAGGCGGCTCTCGGCGCGTACATCACAAAGCAGCGCTGGGGTGGCGCGCAGGGTCGCACGGTCTGGACCACCGAGATCGTCGACGCCGCGGTGATCAGCGAGCAATCGCCGGTGCTGCTGCACACCCTCACCGCGGTCACGTTCACAGATTCGCTGACCACGCGGTACGCGCTCCCGCTCGGCATCCGGCCCGCCGGTGATCCGATCGCTGAGCGTGTGCCCGAGTTCATGATCCCCTGGGCGGAGACGCGCGACGCCATCGTGCTGTACGACGCTGTGGGCGACGACACATACATCGAGTGGCTGCTCGACGCCATTCGCGCGCAGCGTGTGCTCGAGACGACGAGCGGCCTGCTGCGCTTCTCCTGCCCGGATCCTGAGGCGCTCGACAGTGGCAGCCTGTCCTCGATCCGGCACCTCCGCGTCGAGCAGAGCAACACATCCCTCGAGGTCGGTGATGCCATCTTCCTGAAATACCTGCGCCGCGTCGAGACCGGTGCGTCGCAGGAGCTCGAGATGTCCGACGCGCTCGAGGCGGCCGGCTTCACACACCTCGCTCCCATGCTCGGCCGCGCCGTGTGGGAATCCGTCGACGAGGCCGCGTCGCCGCTGGTGCTCGTCCAGCGCTTCCTCCACAACAGCACCGAGGGATGGGCGCTTGCGCTGACCTCGTTGCGCGACCTCTACGCCAACGCGGAGTTGATCGGGCCAGGCCGACCCGGTGGAGCGCCGCGCGATGGTGGACGACCAGGACGCCGCGTTCCTTTCCGAAGCGATGCGGCTCGGCAAGGTCATCGCGGAGATGCATCTCGCGCTCGCCGCCGGTGCGCCCGGTACCGACATGGCGCCTGCGCCCATGACCGACGAATCGCTCAATACCTGGGCGAACACCATGACGGGCGAGCTGGATCGTCTGCTCGCGCGAGAGGATCCACTGCTCGATCCCTTGCGCGACGTGCGAGACGGTGTGGTCGAGCGATTCGACCAGATCCGCGGGCTCTCACCGAGCGGGCTCCTCACCCGCATCCATGGCGACCTGCACCTCGGCCAGATGCTCCGTGTCGACACGGGCTGGGTCATCCTCGACTTCGAAGGCGAGCCGGACCGCACCCCTGCAGAACGTCGTGAGCTGAGCACGCCGCTGCGCGATGTCGCCGCGATGCTTCGTTCATTCGACTATGCGGCGGCCGCGGCGATCATCGAGCGCGCGGCTCCGGAGAGTGATGAGGCTGCGGCGCTGTACGGTTTCGGCGAGGCCTGGGCGGACGCCAACCGCGACGCCTTCTGGAGCGCTTACCTCGAGACGATCGCGTCCGCGCCACTGCTGCCCGCTCCGGGTCCGTCGCTGGTGCTGCGCCGCGCATTCGAGGTGCAGAAGGCCGTCTACGAGATCGGATACGAGCTCGGCCACCGCCCGAGCTGGGCCGCCATCCCGCTCCGCTTCCTGCTGCGCGGCGTCAACCGATGACGGTCAACGATCCTGCCCCGTCCGATCTCGAGACGGCGGTGGAGCAGATGCTCGCCGGATCGCCTGCGCGATCCGCACGAGCTCCTCGGTCCGCGCGTCGAGGGCGACACGGTCCGTATCCGGGCGTTCCATCCTGAGGCGACCGCGGCGAGCGTCGCGCGCCCGGATGGGGTGACCCCGATGCGCCGTCTCAACGCGGCAGGGCTCTTCGAGGTGAGCGTGCCGGCGGGCGAGCCGGGGTATCGACTCCGCTTCCGCAACGACGAGCGCGAATGGGAGCAGGAGGACCCGTACCGCTTCTCCCCAACGCTTGGCGAGCTCGATCTCCACCTCATCGGCGAGGGCACGCACGCGCAACTGTGGCGCGTGCTCGGCGCGCGCGTCATCGAGCACGAAGGCGTGCTTGGCGCCGCGTTCAGCGTCTGGGCTCCGAACGCGCTCGGCGTGAGTGTCGTCAGTGACGCCAACTTCTGGGATGCGCGCACCTGGCCGATGCGGACGCTCGGCGGATCCGGCGTGTGGGAGCTGTTCTGTCCAGGCGTCGGACCCGGCGTGCGCTACAAGTTCCTCGTCACGCGCGGCGACGGCATGCGCATCTTCAAAGCCGACCCACTCGCCCGGGCGGCGGATCACCCGCCCGGCACGGCAAGCATCGTCGAGCAGAGCAGCTACCGATGGCGGGATGGCACGTGGCTCCGCCGGCGCGCTCGGGAGAACGCCGGCCAGTCACCCTTCGCCGTCTACGAGGTGCACCTCGGCTCATGGCGGCGTGGCCCCGACGGCCGCCTCCTCAACTACCGCGAGATCGCAGAGCCGCTGGCAGCCCACTGCCGCGAGATGGGATTCACGCACGTCGAGCTGCTGCCGATCATGGAGCATCCTTTCGGCGGGTCCTGGGGGTACCAGGTGACGGGGTACTACGCGCCAACAGCCCGCCACGGCTCCCCGGACGACTTCAGGCGTTTCGTCGACGTCCTCCATCGCAACGGGATCGGCGTGATCCTCGACTGGGTGCCGGCTCACTTCCCTCGCGACGGCTGGGCGCTGGCGAGATTCGACGGCACGCCGCTCTACGAGCACGGCGACCCGCGACGCGGTGAGCATCCCGACTGGGGCACGTACGTCTTCAACTACGGACGCAACCAGGTGCGCAACTTCCTCGTCGCCAACGCCCACTACTGGGCGGAGGAGTTCCATATCGACGGTCTGCGCGTGGACGCGGTGGCGTCGATGCTCTACCTCGACTATTCACGCCAGCCCGGCGCGTGGGTGCCGAACATCTACGGGGGCAAGGAGAACCTCGAGGCGATCGCGATGCTGCGCGAGGTCAACGATTCAATGCATGCCCGCAGGACCGGGCTGCTCACCATCGCCGAGGAGTCGACGACGTGGCCGGGTGTGACGCGATCCACCGCGAGCGGCGGCCTCGGCTTCGACTTCAAATGGAACATGGGCTGGATGCACGACACGCTCGACTACCTGCACAAGGACCCCGTCTACCGCAGGTACACGCACCACCAGATGACCTTCGGGCTGATGTACGCGTGGTCGGAGCGCTACATCCTGCCGCTCTCCCATGACGAGGTCGTGCATCTCAAGGGATCGCTGCTGGGCAAGATGTCCGGCGATCCGTGGCAGCGCTTCGCGAACCTCCGCTCCCTCTACGGCTGGATGTGGGCGCACCCGGGCAAGAAGCTGCTCTTCATGGGAGGAGAGCTGGCCGACGAGCGCGAGTGGGCGCATGAGGCCGAGCTCGACTGGCGCCTGCTCGACGATCCGCCGCACGCCGGGGTGCACCGCCTCATGACCGACCTTGGATCGCTCTACACGAATTCGCCGGCCCTCTGGGAGCAGGACGAGAGCCCCAACGGCTTCGAGTGGATCGACGCCGGCAACGCCGATCAGAACGTGCTGAGCTTCATCCGGCGCGACGCTCACGGCAACCCGGGGATCGCCTGCATCGCCAACTTCGCGCCGGTGGTGCGCTACGACTTCAGGGTGGGCCTTCCGGTGCAGGGCCAGTGGACCGAGGTCCTCAACACCGACGCCGAGCAGTACGGGGGCAGCGGCATCGGCAACATGGGCGCCGTGGAATCCGAGGCCCAGGCGATGCACGCGTTCTCGTACTCGGCGCGGCTCACGCTGCCGCCGCTCGCCGTGCTGTGGCTCGCGCCTCCAGGTGCCGCTCCCCCCATTGCTTAACCCAGGCCCATTGGTGAGAATGGATGGCAACCTGCGGGCCGAGAGTGGACGAACTGCGATGGATCACTTGCGCGATCCCTCGCGGGCACGTTGTCCTCGGGCGATACCGCTCTTGAGCAGACACGAGGGGTGACCCACGACCATGAACATCGACGAGGCCCGCACCCGGCTGCTGACTGAGCGCACCCGGATCATGGAGCTCAGGATCGCCGCGAACCGGCTCACCGCCGATGCCCAGGAGGCGACCGAGCGCGAGCTCTCCTCTGCCGAGCAGCATCCCGCCGAGCTGGCGAGCGAGACGATCGGCCTCGAGATCGACCACAGCGTTCTCCAGCACGCTGAGCTGGAGCTCGAAGAGCTCGAGGCAGCGGTCAAGCGGGTGGACAGCGGCTCGTACGGCAACTGCGAGGCGTGCGGCAAGCCCATCAGCGAGGCTCGGCTGGAGGCACTCCCGGCGGCGCGCTTCTGCATCGAGGACCAGTCGAAGCAGGACAAGAACGGGCGGCGCAACGGGCGCTGAGCTCCAAGCTCAACGGCTACCCGGGGTTCTCTCGTTCGACCGGTATCAACGGTCCCGGCTAGTGCCTGAAGTGGCGTTCCCCGGCGAGGACGACTGCCATACCAAGGGCGTCAGCGGCAGCGGTGACCGTGGGATCGTTCTTGCTGCCCCCGGGGTGAATGACCGACCGCACGCCGGCGTGGCCAAGCGTCTCCAGCCCGTCCGGCATCGGGAAGAAGGCGTCGGAGGCAGAGGCCGCTCCTGAGACGCGGTCGCCCGCTCGCGCAACGGCGAGCTCGGAGGACTCCACCCGGGACATCTGGCCCGCGCCGACGCCGACAGCCATGCCGTCGCGGACGATGACAACGGCGTTGGACTTGATGTGCCTGCAGACGCGCCAGGCGATCAAAAGGTCGCGCCACTCCGCCTCGTCGGGTTGACGCACGCTCGCAACCGTCATGGCCGCGCGGTCGGTGAGCACGCGGTCGCGGGTCTGGACGAGCAGGCCGCCGTCGATGCTGCGCACGTCGAGCGGCTCCGCCTGGGACGGGCGGTCGACGACGAGCACCCGGATCCGCTGCTTGGTGGCAAGGTGGGCGGCCGCCGCGTCATCGAGCCCGGGACAGACCACGGCCTCGAGGAAGGTCTCGGTGAGCGCCTGGGCGGTGGCGAGATCGATCGGCCGGTTGATCCCGACGATGCCGCCGTATGCGGACCGCGGGTCGCAGTCGTACGCGCGGCGGTACGCATGAACGGCGTCGTCGCCCACCGCGAAACCGCAGGGATTGGTGTGCTTGATCACACACGCTGCGGGTTCGCCGAACTCGGCGACCAGTGCTCGTGCGGCATCGACGTCGAGCCAGTTGGTGAAGGACAGTGCCGCGCCCTGGAGCTGGCGGGCGTGCGCCATCCCGCCGGGTGGCCCCGGCACGGCGTACAGCGCGCCACGCTGGTGCGGGTTCTCGCCGTAGCGGAGCTCGTGCAGCCTGCGCCCGCCAACGGTGAGCTCGGCGGGCAGCGTCGCCTCGGCGTTGCCGCTGGTCCGCAGCCATGCCGCGACCTGGGTGTCGTACGCGGCGACGTGGGCGAACGCCTCGGTGGCCAGCCGGTGCCGTGTGGCGAGCGACACCGACCCGTGCTCGCGCAGTTCGGCAAGCACCACGTCGTACTGCGATGGCGAGACCACGACGGCCACCGAATCGCGGTTCTTCGCCGCGGCACGGATGAGCGTCGGTCCGCCGATATCGATGTTCTCGATGATCGTTTCCTCGTCGGCACCGCTCGCAAGCGTGTCAGTGAACGGGTACAGCGAGGAGACCACCAGGTCGATCGGCTCGAACCGGCTCTCGGCGAGCTGGCGCATGTGCTCGGGGTTGTCGCGCCGCGCGAGGATCCCCGCATGAATCGCGGGGTGGAGCGTGCGAACGCGCCCATCGAGCATCTCGGGGAAGCCGGTGATGTCGGAGACCGACTGCACCTCGATGCCGGCGTCCATGAGCGCGCGGCTGGTGCTGCTGGTCGCGACCAGGTCATAGCCGTGCTCGACCAGACCGCGCGCAAATTCGACGAGCCCGGTCTTGTCGCTGACCGAGAGCAGCGCTCGGGTGCTCATACCGGCGCCACCTCCGGCGCGGGAAGGACCCGGATGCGATCGCCGTCGCGCTGGAGGCGGTCGGTGCTCCAGAGCGCCACCGCCTGGGGGAGGAGCACCCATTCGGCCTGGTGGATCCGCTGGCGAAGCGTCGCGACGTCGTCGTCCATCTCGACGGAGACGGGCGCCTGCAGCACGATCGGGCCGCCGTCTGCCTCGCCCCGCTCGAGGAGTTGCACCGTGCAGCCCGTCACGCGCACGCCGCGTGCCAGGGCCCGCTCGACGGCGTCCATACCGCCCGCGAATGCCGGGAGCAGCGACGGATGGACGTTCAGGATCGCGTCCGGGTAGGCATCGATGAACTCGTCGCTCAGGATCCGATCGTAGCCGGCGCAGACGACGAGACGCACACCCGCCTCCTCGAAACGGTGATTGATCTCGCGGTCACGAGCGCGGGCGTCCCCGCCGAAGTCCGCTTGCGGCAGAGCCACCGCAGGCACCCCCCAACCGAGGGCGACGTCGAGCGCGTGGGCACTCCGGCGGTTCGAGACCACCAACGCCACGCGCGCCGGGAATTCCGGATCACGGCACGCCTGGAGCAGCGCATCGAGGTTGGTCCCGGCTCCGGACACCAGCACGCCGACCTGGGTCCGTTCGGTCACCGAAGGATGACCCGCCGTGTGCCTGACTGCGGCACCACCTCACCGATGCGCCAGACCGGGATCCCGGCAGCCGCAGCGATGTCGGGGACGTCCGGCGGCACGATCACCACCATCCCGACACCCATGTTGAAGGTGCGCCACATCTCCTCGAGATGGACGCCGCCGGCCTTCTGGATGGCGGTGAAGATCGGCGGGATCTCCCAGGTGGAGCGCTCGATGGTGGCCGCAAGTCCTTCGGGGAGCACCCGGGGCACATTGTCGATCACCCCACCGCCGGTGATGTGCGCCATGGCGCGCACGTCGGTGAGCCCGCGGATCTCGCGGATCGCGTGGAGGTAGCAGCGGTGCGGCTCCAGCAGGAGATCCACGAGCGGCCGGTCCGTCCCGGGCAGGACGTCGGTCCACTGGAGCTCGTGCTCGGCCACGATGTGGCGCACCAGGGAGTAGCCGTTGGTATGCAGACCGCTGCTCGGGAGCGCGAGCAGGACGTCACCGGCGCGGACCTTGCTGCCGTCGATGATGGCGGAGGCCACGACCGAGCCGACGATGAAGCCGGCGATGTCGTAGTCGCCCAGGGCGTAGACGCCGGGCATCTCAGCAGTCTCCCCGCCGATCAGCGCGCAGCCGGCCCCACGGCACGCCTCGGCGATCCCTTCGATGAGCTCGGCGAGCTGCTCCGGCACGAGCTTGCCGGTGGCGTAGTAGTCGAGGAAGAAAAGGGGATCGGCGCCGCAGCAGAGGATGTCGTTGACGCAGTGGTTGACGAGGTCGATGCCGATGCCGCGGTGGCGGCCGGTGGCGATGGCCACCTTGACCTTGGTGCCCACCGAATCCGTGCTCGAGGCGAGCACCCGACCGTCGGGCGAACCCGGCTCCAGCGCGAACAGCCCGCTGAAGGCGCCGATGCCGCCGAGCACCTGGCCGGTGTGCGTGGAGGCGATGGTGCGCCGGATCAGGCTGACGGCACGGTTGCCCTCATCGATATCGACACCGGCGTCTGCGTAGCGAAGATCACCCATCTGCGAAGAGAGTGTATCGGCGGCCTCACACGGGACGCGGAATGGCGACGGGCATCGCGCGACGGCATGGCGGTGTCACCATGTAGGGAATACGGCTCAAGTCCAGGAATCCTCACCTATCCAGTGAATCCAACCGACACGTCGGACCCGAATTACTTTCATCGGGTCGTCGATTGCCAGTGGGCCTGCCCGGCCCACACCAACGTCCCGGAGTACATCCGTCTGATCGCTCAGGGACGGTACACGGACGCGTACATGTCCAACCGCGAGTCCAACGTGTTCCCGGGGATTCTCGGCCGGACCTGCGATCGTCCCTGTGAGCCCGCGTGCCGCCGGACTCGCATCGACGGCTCCCCAGTGGCCATCTGCCGGCTCAAACGCGTCGCCTCCGATCTGCGGGGCGATATCGCCGACCGGTTGCCCCTGATCCCGTCCGGCAAGAACGGACGGCGAGTCGTCTGCGTCGGAGCGGGGCCGGCGTCGTTGACCGTCGCCAACGACCTGATGCCCCTCGGCTACGACGTGGTGATCCTCGAGCAGCACGAGACCGCGGGCGGCCTGATGCGCACGAACATCCCGGCGTTCCGCCTCCCCGCGGAGGTGCTCGACGAGGAGATCGCGACCATCGTCGACATGGGCGTCGACCTCCGGCTCAACACGCCGGTCTCGAGCCTTCGGAGCCTCCTCGAACAGGACTTCGATGCGGTGTTCATCGGCACCGGCGCGCCGCGAGGCAAGGATCTCGACATTCCCGGGCGCCACGAGAGCGACCGGATCCACATCGGCATCGACTGGCTGGAGTCCGTTGCGTTCGGACACACCGACAAGATCGGCGAGCACGTGCTCATCATCGGAGTCGGCAACACCGCGATGGACTGCTGCCGCTCGTCGCTTCGTCTCGGTGGCACCGATATCAAGGTGATGGCGCGGCGCCCGCGCACGTTCTTCAAAGCGTCGTCATGGGAGCTCGATGACGCCGAGGAAGAAGGCGTCGAGATCCTCGTCAACCACGCTCCGACGCGCTTCGTCATCGAGGACGGCGTGTTGGTGGGCATGGAGTTTCAGCGTCTCGAGTGGGACGAGCAGGCGCGCCATTCGACCGTCATCGACAGCGTGGTGATCCCGTGTGATGACGTCATCCTCGCCATCGGCCAGGAGAACGCCTTCCCGTGGATCGAGCGCGACCTCGGCCTCGAGGTCGGCGACTGGGACATGCCAGTGGTGGACCCGGTGACCTTCGAGTCGTCCCTGCCCGGTGTCTTCTTCGGCGGCGACTTCCGCGATGGGTCCGAAGAACATCATCTGGGCTGTCGAGCACGGCCACCAGGCCGCGATCTCCATCCACAATCACTGCGAAGGTGTCGCGGTGACCTCGCGGCCGCCGCAGGGCGTCAATCTGGTGAGCCAGAAGATGGGGCTCACCGAGTGGAGCTATCACAACGACTACAACCCGTCGTCGCGTCAGCGCATGCAGCACGTCGAGCTGACGCACCGGTTTCAGAGCATCGGGACCGAGGTGGAGGTGGGGTTCTCCGCCGAGCAGACTGCACGTGAGGTGCAGCGGTGCCTCAACTGCGACATCCAGACCGTCTTCGCGGCGCCGCTGTGCATCGAGTGCGACGCGTGCATCGACATCTGCCCGGTGCAATGCCTGACCATCACCGAGAACGGTGACGAAGCAGATCTGCGCACGCGGCTGTCAGCGCCGGCCAGGAACCTGGACCAGGCGCTGTACGTGTCCGCGGCGCTGCCGCAGACTGGCCGCGTGATGGTCAAGGACGAGGATCTCTGCGTCCACTGCGGGCTCTGCGCGGAGCGATGCCCCACCGCCGCGTGGGACATGCAGAAGTTCGAGCTCATCCTTCCGCTTCCCATGACGATGCGCATCCCGGTGGCGACCTGACATGGCAGCCGAGCATTTCGAACAGTCCCGCAGCAAGGTCAATGACTTCGCGCTGAAGCTCGCCAACGTCAACGGCACCGGGTCGTCAAGCGCGAACAACCTGCTGATGCGCTCGATCTTCCGCATGGGCGTGCCCGTGTCCGGGAAGAACCTGTTCCCGTCGAACATTCAGGGGCTGCCCACCTGGTACGAGATCCGGGTCAACAAGGATGGGCATGTCGCCCGCGCCCGCGAGTACGACCTCATGGTGGCGATGAACGGGCAGACCTACGCGCGCGACATCGCCGAGGTGGCGGGTGGCGGTTACACGATGTACGACTTGTCGTGGCCGTTGGATCGCGACCTGATTCGCGAGGACATCACATACCTCGGCGTGCCGCTTGCCGAGATGTGCAACGACGAGTTCCGCGGACCTCGCGAGCGCATCCTCATGAAGAACATCGCGTGCGCGGGAGCGCTTGTCGCGATGCTCGGCATCGACATGGACGTGATCGCGCAGCTGCTCACCGAGCAGTTCGCGGGCAAGGAGCGGCTGCGCGAATCCAACCAGCGTGCGCTCCGTCTCGGCTACGACTTCGCGACGTCGCATTTCGACTATCCGCTGCCGTGCCGGATCGAGACGATGCACGCGACGGAGGGATCCATCCTCATCGACGGCAACACGGCGGCAGCACTGGGTTGTGTGTACGCGGGCGCCACCGTCGCGGCGTGGTACCCGATCACGCCGTCGACGTCGCTGATGGACGCATTTGCCAAGTACTGCGCCAAGTTCCGGCGCGACCCGGAGACCGGGCAGAACAACTACCTCGTGTTGCAGGCGGAGGACGAGCTCGCCGCAATCGGCATGGTGCTCGGTGCGTCATGGGCGGGAGCGCGCGCGTTCACCTCGACGTCGGGTCCGGGTATCTCGCTGATGCAGGAGCTGCTCGGCATGGGGTACTACGCGGAGATCCCGGCAGTCGTGTTCGACGTCCAGCGAGTCGGGCCGTCGACGGGGATGCCAACCCGCGTTCAGCAGGCTGACATCCTGGCCTGCGCATACGCCTCGCACGGCGACACCAAACACCTGCTGCTGTTCCCGGCGAGTCCTGCCGAGTGCTTCCAGATGGCGCCGGTCGCCTTCGACCTCGCCGAGCGATTCCAGACACCCGTCTTCGTGCTGTCCGACCTCGACATCGGGATGAACGACTGGGTGAGCCCTGCGCTCGAGTGGGACGACTTCTACGTGCCCGATCGAGGCCGCGTGCTCGACGCCGGTGATCTGCGCGAGCTCGAGGTCTTTCATCGTTACGAGCCGGCGGACGCCGACTCCGTCGCCGCGCGCACCCTCCCCGGTGTGAGCGAGCTCGGCGCGTATTTCACGCGCGGCTCGGGCCACACCATCGAGGGCGCGTACACCGAATATCCCGAGGAATATCAGGCGGTGCTGGATCGCCTCACGCGCAAGCACACCGCAGCATCCGAGCACATCCCTGCCCCCGTGGTGGACGAACGCGCGAAGGCGCCGCTTGGGATCGTGACGCTGGGCAGCTGCGAGCTCGCCGTGCTCGAGGCGATCGAGCTCCTCGGCCGCCGCAACATCGCAGCCGACTACATGCGGATCCGCGGATTCCCGTTCGGCGCCGCGGTTCGCTCGTTTCTCGACGCACACGAGACGATCGTCATCGTCGAGCAGAACCGCGATGCACAGTTGCGCACGCTGCTGACACTCGAGACGCCCGTCTCCAAGGAGAAGCTCGAGTTGGTGCTTGCGTATGGTGGGTATCCGCTCAGCGCCGAGGACGTCGTTGACGGCGTCATCAAGCTCGTGGGGGGCTGACCATGCCATCCATCGTCAAACCCGTTGTCACGCATCCCGGGCTCGAACGGAACGCGCTCGGCTTGACGATCCGCGACTACGAGGGTGGGATGTCGACGCTGTGCGCCGGCTGCGGCCACGACTCGGTCACTGCGGCGATCACCCACGCGCTCTGGGAGAGCGACACACCACCGCACATGATCGCCAAGCTGAGCGGCATCGGCTGCTCCGCGAAGACAGCCGCGTACTTCGCCCGTGGCGCGCACGGATTCAACGGCTGCCACGGACGCATGCCACCAATCGCGACCGGTGCCAGCGCCGCCAATCGCGACCTGCTCTGCATCGGCATCTCCGGTGACGGCGACTCGCTGTCGATCGGTCTCGGCCATCTCGCCCACCTGGTCCGTCGCAACGTGCGCATGGTCTACGTCATCGAGAACAACGGCGTCTACGGACTGACCAAGGGTCAGTTCTCCGCCTCAGCCGATGTGGGCTCCACCACGAAGCGGGGCGAGGCGAACCATCTCCAGCCGATCGATCCCATCTTTCTCGGGCTGTCCATCGGCGCGACCTTCCTCGCACGCGGTTTCTCGGGCGACAAGCGCCAGCTGGTGCCGATCTTCCGCGCCGCGATGGCGCACCGCGGCCTCTCGATTATCGACGTCATCTCGCCATGCGTCACGTTCAACGACCACGAGGGATCGACGAAGAGCTATCTCTTCACCCGGCAGCACGACGTGCAGATGACCGTCACCGACTTCGTGCCACCCGCCGAGGAGATCTCCGCCACCATCCCGCTGGACGGCGTGGTGAGCATCCCGATGCACGACGGCGCGACGCTGCGATTCCGCAGCGTGCCCGAGGGCTACGATCCCACCGATCGGATCGCCGTGATGGAGCACCTGATGGCAGCGCGCAGCCGCAAGGAGATCGTCACCGGACTGCTGTACATCGACGAGCAGGGTTCCGACCTGCACGAGCTCGGCAACACCACCACGACACCGCTCACGCAGGTGCCCTACGCGCACCTCTCACCCGGATCGGCCGCGCTTGCGGGGATCGGTTTCCGCTAGGTCACTGGTCGAGAGAGCGCCTCGCTGACAGGACCAAGTCAGCGCATCGGCGCCAAGACCTTTCCCTGAAAGCTTGCCAGACCAAACTCCTCTCCATCCAGCATGCTTCGAAGATCTCCTTCAGGAGTACTGGTGGCGAACACTACCTGCTGGCCGCTCTTCGCACTCTCGGCAGCTCGTAGTAGCAACTCCTTGAAACTGACCGCCTTCGCAGCCTGCTGCTGCGGCTCATCGAATACCAGAAGACCGGGATGGCGAGTCGGAAGTTCGCGACCTAACTCGAGCAATCCGAGAAGGTAGGCCCAAATGGTTCGGATCATGTCGCTCGCCGAGAGGTCGAACCCTAAATCGAAGCCTTGGTGACTAGGAGCGTATCTGTCCGGGGAGATGTCGATCTCGTCGACGGGCATGCTTCTGAAGTCATATGCGACTAATTGGGCTCGTACGAGATCGCGCAGTCGCTGCAGCTTTCGATTGTCCCCTTCGGTCTGCTGAATCGTTTTGTGGCGGGCCAATTCCCCTTGCGCCTCGGCCCATTCGCGCGCGATCTCAGCCAGGTCACCCAGAAAGCCGACGAAAGCAGTCTCAAGCACGGACAGCTGTTCCAGCCTCTCTTCCCTGCGCAGTCGTGCCGAAATGTCCGCGATTGACGGCGTGTCGTCAGCGGACTGCAGCGTTCGCTTGGCCGCCCGAATTCCGCGTCTGAGTTCAGCAGCAGCCCCTTGGACACCGACCAGCCTGCGGTCAGCCACCTCTTGAGCCCTGACAATATCCTGGCGAACCCGCCGAAAGCTTTCAAGCTGAGACCTGATGTACTCGATATTCTCATCCAGCGACATGACGGGTGCTTCGTCGTGGTTGTGCGTGGTCCCGAGTAGAAGACCGGAGACGCTCTGGTGACAGGTGGGACATCTCTCCTCAGACAGTTGGATCGTTAAAGTCGATCCCAGGGTCTGCAGGGTTTTCGCATCTCTATTGCGTACAAGGTCCTCTTCGAGTGCGGCAATCCTGCGCTCGACGGCTGTTAGCTCGGCATCTCTAGCGTCGCGTTCAGCCAGGAGCTCACCTCCAGCAGTCATCACGGCGTTGAGTTGTTGCTCATACCCCTTGAGGCGCTGTGTGAGCTCATCCGCCACCTGTCCGCTCGTGGGAATGTCGTCGTCGCGAGCGTCGGCCAAGGCGGCTCGCGTAGACGCGACGGCTTCTCTGAGGGATTGCCAAACGTTACCGTCACTCACACTCACCGTGGGAGCGATCGCGAGCGGCCAAGACGCCACTGGCTGATCGGGCACCGCTTCGAGCGTGGCGCCGAGGCGACCTGCGTCGGCTTTGAAACGCGTTATAGCGTCGGACCATCTGCGCCGCAACTCGGCCACCTGCTGCTCGAGACGGCGACGTGTGATTGCGACGTCATGAGCATCCAGATCAAGCAGAAACTCGACGGCTCTGCGGGCGCCATCACGCACCCGAAGATACGACGGCATCTGAGTTAGGATTCCGGCCCATCCGTGCTTCTGTTCGACCATGAACAATGGGAAAAGATACTCAAGATACAAGGGGACCTCCGCTCCGTCGAACGTTGGCACCCTCGGGAGGTCCCAGCCTAGGAAGTCCGCCAGCTGCGTGTGGAAGCCACCTGGATTGACCGCGGCGCCAGGTCGTCGCACATATAGGTCTTCTTCCAGATACGAACCGCCTTGTTCGGAAAGTGCGGGTCCACGCCAGGTTCGCACGAGATCCGGCTTTATGTTCTGATGCACGGCCCACCGTGACATCGTGAGGACATCGCCTTGAGTGTTAGATACCTCCAAACTCACGCTTAACTCGAGCACCTTGACATCCGTACGTGATTCGTTGTCAAAGAGCGTATGTGTCATTGCATGCGGTAGCGGTATAGCGTGCGAGGGACTAACCATGCCCTCTAAGCCGAGCGCGTACATGATCGCCTGTATGCAAGTCGATTTTCCACTCGAGTTGTCGGCGCGGATCAGGAACAGGCCATTGTCGAACTGGATACGCGCGCCAAAGAGACCGTGCTCGGTTGCGACGCGCAAGTCCAACACACGAAGGCGAAGTCCCACTACCTCACCTTCCAGTCGAGCAGCCGGTCAATCTGCCGCTGCGTTATCTTGCCCGGAAGGCGCGTAAGGAACGCTTTGACGTCGGAGAGCGCCTCCTCCGTCGACCAGATGCTCTGTGCGAGCGCCTTGCCGCAACTCGTCAAGTGGATGCGGTCGGATGAAGTCCACTCCACCAGGCCTTCGGCTCTCGCAATATCGATCGTTAGATTGAGCGTGGGGTCAACTCGAACCACGGCGTCATCCGGACTCCGCTCGTCCCTAAGTACGCGAAGGAATAACCCCCTTGTCGACTCGGATCGTACCGCCCAGTTGAGAACGTGTAGTTGTGGTAGAGAACTGCGCTGCCCGCGGCAGTGATCAAGAACCAAGAGAATGACCGCCGTACGCCAGGAGACGCGCATGTCGCCTGGTACCGGCGTCGGCCTCTCGTGAAACACAAACGGCACATCCAGTAGCCGTGCAACTCGGTCGAACTCGGAGTGCTCAGTATCGATCACGATCTGAACTCGAGGGGACATCGCATTAGCCAGTCGGCCGTTGCGCCCAACGAGAGGTCCCCGGAGACCCTGGGTAGGAGGCCATGGATCAGATCTCGGTAGCTCTCGAGAGTTTGTTGGAAGTGTTGCGTGGCCGGCGAGGCAGCCAGCTTGCTCTCGACTCTGAGGGACCTTTCGAAGGACAGTCGTCGATCCTCCACCTGGCGCCAGAGGTTGGGAAAGTCCTGCTTCAAACGATCGAGGTAGTTTTCACCCGAGATGTAGTTGCTGACGAGCAATTCAACCATCTCGCGTCTACGTTCGCCGTCAGTCATGGTTTGTACGTGCGACAGCTTGTCGAGCATCGTCTGTACCAAATCGGTATGTTCACTCTGCCATTCCATCTGCTCGGCTTGTCTCGCAGGCTCGAACTCGACAGGGACCATGGCCAAACCATCCTCCACGATCGTCCGGCGCGCGAGCGGATAATCGTCTGCGGTGTGGATGAGTATTGTGAAGTCTGCGGCGGTACAACTGAGGCCCAATAAGCGAATCTCTGCCTGCTTTTTCGCAGCATGAAGAATCAAGCGCTTCGTGTCGAACAGCGGAACGAGGAAAATCCACCGATGCAGACCGTGCTCGGAAAGCAAGCGGCAGATGGCGTCGTCATTATTCTGAAGCTTCGCGACATCGCTTGTCAGCTTGTCACGTTGTCGCTCGAAACGGATTCGTGTACTGAGCGGCTCGCCTTCCACCGCATAGCATTGGTATGCGCAACCATCGAGTGAGTAGGCTTCAATCCCCCAGTCTCCCGCATCATTGTCAGGCACTACCTGGAGCTGCGCTGGACCATGATGCGCACGAAGCAACTGCGTGCAGAAATCCTGCCACTCCTCTGGCAGCACTGGTTATCCGAGGAGCCAATACGCCGGCGTGGGCGTGGGCCAGCCGTCAAAGGCGAACACGGCGCAAAGCATAGTCGGGGCGTGTCCACCTGCACTGTCTCCCGTCTTTGACTGGCTCCCTGCGTCTGCGCGAACAAATGTACGCCCACCCATCCTCTGATGTCAAATCATCTGCGGCCGCGACTGCGGACGACGCCGCGTCGGTGAAGCGGCAGGTAACAGTGAAAGTGTGGGGCGACTGGCTTGAGCGTTTTACGAGGGCAGCGCCATACGGCGCTCGCGCGAGAAACGTTCGCTCGGCCTCGTTCGATGTGAGCGCAAGCGCGGCCTCATATTCGCTCCGCGCGTGCTCGTTGCTCGCCGATCCTGCTCAGCAGATCCGCCTTCACGGCGTGGAACAAGTAGTAGCCGGGGAGATCTATGCTGTCGAGCGTCGCTAGAGCGGTCGCGGCTCCCTCGACCTCGGCGAGCGCGACGGCGCGGTTCAGCGCCACGACGGGAGTCGGCATCACCACCAGCAACTGGTCGTAGAGCTGGAGGATCTGGCCCCAGTCAGTTGCGTCTGCGACCGTTGCGTCCGAGTGCACCGCATTGATGGCTGCCTGGATCTGATACGGACCAGGGCGGTTTCGGCGCAAGAGCTCACGCACAATCGCCTGGCCCTCAGCGATGAGCGCGCGATCCCACTGCGAACGGTCCTGGTCCGCGAGCAGCACGAGTTCGCCGCTCGGCGTGGATCGAGCGCGCTGCCGCGAATTGGTGAGCAGCATGAGCGCCAGCAGTCCGAGCACCTCTTCCTCTCCGGGCATGAGCTCGGCGAGCAGCCGCCCCAGCCGGATCGCTTCGGCGCAGAGATCCGCACGTGCAAGCTGCTCACCAAACGTCGCGACGTATCCCTCGTTGAAGATCAGGTACACAACAGAGAGCACGGGCTGGAGGCGGTCGGGAAGCTGCGCCGGATCCGGCACGCGGTACGGGATCCGAGCATCGCGGATCTTGTTCTTCGCGCGCACCAACCGCTGGGCCATCGTTGCCTCGGGGACGATGAATGCGCGCGCGATCTCCGGTGTCGACAGCCCGCCGAGCAGGCGGAGGGTCAACGCGACCTGGACGTTGGGAGCGAGCGCCGGATGGCAGCAGGTGAAGATGAGGCGGAGGCGGTCATCACGCACCGGACCTTCATCAACCGGCTCGCGTTCGAAATGCATCAGTGCGGCTTTCGCGTGTCGGTCCTCACGCGCGACGTCGCTCCGGAGCCGATCGATGGCGCGGCGTCGTGCGGTCGTGATGATCCACCCCGCAGGGCTTGGAGGCAGTCCAGCTTCCGGCCACCGTTGCGCGGCAACGATGAACGCTTCCTGGACTGCCTCCTCGGCGATGTCGATGTCCCCGAACGACCGGACCAGGACTGAGACTGCACGGCCGAACTCCTCGCGGAACACACGCTCGATCTCCGAATCCGTCACGCGGCGCATATCTGCGATCAGGCTTCCGGCGGCGCGTCCTGGAATGGCCGGACCTCGATCGGGGCGACACACGCCACCGTCGCCTTTCGCGCCCACGCCAGGGCGGCGTCGAGGTCCTCCGCCTGGATGACCCAGAAGCCGCCGATGCGCTCCTTGGTCTCTGCATAGGGGCCGTCGGTGGTGACCACAGCGCCGTCCTTCACGCTGACGACCGACGCAGTGCTGTCGTTGTGCAGGCCGCCGGCGAACACCCAGGCGCCTGCAGCCATCAGCTCCGCGTTGATGGCATCGACGTCGCGGATGCTGGCCGCCATCACTTCGGGCGCCAGGGCTGGGCCCTGGTCTGCGTGATAGACGCTGAGCATGTACTGCTTCACCGGTACTCCTCCTCGGCACCCACTGTGCCGCTTGCTGCTCCGCCGGTCTCATTCCGGCCTTCACTGCCTATACGGAGCACCAGGCCGGAAATCGACAGTCTGGCCGTAACCCGCACATTTCGGTCGGCCACGACACCGCCGGGAATCCCGCGTGCGGCGATCTCCCTGATTTGACAATGATTCCGGGCGGACCCTAGAGTTCGTCGCACTCGACGGAGACAAGGGGGGAGCGATGGGACACGGTTCCAGGATCGTCGGACTCTGCGCGGCGTTCACCGGCGTGGTGGTTGCCGCGACCACGGTGTCCGCCGACACCGCGACGCTCGGCACCACGAGCGTCGCCAAGCCGGCCGGATACAGCATCGTCGCTTCGGCCCCGTATTCCCTCCCGAATGGCGCGCTGGTCCCGGGCTCGGTCACCTGCCCGAAGAAGAAGGGCGTGCAGACGGTTCCCCTGAGCGGTGGAGCATTGATCAACTCCAGCAATCTCGCGGCGAACATCAACTCCTCATATCCGTCCGCAACCGGATGGCACGCCGAAGCCGACAACCTCAGTGGAGCCGCGACGATGTTCACTGTGTATGCCGTCTGCGCGAACAAGCCCACCGGCTACGTGCAGCAGCAGTCGGGGGCCGTGTCGAACCCCGCGGACACGCAGAACGGCGCCGGGTACCTGTGCCCGAAGGGCGATGTCGTGACCGGCGGTGGGGCTATCAGCGACACGGCATCCGCGCAGATCAACCTCAACAGCTCGTGGCCGGCGGGCACGAAGGAGTGGTACGTCTACATGAACAACGCTTCGACGACGAGCACGTCGTTCAGCATGTTCCGTGTGTGCGCCAAGCTCAACGTGAAGAAGACCCACTACATGCTCGTTGCGGGCACACCGGTCACAAACCCGGCCGGGCACGACAGCGGCACGTCGGTGTACTGCCCGAATGGACTGTCCACGATCGGCGGTGGGCTCGTGTCGGGTGCCGGTGGTGGTCTGTCCACCGACCTCAACACGACGTTCCCGTTCACCGGCGGATGGGGTGGCGATGAGAACAACGGCGGCACCGCGAACCCCACCATCACCGGTTACGTCCTCTGCGCGTCCTGACAGCAGTCACGGAGCGACATCAAACAGCCCACCTGACCGCGTGGACCAGCTCGTCAGGTCGCTGGCGAGCCGACCACTGCCCTCGGACTCAGGCGTCCGGATCGTCCTGGAACGGCCGGACCTCAACCGGGGAGATGCACGCGACCGTCGCCTTTCGCGCCCAGGCGAGCGCGGCATCCAGGTCGTCCGCCTTGATGACCCAGAAGCCGCCGATGTGCTCCTTGGCCTCTGCGAAGGGCCCGTCCGTGGTGACCACAACACCGTCTTTCACACGCACCACCGAAGCAGTGCTGCGGTCATGGAGCCCACCGGCGAAGACCCAGGCGCCCGCGGTCTCCATCTCCGCGTTGAGCGCATCGATGTCACGGCCGCTGGCCTCCAGGACCTCGGGCGTTGGAGTGGGATCGCCATCGACGTTGTAGACGCTGAGCATGTACTGCGGCACCGTGGTTCCTCCTTGACAAGAGCCTTCTCCAAGGACTCCCGCCGTCTGTTTGTCCATGGCCGGTGATCCGGCCCGTCACCTCCTATACGGAGCGTCATGTCGGAAATCGACAGCACGAGGATGAGCGTCGCACACCGGCGGATCAGCTGGTGCGGTGATCGCGGAGCCGCTGCTCGATGCCGTCGAGGACGAGGCTGAGGCCCTGATCCGCGCGCCAGGTCGACGCGCCACCCGCGCCACTCGCAACTGACGGCGCCGCACCGGGGGCAACCGGCGCAGCGGTATCCAGGGTGACTCGCACGCATCCGCTGTACACCGTGAGGTCGTAGCGATCGGTCGCCTCCATCGCGCCGGGCGTGTCCCATCGCACGTCCGTCTTCAGCCGCATCGGCTGGTCATCGAGGCGAACCTTCACCGATCCCTGCGATATCGCGGCGTGGACGGCCGCGGTGCGAGGGCGGTGGAGCGTGACGCCGACGATGCCGCTGTTGCACTCGAATCGGGACGACCCCGACCGGCGCCGGCAGCGTGCAGGTCAGGTTGCCCACCCCGCTGTCGAGCTCGAGGCCGCTGACGCGTAAGCCGGCGAGATCGAGGACGGTGTTCCACGTCCCACCGTGGATCTTGAAATACCAGGTGTAGTTCGGGCTCAGCTCCACCGCGCCGTGATCGCCGCCCCGGCGGTTCTTCACGAGGACGAGGCTGCCCGGCCGCATCTCGACGGACGCCGCGCCGCCACCGCCGGTTGATGTCGCGATGTCGACGGTGTCCGATGCGGCCGCCCGGACCAGGACTTTCCATGAGCCCGAGTCGATCGCGAGAGTCATGGGTTCACCGCCCGGCCCACCCCTGGCTGCCGGAGGTTCGCTGAACGCGGACACAGCGGATTCGATGACCAGCGTCGCGGCTGCACCCTCAGCGTCGGCAAGCCCCGCGGCGCTGAGCACCCGGGCCAGGTCGCGCACGAGACGGCTGCGCTGGACGACGGCGGGGGAGCTGAGCACGACGGTGGCGGCCCCGCGGTGCTGCTTCAGGTATCGGGCGAGCTCGTCGCAGACCGGGGTCACCTGAGCGCGCCACCCGGACTGTGACTCGGGCACGGCCACGCGATCGAGGACGGACTCGGCCACGAGCTCCAGGAGCTGGTCCTTGTCGCGCAGATGCCAGTACAGCGACGCGGCCTTGACCCCGAGGCGGTCGGCCAGCGCGCGCATCGAGAGGCCGTCGACGCCAACCGCGTCGAGCATCGCCAGAGCTGCCTGGATCACCGCGTCGCGGTTGAGGCGGGAACCCTCGCTCTCCTTGTTGGCCACAGGGTGATCCTCCGGTGCTCGGCCAGCCGGCCGTTCATGGTGAGGGGCTTGACGTCCCTAACGACGTTAGTCTAGCATGTGGCACGTCGCCGTTAGTCGCAAAGTCACATGGATGGTGTTAGAGATGAATCCTACGTTGGAGGCCGCCGACCTCGTCAAGACATTCGGCAAGACGCGCGCCCTGGACGGGCTCAGCCTCACGATGCAGCCAGGCGAGGTCATGGCCGTGCTCGGTCCGAACGGCGCGGGCAAGACAACCTTCGTCAACCTTGTCGCCACCCTGATCCGGCCCGACAATGGGACGCTTCGAGTTCAGGGCGTCGATGTGGCCCGCCATCCCGCCGCGGTGCGCCGGAATGTCGCGCTCGCCGGGCAGTCCGCCGCAGTCGAGCCGACGATGACCGGGCGGGAGAACGTGGTGATGATTGCCCGCCTCTTCGGCGCGTCGCGAGCGGACGCACGCCGTGACGCGGACGCCGTCATCGAGCAGATGGGGCTCACCGACGCTGCCAACCGGCTCGTTCGCACCTATTCGGGCGGCATGCGGCGCCGCCTCGACCTCGGCGCCAGCCTGGTTGCGCGCCCACGCCTGCTGCTCCTCGACGAGCCCACCACGGGGTTGGACCCGCGCAGCCGCCTCGAGCTCTGGGACGTCATCCGCTCACTGGTCGCAAACGGCACCGACGTGCTGCTCACCACCCAGTACCTCGATGAGGCCGATCACCTTGCGTCGCAGATCGCGATCATCGACCACGGCCGGGTCATCGCCTCCGGGACGCCCCGCGAGCTCAAGCGGCTTGCCGGCCGCAACGTGGTGGAGGTCCACGTCCGTGACACGTCCTCGCTGGACCGCGTCGCGGCCACGCTCATGGCGATCGGCGACGGGCCGGCAACCATCGACGTGCCCACACGCAGCGTTCGAGTGGCGCTGAGCGCCGACACGGAACGCGTCTTCGCAGCCCTGCGCCCCCTCGACGACACCGGCATTGCCATCGACGAGGTGTCAGTTCGCCAGCCAACGCTCGATGAAGCGTTTCTCGCCCTCACGGGCACTCCAAAGGAGGCAGTGGCATGAGCATCGCCATCGCACCGCCGCGCGGCAACGCCGCCGGCATCTTCGTCTCGACCGGGCAGATCGCGCGCCGCGTGCTGCTGAAGTTCATCCGGTCGCCACAGCTTGTCGTGGTCGGCACCTTGCAGGGCGCGATGTTCCTGCTCATCTTCCGCTACGTCTTCGGTGGCGCGATCGCGATCAAGGGCATCAACTACGTCGACTTCGTGGTGCCCGGATTCATCACGACCGGCGTGCTCTTCAATGCGATGTACGCCTCGGCAGGAATGGCCGAGGACCTGAGCGCAGGCCTCATCGCGCGGCTGCGGTCACTGCCGATCCCGCGCAGCGCTGTCCTCGTGGGCCGTGCGGTGGCGGACACCGGCCTCCAGATCTGGGGACTCGTCGTCACCGTCGGCATCGGTTTCCTGGTCGGCTTTCGCATCCACGGCAGCGTGGGTGGCGCGCTTGCGGCAGCTGCGATGGTGGTGCTCTTCGGCTTCGTCTTCGAATGGGTCTTCGTGCTGATGGGCTTGCTCGCCGGCTCGGCGCAGGCGGCCCAGGGGTTCGCGCTGATCGTGTTCCCGTTCACGTTCATCTCATCCGCGTACATCCCGGTGGCGACCATGCCGTCCTGGATGCAGGGCTTCGCCGAGAATCAGCCGCTGACTGTGATGGTGAACGCGGTGCGCTGCCTGTGTGAGGGCGCTCCCGCGGAAGCATTGCTCGGTCACCCGACGTCGTACTTCGTGGTCCGCTCACTGATCTGGTCGGTCGGGATCGTCGCTGTGTTTGCGCCACTCGCCGTCGCCAAGTATCGGCGCGGCTAGCTCTCGACGCCCTTCAGACGGGCGGAGTTGCTGCCATCCCGTCCTGCGGTCCGGGTCCGGTTGGGTGCCGCTGCATGCCACCGGATCCGGGCCGCTCTGATTAAGCGGTGAGCAGCGCGGCGACCGTCGCCGGGTCGAAGTTACCGCCGCTGAGCACGATCACGGTGGGATGCTCCGCGGTCCCTGCCGGCACGCGGCCCGTGAGATACGCGGCCAGCGCCAGCGCGGCCGTGGGCTCGATGGCGAGCTTGAGCCGCGTCCACGCCACACGCACTGCGTTCTCGAGCTCGCGCTCCGAGACGGTCACGATGTCGCTGACCAGGCCGGCGGCGACCATGACCTCGAAGTTCCGATGTCCGATCGACTTGGACTTGACCCCTTCGGCAAGCGTCACCGGGTCGGAGTCGAGGGTCTGCAGGATTCCGGTGCGCAGGCTCGCCGCGGCATCGTCGGCTCCCTCAGGCTCGACGCCGATGATCGTGGTCTCCGGGGAGAGCGCCGAGATGGCGAGGGCCATCCCGGAGATCTGACCGCCGCCGCCCACCGGCACGACCACCGCTCCGGGCGATGGAACGTCCTCGATGATCTCGAGCCCGCCGGTCCCGGCACCGTGCACGACATCCCAGTCGTCGTACGGATGGATCAGGTGCAGGCGCTGTGAGCTCGCGATCTCCTCGGCGATCGCCTCCCGGTTGTCGAAGGTGACGCCGTCCGAGACGACGGTGGCGCCAAAGGATCGGATCCCGGCCACCTTGGCAGGTGTCACGCCCTCAGGGACGACGATCGTTGCCGGGAGTCCGAGAGCCCTGGCCGCGCAGGCGAGCGCCTGCCCGTGGTTGCCCGAGCTGTGCGTGACCACGCCGGCGACATCGGGCTCGCGCTCGAGGAGGCTCAGGACAGCGTTGAAGGCGCCACGTGCCTTGAAGGAGCCGGTCAGCTGCAGTGACTCGGGCTTGACCATCAACCCCGGCGCGATGTCGGTGCTCAGCAGCGGCGTCCGGCGGACGTGTCCACGGATGCGCACCGCGGCACGGCGGATCTCCGCGAGGTGCTCAGCCGCCTGCGCGTCCTGTGCCACCGATGGTCAGGACGTGACCGCTACGGGAATCTCCAGCGCGAGCTTGTCCATCTCGAGTTGCGCGGGAACGTCCACCGGATACGAGCCGGTGAAGCAGGCAAAGCAGAAGCCGTTGCCGTCGGGCTGGCCCATCGCGCGACGGAGACCGGCGAGGCTCAGGTAGCGAAGCGAATCGGCGCCGAGCATCGCGCCGATCTCACGCTCGGTGTGACCGGCGGCGATCAGCTCACGCCGCGACGCGATGTCGATGCCCATGAAGCACGGCCACGCGATCGGCGGTGACGCGATGCGCATATGCACCTCGCTGGCTCCGGCGCGACGCAACTCGTCGATGATGCGGCGCGACGTCGTCCCGCGCACGATCGAGTCGTCAACGAGGACCACACGCCGGCCCTCGAGGACGTGGCGCATGGGGTTGAACTTCAGGCGGATGCCCGCTTCGCGAAGGCGCTGCGTGGGCTGGATGAACGTGCGCGTGATGTAGCGCGACTTGATCATCCCTTCGGCGAACGGCAGTCCTGCCTGCTCGGCATAGCCGATTGCCGCGGGCGTGCCGCTATCGGGGAGCGTGATGACGATGTCCGCGTCTGCCGGCGCCTCGCGAGCGAGCTCGCGGCCCATGTGCCGCCGTGACTCGTACAGGGACTTGCCCATCATCACGCTGTCGGGTCTCGCGAAATAGATGAACTCGAAGGAGCACATCGCGCGATGCGCGGCGGTGCGCTGGATCTTGGTGCTGCGCATGCCTGACGCATCGACCGTCACGATCTCTCCGGGCTCGATCTCGCAGATGAACGACGCGCCCACCACATCGAGCGCGCACGTCTCGCTGGCCATCACGTACCCCGTGCCGCCGGGCGCATCGACGTCGCCGAAACGTCCGAGGCACAGTGGGCGGATGCCGAGCGGGTCGCGCGCGGCGACGAGCGAGTCCTTGGTGAGGAAGACGAGGCAGTACGCGCCCTCGACGCGGGGGAGTGCCTCGGCGAGTGCCTGCTCGAGCGAGTCCGCTTTGGTCTGCGCGATCAGGACGCCGAGCACCTCGGTGTCACTCGTGGTCTCGAACTCGTAGCCCTTGGCGATCAGCTCGTCGCGCAACTTCGTGGCGTTGACGAGGTTGCCGTTGTGCGCGATGACCACCGGTCCGATGGTCGGATGCTCGACGGAGATCGGTTGTGCGTTGAGCAACCGCGCACTGCCGGTGGTGCTGTAGCGCGTGTGCCCGATGGCGATGTTCCCGCGAAGACCGTCGATGGTCTCCTGGTCGAACACCTGCGAGACGAGTCCCATCTCCTTGCAGATACGAATCTCGCGACCGTCGCTGACCGCGATGCCCGCGGACTCCTGTCCGCGATGCTGCAACGAGTACAGGCCGAAGTACGTCAGGTTGGCGACGTCCTCGCCCGGGTGGAACACCCCGAAGACGCCGCATTCCTCATGGAGATGATCGTCGTCGATGGCGTCCAATCCGGCCTGATCACTCACGCTCGATCAACGCTCCTTCGTACACCTGGCGCACGTCGGCGAGTGACACGTCGATGCACCCGGCCACGCAGACCCTCTCGCCTCCGACGGAGCCGAGACCACGGAAGGGGACCGAGTGCCGCCCTGCCAGCTCGTGCAATTGCACAAGTGCCTCCCTGGCGAAGCTGATGACGAAACGAGATTGACTCTCACCGAAGAGTATACCGGCCTCTCCCTTAATCAACCCTTGGCCGTTTTCGGCCTCATTGATCTCAATCGAGGCGCCTATGTCGCCCAGCAGACACGACTCGGCGAGCGCGATCGCGATCCCGCCCTCGGCGCAGTCGTGCGCTGAGTGCAGCAGCCCCGCGCCGATCGCCTCGATGACGAACGCCTGCACGCGGCGCTCGAGCTCGAGATCGAGGACCGGCGGCGCGCCTGCATTGACCCCGTGGGCGAGGCGCTGATACTCGCTGCCGTCGAGTTCCGCGGCAACCGGGCCGACCAGGCCCACCAGGTCGTCATCGCCACGGAATCCAGCGGTGCAGCGCCGCGCAACGTCGTCGATCACACCCACCATGCCGATCACAACGGTGGGATCGATGCCGGTACCGCCGGTGTCGTTGTACAGGCTCACGTTCCCGCTCACCACCGGGATCTCGAGAGCCTTGCACGCCTCGCTGATGCCCTCGATCGCATCGTGCAGGTCCCACCACACGTCCGCGTGCTCGGGGTTGGCGAAATTGAGGCAATTCGTGATCGCAGCCGGCTGCGCGCCCGTGGCAACAACATTGCGCGCGGCCTCGCACACGGCGATCATCGCCCCCTGCCTGGCGTCCAGCGCCGTGTACCTGGAGTTGCCGTCGGTGGCCAGGGCCAGCCCGAGCCGCGTGCCGTCGACACGCACGAGCGCGGCATCACCGCCGGGGAGGATCACCGTCGCATCGCCCACCTGATGGTCGTAGCGGCGGTACACGGACGCCCTGCTCCCGAGATTCGGGCTGCCGAGCAATGCCAGCAGCGCCTCATCCGCCGTCCATCCCGGCGGGGTGCTCTCGATGGCACGCGTTGTGTTCCGGCGATCCGGTCGAGGTCCAGGCGCGCCGCACGGCGGAGCGCCGTCAACGAGCAGGTCGAGCGGCAGATCACAGACGCGCTCGTCACCGTCGCGAACCACGAAACGTTGCTCGGGGAGGATCGTCGCGATGACGTCGGAATGCAGGTCCCAACGCTCGAACACCTCCTGCAGCGATTGCACATCCCCGGGCCGGGCAACAATCAGCATGCGTTCCTGCAACTCGCTGAGCATCACCTCATATGGGGTCATGCCCGTCTCACGCCGTGAGGCACGCGCCACGTCAACATCGATGCCGCACCCACCACGGTGCGCAAGCTCCGCCGTGCTTCCGCACAACCCGGCCGCGCCGAGATCCTGCATCGCAATCACGCGCGGATCCCCGGCGAGCTCGAGACACGCCTCCATGAGGCATTTCTCGAGAAATGGATTGCCGACCTGCACGGCCGGGCGCCGCGCATTGCTCCCTGCGTCGAGCACGACCGAGGCGAAGCTGGCGCCGTGGATACCGTCGCGACCCGTGTCGGCGCCGACGAGCAGCACGAGATTGCCGGCTCCGCTCGCGGTGGCGCGAGTCAGCTTTCCCTGCTCCACGATTCCGACGCACATCGCGTTGACGAGACAGTTGGTGCGGTACAACTCATCGAAGTACAGCTCGCCACCGACTGTCGGGACACCGATGCAGTTGCCGTATCCACCGACTCCCGCAACCACACCGTCGAACAGGTGACGCTGATGCGGCTCGTCGAGCGGTCCAAACCGCAATGAATCGAGGAGCGCAATCGGACGAGCACCCATCGTGAAGATGTCGCGCAGGATGCCTCCCACGCCCGTCGCGGCTCCCTGATACGGCTCGATGGCGCTCGGATGGTTGTGCAACTCGATCTTGAACACGCACGCGAGCCCCTGGCCGATATCGATCGCCCCCGCGTTCTCACCCGGACCCTGCAGAACGCGTGGACCCTTGGTGGGCAGCGTGCCGAGCAGCGGTTTGCTTGTCTTGTAACTGCAGTGCTCGCTCCAGAGCGCTCCGACGATCCCGAGCTCGAGCCGATTTGGCTCACGCCCGAGCGCTTCGACAAGATGCACGTACTCGGCCCGTGTGAGCGCCACCTCCGCGAGGTCCGCATCGCTCGCAGCCGCGAACTGCATCGTGGTCACGACGCGGCGGACACCGGCATCGCACCGGTGCGACTGACCGAATGCGCAACGCTGCTGAACAGCCGCATCCCATCTGACGATCCCAGCAACGGCTCACACGCGCGCTCCGGGTGCGGCATCATCCCGAGCACGTTGCGACGCTTCATTGACAATCCCCGCAATGTCGCGCATCGACCCGTTCGGCGACGCGTCACCGGCAGCAGATCCGTCACGCCGCACATACCGAAACGCCACGCGCTGCTCGCGCTCGAGCAGGTCCAGCGTCGCGTCATCGGCGACATACCTGCCTTCTCCGTGCGAAACAGGAACCTGCAGCACATCCCCCCGAGCACATCCCTCGGTAAATGCGTTGTCAACACTCTCGACACGCAACCAGGTCGGCGCACACCGAAACTCAAGAGAGCTGTTGCGCGTCAGCGCCCCGGGCAACAAATGCGCCTCGCAGAGAATCTGGAACCCATTGCAGATGCCCCAGACAAGTCCGCCGGCGGCAGCAAACGCCGACACGGACTCCATCAGCGGCGCAAACCGAGCAACGGCCCCGGCTCGCAGGTAATCCCCATAGGCAAAACCGCCAGGCAGGATCACGCACTCCGCACCCTGCAGATCGCGATCCTTGTGCCAGAGCATCACCGCTTCATGTCCGGCGAGCTCCACAGCATGCCTGCAGTCGCGGTCGGACCATGTCCCCGGGAAGACCGCGATGCCGAAGCGCATACAGCAACTCCCAGCGAGCGGCGGCACTGACGGCGCCGGGCAACCCCGTGCTGCGTGGGGCGATTCGTAACGTGGCAAGGGATTCAGCAAGGCGAAACGAGGAGCGTTGCAGGGTCGGGACGGCCTGAGCGGAGCGGGCCGTCCCGGCGCCGCGGCTCCCCGCCGGGGGCGGGGGCGGGACGCCGAGGCTCACGAGCCCGGCCCCGCGCCGCTCATGCCCTCCCCACCTCTCATTGAGCGGTCTCGGCGAGACGTGGAGTGATCCGATGCGCAAGTCTTCGATCACCGTGTTGCGCAGCAGTTGCTCGCACATTGCCTCGACCTGCGCTCGCACCGTCGCTTCGTCTTCGCCGTCGACCTCGAGCTCCAGGTGCTTTGCCGACACGGACCGATCGCACGCCCGGGAAACCGAGACGGTGCAATCCATCACGGACGACGAGGCCCTGGGGATCGTTGACGACTGGTTTCAGCACGACAACGACCTCGACCGCGAAGGTCATTCGGCGGTGACCCCTTCGATCTCGATGCCGCAGATGCGACGCGCGGCTTCGATGTAGCGCTTCGTGGTACCGCTGACGACGTCAGCTGGAAGCTCGGGTCCGGGATATGTCTTGTCCCAGCCGAGCGTCTCGGTGTAGTCGCGCACGAACTGCTTGTCGAAGGAGACGGCGGGTTCGCCCTCGCGCCACTGCGACATCTCCCAGAAGCGTGAGGAGTCCGGTGTGAAGATCTCGTCGATGAGCGTCAGCTTCCCGTTGATGAAACCGAACTCGAACTTGGTGTCCGCGAGGTAGATCCCCTGCGCCTGGCAGCGGGCGGTGGCGAAGTCGAACAACCGCAGCGACGCGGACTCCAGCTCATCCGCGAGCGACTGGCCGACCAGCGCACGGAGTTCCTGCCGCGAGATGTTGACGTCGTGGCCGTCGTCCTTCTTGACCGCCGGCGTGAAACGCGGCGACGGGAGCCGCGAGGAATCGCGGAGCCCTTCCTGCAGCGGCTCGCCTGCGAGGGTTCCCTTCTCGCGATATTCCTTCCATCCGGACCCGCTGATGAATCCGCGCACAACGCATTCGATGTCAATCCGCTGCGCGAGGGCCACGTGCATCGATCGCGGCAGCCAGTCATCGCGAACCGCTTCCGGAATGGCCTCCTCGTCGTCGGCGAGCAGGTGATTCGGCATGATCGCCTTGGTCTGATCGAACCACCACCGCGACATCTGCGTGAGCACGGTGCCCTTGCCCGGGATCGGTGTCGGCAGGACCACGTCGAACACGCTCAGGCGATCCGTCGCGATCATCAACAGGGTGCCGTCGGCGAGCTGGAACGTGTCCCGTACCTTGCCGCGCCGGAAAAGGTTCAGGCCGACGGTATCGGCGCTGCTCATCACCTGCATCAGGTCATCCTCCCGCCGGCAATGCCGGCCTCAATTGCGAACTCCGGCGCTGGAGCGTCATCCCGGGGTCGCTGTGTTGTTGCGGTCGAAAGACCGAGACGCCGATAGGTCTCGTCGATGTGCGCGAGATACGGCTCCACGTCAAAACAATGTGCGATCGTCGCCTCCGGCAGCGCCGATGCGATATCGGCGTCGAGAGCCACGAGGTCGCGGAACGAACCCTCGTCGTCGCGAGCACGAGCGGCCAGCGCCTGCACTGCGCGATACGCGCGCTCACGAGGCCATTCGGCCTCGACGATCAGCGCGGTGAGCACCTGTTGCGAGAACACGATGCCGCCATGCAGCTCGATGTTGCTCGCCATGTTCTCCGACTTGACGCGCAGCCCCTCAACGATTCGCGTCGACAGACGCACGATGTAGTCGGTCAGCGCGCACGCATCGGGAAGGATCACGCGCTCCGCAGACGAGTGCGAGATGTCCCGCTCGTGCCACAGCGCGACGTCTTCCATCGCCGTCATCGCGTACCCGCGGACCACACGGGCGAGCCCGCAGATGCGCTCGCAGATGATCGGGTTCCGCTTGTGGGGCATGGCGGACGAGCCTTTCTGACGCTGCCCGAACGGTTCCTCAGCCTCGTCAACCTCGGTGATCTGCAGGAGCCGGATGGTGGTCGCAAGCCGCTCCAGGACCGCGCCGAGCAGCGCGAGTGCAGTGACAAACGACGCATGGCGATCGCGTGCCAGCACCTGGGTGGCCACCGGTGCCGTCGCCAGCTTGAGGTGCGCGCACACGTGCTCCTCGACTTCCGGCGGAACGCTCGCGTGCGTTCCGATCGCACCCGTTATCTTCCCGACAGCGATCTCCGCCGTGGCCGCGGCGAGCCGCGAACGCGCACGACGTACCTCGTCCACAAAGTTGGCGAGCTTGATACCGAGGGTCAACGGCTCCGCGTGAACGCCGTGCGTGCGGCCCATCATCACTGTGAGCCGGTGGCGTTCCGCCTGGTCGACGAGCGCTCCTATCAGCGATTCAACGTCCGCATCGATCACCCCGGCGGCATCTCGAAGCTGGGTCGACAGCGCCGTGTCGACCACGTCCGAGGATGTCAGCCCGAGGTGGAAATACCGCCCCGCCTCGCCGACGGTCTCCTGGACGGCCGTGACGAACGCCGCCATGTCGTGGCCCTGCTCGGCTTCGAGCTCGGCGATCCGATCGGCATCGATCGTCGCCCCCTGCAGGATCGAGAGCGCCTCGACCGGAATACGGCCGACCTCGGCCCATCCCTCGCAGGCGAGCAACTCGACATCCAGCCAGCGTTGCAGCCGCGACGTGTCACTGAAGATCTTCGCGATCTGCTGCGGGGCGTACCGGGGGATCACCTACCCTCATTCTATCGGGGTGACCGGTGGATCCTCTCTCCCCCTGGTGATCGCCCATCGCGGCGCCTCTCGCGAAGCACCGCAGAACACCCCCGCCGCATTCGAGGCGGCGATCGCGCTCGGCGCCGACGCCGTGGAGCTGGACGTCCGCCGGACGGCCGACGGCGAGCTCGTCGTCCACCACAACGCGTCGAGACGCGGAGTGCCCCTCTCGATGCTCACGTACCCGGCGCTGGTCCGCCTGAGCCGCCACGAACCACCGCTGTTCGACGCCGTCGTCGATCTCTGCGCGAACCGGGTCGATCTCGACGTCGAGATCAAGGAACCGGGCTACGAAGCCGAGGTGATGGAGGTCGCCTCGAGACGTTTTCCACGCGACCGGCTTCTGTACACGTCCTTCGAGGAGTCGGTGATCACAACGATCAAGCGCCTGGATCCGGGTGCGCGGTGTGGGCTGCTGCTCGGGCCGGGGCGGCTCCGCAGTCGCGCGCAGCGCTACGAAACGCTGCCCTTTGATCTCGCAGAACGCTGTGGGGCGGACCTCCTGGCGGTGCATCAGTGGCTCGCGCCCGTGTACAGCAGGAGCCGGAGGCTTGCCGGCGCCGGGCTGCTGGCCGAGGCGAAGGCGCGTGGCTTTCCGCTCATGGTGTGGACCGTCGATGGCCCCCAGCGCCTGCGCGCATACCTTGCAGACGGCCGCGTGGCGGGCATAATCACTGACCTGCCCGGCCTCGCGGTCGAGACTCGTCGTGAGCTGCTCTCCGGGGTACGTCGGGAAGGGACGGGGCCAGATGCGGCCGCGGCAATCGGGGAGCGGGACGACTTCATGCCAGCGCACGTAACCGGACCAACTCGGCCCGCGTTGACTGATCGAGTGCGCCCGGTGATCCCGAGATGACGCTACCTCGGGCGTATGAGGACCAGCTTGTCGAGCGTGCCAAACAGGACGCAGACGCCTTTGGGGAACTGTACGACCACTACTTCGGTCAGATCTACCGGTTCGTCTTCAGCCGACTGAGAGATCAGGAGGCAGCGGAGGACGTCACCTCAGAGGTCTTTTTCAAAGCACTCCGTGCGATCGGGCGATACAAACCGGCGGGCCATCCCTTCAGCGCCTGGCTCTATCAGATCAGCGTCAATGCCATCAATGATCATTACCGCAGCCGTAAACCGACCTCGAGCCTCGACAGCGCCATCGCTGTCGCCGATCCGGCTCGCCCTGTTGACGACCGAGTCGTCGACAGCGCCGAGGCGGCGCGGGTCTGGGCTGCGATCGACGACCTCCCGCCGCAACAGCGAGCAGCCATGACTCTGAAGCTCGGTGAGGACATGAAGCTCGCGCAGATCGGCGAGATCCTCGGGAAGAGCGAGGGAGCGGTGAAGCTCCTGATCCATCGCGGGATGATCGGCGTCCGCCTTCGCCTCGGCGTGGTCGTCGCAGTCGAGGAGCAGCTCTGATGTCCTGGATGGGCGGATGGTTCGACCCGGAGCTCGAGGACCTGTTCCACAACGAGCCCGAGCTGCTCGAGACGGCACAGAAGGTGCGGGCCTCGCGTCCACGCGTTGAGCCCGACCCTCGATTCCAGAATCGTCTTCGCGCGCAGCTCGTGGCCGAGGCCGCAAGCGGCCGCGGCGCCCGGGGCGTGCGGCGCTGGTGGCGGCTCGGACCGGCGCACTTCGCGTGGGGCGGAGCATTCGTTGGAGCGGCGCTGATCACGGCCACCGTGCTCACCTTCGTCTCGACGCAGAACTCCAAGCAAACGGTGACGGCGTTCTCGCAGCTCACCGCGCAGCACCAGGTCAGCCCGAACCAGGTGATCACGGTCGCCTTCAACCAGCCGATGAACGAGCAGGCGGTTGAAGCGGGTGTGCACATCCAGCCGGCGGTCAAGGTGTCGTTCTCATGGAATCACAACAGCCTGGTGATCTCGCCCGTGTATCACCTGACGGCAAACACGCCGTACGTGGTGACGATCGCCCAGACCGCAATACGGTCCTTGACCGGAGCTTCGGCGGTGGCGCCGATCAACATCACCTTTGGGACCGCGCCGACGCCGACCCCGGCTCCAGTCGCGCCACCATCGTTGAATCCTGTGGTCGTCGGTGCGAATGGCGCCACCGGCTCGCTGCTGTACGCGCCTGACGGTTCGGTGGTCAGCACTGCCGGGCTCCTGCCCTCGAGTGCGACTGCGAGTGCAACGGCGACGCCATCACTCAGCGTCACGCCGGCGACACCATCGGCAAGCGCCACGCCGACGCCGGAGGGCGTGATCACCGAGGCGCCGGATACTCCGGTGCGCTCGTGGAATACCCGGCTGCCGGAACGCCGGTGCAGCTCGGATCGCAGGCAAGCGCGGCTGCGTTCTCGCCGAATCAACGGTACCTGGCGACAGCGGTTGCAGACGGCAACGGCGGCTCGAAGATCTACGCCAGCCAGAGCAACGGACAGCAGCAGGAAAAGCTCGCCGGCTCGGGAAACCCGGTCACCGCGCTGACGTGGGCCTCGAACGACACCATCGTGTACACCGACGGCACGAGCATCTTCTCGGTCGACCTTTCACGCGCCCAGAAGACGCTCTATACGCTCGCGGCGGGGTCGGGGACCATCACCGCGCTCGCGCCGGGCGGCGCGTACGCGTACGTCATGCCGGCGACCGGCGGCGACGGATCTCTGCTGAACTGGAGCACGACCACGGAGCAGACGCTGCAGGGCGCGAACGATGACATCGCGTTCAGCGGCGACGGCCAGACCGTTGCCTGGATCGACGAGTCCTCAACACCGAACCGGCTCCTCACTGAAGCAGTCGGCAGCCAGTCGACACCGACGATGGTCACACCGCCCGAGCCCGCGGCCACGCCGAGTGATGTGACTCTCGATCAGAACGGCAAGGAGGTCGGGTATCTGAGCACCACCACTGCCGGCGCCACCCAGCTGGTCGTCGCGCAGACGGCCGATGGCACGCCGCTCGCAATCACGCCGCAGGCGAATGCGTCGGAGCTGACGCTCTCGCCTGGCGGTGGTTCGATTGCATTCGTCTCGACGGCGACGGCCGGCGCAAGCATCGAGCTGGCGTCCGTCCCCGGCGCCAGCGCCGGCGCCACCGGCCCGCAGATCCCGGCCGGCGCCAATGCCACGCTGCAGCAATTCGTGCAGGCGCAGGTCGGCAAGGGCGGTCAGCCCGACCTCGACACGCTCGCGGCGCTCAGCGCCGCAAACGTCGATCCGGCCTCGAGCACGCCGCAGAATCTCAGCCGCGCCTACATCATCAACACCTACCTCGAGCCGGACGGCGGCGTTCAGGCAAGCATCGAGTTGATCGTCGATCCCAATGCCTCGCACACGACGGCCAGGGTGGCGAACGAGACGCTCACGCTCACAGCGGGCTCGTCCGGCAACTACATCGTCACAGCGGCAGCCACCACGCAACTCCGTGATGAATCAGCCGGGCCGCACGTCGTCCAGGTGAGCTCGACCACGGCGGGTGGCGTCACCACGCTCCAGGTCAGCTTCGACAGCGACCTCGACGCAACCACGGTTGCCAGCGCCATCTCGGTTGTCTCCAAGTCCGGTGCAACGGTTCCCTCGACGACCGTCTACGACCCCGACACGCGCACCGCGACGGTCACCATCGCTCAGACGCCGTCCGGTCCCCTCACCCTCGATGTCGCCACCACGCTCGACGACTTCGACGGTCAGGCGCTCGCACAGAGCTTCCAGGCTCCGGTCGAAACCGGCTCCTAGCCGGCGCCGCCTGAGGCGGCCCTGTATCGCAGTGTTGCGCGCACGGGAATGCGCATCGTCCCGTCGGCGGCGGTGCAGGGTTCGAGTGCGCGTTGACACGCAGCGCGGAGTGCTTGCACGGCATCGCTCGGCTGCTGCGCAAGCTCGACGGCGAGAGGTCGCTCACTGACCATCGCCGCCCAGTACATGGCGATGCCGTCGAAGCGAACGACGTCATGCACTGCAACTGCTTCCCAGCCCTCTGCATGCTGAGGATCCGGATGCGCGAGACAGCGCGTGAGGAACGGCGAGGTCATCCCCAGAACACCGTGCAGCGCATCGACGAGCGCGCGCTCGTGCAAAGGGGTGCCGGCGTCCCAGGTCATCACTGCAGCGCTTCCCGAGGGGCGCAGCGCGCGCCGCGCTACATCGAGGAGCGCATCGCCATCCCAGAATCCGAACGTGCACAGCGATGCGACACGGTCACACGACGCGTCGAGCAGGGGAGCAGCACGGCCACCTGCCAGCACGGTCGAGACGGCGCATCCCGTTGCTTCGACATCGTGCTGAGCGTCACCGAGGATCGCTGCGTCGGTGTCAACCAGGACGACGGCTCCGCCGGCACCCACGACCCCGCCCATGGCGAGACCAAGGGACGCGCCGTCACACATCAGGTCGCACACCGTCTCGCCCGTCCGCACTCCGAGCACGCTCACGACCTGCTCGGCAAGAGGACGGAGGACCGCGCTCGTGTAAAGCCGCCCGAACCGCGGCTCCACAGCGCTACCCGCTGACGGCGACTGCAGCGGCGATCGCAGCGGCGCGCGCCGGATCGCGCACGACCCGCCGCAGCGGCTCCTGCCGTTCCGCCCATTCGTCAGCGGTCGCGACCAGCTCCGGGTGTTGCTCGATGAATGCGGTGCTGTATCGCCCGGCGCGGAAGTCCGGATCGTCGATCACCGCAAGGTGATACGCGATGTTGGTGTGGATGCCGGTGATGACGTACTCGAGCAACGCGCGGCGCATCCGGTCGAGCGCCATGTCGCGTGTGGGCGCGTACGTGATCAGCTTGGCGATCATCGGATCGTAGTTGGGCGATACCAGGCCGGGATTCACCAGCGAGCTGTCCACTCGGACTCCCGGTCCCGCGGGTTCGTGATATCCGGTCACCTGGCCCGGTGAGGGGAGGAAACCGCGAGCGTAGTTCTCCGCATTGACCCGGCATTCCACCGCGTGTCCGCGTGGCACGACATCGGCCTGGGTGAACGTGAGTCGCTCGCCCGACGCAATGCGCAGCTGCTCGGCGACGAGGTCGATCCCGTAGACGAGCTCCGTGATCGGATGCTCGACCTGGAGGCGCGTGTTCATCTCGAGGAAATAGAACTCACCTTCGCGGTAGATGAATTCCACGGTTCCTGCATTGACGTATCCAACTGCTCGCGCGGCCGTCACCGCTGCCTCGCCCATCCGCGCGCGCGTCTCCGCGTCGATGACGGGCGACGGCGCCTCCTCGATGATCTTCTGGTGGCGGCGCTGGATCGAGCACTCGCGCTCACCGAGGTGGATGACGTTGCCATGCGTGTCGGCAAGCACCTGGATCTCGATGTGCCGCGGCTCCTCGAGATAGCGCTCGAGAAAGATGGTGTCGTTGCCGAACGCTCGTTGCGCCGTGCTCTTTGCAGTGTCGAATGCGCCGCGCAATTCCTCCTCGTCGCGAGCGACGCGCATGCCGATGCCACCGCCACCGGCGCTCGCCTTGATCAACACCGGGTACCCGATCTCCGCGGCGGCGGTCACGGTTCCCTCGATATCGTCGAGCGCATCGGTCCCAGGGACCACCGGAACACCTGAGTTGCGCATGCGTTCGCGAGCCGGCACCTTCTCGCCCATTGCCGCCATCGCCTCGGGCGGCGGTCCGATGAACACGATCCCGTTGTCTGCGCATGCCCGTGCGAGCTGCTGGTTCTCGCTGAGAAACCCATAGCCCGGATGGATCGCCTGGGCACCGGTCGACCGGGCCGCGTCGATGATGCGATCGATCAGCAGATATGACTGCGCCGCAGGGGCTGGGCCGATCTCGACTGCCTCGTCGGCGAGCAGAACGAACGCGGCCGTGCTGTCAACGTCACTGTGCACCGCAACCGTCCGGACGCCGAGGTCGCGACACCCGCGGATGATGCGCAAGGCGATCTCGCCGCGATTGGCGATGAGGACTTTGTCGAACATGCCGTGACTCCCGCTGTGCTCAGGCGCCGATCTGGATCAGCGGTGCGCGCGGGCTGACCACAACGCCTTCCTTCACGTACACCTCGGTCACGGTGCCGGCGCGTGTGGCCGTGATGTCGTTCTGCATCTTCATCGCCTCGAGCACGCACACGACGTCCCCCAGCGCGACGTGGTCACCGACCTTGACATTCACCTTGAGCAGCAATCCCTGCATCGGCGACACCACGGTTCCCTCGCGGACCGTGGGTGCAGCAGGCGCCGACGGAGCTGCAACGGCGCTACCACCGGTGTCGACGCCGCCGATGATGCGGACTGCGTAGCTCTGCCCATCGACCTCGACGGTCAACTCGCGCACGGGCAATGCGGGCGCGGCTTCGCCCTGCGCTTCGACTGCGGCGTCGTCGGTATCTGCGGCCACCTCGGAGGAGCCGGCAGCAGGCGCAACCTCCGGCTCGTCGCCAAGACGCTCGGCGACGGCGTCGCCGCGCACGAGATTCAGGTATGCATTCGGGAACAGGGCGTACGTGACCATCGCTGCAGCGTCCGGCGTGGGATATCCCTCGCGGATGAGCTCGCGGCGCGTGGTCGCCATCGCGGGTTCGAGCAGGTCGGCCGGGCGGCACGTGATCGGTTCCTCGCGGCCGTTGACGAGACGCCGGACGTCACGATCGACGGGCTCCGGGGGCTCGCCATAGAGCCCGAGGCAGTAGTCCTTGATCTCCTGGCTGATCGTGGCGTAGCGATCGCCCTCCACCACGTTGTAGACGGCCTGCGTTGCCATGATCTCGGTGAGCGGCGTGATCAGCGGCGGATAGCCGAGCTCCCCACGCACCTGGACGACATCCGCCTCCACCTCGGGGAGACGGTCGAGCGCATTGCGCTCTCGCAGCTCCGCCATGGCGTGTCCCATCGCCGACGGGGGCAGCAGGCCGCGCAGCGCCGATGTGTCGAGGCGAGCAGCCAGTGGATCGATGACGTCCGCGTAGTGCACGAGCTCCTGCTCGAGCACCAGCGCGGCAGCGGCGACCCGCTCGAGGTCAAGCCCGGGATCGACGTCGGTTCCGGCGAAGCCAGCGATGAGCGCCTCGGCGCCGGGCATCGAGGCGCCACCGGCGAGCGGCGACAATGCGCAGTCGGCGCGGTATGCACCCGCTCCCGCGGCGGCATGGCAGGCCAGCGCGGCCATGCCAGTCTGCGCGGAGATCGAGACCGCAACGGGAACCCCCGCTGCCTCACGGATCACCTGCACCGCCTTCGCCGCTGCGGCTGCGCCGAGGACGCCGAGCGGGTCGTGCAGGCAGATGGTGGGGTAGCCGGCGTCGACAAGCCTGCGGGCGACATCGCCGAGACCGTCCAGGCCGCGCCCCGGTACCTCGTTGTAGACGATGACTCCCTCGGCCTGCTTGCCCGTGGCCGCGATCGCGATCGCGCAGCGCTCGAGGTTGCGGACGTCGTTCAGGGGGTCGTAGCAGCGAAAGATGTCCACCCCGGCCGCAGCCGACGTCTCGATGAATGCATCGACGAGGTCATCAGGCACCTGGCGATGTCCGACCAGCGACTGCCCGCCGATGACTGCGAGGAACGGCGTGATGGGTGCCGCCGCCCGGATGGCCCGAAGTCGCTCGAACGGATCCTCGGCCAGAAACCGCAGCGAAGCCTCGAAGGTCGAACCGCCGAACACGTCGAGAGCGGCGAAACCACAGTGGTCGAGGGTCTCCGCAACGGGGAGAGCGTGGCGGAGGCGCAGCCTGCTGACCATCAACGACTGCTGCCCATGGCGGAGTGACGTCTCCACCAACTCAAGACGGGGCACAGCGGGCCATTCTAGTCAGCATGCAAGCACTCGAGTTCAGGAGGTCACATGCGCAGCGATATCCGTGAAGGCGGGACGTTCCCCGACTACGAGCTCGCCGATCAATCCGGCAAGCGTCGAAAGCTTTCGGAGCTCCAAGGGGGAAACGCGATGGTGCTCCATCTTTCCCGTGGGGGCTACGACCCGAAGGAGCACCAGTTTCTTGGGCAGTTCGTCGATGCGTACCCGCAGTTTCGAAATGCCTACACGCGGCTCGTGGTCATCTCAACCGACAACCAGCTGAACATCAACGAGTTCCGCGACGCCCTCGGCGCCTCATGGCCGTTCCTGTCAGACCCGGATCGAATGATTCAGAAGGATCTCGACATCAGAGAGTTCACCGATGAGCCGCACGATCCGATGATCCCTCACACGTTCGTGCTCGAACCCGGGCTCACGATCTTCAAGATTTACAACGGATACTGGTACTGGGGCCGCCCCACCATTGCCGAGCTCCATGTGGATCTGCGGGCTGTCTTCCGGAAGATTCGACCGGACTTCGATCTTGCCGCGCCCGGCTTGAAGGAGGCCTGGGACCGGGGAGATCGCGATCGGTTCCTCGTCGACACGCTCGAAGAGCCGATCCGCTACACCGAGGGCAAGAGCATCGGCGTGAAACGCTGAGGCCCTGCTACTCGAAGCGGAATCCCTCGGGAAGCTGGACTTTGGAACGCATGCGCGCGCGCTCCTCCTTGATGCGGGCAGCCACCTCGTCGTCGAACAGGCCGATGATCTCGGCGGCCAGGTGTCCGGCATTGCGCGCCCCCATCGGGCCGACCGCGACCGTGGCCACCGGGATGCCCGGCGGCATCTGCACGATGGAGAGGAGCGAGTCGAATCCGGCGAGCGGGGTGGCCGCCAGTGGTACGCCGATCACCGGAAGGGTGGTGAGCGACGCGAGCACGCCCGGCAGGTGAGCAGCGGCTCCGGCGCCGGCGACGAGCACGCGCAGGCCGCGGTCATACGCGGAGGTCCCGTACGCACGAACCACGTCGCCCGCTCGATGGGCCGACATGACGCCGATCTCCCAGCCGATCCCATAGCCGTCGAGCACCTCACCGCAGGTGTTCATGACCGGGAGATCCGACTCGCTGCCGACGATGATGCCGACGCGGACCGGCTCAGTCATGCGCCGGCCGCGCGTGAAGCGGACGTCCGATGTCGGTGCGGGACTGCATACCTTCGAAGTGCACGCGGGCAAGATTGCCATATGCGCGGGTCCGCGCAGCCTCCACGTCGGCGGCGACCGCCGTGATGCAGAGCACGCGGCCTCCGGCGGTCCGGAGCGTGCCATCGGCGTCGCGGGCAGTCCCGGCATGGAAGCAGAGCACGTCGCTGTCGAGCGACTCGATGCCGGTGATCACGTCCCCGCGGCGCACATCACCGGGGTAGCCCGCGGCCGCCGCGACGACACCGACCGCCGCGCCGCTTGCCGCGCGAGCGATGCCCGCGCCCACCTCGCCGCGGGCGCATGCGGTGAGCACGTCGAGCAGCGGTTCATCGAGGAGTGGCAGGACGACCTGGGTTTCCGGGTCTCCAAAACGTGCGTTGTACTCGAGGACTCGGACGCCGTCGGGCGTGAGCATCAGCCCCGCGTAGAGGCATCCGACGAAGGGATTTCCCTGCTGCCGCAACGCATCGATGCAGGGGTCGAGCACCGTGCGCGCGACGCCGGCGATGAACTCGCTCGATGCGGCGTCGGGCGGCGGCGCAAGAGCACCCATGCCACCGGTGTTTGCACCACGGTCGCCGTCGAAGATGCGTTTGTGATCGCGCGCCGGAACCAGGGTGCGCACATTGCGTCCGTCGCTGAGACCGAAGACGCTCACCTCCACGCCGGTGAGCAACTCCTCCACAACAACCTGCCGCCCGGCATCGCCGAAACGCAAGGCTCCGAGGCACTCGTCGAGCGCTCGCTCCGCCTCATCAACGCCTCCGCATACCGAGACTCCCTTGCCGAGCGCGAGACCGTCGGCCTTCACGACGCACGCACCGCCAAGCTCGGCGACAAACGCGCGTGAGGTGTGTGCGATCGCCGGCACCACCGGAAATCCAGCGCGCCGTGGGGATGCCCGCGTCGTCCATCACCTGTTTCGCGTATGTCTTCGAGGACTCGATGCGTGCCGCGGCGGCTGTGGGCCCGAACACGAGCACACCTCGCGCCGTGCAGGCGTCGGCCACGCCTGCGGCGGCCGCAGCGTCGGGTCCGATGATGACCAGGTCGACCGCGCGTTCCACCGCGAGCGTCGCGACCGCCTGCGCGTCGGTGACGTCGACGGCGACGTTCTCCGCGATCTCACTCGTGCCGCCGTTGCCGGGAGCGACGATGATCGCCACGTCCGGTGCATCGCGATGGCACGCCCACGCCAGCGCGTGCTCGCGTCCCCCGGATCCGACGATGAGGACTCGCCCTATTCCCATTCGATCGTCGACGGCGGCTTGCTCGAGATGTCGTACACGACGCGATTCACGCCCGGCACCTCGTTGACGATGCGCCGGCTGATCAATCCGAGCACGTCGTACGGGACCTTGGCCCAGTCCGCGGTCATCCCGTCCTCGCTCTCCACGATGCGAACCGCAACGACGTTGCCATAGGTCCGAAAGTCACCCATGACACCCACCGAAGAGATCGGCGTGAGGATCGCGAAGGACTGCCACACCTTTCGATAGAGACCGCTGCGTTTGATCTCGTCGATCACGACCCAGTCGGCTGCGCGGAGCGTTTCAAGCCGTTCCCGAGTCACCTCGCCGATGATGCGGATCGCAAGACCGGGACCCGGGAAGGGCTGGCGGAACACCATGTCCTCCGGGAGACCAAGCGCCAGGCCGACGTTGCGAACCTCGTCCTTGAACAGGTAGCGCAGCGGCTCCACGAGCTCGAAGCGGAGGTTCTCGGGCAGGCCGCCCACGTTGTGATGCGTCTTGATCTTGGTGGCGTTGTGGGTGTCATGCGACGTCGACTCGATCACATCCGGGTAGAGCGTTCCCTGCGCCAGGAAGTCGATCTCGCCGAGACGCGTCGCCTGCTCCTCGAACACCCGGATGAAGGTCGCACCGATGCGACGGCGCTTCTCCTCGGGATCGATGACCCCGGCGAGTGCGTCGAGGAACTGGTCGGTGGCGTCGACATGGACGAGCCGGATGTGCCGCTGGGTGGTCATCACATCGACCACGCGGTCACCCTCGCCACGCCGGAGCAGCCCGTTGTCGACGAAGACGCAGGTCAGCTGATCACCGACTGCGCGGTGCACCAGTGTGGCCGCGACCGCGGAGTCGACGCCGCCACTGAGCGCGCAGATGACCTTGCCGTCGCCGATCTGCCGGCGCAGCGCCTCGATGGTCGTCTCGATGAACGACTCCGCCTGCCAGGTCCCCGCGCAGCCGCAGACGTCGATGAGGAAGTTGCGCAGGATGTCGCGGCCCAGCGGCGTGTGCGCGACCTCGAGGTGGAACTGGATGCCGTAGCGACGCCCCGGTCCGACGAATGCCGCGCATGAGGAGTTCAGCGAGTGCGCGATCGCGCGGTAGCCCTCAGGGAGCTCGGTGATGACATCGCCATGCGACATCCAGACCGCAAGCTCCGGTGGGAGTTTGGTGAAGAGGCCGGCGCTGTCGTCGACAGTCACCGATGCGCTCCCGTACTCGCGCCGTTCCGCGGGAGCGACCGCACCGCCGAGGTCGACCGCGAGCAGTTGCATGCCGTAGCAGATGCCGAGGATCGGGATGTCGAGGTCGTAGAGCGCGGGATCCGGATGAGGCGCGCCGGGCTCGAACACCGATGCGGGTCCGCCGCTGAAGATGATGCCGCGCGGAGCGCGACGGCGGATCTCATCGGCGCTGATGGAGCCCGGGACCAGCTCGCAATAGACCTTTGCCTCGCGCACGCGGCGCGCGATCAGCTGACTGTACTGGCTGCCGAAATCGAGGACGAGGATGGTGTCCTGCGCGATCTGCGCAGGCGCTTCTGCCAGAGCCCCTGCATCAGTCGCAACAGTCATCACTGTCCTCCCACCGCTCCTCAGACCCCCATCCCGACGCGCTGCTCGCGTTGCTGCACCTTGCCTTCCGTCTTGATCGACGGGGCGATGACCATCTCGGTCTCCTGGAACTCCGCGATCGTCCGCGCGCCGCAGACGCCCATCGCGGCTTTCAGCGCGCCGACGAGGTTCATGCTGCCGTCGTCGACGTGCGCCGGGCCGAACAGGATCTCGCGGAGCGTGCCTTTGATGCCGGTCCTGATCCGCGTGCCGCGCGGCAGATTCGGGTCCGGAGTCGCCATGCCCCAGTGATTGCCGTGGCCGGCTGCCTCCGCAGCGGAGGCGAAGATCGAGCCGATCATGACCCCGTCCGCGCCGCTCGCGAATGCCTTGGCGACGTCGCCACCGAGACGCATGCCACCGTCTGTGATGATCGCGACCCGCTCGCCACTGCGGCGGTAATGGTCGTCACGGGCGGCAGCACAATCGCTGGTCGCCGTCACCTGCGGCACACCGACACCGAGCACTGCGCGAGTCGTGCAGGCGGCGCCCGGTCCGACGCCGACAAGCAGTCCCTTGATGCCGGTGTCCATCAGCTCGAGCGCGGTGGCGTAGTCGACACAGTTGCCGGCGACGATCGGGATATCGACGGAACGGGTGAGCTCCGAGAAGGAGAGGTGTTTGTAGGACTTGCTGATATGGCGCGCGGTGAGCACGGTGCCCTGCACGACCAGCATGTGCGCACCGGCCTCCTGGACGATCGGCGCGCGGCGCTCGGCGTGTGCGGGGACCGTGGACACCGCGCACGCAACACCGCCGGCGGTGATCTCCTCGATGCGCTGCCCGATGAGCCCATCCTGCACCGGCGCCGTGTAGATCTTCTGCAGCAGGGTGTTGATCTTCTCGACGGGGGACTCGGCGATCTCCGCGAGCACCTCCGCCGGGTTTTCATACCGCGTCTGCACGCCGTCGAGGTTGAGGACCGCCAGGCCGCCGAGCTTTCCCATCTCCGTCGCGAAGTGGGTGTCGACGACGCCATCCATCGCCGCGGCGAGGAAGGGGATCTCGAGCGTCGTCCCGTTGACGGCGAATGTGACGTCGATTTCGGCGGGGTTCACCGTCACGCGGCCCGGGACCAGGGCCACCTCATCGAACCCGTACGCGCGCCGGGCCCGCTTGCCTCTGCCCAATTCGAACTCCATCTGGAGATTCTACAGGAGGGAGGGGTGAGTCCGGCCTTGGGATCCCACCATCTAGTGGAGCCCGGTTGGGACACCCACCACATCTGGTGGTGGCACGCGGCCGGGACTGGCGGGATCGCCTAGGGGTAGATGCCCCGGACGCGGGTCGCCTCGGCGACCTTGGTCACGGCAATCCGAAACGCCGCGTCGCGCAGCGAGATCGAATGCGATTGTGCCTCGCCTCGTACCTGCTGATAGCTGCGGGTCATGACTTCGCGGAGGCGCGAGTTCACCTCGCCGGAGCCCCAGAAGTACGCCTGGATGTCCTGCACCCATTCGAAGTAGGAGACGACCACACCGCCGGCATTCGCGAGGATGTCGGGAAGGATGAGCACGCCGCGCGCGCTCAGCTCCGCGTCGGCGTCAGTGGTGAGGGGCGCATTGGCGCCCTCGGCGATCACCCGAGCGCGAACACGCTCGGCATTGCGCTCCGTGATCTGCGCTTCGAGCGCTGCGGGCACGAGCACCTCGACGTCGAGCGTGAGCAGCTCGTCGCGGCCGAGCTGTTCTGCGCCGCCGTAGTCGGTGAAATGACCGCCCTCCTCTTTGAGGTGGCGCAGCGCAGTCAGGTCGAGTCCCTCGGGACGGTACAGCGCGCACGTGCTGTCCGAGACGGCGACGACCTTCATGCCCTCGGCCGACAGCAGCTCCGCAGACACACCGCCCACCTTGCCGAACCCCTGGATTGCGACTCGCGCATCGGACGGATCCATCCCCGCGTCGCGCATCGCGAGCACGGTGACCATGGTGAGACCGCGTCCGGGTCCGGTGAAGCGACCCTCCGACCCACCGATGGACTGCGGCTTCCCGGTCACCGACGCGGGCACCGAGAATCCGGCATGCATCGACAGCGTGTCCATGATCCATGCCATCACCTGCGGACCCGTGCCGAGGTCCGGCGCGGGAATATCGCGGTCCGGACCGACGATGAGCGAGATCTCGGTGGTGAACCGTCGTGTCAGGCGTTCCAGCTCGTTGAGCGTGAGCTCGTGCGGATCACAGATGACACCACCCTTCGCTCCGCCGAACGGCACATCCGCGACCGCCGTCTTCCAGGTCATGTACATCGCCAGGGCTCGCGCGTCGTCGAGAGTCATCGACGGGTGGAACCGCAATCCCCCTTTTGCGGGACCGCGGGCGATGTTGTGCTGCACGCGAAAGCCGGTGAAGACCCGGAAGGAACCGTCGTCCATCTCCACCGGGAAATGCACGGTCAGCTCGCGCTTGACCTCGCGCAGCACGGCCCGCAAGGAGTCATCAAGCCCGAGGGCGTCGGCGGTGGCGTCGAACTGCCGCTGAGCAATGCTCAGGGCGGAGCGCTCATTGAACCCGGACATGCGCAGGCCGCACTATACGCAACTGGACGCAGGTTTAGGTTGCTCGTAACACCCCGGATTAGGCATTCCGAAACGTCGTGTAGTTGCCTGCCCTGGCAGCAACCCGATGCACAATCATTGACAATCACGATCCCAACCAGCATGCTATGCCGGAACGATCGGAGGTTTTGGACACCTCCTGTCACAAACAACAAGGAGGCCCATAGGTTATGGCCAGGACCAGACGTAGGCGAGGCGGCGTCGAGAAGGCCGTCAAACGCACCGTGAGGCGCGTAGGGACGACAGCTCGCCGTCGCGCACCCGCCGCTGGTGGCGATCTCGTTAAAGCGGTGCAGAACCTCGTGAAGGCGTTGCCCGTCGGCGAGTTGGAAAAGAGACTTGCGGGCCTCGAGAAGACTGTTGCGCGGCTCGAGACGAGCCTGCGTGGTGCAGCCAAGCGCGCGGGAACCGCAGTCCGCGGTAGCAAGACCACCGCAAAACGCGCCACCGCAAAACGCGGCACCGCAAAGCGGGCGACCGCGAAGCGGGCAACTGCAAAGCGCGCCACGGCGAAGCGGGCAACCGCAAAGCGCGCCGGCGCCAAGAAGACCACGGCACGGAAGACCACTGCGCGCAAGACCACGGCCCGCAAGCCGGCAGCGCGCAAGACCACGGCACGGAAGACCACCGCGCGCAAGACCACGGCCCGCAAGCCGGCGGCGCGCAAGACCACCGCTCGCAAGACCACTGCACGCAAGACCACGGCTCGCAAGCCGGCGGCCGCGCGCAAGACCACCGCTCGTAAGACCACTGCGCGCAAGACGACGGCTCGCAAGCCCGCCGCTGCTCGCAAGACCACCGCGCGCAAGACCACGGCCCGCAAGCCGGCGGCTGCCCGCAAGACCACCGCGCGCAAGCCGGTGACCCGTCGTCGCGTCGTGCGCAAGCCCGTCGCTGCACCGCCCGCAGCGGCTCCGGCCACCACGACACCGAGCTGAGGCTCAAAGACCTCAGAAGCAATCGTTCGATTTCGAGAAGGCCTCCGGCCGGTGCCGGGGGCCTTCTTCGTGTCACGCGTCCGAGCGAGACACAGCGCTCAGGCGGTGAGCACCTGAGCGATCACCGATGCGGCGCGACGGGCTCCGTCGGCGTCCACGTTGAGGTGTGTGACGCAACGGAGCGTGTTCGGCCCCATCGAGCCCACCAGCACGTTCTCATCGCGCATCCGAGCCGCCAGCGCCGCCGCGGGCTTGTCTGTGTTGAACGTCACGATGTTGGTCGGGACCATGGGCCGCAGCAGCCGTGCGGTGGGACAGGCGGCCACCGCGCCGGCGATGACGCGCGCATTGGCATGGTCGTCGGCAAGACGGGCGACGTTGTGCTCGAGCGCGTAGAGACCGGCGGCGGCGAGGACGCCTGCCTGACGCATGCCGCCACCGAGACGCTTGCGCCAGCGACGGACGCCGGCGACGGTGGCTGCGTCGCCGGAGACCACAGATCCGACGGGCGCCCCAAGACCCTTGCTGACGCAGACGGTCACGGTGTCGCATTCATCGACCAGATCCGCAGGTGCGACCCCAAGGGCGACAGCGGCATTGAAGAGCCGCGCGCCGTCACAGTGCACCCGCAGCCCGTGCCCATGCGCCGCACGCGCGGCCGCGTGCACGCGCGCCGGATCGATGGCGGCGCCGCCCCGCCGGTTGTGCGTGTTCTCGATACAGAGAAGGGTCGACTCCGGTTGATGGATGTCCTCGGCGCGGATCGCTGCGTCGACGGCCTCCGCATCGGGCGTGCCCTCAACGCTGTCGAGAGCTCGCAACTGGATCCCGGCCACAATCGCGGTGCCGCCCACTTCGTAGACGACGACATGCGCCTGCGCATCCGCGATGACCTCATCGCCAGGTCGCGTCTGGGCGGCGACGCACATCAGGTTGCCCATCGTGCCGCTCGGAACGTACACCGCCGCTTCCTTGCCGAGCAGGCGCGAGATCTCCTCCTCGAGGCGTCGCACCGTCGGATCCTCGCCCCAGACGTCGTCACCGACCTCTGCGCGTGCCATGGCATCGCGCATTCCCGCATCGGGAACGGTCAGCGTGTCACTCCGGAGATCGACGAGACCTGGCGCCGGCATTGCTCTCGCTCTGACTCATCTGTGCATCGTGAACGATTGGCGGCGTGCCTCGCGCCGGCGTCTGACTGCGCGAGTCGGCGGCCATGCACGTGCGATCACGCCCCGTGCGCTTGGCGTGGTAGAGCGCACCATCCGCGAGCGCGAAGAGGTCTCCCGCGGTTCCGGTGTCCTCGGGATACGCCGCCACTCCGACACTCACGGTGAGCCGCACCGGCAGGCGATCCGGCAGTTCCATGTCTGTCGCGGCGACTGCAAGACGGATCTTCTCGGCGACACGGAACGCCTCGTGAGCGGTGGTGTTCGGCATCAGCACCACGAACTCCTCGCCGCCGTAGCGCGCCGCGAGGTCGGCGCGGCGCACGTTGCCGAGGACCGTCTGCGCGAAGCTGACAAGCGCGAGATCACCGGCATGGTGACCGTGGGTGTCGTTGAGCGCTTTGAAATGGTCGATGTCGAGCATGAGGATCGCGAGCGATGTTCCGAGCCGCTCGGCGAGCGCCACCTGCTGTCCCAGCGAGTCGATGAGGAAGCGATGGTTGTACAGGCCGGTGAGGTCGTCGACGGACGCCTGGCGCTGCACCACGGCGAGGAATCGATAGCGCTCGAGCGCGAGTGAGATCTGCTCCGCCGTCGATGCGACGAGGTCCGCATCCCCCGCGGTGAAGGCGCATTGGCGGCCGGCGACAGCGATGACGCCGTGCACGTGCTTCCCGAGCCGGAGCGGCGCGACACAGAAGTCGCGCATCTCGAGGCTCGCCTCGGGCGCCGCTGCAGTTGCACCGAGGATGAGCGCTCCGATCCCCTTGTGACGGAACCCCTCGCCGAGTGGTCCGCGCGCCTCGAGGAAGCCGTCGACGGTGATGCGACGCCCGCCGTCCGCGACCGCGAATGAGTCGCTCATCTCCGAACCGTTGACGACGATCATCGCCATCTCCACGTCCATCGACCGATGCAGCTCGGCGCAGACGTTGGCGAGTGCCGCCTCGAGCGGCTGCGCGAGGCTCAGCTCCATCGCCACGGTGGCCCGGGTCGCAGTGATGCGCATCGTCGAACGGACCTGGATGCGCATCGCCTCGAAGCTCGCGCCGAGCCGGCCTATCTCATCGACGGAACCGGTGTCGACGGGCCGGTCGAAGTCGCCGGTCCCGAGCGCCGCCACCGCGCTGTCGAGGCGTTGCAGGGGACGGCGCAGGTCGATCTGCACCACGACGACGATGATCAGCATCGCGACGAGGATCACCGCCAGGAGGAACACGATCGACTGCCACGCGAGCGGCAGGCCGGAGAACGGCGCCATGACTGCAAGCGTGAGTCCGGCTCCGATCGAGGTTGACGCGACCGCGTACTCATGGGAGTCGAGCGAGACGATTTGCGAGCTCGATGCCGCGATCGCAGCTGCGAGGGCCTGTGTGATCGAGGCAACGTGCCCTGCCGTGGCAAGCGAGCGTGTGCCGTGCGTCACGACGATCCCGACCGGATCCGCCTGCGTTGCGATGTTGTGGTCGACGGCAGTGATGAAGGCGCTGTTGAGCGGTCGCGCAACGAAGACCGTCGCAGACGTCCCCGCGACGGGTGCGCCGGCGACGAGCCATGCCAGCTCACCGGACGAGGCGGTGGCGGCTCCGACGGTTGCGGCATGCATGACGCCGTCCGGCAGCGTGCTGCCGAGGATGGTCGCCCCCTGTACCGCAATCACCGACACCGTCGGATTGGACGACGCCGAGCACGTCGTCGGTGCCGATCACCGTCCCGTCCTCGACGAGTGTTGCCTGGATGTCTGCCGCCGATACAAGCTCATCTCCGGCCGCGAGCTGGCGGCTCACTCCGGCGATGAATGTTGTGAGCGAGGCTCGCTGGCCCTCGATGAGGCTTGCGGCGATCGACACCTTGTTCGCGGCGTTGTCCTCGGCCTGAGACCGCGCACTGGCTTCGGCGAGCATCAACGGCACCATCGCAATGGTCACCCCCGCGACGAGGATCACCGCAGAGAACTTCCACGAGAACGATGCTCCGCGCCAGATGCCTGTCAGCCGTCGGACCCCTCGCATGCTGCTAGTCCGATCGGCGAATCAGGACGAGAGACACCACTGCGATGGACGTCGCCACCAGCACGGTCGAGACGGCGACGATGTCGATCGCAGCCGTGCCCGAAGCCACGGCATGGAGCGTGCCGACCGCGGGAACGGTCAGCGCGGGCGGGGCGATCACCGGCGGACGCAGCCCTGGCGACTCTCCGCTGGGTGACGGTGACGGCGTGGATCGGTGCGGCGTGGGCGTCGTGCCAGTTGGCTGCGGCGCTGTTGCGGTCGCGGGCCGGGACCCGGGATGCGAGGTTGGCGGGGACGTCGCGCGCCTGGCCGGAGCGGTCGGGACCGGAGCCGGCCTCGGCGACGTGGGCGGACCCGAGCTCCTGCAACAGTGGCCAGTCCCATGGTGGTCTGCCGCCCACGAACCACGGCAGTGGCCATGACCGCTCTCCGAAGCTGCGGATGACGCGGAGTCGTCGCTGTGCCACGAGGTCGCGGCAACAGCGGTGGCCGCGCCGACCCACCCGAAAAGGATCAGAAGGATCGACGCGCCGGCGAACATCATCAAGAGCGCGCGTCTGATCAGCAAGTCACCTCCGGCTCGATCGTACGGCGGTGTCCGGTGGGACTTGTGACCGAAATGTGACACTTTTCAGGTGCCGATAGTCGTCATCAATTTCACCGACGGCGAGGTGGTGCTCGCGGAGGCGCCAGAGATCACTTTCGATCTTGCGATCCTCGACGCGGAGCTGCGCTCGATCAATCAGAACAGCGAGCGAGCGCTCTTCCCGGTGAGCGCGATCCGGCAGATCCTTGTCGGCGATCCGGAACCGGCGCCACCCGAGGCGGACGTCGCAACGTGGGACCGCGCCGCCTTCCACTTCATCGATGGGATGGTGCTGCGCGCGTCCATTCGTTCCGATGCCCATCTCGGTCGCTACGGCGGCGTCTGGCGGATCGTTCAGCCCGGTACGACTGAGCTCCGCACCATCGCCGTTCCGTACGCGTCGCTCAAGGGCGTCTACCAGATCCGCCAGTGGGACAGCCGCACGGCAAGCGAGCGGGACGAGCACTCGGAGCTCGACCAGCTCGCCCGCGTGCTCGCGGAGCGTGAACGGACGATCGCCGGAGGGGGCACCGTGCCGACACCACGGCCGCTCCTGTCGCGAATGCGACGCCCGCCGGGTTCGGCCTGATCTCGGACCTGTCGCACATCTGTCGACACGGCTGAACCGTCTCGGACCCCGTGCTAGGGTCCCGGCTGTGACCACCACGCTGGTGCGTGGCGAGCCCGGGGTCAGCGAGGCTCCGCCTTCGCTGACGAGCCGCCTCCTCACCCCCAAAACGATCGCGTCCCTCGCCATCGCCGTCGTCATCGTCGGCGTTGCGGTGTGGCGCGCGCCGATCGACTGGGGTGCCGCCTGGGACAACATCCGTCACGCGAACCCCTTCATCTATCTGGCGGCGCTCGCGGTGTACTACTCGTCGTTCGTGCTTCGCTCGATCCGCTGGCACGTCCTCCTCAAGAACGCCGGCGAGGACCGTCCCTCCGGGTCGCTGGTCGGCATCGTGATCACGTCGTTCTTCGTCAACTGCGTGGTGCCGGCGAAGATGGGTGACATCTATCGCGGGTATCTCGCCAAGCAGAAGCTCGATGTCCCCGTGAGCAAGGCGCTCGGCACGATCATCGCCGAGCGGCTCATCGACCTCATCGTGCTCATGTCGCTGCTCCTCGCCGCGGGCGCCGTCGTGTTCCACACCAAGGCGCCGGGGATTCTCATCCCGTATGTCGTGATCGGTGTCGCTGTCTGCTTCGCCGGTGTCGCTGTGATCCTCGTGATGCGCGCAGGCCGCGGGCAGCGGGTCCTCCGCCATCTGCCGGAAGCGGTCTTCCATCGATACGAGAGCCTCCGTCTGGGAACGGTCAACTCGTTTGCCCGCCTTCCCACCCTGCTCGTGCTGACGGTGCTCATATGGGGAGCGGAGGGTGCACGGCTCGGGCTCGTGGTCTTCTCGCTGCATCTCGCCGGCGTGCATCTCGGCCCGTCACAGTTCCTGCTCATCGCGCTCGTGGCAGCGCTGCTGACGACGGTCCCGTTCCTGCCCGGAGGCCTCGGTCTCGTGGAAGCCGGGATGATCGGTGTGCTCATCACGGTGGGCGGCGTGACCAACTCCGCTGCCGTTTCGATCACACTGCTCGACCGGAGCATCAGTTACGGGAGCCTTGTGGTGATCGGTTTCATCATCTTCGTTGTGACCCACGTGCACGTTCCGAAGACGCAACGCATCGCCGTGCAGGGGTGAGGGCGCTCGTCACCGGCGGCGCCGGGTTCATCGGCTCGCACATCACCGACGCGCTGATCGGCGCCGGTCACACGGTGACCGTCATCGATGATCTCTCGCGCGGGAGACGTGAGCAGGTCAACCCCGCCGCGACGTTCGTGGCACTCGACATCACCTCGCCAGAGCTTGTAGCGGCGATCGCGGACGCGAAGCCCGAAGTCGTCTTTCATGCTGCGGCACAGATCGATGTCCGCGAGTTCGTGCGCGACCCGCTGCACGATGCCGACGTCAACGTGGTGGGGACCGTGAACGTGCTGCGTGCATCCGTCGATGCCGGCACCCGTCGCGTCATCTTCGCGTCGAGCGGCGGTGCGATCTATGGAGACACGGACGTGATTCCCACGCCCGAGGACCACCCCTGCCGTCCCGAGTCGCCGTACGGGACGGCGAAGCTCTGCGCCGAGGCATACGGCGGCACCTTCAGCCGCCAGGCCGGCCTCGAATTCGTCGCCCTGCGGTACGCCAACGTCTACGGTCCGCGCCAGGATCCGCACGGTGAGGCGGGCGTCGTCGCCATCTTCGCGACCCGGCTCACCCATGGGGAAGCGGTGGTGATCAACGGCGACGGGACGCAGACCCGTGACTACGTCCACGTCCACGATGTCGTGAGCGCAAACCTCGCGGCAATCGACGGCCCAACAGGTGTGTACAACATCGGCACAGGTATCGAGACCGACGTCAACACGCTGTACCAGATGCTCGCCGAGGCTTCGGGAGTCACCGCAGCCGCCGGACACGGCCCGGCTAAACCGGGTGAGCAGCGGCGTTCCTGCCTCGATACGACCGGCACTCGCGAACGCCTCGGCTGGAGTGCGACTGTCGGCTTCGCCGACGGCGTGCGATCGACGGTCGAGTACTTCCGAAACAGCTAGCGCCCGAGCACGGATCGTGCGCGCTCGAGGTTCGCGGATCCACGGGTCCAGAGCCCTGCGCCGGCATCGCGTAACGCATCGTCCCTCGCATATGCGGGTGACTCGGCGAGTCGCGCGAACCACGTGAGCTCGTCGACGCCAAGTTCCAACGCCGTCCTCGCCTGGTCGAGCGACACCTCCACCGGGATTGCGGCAATCCGTTCCAGCGCCTGAGCGCAGCCGTCGAGCGTGCGTCTGAGCGTGTGAGCGGCGGCGCTGTCACTTGCAGTCCGTATGGCGTCGAGGTCCTTCGCAGCGGTGCTCGCGGTGTCGAGCACCGCAAACAGCACCGCCTTCGGATCTTCTTCGACGTCCGCGCCGGCACCCATCAACCGGTAGGCGCCGTACAGGAACAGGACCACGACCACCGCGGCAACGATGTAGACCGTCACTGCCGGTCTCCGCCGCTTACTTGTAGCGGAAGGTGATGCGCCCGCGCGAAAGGTCGTATGGGCTCAACTCGACCCGCACGCGATCCCCGATCAGGATGCGGATGTAGAACTTGCGCATCTTCCCCGAGGTGTACGCGAGAACATCCTGGCCGGTCTGCAAGCGCACCTTGAACATCGCGTTGGGCAACGGCTCGACAACCGTCGCGTCCATCTCGATGGTTTCTTCCTTGACCTCGACCTGAGGGGTACCGTCGGAAGCCTCCCGTCGACGGACGGGGCCGCGCCTGCGGGTACTACCAGGACGGGGTGGGCGTCGGGCCAAACAGGGTCTCCTTGAAGCTGAACGGGCGGTTGGCGAGCGTATCACGGAGCCGTTCCCTGGTAACGTCGTGATGATGCGGGCGCGAGATCGATCTCCCTTCCTTGATGCGTTGCGCCAGCGTGTGCTGGTTTTCGACGGCGCCATGGGCACGAGCCTGCAGTCGGAGCCGCTCACCGGCGATGACTTCGGCGGCGCGGCGCTGGAAGGCTGGATGGACGGCCTCGCGATCCACGCCCCACAGGTCGTCGAGCGCGTCCATCGGAGCTTCCTCGATGCAGGCTGCGACGTCATCGAGACCTGCACCTTTCAAGCCACGCGCCCTCGCCTGGAGGAGTGGGGCCAGGGAGATGTCACCACAGAGCTGAACGTGTCCGCCGCGCAGCTCGCCCGGAGGGTTGCCGACGAGTACGCGCAGGATGGGCGCCCGCGCTTTGTCGCGGGGAGCATGGGGCCGACCGGATTCCTGCCCGCATCGAGCGATCCGGCGATGAGCCGGCTCGGGTTCGCGGACCTCGTGCCCGTCTATCGCGAGCAGGCCGCGTCGCTCATCCTCGGCGGTGCCGATCTGCTCATCATCGAGACGCAGCAGGACATCCTCGAGACAAAGGCCGCGGTCTTCGCCGCTCGCGACGCCGCGGCAGAAGCCCCTCGTCCGATTGCGATCATGACCATGGTGTCGCTCGACGTCACCGGCCGGATGCTGCTCGGCACCGACGCCGCCGCGGTGCTCGCGATCCTCGAGGCGCTGCACGTCGATGTCATCGGCTTCAACTGCTCCACCGGACCCGAGCACATGCGCGAGCCGATCCGCTACATCACATCGCACACGGCGCTGCCCGTCGCCTGCATCCCCAACGCCGGCCTGCCGATCAACGTCGACGGTCGCGCGCACTACCCGTTGCAGCCGGTGCCGATGGCGACAGAGCTCGCGAGCTTCGTCAGCGAGTACGGGGTCAGCGTGGTCGGGGGATGTTGCGGTTCGACGCCGGAGCACATCCGTGAGCTGGTCGCGCGGGTCGGGGCGGTGTCGCGGGCACAGGTCACGCCGGATGTCGAGCCACGTCTCGCCAGTGCGATGCACGCGATCGACCTCCACCAGCAGCCCGCGCCGCTGCTCATCGGCGAGCGCGTCAATGCCCAGGGATCGCGCGCGATCAAGCGCCTGCTGCTTGCTGACGACTACGACGGCATCCTCGGTATCGCACGGACGCAAGTGGAAGGTGGCGCGCACGCACTCGACCTGTGTGTCGCGGTGACCGAACGCAGCGATGAGGTGGAACAGATGCAGACCGTCGTCAAGACGCTGCAGATGAGCATCGATGCGCCACTCGTCATCGACAGCACCGACGCGGATGTCATCAAGGCGGCGCTCGAGGTGTATCCCGGTCGCGGCATCGTGAACAGCGTCAACCTCGAAAATGGACGGGTCCGCTGCGACGCCGTGCTGCCGTCGGTGCGTGATCACGGCGCCTGCGTCATCGCGCTCACGATCGACGAGCAGGGCATGGCGCGCACAGCGGATCGCAAGCTCGAGGTGGCGCGACGCATCCACGATCTCGCGCGCGACGATTACGGCCTCACTCCCGACCAGCTGATCTTCGATGCGCTCACCTTCACGCTGGCCACCGGCGAGGCCGAGTGGATCGACTCGGCACACGAGACGATCGAAGGCATCCGCGCCATCAAGCGTGAGCTGCCCGGCGTTCTCACGGTGCTCGGCGTCTCCAATGTGTCGTTCGGGCTTGCGCCGCACACACGTCCGGTGCTCAACAGCGTCTTCCTGCACCACTGTGTGGTGGCCGGAACTCGACGCGGCGATCATCAACCCGACGCACGTCGTCCCCTATGGAGAGATCGACCCGGAGGCGCGGCGCCTCGCCGAGGAGCTCGTCTTCAACAGTGCCCCTGATGCGCTGACACGGTTCATCGCCCATTTCGACGACGGCGCGTCCACGGGCGGCGCCGGTCTGCCCGAGACGGCTGATCCCTATGAGGGCATGTCGACGGTGGAGCGCATTCACGCGCAGATCCTGCACCGCCGCAAGGATGGCATCGAGGAGCAGATCGATCTCGCGTTGCAGGACCTCGATGCTGTGACCGTGCTGAACACCGTGCTGCTCCCTGCCATGAAGGATGTGGGCGATCGCTTCGGCTCCGGCGAGCTCATCCTCCCGTTCGTGCTGCAGAGCGCGGAGGTGATGAAGCGCGCGGTTGCGCATCTCGAGCAATACCTCGAGAAGCGCGAGGGATATACGAAAGGCAAGGTCGTGCTTGCCACGGTGTACGGAGATGTGCACGACATTGGCAAGAACCTCGTGAACACCATCCTCAGCAACAACGGGTACACGGTGTTCGACCTCGGCAAGCAGGTGCCGCTCAACACCATCATCGACAAGGCGCTCGAGGTCGACGCGGACGCGATCGGTCTCTCTGCGCTGCTCGTGAGCACCAGCAAGCAGATGCCCGCGTGCGTCAAGGAGCTCGACGAGCGCGGGCTCAGCTATCCGCTGATCATCGGCGGTGCGGCGATCAACCGCGGCTTCGGACGGCGAATCCTGTACCTCGACCAGGAGCGTGCATACGAGCCGGGCGTCTTCTATTGCAAGGACGCGTTCGAGGGACTGGACACGGTGGATCAGCTCCTCGACCCGGAACGGCATGACGCGCTCCTGACGCGAGTCCTCGAGGAGGCACGCGCGCACCGGATCCGTGAGCACGAGAAGCTCGAGCGTCGCACCCTGGCCGCCGCCGGGGCCGGCGCGGTTCCCGCCCGCAGCGCCGTGCGGCGCAACGCGCCGATTCCGTCTGTGCCGTTCTGGGGAGCCCGCGTGTTGCGCGACATTCCCATCTGGGACGTCTACCCGTTCATCGATCGCAACTCGCTCTACAAGATGAGCTGGCAGTTCCGTGGCGTGCGCGACGAGGCGAAGTGGCAGGAGTTGCTCCGGACCGAGCTCGAACCGCGACTCCAGCGTTCCATGGAGGATGCGGTGCGCGACGGCTGGCTCCAGCTCGAGGCCGTGTACGGGTACTGGCCGGCGCTGGCGGACGGCGACACGGTGATCGTCTACGACCCGGGCGACATCGACGCCGAGCTGGGACGGTTCACCTTCCCGCGTCAGTCAGAGCAGCAGCGCCTCTGCCTCGCGGATTACATCCGTCCCGCTGAGGACGCTGCCGATGGTGAGCGCGACGTCATCGCACTGCAGGTGGTGACCACCGGGCCGGGAGCGTCGGAGCTCTCCAACCGGCTCCAGGTCGACGGCGAGTACGACGACATGCTCCGGATACACGGGTTCGCGACCCAGATGGCCGAAGCGACCGCTGAGTACGTGCATCACCGCATTCGTCGCGAGCTGCGCCTCGGTGAGGACCAGGGACGCCGGTACTCATGGGGCTACCCCTCGTGTCCTGATCTTGAGGACCACGAGATCCTGATGCGAATCGTTCCCGCTTCAGAGATCGGTGTCACACTGACCGAGGGCTATCAGTTCGTCCCGGAACAGTCGACCGGCGCGATCGTGCTCCACCACCCTGAGGCGCGCTACTTCGCGGTCTACGGCGGTGCTCCCATCGAGGACGACGCGCCAGGCGCCCCGGAACCGATTCTCTCCGGAGCCACCGCCTAGCGCAGCGTCTCCCCGCACCGCGGCCACCAACGGAAGGGATGTTGTGCCAGCGATCGCCGGCCCGCGCAAGGGGCTTGGAGGGATTGCTTTTTCGCGTGAATTCCTGCTGCTGGCGGCGCTCGCCATCCTGTGCCTGGGGGTGACGATCAGGCTCGGCACGTACAGCCCATCCGCGCTGGAGCTGGTTGTGCTCGCCGCGCTGTTGACCGCGACGGCTCTGCGAACCAGCGGCGAGCTGACGGTGGGGGTCGTCCCGTGGGCGATCGTCGTCGGCGGCACCGCATCAATCGTCCTGTTCTACGCGAACCCGCTCGGCCTTCCTGTTGCCTCGTGGTTCGCTCCGCTGCTCGTCCTTGCGATCATCGCGATGGTCCTCGGACACTTCCGCGTGATCCGCGGCATCGCCGCCGTGATTGCTGTTGCCGCGCTCACCGGCTGCGTCGTGAGCGCGCTGCGGTCGACGGCGCCTGCAATCGACGTGTACCAGTCACTGCAGGGAGCCAGCGCCGCGTTGCTCCACGGCACCAACCCGTATCAGCCGATCTTTTCCGCGGAGTCGCCGGTCACCCCGTTCACGTTCATGAACGTGCCGGTGCACTTCGAATATCTCCCCGGCGCCGCGATTCTCACGGCACCCGGCCGCCTCCTCGGCGATGTCCGGTTCATGAGCGTCATCGCTTTCATCGGGCTGATCGCGTCCGCAGTGCGGCTCGCCTGGCAGTCGCCGGAGCGCGGCACCCGCGCGCTCCGTGTCGGCGCGCTCTGCCTCGCGCTGCCGATGACTGTCGCGATCGTCTACTTCTCATGGGTCGACGTCTTCTCGATGGCCGGCTTCGCAGGCTGGCTCGCGCTCCGCAACGGCCACCGGCGTTGGGCGATCCTCTTCCTTGTCGTCACGCTCACCGTCAAGCCGGTGATTCTCATCGCGATGGTCCCGGCGCTGCTCTGGTCACGCCGAGCGCGTCAGGAGTTCGGCGTTGCGGTGGTGATCGCCGCCGCGGTGATCCTGCCGTTCGTGCTCATGACCGGGGCCTGGAACTTCTATCAGGACGTTGCGGGTCTCCAGGCTGCGCTGGGCTTCCGCGGCGACGGCCTGACGTTGAACGCCGCGTGGTACTCGATCACCGGTCATCTGCTCCCGGTCTGGTTCGCTGTGGTCGCCGGAGCCGCGGTCGCATGGTTCGCGCTGCGGCGCCGCCCGAGGGATCTCGCCGACGTGCTCACATCCGGCGCACTGCTTTCCACCTGCGGCTTCCTCCTCGCGAAATGGGCATTCCTCAACTACTACTTCATCCCGGTCTGGCTGCTCGTGCTGGCGCTCGCGTGCCGGGGAATGGCCCTCGAGGACTCGGCGGCCGACGTTTCGCTCCCTGGATACCGGCTGCTGCGCGATGCGTATGCAGCAATCCGTCATCCCCACCCGATCCCCGCGGGGAACGCGCTCTAGCCGGCCAACGCCTCGCGGATCGGCGGCTGGACCTTCGATCGCCCGCCCTCACCGCACCACACTGAGTTCCGCCGGGGACCGGCCTCCCGCGGGTCGCTACTCGGCGTACCGCCGGATGCGGTTGTCCTCCTCGCCGTGCTCGCTCTGGTACAGGGAGCACGTGTCGGGCTCGGAGATGCACGGCGGGACGGGGTGGCGGCCGGTGAACTTGTGGGTCTGCCGGTCGACATGGCAGTCCGCCTTGTAGCGGGTCAGCATGCCGAACGGGCCTGCGCTCTCCTTGAGGATCTGCTCGAGGTACGGGCAGCGGCGTCCACGCGGTCGGGATGGCGCCGACTCACGCTGCGGCTCCGGCCGGCCCCGCGGCGGCGGCGGTGGTTCTGCTCGCATCGCCCCCCGAGTGTAGAACTCCTTACGGGGCGAGCATCGACTGGATGCGCGAAGCGAGTTCCTTGATCTTGAAGGGCTTCGCGAGCGTCTGCACGTTGCCGTACGCCTCCAGCTTGGGTGCCGTCGAGGCATTCACGAGCGCGCTGACCACGAGCACCTTGGGATCGCTGCCGTGATCGGAGCGGATCCGCTCGAGCACCTGGGTGCCTGAGAGGTCGCCCGGCAGCATCAGGTCGAGCAGCACCAGGTCCGGCTGGAACTCCACGAACGCTGCGAGGCCCTCGTCGCCACTCTTCGCCACCTTCACCTCGTAGCCCTCCATCGTGCAGAGCAGAGATTCGATGTCGGCGAGCGCGTAGTAGTCCTCGATGATCAGGACTTTCTTCATGGCGGTACTCGTCGCTGGGCTCATTTGGGGATCTGGCCGAATATAGCACGGGCATTTCGGTGGGCCTGGCGCGTGTGTCCAACCCGTCACCTCGCGGCGCAGCGCTGACACAGCGGCGCCACGGCCGCGGCGGTCGATCAGATCGAGCGGTCGATCAGCGTCCCCGTTCCAAGGCCGCCACCGCAGCACATCGCCTGAAGGCCATAGCGCCCGTCGCGCCGCTCGAGCTCGTGGAGAAGCGTGGTCATGAGCCGCGCCCCACTGGCGCCGAGGGGGTGACCGAGCGCGATCGCGCCCCCGTTCACGTTGACGCGATCCATGTCCGGGTGGTGCTCGTGCTCCCATGCGAGCACGACCGGGGCAAAGGCCTCGTTGATCTCGAAGAGGTCGATGTCGTTGATCCCGAGCCCCGAGCGTTCCAGGAGCCGGGTCGTCGCGGGGATCGGTCCGGTCAGCATCGTCACCGGGTCGACGCCGACCACCGTCTGGGCGGCGATCCGCGCACGGGGTGTGATGCCGAGCTCGTTCGCCCGCTCGAGCGACATGAGGAGCACCGCGGCTGCCCCGTCGGTGATCTGCGAGCTGTTGCCGGCGTGCATGATGCCGTCCGGCTTGAATGCGGGCGTCAGCGATGCGAGCGATTCCACGGTGGTGTCCGGACGGATGCCCTGGTCCTGGCTGATCACCCTTCCATCGCCATTGGCGCCGACGACGACCGGTGCGATCTCACGGTCGAACCACCCATTGGCCTGCGCCTCGCCGGCGCGCCGCTGCGAACGTGCCGCGAACTCGTCTGCCTGCTCGCGGGTGATGTGCCACATCTCCGCGATCATCTCGGCCGACAGCCCCTGAGGAACCAGGTTGTAGACCTCGAGCAGCTCGGGCGGGAACGGCATCCCCGGGCCCTGGAACACGGTGGTCCCCATGGGGACGCGGCTCATGCTCTCGACCCCGGCGGCGATCGTGATGTCGCAGACCCCGGACTGGATGAGGTTCGCCGCGAAGTGGATCGCCTGCTGCGACGAGCCGCACTGGCGATCGACGGTGGTTGCCGGCACCTCGACCGGGAACCCCGCGGCGAGCACGGCCTGCCGGGCGATGTTCACCGCCTGCTCGCCGGTCTGGCTGACACATCCGAAGATGACGTCGCCGACGAGAGCGGGATCGATCTTCGCGCGGCTGGTCACCTCGCGGAGCACATGCGCGGCGAGGAGCACCGGATGGACGTCGCGCAGATCGCCGTTGCGCTGGTTGCCGCGCCCCATCGGCGTCCGGACAGCCTCGACGATGACAACGTCAGTCACTGCTCACCTGACGTTGGATCAGATCAAGTCGGATCACTTGAAGTCGGACCACGTGAAGTGAAGCACCACCTGAAGTCGATCACCTGCAACCATCGCCCGCGGCCGGTCCCCTGGGTTCGCTCGTCCTGAATTTGTTCGGAGTTTGTCCGGACGGGCCGCTCACCTTAGCAGCGGAAGCCACTTCAGCCGCCGAACCGGTAGACGCTCTCGAGCACCGGGCGCGGCGCGGAGGGGTCGATCAGATTCGCCGGTGCACGCTCGGTCGCGACCAGGGTCCACCCGCTCGGTGGCGCGGCATCGAACGCGGCCAGCACGAGCGTATCGCCCACCGCCGGCGGATTCGCATAGAGGGACGCAACCGGGACCACCTCCATCCCGAGCTCCTGCAGACCGGGGGTCGCATCGTCGGTCTCCTCCTGGCGCGGCGGCGGCGGCAGGAAGTGGAAGAAGGCCTCGATGTACGGGGGGTCGAGCGATTCCGAGAGATACACCTCGTGCGATCCCGCGGTCTGTCGCGCCGTGACGATCGCCGCGATCTCGCCGGTGTCGAAGTAGTAGGCGGAGCGATTTGGATAGGCCGTGTACAGGTCCACCGTGAAGGAGGCAGCCTGTGCCACCAGGCCCGCACCGAGCACCCCGACAACGATTCGTCGAGCCTCGACGCGTCCGGCGAGCACGGTCCGCAAGCTCGTCGGCGCCGAGGATTGCGAGGATCACGAGGAACGGGAACATCCCGGATGAGCGCAGCGCGTGGGGGGTTCCGTTGTTGGTCAGGGCGGCCGCGATCGGGCTCAGCAGGATGGCGGCCACCAGGAATCGGATGAGTGGCTCGTTGCGCCGCTGCCAGCACACGACGAGGCCCGCGATGAGCAGCGGCGCCATGACCCAGAGCAACATGCCGCCGATCTCCGTGTTCTGCCGGGGGTTGGCATCGCCCGAGAAGAACAGGAAGTTGGGGCTGAAGTACGTGACATAGTTGACCAAAAATCGGTCGATGACGACGTTGAGTGGTGCGCCGTCCGACCAGATGCTGATGGAGTCGAACCGTCCGGTCAGTGCGCCCGGATTGAGCAACGCGTAGATGCCCAGGACGACATACCCCGCTCCAATCGGGACGACCGCGCGCCACCACCCCGGAGTCTTCGCAAGCCACCACGCGATCACCAGCGGAATGGCGAGGAGGAGGACCTCGAGGCGTGCTGTGGTGTAGCCGTAGATGCCGATCGCGAGGAACACGCCTGCAATGCCGAACTGGCGCGCTGTTGGGCGTTTCGAGGCGAGACACCAGATGGCCCCTGAGAGGAGAGCGACCCAGGAGATCGTCTCGAACCCCACGCGGCTCTCGATGACGAGCCACGGCGTGAAAGCGGTCAACGCGAGTATCCCGATGGTGATGAGCCGCGAGCCGGTCATCCGCCATGCGGCGCCGGTGAGGAACGCAACAACCGCAAGACCGAAGATCGCAGCGGGGAAGCGCTCGACCGCGACCGTCAGCGGCAGGAACCGGACGAGCGCGGCCACGGCGTAGACGTACACCGGGTTCTTGTATTCACCAAACGCTTCGAAGAAGAGCGGGAAGTGGATCCCGTGCTCGTCCACGCCGAAGTGCGCGATGGTCCAGGCGTTGTAGCCGATCGACGCCTCGTCGACGTAGAGCCCAGGCGGTGAGCCCGCGAGGTCGATGACATTGCGAAGCACCACGAGGGCCGCGAGGATCGCAACCGCCGCGATCCAGAGACGGCGGTGCAGCCGGTCTGCGTCCGGCTCAGCGCTCACGCACGCGCGGCGGCGATGAAATCGGCGAACAGCCGCCGGGCCCAATCACGCTCGAGGTACAGCTCCTCGGGATGGCACTGCAGCCCGACCACAAAGCGGCGCCCGGGATGTTCCACTGCCTCGACAAGTCCATCGTGCGCACGCGCGCTCACCACGAGCTCCTGACCGAGGTCGCGCAACGCCTGGTGATGCATGCTGTTGACGTCGACCAGTCGCGCGCCGGCGATCGCGTACAGCCGCGAGTCCGCGGTCACGTCGATGTTGTGCGTGAGCTCCTGACGCGAGCCTTCCTGCGAGTGGTTGTGCTCGGTCGCTCCCTGCGCGCCGACGTCCTGCCAGAGCGTGCCTCCCAGCGCCACGTTGAGCACTTGCGCACCGCGACAGATGGCAAGGATCGGCTTGTCCGCTTCGAGCGCCCAGCGCGCGAGGAGCAATTCCGAACGGTCGAGGTCATGGTCCACCTCGACCGCGCAATCCGCGCGTGTGGCCTCGCCATAGAGCTCCGGCTCGACGTCAGGCCCACCGGGGAGGCACAGGCCGTCGCAGAGATCGAAGAGCGCCCGCAGCTGCGGCTCGGCGAGCGACGAGCTGATGCCGACCGGCGTGCCACCGGCACTCTCGAGCGCGTCGAAATACGCGCGGTTGCGTGCGAGGTCGGCGGGAAGCCCCTTCTCGTGCAGCACCCGCAGGGTGAGCCCGATCAGCGGTGCGTGTGACATTGGAGGACCTTCGCGATGTGTTCTAGGACGTGAAGCTGAAACGGCCGATGTGCAACCAGGGTGACAGTACCCCGGATTCGCCTTCTCCCAGCTCGAGTTGCCGCTCCCGGCTGACCTGGAGGACGTCCGCGAGCGCCTCGACGATGCTCTGCGTGAAGCGGAGATCCTTGACCGGGTGCGTGATGGTGCCGTTCTCGATGAGAAACGTGCCCTCGCGGGTCATCCCGGTGATCACCGTGCGCAGCGGGTGCACATCGCGCACATACCAGAACCGCGTGATGTACAGCCCGCGCGAGACGGAGCGGACCATGTCCGTCCAGGGCGTGTCGCCGGCATCCATCGCGACGTGCCTGGGGAGCGGTCCCCACGTGTTCGGCTGTGGCAGCGAATGCCCTGTCGACGCGACCCCGTCCTGCAGCGCAGTCGGCGTGTCGTAGACGACGGCAGCGCAGACACCGCGATCGATCAGCGTCACCGGTTGCGTCGACACTCCCTCGTCATCGAAGGGGAATGGAAAGATGTCGCGGGTGCGCGCGTCATCGCGAATGGTGATCCGCTCGCTCATGAGCCGCTCGCCGATGCGCATGAAGCTGCGGTGCTCCTGCACCGCAAGCGCGCTGAATCCCACCCACGCCAGGTGTTCCAGCAGGTCGGTCACCGCATATGGCGAGAGGATGACCTCGTAGTCGCCGGGGCCGATCTCTGTCGCGTTCTGGTTGCGCTCACAGGTCTCCACAACCTCCGCTGCGAGCCCGGGCACATCGAGAGCCGCGATATCCGCTGAGTGCCGGGACGCATACCCGCCGCCGTTGTCGCCGCGCACAACCGATACAAGGCTCGCCTGCGTCGACGTCGCCGCTCGGCGCAGCCCAGCGCTGGTGATGATGGCTGTGGTGGTCGTCGTGGTGCTGAGCGCTCCGTATGCGTTGAGCGCACGCGCGCCGGCGGCTTCCGTGATGGTTGACACAAGCTCCGCGCGGTCCTGGGGCGTCGCCGCGTCCGTCGACTCCGCGAATGCGACGGGACCGTCGCCACCCTGGTCGCCCGGCGGCAGCGGCGACACATCCGTGCCGCTGGTCACACGCCGGCTTTCCTCGGCCGCCTCGAACGCGAGGTCCACCGCGCGATCGCGGTGCCCGCGCACCTCACCCACCCCGGTGCGCCCGCCGTCGATCAGCCGGACTCGGACGTGGCGGAAGCGCTCGGCGACGCTCTGGTGAATCTCGTTACCGGCGAAGCGGGTGAGCTCGCTCCGCGAGTTCGCGATGACAACCTCCGCCTCACCACGGGCCAGCGACGCCAACGCGGTGTCGCCAAGCGCCAGCAGCTCATCGCCGCTGCTCATCGTGCCAACTCCACGCGGACGTTGTACGCCAGCAACGCATCGCCGCTGCTCATCGCGCTGCACGCCAGCACTTCATCGCCGCCACTCATCGCGCCGGCTCCACGCGCACATTGCGAAAGCGGCACGGTGCTGCGCCGTGTCCGACGTGCATCGACTGCGACGGCTGGCCCTTGCCGCAGTTCACGACCCCGAACATCTGCCACTCGGCGGGACCCGCGACCGCGTCGCATGACCCCCAGAACTCCGGTGTCTGCCCGCTGTAGATGGGGTTGCGAACCAACCGGGTGCGCTTGCCGTCAACGATCTCCCATCCGTTCTGCGTGCCGAACTGGAAGTTGAGGCGGCGGTCGTCAATGCTCCAGGACCGGTTGGTCTCCAGGTAGACACCGTGCTCGGTGGTGGCGATCATCTCCTCGAGGCTGGAGGTTCCCGGCTCGAGGTTGATGTTGGTCATCCGGATGATCGGCAGCCGTGCCCAGCCATCGGCGCGCATGGCGCCGTTGCTCACCTGGCCGATCGCAGCGGCGGTCTCGCGAGAGGTGAGATATCCGGTGAAAATTCCCTGGTCGACCAGCAGCGAGCGCTGCGCCGGCACACCTTCGTCATCCCAGCCGAAGGTGCCGAGTCCTGGCGCGCGGGTGGAATCGGCGGTGATGGTCACATGCTCGCTGCCGTAGCGAAAGGTGCCGAGCATGTCGGGCATGAGGAACGACGTTCCCGCGTATGCCGCCTCGTGCCCGAGCACGCGGTCGAGCTCGGTGGGGTGGCCGCACGAACTCGTGGACCTGAAGGGCTGCCTGGGTGGCGTCGAGGATGACGGTCATGGTTCCCGCGGGACATTCCGCCGCGCTCAGCAGCGCGACCGCCTCCTCAGCGATCCGTCCGGCGTTCCCGGGAAGGTCGAACGCCTCGATCGCCTCCCAGCCGGCGCAGATCTGGTGGCGCCCGAAGCTGTTGGGAAAGCTGCGGGTCTGCACGTCGTCATCGCTCGTGGCGGTGGCATCGAGACCGCCGCCGGATTCGATGATCGTCTGATCCAGTACGGCACCTTCGCTGGAGGCGAAATGGCGCACCTCGCGAACGAACTCGAGAGAGCATTCGCGGACCCGGATCTGCGGGACGAGCGACATCGCCAGGTCGGTGCGCATGAGCAGGTCGACCTTGTCGTCGAGCGAGACAGCAAAAGGATCGCGAACCACCGGCGTTCGGTACTCGCCGACCAGTGCCGGCGCCGGCGCCAGCCTGACCGGGACCCGGTTCACGCGCGACGATGCCTTGGCGATCCGGACGGCCTGCCGCGCCGCCTCCTCGATGCTGGCGGCGGCGAGGTCGTCGACGCCGGCGAATCCCCAGGAGCCGCCGGCGATGACGCGGATGCCGATTCCCTCATCCTCGAACAGCTCCACCGACGCCACGGCGCCGTTCTTGACGGTGAGCCGTTGCACCGTGCGATTGATCACACGGCAATCGGCATATGACGCACCGGCGACTGACGCCGCATCGAGTGCTCGCTCGCTGAGATGTCGCACGAGGGCGGAGTATACGGGCCGCAGTACCGCCGAACGTTCCGTGCTAACCCGTGCAGTCCCCGTTCGCGCAGTACCACGCCGCGGTGTCGAAATCCGGCACGAGATCGTTCTGCACGACACCGTGAAGGTTCAATGAGTACGTGTTGACGATCACCTGCTGGTAGAGCGGGATCGCGGGGAGCAGCGCGGCAAGGCGTTGATCGGCAAGCGCGTAGTCCTGCGCGCGAGTGGTGAGATCCGCAGTGTTGCGAGCGTTGTCGAGGTCCTTGTCGAGCGCCGGATCATTGAGCCCGCTGTAGTTCATGCCGCTGCCCAGGTCCGCGCTCGAGGGCACCTCGTCCTCCTGCAGACACGTTCCGCCGCAGTCACCGTGCCACGTTGACGAATAGGTGTCGGGCTCGCCCGGCAACCCCAGTCCGACGGTGTACAGCGCCATGTCGAATGCGTGAGTTGCAAGCGGGCCACCATCGGCGAAGGAACCGAAGAAGGTTGCGGCCGGGACGTTCGGCTCGAACGCCGCCGGGACGTTGATGCCGATGTTGGCGAGATCAGTCCGGATCATCGACTCGACCTTCACGCGCACGGGGTCGTCGCTCGTGGTGCCGATGTTGATGACCAGGCAGGTGCCGTCCGTCGCCGCCCGGAAGTCCTGCCCGTCCGGCGCCACACCGCATTTGGCGTTGCGGGCGTCACCCGCCGAGTTGAGCATCGAATTCGCAGCTCGCCGGGTCGGAGGCTGTGGTCGTCACGCCATCGCTCGCGAGATAGCTCGCCCCCAGGTCCATCCACGAGTTGGGTGGGACCGTCGTGTCGCCGGGCGCCACCGCTTTGATGATCGCCTGCCGGTCGATGGCGAGCAGGATCGCTTTGCGGACAGTCGCATTCGCCGTGTCCTCGTTCTCATCGGCGGCGGGGTTGTCGCAGAGGCCGCCGTCGGTCGCGCAGAGGTTGAACATGAGCACCTCGGCGCCGGATCCATCCACCGGGTCCACCGTCAGCGGTGCCGTGTGCTTTCTTGACTGACGCCTCGAGCCCTGGGAGTGCCGCGAGCCCGAGGTTGAGCCCCACCTCGATGGCGCCGGAGCTCGCGTCCTTGACCTCGGCGGCGAGATCCGGCTCGATACGGAAGACGATCTTGTCGAGATGCGGCATCGCGCTCGTGTTCCAGTAGTCGGGGTTGCGCACGAGCACCACCTGCGATCCCGGGGTGTCGCTCGCCATCACGAATGGTCCCGTTCCGTCGAGCACGGTGCCCAGCGAGGCAACGCTGTTGTATGCGGCCGAGTTGCCGGATCCCTTGGTGAGGTTCAGCGTTGCGGTGCTCGTTGTCCAGGTTCCCGCCGGCTGCCATGACGGGATCGAGCACGGATGCCGGCAGGATTCCGTCCACGCCGCTCCCGAGCGCCAGGTACGGCCCGTACTGCGACTTGAAGTCGACAACCGCTGTCAACGGATCCAGCTCGGTGCACTTGATGACCTGGTTCCACCCCGCAGTCGAGGCGAGCGGCGTCGGATTGGGCTTGCCGACGGCGCCATATGCGAGCCAGTGGAATTCGAAGGTGTCGCAGACGTCGTGTGACGTGAGGTCGCTGCCGTCGTCCCAGCGGACACCCTGCCGGAGGTGCCAGGTCACGCACATCGCTGCCGCCGTGTCGGCGCAGCCGCTGGTCTGGACGCCGCCGTTCGTCAGTGTGGGGACCGAGGTCGCCAGGTCCGGGCTCCAGTAGTCCGCCTCTGAGGTGGACGACGCGGTGGCTGCTGTCGAGCGGTACCAGAGCAGCCCTTCCTCGACCGGGGCCGCGATCGCGTCAGCGGCGGAAAGATCGCCGCTGATGCCGTCATCGAGCAGTGTCGTCGGCGCCTGGGCGACGCCGACGGTCAGGGTCCCGCCCGTGGAAGCGGTGCCTCCTGGAGCGCTCGTGGGCGATGTCGTGGACGGCGTGGAGCTGCATCCTGAGAGCACGACCGCGAGGAACGCGATCAGCGGAACCGCCCGGCGCCAGCGCCTGCGGCTCGGGGGGATGGGTCGAATGCCCGCGACATACACGAGCGTGCATTGTGCAGCGACCGTATAGTGGAACTGGAGTGGTCGATGGGCTGATGGGGATATTCGCGCCAACGGCGGGCTCAGGAGACACGGCATGAGGATCGGCCGCGGGAGGCGTCCGCGCAGGCGCGACCCGAGACGGCGGTTTCGTAATCGCCTGCTCCTCGGCATGGTCACGGTGGCGCTTCTGCCGCTGCTTGCCTTCGCGGTCCTGGCCGTGATCGAGCTTGACGCGGTCGCGAAGAGCACCGCCAACGCCACGGAGTCCGCGATCCTCGAACACGAGCAGTCTCTGGCGAGCACCGCGCTCGACAAGCGGGCGTCCGCGCTGGATTCCAGCATGAGCCAGATCGACAGCTCGATCCAGGAGGGGCTCGGCGGGGCCATGACCAAGGCGATGAGCTCGACCCCGCCCGACACCTCGCGACCGGCGATTCCGATGACGCCGCTCGGGAGCGGCTATGCGTTCAACGAAGGCCTCAACAGCACGCTCATCCTGCCGACGGGGACCACCGACGGGCGGGCGATTTGCAGCGGCGAGCGATGAGAACGCAGTCGCGTTGCAGGTGCAGGCGATCCTCAAGATCAACCCCGCCATCAAAGAGGTATGGATCCAGGACGCGGCGATCGGGGCATTGCGCGCCTTCCCGGCGTTCAATCCGTCTGCCTACGATCCCAAGACGCGCGCAACCATCCTCAGCCGCTCCGAGGGTGGCGTGGCGGTTGCGAGCGCGCCGAACGTCTGGATCGAGCAGGGTGCCCCCGGTCGCAGCGAGGACGGTCCGTTCTGGACCGATCCCTATCCGCTCATCGAGGACCAGTCCTCGGGCGTGAGCGCCTGGTACCAGAATCCCCTGTCGATCCAGGTGGGCGTGGATGTGTCCGTGCCGGCGCTCATCTCCGCGTCGCTTGTGAAGGGGGCACCGGCGAGCATCGACCCCGTCGTGGTCAGCGCCACGGGAACCACGCTGTACAGCTCGCCGGGCGCGCAGCAGGATTTTCCGACGACGTCAGGGCCTGGCTTCACGGCTCCGCAACCGAGCCTCAACGCATCGGTTCACCGCCTCGAGGTCACGGGCGTGACGCCGTCCGCACCGCTGACCGCCGCCCTGAACAAGACGAACACCGACGTCTTCGCCTCGCTCGTGTACAGCTCCCACTGGGTGATCCTCAACCCGGTGGCGGTGAACACGCTCGAGCCCAACCTCAGCCAGCTGACGCTCGGCGTCACCGACAGTGTCCATCGCCTGTTCCCGGTGACCGTCATCCCTGTGCTGATCCTCCTGCTCGGCCTCGCGTTCGTCGCCACGACCCTGCTCTCGCGCCGGATGTATCTCCCCGTGCAGGCCCTCACCGATCACGCGGTGCTCGAGGAGCGGACGCGGCTGGCGCGGGAGATCCACGACACCCTTGCCCAGCAGTTGACCGGCATCGTGCTGGAGCTCGAGGCCGCGGACACGCTGCTGAATCGGGGATCGGAGCGGCGTGCCAAATCCTCCGTGGAACGGGCGCGAGAGCTGGCGCGTGATGCGCTCCAGGAGGCACGCAGCTCCGTGTGGAACCTTCGCCCCGCCCCGCTTTCGTCGACCGGCCTGGTCGCCGCGATCGGGCACGAGGTCGAGGCATGGGAAGAGCGCACTGGTATCCCCGCGCGGTTCAGGGCTCGCGCCGTGCCGCCGCATCCACCACTGTCGCCCACCGCGGAAGTCGCGCTGCTCCGGATCGGCCAGGAGGCGCTGTCGAACGCTGCGCAGGCACGGAAAGCCGGAACATGTCGATGTGGAACTCCGAGCCCACGCCCAGGAGCTGGTCCTCTCGGTGCGCGATGACGGCGTCGGCTTCGATCCGGCGGCCAGCGCACCGCGTGAGGATTGCTTCGGCCTCGACGGGATGGCCGAGCGCGCTCGCAACGCAGGCGGCTCGCTGACGGTGGTGAGCGCCCCGGGTCAGGGGACCACTGTCACCACCAGGCTGCCGTTCACGGAACGTGTTGCCGAGGCGGTGAGCGCGTGATCAGCGTTCTCGTCGCCGATGACCATCCCGTGGTCCGTGACGGCCTCTGCACGATGCTCGAGCTCGAGCCGGACATCAAGGTGGTGGGGCGAGCCGCCGACGGAGTCGAAGCCGTGGAGCAGGCTCGCCGGACCCACCCCGACGTCATCCTGCTCGACGTCCAGATGCCCGTGATGGACGGCATCGAGGCATTGCGCAAGATCCGCGCGCGCGACCCGGAGGCTCGAGTGATCGTCCTCACCACCTATCGCAACGAGGACTACATCTTTCCCTCGCTCAAAGCCGGAGCGCTCGGGTACCTGCTGAAGGACGCCACCCGCGAGGAGCTCGCCGGGGCCATCCGCGCGGTTGCCGCCGGAGAATCGCTGCTCGACCCGCAGCTGGTGAGTGCCGCAGCGGAGAACATGCCCTCGATCACCCGTCGCGAGCGTGACGTGCTGCGGCTGATGGCCGACGGCAAGAACAACGCGGAGATCGCCGTGCTGCTCTTCCTCAGCGAGAACACCGTGAAGACCCACGTCAGCAACATCCTCGAGAAGCTCGGCTGCAAGGACCGTGCCGCCGCTGTCCTGCTTGCCTGGAGACGGCACATCATCTAGCCCCGCCGGACTCTCCACCCGGAGACGCCCGTCGCGGAGATGCCCGCCATCCCCCAAGCGACTCTCCCGGCACCGACACCGGCGAGACCTCGAGACCGCGCAACATCGAGCCCCCAATAGACTGTCCCAGCAATGGAATCGGTGGGCGTCGGGTTACTTGGCCTCGGCACGGTTGGAACCGCCGTCGCACGGCGCCTCATCGACGAGTGGGAATTGCTCGGCCAGCGCGCCGGCGCCACGCCGGTCTTGCGTGTCGTCGCAGTGCGCGATACCAAGCGCTCCCGCGACATCGACCTGAAGAACGTCCGGCTGCTCGACGACCCCGCCGCAGTCGTGGACGACCGCTCCGTCGCCATCGTCATCGAGACGATCGGTGGCACCGACCCGGCGACAGCGTTGATCGAGTCCGCACTTCGCGCCGGCAAGACCGTGGTGACCGCCAACAAGGCCGTGATCGCCGCTTCCGGCCCGCGGTTGCGAGCACTTGCCGCCGAGCACAATGCCCGGCTGTATTTTGAGGCGAGCGTCGGCGCCGGGCTGCCGATCATCTCGTTGCTCAATGAGAGCCTGCTCGGCGATCGCATCTCCGCGCTCGACTGCGTGATCAACGGCACCACCAACGTGATCCTCACCCAGATGCGCGGCGCCGGGGTGAGCTTTGCCGCTGCACTCGCCGACGCGCAGCGCCGCGGCTTCGCGGAAGCCGACCCTTCACTCGATGTTGACGGCTGGGACGCCACGCACAAGCTGGTCATCCTTGCCTGGCTTGCTCTTGGCGCTTACGTCGCGCCCGACGCCGTTGACCGTGTGGGCATCCGCGATGTCGCCGGCGCGGACGTTGCCGCCCTGGCTCAGCTCGGATATCGCGTCCGCCTGCTCGCGCATGCCGAGCGCGGGCCGGGCGATGCCGTTTCTCTCCGCGTCCGTCCCACCGCGGTCGGTCCCGGGCATCTGCTGCACGACGTCGATGATGCTGACAATGCTGTCGTTATCTCGAGCGATCTCGCGGGGACCGTGATGCTCCGTGGGCTCGGTGCCGGCGGCGCATCAACGGCGAGCGCCGTCGTCAGCGATGTCGTCACCGCGGTCCGCGATCGTGCGGATCCTCCGGCGTTGCGTGTCAGTCCGCGGACAGACCCCCCGATGCTCAGCGACGAGGACGTCGAGGTTTCCGGATACGTTCGGGTTCGCCTGTCGGCTGAAGCCGAGGCGCGCGGACTCGTTCTTCTGGCACTCGAGGACCGCGGGCTCGCCGTGGACGCCGCTGTCGACCTGCCCGGCTCCGAGCTGATCGTGCTCACCGGCCTGGCCCCACGCGCGGTTCACGATCGTGCTCTCGAAACGCTGGACACCCTGACCTCGGTCGACGCGATTCTCGGCACCCTCGACCGAGTAGAGGCGTAGGCAGCGAAGGTGGCCACGCGCGCGCAGGGCGTCATTGAGCGCTGGGCTGTGTCGACACGCAGGTCGACGAAGTGAGCACGCGCGCACAGGGCGTCATTGAGCGCTGGGCTGATCGCCTCACGCTCCCACGAGACGCGCCGCACATCAGCCTCGGCGAAGGCAGCACGCCCTGCGTCGAGTCGCTGACCATCGGGCCATCTCTGGGCCTGGCATCGCTGCACTTCAAGCTGGAAGGCCTCAACCCGACGGGATCCTTCAAGGATCGAGGCATGGTGGTCGCGGTCGCGGCGGCGCTCCATGAAGGGAGCCGGGCCATCATCTGCGCGTCGACCGGCAACACCAGCGCGTCGGCCGCGGCGTACGGCGGGCGTTTCGGGATGCGCACCGTGGTGGTCGTGCCGCACGGTCACATCGCGTCGGGAAAGCTCGTGCAAGCGCGCGTCCACGGCGCAACCGTTATCAGCATCAACGGCGGATTCGACGTCGCCCTCCGTATCGTCCGCGAGCTCTGCGAACACCATCCCGTCACGCTGGTCAACAGCGTCAACCCGAATCGCATCGAAGGGCAGAAGACCGCGGCGTTCGAGATCGTGGATGAGCTCGGCGACGCACCCGACGTCCTCGCGCTTCCAGTCGGAAACGCCGGCAATATCACCGCGTACTGGCGGGGCTTTCGCGAGGAGCACCGCGATGGGAGAGCGAGCCGCCTGCCTCGGATGCTCGGTGGGCAGGCCGCCGGCGCTGCGCCGCTCGTGCTTGGACGGCCCGTGGATGACCCGCAGACCGTCGCGACCGCGATCCGGATCGGGAATCCCGCGTCGTGGCAAGGGGCTGTCGAGGCACGTGATCAGTCGGAGGGGATGATCGCGTCCGTCGAGGATGCAGCGATCCTCGACGCGCAGCGGCGCCTCGCCCAACTCGAGGGGATCTTTTGCGAGCCCGCGTCGGCAGCTGCGCTTGCGGTTCTTGAGCGCGCGGTGGCAGAAGGTGCGGTAGCGCCGGGAACACACGCCGTCTGCGTGCTCACAGGGAACGGGTTGAAGGATCCAGGAGCGGTCGAGCCCGCCTTGGCTCCCATCCTCGAGGTTGCCTCGGACGCGAGCGCTCTGGCGCGAGCGATCGGGGTCTGAGCAGCGCGTGCGTGTCCGTGTCGCGGTTCCCGCAAGCGTCGCAAACCTCGGACCGGGGTTCGACATCCTTGCCCTGGCGCTGCAGCTCCAGAACGACATCCGCGCGGAGCAACGGCCAGGCGCGCTGACCATCGACGCGGGTCCGGACGCGCCGCCCGAGCTCAATGACCCCGAGCACAACCTGGTGACAACTGCTTATGCAGCCGCATGCGCGGCGCTCGACGTTCCGGCAACAGACGTGCACTTCACCTGCGTGAACCGGATCCCGATCGGACGCGGCATGGGATCGAGCGCAGCGGCAGCCCTCGCCGGGGTGCTGGTTGCGACCGCGTTCCATCAAGCGCCATGGGACGAGGACGCGGTGCTCGACCGTGTGGGCGCACTCGAAGGTCACCGCGACAACGCCGCGGCGGCGCTCCTCGGAGGACTTGCCATCTGTGCACCTGGTGCCCCGGCGGTGCAGATGCCTGTGTCCGATGAGTTACGCGCGGTGCTGTTCATCCCCGACCGGCCGTTCACGACGCACGAGTCGCGGCAGGTGGTCCCCGACAGCTTCAGCAGGGCAGACGCGATCTTCAACGCGAGCCGCTGCGCGCTGCTCGTCAGGGCGCTCGCCACCGGCGACCATGCCGGGCTCGCGTGTGGCGATGGAAGATCGCTGGCACCAGGACGCGCGCTTTGCGCTCATCACTGGGGCACGCGCGATGGTCGATGCGGCCAATGACGCGGGGGCGTCGGGTGCTGCGCTTGCGGGCGCCGGACCGTCGATCGTCGCGCTTGACTCCGCTGGACCCTGAGCCGATCAGCGCGGCGATGCAACGCGCCGCGAGCGTTGCGGGCGTCGAGGGCCGGACGATGGTCCTCCCGCCGCGTAACTACGGCACCCGCGTGGATGTTTCGGCGTGACCCGGGTCGTTCAGAAGTACGGCGGGTCGAGTGTCGCAACACCGATGAAGTTGCGCCGCGTCGCGCGCCGCATCCGTGAATCGATGGCTGCAGGGTCCGAGGTGGTTGTCGTGGTGAGCGCCATGGGTGATACGACCGATGAGCTGATCGCGCTGGCCCACCGAGTCACCGGCGATCCGCCGTCGCGTGAGATGGACATGCTGCTGAGCAGCGGGGAGACCATCACCGCGCCTCTGCTCGCGATGGCGCTCCACGCCGGCGGCACCCCCGCCATCTCTCTGACAGGCGCGCAGGCGGGTATCCGGACGAGTAGCGCGCACCGGACCGCGCGCATCGTGGACATCGTCCCGCAGCGTGTGCTGGACGAGCTCGAGCGCGGGAACGTCGTGGTGGTAGCCGGGTTCCAGGGCGCCACGGAGGATATGGACGTCACCACGCTCGGCCGCGGCGGGTCGGACACGACGGCCGTCGCGCTCGCGGTGGCCATTCACGCTGACCACTGCGAGATCTTCACCGACGTTCCCGGCGTGCACACGGCAGATCCGCGCATCGTTCCCAATGCCCGGGTGATCGCAGCGATCGACTATGACGAGATGCTCGAGCTCGCCTCGGCCGGGGCCCGCGTGATGCACCCGCGTGCCGTCGAGATCGGCGAGGCGTACGCGATGGAGATTCGCGTGCGATCCACGTTCGATAACGAACCGGGGACAATCATCGCGAAGCAGGACAAGATGGAAATACGCCAGAAGGTGCGCGCCATCGCGCATGAGACCGATGTGGCCAAGGTGACGATCCTTCGCGTCCCGGACAACCCGGGCGTGGCGGCGGCCATCTTTGGGCCGTTCGGTGACGCCGGGATCGACATCGACATCGTGCTCCAGAACGTGAGCCACGACGGGACCACCGACCTCAGCTTCACCATCGCCGAGTCGAATCTGCCGAAGGCTCGCCGCATGCTCCCGGCAGTTGCGAAGAGCGTGCAGGCGCAGGGCTACACGGCCACCGCCGGTATCGCGAAGATCACGGTCATCGGCAGCGGACTCAGGGGCACGCCTGGCATCTACGCGAAGATCTTCCAGGCGCTCGCCGACTCGGGCATCAACATCCAGATGATCGCGACGAGCGAGATCCACGTGACCTGCATCATCGATCGTCCGCGCGTCCGCGACGCAGTGCGGGCACTGCACAGCGCGTTCGAACTGGAACGGATTTGAGCCTCAGTGTTGGCATTGTCGGACTGCCGAACGCCGGGAAGTCGACGCTCTTCAACGCGATGACGCAGGCCGGCGCGGCCGTCGGCAACTATCCGTTCACCACCATCGAGCCGAACACGGGAGTTGTCCCTGTGCCTGATTCGCGACTCGACCGGCTCGCTGCACTGTTCCAGCCGCCCAAGGTTATTCCGGCAACTGTCACATTCACCGATATCGCTGGTCTCGTCCGCGGAGCAAGCCGCGGGGAGGGGCTGGGCAATCGCTTTCTCGGTCACATTCGGGAGGCTGACGCAACAGCGCTCGTGGTTCGCGCGTTCGAGGATCCCGACGTGACCCACGTCGAAGGCGGCGTCGATCCCGTGCGTGACATCGACGTGCTCGAGCTCGAGCTGCAGCTCGCGGACCTCGAGACGGTGACGAAACGACTCGAGCGCACCGAGAAGAGCTCGCGTCTGCAGAAGGAGAAGGAGCCGGAGATGATCGCGCTCCTGCGGCGCGTGCAGGAGCATCTCGACCAGGGCAAACCGGTGCGAACGATGTCCCTCAACGCCGAGGAGCAGGGGATGTTGCGAGAATTCTGGTTGCTCACGGGCAAGCCGCTGATGGTGGTCGTCAACGTGGCCGAGTCCGCCGCGCAGGAGCCGGTACCGCAGGAGATCGTCGACCGCGCCTCACTCGCCGGCGGTGAGGTGATCGCGGTTTCGGCGCGTATCGAGAACGACATCGCGGAGCTCGATCCCGCTGATCGCGCCGGCTTCCTGCACGATCTCGGTCTCGAGGAGCCGGGCCTCTACCGCGTTGCGCGGAGCGCGTACCGGTTGCTACGGCTGATCACGTTCTTCACCGCTGGCGAGACCGAGGTGCGCGCGTGGAACCTTCGCGCAGGCGAGACTGCGCTTGACGCTGCTGCGAGCATCCATACCGACATCGCGCGTGGCTTCATCCGCGCGGAGGTGACCAGTGCCGAGGAGTTGCTGGATGCCGGTTCATACGCGGTGTTGCGTGAGCGCGGGAAGCAGCGGCTCGAGGGTCGTGACTATGTGATGCGCGATGGAGACGTGATTCACGTGCGGTTCAATGTCTGAGGTTGCGGTCAGCGCGTCGGGATTGCGTCTCGATTTGCTCGTCGACGATCCCGCGCCGGGCGAGGAGAACATGCGACGCGATGTGGCGCTGCTGGATGCTTGCGCTCGCGGGGAGATCCCCGGCGCTGTGCGGCTCTACGGCTTCGCGCCTGCGTGCCTGAGCCTCGGGAGGATGCAGCCGCTGGACGATGTGGACCTTGCGGCGTGCGCACGCGACGGCGTCGACGTCGTTCGCCGCCCCAGTGGGGGCCGCGCCGTCCTCCACGACCAGGAGGTCACCTACTCGGTGGTGTGCCGGTCGACGGATCCAGTTTTCGGAGGGCGAGTTCTGGAGGCGTGTTCACGTATCCACGAGGCGGTCGCATCTGGCCTGGCGCTCCTCGGAGTGAGCACCACTCCCCGCGCGATGCCGGCGAACCTCCGGAGAGATGCGCGCGAGGGAGCAGCGGTCGCCGATTGCTTCGCACGTCCCGCCGCTCACGAACTTCTCGATGATCGCGGCCGCAAGCTCGTCGGCAGCGCCCAGGCACGACGCGCCGGCGCGCTCCTCCAGCACGGGTCGGTGCTGCTCGCGCCGCCGCGCGCCGCAGCCTACCTTCACGGCGATGCCGGTTCGACGGCCGGTGGAGTGGGGGTGCGTGAGCTACTTGGTCGCCAGGTCAGCCGGGAGGAGTTGGTCGCGGCGCTTGCGGCCGGGTTCCGGGGTGCCCTCGAGAGATAGCGCGAGCGACTGACGGGGCGCGCTTGAGACAGGTAGCGCGGGCGACTGACGGGGCGCTGTGGAGAGAGGTAGCGCGAGCGACTGACCGGGCGCCCTCGACAGAGGTAGCGCCGGGGACTGACCGGGCGCCCTCGACAGAGGTAGCGCGAGCGACTGACGAAGTGACCATGCCTGCGCCGCAGCTGGATCTGAGTGTTCCGCGCCGCTACATCCTGGGGACGAAGGCGGGCGCGCGGGTCCAGGTGCGAAAGGTCGGGGTGGGGGCGATGGTCAGCAGCCGGTCACCCTCGACCTTGGCCAGCTGCCAGCCGCCCTCATGGATCAACCAGTGGTGGCGGTAGCAGAGCAGGACCAGGTTGTCGATGTCGGTCGCGCCACCCTGCGCCCAGTGCACCAGGTGGTGTGCGTTGGTGTACGCCACGGGGCGATCACACCTCGGCCACTCGCAGCCGCCAGAACGAGCCCGGAGCGCATCCCGGGTGGCGGCGCTGGGAAGCCGGCGCGCCCGGCCCACCTCGATCACCGCCGACTTGGGGCCGAGCAGGATGCGCCGTACCCGGGCATCGCAGGCAAGCCGCTGCACGGTGGCGGCGGGGACGGCGCCGGCATGCTCGAGCTCGCCACCGGGAGCACCATCCAGGGCCATCACCGTCTCCACCGAGGCGGTGAGCTGGAGATGGGCTCTGGTCCCGCTGCTGCCGGGGACTGCGCCGACATCGAGGGCGTGGGCGGCGACTTCCACGAGCGCATCGGCAAGACGGCGCTGCAGGGAGCGACGGTCGCCGGCACCGGACGGCCGGGCCAAGGGCAGGACGGCGGTCTTGAGGGTGGCCGCAGCGATGGGATCGAACAAGCCGCGGAGCGCCATGGAGCCGTTCTCGCAGGGAATGAGTTCCAGGCGGTTGTGCTCGGCCTCGTGGACGTGCTCCTCGAGGACGGCAGCGGCGTCGTAGGCATGGCGGGCGTGGATACATTCGTGCCCGAAGCGACTGACCGAATGCTCCCGAGCGAGTTGGAGGAGGGGACGCTCGTCGAAGGTGAGCGGAGGAACCGGTGCGGCGGGGTCAACGGTGCCGGAGAGTGCGTCCGAGCCGTCGGCGGCGGTGGCGGCAGCGTCGGCTCCCGCCTCGGCAGCAGCAGCGGCGGCGTCCGCGGCGGCGTCGGGGTTGGCCGCGTCAGGGCTGGCGTCGGGGTCTGTGGCATCGACCCGCACCGCAGCCCACGGATCGGTCGGCCGCGAGCTTGGTGCGCGCCGCCCGGGCCACGCCGGCCAGGAGCGCGAAGTGGGCGAAGCCGATCTCCCCCGCATCCAGCGCAGCGGCACTGCCGAGCAACCGCCCGAACTGCTCCCCCGCGGTGAGGGATCGAGACACAGCCTGCCCGGACATGTGGCAGTTGTGCCGGATCCAGTCATACGCAGACACCGAGCCCTGGTTCTCGTACTCATCGGTCCCCGCGAAGGTTGCCGCCGAGCCCGCGAAGTCGAGCTCGAGGAGGTCGATGCCATGACGGAGCCGGATCAGGTGCTCGCCCAGCTGGGTCGGGGTGCTCTCCGGACCCGGCGTGGAGACGAACTGCTGGATGGCCCCCAGAAGCACCACGAGTGGGCTCGCACCGGATCGTCCTCGGCATTACACATATTTGTAGTATATCACCGAACGATGTTCGTCGCCAAGTCTCCGCGTTCTGACCTCGTGCTGAGGACGGCGCGGCTATGGATCCAGCGCACCGCCGTATGAGCTTCAGCGCCTCACGACAAACACGTACTCGCGGCTCTCGTCGCCGGCCGGTGTCCCATCGAAGTCACCGTAGATCGCCTCGAGTTCGAACCCCGCCACGTCAATGAGCCCCAACCACTCGTTCTTCGTCGCCCACCAGAGCGAGGAGGAAGCCCCACTGGTAAGCGTCATGTCGATCCGGCCATCCCCAACCGAATACCGGATCGTGTGGGGGATCGGTGACTCCTGGCGAACCCCATCGACGCGAGAGGCGACGACGTGGTCGAAGACGAAGGCGTTCCAGGCAAAACGTCCGCCGGGACGAAGGGAGGCTGCCACGCACTCGAAGGTCCGACGCCGGTCGGCCCAGGTCGGTAGATGCAACAGCGCCCGGAAGGGGCAGTAGATCAAGGCCGCCGGCTCGGTGAGCGAGAAATCACGCATGTCGCCAAGCCGCAGGTCGAGATCCACGCCTGCCGCGGCCGACCGATCGCGGGCCTGGGCGAGCATCGCAGTCGATGTGTCGATGCCGATCACGGGTCGCCCGGTCGCACGCGCCACAGGGATCGCCACGCGCCCGTTGCCGACGGCGAGCTCAACGATTGGTCCACTGGCCTCACTGGCAAGCGCGACGTAGAAGGGCACGTCCTCGGTCATGTGCGCCGACCAGTCGTCGTAGCACTCGGCGTATTCCTCGTCCCAGGTCACCTGCCGATCCTACGGGCGGGTCGTTTGCATCGGCGGGATTTGTCCCTCAGTCAACGCCGCGCAGGCCGCGCCACCAGAGCTTTCGCCGCACGAGCGACCTCCCAGGACGCGCGCGGCCCAGAATGCTCATTGAATACCCCCGCATGATGTGCTAGCGTTCGGCGAAGGCCACAAGATGTAGGGCTGCACCCCTTACGTTCACGGCTCGTCGGGCAGCGGGCACCGGGCTCTCCCACCGCTCAGGCCATGGCTCCAATCGTGGCCCCTCTCATCCGGAGGCCCGCTGCCTGCCTCACTGAAACGGTGCCGCAGACCGGTCACGTCGTTCTGCAATCGCGGGTCGGCCGCGCACCCCCCTGATACGCTTCGAGGCGCTCATGGCCAAGAAGACACGAAAGCAGAAACAACGGGCGACAGCGCGGCGCCCGGGCACGCCCGCTCCGGCGACACCCGGGACGGCGACACGCCAGGCTGCATCGCCGGCGTCCGTGGCCCCGCGTGCCGTGCAGAACCAGGTGCTGCCGGAGACGGTGCTCCCCCTCGCGGGCAGCGGAGTGGAGATCGAGTCGGAGCCGATCGACGACGGGCCCGACGAGGTCGTTGCGGCGGCAGTCGCCACCGACACGTCCGCACGCCGGCGCGTCCAGCGCGTGAACCCGGCGGCGCAGCCGCGAGCACCGCGTGGGCAGCAGACGGCCGCGGCAATGTTCCTGCCGCTCGAGAGCGAGGACGCGGCGATCCCGTTCGATCGTGTGCCTTACGTCCCTCGCGACCTTCGACGCGTGGCGATCATGGCATCGCTGATGGTCGTCCTCATCCTCATCGCAGCGGTGGTGGTGACACGCATCAATCCGTGAGCACCGAGACACGCGCGTGCGAGTGATCCTCTACACAGGGAAGGGCGGCGTCGGCAAGACGACGGTGGCTGCCGCGACGGCGGTGAAGTGCGCGGCGCTCGGATACCGGACGCTGGTGATCAGCACCGATGCGGCGCACAGCCTGGGCGACAGCGTCGATCGCGAGATCGGTGATCAGCCCACCGAGCTTGCGCCGAATCTCTGGGGGCAGGAGGTCAATGCGCTCCACGAGCTCGAGGAGCACTGGGACCGCATCCACGTCTATCTGACATCGCTGTTCGCGTCGCAGGGCGTCGACGACATCGTCGCCGAGGAGATGGCCTCACCTCCTGGGATGGAGGAGGTCGCGAGCCTCATGTGGATCAAGAAGCACAAGCGCGAAGGCAAGTTCGACGTGCTCATCGTCGATTGCGCTCCCACCGGCGAGACACTGCAGCTGCTTGCGTTCCCTGATGTCGCCAAGTGGTATCTCGATCGCATCTTCCCGATCCACCGGATGATGAACAAGGTTGCGCGCCCGGTCATGCAGCCGTTCATCAACATCCCGTTGCCGAGCGACGAGATCTTCAGCAACGTCAAGGATCTGCTCATCGACCTCGAGGGCATGAAGAAGATCCTCGGCGACCCCAAGGTGTGCACCACACGCATCGTGCTCAACCTCGAGAAGATGGTTGTGAAAGAGGCGCAACGCGCATTCACATACCTGAGCCTCTATGACTATCTGACGGATCTCGTGGTCGTGAACCGTGTGCTGCCACCGGAGGTCACCGACAGCTACTTCGACTCATGGCGCGAGGCGCAGCAGCGATATGCCGTGATGGTGGACACAGCGTTCTCGCCGATTCCGACGTTGCAGACCAAGCTGTTCGACCACGAGATCGTCGGTCTCAACTCGCTTGCGGAGATGGGCGAATCGATCTACGGCGATCGTGATCCGTCGCAGATCTTCTATCACTCGGTACCGCAGCGCATTCGCAAGGTCGGCAACACCTACGAGCTCCAGCTCCACCTTCCCTTTGTGGGCAAGGAGGACGTCGACATCAAGCATCGCGAGGGCGAGCTCTTCGTGAGCGTCGGCCCGTACAAGCGCGAGATCTCGTTGCCGCGCGTGCTCAACGGCAAGCGAGTGACGCGAGGCCGCCTCGACGAGGGAATGCTGTCCGTGACGTTCGCCGACCGCAAACCATGACTGACACCGTCTGGACGCAGGCGTCACATCTCGTCGATGAGGCATCGCAACTCCTTGGTGCATCCTTCAGCGATCTGGTGCCACCCGAGGCGCAGCGCCACCTGCTGATAGCCCAGCGTGAGCTGTTGCTCGCACTCGCGGCGATCATCGAGCATCACACGCAGCAGCCAGAACCCACCGAGCCCGCGTCACGCGGCCGGAAACGAGCACGGAGCGGATCGGAGCGCTCGCGGCGGCCGTCGCGGGTCGAGCTCGAGTAGCCGGCGCCGGGTGATCAGCCCCGGTACCTACCTGGCGATCGTTCTCTACACCCTGCCAGGCTTTGTGTTCGGATCGATCATCCACGAGCTCAGCCACGCCGCAATCGCATTGCGCTGCGGTGACCCGACGCCGCGGCGCGACGGTCGCATGACTCTCGACCCGCGCCGGAACCTCGATCCGTTCGGCTGCTTTGCGATGCTCCTGGTGGGTGTCGGATGGGGTCGGCCTGTCCCACTCGATCCGCTGTATCTCCGTGAGGGCAAACAGCGCGCGGCAGTCGCCGCGGCGGGACCGATCGCCCATCTCGTCGTTGCCGCGATCTTCGCCGGAGCGCTCCGCGTTGAGCTGCTTGGCTCGGGGCTGAACGCCGGGGGATTCGACACGCTGGCCCAGTTCACGCTCCAGGGCGTGATTCTGGGCGTGCTGCTGCAGGGGTTTCTCGTCAACATGGCACTGTTCGTGTTCAACGCGCTCCCCATCCCGGGGCTGGACGGATACGCGGTGATTCGCAGCCTCGCATTCAGCGTGGTGCCGAAGCTCTTTCTCTATCTGGAGCAGTACCGATATGTGCTGTACGCAATCGCTGCGCTGGTGGCGTTGCTGCCACCACCACTCACGCACGCCGGCGTCGACGTCGTCAACGCGATGACGGTGGGGACCGCGACGCTTGTGTTCGATCATCTGATCGTTCCGGGGGTGCATCCGCTCTTCATCGGACTGCCGAACGTGCTGCATCTTTTTTCATGAGCTCGGTGACGATCGACGGAGTCGAGTGGACGGTGGAAGGCGCCCAGGTGGCGATCGTGGAGCGCGGCAAGGTGCTCCTCCAGTTCCGTCCCTGGCCGCCGGGTTGGGAGCTCCCGGGCGGTCATTGCGACCCCGGCGAGGACCCGGCGGTGACGGCGGCACGCGAAACGGAGGAGGAGTGCGGCTACCAGGTGCGCATCGCCGGCATCGTCGGCGTGTATTCGTGGAAAGGCCTTCGCTCTGCCGGCGACGTCGTGTTTCTCGGACAGGTGATCGGCGGTGGTCCTCGGCGCAGCGTTGAGGCGTGGGCGCTCCGGATGCGCGCGCCCGACCAGCTCCCGGCGACGGTGTTCCCCTGGATCCGCGAGCGAGTCCGAGACGCGGTGGACGTGGCCGGCGGCGCCGCTCCGGTGCATCGAGTCCAGCCGGTGACCATCCGCCACGTGCTCGGCTTTGCGACTGCCTGGCTGCATGCGCCCGTCGACAGGTTGATGGGACGGCGATGACGATCCGCCGCGTGCTCGGCTGTGGGACTGCGTGGCTGTACAGACCAGTCGACAAGTTGCTGGAGCGGCGATGATCACCGCGCTGCTCTTCATGGCGAGCCTGGTGTTGGTGGTGGTCGCGTCGGAGCTGTTCACCAACGCAATCGAGTGGGCCGGCTACCTGCTCAACCTCGGGTCGGGCGCCACCGGGAGCCTGCTGGCGGCGCTCGGCACATCGCTGCCGGAGACGGTGGTCCCCATCGTCGCGCTCGCAACGCACTCGTCGGGCGCCAACCTGGTCGCCACCGGTGCGGTGCTCGGGTCGCCCTTTCTCCTGCTCACGCTCGGCGCCGGCGCCACCGGTATCGCCGTTGTGATTCGAGGCGGAGACCGCCGGCTCGCAGTCGATCCGCCCCAGGTGCGGCGCGACCTCGGCGTCTTCATCGGCGCGTTCACCGTCGCCGTGCTCTCGAGCCTGCTCCCCTCAGGTGCGCGCATCGCGGTTGGGGCGCTCCTGCTGCTCACCTATGCGGTGTACGTGGTCGCGACGCTTCGCGGCAGCGCGTCGGCCGGTGAGCGCCCGGAGCCGCTGCACATCGTGCGGTGGCGCTCCGGCGAGCCCCATCCGGTGCTCGTGACTGTGCAGCTCGTCATCGCGGTGGCGCTGCTGATCCTGGGCTCGCAGTTGTTCGTCACCGCGCTCGACCGGACTGCGTCGGCATTGGAGATACCCATCCTCGTGCTGTCGCTCGTGATCGTCCCGGTTGCGACGGAGCTTCCGGAAACGCTGAACAGCGTGCTCTGGGTTCGCACCAACGACGACGCGCTCGCATTCGGCAATGTCGCCGGGTCCGCGACATTTCAATCGTGCGTCCTTGCAACGCTCGGCATCGTCTTCACCACCTGGAAGCCGGGTTCAGCCGGCTACATCAGCGCGACGCTGACCGTGCTCACCGCGGCATACCTGCTCGTGATCCTCTGGCGGGGCCGGGGACACGGCGGATACCTGATGCTGGTGCTCATCCCATGGCTGGTCTACGTTGTGGCGCAGGTCGTGACCGGTGGGCGTCTGACCGTCTGAGTCGCGCACAATCCTGCGCTGATGCACATCCACAGCACCGAATCTGTCGACGAGTACGCGTCGGCGGCGCAGGCATTTCTCGAGCGGGACCCGTGCGCCCGCAACGTCTTGCTGACGATCATCGACGGCGTGCGTACCGGCTCTGCGGCGTACAGCGGCGCACCGAGCTTCTGGTGGGTCAGCGACGGCACCGGGGCAGTGGTCGGCGCGGCGAGCTGGACCCCACCGTACGCGCTCCTCGTTTCGGACATGCCGGTCGAGGCAGTGCCCGGACTGGCGGCAGCCATGATCGATCGTGCCGCGGTGCTGCGGGTCCAGCCACCGGGTGTCAACGGCCCCGAGGTCGCCGCCAGTGCCGTCGCAGCAGCGTGGACTCAGGCCACGGGCGACGTCATCGAACGCGAGCGATTGATCCTGCTGAACGAGCTTGGCACTCTCATCGATGTCCCAGTGCCGTCAGGCGAGCGCCGGCGGGCAACCGAGGACGACGTAGCCGATGCTCGGTGCGTGGCTGAGGGCTTTCGGCGCGGAGCTCGACCTGATCGTGGGGGCGGACCCGGAGGCGAACGCCCTGCGGTCGGTGCGCGCGGGGTACTTCGACCTCTGGGTCGATGACGGCGCGGCGGTCTGCCTTGTGGGTCACCACGTCGCCGCCCGTGTGCTGCGCGTCGGCCCCGTATACACCCCGCCAGAGCATCGCACTCACGGCTACGCACGCCGCCTCACGTATGAAGTGACCGCCGAGGTCATGGCGCGGCCTGATGTCGACCGCGCCATGCTCTTCACGGATGCAGACAATCCTGTCTCAAACTCGATCTACCGGCAGGCCGGGTACGAGCCACGAGCACGCCACATCGAGATCGCGTTCGTCGAGCGGACCGCAACACCAGAGCACTAGAGTTGGCGCCATGAATCTCGAAGGCAAGGTCGCCGTCGTCACCGGAAGTGGGCGTGGTATCGGCCGCGCTTATGCGCTTGCGCTCGCCCAGGCGGGATGCGCGCTGGTGGTCAACGACGTCGATGGTGACGTCGCGGAGGAAACGGCGGACGCGATCGCGAAGGCCGGGGGACGGGTCGTGGCGGAGGTGTGCGCCGTCGGGACCACCGAGGCGGCCGACCAGCTCGTCTCCGGGGCGGTGAAGGCGTTCGGACATCTCGACATCATGTGCACCAACGCGGGCATCCTTCGCGACCGCGTCCTCTGGAACATGAGCGACGACGATTTCGACGTCGTCATCCAGACCCACCTGCGTGGCACCTTCACCTGCGCGCGAGCGGCCGTGCGCCAGATGCGTGAGCAGGGCAACGGGGGACGAATCGTGGTGGTGTCGTCGATCGCGGGCCAGCGCGGGAACTTCGGTCAGACCAACTACGCCGCGGCCAAGGCCGGCATCGCCGCATACGCCCGCACGTGGGCGATGGAGTGCGCCAAGCACAACATCACGGTCAACGCGATCGTGCCGAACGCCATCACGCGGATGATCTCCACGATCCCGGGCCTGGCGCCGCTCGTCGAGGCTGCCGAGAAGGGCGAGCCGCTGCCGGCCACCGTGCGCAAGCAGATGGGCATGGGCACGCCCGAGGATGTGGCGCCGCTGCTGGTGTTTCTCAGCTCCGATGAGGCAGCGGGCGTGACCGGTCAGTGCATCGGCCTGGGCGGCGACAAGCTGTCCCTCTGGTCGCACCCGAAGGAGATCTCGGTGGCGTTTCGCGATGGCGGGTGGACTGCCGATGCCATCGCCGAGGTCTGGTCGACATCAGTGGGCGCGGAGCTTGAGACCTATGGGATCCAGTTCCTCGGGGGGACTACCTGACGGTCAGGGTGGTGCGGCCATCGGGTAGTTATGGCGATACGGGTGCTGGTGGCCGCAACTAGCTGACGGTCAGGGTGGTGACGCCAGCGGTTCAGGCTCGGGTGGGTCACTCGTCGCGAGGTCGGGCGGCGTGTCCGTCGTCGCAACATCGGGTGGGGGGTGCGGGAGGAGGAGCGCGGCGAGGTTGTAGAGCACCAGAACGACAAGGATCACCAGCGCCAGGAGTAGACCGGTTCCCGGGTTGACGTTGAAGAGTGACGCCGGGTCGACTCCAGGAACGCTCGAGCCCTCGGACGATGAGATCTTCGACAGGAGCACGTCGCGGACGTGGAAATGGTCGAGGATCAGCAGCACTCCCGCGCCTGCGGCAAAGATCGTGCTCGCGAGCGCCCGGCTCTTGGCGGCGACGAGCCCAAGCAGCCCGGCGGACGAAATGAGCAACCCGAGGGCGATGCTCAGGAGCGCGAGAAAGGCAAGAAGCTGCGGGCCGATGTTCGCGGAGGAGGTGTCGGTACCTGCCGCGTTGTTCTGGTTGCAGGCGGCCGGCACCGACTGGATCACCGGGTCCTTCCCGAAGGCGAGCTGCCAGCCGTTGTAGGTGAGGATGTTCACCCCGTTCAGCGCGTTGATGCACGCGAGCACCTCGGCGCCTTGTGCGGACGTCACTCCGGCCGATGCGTCGATCGATCCGAGGGCCGCCTTGGTGGTGGCCGTGTTGCATGACACACCGGTGAACGCGAGAAAGAACGAGAAGATGAGCAGCAGGAAGAGGAACGGGCTGACCCTCCGGGCGCCGGGCTCGCCGACCGCCGAGGAGGCCCTCACAGAGTCACAGCGCTGGACATCTCAGCCGACCCGATCGCCGGGGGCGCACGCGTGATCCGGGCGAAGCAGGACCACGCGGTCGGATCCCTCCTGGTACACGCCGAGGACGAGCACCTCGCTCCGAACCGGCCCGACCTGGCGGGGCGGAAGGTTCACGACCGCGACGACACTGCTTCCCGTCAGCTCATCCGGGGCGTACAGGTCGGTCAGGCGCGCCGACGTTCGCCTCGTCCCAAGCGGCCCGAAGTCGATGACCATGCGATACGCGGGGCGCCGGGCCTCGGGAAACGTCTCGCAGCTCACCACGGTGCCCACCCTGATGTCCACGGCGAAGAACTGGTCCGCATCGATCTCCGCCGACGCGGCCGGCTCTCCACTCACGCGACGCAGTGTATCGGCACACCTATACTCGCCCGCGATACCTGACCCCGTTCGGAGGGAATGTCATCGCGGGCTTGCGCCGCCTCGCAACAGTCACGACAGCCGTGCTGTTGCTCAGCGCGTGCGGATCGTCGAGCGTGCCGTCGCTCAACGCCCTGACACTCTTGAAGAAGGCCAAGAGCGTCGTCGACAGCGCTCCGTCGTTTCACTTCGTGCTCACGAGCGCCGATGTCACCGGTTCTGGCGCAGAGCTCTCCGGTGGCAGCGGCGACATGAAGCGGCCGGACAGCATGTCCGGAACACTCGAGGTGTCGATCTACGGCCTGGCACTGAACGTGCCGGTGGTCTCGGTGGGAGGCGTGTTCTCGGTGAAGCTGCCCACCGGCGGCGGGTTCACCGCGGCAAACCCGGCCGACTACGGTTTCGCCGACCCGGCCACGCTCATCGATCCGAACACCGGCCTGTCATCGCTCCTGCTCAAATGCAAGTCGCCGCAGGTGGAAAGCGACGATCGATACAACGGCGAGGCGCTCCACGAGGTGGGGTGCACGCTGCCGGGAAGCGCTGTGGCTGCGGTGCTCACCAGCGCTGATCCCTCCAAGCCCGTCGCTGCGACCTTCGGCATCGATACGAGCACCAGTCAGCTGCGGCGCGTGGTGCTCACGGGTCCGTTCGTCACCGCCAGCAACACCAACACCTCCTACACGCTCGTTCTCACCAACTATGGCGAGAACGTGTCAGTGACGCCGCCCGCCAGCGGGTGAACACACGCCGGCGGTGGATCCTCGCCATCGCGGCGGTCTCGGTGCTTGTCGCCGCGATGGACACGTACGTGGTCGTGCTCGCGCTGCCCGCGATCATGGAGCAGGTCGGCATCGGCATCGACCAGTTGCAGGCGGCGACACCGATCGTCAGCGGCTTCCTGCTCGGATACGTCGTGGTCATGCCACTGCTCGGAAGGCTGTCCGACATCTATGGCAGGCGACCGCTCCTGCTCCTCTGCCTCGCGGTGTTCGCAGGGGGCTCGCTCGTGACGGCGTCCGCCACCGACCTGGGCTCTGTCGTGACCGGGCGGGCGCTCCAGGGGCTCGGCGGCGGAGGGCTCGTGCCGGTGACCCTTGCGCTGGTTGCGGACCTCTGGCCACCCGCACGGCGGAGCCTGCCGCTCGGCGTCATCGGCGGCGTGCAGGAGCTTGGAAGCGTGCTCGGTCCGCTCTACGGCGGCCTGATCCTGACGATCGCCACCTGGCAGACCATCTTCTGGCTGAACCTTCCGATCGCGGGTCTGCTTGCACTCGGTCTGCTGGCGGCTCGCGGCGATCCTGGTACTCAGAAACCGGTACCAACCCCACGACGGCGGCTCGATCCCGTCTCCGTCCTGCTGGCAGCGCTGGCTCTGGCGGCCGGCGTTCTCTCCATCGCGTCACCGAGCGCTCTGCGCGACAGCGACACGTTCGGGGTGGCATACAGCGCGTTGGGCGGGATCGTGTGGCTGACCCCGATCGCACTGGTCGCCATGCTCGCCGCGGCGGCGTTGGTTGTATGGGAGGCGCGTGGCCACGCGACAACCAGACCGCTGCTTCCAGTTCGGCGCCTGCCGAGCGTTGCGGGGTTGGTGGACTGGCCCGGCGCGGCACTCCTCGGAGGAGCGCTCGCCACGATCATCGTCAGCTTCTCCGCCCAGGATCCCTCCACCGGCGCGATATCGCCGGCAGCGATCTGGCTGCTCCCGCTCGGTGCCCTCCTGGCCGCCGGCTTCGTGGTGCGCGAGCGGCGGGCGCGCTTTCCGCTGATCGCCGGGCGTGAGTTGCGGTCGAGCGGTGCCTACGGTGCGCTGCTCACAAATCTCGCAGTGGGCGCCGCACTGATGGCGGCGCTCCTCGACATCCCGGTGCTGGCCCGAGCCACGGTCGACCCGAATTCGCAGCTCGGCGCGGCGTTGGTGCTCCTCCGGCTCCTGATCGCGGTACCGATCGGGGCAGTGGCGGGCGGCTGGCTCTCGCAGCGCCTCGGCAACCGGCTCGTCGCCGGCGCCGGGATGGCGCTCAGCGCCCTTGCCTTTCTGGCGATGACCAGGTGGACCGCAACCACGCTCGGCGACCCCTTCGGACCCGGATGGCTGCATCCCAGCGACCCGGTGCTCCTCGCCTGCGGTCTCGGTTTCGGGCTGGCGATCGCACCGGTGAACGCCTCGATGCTGGCCTCGGTGCGCGAGCAGATGCACGGGCTCGCATCGGCACTGGTGGTCGTGGCGCGCATGATCGGGATGCTCGTGGGCATCTCGATCCTCACCGCGGTGAGCCTGCACATCTTCTACACGTCGTCCTCGGCGATCCCGTCGCCGGTGGCGCTCTGCCCCAAGGCGCCGTTCAACTGCCCCGCGTACGAGGGCGACGTGACGACGGCGATCGTGACCGAGCTACGAGCCGTCTTCCTTGGTGCCGCGATCAGCGCAGGCATCGCAGCCGTCCTCGCCGCCGCACTGCTCCGGGGCCGGACCCACCGCCTCGTCCCCGCAGGGCCATGACGAAGACCGTCCGCGAGGTCGTCCCGGAGTTGCCCGCGCTCGAGGATCTCCTCGAGGCGATCGCTGCGGCGGCGCGCCGCCTCGACGTCGAGGTGTATCTCGTCGGAGGATTCGTCCGGGACCGGTTGCTCGGCGGCGCTCCGGGCAAGGACATCGACCTCGTCACCGTCGGCGTCGACTCGATGGCACTCCTCGCAGCGGTTGCAGCCAGATTCGGCTGGCACCCGCCACAGCGTTTCGAGCGCTTCGGGACCGCGCAGATTCGCGGGGGCGCGTACATCGTCGAGGGAGTCCGGGCCCGTGCCGAGCGCTACGACCCGGAATCACGCAACCCCGACGTGCGCCCCGGCACCCTCGAAGAGGACGTCTGGCGCCGCGACTTCACGGTGAACGCGCTCTGCCAGACGCTCGACGGCGAGGTGATCGACATCACCGGTCAGGGGATCACCGACCTCCTGGCCGGCGTGCTGCGCACCCCGTTCGATCCCGCCGAGACGTTCGCCGAGGATCCGCTGCGCATGTACCGGGCGGCACGATTCGTCGCCCGTCTCGGCTTCGCCCTGGCCCCGGGGACGATCGAGGCGATGCGGGCGCAGGCATCGCGAACGTCGATCCTCTCGGTGGAGCGGGTGAGCGACGAGATCCGGCGCATGCTCGTCGCCCCATATCCAAGCGCCGGAATCGCGGTGCTCCGCGACGGCGGACTGCTCGAACAGGTTCTCCCGGAGCTCGTTGCCGGGATCGGCATCGAGCAGGGCGGCTACCACACGCACGACGTGTACGGGCACACGCTCGGGACAGTCGATGCCGCCGCGCCCGAGCTTGTGACCCGGACCGCCGCGCTGCTCCACGACATCGCCAAACCCCCCACGCACGTTGTCGCTCCGGATGGACGGCACACCTTCTACGACCACCCGCAGATCGGCGCGGACATGGCCCGGGAGATCCTGACGCGCTGGCGGTTCAGCAACGACGAGATCAGCGATGTGAGCCGCCTGGTGCGCCTGCACCTTCGTCCGATCCAGTACGACCGAGCAACCTTCAGCGACACGGCGGTACGCCGCCTGATCCGCGACGCCGGCCCGCTTCGCGATCAGATGCTCGACCTGGCGCGGGCTGACACGACGGCGTCGGCGTACCCGACGCTGGAGGAGCTGGACGAGCTCGCTGAGCGCATGAAGCGGCTCGACGAGGGAGGTGCAGTGTCATCGATGGCCGACCCGCTGAGCGGTGACGACCTCATGGCCATCGCCGGCCGCGGCCCGGGACCGTGGGTTGGGCGGGTGAAGGCGGCGATCCGAGAAGCGATCATCGAGGGAACGATTCCGCCTGGTGACCGCGCGAGCGCCCGCGAATGGATCGGAGCGCACACTGAGCTGCTGAGCGGCGACTGAACGCACACCCGTGCGGTACCGCGAGGGCCAGCGTCCAGATCGGGAGCAACGGCAACAAAGTAGAATGCGCGGTTCGAGATGTTGAGCAAGATTCGTAGTGCCAAACGCCTTTTCGTGGACCTGCCGCGCATGCTTCGGCTGGCGTACTGCCTCATGTTCGATGCGCGCGTGCCCGCGTACATGAAGTTCGCGTTCGGCGGCGGGCTGGCGCTCATCGCGCTGCCGGTGGTGGACCTTCCTGAGTTGCTGCCGGTCATCGGAGAGCTCGATGTCCTCGCGCTGAGCCTGCTCGCAACGCGCGCGTTCGTCGCCGCGTGTCCGCGGCACGTGGTCGCCGAGCAGGAGGAACTGATCACCCAGCGGCGCAGCCGCTTCGATGACGACGTCCGCAACGGTGAGCGCATCGCCCTGATGATCTACCGGCGCCTGCGTCCAGAAGAGCAGGAGGCGCTCTCGTGAAGGTACTGTTTCTGAAAGAAGTGGCAGGAACTGCCAAGCCAGGCGACGTGCGCGAGGTGTCCCCGGGATACGCGCGCAACTTCCTGTTCCCGCAGCACCTCGCGGTGGTGGCCGACCAGAACCGGATCGACCAGATCCGCCGCCGCGAGGAGGCGACGCGACGCCGGGTCGAGAAGGCGCTCATCGACGCCAAGGAGACCGCGCAGCGGTTGCGCAAGCTCACCGTCACCGTCTATGCCAAGGCCGGTGAGGCCGGGCGTCTGTTCGGGACCGTCACCACCGCCGACGTCGCCAAGCAGCTGAAGCGCGAGGCGGGCATCGACATCGACAAGCGGAAGATCGAGATCGATCCGCCGATCCGCTCGCTCGGGCCACACGAGGCCACGATCGAGTTGCACCCAGAGGTCACGGAGACACTCAAGGTCGTCGTCGCGGCCCAATGACCGTTCTCCCGCAGACCGATCTTGTGGGACGCGGGGCTCCGATCGGAGCGGCGCCGGCCCGTGTGCCGCCGCACGACAACGACGCCGAGCAGGCGGTTCTCGGCGGCATCCTCATCGACCGCGAGGCGCTTGCGGTCGTCCGTGACGTGCTCGTCCCCGAGGACTTCTACGCGGAACGTCACGCAGTTCTGTACCGCGCGGCACTTGCGCTCGACGATCGAGGCGAGGCCATCGACACGGTCACCCTGCGCGATCAGCTCGAACGTGGTCCCGGGGTGGGCAGGGCCGGTGGCATGGACTACATCGCCGAGCTCACGCTCGTGGTCCCGAGCTCCGCGAGCGTCAAGCACTACGCCGACATCGTCATCGGGCACGCGCTCCGGCGCCGTCTCATCGAAGCCGGGGGCAGGGTAACGCGTCTCGGCTTCGACAACACAACACCGGTCACCGACGCGATCGACCTCGCCGAGCAGGAGGTCTTCAAGATCGGTCAGGAGAGCCGCGGCTCGGAGATGCGCAACATCGCCCCGGTGGTGCGCGAGTGGTGGGACGCGCTCGAGCACCGCATCGAGAGCAAGCAGCTCGTCACCGGCGTGCCGACGAACTTCTCGAAGCTCGACATGCTCACGCAGGGGCTGCAGCCCGGCGAGCTGATCATCCTCGCGGCCCGTCCGGCCGTCGGCAAGACGTCCTTCGCGCTCAACATCGCTCGCAACGCGGCGGTGCTCGCGGGGAGGCCGGTCGTTGTCTTCTCACTCGAGATGTCGCGCCAGTCGCTCGTGCAGCGGCTCATCTGCAGTGAGGCCCATGTCGACTCGTACATGCTCCGCACCGGCCAGGCGGACTCGATGGCCTTCCAGAAGATCGCCAAGGCGATGGACACGCTCACGCACGCGGATCTCTGGATCGACGATTCCCCCGGGCTGGCCATCAACACCCTTCGCGCCCGCGCGCGGCGCATGAAGTCGCAGCACAAGATCGAGTTGATCGTCATCGACTACCTGCAGCTCATGCAGGGCGGCCGGCGCGATTCGCGAGTCCAGGAGGTCTCGGACATCTCCTCGGGCCTGAAGGCGATCGCCAAGGAACTCGACGTCCCGGTGCTCGCCCTCTCGCAGCTCTCGCGCGCTGCCGAGCAGCGGGAAAACAAGCGGCCGCAGCTCAGCGACCTTCGAGACAGCGGCTCGATCGAGCAGGACGCCGATGTGGTGCTCTTCCTCTATCGCGAGGGAATGCACAACCGCGAGATCGACCGGGGCAAGACGGAGCTGATCGTGGCCAAGAACCGCAACGGGCCGGTGGACGACCTTCAGCTGGTCTTCATCGCCGAGCAGACGGCCTTCCGCGAGCCGTATCTCGCGCCGAGTGACGCCACACCCGCGTAACCCGTCGCGGGAGGGCCGTCGAAGTGTCACGGTCCGGCCAATCTCAGGAATTGAACAGGTCAATCCTGCTTCAATGGTGTCGATGCGACAGGCCCTGCAAACCGCCCGCCGGGTGATCGGATCCCCATGGATCCGGGTCAGTGGGACGGTGGTCGGCCTGATCATCCTGGCCCGCACGATCAATCTGCCGCAGGCGGTCGCGAGCCTGGCACACGCCGATCCGCTCTGGATTGCCGCCGCCCTCGGACTCACCATGCTCGCCGTGGCTGCAAGCGTCGTGGAATGGGGAGTGCTGCTGCGCACCGCCAACGCTCCATCCGGTGCGGCACCGGGTTCCCTGCTCAGCTGGCGCAGGCTGAGCTCCTCCTACCTGCAGAGCCTGTTCTTCACGCAGATGCTCCCGGCGGGTGTGGGTGGCGACGCCATGCGCACCGTCGAGATGGGCCGGCAGATCGGCCACGGCCGCGTGCTCGCCTCGCTTGCAGGCAGCCGCCTCGCAGGCATGCTCGGGATGACCTGCTGGGGGATCGCCGCGGCCATCCTGCTGCGGGCCCTGCTCGGTACCGGCGTGGTGATCGTGATCGCCGCCCTCGCCATCGCTGTGGTCCTCATCTGGCTCGTCGCCCTGAGCGCCGACCGCATCGTTCCCCTCCGCCTGCTCGGCCGCCTGTCCGGCGCCATGAGCCGCGGCGTCCGCTCCTTCAGCGATGCCTTCGGTGGCTACCGGAAGCATCCCCACGCCGTGGCCCAGTCGCTCCTGGTCGGTGCCGCCGGGCTGGGGCTTCAACCTCCTCGCCCTCAGCGTCGCCGCCCGCGCGATCGGCGTCGACCTCAGCTGGACCGTGCTCGCTGTCTGCGTCCCGATCACGCTGCTCGTCGCCCTGGCGCCGTTCAGCATCAACGGCCTCGGCCTCCGCGAGGGCGTGCTCGTGGCGTTGCTGTCGCGCACCGGCGTCTCGGTGGCCCATGCCGGCGCGATCTCGGTGCTGATCGACCTGCAGATGATCCCGTTCGCCGTGCTTGGCGCGGTTCTCTGGACGCGCCACCGGCGCAGCAACCGCTCTCCGGCGGAGCTCGCGATCGAGGTCGCAGCCGTCGAGGACGCCGCGCTCGCGGAGTTGACGCCTGCTGCGCCTAGACTTCAGCGGCGTGACGCGTCAGTTCAGCGACTTCCTGGCAGCCCACGCGGCGCGGATCGCCGATTTGTGGGCGAGGCAGATATCACCGGCTGAGACCGGTCAACCCCCCGACCGTGCCCGGGGACCGCGCCAGTTCGTCAACGCCGTCCTCGTCGCGCTCACAGCAGACGACTTCCGCCCGCTGATCGCCTACCACCATCTCAACTCAGGCACCGCGATCGAGCGCCGGCTCGAGAAGGCGCTCGCCAATCTCACCGCGCTGCGGCAGGTGACCGCCGAGGCGGTGCGCGACGAACGGCTCGACGCCGAGGAGACGCTCGCGCTGGTATCGGCCACCGCGGACGACGTGGAAGAGCTGGGGCGGCATCTGGCGGCCTCGAGCGTTGCGACCCTCGAGCATCGCCTCACGAGCGCGACCTCGGAGTCCTCAGCCCGCGGCACCTCGCTCTCGATCACGATGCACGAGCTCCGCCGGCCGCTGACGATTCTCAACAGCTACGGGCAGCTGCTCAGCGCGGGAATGCTGGGCGCGCTTCCCGAGACCGCGATGGTCGCCATCGAAGGCATCACCGCGAGCACCGAGATGATGGTCCGGATGGTGAACGCCCTCGCCGAGCTCGCCCGTCTCGAGGACCCCGACGACCACCTGGCGCTCGAGTCGATGGACGCCGAGGAGGTGGTCGCGGAAGCCATCGAGCACGTGGCCATGGAGGCGAAGCTGCGGGAGTCGACGATCACCAGCGAGTGCGAGCACGGGCTCACCATGAAGGGCGACCGGCGCCGGCTCATCCTGGCGCTGACCAACCTGCTCGGCAACGCCGTCAAGCACGGTCCGATGGGATCACCGATCGAGGTGCTCGCGATGCGCGACGGCGAGTCGGTGCGCTTCACCGTTCGCGACCACGGCGCCGGGTTCCCGGTGGCGGACACGGGCCATCTCTTCGACAAGTACTTCCGGTCGGTCGCGGAGCGGCAGCGCAAGGTGCCCGGCAGCGGCCTCGGTCTCTACATCGTTCGCACGGTTGCCGAGCGGCATGGCGGGACCGTCGCGGCACGGAGCGTCCCGGGAAGCGGCGCCGAATTCGACATGACGATCCCACTGCATCTGGAGGAACCGAGCACATGACCACCGCGGTGACCAGGACCGAGCGCGACTCGATGGGCGAGTTCGAGGTGCCGGCGGATGCCTATTACGGCGCCAACACCATGCGCGCGAAGGTCAACTTCCCCATCAGCGATCTCCGCCTGCCGCGCGGGTTCATCCGCGCCATCGGGCTGATCAAGCAGCAGGCGGCGCTGGTCAACCGCGAGCTGGGACTGCTCGATGAGGCGCTCGCCGGTGCGATCATCCGCGCCGCTCAGGATGTGATCGACGGCGTGCTCGACGACGAGTTCATCGTCGATGTCTTCCAGACGGGGAGCGGCACGTCGACGAACATGAATGCCAACGAGGTCATCGCCAACCGGGCGATCGAGCTCCTCGGTGGCGTCCGCGGATCGCGGGTGCCGGTGCATCCCAACGACCATGTCAACCTCGGCCAGTCCAGCAACGACGTGATCCCGACGGCGATCCAGGTGGCCGCCGCGGTCTCGATCAGTGAGGACACGATCACCGGGCTGCGGGTCCTCGAGTACTCGCTGCGACAGAAGTCCGAGGAGCTGTGGCCGGTGATCAAGACCGGCCGCACGCACCTTCAGGACGCGACCCCGATCAGGCTCGGTCAGGAATTTCTCGGGTACGCCGGCCAGGCGGAGCGTGCCCGCCTCCGCTGCGAGGAGGCGGTGGCCACGCTGGCCGAGCTTCCCCTCGGCGGGACTGCCGTCGGGACCGGCGTCGGAACCCACCCGGAGTTCCCACCCAAGGTGATCGCCCTGCTTGCGGCCGATCTGGGCATTCCCTTCCGGGAGACCGACAATCACTTCAGCGGTCAGTCGACTCTCGACACCGTCGTTGCGGCGAGCGGCGCGCTTCGCGCCGTGGCAGTCTCCCTCTACAAGATCGCGAGTGACCTGCGGCTCCTGGGCTGCGGGCCGCGCGCAGGCATCGCCGAGATCGCCATACCAGCAGTGCAACCGGGCTCGTCGATCATGCCGGGGAAGGTCAACCCGGTGATCTGCGAGTCGGTGACCATGGTTGCGGCGCAGGTGATCGGGAACGACGCCACGGTGGCGTTCTCGGGCGCCGCGGGATCGCTCCTCGAGCTCAATGTGATGATGCCGGTGGCGGCGTACAACCTCCTCCAGTCGGCGTCGCTGCTTGCAGCCTCGGCCCGGAACCTCGCGACACAGTGCATCGACGGGATCACCGCCACAGAGAACGGCCCGGCCATGGTGGAGCGCGGGCTCATGCTCTGCACGGCGCTCGCCCCGGTGATCGGATACGACTCGGCAGCGGCGATCGCCAAGGAGGCGTACAACAGCGGCCGCACCGTCCGCGAGGTCGCGCGCGAGCGCACCAGCCTCGACGAGGCGGAGTTGACGCGGCTCCTCGACGCCGAGGCGATGACGCATCCCGGCCGCGACTCCGGGCCGGCCGGCGGCTGACGATGCCGTCGCTCGCAGTCGTGGGGGCCGGCGCGATGGGCGGCCAGATCGCGTACCAGGCCGCGCTCCATGGCTACGACACGCGGCTGATCAGCCGGAGTGAGGACCGGCTGCGTTCAGCGAGCGACGCTGCGTGCGGGTTGCTCCGACGCCGCGTCGAGAAAGGAAAGCTGGACGCGGCAGCGTGTGACGCAGCGCTCGCCCGGGTGACGCTGAGCTCAGATCCTGCGGCGGTCGCCGGTGTTGCGACGATCATCGAGTCCGTCGCCGAGGATCGCGACATCAAGCGCGAGGTCTATGCGCAGATCTGCGCGTACGCCGACGTCACTGCCATCATTGGCACGAACTCGTCGACGCTTCCCGTCGTCGCTCCTCGAGAGCGCCGTGACGCACTCCGAGCGCTTCCTCAACATCCACTTCTTCAACCCCGCCCTGCTCATGGCGCTCGTCGAGGTGGTGCCCGGCCCGCACACCGCGGAGGACACGGTCCTGCGCGCGATGGACTTCGCCCGGGCGATCGGCAAGACGCCCGTGCGTCTGACGCGCGAGGAGTACGGCTTCATCGCCAATCGCGTGCTGTTCATCGCCGTGCAGGAGGCGATGCGCCTTGTGGAGGGCGGTTATATCTCCGTCGAGGACTGCGACCTCGCAGTGCGCAACGCGCTCGGATGGCCCATGGGACCCTTTGCACTGTCCGACCTGGTCGGCCTCGATGTCGTCGAGGCAATCCTTGACGAGGGACTGCGTCAGACCGGTGACGAGCGCTGGGAGCCGACGCCCATGCTGCGCGACCTTGTCGGGCGCGGCAGGCTCGGCAACAAGACGGGCGGAGGGTTTCTGACGCCCTCGTCAGACTAACCCGAGCACCTCGAGCACGTCGGCAACGCCGCCGTCCTGTGGCGATGCGCAGGTTGCGTCGGCAGCGGCCAGCACTTCCGGGCGTGACGACGCGACAGCGACGGCATACCCGGACCCCGCCAGGAGCTCGACATCGTTCGGCGCGTCGCCGATTGCAACCGCATCCGCGAGCGAGTAGCCGAGACGTGCACACACGATCTCGCACGCCGCCGCCTTGCTCACATCGGGATCGAGGATCTCGACGAACTCGGGATTCGAGCGGGTGATCCGCGCACGTCCGGCGAGCTCACGCGCCATGAGCACCGTGGCGCGATCCACCTCGGCAGGATCCTCGATGACGCAGGCAGCCTTGGTGGTGCCGTGCTCGAGCAGCGGTTCAAGATCCGGCACGATCCTGAACTGGACGCCGCTGATGTGCGAGTACAGGCGCGCCTCGGGCCGGTCGCGCTCGCAGAGCAGCTCATCGTTCTGGTACGCCTGAAAGTGCCAGTCCTGCTCGCGCGCGATGTGCAACGCGCGCCGCGCTGGGGCCGCCTGGAGCGGCTGTTCGTAAATGGTGCGAGACGGCGAGCCGTCCGGATGCGGCATCTCGCGCACCATCGCGCCCTGATAGCAGATCAATGGCTGGAGCACACCCAGCTCCTCCGCCCAGTACAGGGCTGAGCGGTACATGCGGCCGGTGGCGATGATCACCGGCATCCGTGCCGCCACCGCGCGCACTGCATCGCGAACACGAGGGAGCAGTTCCTGGCGGTAGTCGATGGTCGTGCCGTCCAGGTCGATGATCGCGATGCGGGGGACGAATGTCCCTGCCGGCGGCCACGCATCGCGGATGTCGACGAGCTGAGTCACCCGGCTCCGAGCGTGCTGGCGCGGTGGAACGGCATCAATACGATCTTACGCAGGCGTGAACGCGCCAATCCGGGGTAGACTGACGTTGTCTTGCGTTCGTCTTCTCGCGCGCGGTTTGGTAGACCGCTCGCCGCAAGGCCTCGTCCCGTAGCTCCGGCGCCGGTCGATGAGGTCTTGAGTACTGTCATCCCCGAACCGGTCAGCTTCAGCGAGCTCGCCTTGAGCGTCGCCATGCAGAACACGGTTGCGGAACTCGGCTATGCCATGGCAACGCCAATCCAGGCCGGGTCGCTGCCGTTCGCGCTCGCGGGTCGCGATGTGATCGGCCAGGCGCAGACCGGGAGCGGCAAGACGGCTGCATTCGGCATCCCGATCATCGAGCGGCTGGATCCACGCGATGGACCTGTACAGGCACTGGTGCTCTGCCCGACACGCGAGCTGGCTGTGCAGGTGCACGAGGAGCTCACGCGGCTCGGCAAGCGGCACGAGCTGCGCAGCGTCGCGATCTATGGAGGCGACTCCATCGGCCGCCAGATCGAAGAGTTGCGCCAGGGAGCGCACATCGTCGTGGCGACTCCCGGCCGGCTGGGCGATCACATCCAACGACGCTCGCTCACCCTCGCCAATGTGCGCGTCTGCGTGCTCGACGAAGCCGACCGGATGCTCGACATGGGATTCGCACCTGACGTCGAGCGAATCCTCCGTCAATGCCCGGCGCAACGGCAGACGCTGCTGTTCAGCGCGACGATGCCGGAGTGGGTGCGCAGGCTCGCGCTCCGTCACATGCACGACCCCGAGACCGTCGAGATCAGCACGCGGCCGGAGATTCCCGCCGAGGTTCGCCAGCTCTACGTGCAAACGACCTGGGCGGACAAGACCGACGCAATGGCGCAGATCCTCGACCAGCCGGACGTCGTGATGGCGCTGATCTTCGTCGAGACCAAGCGCACTGCCGACGTCCTCCAGGCGCAGCTCGGCGGACGCGGCTATCAGGTCGGCTTGCTCCACGGCGACCTCACGCAGCGCGAGCGGGATCGGGCCATGCAGCAGTTCCGCGCCTCGCACGTCAAGTACCTGATCGCCACCAATGTCGCGGCGCGCGGGCTCGACATCGACGACATCTCACACGTGATCAACTACGACGTGCCGCTCACTCCCGACGAGTACCTGCATCGAGTCGGAAGGACGGGGCGCGCCGGACGTGCGGGCGTTGCGGTGACGCTCATCACACCGAGCGAGATCCTCAAGCTTCGCGACGTCGAGAAGCACGCGCGCACGCACATCGAGCGCGCGACGCTCGACGAGGATTTCCCCGCCGTCGTGGTCAGCGCCCAGGCCTGAGTCCGCGCGGACTGACATGCTGCCGGCACTCCACGACACGGGAACTGGCGAAGTCGTGCTCTTTCTCCATGCGTTCACGATGGACGCCTCGCAATGGGATCACCAGGTCGCCGGGCTATCGGGCGACATGCGCTGCGTGCGTGTCGACCTCTGGGGCTGTGGCGATTCGCCGCCTCCTCCATCCGGGGAACCCAGCCTCGAGACGTTTGCTGCGGCGGTACTCGATGCACTCGACTCGCGCGACATCGAACAGTGTGCACGTCGTGGGACTCTCGATGGGCGGGTATCTCGCCTTCGCGCTGTGGCGGCTGGCAGCGCACCGCATCCGCTCGCTCGCGCTGTGCAACACCCGCCCCGGGCCGGATGCACAAGGACCTCGCGATGACCGTCTCGCGATGGCGGATCTCGTCGAGCGGGAGCAGTCGGTCGAATCCATCGTTGAACCGATGGTCGCTCGGCTGTTGAGCCCCGCCGCGCAGGCCGAGGCGCACATCGTGGACCCGGTGCGCGGGCGCATCCGGCGCTGCACACCGGCGGGGATCGCGTTTGCGCAGCGTGCGATTGCGAACCGCCCGGACAGCACCGGCCTGCTCGACTCCATCACCGTCCCATCCCTGGTGATCGCCGGAACCCAGGATGCCATCGTCGGCACGGCTGAGGTTCGGGCCATTGCTGACAAGATCCCGGGCGCGCAGTACCGAGAGCTCGACTGCGGGCATCTCAGCAACCTCGAGCTGCCTCGCGACGTGACGAACGAGCTCGCGGCGTTTCTCACAACGGCGAGAATGGCGTCATGAGTCAGCTGCCCAAAGACCTGCTGGAGATCCTGGCCTGTCCTCGTTGCCGCGGGCCGCTCGTCGTCGAGGAGGCGTCGCTGCGGTGCGATGCGTGCCTGCTGCGCTACCGCGTCGACAACGGCATCCCGGTGATGCTCATCCATGAGGCCGAGCACGTGGAGCGCGAGGGCATGTCGCCCCCGGTCAGCTAGGCCCCGTACAGGTCAGACGGACGCGCCGACCGCTTCGGTGGCAACCGAGGCGGGCGCTGCGCAGAAACCCTCGTAGTCGATCGGCTCGGTGATCGTCGGGTTCTCGCCGCACACGGGGCACTGCGGGTCGCGCGGCACACGGAATTCGCGGAACTTCATGGCGAGCGCATCGATGTGCAGCAGCCGTCCTGTGAGCAGGTCGCCCGCGCCGGTGATCAGCTTGATCACCTCGGTCGCCTGCAGGACGCCGACGATTCCGGGAAGCACGCCGAGCACGCCTGCCTCGGCGCACGAAGGCGCCTCCTCAGGCGGTGGCGGCGATGGATACCGGCAGCGGTAGCACGGCGACTGGAAGGGGACCACGGTGGTGACCTGCCCTTCGAAACGGAAGATACCGCCGTCGACCATCGGCTTTTTGGCAAAGATGGCAACATCATTGGCGAGATATCGGGTGGGGAAGTTGTCGCACCCGTTCACGACGATGTCGTACTGGTCGAAGATCTCGCGCGCGTTCTCGCCGCTCAGCACGACGTTGTGCTCGACGACCCGGACATCGCTGTTCAGCGCGGTGAGCGCGATCCGTGCGGAAGCCGTCTTGAGCATCCCGATCCGGTCCTCGGTGTGGAGGATCTGGCGCTGCAGGTTGCTCCGGTCGACGGTGTCGAAATCGACGAAGCCGATCGTGCCCACCCCGGCGGCCGCAAGGTACAGCGCAGCCGGGCTGCCGAGCCCGCCCGCGCCGATGAGCAGCACCTTGGCGTCGAGCAGCTTCGCCTGCCCCTCGACCCCGATCTCCGGAATCAGGAGGTGGCGGCTGTAGCGCTGCTGCTGCTGTGCGGTGAGCACACGAGGCACGATGAAGTCGTAACCGGCCTGCTTCCAGGCGCCGTACCCGCCTGCCATGGACTGAACGTCCGTGTAGCCGAGCTCCTGCAGCGCGCGGGCCGCGAGCAGTGAGCGAACGCCTCCAGCGCAATAGAGCGTGATCGGCGTGTCGTGCCTGGGGACAGCGTCCTCGATGCGCGTCTCGATGAAGCCCTTGCTGAGGTGCATCGCACCGGGGACGTAGCCCTCATCGAACTCGTTGCGCTCACGAACGTCGATCAGCGTGCGGGATCCTGCCGCAGCACGAACCTGCTGAGGGGAAACCTCGGGGACAGTGCGACGCGCTTCGTCGAGAACGTCGCGGGAAGACTTGGCCATGCAGCCAGTCTACCCAAAACAGGTCGAAACCTGACCTAGCGGGTCTGGATTCGGTTCAGCCCTTGCGCGGACGGCCAACCGGCCGGCGCCCACCGGCTCCGCCCGCGGGCGTCCCTGCGTCGGCAGCGGGGCTCGTCCTCGGCCTTCCGACCGGACGCTTGGCGGGTGCTGTTGTCGTCGTCGACGCCTTCGGTGGCCGCCCGACTGGTCGCTTGGCAGCCGCGGTGGCGGCGGACGTCTTCCGTGGCCTGCCAACTGCGCGCTTCGCGGGCGCTGTGGCAGTCGTGGACTTGCGCGGCCGTCCCACGGGACGCTTTGCAGGAGTGGCCGGTGCCGCCGCCGTCTTCGCCGAACGGCCGGCGGCCTTGGCCGGTGCGCTCGAGACTGCCGGAGCGGCGGCGGCAGGAGCCATGGCCGCGAGGATCGTTCGCTCGGTCTCCTCGAGCCGCGCAGCGAGCGCAAGGACGCGGCGATGCGCCGCGCGTGTCGCGTTCAGTGCGTCGGCCAGCGATGCCGGCGCTCCGCCTCGCTTCTGCTTCTTTCCAGCCATGATCGGAGCGACCCTACCATAGACTGCGACGGTGCATCCGACGCAAACGGCGCGCCCGCTCGCTGCTCTGCTCGCTGCAGCCGGGATCGAGGCGGCGCTGCCCTCCGCGCAACAGGGTCTCGAGATCGGCGCGATCGCGTCCGATTCGCGGCTCGTAACGCCGGGGGCGCTCTTCGTTGCCGTCCCCGGTCTTCGAGCAGACGGGCGCCGGTTCATCGCAGACGCCGTTGCCCGGGGCGCCGTCGCCGTTGTTGCCGAGCGGCCGCCGGACATTCCACCTGGCGCGGCCGCGTTGATCCTGGTCGGCGACGCTCGCAGTGCCCTGTCTCAGCTTGCCGATGCCTTCAACGACCATCCCAGCCGGGCGCTCTGCGTGGCCGGCATCACCGGCACGGACGGCAAGACGACGACGGCCACGCTCCTCTGGCACGCCTGGCGCGCAGCCGGCATCAGTGCGGCGTCGATCACCACGGTCGATCGCCGCACGGCTGATGGAGTCGTCTCGAATCCCTCTCGACAGACGACCCCTGAGGCGCCTGAGCTGCAGGCGGAGCTCGCGCGAATCCGCGCCTCCGGCTGCACGCATGTCGCTCTCGAAACGTCGTCGCACGCGCTCGAGATGCACCGCGTCGACAGCGTTGCGTTCCGCGCCGCCGTGTTCACGCGCATCACCACCGAGCATCTCGAGCTCCACGGGAGCCGCGACCGCTACCTCGCTGCCAAGGCCCGGCTCCTCGAGCGCGTGTCGCCTCGGTCAGACGGCGTCGCCGTTCTCGACGCAGGCGACGAATTCGGGTTCCCGATCCTCGTGCAGATCCCGGTCGCACGGAGGATCACGTACACGGACCTGCCCGGCGTCACCGCGGACCTGCGCGCGGACGACGTGGTCGCCGAGCCGCACGGCGTGCATTTCAGCGCACGCACCCCCTGGGGTGAGGCCGATGTACGGCTCCGTATCGCCGGAACATTCAACGTGCGCAACGCACTCGCCGCGCTTGCGGCGGCCTGCGCAACCGGGGCGGAGTTCGGTGCGGCGATCTCAGGTCTCGAGTTCGGCTGAGGCGGTGACGGGCCGGATGCAGTCGGTGGATCTCGGCCAGCCCTTCGCGGTGGTGGTGGACTATGCGCACACGACCGACGCCCTCGAGACGGTGCTCCACGAGCTCCGCCAGACCACCTCGGGGAAGCTCTGGGCGGTGTTCGGCTCAGCAGGCGAGCGCGACGTGGAGAAGCGGGCGGCTATGGGCGCGGCCGCCGCACGCCTGGCCGACGTCAGCGTCATCACCGACGAGGACCCGCGCGGCGAGGATCGCGCCCTGATCCTGGAACAGATCGCGGCCGGGGCGGTGGCCGCCGGGGGGATTCGCGGCGCGAACGTCTTCGTGATTCCCGATCGCGTTGAGGCAATCGGCTTCGCTGTGGCCAAAGCCGCGCCGGGGGACACGGTGTTGTGCGCGGGCAAGGGGCACGAGAAGACGCTCGAGACCGCCGGCGGCGAGATCCCCTGGAATGAACGGGCGGTCGCGATCGCCGCGATCCGGGCGCGCTTCTAGCCGATCGGGTGGCGGCCCGGAGTCCCGGCCCGCCTCGGGTACCGATCGGGCGTCGGAGAGATCTTGCGCACGCGCAGGATGCCGTCCGACGGCGCTTCGGGAAGCCCACCGCCGCAGGCTGACGCCGCCGCGGTGCACGCGGAGATCGCTGCCCGAGCGTCGCTCACAAGGGCGGACAGCGTGCCGCCGACGCGGAGGAAGGGCAGCGTCAGCTCGCAGAGAACCGCTGGTGGCGCCGTTGCGCGGGAGACCGCGAGGTCGAACGCCTCACGCATCCGATCCTGGCGCGCCGCATCCTCGGCACGAGCCGCGACGACGTGGACCGACGGCAGCTCGAGCAGGCCGGCGATGTGGATGAGGAAACTGCTCTTTCGCCGGTCGGCGTCAAGGAGGGTCATCCGCAGGTCGGGCCTGAGAATCGCCATGACCAGACCCGGGACGCCACCTCCCGATCCGATGTCGATGACCCTGGAACCGATCTCCGGACCCGCCACCTCGAGCAGCTCCTCCGCCTGCACGACGTTCCGCTCCCACATCTCATCACGCGGGATCGACGTGAGGTTCAGGCGCTGTGACCAGCGGTCGAGCTCGTCGAGATATGCGTCCAGAGTCGCGGCCCTGTCGCCAGGCTGGTGCGGCGTCATGGCGCCGAGACTAACGCCCGCCGCCGCGCGTGGCGGGTCGGTGACGGTGGCTGCATTGCCTCCCCGGACTGCCTTCGCCGTGCGATCATGCAATGGAGCGATGGAGACGAACGCCGAAACCTCCGACCGGTGCCCTTCCTGCAAGGGTGAGATGCTCTCGGTGCTGTACTACGGCGCTGATGGCGAATCCGTCGGCGGGCACCGTATCTGCCCCGGGTGCGGCCCTCGGTCGGTAGTCGAGCTGGGCGCGCCGGATGAGATCCGCCGCCGGCTCCTGGAGCGCAAGGCCTCCTAACCCGGCCGGACGCGCGTCGGGCGCGCCCCTGAAATCCACGCCCTTTGGATATTCCGGCTGCGCTCGTGTGACGCCGTCGTGACGGACGGTCACGGCGCGATGACATCAGGAAGCCGCGCCAGCACCCGATGGGAGACTGGCCCCGATGCGTCACCCCCGGTTTTCGTTCGCCCGTCACCGTCTCGCCTGGGCGCTTCCCTTCGCGCTCCTGCTGACGCTGATCGCGGCGCCGGCTGCCGCGAGCCCGTCCCCCGGAGTGAGCGCGGCACAGGCCGCCGCCGCAGCGGCGGCGAAGGACGCGAACAACGCGAAGGACGCTGCCAACAATGCCGACCAGGCTCTGTCGCTCGCACGCGCCGCGCTGGCCGCGGCCAACGCGCACCTGGCGCAGATCAACACGCAGATCGGCGCGCTCCACGTGACCATCGCCGCTGACACGGCGACGCTCAAGACGGTTGACGCCCAGCTCGACTCGGACCGCGGCCACCTCTCCGCCTACCTCCGCCAGTCGTACGAGAACGGCGGCACGCAGGCACTCCTCGCCTACATCATCTCGGCGAACACGATCGCCGCCGCGATCCAGCGTGACGTGCAGGTCAATGAGATCTCGTCCGCGAGCCAGCAGCTGGTGGCGCGCATCGGCGCGGAGGAGCAGAAGGCGAGCAGCACGCTCGCGCAGCACACAGCGGATCTCACCGAGCTCAGTGCTGAGGAGGAACAGGCCCGCACCGAGCAGGCGATCATCAAGGTGCAGACCCAGAACCTGCTCGTCGCGGACATCGCCGCGCATCAGCAGGTCTCACAGGCGCAGAAGGCACTGGCCGCAGCGGTGGCCGCTCTTGCCGAGGCACGAGCCCGGGACGTGATCTACCCGCCGGTCCCAGGGCCGCTCTTCACCGTCGACACCAATCTCACGATCCCCAGCGGCGAGACGGCAGCGAGCCTCAACCAGTTCCTCGCGGGCTCGGCGCTTGCGGGCCTCGGCGCCAGCTTCATGCAGGCCGAAACCACATACCACGTCAGCGCGCGCTATTTCGTCGCGCACGCGATCCTCGAATCCGCGTGGGGAACGAGCGCGATCGCGCAGTACAAGTTCAACCTCTTCGGCTTCGGCGCCGACGACGCGAACCCCTTCGACGACGCGATGACGTTTTCGAGCTTCAACGCGTGCATCCAGTACGTCGCGCAGTTCATCGAGGTCAACTACCTGACGCCGACCGGGCGGTTCTTCCACGGTCCGACGCTCCGCGGCATGAACGTTGACTACGCCAGCGATCCGAACTGGGCCGAGAAGATTGCGAGCATCGCCGACACGATCCCGCCGGTGACTGTCGTTCCCTGATCGGGCAGTCACAGCCCTGTGGCAGCTGGTCGCTATAGGCTGCGTCCATGCAGCATCCGATCGGCGAGCACGCGCTGCTCGCTGACTCGAGAACGGCAGCGCTGATTGACCCAGACAGCAATGTCGCGTGGCTCTGCTGGCCGCGCATCGATTCGAATCCCTTGTTCTTCTCGATCCTCGATGCAGACCGTGGTGGCAGCTTCGTCGTGCGGCCGGCCTGGAATGACGCTTTCGTCGTCTCGCGCCGATACCTGCCGCGCTCGCTCGTCCTCGAGACCGTGTGGCAGGTCGGCGCCGCTCGACTGATCGTTGAGGACGCGCTGGACCTCGGAGAGGGGCCGCTGCTGATTCGAAGGCTGCGTGCGGAGGGGGACGACGTGGCAGTGGCGGTCACGGTCACCGCACCCGATTGGCCTGGCCGCGGCGGCTCCTTGCGAACGTTCGGCAACGTGGTCGAGGTTGACGGCGGTGCCGGGGTCGCGATCCATGCACCGTCGGAGTGGAAGCCCTATGCGAGCGGGACCAGGTCCGCGTTCCTTGTGCGGACCGAGAGCCCGGCGACCGTCACCCTGGCAACAGCGGGCATTGCGGAGCGCGCGCCGTCGATAGCGGCAACCGTCTCTGCGTGGCATCAGCAGGTCCCAGTGTTCAGCGGCGCAACCGCGCTGCCCCACGTCGAGGGCCTTCTGGAGACGACAGCAGCCGTATTGCTCGGCCTGCGCCAGCGCAACGGAGGCATCGTCGCCGCCCCGACGACTTCACTGCCGCAGTGGCCCGGGTCCAGTCGCACCTGGGACTACCGGTATTGCTGGCTGCGTAACTCGTCGCTCGCGGCTCTGGCACTGCTCCGGCTCGGCCTCACGGAGGCAGGGCGCTCGCTCGGCGCCTTCATCGGCAGCGTGGTTGTCGAATCCGGACCGCGGCCGCTCGTCCGCGTCGATGGCACCGCAGCCCCGGAGGAGGCCGAGGCCGCCGAGGTTGCGGGCTACGGCGGCGCGCGCCCCGTCAGGATCGGAAACGGGGCAGCGCTGCAAGCACAGCTCGACGTCCCTGGAGAGGTGATCGAGCTCGCCACCACGCTGGCCGACCTTGGCGCGCTGCCGCGAGAGCTCGCGGAAGCAGTGCCGATCCTCGCCGGCTGGCTGGTCGATCACTGGCGTGAGCCCGACAACGGGATCTGGGAGATCCGCGGAGCGCTGCGGCGCTACACGCACTCGCTGCTCACCGCGGTGAGTGGGTTGGCGGGAGCCGCATCCCTGGCCGACCGGCGGCTCGTTGCGGGGGATGCCGAGCAATGGCGACGTGCGGCCGCCGCTGCGACGGACGCAATCGGTCCGAGCGGTGGCGCGATGGAGATCCACCTCGATGGCGGTGGCGCGGACGCCGCGTTGAGCCAGGCTGCGCTGCTCACCGGCCTGGAGCGTTTCAAGGAACGGATCGATCCGACGCTCGATCTGATCGTGGAGCGGCTCGCCCGTGGTGGCCTGATCGACCGTCACGAGAGCCAGGCCGACACGCTCGCCGATCCCTGCGCGCCGTTCGTCTTTCCGACGTTCTGGCTTGCGGGAGCACTCGCCGCCACTGGGCGCGACGGCTCCGCATGGCTCGAGGGAGCGCTGGCCACCCGTGGGCCGCTTGATCTCTTCGGAGAGGTTGCAGATCCACGTGACGGCTCGCCACTCGGCAACTATCCGCAGGTACAGAGCCACGCCACGTTCGTCCTCGCCGTGGTCCCCCCGGAGCGCCGCTCCTAGATCACCCGCACGACGAGGGGTCAGCCGCTACCAGCGGCAGGTGCACGCCCACTGCGACGCCGGTCGACACCACGGCGATGCATTCGATATCCGAGCGGAGCGGGCTGAGCTCCGGCGCAATCGCGAAGAGACGGTCCAGGGAAAGGGCATCGTCGATCTGCGAGACCAGCCCGGAGCCGGCGAATCCCGGCAGACCCAGCGTGCCGATGTCGACCTCCGGGACCTGCGCGGCGATCACCGGTCCGTTCGGCCCGGGCTTGAGCGAGAGACTGATGTGCACCACGCCGGTTGGCGTGAAGGGGCCGGCCGAAATCTGCGCCGACACCACCACGAGGCCGCCGCGCACACGCACCTGGATGTTCCGGTACTCGGTGGGATGCGGATTGTTGGCGTCGGCGAGGACCGTGAGGTCCTGCTCGCTCAGCACGACCACGCCATGCGGCGTGTTGATGAGCTGCTCCGCCATCTCCTTCCCCAGGGCCACTGCGATCGCGGCCTCGGTCGCTCCGTGTGACGGCCCAGCGGGAGGCGCGCCGAGCACTGGAGCCGCGAGCGCGCGATCGGCCACAAAGACCGAGCCGGCGATGAGGATCAGGAGCAGCAGCAGCCCGAGGCAGCAGCCGCGCACGATCCCGCGCTGATCCGAATGGGTCACGAACCCTATGTTCGCCCCCCGGGCTCCGTTGCGTGCGGGGACTGCAGCGGCTCGAGGACGAGTCTCGTCCGCGCGTGGCGGCGCACCTCCTGTGCGCTCCAGTACAGCGGGAACTGCCGGTTCGTCTTCCAGCGGCGCGAGAGGTCGCGGTAGTGCCGTGATCCCGGCTGCCCGGACTGGCCGGGGAGATGGATGCCACCGCTCGCGTCCCACCTGCCCACGTCGATCACCTGGCGCCAGGACGGCGCGGACAGGCGCGTCTCGAATGGCTGCCCCGGGACCTGTGAGGTTGCGAGCACCGTGTCGGTGTTGCCGCCGACCCGGACCGATGGTGCGTTGAAGAACCAGGCCAGTCCGCGCCGGCGCCCGAACGGATGGATGAGCTCCAGGCGGTGCACCCGGCCCCAGGTCCAGCGACGGGTGCTGCGTCCGAAGCGCCCGCGAAGATCGGTCATTGCATCGTCCAGTGACTTCGCCACCACTTCCGCCCAGGAGGTGAGCCCCTCGAAGAGGCCGTCGTCGCCCAGCTCCCAGCGCTCGATGAGGAGTGGGGTTAGTCTGCCGGCCAGGTTCCCCGGGTACTGGAAGACGGGATGGGTGAGATCGACCCCGGCCAGGATGCGCCAGGCATTGCCGCAGACCGGGCTCAGCGAATGCTCGGCGAGCCGGGCCATGAACGCTTCATAGATGGTCGGCTCGACGCGATGCGGGTCCATCACGGCGTCCCACGCGGCAAGGCGGTGGCGCGCCGCCTCGGCGTTGGGATTCTCACAGCGGATCGCTCCGAGCAACCGGACGACCTGCCGGGCAGGGGGGCAGACGAGATCCATCTGGGCGCGAGCCATGTACGCGAGGTCGACGACACGTTCGCCGAGGAGTTCGCCGATGCGCAGGGCGCGATACCCCGACATGTAGTCGGTGCCGATGTAGAAGGGGAAGTTCTCCCCCGCGATGCGGTTGTTGGCGGTGATGATCTGGTGCTCTGGCGGGTCGAAGAGCTGCGGCACCTCGTCCGGGGTCAGGTATCGCGTCCACACCGCGTCGCCTGTCCACCCCTGGACGGGCAGGCCGCTCGGCTTCGACTTGCGGACCGGGATCCGCCCGCAGAGGAGATAGCCGATGTGGCCGTCGACGTCGGCGTACACCACGTTCTGCGACGGGGCATCGAAGGGCGTGAACGCCTCCTTGAAACTCTTCCAGTCACCGGCGCGCTGGAGGCGGAGCAGCCCTTCGGCGGCACCGCCGGGTTGGAGCGCCGTCCATTGGAGGGCAAGCCCGCGCCAGATCGACCGCTCGGGATCCTCGATCCGTTCGACGACGGGGCCGTGACGGGTGACCACCACCTCCTCGAGGACGTCGGACGAGCCCTTGACATGGATGATCTCGCGCAGCCTTCGCGTCGATTCGAAACCTCGCTCCGTGCGAAATCGCTCCGCTGCCGGCGAGTTCGAACTCCTCGATCACCAGGTCCTGGCAATCCGCGAAGGAGTTGGTGAATCCCCAGGCGACGCGCTTGTTGTGGCCGATGATCACGAACGGCATGCCCGGCATGGTCACGCCGGTCGACTCGAAGTCCTCACCGGCCGTGATGTGGGCCGCGTACCAGATCGACGGCATTCCCGGGACCAGGTGCGGGTCGTTGCAGAGGATCGGCCGCCCGGTGGCGGTGCGTTCCCCGGAGACAACCCACGAGTTGCTCATGCCGCCGGCGGTGGGGATCCAGCGCGCCGCCTCGCGGAACATCGACAGGAGCTGGGAACGCGTGTCGCTGCCGCCCGCGGCTTTCACCGTCTTCGCGAGGATGGTCGGGTTGGCGTCGGGGTAGACGATGTCGAGGCGGGCGGCGTGCTCGGGGCCGATCGCGCGGAGCAGCTCCAGACGCTGCAGCTCCGTGTCCCAGTTCATGCTGAGCCCGAGCGCGAGCAGCTTCAACGTGGCGAGGCTGTGCATCGGTTCCCAGGGTTCCGGCGTCGCGCCGAGCAAGCGGTACTCGAGCGGCAGCGCCCGGCCCGACTGCGCAATCGCGTTCACCCCGGCGGCGTACGCCTTGAGCATGCGTCGCGCCTCAGGGGCAAGGCGCAGCTCCTCGTCGCGGGCGACCCGATGGAGGCCGACGCGCCGGATGAAGCGATCGATGTTCACGCCTTCGGTGCCGATCAACTCGCTGATCCGCCCGGTGGCAACCCGCCGGGTCACCTCCATCTGCCAGAGACGGTCCTGGGCGTGGACGACGCCCATCGCGAACGCGGCGTCCTCCATGGAGGTGGCGTTCACGTGGGGCACGCCCCAGCGATCCCTGCCGACGGTCACCGGCGCCGCCAGGCCTGCCAGCGAGAGCCTGCCACGAACCCGGGGCAAGGACACACCGAAGGTGCGGTGGCGCGCGACCAGCAGAGCGGCGCAGAGGACGACCACGACGGCCGCCACGACGATGAGGGCAATGATCATTTAGGAGCGGTCTGGGAACGTACTACACTCGCGAGCCCATGGCCTTGCGAACTCCGCTCCACGACAGGCATATCGCGGCTGGAGCACGCATGGTCGAGTTCGGCGGGTATGACATGCCCCTGCAGTACTCGACCATACGCGAGGAGCACATCGCCGTTCGAACCCGGTGCGGGCTGTTCGACCTGTCCCACATGGGCGAGGTGCGATTCGGTGGGGATGGCGCGCTGGATGTGGTGCAGCGGCTCGTCACCAACGATGTCGCCCGCCTCGAGATCGGCGGGGCCCTTTACGGGGTGATGTGCAACGAGGCAGGCGGGATCGTGGATGACGTGGTCGTGTACCGCGAGGCGGGCGGCTACATGGTCGTGATCAACGCCGCGTGCCGGACCAAGGACGTTGCCTGGATGGGAGATCACAGCGAAGGCAGCACCTTCGAGGACGTCAGCGATGACGTGGCGCTCCTCGCGGTGCAGGGCCCCAGGGCGGTCGCGCTCGTGAACGGCATGTGCACCGACGACGTCGCTGCGTTGCGCCCATTCCACGCCACTGACAGCACGGTCGCCGGCGTGCCGGCGTCTGTCTCGCGGACGGGATACACCGGAGAGGATGGATTCGAGCTCTACGTGGCGGCGGCGGATGCCCCGGGTCTCTGGGACGCGCTGCTCGCGGCTGGTGCCGGGGATGGCCTGATTCCCTGCGGGCTCGGCGCACGCGACACGCTCCGCCTCGAGGCAGGGTTGCGCCTCTACGGCCAGGACATGGACGACACCACCGACCCGTACAGCTGCGCGCTGGCGTGGACGGTGAAGCTGCAGAAAGGCGACTTCATCGGGAGCAACGCGCTGAAGGACCTCGATCCCTCGCACCCGCCGCGTCGATTCGTCGGCATCACGCTCGAGGGGAGGGCGATCGCCCGCCACGGGCAGCAGGTGCTCGTCGACGGCGAGCCGGCCGGCGACGTGACGAGCGGGACCTACAGCTTCACTCTTGATCACTCGATCGCCACCGCATCATTGGACGGCGACGTCCCGCCGGACGCCGCCCTCACCGTCGATATCAGAGGCACCGCCGCCGCGGCAACGGTGGTGCCGCTGCCCTTCTATCGCCGCCCCAAGGGAGCCTGAACGTGGCCGACCTCTCCAACTACCGGTTCAGCCCCAGTCACGAGTGGGTCCACGTCGAGGGCTCGAACGCGAAGATCGGGATCACCGATCACGCCCAGGCCCAGCTCGGTGACGTCATCTTCCTCGAGCTCCCAACCGTGGGAACCGAGGTCAAAGCGGGCACGAAGTTCGGCGCCATCGAATCGGTGAAGGCGGCCTCGGACCTGTACGCACCGGTGACCGGCGTCGTGGCTGAGGTCAACGCCGCACTGACGGATGCTCCAGAGCTCGTGAACTCGGACCCGTACGGTGAAGGCTGGATGCTCCGTCTCGAGAGCGCCAGCGACGACGGCGGCGACCTGCTCGACGAGGCCGGCTACACGAAGCTGGTCGGGGACTGACCTAGACTTCTGCCCCGGGGTCAGCTAGCTCAGCTGGTTAGAGCGCGCGGTTCACATCCGCGAGGTCGAGGGTTCGAGTCCCCCGCTGACCACCATTCACGCTCGCTGTCCGGGTGAGATCTCCGGCTGTCCAGCCATCAGTAACAGGTCCACTGTCTGACCGCGGCCGACAGCCCGAGGTATGCGCGGACGGTGAGGCGACGCTGGAGCCCGCCGACGAAGATGGCCGTGAGACGCGCGTGGCCTTCCAGCAGGACAAGGCCCGAGAGGTCGAGCGGCGCCATGACGATGAGATCTTCCACGACCCGGGTTGTCGCCAGCTCAGCTGCAAATTCGAAACACCAACTTGTTCCGAGCTCGGTGAGCCATCTCGGCAGCCTCCCCGACCGCAGTGTTGGAAGGACATCGATCGGCCGCCGCGACCCCCCGGAAAGCTCATTCCAGTAGGAGTAGTCGATGAAGCGCACCCGCTCGAGATCGCCAGGACTCAGCACCCCGTGGTACCACTCCACCTCCGCCGGGAATCCCTCGAAGAGTTCGGCATCCGGCCAACCCCTGGCCGCAGACAGAGCCTGCACCCGCGCTCGGTTCTCCGCCTCCGACGCGAGATCAGGGTTTCGCACGAGTTCGAGCCCCCCTGCTTCTTCAAGCGCGCGCCTCGCGGCGTCCCCGAAGCGCCGCGAGGTGACCTCTCCGCGCAAGAACGCCAGCACCACCTCGGCCTCATCAGCGGGACGAAAACCCGGCGGAACGCTCAACGCGTCTCCATACGCATCGTGGCGGTGACGCTCACCAGACGAACGGGATCAGCCTCCGGGTGCGCTTGGCGTACGCGACATACCCGGGAAGCTCGCGACGCAGCAGTGCCTCTTCAGCGCCGACGCGACGGTGATACGCAAGGCCCAGCAACCCGCCGACGATCTCCACCACCGGGAAGCTGCGCGATGTTAATGCGAATCCTGTCCAAATCATGAGGGATCCCGCGTAACCGGGATGACGGATGAACCGGTACGGTCCACGGTCGACCACCTGCTGCGCGCCCTGGACGCGAAGCGTTCGCGAGTACGAGCCGCCGAGCGTTCGCATCGACCAGGCTCGCAGCCCGAGCCCGGCCATTTCCAGGCCCAACCCAAGCGGCGCTGTGGCAGGCGGCAGTTGAGGCTTGCGGATCATCCGCACCACGGGCGCCACGACTGCTGCCGTCGCATATGCCGCAACGATCATGCGAGTCGTTCCGCGATCGTCCCGCGAGGCGACCAGGCTCGACGCCGCACCACGCTGCCGGGTTGACGCCTCGAGCAGGAAGAAGCCCGCCACGCCCGCATACCCTGCGACAAACCAGCCAATTCCAGCGCTGCGCTGAGACTGGTCCGGCTGCTCGCTCACGGCGAGAGCGTGACACCTGGCTGGTACGCTCCGCCACATGAGTGACGATCGGCCCGTACTGCTTTTCGGTGAGAGCTATCACCACCCCAACATCCTGTATCGCACCGGATTTCTGGTCCCCGACCCCGTCGTGGTCGTCGACCATGGCGGCGATGACACCGTGCTCTGGACGAGCGCGCTCGAGGAGGGCCGTGCCCGTAAGGAGGCATCCGTCGGCGCGGTGCGCAGCATCGTCGAGCTGGACATGGCACCTGCGCGGCCGGGTGGCAACGAGTACGACGGTTGGGCGGCCATGGTCGAGGCGGTGTGTCGCAAGCACGCGCTGAGCGCAGTGGACGTTGATGCCGACTTCCCAACGGTGCTGGCCGATCATCTGCGCCAGCACGACGTCGACGTCCGGCCACGGAACGACATCTACCAGCAGCGCCGCCGGATCAAGACTCCACAGGAGGTCGAGTGGATCACCGCCACAGAGAACGCCGGCATGACAGCGCTCCAGAAGGCGATCGACCTCATCGCCGCCGCGGAGATCCGCGACGGGTTGCTGCAGCACGAGGGCCGGAACCTCACCAGCGCGGATCTCATCTACACGGTTGAAAGCAACCTGCTGGAGAACGGCAACAGCACCGTCGACTCGATCTGCTGCGGTGGCCCGGAGTCAGCAGACCCTCACCGGACCGAGAGCGATGTCATTCGTGAGGGCCTGCCGATCGTGCTCGACATCTATCCATTCGACAAGCGCACCCGGTACTGGGGCGACATGACACGCACCGTTGCGCGCGGCACGCCGCCGGCAGAGGTGATGCGGATGTGGGAGGCGGTGCTGGAGGCACAACAGGCCGGGCTCGACACGGTGCGCCCGGGAGCGAATGGCCGTGACGTCCACTTCGCGTGCTGCGAGGTGTTCAAGAAGCACGGCTATGGCTCACTTCCCAAGGCCTATCGCGACATCCAGAGCGACGCACGCTTCATCCACGGGACGGGACATGGGCTCGGGCTCGAAATTCACGAGTACCCACGGATCAGCGAGGCGGATGTCGTCCTCGAGGTCGGTGACGTGATCACCGTGGAGCCAGGGCTGTACGACCCGCGCCTCGGGGGCATCCGGATCGAGGATCTCGTCGTCGTGACGGAGACCGGGTGTCGCAACCTGACGACGCTGCCCAAGCAGTTCCTCCTCGACTGACACCAGCTGTCGGGCGGATCTCAGACCGGCGCCTGCTACACTGCAAACGCTTCTCATCGAGAGGCGTTTCCACATAACGCTTTCCTGCGCCCGGATCGCGACTGCCTGATCACCTCGGCAGCCGCAGCACCCCGGGCGTCGCAAGCCCAGAGGAAAGGAGGTGCCACGCATGGTGCGTGACTACGAACTCATGTACATCGTCCGGCCGGAGCTGGAGGATGACGCGGTGCGCGTTGCCGTCAAATCGGTGCGCGCCCTGATCGAGTCGCAGGGCGGCGAGGTCGTCAAGACCACGCTCTGGGGCAAGCGCCGGCTTGCTTTCGAGGTCAAGCGGCTCCGCGAGGGCCATTACGTGCTGGTGGTCTTCCATCTCGACGGCAGCAAGGTCGCGGAGATCGAGCGCGCGCTTCGGATCCACGACACAGTCTTCCGCCACCTCATCGTGGTGCACGAAGGTCCCATGCCGGAGCCCGAGGCCGAGATCGAAGAGGTGCAGGGCCCCGTGGAGCCCGAGGGTGAAATCGATCGCGCAGACGCGGATACTGTCGGTGCTGGGTCCGTGGGTGGGGACGACGATCTGGAAGCAGACGACGTGCCCTCGGCAATCGATGACGACGAAGGAGATGTGTGATGGCGGGTTCCCTCAATCGCGTGATGCTCATCGGCAGGCTGACCCGCGACCCCGAGCTCCGTTACACGCCGAGCGGCACCGCCGTGTGCAACCTGGCGCTCGCGACCAATCGATACGGCAGTGATCCCGCCACCGGCGAGCGCAAGGAGTTCACCGACTACCACGACGTGGTCGTCTGGAACCAGGGCACTCGCAAGCTCGCCGAGACCACCGCGCAGTACCTGCAGAAAGGCCGCCTCATCTACGTCGAGGGACGCTTGCAGACGCGCTCGTGGGATGACGCACAGAGCGGTCAGAAGCGCTACAAGACCGAGGTCAACGCCAACGACGTGCAGTTCCTTGACAGCACCGGCCGTCAGGAAGGCGCGCCGTCCGGTGAGTCGGGTGGCGGCGCCGTTCCCGTCTCCGTTCCGGCCGGCGGTGGCGACGTCGACCCCGACGATATTCCGTTCTAGGTTGGAGACCCATGCCTGATTTCGACCGCCGCCGCCGCAAGGTGTGCAGCTTCTGTCTCGAGCACATCGACTTCATCGACTACAAAGAGGTCACGCGCCTGCGCCGGTACCTGTCGGAGCGGGGCAAGATCCTGCCGCGACGGATGACCGGGACGTGCGCGCGTCATCAGCGGGCGTTGACAGTTGCTCTCAAGCGGGCGCGCCATATCGCGCTGCTGCCGTTCGCCGAGATCCGCTAGCGCTTCTTCGCGCCGGGCGCTTGGAGGCGACGACTCAACTGTTGTTGGACATGTTGGGCCCGCCGGCGCCCCAGGTTGAGCCATAGACCTGCTCGGGCTGAATCTCCCATGCCACGGAAGGTGAAGCCTCGACGGAGAGGGAGAGTGGCTTACCGGGAACCTGGTTGGGCGGCGTGAACCAGCCCGTGTGACCGCCGCATTGGGTCGTCGCGACGTAGGGGACGCCTCCGATAGTGATCGTCAGGGATCCCGCGCCGGCACACGAGAAGGCCATGGTGTAGTCCTTGTCTGTGGTGAAGGACGGCAGCACCTCGGATCCGGTTCCCATGGACGCAGGCGCCACGCCAACGCTCTGAGTCACCGGCCCCTGGTTGCCCAGCTCGGGCAGGATGATCCCCGAGGGGCCAGCGGTGACTTCGACCTGCCAGTTGACCGACGGCCCGGCTTCCAATTGCAGACTGATTGGGCCAAGTCCATCGGTGCCGGAATTGGGAACGGCAGGCCCAAATTCATTCACCGTGATCGATCCGTCCGAGTTGAACACGAGGCATGAAACCTGCTGCCCGTTGGGCCAAAGCGGATTGGGCGCGATCTGAAGACTGTCCCCCGAAGCACCCGCGTTGCAAATGATGCTGGCCCTGATGTACTCGTCTGGGGCAACGCTGAAGGTTGGCATCGTGATTGAGCCCGCGCCGTAGGTGAGCGGGACAAGTACCTGGTAGTCAGGCTGCACGGGCGGGAGCTGCGGGAAACCAAACCGTCGTCTCGGCGACAAGGATCTCCCACGACGTCGCCGGGGCGGCCTCGACCTCGAGGGTCAACGGCTTGTCGTCGTATCCGTTGCCGCAATCAGCATTCGATGGACACTGCTTTCCGTTGTAGGCATTGTTGCCCTCGGCCGTCAGCGTCGTGACGCCAGAGGACGTCGAGCAGTGCTCGACCGTGTTGTCGACCACACCGTTGGTGGAAGTGATCTTGAAAGAGCCTGGACCGGCACAATCGAGCTGCAGGAGCAGCTCACCGGCCGGGACGAACGTCTTCAGTCGCGCCGATCCATGGCCCCGCGTCAGGGGGATCAGCACATGGGCGGATTTGGGAATCCCTCCGTTGCCGAGTAGCGGCATCCTCTTGAGCTGCGCAGCCGACGCCGGCAATGAGGACTTTGCTGGGCCGCGGTGGTTTCCCAGCTCGACGGCGAACAGCGTGATACCCGCGGCAACAACCGCGACCGCCGCGAGGCCGGCCACCACATTGATCGTCCGTCGCCTGCGCGTGGGTGCGGGTGTGGTGATGTCGGCAAGAGCCGAAGGCGGAGTGGACGCCTCGATGTGGTCGAAGAACGCGCGCAGCTTCGTGTCCAATCCGGGGTCGACGTCAACCATCACCGAGCTCCTTTCGCAATGTGACGAGCGCACGCGCGAGGTGGGCTCGCACAGTGCCGGGCCTGCAGCCCATGAAGACGGCGCACTCCTCCACGGAGTAGCCGTGCCGGTAGTTGAGCGTGATTGCGGCGCGCTGTCTCAGCGAGAGCTGGCGGTATGCGCGATCGATGTCGACCAAGTCCGCGCCCGCGCTCGGATCGGTGTCACGCGCTGCGTCCTCGATCAGCGCAAGCGGCGGCCACCCTCGCGAACGAAGGTGCCGCCGCCGGCTGATGCAGTGGTTGACGCAGACCCGCGTCAGCCACGCACCCGGTCGGTCCATGGCGGATACCGAGTCCCAGGACCGCCAGGCCTTGAGCAGCGCTTCCTGAACCGCATCCTCAGCCTCGCCCTCGTCTCTGAGTATCGACAGCGCGAGCGAGTAGAGCCGCCTGGCGTCCGGGACCGCGATTGCCTCAAAGGTGCGCTCGGGTGTTGTCTCGCCCGCCTGAACGACGCCTGCTGCCGCAATCACATCCATCCCAACGCTTCCCGAGGCGGTTTTGCTGACACGCCGCTCCTATACTGGGCCGCAAGCGCATGCGCGTTTCCCGGGCTCGTTTTCTCCACATCCTTGCCATAGCCCCGGTCGCCGCGATTCTCGTGGCTGCCCTCGGCCCGACGCCCCATGTCCTCGCGGCGGCCACCAAGGCGCCTGTCCCGATCGTCGTGACGGTGGATCCCGCCTTCGGTGGGCAGCCCACGCCTGCGCATCCGAGCGTTCCGTTCGACCCCGGCGCGATCGGGGTCAACGGCCTGATGGAGAAGGATGTCGACCTCGATGTCAGCAACCGGCTCGCGGTGTTGCTGCGCGCCGACCTGGTGGACGTGGTGCTTGACGCGCAGCACTGACGTGTATGTGTCAGCGGCGCGACGCGAGCAGATCGCTGCCGCTCATCACTCGGCTCTGGTCATCAGTGTCGCGGCAGCGACTGCTGCGAACGCACATACCCGCGGCTCGCTCGTGCTCTATCCGAACACGTCCAGCGCATCGTTCGCGCAGGTGGTGAGCGACGGACTTGCCGCCCAGGTCACCTCCGACGGTGTGCCGAGTGGCGGCATCGATCTCGGCGATCCCGCCTGGATCAAGTCACGGGTGCCCGTCGCCACCGTGGAGATGGGATATCTCAGCAATCAGAGCGATGCGGCGCTCATGGCAACGACCTCGTTCCGTCAGGACGTGGCGGCGGGTGTGCGCAATGGCGTCGAGGCATACATGCCCTCGATCATCGCCCGGCGGAATGCGATCCGCGCATGGCGGACCGATCATCCAGCCGCGGTGGCACCTGGTGCATTCAAGCCGGCCTCAGCCGCGCTGCCGGGGACCAGTGGATTTCAGTTCGCACCGGTGATCCTGTGGCTGCTCGCGATCGTCGCGGTGGGCCTGGTGCTCCTGTTCCGCGACGCCGTCGCGCGCGTGCTTGTTGTGCTGATCGCGGTAGTCGTGCGTCTGTTCGGCGGTGTGATGTGGCTGCAGCGCGCTGCCATCCGGCGGCGCCGGCGGCGGCGGCGAGTGCGACCCGAGACGCGCCACGAGCAGCCGTATCAACGACGTGGATCCGTCTACGACGACATTCCGCTCTAGGTCGCACCGACTATGCGAGGGTGTCAGTCATGAAGCTTGCGTACTGGATCGTCGGCGGACTTCTGGCTGTGCTCTACCTGTATTCGGGTGCGCTCAAGATCGTCCGGTCCAAAGATCAATTGCGGCCGATGATGGGCTGGGTGGACATGTTCCCTCTGCCATTCATCCGGACCATCGGCGCGCTCGAGGTGCTGGGCGCTGTGGGCTTGATCCTGCCGCCGCTCACCGGAATCGCGGTGGGCCTGGCGCTGGCCGCGGCCGTGGGATTCGTGCTGGTTCAAGTTGGGGCGCTCTACGTACACCTCAGCAGGGGCGAGGTCAAGGTGATCGGACTCAACATCGGACTCCTCGCTCTCGCGGGCGTCACCGTGTGGCTGGCGACCACCTGGCTCTAAGGGCGCGTTAGGCGACCGCCTTTTCCACCAGCGCGAGCGATCCACTGATCGTCGTCCCCGTGCCGATCGACGAGGCGATATGCAAGTCGCCTTCCAGCGCATCGAGGCGATCGGCCATGTTGGTCAGCCCGGCGCCACGCTTCATCGATGCAACGTCGAAGCCGCATCCGTCGTCGATGATCGAGAACGTGATTCTCGCGTCGTCTTCCCGCAGCTGGACGGAGACGTGCGACGCGTGCGCGTACTTCTGGATGTTCTGCAGCGCTTCCAGCATGCAGAAGTACACCGCGGCCTCGATGTCCTGCGGGTAGCGGCCGATCCCGTCGGCTTCGATCGTTACCGGAACCGTCGCCTTCCGCGCCTGCGATTCCAGCGCCACCCGCAGCCCCTTGTCGGCAAGCAGTGGCGGGTAGATGCCGCGAGCGAGGTCGCGCAACGTCTCGAGCGCCTCGTCGGCATCGGACTTCAATTGATCGAGCGTCTGCTGGGCACGGACGGGATCCCGAGCGAGGAGCATCTCGGCCAGCCCGAGCTTCACCTTGATGGCGACGAGATGCTGCTGGGCACCGTCATGCAGGTTGCGCTCGAGGCGGCGGCGCTCCTGGTCCTGCGCGGTGACGAGACGCTGCCGGGAAGCGCGGAGCTCGTCGAGCCGCGCCTGCAGGTCTGCCGTCAGGCCTACATTTCGGAGCACGAGCCCGGCCTGCCCGGCAAGGTCCATGAGCAGATGTTCTTCAACCGGTGTCAGTGATTCGCCGCTCCGCTTGGTCACGCCGAGCGCACCCAGGATCGTCCCCTGGTGGCGGACCTCGATCAGCCGGCTGGCCCCTGGAATACTCGGCAGGGTTCCATCGACTGCCGGGATCGACTCGGCGGGCTCGGCTCCTGCAGGCCAGACCGCTGCCTCTCGCCACACGGTCCCATTGCGCAACCACACGTCAGCGCGCTGAGCGCCGGTTCCTTCGGCGAGAACCCGGGCCATGCGGAGCGTCACGTCGTCCACCGCGTACGACTCGGCAACACGCGCCGAGAACTGGGACAGCACCTCGTACGGCGTCGCGCGAGTGCCGTAGACGAGTCGGTTGGCCACATGCTGCACGCGCTCGCGTGCCGGCTGGAACCCGACTGCGACGATCGCCGTCGCCACGATTGACAGCACCAGATTGGGTTTGCCACCTCCACCGATGAGCGCGCCGATACCCACGGCAATCCCGACGTACACGGCGGTGATGAACACAGCGAGTGAGCCGTACACCAGGGTGCGGCTGATGACGAGATCGATGTCGTACAAGCGATGCTTGAGAACCGCAACAGCCACAGCACCAGGCAATGCAACGCCTGCGGCGAGCGCCAGCGCGCTGATCACCGCCAGCAGAGCTGGTGCCGCGTTCGTCGGCGCAGGCAGGAAGTTGGTGATCTCATTGCACACCAGCGAGACGGCGGCCCCTGCGCCAAACCACTTGATCTGCAGCCGGCGCTCGGCGTCAGCACCGCGGAGCCGAAGGAACACCGATACGAAGGCGAGCAGCGCGAGGGCGTAGTACATCGGCGTTGTGATGGCCGTGAACGCGTCGACAGCCCCTTCGGCGCCCGGGACAGCCAGGGGACTCGTCGCGTTCACGTCCGGACTGCCGGCGTAACCAATGCCAAGAGCGCCGGGCGCAGGATTCACGGCGCCGAAAGCGAGGGCGACAACGGCCAGCAAGACCTCCCCAGCACCGACCGCGCGCCAGAGCCGCGACCGCATGCGTCCGTCGGGAAACACGAGCACGGCGAGAACGAAACACGCGGTGGTGGGCGTTACGCCGTTACCAATGAGGAGTCCGCCAAGTGCGATCCACGGGCCGGCCGGGTTGCCCGCGTGGATCAACAGCGAGCCGACTAGGCTGGTGAGTGCCCCGACGCCAAGAAGAGCGGCTGCGGCCAGCACGAGCCAGCCCACCGGATTCTCCGGACGTTTCGCAGCGACGAGTCCGCCGACCAGCGCAAACGCGACCAGGGGCAGGACAAAGAACGCCACCGATACCCCGCCCGCGTCGTGTGACACGCCGGCGGGCGTCAGGGGTGTCAGGTACAGCAGGCCGAAGGCGACGTACACCGCCGTCGTCGCAACGGCGGCGGTGTACGCGAACCGTGTTCGGTTCATCGAGCCGCCGCTGCGGGAACTCGGTCCGGATGGAGGACGGCCCCCGGGACGATGGCCGTCAGTGCAATCGCCAGCGCTGTTGCCCACGCTCGGCGCGATCCCTCAGCGTCCGAAGCGCGAGCTGGCTGCATCGGGCGGATCGCGGCGTGCCCCATGCCGCAACTGTATGCAGTCTGGGGATGGTGCCAAAAGAGCGCCAGCACCACATCTCGCGAGGGGCAAACACCACCTCGGCGCGGTTGGGGCGGTCCCCAACGCGGCCTTCGGTAGACTTCGGCGCATGGGTGAACCACAGCTCCGCGTTCCCGGCCCGACCCCGCTCCCCGCTCGCGTGGTCCGCTCCGCGAGCCGTCCCATGATCAACCACCGCGGCCCGGAGTTTGCCGCGGTGATGGATGACGTCATCAGTGGACTGCGCTGGGCGCTGCACACTGAGAACGACATCCTGCTGTACCCGTGCAGTGGCACCGGCGGCCTCGAGGCCACCGTCGTCAACCTCCTCAGCCCCGGTGAGCAGGCGCTGTTCTGTGCCATGGGCTCGTTCGGCGAGCGCTGGGCGAAGATCGGCGATGTCTACGGCGCCGAGGTTGTCCGTCTGACGGTTCCCGCGGGCGAGCCGATCGATCCCGAGGACGTCGAGCGCACGCTCGCCGAGCACCCCGAGATCACCACCGTGTTCGTGACTCACAACGAGACGTCGTCCGGTGTCACCAATGACCTCGCGGCAATCGCGGGTGTGGTCAAGAGCCGGGGCAAGATGCTCGCGGTGGACAGCGTCAGCGGCGCGGGTTGCCTCCCGCTCGAGACGGACGCGCTGGGTATCGACGTGCTCGTGACCGGCTCGCAGAAAGGCTGGATGGCTCCGCCAGGGATCGCGATGCTCGCTGTCAGCGCGGCAGCGTTTGCGCGTGCCGAGACCGCCACCAACCCCCGCTTCTACCTCGACTTCGGTCGTGAGAAGAAGTCTCAGGACAAGAACCAGACGGCGACGACACCGGCCGTGCAGGTGATGTTCGCGCTGCAGGAAGGTCTCGCGATGCTGCGCGAGGAAGGCATGGACAAGGTGTGGGCCCGTCACGCCCGTGTCGGCGACATGATTCGCGCCGGCATCGAGGCGATGGGGATGAAACTCCTTGCAGCGCCCGGTCATCGGAGCAATACCGTCACTGCCGTGTACAGCCCCGCAGACACGCCCGAGGCGTTGAAGAACCTGCTCACCACGTTGCGCACCACGCACGGGCTCGTCCTCGCCGGTGGCCAGGAATCGTTGCAGGGCAAGATCTTCCGCATCGGCCATCTCGGTTTCATCGACGATGCCGACGCGTACACGATCCTCGCGCTGCTCGAGGCGGGTCTGATCGACACGGGACTGCGCACTCGCGGCGGGCTTGCGATCGCGGCGGCTCAGTCCGCTGCGCGGGGAACCGTCGCCCAGGCTGAACCCGTCAGCGTCGGGTGAGCATCGCCGCCGAGCCCCGCACCGCGGCCGGCACCGTGACGCGCATCCTCGTCGCGGACCCGATCGCCGAGGATGGCGTGACGCGCCTGCGCGCCGCGGGCGAGGTGGACGTCATGACGGGCCTCGAGCCGAGCGCGCTCCGCGAGCGCATCGGCGACTACGACGCGCTCGTGGTGCGCAGCGAGACCAAGGTCACGGCGGAGATCTTCGCGGCGGCACCGCGTTTGCGCGTTGTCGGGCGTGCCGGTGTCGGCGTGGACAACATCGACATCGACGCTGCCACGCGGCACGGGGTCCTCGTCCTCAACGCGCCGACCGGCAACACCATTGCGGCAACCGAGCACGTCATCGCGATGATGCTGGCGCTCGCGCGCAACCTCCCCGCCGCCGATCGCTCGCTGCACGCCGGTCTCTGGGAACGCTCGAAGTTCATGGGCATCGAGCTGCGCGAGAAGACGCTCGGGGTGCTGGGACTCGGAAAGATCGGATCGGAGGTGGCTCGGATCGCGCGCGAAGGCCTGCGCATGCGGGTGCTGGCGCACGATCCGCTGGTCACCGCCGAACGGGCGCAGCAGGCCGGTGTCGAGCTCTGCGATTTCGAGACGTTGCTGACCGAAACCGACTTCCTCACCGTGCATGTGCCGCTGACCGATGCAACGCGCGGCGTGATCGGAGCGGCAGAGCTCAAGCGCATGCGCAAGGGAGCGCGGCTGATCAACGTCGCACGCGGCGGCATCATCGATGAGCAGGCACTCGCTGACGCGATCAACGAGGGCCACATCGCCGGCGCGGCAATCGACGTCTTCACCAAGGAGCCGCCGGACCCGGCGAATCCGCTGCTCCAGCTCGAGAAGGTGGTGCTGACGCCGCACCTCGGTGCGAGCACGCGCGAAGCCCAGGTCAACGTCGCATTCGATGTGGCGGACCAGATCGTCGAATACCTTGCGGGCGGGACTCCGCGCTACGCGGTGAACGCTCCGACGGTCCTCCCCGAGGAACTGGCCCGGCTGCAGCCGTACCTCGTCCTCGCTGAGAAGATGGGCTCGCTCGCGGCGCAGCTCGACGGCCGCAAGCTGAGCCACATCGTGTGCAGCTACTCCGGAGATCTTGCGGGCATCGACACGTCGATCATCACCGCGCACGTCCTTCGCGGGCTGTTCGCGCACTTCACCGAGACCCGCGTCAACCCGGTGAACGCCAAGGTCGTGGCCACGTCGATGGGCGTCGCCGTGGATGAGCGCCACACCACACGCAGTGTCGACCCGGAGGGTTCGCTGCTCGTCGAGGTGATGGGTGAGCAGACGCTCCGCATCGCCGGCACGCAGTTCGACGACGGGCCCCGGATCACCCGTATCAACGACTTCCGTGTGGACATGCAGCCCGCGGGCACCTTCCTGGTCGTCACGCACCAGGACCGTCCCGGCGTCATCGCCGCCATCTCGACGCTGCTCGCACGCAATGACGTCAACATCGCCGGCATCGAGCTGGGCCGCGATCGCCCGCGGGGTCACGCGGTGATGCTGATGGAGATCGACGACCCGGTTGACGCGGAGCTCCTCGAGGAAGTGCGCGAGACGGCCATGCTCGACCAGCTCCGCCAGGTGCGGCTCTGACGCCTGACGCTCCGTCCACGACGGAAGCGTGCTGATGGCCACCGTCCATCCTTTCGAGGGCACTCGCTTCAACCCCGAGCATGTGAAGCTCGGCGGCGTGCTCGCACCGCCCTACGACGTCATCAGCCCCGCCCAGCGCGACGAGCTGTACGGACGCGACCTGCGCAACATCGTGCGCATCGACTACGGAGCCACCTTCCCACACGACATTGCAGGCGTTGACGATCAGTACACGCGCGCAGCGTCCTTTCTGCAGTCCTGGCTCGAGCTCGGCATCCTGGTGCGCGATGCGCCGGCGAGCTTTTACGTCGTCGACCATGTCTTCCAGCACCCGGAGGGCGGTGAGCGACTGCGGCGCGGTCTGCTGGCAACCGTCGGCGCGCGGCGCTGGGAATCCTCCGACCTGCGCCCGCACGAGCGCACCCTTCGCGGACCGAAGGCAGATCGCCTGGCCCTGCTTCGCGCTACTCGCGCGCAGACCAGCCCGGTCTTCGCCGTCTGGACCGGTGCGGACGGAATCGCAACAACGCTGGACGCCGTCGCGACTGGCGATGCGCTGCTTGGCGGGCGCATTGACGGCGAGATCGCGTCGGAGAAGCTGCTCGTCTGGCGCGTGGCCGACGCGGAGCACGTCGCATCGATCGCTGCAGCGCTGCGCAGTGCAGCGCTCTACATCGCTGATGGTCACCACCGCTACGAGACGACGGCGGCGTACGCGGCGGAGCGACGCGCGACGGAGCCGCATGCTCCCGAGGACGCGCCATTCGAACGCTGCCTCGTGTACCTCGCAGCTGCTGAGGATCCGGGGATCACCATCCTGCCGACGCACCGGTTGGTTCGGCCCGGGCCTGATATCGCGTTCAGCCTCGACGACCTGTGGGCACGGCTTGACGACGTGTACGAGACCGAGCCTGCGGCAGATGGACGCAGCGCGCTGGCGGCCGCGGCAGCGTTGCAAGCGACGCACCATGCCTTCGCGGTTGTGGCTCACGACGGTGCGGCGGTGCTCCGGCGGCCCCGGCGCGTCGACGGCTCGCCGCGCGACCGCCTCGACGTCGCGGTCCTCGAGGCGGAAGTGCTGGGACCGGCGGGTGTGTCCCGCGACATGATCAGTGCCGGCGCGCTCGCGTACACGCGCGACCCCGACGGACTCGATGCCGCCATCAGCAGCGGCGAGGCGACGCTCGCGTTCGGCGTGTCGCCGGTGAGTGCGGCTGAGGTCATCGCCGTCGCGGACGCCGGCGAGACGATGCCGCAGAAGTCCACGTACTTCTATCCGAAAGTGCCCACGGGGCTCGCGCTTTTCGAGGTGTGACCAACCTGTTGCGATCTCGACTTGTTTGGAGCGAGGTCTTCAGCGGGTAGAGTTGAAGCGTTCAACCGCGAACAGGGAACCATTGCTTGCCCACCTACGGATACCGCTGCCCACAGTGCTCGACTGAGTTCGAGGTCTGGCAGTCCATGCGCGACGATCCAGGCGCGCCCTGTCCGAAGTGCGGCGCCGCCGCGAAGCGGCAGTTCTTCCCAGCCGGGATCGTCTTCAAGGGTTCGGGCTTCTACAAGACCGACAGCCGCGGTGCTTCCTCGTCGTCGATCACCTCCGACAGCGGTGAGTCGAAAAGCACTGCTGCCACTGCCAAGAAGGACGGCGCAGCCGTCCGAGACAAAGACCCCGGTATCCGAAGCGTCTTCAACCCCAACCACGAAACCCGCCTCGACTGACGCCGCCAGTTGAGTACGATGGATCTGCGGCTGCCCGACAATCAGGAGACCCACATGTCCCACCCGATCACCGTTACCGACACCACCTTCAAGGAAGAGGTGCTGGACTCGGAGCTGCCCGTTTTGGTGGACTTCTGGGCCTCCTGGTGCACCCCTTGCAAGATGATCGCGCCGATCGTCGAGGAGTTCGCCACCCAGTACGACGGCCAGGTCAAGGTCGCCAAGGTTGACGTCGACGCCAACCCGATCACACCCGGGATGTTCGGGATCATGAGCATTCCCACGCTGATGATCTTCCGGGGCGGCAAGGCCGAGGAGCGGATCGTCGGCTACCAGCCGAAGCAGTCCCTCGAGGCCAAGCTGCTCGCCGTCCTCGCCGCCTGACCCTTCAGCCGCGCAGGAGGTCGATGACCTCACCGGCGAGGTAGAGCGAGCCGCACACCACCACCACGCCATCGCGCCCGGCGAGATGGCGTGCGCGGTCGAGCGCTGACCGCACGTCGGCGGCGACCTCCGCCGGCGGGTGGAAGAGCCTGGCGAGATCTGCCGGCGGAGTCGCCCGTTCCACCGCAGGCGCGGTCACGACGATCTCGCTGGTGAGCTCGGCGAGACCGGCCGCCATCGAGGCGACGTCCTTGTTGCGCATGGCCGCGAACACGGCCACACACCGCCGCCCGCCGGCGAGCTCGCGAGCGGACGCCACCATCGCGGCCATCCCCGCGGGGTTGTGCGCACCGTCGATCAGGAGCGGCGGCTCGGAGTCGATCCAGTCCATGCGCCCCGGCCAGCGCACTTCGGCACACCCGCGCGCGACGGCGTCCGGGGCGATGGCAAATCCCGTCACCCTGAGTGCGTCGCAGACCGCGACAGCAGTCGCGATGTTGGCGACCTGGAACGCTCCGCGCAGCGGTGCTCGCACAGACACCGGTTGTCCGTCGAAGCTCGTCTCGACCTCGACGCCGCGCAACCCCGCCGAGCGTCCGGTGAACGTGACGTCCTCTCCGACGACTGTCAATGTCGCACCCACTGCCTCCGCGCGCGTCCGAATCACGGTCAAGGCGGGTTCGGTTGCTCCGGTCACCGCACGGTTGCCTGGCTTGATGATCGCCGCCTTCTCGCGCGCGATCTCGGGAATCGTCGACCCCAGCAGGTCCTGGTGATCGAGCGCTACGTTGGTGACAACCGCCACGCCGAGATCGAGGACATTGGTGCTGTCGAGCCGTCCACCGAGGCCGACTTCGCAGACGAGCACCTCGGCGTCCGCCTCGCGCGCGGCCACGATGCCTGCCGCGGTGAGCACTTCGAAGCCGGTTGGCTGGAGCTCTTCGGGCAGGGCTTCGGCCGCCTCCCATACGCGCGTGACCAGCGCACCGAAGTCCGCCTCGCTGATCGGCGCACCATCGCGGACGATGCGCTCGGTGTACGAGACAAGGTGAGGACTGGTCAGCAGCACCGTCCTGTACCCGGCCGCGCGGCAGACGGAGTCGACGGTGGCGCAGACGGATCCCTTCGCGTTGGTGCCCGCCACGAGTGCGCCGCGAAGACCCACCTGGGGATTGCCGAGCGCCGCCAGCAGCGCTCGGGTGCGTTCGAGGCCGGGCATGATGCCGCGCCAGGCCACCGAGTTCGAGCGCCGCGACAGCGCGGTCATACGTTGTCGCCGTCACGCCCAGTGCCATGCCTCGTTCATCGCCTCGTCCGGGTCCGGGCGGCTGATGAGCAGGCGCAGCGCGCCCATCCATGCGCGCCGCCGATCCGACGCATCCTCGACGGCTTCGATTGCGAGGTCGCGAAAGAGGCAACCGGTTTGATGGGCGAGCACCGCCTGGAGCTCCTGGTACTCGAGCAGTCCGGATGCATCGACGATGGCCGCACGGCCACCTTCGGCGTTGATGATCAACCGGAACACCCGCCCCTGGTTGTCATCGAACGTGGAGCGCGGTGTGATGCTGATCACACCGATCTTCGGGATCAGCCCGGCGATGCGATCCAGCCAGGCCCGCTGCGAATCTCCCGGACGCCTCGACGGCCGTGTCGACGAACAGCTCGCCCGCGAGGGAGAGCACAGCGGTCTGGAACTGCGTGTAATACAGAAGGTCGGCGCCGTTGAGCGCAACGCTCCCGACGTCAGTTCCATCGTCGGCGGTGAAGGTGACCATGAACGGGCGTGCATACGGTTTGCGCGCCTCCTGTTCGCTCCAGCGAATCCGCATCGAGGGCATCGCGTCAGACCGGCGTCAGGGAACGGCGGGCCTGCGCAAGCGCCAGCACGTTGCGGAGCAGCATCGCGATCGTCATCGGTCCAACGCCGCCCGGCACGGGCGTGAGCCATCCAGCGACTGGCTCCACCGACTCGCGATCCACGTCACCGAGGACGACGCCGTCGCGCGGGGTCGTCCCGACGTCGATGACAAACGCGCCTGGCTTCACATAGGACGCGTCCACCATATGCGGCCGGCCGATGGCGCTCACCAGAATGTCCGCCTCACGGCAGACGGCGGCGAGGTCCGGCGTTCGTGAATGGCAGATGGTCACTGTGGAGTCCGCATTCGTGAGCATCAGCGCGATCGGCCGTCCGACGATGGCGCTCCTGCCGATGACGACGGCCCGGCTGCCGCGGATCGGGATCTCACTGCGGCGGAGGAGCTCCATGCATCCGAGCGGCGTCCCGGGAGCGACGGCCGCCGGATGTCCCTCGGCCAGCCGGCCGAAGTTGTACGGATGGAATCCGTCGGCGTCCTTCTCCGGAGAGATGCAGGCCGTCACTGCGTCGGCATCCACGTGCTTCGGGAGCGGCAGCTGCACCAGGATCCCGTCGATGCTGGGATCAGCGTCGAGCGACCGAACCAGATCGACGAGCTCGGCGGTGGTGCTCTCCCCGGATGGCCGGTGCAACGCGAAGGTCACTCCGGCACGCTCTGCGGCCCTGCCCTTGTTGCGCACATAGATCGCGGAGGCCGGATCGTCGCCACAGAGCACCACTGCGAGTGACGGCGGCGGACTGCCGGTCCGGGTCATGGCGACGACCTCTGCTGCGAGCTCCTCACGAAGCTCCGCGGCGACGGCTTTGCCGTCGACGATGGTTGCACTCATGCTGCAGACCCTCCTCTGAATCGCTCGATGACCACCGAGCAGCGGTCGATCGCTCCGGCAATCGGAGGCTGTTTGCCGACTCGGACCTTGACGCTCTCGACCCCCGGCTCCGCGAGCAGGCTTGCCGCGATCCGCGCGGCAATCGCCTCGATGAGGCTGTACTGCTGTTCCTCGACCACGGCGCGCACCAGGCTGAAGGCCCGTGAGTAGTCGACGGTGTCGGCGATATCGTCGGTCCGCCCGGCGATCGCGAGATCCATGCGCATCTCGACGTCGACGTGGAAACGGTTGCCGAGGGTTCGCTCAGCCTGCGTTTCTCCGTGGTAGCCGTAGAACGACATACCTTCGAGCATCAGCAGATCAGGCGAGCCTGGCACGGCGCGATTGTACGAAGGGGCGCCATGGACGACGGCGGGATCCGGCTCCCGCGAGCGGCGGATGAGGCTGCGCCTCAGACTCCGCGAACGCCGCCCTCGGGTCGCAACACCTGCTCGCGATGGTCCACCGGGTTGACCATCACGACCTGGAAGAGATCCTCGAAATCACACGCGAACAGCTGCATCAGCGACTGGCGGAGCTTTGGCCCCGGGTTGCGGGTGCCGGCCTCCAGCGCGGGGATGTAGTTCTGCGTGACGCCCAGGCGGCGAGCGAGCTCACGCTGGGTCAGATGATGCTTGTCGCGCATCGCCCGCAGGCCGACGGCCCTCACCTCGACATTCACACGGACAAATATACCCACCTGTGAGTGTGTTCGTCAACGCAACGGGTGGATGCGGCTTCGCGGATCTGCTAGACCAGATGGCGATGACCGCTGCGCCACGCGTGCCGCTGCAGACCGCCCGGCTCGTTCTCGAACCGGTCGCGCACGAGCACGACGCCGATCTGTTCCAGGCCGCGCTCGAGTCCCGCGCCGAGTTGCTGCCGTGGATGCCGTGGGCGGTGGACCTGTCGATGGACGCCCAGTCCGCTTACACGGACCGGGCGCTGCCGGAGTGGGAGGGCGGATCGCCGGCATTCGCCATCACCGAGCACGGCATGGCGATCGGCGTCATCGGCCTGATACGCATCACCGACTCGGAGTACGAGATCCACTACTGGCTGGCCACCGACCGCACGGGCCGAGGCTACGTGACCGAGGCCGCGCAATCGCTGCTCGAGTGGGCCCCGGGCGCGCTCGGCGCGACGCGCATCGTTCTCCACGCGGGCATGGAGAATCGACGCAGCCTCGCGATCGCCGAGCGCCTCGGCTTCACTCGCGATGGCGAGCTCGAGGGAGGGATGACCGGCGGGAGCGTCGCGGTGTTTCCTGCATACAGCCATCACCTCGACCTTTAGCCATTTCGCTTCAGCAGCCCGAGCCGCTTGGCACGCCGCTCGGCGCGTGAGAACACCCACACACCCGCCGGAATCAGCACGACGCCCATGACGACCAGCACCAGGATGGTGCCGAGCAGCGAGCCGACGCCCGCATTGCTGAGCAGCGCTGAACGGATACCACTGAGCGTGTATGTGAGCGGCGACACCTGGCCCATGACGCGCAGCACGCCTGGCAGCACGGTGATCGGGTAGTACACGCCCGAGACGAGCAGCAGCACGCCCTGCACGGCGACCGCCATCTGCTCGCCTTTCTCCGGCGAGAGCAACGGCAGGATCGAGGTGAAGATGCCGAGTCCGAGGACAGGCAACGTCGCCGCCGCAAGCACCAGCAGCGCCGACCCGACATTTGCGTCGGACAGGTCCAGATGGAACGCCAGCGCGATCGCGATCATGATGATCACGCTCCGCAGGAGCGCGTACACGATGGCGAATGAGCAGATCCCGAGCAGGTGGGTGATCCGCCGCACCGGTGCCATGAACGTGTACTCGATGGTTCCCTCCCAGCGCTCCCACGCGATCGCGAAGGACACGTCGAAGAACATCAGCGAGAGATAGCTCCAGAGCAGCGAGCCGACGAGCAGGTACAGCTGCGCGTGCGCAATATCCACGTGCGCGTTCGGTCCGCTGAACGATCCGAGCCCGGACGCCAGGTAGCCGATGCTCAGCGTGCTCACGATGCTGTACACCAGCCACACGACTTCCCAGATCCAGTACCGCTTGTAGAGGTTTCGCTGGCGTTCGAAGAACCCCAGGAATGCGTTTGCCTCGAAGCGCAAGCCCGGCGACGGCATCTCGACGTCGCGTACCTGCGTACTCATGATTCGTCCTCCTCCTCGGATTCACTGTCGTCGTCAAATGTCTTGCCGGTGAGCCGCAGGAAGACGTCTTCCAGCGAGGCACCGTCGCCGCGTTCGCTGTGCTGTGCGCGCAGCTCCGCCGGTGATCCCTCGGCGAGGATCCGGCCGCGGTCGAGGATGATCACGCGGTCACAGAGGCGCTCTGCTTCCTCGAGATCATGGGTGCTGAGCAGCACGGTCACGCCGGACTGCGCTCGTATGTCGCGCACGAACCCCTGCACCTCGCGCTTGGAGCGAGGGTCGAGGCCCGTCGTCGGCTCGTCCATCAGCAGCAGCGATGGGCTCGTCAGCAGGCTGCGTGCGATGGCCACCTTCTGCTGCTGGCCCCGCGACAGCTGCTTCATCGGCTTGTCGATCGTGTCGCGTGGAAGGCCGAGACGCGTCAGCGCAGCGACCGCGGCGTCGCGATTGCCCTTGCCGCTCTGGCCGTAGAGGCGCGTCGCGTAGGAGAGGTTCTCCCACGGGCTCATCTCCTTGAAGAAGCTCGCCTCGACGGAGACGCGATTCACATGACGCCGCACCTCGTGGCCGTCGTCCACCACGTCGTGCCCGAACACGCGAGCTGTTCCCCCGTCGGGGATGGTCAGCGTCGCGAGGACACGAAGCAACGTCGACTTGCCGCTGCCGTTGAGCCCGACGATCGCGACCATCTCGCCGTCCATGACGAGAAGGTCGACCGAATCGACGGCGCGCTTGGATCGGCTCGACTGCTCGCGCCGTTTCCATGGACGGCCACGTCGCTCCCGCCGGAACGACTTCACCAGCTGTGTCACTTCGACGGCTATGCCGCCGTTTCCTACCCTGGACACCGATTTCTCCTGCTCACATTCATCTTTCTTCTGGACAAACAAAAAGGACCGTGGCGACCCGGGCCGCACGATCCTGTGAGCGGAGCTGTTCGAAACTCAGCTACTCAAGGAGCGACCCCGGATGTGCGGACTCGTCCCACGGCGGGTGTGAGCCCGGATCCGATGCACTGTGTTGCTATCACCAGTCGTATTCCTTTGCGCGAGTAGACGAACGAGCGGTCATGTTAGGTGCTGCGCCTGACGGTGTCAAACGCGAGCGGCGAAGGCCTCAGCGCTGATCCGATAGAGAACGTGCCGGGACAAGGGTGATGTTTTCGGCAATCTGGGATGATCGAAGTCGTCCTCCGGGTTGTGCGTCATGCCGATCTTGGTCATGACGCGCCTCGACTTCGCATTGCCGACGGACGTGAACGCGACGATCTCATCGAGATGCAGTTCGTCGAACCCGAATCGCAGTGCTGCATGCGCAGCCTCGGGGGCATATCCGTTGCCCCAGTGTGCGGCCGCCAGACGCCACCCGATCTCGACGGACGGGTATCCCAGGGTGGTGTCACAGGGATTCAAGCCGACGAACCCGATGAACGGATCGCGCTCGGGAATCTCGACCGCCCAGAGGCCCCAGCCGGTCTCATGGAACTGCGTCTCGATCCGGTCGACAAGGGCGTCGGACTCCGCCCGAGTTGTCAGCGCCGGAAACCACTCCATGACGCGTGGATCGCTGGTCAGTGCCGCAAACGGGTCGCGGTCCTCCCGTCGCCAGGGTCGAAGGATCAGCCGGTTCGTTCGCAGGGTGGTCTCGTCAGTCATCGGTCTCACGTTATCCTCGGTGCATGTGCCGCGTCTGCGGGAAGCGTCCAGAGATACCCGACGAGCGTTATGGCCGGTGCGAGCAGTGCGCCAAGGCAGGCCGCAACGCGTTCCGGTTCCGGCTGTTTCCGGCGCACGCCGGAACCGGGTTCACGGTCAAGGCCGGCGAGCTTTCGCCCCACGCGCTGCGGCAGAAGTGGCGCGGGCCACTCGAGGCGTACAAGGGCCATCTGGCCACCAAAACGAGTCTCGGCCTGCACGAGCTCGAGATGGTCACGGCGAAAGAGCGTGTCGAGAGCTTGCGTGTTGCCCCTGACCTCGCCGGTCATGACGCGGATGTGCTCGCTGCTTTGCTGGCGGCTGCGGAGCGAACCGACTCCGCCTGGTAGGCCACGCCCGTCAGTGGAACAACTTCCACGTCCAGGACGGAGCGTCGATGCCGGAGGTGGCGACCACGCGCCAGGTGATCGAGGTCGTCGCGTTCAGAACGCCGGTCACGTGACCCACGACGGCATTGCGCTCGAACGGCACTGACGGGACGGCCCTCGTAAAGCTGAACCGCAGCATGGCCCCCGATCGGATGAGCACGACGTCGGTCCCCGGGTTGGGGAGCACATCCCCCTGAGCGCTGTCGCCCCAGGCGGTTCCCACCGTCGCGCTGATCGTTGGCATCGCCTGGTTCAGGTCCACGGCGCTGTAGCTGTTGAACACGGCCACCGCGGCGTTCTCGGCCGCGGCAAAGGCTCCCCCGAGCTCGGGATGCGCGGGGTCGGAGGCTTGCTGCGGCGGCTGACCCAGGACTGCGCCGAACACCGTGAGCGACACCGCCGGTGTGGTGTCGAACGTATCTCGGGCCGCGAACAGCAGGCAACCGCCGGCTGCACCGGTCCATCCCGTCTTGATCCCGAGCCATGTTGGATCCTTGCCGAGCAGGACGTCCAGGTTGTGCAGCACGACGCCGTCGGGCAAACGCGCCTGCTGCACCGCCACGAGATCGGCGAGCGTCGGATTGGCGATCACCGCTTTGGCAAGCAGGACGAGATCACTTGCCGTGGAAACGGTCCTGGTGCTTATGCCGCTGGGATCCGCGAAGTGGGTGCTGTGCATACCCATTGCCGCGGCCGTCGCGTTCATCCTGGCGATGAACGCAGTTCGATTCCCCAGCGCCCACACCGCGAGCGACTCGGCGATGTTGTCCGCCGAGGGCAGCAGCAACGCGAGCATGAGGTCGCGTTCGGTGAGGACCTCGCCGGCCTGCACGGGAAGATTGGACCCACCTTCGGCGACCGCCTGCCGGTACAGCGCGACATCTGCGCTGGTCATGGTCCGCGAAGGACCGCTCGCGCCCGGCGCAAGTGGCAGCGAATGGAGCACGACGAGCGCGGTCATCGCCTTCGCCACAGATCCGATCGGACGCACGACGCTTCCGGCGTGGCTGGCGCTTTCCCCAGGCATGGTCGCAGACAGAGCAAAACTGCCTCGAGACGGGACTGGAATCGGCCCTGGGGGCTGGCTACCGGCGAGCGCGGCGGCCACGGGCACGTCGATGTGCACGGTCGCCGCCGGCAAGGCTGCAGTCACCCTCACCACGACGAAGGAACCTGCGGTGATCAGCATCGCGGCAACCACCGCGATGAAGACCATCCATGGCCATCGCGCTCGCCGCGCCGGCGTCATCGGCGTCATCCTCGCATGTCTCCCCGTAGCATGCGTCCGTGATTACCGTCGACGGCGCCGCGTGCGCGGCGAGCGTCAGATCATCCGACCCGAAGGATCAGGCCTTGGCCCGGCGTGAGCTCTTGGCGCCCTTCACCGCGCTCGACAGCGAGGTGCTGGCCGAGAAACGAACCACGCGACGGGCTGGGACCTTCACGGCCTCGCCGGTGCGCGGGTTGCGACCGAGACGCGCTGCGCGCTGCGCGGTCTTGAAGTTGCCGAAGCCGTGGATGCGGACTTCGTCGCCTTTCTCGAGGGACTGTGCGATCGTGTCGAAAAACCAGCGGACCTCATCGCGCGCGGCGGTGACGGTGATTTCTGCGCGATCTGCGAGTTGCTTTGCGAGCACGTCGCGTGTGACGACTGTGGCCATGCGTTCTCTCCAAGTTGTTGACGGCGAAACGGCCGCGATTGTAAGGAAAACCGATGTGCTTTCTCAACATCGATCGTGTCGAGTGCCGTGCTAGCGTCGCACAAAGTGTCGTCGGCACATGCGGGCGTCGCGGACGCCGAGTGGGATATCACGCTGCAGCGCATGGGCGGACATTTCCTGCAGAGCACGTTGTGGCAGCGCGTCCAGATCGCGCTGGGGCATGACGTCATCTGGGCGCGAGACGAACAATGGATGTGGTCCGGCGCGATTCGTGCGGGACACTTTCCGCGCTACGTCTATCTGCCCCACGGACCCACCGCAACGTCAGGTGACGCGATGACCGGCGCGCTGGCGGGCGCAGTGGACGCCGCACGGGCGCGCTCCCTGGATTTCGTGCGCGCCGAACCCGCTGGTGGCGCTGCGCTCGCGGCGCTGGAAGCATCCGGTGCAAACCCCAGTCGCGCGATTCAACCGCGCTGGACATGGGTTCTCGATCTCACACCTGACGAGACCGAGCTCCGGCGGGGGTTGAGCGCAGGCCATCGCGGCGCTGTCAATGCGGCGCCGCGGCGCGGGCTGACCTTCCGCGTCAGCGACGACCCCGATGACATCGAGATCTTTCTCCGCCTCCAGGAGAAAACCGCTGCAGCAGGGCGATTTCGCGGTCAGGAGCAGTCCTACCACCGTGCCGTGGCCCGGACACTCCTGCCCGAGCATGCCGCGGCCCTGTATTTCGCAGAAGCAGCGGGCGAGGCCGTCGCGGCCGCGCTCTGCTTCGATTTCGCCGGCATTCGCTATTACGCACACGCCGTTTCCGACCCGGAAGCCGGACGCAGGCTCCAGGCTGCCGCGCCGCTCGTGTGGCAGATGATCCTGGACGCACGCGCCAACGGTGCGCACCAGTTCGATTTCTGGGGCATCACACCGCGCGCAGAGCCTGCTCCTGGCGCGGCGCCGCATCCGTGGGACGGGTTCACCCAGTTCAAGCGATCCTTCGGCGGCGAGGCCGTGGAGCGTGCAGGAACATGGGATATCGGCGTGCGCTCGTTGCGGCACAGCCTCTATCGCGCCGCGATCCGGCTCCGGCGGTGAGAGCCGCAACCCCGAACGAGCTCAGCCGCTGGGACGAGCTCGTTGCTGAGAATCCGGACGGCGGGCAGATCCTGCAGACGCGTGCGTGGGGCGAGTTCAAGCGCGCGCATCGATGGTCCCCGCATTACCTGCTTTCCGAGACGCGGCCGGCGATTGCGGTGCTCGAGCTCCGGCATTTCGTGCCAGGGCTGGGGGCCCTCGGCTACGTCCCGAAAGGTCCCGGCGTCGACGGCATCGCGGCGCTGCCGGCAATGCTTGACGGACTCCGCGCGACCGCCGGTTCCGCATTCGTGGTCAAGGTCGAACCCGAGATCGAGCAGAGCGAAGCTGCGACAACGGCGCTGCGCGACATGGGACTCGAGAAGTCGCGTCATGACGTGCAGATCAGCCGGGCCACGATCATCGTGGACCTCCGCCCGGACGAGGACGCGATGCTGGCGTCCTTCAAGCCGAAATGCCGGTACAACATCCGTCTGGCGCAGCGGCGTGGCGTGGTGGTTGCGCCGGTGGCCCTCGACGCGGCCAGCATCGACACGATGTACGCGCTCATGGCGTCGACGCGCGATCGTGCCGGATTCACGCTCCGGAGCAGGGAATACTTCGCCGGATACTGGAATCTGCACGCAGCCGCGGGGCAGGGACAGCTCTTCTTCGCGTCACTGGACGGTGAGGTGCTCGCAGGCGTTTTCGCGACATACCTCGGAAAGAAGGCCTGGTACAAGGACGGTGGCTCCACCAAGGAGCACTCGGCGGTGATGGCGCCGCATCTCCTCCAGTGGGAGGTCATGCGATGGCTGAAGTCGCGAGGGGTGGAAGCCTATGACCTGGTTGCTGTGCCGCCGGCAAGCGAGCTCACTCCGGCGCACCCGCTCTACGGCCTCTACCGGTTCAAGTCGGGGTTCAGCGAACACATCACGGAGTACGTGGGCACGTGGGATCTTCCGATCCACCGAACCCGTTTCTCCGCGTGGAACGCGGTGGCGGAGCGTGCTGCCCACCAATGGGCGTATCGCGTCCGGCACGACCTCCTGTACTGATCCGCGCAGCGAAGGCCTAGCGCCAGATCCTCTTCATGATCACCTTGGACAGCTTCTCGGGGTCGTGGTGGGTGGAGATCGATGACGACGCAACGTCCGCGAGGATGTAGTTGACCGGTTGGAGCGTCGCCTGGTCGCGATCAAACCCGACCCGCGTCACACCCGCCTCGACCGCGGACGGCGGGAGCGGCAACCCGATGTTGCTGTTGACGATCACGTAATCGAAGAGCGAGACGCCGACGTGTTCCTCGATGGTCTTCAGGTGCTCGCTCACGGAGAAGCCCATGGTCTCCCCGGGCTGGCCGGCGATGTTGCACACGTACACCTTCACCGCGGGACTCGCGCGCAGCGCCTCCACCATTCCCTCGATCAGGAGGTTGGGCAGGATCGAGGTGTACAGCGATCCCGGCCCGACGATGATCAACTCGGCAGCGAGGATCGCCGTCTCCGCCTCGGGGTTGATCTCGGCGTCGGCGGGCTCGAGGAAGACACGGTCGATGTGCTCGGCGCCGTATGGCACCTTCGACTCGCCGACTCGCACCTCGCTGCCCGCAGTGGCGCAGAGGACGACGTCGCGAAGCGTTGACGGGACGATCTGCCCACGCACCGCGAGGACCCTGCCTGAACTCGCGGATGGCGTGCTCGAAGTCGCCCGTGATCTCGGCCATCGCGGTGATGAAGAGATTGCCGAACGAGTGGCCTGCGAGCGCTCCTTCGCCGCCGAAGCGGTAGCCGAACAGCTCGGTCATCAGTGGCTCCGTCTCCGCCAGCGCTGTGAGGCACTGGCGGATATCGCCGGGCGGGAGGACTCGATACTCCTCGCGGAGCCGGCCGCTGGACCCGCCGTCGTCGGCGACGGTGACGATCGCGACGATGTTGCCCGTGTACTTCTTGACACCTCGCAGCAGCGCCGAGAGCCCGGTGCCGCCGCCGATCGCCACCAGGCGGGGTCCCTTGGCGAGCAACCGGTACTTGTAGAGCTGCTCGGCAAGGCCGCGGTCGCTGCTGCCCCGCCCCGGCAGGAACGGCCCGAGGATGGAGCGGCCGAGCTTGTAGAAGCAGAGCACGATGAGCCCGACGCCGACCAGCGCGAAGAGGAGCGCGCGGATGAGGCGGGGCAGGAACTGCAGCGTGAGCTCGCCCACCCACGACGGGAAGGTGATCTGGGCGCTGTAGAGATCTCGCAGGAAATACGCCGCTGCGAGGCTGATCATCACGATCGCCAGGAACAGGAGCAGCAACCAGCGTTTGACGTGGAGCCCCGGCGTGAACCAGCGCATCAGGTTCGTGCTCGGGCGGATTCGTACCTTCATACCGCCTCCCGATTCTGGCACTTCGGTTGCAACGTGCCAGCGAATCCGAGGTTCCCGGATCAGCCGTCAGACGGTCTGAGCTCTCCCTTCGACGCGAGCTCCACCGGATCGCGGCGCCGGCGCAGCTTCGCGAGGTTGTGCTCGGCGTCGATGTACCTGGCGGTTCCGGAGTACGAGCGCATCACCAGGCTCTGGGTATGGCAGCGATCCTCGCCGAGGAACCGCACGCCCTCGAGGAGCTCGCCGCTCGTGATCCCGGTTGCGGCGAAGAACACGTTGTCGCCGGCCACGAGGTCGTCCAGCTCGAGCACATCGCCCGCGTGCTTGCCCTCGCGCTCCTCGACGCTCCGCTCGCTCTCGCCGACCCAGACGCGCGCCTGCATCCCGCCGCCGACGCACTTGATCGCGCACGCGGCAAGCACGGCCTCAGGGGCGCCGCCGATGCCCATCAGCACGTCGATGCCGGTGCGATGCTCCATCGCGGCCATGAGGCCGGCCGCGACGTCGCCGTCCATGATCAGCTTCACCCGCGCGCCGGCGGAGCGGATCTCGTCGAGAAGGGTCTCGTGGCGCTCGCGGTCGAGCACGACGACGGTGAGGTCCTCGATGCTGCGGTCCTCGGCCTTGGCGATCCGCTTCAGGTTCTGCGCCACCGAGGCCGTGATATCGATGACCTTGGCGGCAGCCGGGCCGACGATCAGCTTCTCGATGTAGTGCAGGTGGGTGTGGAACATCGAGCCGCGCTCGGCAAGCGCGACTGTGGCGATCCCGCCCGGAATGCCGCGAGCCACCAGCCGGGTCCCGTCGATCGGATCAACAGCGACATCGACTGCCGGAGGGTTGCCGTTGCCCACCTGCTCGCCGATGTAGAGCATCGGCGCCTCGTCCTTCTCGCCCTCGCCGATGACCACGACGCCGTCCATGTCGACAAAGCCGAGGCTTCGCCGCATCGAGTCCACCGCGGCCTGGTCGGCCTGCTCCTTCTGGTTCCGCCCCATGTGGCGGGCGGCCGCCATCGCGGCGCCTTCGGTTACCCGGACCAGTTCGAGGGCAAGGTTGCGATCGATCGGGGTTCCCAGATCGCGCGGCCGCGTTGCCATTCGCCCGCGATCATACGGCGCGGGTCCCGCGGAGCCCACCGGTCCCGAAGTCCACGATCGCCTCAGCAGCGCAGCGAATCCCTTCGTCCAGAGCCGCGGCGAAGGTGGCATCGTCACTGCGCTCGAGCTTCGCGACGAGGCCGAGAAACCCGCCGGCCAGTGCATCACCCGCGCCGGTCGGGTCGACCACTCTGGTGACAGGCGCCGCCGGCCGTTCGATGATGTGGGCCGCGGTGACGCACGCCGCTCCCTGCGGTCCGTGCTTCACCACCACCGCTCGAAGGCGGCCCGTGCCGCAGAGGCCGCTCGCGGAGACGCGCCAGTCGTCATCACCGGTGAGCGCTGCGAGCTCGGTCGCTGTGAGGAAGAGGATGTCCACACGCTCGATCAGCCATCTGACGTCCTCACGGCGATGCTCGATGAACTCCGTCATCGAGTTCGGCGCCGATCAAGGCTGCGGTTGACTGTTGGAGCACTGCTCGCTGCAGGGCCGGATCCATGCTCGCGACAAAGAACACCTCGGCCTGGCGCGACCGTTCGGTGAGGATGGGTTCCCACTCGGGGTCGCAGCCCGGCTCGGAGGACTCCTCCGAGGTGACCCAGCGGTCGAAGTCATGGACGGCATGCCACCGGAACGTCGGGGACGCGCCCACGACCATGCCTTCGAGGTCGATGTCGGGCAGGGCGAGGATTCGCCGGAACTCAGGAGCGGTGTCGGGCCCGACGATCCCGTTCACGTGCACGGGGGCATACCGCGCCGCGGCGAGCGGGAAGTACACCGCTGATCCGCCCAATGCGTCCCGCCGGCCCGCCGGAGTGGTCAGGTCGTCGTTGTGGAAGGTGCCGGCGACCGCGACCTCCCAGGTCACGTCGGGGGTTCGTCAGCCCGCGGCGACGGTTCGCTTCCGATCGCCGCCGAAGAGCGGAATGATCGGAGCGAGCCTCGGGCGGCGCGATTCCAGCGCGCGCATCAGGAGCACCTCCTGTGCTTCGAAGAGGATGTCGGCGACGTGATCCGGATCGCGATCGATCCCGAGGCGGTCGCGCATCCCGGGGTCCACCGCTCCGACCGCGCGGACCACCGCACTCCAGAGCTGCGCGGGGATCAGACGGAAGGACCGAAGACGGCACTCCTCGATGAGGTCGATGAGCACGTCAGCCTCGCGGACGCGGAGCCGGGTGCGGGAGATGCGCTCGCGACGGAAGGCAGCCTCGCGCTCGACGCGGGCGATTTCCAGGCACGTCCGCTCCATGGGACCGGGTTGCGAACGTGTGGCTGCAGCGTGCACCTGCGGATTGTCCCACGCTCGGTTGAGAGTGCGAGCCTTGGTTACCTGCTGTTACATGGGGTAGCAGATCGAGCGCCAGCGGCCCCCACCAGGAACGAGGTGGACCTGCCGCCGGATCCGGGCGATTGGTTCGGGATCGCCCACCTCATATTCGACGTCGAGCTCGGCGACATCGCGATAGGTCTTGCCCCGCGAGGTCTCGGTCCATTCGGGAAGGTAACGGACCTCTTTCACGCTCACGCCACGCAGGCGGCGCATCGCCGATGCGCCCTGTGCCTCGGCGAAGGCTTCCGGTGAGCCCCAGCTGAGCTGGCAGTCCTCGCTCAGCAGCGAGAACGCACGCCGGTACTGGTTCGCCCGCATCAGCTCAACGAAGAGCGCCTCGCTGAATGCGGGATTGCCCGGAGGCCGGGAGCCCAGCGGGGCATGCCCGCGTTCGTGCGCGTCGACGAGCGCGGCGGCGCGCCGCGACGTGACGTTTGCCGTCTCACTCCCCGCCCAGAATGCGCGGGTTCCCGCATCCACCTGGGTCGGTCGCGGGGATGCCGGCGCAGGCGTTTCGGCAGCGGGAGCGGCGGCGACCGCGGCTGTCCGTCGATCGGGACGGCGAAGCCAGCGAGTGAAGCGGTTCCCATCGAGACGGCCGCGACGGGGACGCTCTGTGCCGATCAGGACGTGGGGGGGCAGCGGCATCGCCGGCGCCAGTGTACGCGGCCGGATCGTGGCGATGGAAGTGGGCACGCGGGCAGGTGGTTTCCCTACGATGCGCGGCGATGCCGACAGCACGCGCACGCATCCTGGTCGCCGAGGATGAGGCGGCCGTCGCACAGCAGGTCATCAACCGGTTCACCGTGCTGGGCCATGACGTGCATTGGGCGAAAGCCGTTCGCGAGGTGCGCGCCGAGCTGCCGGCCTTCGAGCCGGATGTGCTGATCCTGGATGCGACTCTCGACACCGACGGCCTCGAGCTGTTCCAGGCGATCCGCTTCGCCCCCGAGCATCCTCGTGCCGGAGTCGTGATCCTCACAGCCGCCGGCGACGTCGGTGCCCGCGAGCGTGCTCAGCAACTCGGCGCCGCCGCGGTGATGATGAAACCGGTGCGCCATGACGAGCTCGTGGAGATCGTCGAGGACTTGCTGACCTACATCTGACCGGGTTTGGCCCTGGAAGCCGTCAGTGGAAGACGGCGTCCAGCACGATGTTGACGCCGCTCCCGGCAACCCAGAGGCCGAGCGTGGCCCACACGTAGACGGGGATCGCCGCCGGCCTGTCGTACCAGGCCACCACGCGGCGGTCGGTCATGATCGCGATGGCAAGCACGTCGAGGAGCACGAGGATGAGCGTGCCGAGCAGCCCTGGCAGGCCCGCACTGTTCCCGGACAGCGCCAGGACGACCTCTGAGACGGCGGCCAGCGCGATCTGAGTGACAAACGTGGCGATCTGCACTCTGCGGATCCACGCATGACGGCGGGTCAGCAGCGACGCCAGGATGATCAGCGTCGCGGCGAACGCGGCGTACGACACGGCCTCGATGATCTGTGCGGATATCGGGAGCGCCTTGGCACCCGAGCTGCTCTGCACAGCGCCGGCGAATGGCGCGAGGGTGACGAAGAGCGCCAGGATCGCCAGCGCGAGGTCCCAGGTGTAGACGAAGAGGACCGCGCCCGGACGGCGCTGCTCCTGCTGCTCTTCGTCTCTCGCCGTCACCGAGTTCGCCACGCGGCGATGATGGCATCGCGGGGACCGGTCGCCGCGTCCGGGTGGCGACGTACGCTTTGGCGATGACCACCATCGTCGTCCTGCGTGGCGATCAGACCGGCCAGGAGCTCCTCGACGAGGCGCTGCGAGTGATCCATCCCGACGTCATCGACGTCGAGCTGGAGCTGCAGACGTTCGACCTCTCGCTTGCAGCATCGGCGTGAGACCGCAAACGTCGTTGTCATCGAGGCGGCGGACGCCATGCTGACAGCCGGCTTCGGGCTCAAGGCGGCCACGGTGACGCCCACGGATCGGACCGACGTCGGGAGCCCGAATGCGCTGCTCCGGGAGCGAGTTGGCGGACGGGTGATCCTGCGCACAGGGCAGCGGATTCCCGGCGTCGCCGGAATCGCCGGTGTGAGCGCGCCCATCAGCATCGTCCGTATGGCCGTCGATGACGCATACAACGCGAAGGAATGGCGCGAGGACCAGGACGGCGACGAGATCGCGTACCGCACCGAGCACATCTCCCGTGCCACCTGCCGCGCCGTCGCGGAGTTCGCGTTCATGCACGCGGCGCGCACCCATGCCCGAGTGTTCGGTGGCCCCAAGTTCACCGTCTCGCGGATTTACGAGGGCATGTTCAAGGAGGAGCTCGACGCGGCAGCTGCGCGGCATCCTGAGGTCGACTACGAGCCCCAGTTGATCGACGCGACGTACGCGTTGCTCTTCAGCCGTGCGGGCGACGCCCTGGTCATCCCCGCGCTGAATCGCGACGGCGATTGCCTGAGCGATCTGGTGCTGCCGCTCTTCGGCAGCATCGCCGGCGCCGAGTCGCTCCTCCTTGGTTTCGGCAAGGATCCGCTCGTTCCCTCGGTCGTCATGGCCGAGGCGCCACATGGCACCGCCCCGAGCCTCGAGGGGAAGAACGTCGCCAATCCGATGGCGATGATCCTCGCGGCGGCGGCATTGCTCGGCTTCGCCGCTGATCCGCGTTGCAGACGCGCCTCCGCTGCGATACGCGACGCCGTGTTCGACGCGCTGCGCGCCGGCATCGCCACGTCGGATCTGGGCGGACAGGCGTCGACGACCGGCTTCACCGACTCCGTCATCGAGCGCGTGCGTTCGGCGATCTCGGCGGCGCCTCCGCTCCCCACGTGAGCCGCATCCACCTCGACCATGCGGCCACCACGCCGCTTTTCGCCCGAGGTGCTCGACGAGATGGTGCCGTATTTGACGGTAACGCAGGGGAACCCGTCGTCGGTGCACGAGTCCGGCCGCGTGGCGCGTGCAGCAGTCGACCGGTCGCGCGACCGGATCGCCGCAGTGCTGGGCTGCGCGCAGCGAGAGATCGTGTTCACGGGTTCCGGTACCGAGGCGGACAACCTGGCGATGCGCGGGGTGCTCGAGCGCTGGGGCGGCGAACGCGGCCGGCACATCGTGGTGAGTGCGATCGAGCACGACGCGATTCTCGAGACGGCACACCACCTCGAGGAGACCGGTGTGGCCACGCTCACCATCGCCGGATGCGACCGCGAGTGTCGCGTCACTCCCGAGGGTGTGGCGGATGCGGTGACGCCGGAGACCGTCCTTGTTTCCGTCATGTTCGTCAACAACGAGACGGGCGCGGTCCAGGACATCGCCGCGATCGCCGATGCGGTGCACCGGCGCAACCCCGGCACGCTCATCCACACGGACGCCGTGCAGGCCTTCGGACGGATTCCGTTCCATCCCGCGGAGCTCGGCATCGACCTCCTCTCGGTCTCGGCGCACAAGCTGTACGGCCCCAAGGGCGTTGGTGCGCTGTGGATCCGTCACGGCGTCGCGGTCGCGGCCCAGAACACGGGCGGGGGGCAGGAGCGCAATCGCAGGAGCGCCACCGAGAACGTCGCAGGGATCGTCGGGTTCGCAGCGGCAGCCGAGCTGGCGGCCGGCGTCCGGGATCAGGAGGGGCAGCGCCAGATGGACCTGTGCGCCCGGCTCATCGCCGGTGTCCGCGAGCGGGTACCGGATGCGATCGTCACGGCCGAGGGTGCGGCCAAGGCTCCCGGATTTGCCACGTTCGCGTTTCCCGGCGTTCGCAGCGACGTGCTCCTGGCCGCCCTGGACATGGACGGCGTCGAGGCGTCAGCAGGGTCCGCCTGCGCGAGCGGCGCGCCGCTTCCCTCGCACGTGCTCAGGGCGATGGGCTATCCGGACGAGCTCGCCGCCGGGGCGCTGCGCTGCACCACCGGTCGTTCGACGACTGCTCAGGACGTGGACGCGGCGGCCGAGGTGATCGCTCGAGCCGTGGCGAGAATCCGCAGCGGTGAGACTGCCGCCGTCATCTGACGGCGCCGGTCACGTTGCGGCCGGCAGGTCGATCGCTGTTCGCAGCGTGGTTGCGTCGGTGGCAGCGGTGGCCAGCAGCGGGATGATCTGCGTCTGAAGGGTCGTGATCACGGTGAGGGACGGTGCCGTGGCAGCCTGCTCGAGCAATTTCTCGATGGCCGCGTCGTCGCCGAGCACCCGCTTCACGTCCGTCGCTGGGTCGCCGCTGAAGGGGATCGCCCGCAGCGCGTTGTCGTAGGCGATCGTCAGCTGACGCTGGCTGCTCAGAGCGGTCTGGCAGGTTTTGAGCGACACCGTGGCGCTCCCGGCATCGCAGGCCGAGTTCTCGGTGGTGGCGATCTGCTCCTCGCCGGTGTTGTAGTGGCTCGCCGCCGCTGTATAGCGGGCCTGGATCTGGGCGACCGTCAGCGGGGTGGGGGTGGGTGCGTTCTGGCTCGACGCTCCTCCGCAGGCCGTCACCAGCGTGGCGGCCGCGACCAGGAGGATGGGCAAACGAACGTGGGGGAGTTGGGTCACCGCCCGGCGAGAATATCGCAGCGATGGTCGCTTCCTTCTCGGACGAAGGGCGGGTCGAGTATAATTCTGACCATGACAGTAGGGATTCTCTCGAGCCCGGCGCGGGGCGCCTCGCACCGCCACACGTCCGATCCCAGCGCCCCACCCGCTGCTTCGTTTTCGATGCGGGTGAGTTCCAAGGCTCACTACGGGCTGCGGATGATGACCGAGTTCGCCAAGGCCTATGGGGCCGGGCCCTTGAGCATCGCCGAGGTGGCGCGTGTCGAGCACCTGCCACTCGCGTACCTGGAGCAACTCGCGTCGCAGCTCCGCCGCGGCGGGCTCGTCGAGAGCACTCGAGGGGTCCACGGCGGCTATGCGCTCACCCGCCCTGCCGAGCAGATCAGCGTCCTCGATGTCGTCACAGTCATCGAAGGTGAGGTCTCGCCGGTGGAGTGCGTCTCGCACAGCTACGTCTCCGGCACGTGCCAGCGCGAAGGCGAGTGCGCCTCGCGCGGACTGTGGATGCGCCTCAAGCAGAGCATCGACGCCGTGCTGAGCCAGACCACCCTCGCCGAGCTCGTGGCGGATCAATCGCTGATCGATTCGATGGCGCCGGCCCCGGAGGAGTGCCCATGAGCCAGGCGGTCCTCTCGATCTCCGGGCTCCGCGCGACCGTCGAGGGCAAGGAGATCCTCAAAGGCGTCGACCTCGAGGTGGCGCAGGGCGAGATCCACGCGCTCATGGGTCCGAACGGCTCGGGCAAGAGCACGCTCGCGTACACGCTCATGGGTCATCCCAAGTACGTCGTCACCGGCGGCTCGGTCACCTTCGGCGGCGAGGACCTGCTCCCGCTCACGGCCGATGCCCGCGCGCGGCTCGGGCTCTTCCTCTGCTTCCAGTACCCGACTGCGATCCCCGGTGTGAGCACTGTCAACTTCCTGCGCGCCGCGCTGCGAGCGCAGGGCAAGGAGATGCCGGCCCGCGAGTTCCTCAACCGCCTCAGCGCCGAGATGCAGGAGCTGAAGATCGACGAGAGCTTCCGCTCCCGATACATCAACGACGGGTTCTCCGGCGGGGAGAAGAAGCGCATGGAGATCCTGCAGCTCGCGATGCTGCGTCCCAAGCTCGCAATCCTTGACGAGACCGACTCAGGCCTCGACGTCGACGCGCTGCGCACCGTTGCCGACGGCGTCATGCGCCTCTGCGGCCCGGACATGGGAGTCCTCGTGATCACCCACTACCCGCGCATCCTCGAACATCTTCACCCGGACCGCGTGCACGTCCTTCATGACGGTCGCGTGGTCACCTCCGGCGGGGCGGACCTTGCGCGACAGATCGAGCGCGAGGGCTACGAACCAATTCTCGGGACGGCCGTGGCCGCCACCGCGTAGGAGATTCGCGATGGCGATACAGGCAAAAGAGCTGACCAAGGACTACCAGTACGGCTTCTCGGACATCGACGTCTCGGTGTTCCGCACAGCAAAGGGATTGTCGCCCGAGGTCGTGGCGTCCATCTCGATGCACAAGAACGAGCCCGAGTGGATGCTGAAATTCCGGCTCAAGGCGCTCGACCATTTCCGCAAACGGCCGATGCCCACCTGGGGCGCGGATCTGTCGGGCCTCGACTTCGAGAATATTTATTACTACGTCAAGCCCGTCGAGGAGATGAGCCGGTCGTGGGATGACGTCCCCGACTCGATCAAGAACACCTTTGACAGGCTTGGCATTCCGCAAGCGGAACGCGCCTTTCTCGCCGGCGTCAGCGCGCAGTACGACTCGGAGGTCGTGTACCACAGCATTCGCGAGGATCTCGAGAAGCAGGGCGTGCTGTTCAGCGACTGCGACACCGGGCTGCGCGAGCACGAGGAGCTGTTCCGTAAATATTTCGGCACGGTCATCCCCCCGAACGACAACAAATTCGCGGCGCTCAACAGCGCGGTGTGGTCGGGCGGCTCGTTCGTCTACGTCCCGAAGGGCGTCAAGGTCGATATTCCGCTGCAGGCGTATTTCCGGATCAACAGCGACAACATGGGCCAGTTCGAGCGGACCCTGATCATCGCTGACGAAGGCTCCTCGGTTCACTACATCGAGGGCTGCACAGCGCCGAACTATTCGAGCGACTCGCTGCACAGCGCGGTGGTGGAGCTCGTCGCGCACAAGGGCGCGAAGATCCGCTACACGACGATCCAGAACTGGTCGGACAACGTCTACAACCTGGTGACCAAGCGCGCCATCGCCAACGAGAACGCCACCGTCGAGTGGATCGACGGCAACCTCGGCTCCAAGGTGACCATGAAATACCCGTCGGTGTACCTGATGGGCGAGGGCGCCCACGCCGAGGTCATGAGCGCCGCGTTCGCGGGCAGCGGCCAGCACCAGGACGCCGGCAGCAAGGCGATCCATGTGGCGCCGAACACCACCAGCAACATCGTGTCGCGGTCGATCAGCAAGGGCAGCGGGCGCACCTCGTACCGCGGTCACATCAAGGTGCTTCCCAAGGCGCACAACGTCAAGGTGAGCGTCCGCTGCGATGCGTTGCTCCTCGACGAGGAGTCGCGCAGCGACACGTACCCGTACATGGACATCGACAACCCGGACGTGACCATCGGGCACGAGGCGAGCGTCAGCAAGGTCGGCGAGGATCAGATCTTCTATCTGACGTCGCGCGGCATTCCCGAGCAGGACGCTACCGCGCTCATCGTCAACGGATTCTTCGAGCCCTTTGTCAAGGAGCTGCCGATGGAGTACGCGGTTGAGCTCAACCGTCTCCTCGCGCTCTCCATGGAGGGGGCGATCGGGTGACGACCCCGCTGGCCGATTCGCCCGCAGCGGCGCTCGGGCAAGAGGTCGCGGCAGCGCGAGCTGAGTCATCTCCGGCATGGCTCGCGGCGCGCCGTCGCATCGCCTGGGACGCGTACGAGTCGATCCCCATGCCCTCGTCGCAGCGTGATGAGGACTGGCGGCGCACGGACATCTCAGCACTCCACCCGGAGCGTTTCACGCCGATCCATCGTGTCGACTCCGCCGTCGTCGACGCGATGCGCGCGCAGCGCGACCGGGCGGCGCCCACCGCCGCATTCATCATCGACTCGCCTGTGGCCGAGCCGATCGAGGGAGCGGACACGCTGCTCGCGCAGGGAATCATCGTCGCCACCCTGGAGGAGGCCGCGCTCGTGCACCCGGAACTCGTCCAGCGCGCGTTCGCGGCCGTACGCGTCGATGAGTCGAAATTCACCGCGCTCTGGAATGCGCTCTGGCAGGGTGGCGTCTTCGTGTATGTCCCCCGCGGTGTCGAAGCGCTCGTGCCGGTCTGGATCGCTCACCCGGCGGCAGGCAGCGACCGCGCGGTCTTCCCGTCGACGGTCGTCGTGCTCGACGAGGGCAGTGCGCTGACCGTCATCGATGCATATGCATCGCCGGAAGGTCCCGCGGCACTCCTCAGCGACACGATGGTGATCCTCTCGGTCGCGCGCGATGCGCGCCTCGAGTACGACACCGTGCAGCAGTGGGGCGAGGGTGTGTGGCATGTCGGCCTGCAGCGCGCGGTGCTGGACGCCAACGCAAAGCTCCGCTTCATGGGTGTCACGCTCGGTTCGCGGCTCCAGAAGGTCTGGTGGGAGGTGATGCTCGACGGCATCGGCAGCGAGGCCGACGTCCTCGGCATCTGCTTCGGCGACGGCACGCAGCATTTCGACCACCAGTCACTCCAGGCCCATCGCGGCCGCGAAACGCGGAGCAACCTGCTCCTCAAGGTCGCCGTCCGTGATCACGCCCGTTCCGTGTACGGCGGGCATGATCGAGGTGGCCCCCACGGCGGTGCACACCGACGCGTATGTCGCCAACCGCAACCTGCTGCTGAGCCAGGGCGCCAAGGCGGATTCGATTCCCCGCCTGGAAATTCAGGCCAACGACGTGAAGTGCGGCCACGGCGCAACCGCCGGTCACATCGATTCCGACCAGCGTTTCTACCTCATGGCCCGCGGCGTGCCGCCCGAGGAGGCGAGCTCGCTCATCGTGCGCGGCTTCATGGACGACGTCCTCGATCGGATCCCGCATCGCGGGTTTGCCGAGCTCGCCGGTGCGCTGCTCGATGCGGAGATCGCCGGCGGCTCCATCGCCGGGGTCTCGGCGGATCCCCAGTGAGCAACGGCTGGGTGGACGTCGCCCGAACCGGTGACATCCCTCCGGGTTGCGCCGCCCGGGTGGAGATCGACGAGACACCGGTGGCGATCTTCAACGTCGACGGGACGTTCTATGCCCTCGACGACACGTGCAGCCACGCTGAGGCATCGTTGAGCGAGGGAGACCTCGATATCGACCGGTGCGTCATCGAGTGCCCGCTGCACGGATCGAGCTTCGACCTCCGGACCGGCGAGCCGCTCTCGCTCCCTGCCGTGGAACCGGTGCGCGTGCATCGCATCGAGACGACAGCTGACGGACTGCTCCGTGTCGCGCTCAGCGATGAGGTCGCCGCCCAGTGACCACGCAGGTCGCTGCCGGCGCCGGTCTCGACATTGCGCGCATCCGCGCGGACTTTCCAATCCTCGATCGGCAGGTTGGGACGCATCCGCTGGTGTACCTCGACTCGGCGGCGACATCACAGAAGCCGAAGGTCGTCGTGGACACCATCGACGAGTACTACGCAACGAGCAATGCGAATGTGCATCGCGGCGTTCACACCCTTGGCAATGAGGCGACCGACTTATTCGAACAGGCCCGGGCTCGCGTCGCAGCCTTCATCGATGCGACGGCCGACGGTCTGGTCTTCGTCCGCAACACCACCGAAGCGATCAACCTCGTCGCCTCGTCCTACGCGACGCAGGTGCTCGAACCGGGCGACCGCATCGTCGTCACCGTCATGGAGCACCACAGCAACCTCGTGCCATGGCAGCTCGCCGCCGAACGCCGGGGGTTGACGCTCGCCGCCATCGATATCGACGATGACGGCCGCCTCGACCTGAGCAACCTCGACGAGCTGCTCGCAGCCCCCACCAAGCTGGTCGCGATCGGACATCAATCCAACGTCCTCGGCACCGTCAACGACATAGGCGCCATCACCGAGCGAGCCCACGCCGCGGGAGCGCTCGTCTGCCTCGACGCCGCGCAGTCCGTGCCGCATATGCGTTTCTCGGCACGTGAGCTCGACTGCGACTTCATCGCCTTCAGCGGACACAAGATGTGCGGCCCCATGGGTATCGGCGTGCTCTGGGCACGCCCCGAGCTGCTGGAACGGATGCCGCCATTTCTCGGCGGCGGCAGCATGATCAGCCGCGTCACGCTGGAGCGGAGCACGTGGAACACCGTGCCCCATAAATTCGAGGCGGGCACGCCGGACGTCGCGGGCGCGGTCGGGCTCGCCGCCGCGTGCGATTACCTCGACGGCATCGGCCTCGACCGGATTCACGCGCACGAGCTGGCCCTCACCCGCCACCTCCTCGATGTTCTGGACGAAGTTGGCGATATCACGATATTCGGACCGCGTGACCTCGAGGCCCGTGGCGGCGTCGTGAGCTTCAACCTCGCGGATGTGCACGCGCACGATGTCGGCACCATCCTGGATCGCCGCGGGATCGCGGTTCGCGCAGGACACCACTGCGCTCAGCCGCTGATGGCGCGATACGACGTGCCATCGATGGCGCGTGCGTCGGTTTATGTGTACACGACGCACGAGGAGATCGACGCGCTCGGTGAGGGCCTCGGCGAGGTCCGCCGGGTCTTCCGCGTTTAGGGTTTTCCAGGGAGGAAGGCCGCGATTCGTGCTGCAGCGTCGGCACGAACCGAGAGCAGCCCGTGGCCGAGCCCGGGGTAGATGACGAGTTCGGCATCGTGGAGCGCTTCGACCTCGTGGCGAAGCAGGTCCACCTTCGCAAACGGGTCGCGATCGCCCGAGAGAAGCAGCACAGGGCATTCGATGCCTGGCCAGTGCGCCGTGCGCAGCTCGTCCGGATGTCCGGGGCGGTGCAGCGGATAGCTGAGCAGCACGAGAGCGGTCACCGGTTTCCGCGCGGCGAGGAGGCTCGCCATCCTTCCCCCGTACGAATGGCCGCCGATCGCCGCGCCGGGATGCGCGTCGAGCGCTTCGCGAAAGACGTCGATGGCGCGCTCGTTGTTGGATTTCGGCAGATTCAGCGCCGTTGCACCGATACCGTGCTTCGCGAGCTCGGTCACCCACGGCCGCATGGACTCGGCCGATCCCGAGGCGCCATGGCCGAGGAGCAGATGCGGGCTGGGAGCGGGCGGCGGCGCCTGACGAGGGCTCACGACTGCCTTACCCCTGCTCACGTTCCAGGATCTGGAACGCCGCCGGCTGCGGCGTGTGCGTGACGACCGGTGGCCGCCCGGGGAGCCATGATGCGCAGACGACGGCGCCACAGAGCAGGATGCCGCTGCCGCACCAGAACGGCAGGCCGGCGTTCACTCCGTAGAGCGAGCCGAGCACCGCGGCACCAAATGCCATGCCGCTGAACTGGTAGAGGCCGCCGATGCCCATCGCGCGGCCACGCACTGCCTCGGGCGTGCTGTCGCCGATCACCGCGAAGAGGCTCGGCTCGAGGATGACGGTCGCGACAGCTTCGATCGCGCCCACGGTGAGGATCACCGCAAGCAGCTGCAGGAACGGATACGTGGCAGCGCATGCAGCCACAACGACGAGTCCCGCGGTGACGAGCTTTCGCCGGTCCGCACGGTCCGCGAGGCGCCCGCCCGCACGCGCCAGGACGAGGATCGGCAGCGCGAACAGGCTGACGGAGAGCCCGATGATGAGCGGGTCGTAGCCGCGCGCGGCGAGGTACTGCGGCCAGACGACGTCGTACATCGACCAGATTGTGCCGACCGCGAAAAGCGCGGCGATCGGCACCACGATGCCGCGGTTGCGCCACCAACGGAACCGTTCCTTCGTGACCGTGGTGCTTGTGGCCTGTGCACGTGTTTCCGGGACTTGGAGCATCGGACCGAGGCCGATGAACATGGACAGTCCGGTGATCCCGAACACCGCGGAATCACGCCAGAGGGCCGCCGCGCCGCCGACAAGCGGTCCCACCAGGAGGCCCACCATCTCGTACGCCTGCAGTTGCGAGAACCGTTGGGCGCGCTGGTCCGGCGTGCTCAGATCGGTGAGCGCCGCCCGCAGTGCCGGGACATACGCGCCGGCGCACGCGCCCATCACGATGCGGATTGCCGTGAGCACCGGGAGAGTCCCGATGTTGAAGAAGAGGAACATGGACAGCACCGCATACGCGAGGCGCGGGCCGATCAGAAATGGCTTGCGGCCCCAGCGATCGCAGAGGCGTCCGGCAGGCACCTGGACGAGCGTGTTGGAGACCAGCGGACCCGCGATGAAGATCGCCACCGCAATGGAATTGCCGCCTCGGTGCGCGACGTAGAGCGGGGCGATCGGAAAGACGGCGGCGACGCCCGTGAACATGATCAGCTGCCCGATCAGCAGCCAGAACGCGGGATCGGCTCTCCGTTTTCCAGTGCGCGCGAGGACGTCGATGCGAGCCATGTCTCCATTCTCAGGTTTTGGTCGCGAACCGTTGGACTACGATGGTGTTATGGCAGTCGGATCCACGCCGGTCGATGACGATCTCTATCGCGAGATCATCCTCGACCACTATCGCAATCCTCGCCACCATCAGGCGGTCGACCCCGCCGATCGCGTGATCGAGGCCAACAACCCGCTCTGTGGCGACGAGATCGATTTGAGCTATCGCCTCGACAACGGAACGGTCGCGGCCATCGGTTTCATGGGACGCGGCTGCTCGATCAGCCAGGCGTCCGCGAGCATGCTCTGCGAAGCCGTCACGGGCATGAGCGTCGAGGGTGCCGCGTCGCTTGCCGAGCGGTTCCGCGCGATGCTCACGGGTGACGGCGCAACGGTGGCTGACGGCGACGATATCGGCGACCTCGAAGCACTGCGCGGCGTGCGTGCCTACCCCGTGCGTGTCAAGTGCGCGACGCTCGTGTGGAATGCGCTCCTCGAGGGACTTTCCGCCACACGCTGCAACGGCCCCTGCATCGAGGATCGAGCAATGAGCACCACAGAACCGGTTTCCACCACTGAGCCGGCGGAGTTGAAAGAGGCGAAGGCTTCGGACTCGCTGATCCGGGCAGCGCTCAGCGAGGTGTATGACCCCGAGATCGGCATCGACATCGTGTCCCTGGGGCTGATCTACGGCACGGAGATCGACGATGACGGTGTGCTCACGATCGAGATGACACTCACGACGCCGTATTGCCCGATGGGTCCGATCATCGAGACGCAGGCGCATGCGGTGTGCATGCCGCTGCCGGGTGTGCGCACCGTGAAGATCAACCTCGTGTGGACGCCACCTTGGGATCCCCGCACGATGGCCTCGGACGAGGCCCAGCTCGAGCTCGGCATCTACTGATCTCGACGGCGGCGGCCCGGTCTGGCATCGTGTCGGGTCATGGAACGGGTCTTCACACACGCAGAGGCCACTGCGCTCCTTCCGCGGCTGACCGAGCTGCTGGTGGCGCTTCGCACGGCTCACCGCGCCGCGCTGGCCCAGGGAGCCGAGCAGGAACCCCACCCGCTGTCATCCAACGGCTCTGCGTCGGCCGCGATGAAGGCTTCGGGGCCGTTTCACGACGCCCAGCGTCTGAGCACCGAGATCGATCGACTCGGGGTCATCCTTCGCGATCCCGACACGGGTCTCGTCGACTTTCCGTCAGAGCGAGAGGGAACGCCGATCTATCTGTGCTGGCGGCTCGGTGAGGATCGGATCGGCTTCTGGCACCCTCGCGACACGGGCTTCATGGGGCGCCTGCCGCTCTGATCAGGGCTCCGGGGTTCGTGCGTACTCCGCGAGTTTGGAGATGTCCTCGGGTGTCATGCGGACGAAGAGCACCAGGTCGTCGCTGCGATCGAGGAACCGCACCTGCACGAGGAGGTCGTGCTTGAACAACCCCTTGGGGTGCACCACGATTCCCACCAACTCGCCTTCGTCGAACAGCACGTCCTGGACGGTTCCGAGCACCTCGCCGGTGTGCCCGATCATCACCCGCTCGCCATGGCTGATCTCGATCTCGCTCTCGGATTTGTTCCGCACGGCGTCAATGCGCGGGAATGCGCCTGCGGAGCCACCGAACAGCGCTGCCGCGTAGCGCCACTGATCCCCAGGCTGGAGCGGCGCGTACTGGTAGCTCAGATACGGCGGCAGGCCTCGAGTTGCTCGCTTGTCGAGGTTGAGCAGCACCTGTTGCGGGGTCACGCTTGCAACCGCGTCGAGCGGCACGATCACCTCGCTGACAAGGAGGCCTGAGCCTGGCGCGAGGACGCGACCGGAGAACCACTCGGTCTCGAGCACGATCAACGCGTGCGGATCCCATGACTCGCCATCGACGACCATTCGCTGCAGCGTCCCGGCGTGATGACCATCCGACGTCTGGACTGCAGCGCCGAGATGGAAGTCCTCGAGGCGATGTCCCCTGGTTTCGTCGGTCACGCCAGACGACCAAACCGGGATACACTTTGGGGGCGTCTCTCGGCCCGGACCCGCCCCGCCTCAAACACGACGCATGCGGACGCGGTGCCGTGGCACTCAGGCAAAAGGAGGAACCTAGCCCATGACAGATTCTTCGAGTACGACCTCCTTCCCGACCAGCGCAGTGGTGGAGAGCTGACCGCAGGTAGCCAGGTCACCACTCGGAGAGAGGCGCAAACCGTCGCGATCGGCGGTCTCTCCACGCATTTGCGCTAACCGCGGCGAAGCCGCGGCCTGAGCCAGTCACCGGCTTTGTCAGGTGAAACGCGCCGTCTCGACCTGTGCCGCACGGGTCGAGACGGCTGGCGACGGGACGATCTGGTCGCTTTCGACCCAGCCCTCGTCGGTGCCGGCAACGCGGACCTTCACGAACTGGCCGCTGCGCTCCGCGAGCGCCTCGACCTCCGTGGCGGTCAGGATTTCGCGCCCGCGAACGGCGTCGTGCCGCGGTTCTGCAAAGAGCCGGTAGGGCGTTCCAGCCCAGGAGGCGACCAGGGTCACCGGACCCGGAGGGATGCGTCTATCGCGATAGACGGTTCGCGAATCGGCCGCGCCGGCGGTCAGGAGACGGATCACCTGGAGCGCACGCGTGGTGGGCCCGCGATCGGCCTTGCCCATCGCCTTGGAGATGAGGCCGCCACCGGAGCTCGCCTCGATCTCGACCCAGGTTCCCTCGGTGACCGCCACGGCGCGGCATCGCACCCACCGGGTCCGGACCTTCGGCCGGCCCCACTGTCCGAAGAGGCCGCGGCGGCGATGCTCGACGATCCGGGCTTCGCTGTCCCCGACCACCTCGTAGCGGTACGGGGTCGTCCCGATCATCTGCTCCATGATCGCGAACACCTCGCGTGGAGGGGCGGCGGACAGGAGCCGCCAGGTCTGCGCGGAGGGAGCCAGCATCGCCCCAGGATTGTAGCCGGGCGCGCTCAGGGATCCGACGCAGGGCCGGTGTCGTCACGGGCGATGGTGTATCGCTCACACATGGTGTCGAACCGTGCCGCCGTGTACGCGTCGAGCAGGCCTCGATGCCGCTGCACCAGCGGGACGATGAACTCACGCAGATATCGCCCGCGGGCCGACCACTGGTAGTACGAGCGGCCGCCGTGATGGTACGGACCGTAGAGCGCGCTGCCCGGGTAGGTCCGCCGGAGCCACTCGAACGTCTCCTCATGGCGGGTGTGCATGCGCAGCGTGACCTGCGGTTGCCGGCCGTCACCACCGAAATGGCCTTCACCGACGAGCAGGCCCAGGAGGAACCCGACCGCGAGATCGGGTTGATCCGGCTCCGGGTCCACCGCAGCGGCCTCAGGCGGTGCTAGTGACGCCACAGAGAGCACCTTAGATCTCTGCTGTTTCACCGTCAAGTTGTTCACGGAACATTGGCACGTGGCCCGGAGCCGTCCCTCGCGAGTTTTCCACAGGCTGGCGCTGCCTGGTCGCCGTTCCAACTCACGGCCGGCGCGATGCCGGGCATCTTGCCTGGGGAAACTCGGGATAACTCACCGTCCGGATGGCGCCCTCGGCGATCCGCCCATAATCAGCCGCTAACCGTGCCACCTAGCATTCTCGCGGTCGCCAATCAGAAGGGCGGCGTCGGAAAGACCACCACCGCTGTCAGCGTCGGCGCAGCGCTCGCCGAGATGGGCCGGAAGGTGCTCCTCATCGACATCGACCCCCAGGCCAACGCCACGTCGGGCCTTGGCGTGGATCGAAGTCGCGTGCAGACAAGCATCTACGACGTGATCGTCATGGGCCGGTCACTGGCCGAAGCCCGGATCCCCACGGCCGTTCCCGGCCTCGACGTGGTCCCGTCGGACATCGCGCTGGCCGGGTCGGAGATCGAGCTGGTGGATCTCGCCCGTCGCGAGCGCCGCCTGCAGTACGCGCTGGAGGCGCTCGGATCCGACGACGACTACGTGCTCATCGATTCGCCACCCAGCCTCGGCTTGCTCGCCATCAACGCCGTGGTGGCCGCCAACGCCCTGCTCATCCCCATCCAGTGCGAGTTCTACGCCCTGGAGGGCCTGGGGCTCCTCATGCACACGCTCGCGCTGCTCCGCCGGGAGCTCAATCCGACGCTCGGCATCGCCGGCATCGTCATGACGCTCTTCGACGCCCGCCTCGCACTCGCGCACCAGGTCGTCGACGAGGTTCGGGCTCGTTTCGGCGACCAGCTCCTCACCCCGCTCATTCCCCGCAACGTCCGCCTCAGCGAGGCGCCAAGCCACGGCCTGCCGATCACCCTCTACGACCCCACCTGCCGGGGTGCGATCGCCTACCGCGAGCTGAGCGCCAATCTCGACGCCCGAATCCGCAGCGGGGCGCTCCTGTCCGCGGCGGGCATCCCGAGCCCGGCATGAGCGAGCAGAGCCCGCCCCGATCGTTCCGCCGGCGCGGACTCGGCAGAGGGCTCGATGCGCTGCTCACCAACGAGGCTGAAGCCGAGGAAGGCTCTCCGCTGATCAACCTGGATCCGAAGACCGTGGGGCCGAACCCCGAGCAACCGCGACGGGCCTTTGAGCCCGAAGCCCTTGCAGCGCTTGGTGATTCGATCCGCCTGCACGGGCTGCTCCATCCCATCGTCGTGCAGCGCGACGGCGAGTCGTTCAGCCTGGTGGCCGGCGAGCGGCGCCTCCGAGCGGCGCAACTCGCGGGCGTCTCGAGCATTCCGGCGATCGTCCGGCCGGCTGCTGAATCGAGCCGGCATCAACTCGAGATGGCGCTCACCGAGAACCTGCTGCGAACCGACCTCAACCCGATGGAGGAGGCCGCCGCATATGCACGGCTTTCGGACGCCTTTGGCCTCACCCACGAGGCCATCGCCCTTCGCCTCGGCCGCAGCCGCTCCGGCATCTCGAATGCGATCCGCCTGCTCGATCTCCCTGCGCCGGTCCAGGAAGCGGTGGCCGACTCGCGCCTGACGGCGAGCCACGCGCGGGCATTGCTGGTGCTGCCGCTTCCAGCCGATCAGGAGGCCCTGGCGGCCCTGGTGATCGCCGAGAGCCTCAACGTCCGCGACACCGAGCGCGCGGTCCAGGAGCGGCTGACACGGGCGGCAACACCGGCTCGTGAGCACCCACCGGCGGCGATTGCCGAGGACGTGACGCCCGACGATGTCGCCGTGCGACGCGGCCTCGAGCACGCCCTCGGCCTGCCGGTACGCCTGCAGCGGCGCAAGGGCGGCGGCGGCAGGATCGTGATCGACTGGGCGGACGACTCAGACCTGGACGCGCTCTACCGAAAGCTGGGCGGCCCGCAACTGTAGGAGGCGGGCCTGGCGGGCGTCAGCCGACTGGGCGGTCCGCTGCCCCGGTGAGACGTGCCTCGGCTGCGTCGGCGTCGAAGTTCGCGAGAAATGCCTCGATGTACTTGGGGCGGTCGGCAGGCTTGTAGTCCAGCAGGAACGCATGCTCCCAGACGTCCATCACCACGATCGGCTTGAAGCCGGCGATGTTGCCGTCCTCGTGAAGCGTGATCCAGTGGTTGCTGAGGCGACCGGTCGCGGTGTCCAGATACGTCACCGCCCAACCGACACCGCGCATCCCGCCGATCGCGGTGAAATCCTTGCGCCACGTGTCGATATCGCCGAATAACTCACCGAGCGCGCGCCCCAGCGCGGACGACGACGAGATGCCACCGCCGGACGCCTTGGTGAGATTGCCGAAATACCACTCGTGCAGCACCATGCCGTTGTATTCGAAGCCGAGCCGGCGGGTGATCTCCGAGTACGCGGGATTCGACGACAAGCCCTGGCCGGCAGCCTGCATCGTGACCAGCTGCTCGTTGAGGAGGTTCGTGTTTTTGACATAACCGGCATAAAGTCCGAAGTGGATCTCGAGGGTGTTGTCCGAGATGCCTTCGAGCCCGGAGAGATCGAATGTCCTCGCCTTGTAGGGGGTCTGCGTCAGGAGCGCCATCTCATGCCTCGTGAATGAACCGGGTCTGCAGTCGTGGTGCGCACATTCTGGCAGTGTGGGGAGGGATTTCGCACCGCGCTCAGGCGGTCGGCGGAACGATTGCCACGGGTTTGTTGTAGCTCGTGTACGTGTCGATCATGAAGTGCTCCTGGGCGTCCATCGCCACCTGGCGGACCCGCCCCGAGGCATCGACCCAGAAGGTGAACCAGATCGGCGTTGAGAGGGCGCTGCCGAAGGTCGCGACCATGGTCGTGGGAACGCCGTCCACCGTCGCCGTCCCGATCACGTGTGCGTTCGTCAACGGCAGGAAGAAGTCCCATGTGAACGATGCCGAAACGTTGTTCGGCGACACCGACTGCTCCTGGTGCCATGGCTGGCCCGGGGCCTCCTGCGTGTAGAACGTGCTGCCGACCCAGATGGTCTGGCCACTGCCGTCGATGACCCACGCGCTGCGGTCTGGTGCATCCGCGGACCAGGTGCTGCGCTCCACGGCCGTGCCTGTGTTGAGGACCTCGCTGTACTGAAATGCGGACAGCGCCTTCATGGTCGTCTCGAGCTGCTTCAGCAGTGTGTCGCCGGACGGGGCCGGCAGCGCGGGGATCGTGAACGTCGCCTCGCCACCTCCCGCGTTCTCCGTCTCAACCGCGACGACATCCCCCTGCTTGATGTCGATCGTCGCCTGGCGACACGTGTCACCGCACGGCACCAGCGCTTTGTACACGCCGTTGATCACGATGTTGGCTGCGATACCTCGCGCCGGGGTGCCGTTCGCAGGCGGAAGGAGATAAACGGTGGCGCGATTCGCACCCGGCAGGCCGGGCGAAAGGCTCAAGCCGACCAGGACTGATCCCGCGGCTCCCGCCATCGTGAGCTCGTCACGGGACGGGAGGCCTGCGGTCGGCGTCGAAGCAGCCTCCTCAGCCACCTGCCGGGCGGCCGCCGTTGGCGGTGTGGGAAAGGACGAGAGCAGCGCCGCCGCGGCCACGACCCCGACGGCGAGCGCGGCTTCGATGCGCAGGTGAGGCCGTTTGAGGCGCCACGCCATGGCCGACAGCGGCAGCATCAGCGCGACCAGGGCCATCTTCACCAGCAGCACGCGTCCATAGGCGGTGCCGAACAGCGCCTGGATGGAGCCGAGCTGCGTGATCGCCTCCAGGCCTCCGGCAACCACCGTGGCACCGAACGCCGCGAGCGCGACCGGTGTGAATCTGGCAAGCAGGACGCGCGCTTCAGCGGATCGCCAGCCACCCGGCGGGTGCACCAGAGCGAGCGCTGCGATACCGCCCGCCCAGAGGCCGGCGGCAAGGAGGTGGACAGCGTCCAGCCCGATCCCGTACCACGCCGGGTCGACGCCCGCAGCGTGGCCCCCGGCGGCGAGCATCACCAGCGCTCCCGCCAGCCATATCGGCATCGTCCTCGACCGCAGGACCACGGCAAGGAGGGTCAGCACCTCGAAGCACAGGCGGGCGATCAACGCGGCCCCGGACAGCCCGTCGAAGAACGCCCAGTAGCCGCTCACACTGTGCCCTCCCGATCCGACCGTCGCCTCGGCCCATACGGCAACGAGTCCCGCTGAAAGCGCGATGCTCGACGCCCGGAACCCCGGCTTGACCCACTCGAGCGGAGGCGAGCGTCGCGCCAGAACGCTCAGCAGGACCTGCCCGGCCAGGAACAGGAGGGCCAGCGCCTCGATCCATTTGATCGCGCCGATCGCGATGTCAGACGGGGCCGGACCCGGAACCGAGTTCGCGGCGACGACGGACGCCTCGGGGCCGGCGATGCCGACGTCGAACGTGAAGCTGCTGCTCACCTTGTGGCCGTCGAACTGGCTCACCGTCGTCCAGTTGACGGTGTACACCCCCGTGGCATTGGTCGCCAGCGGGATCCGGATCTCTTCAGCGGCGTCGACCTGACCCTGCCAGACGCGCCCCGTCGGGTCGGTGACCGAGGCAAACGACAGGGACGCGTTGAGGGGCTGGTCGAATTCGAGGGTGACCACTCCAGGGGCGGTCCCGAGATGTGCTCCCTTCGGCGGCGACGAGGCCGAGAGCAGGGCGTGGGCCGATGCGACAAGCGGGAGCGAGAGGGCTGCGAGCATCGCGACCAGCACCGCGGCGAGGCGACGGACCCCCGTTGTCACGTTCCCATGATGGAGCAGCGCGGCGTGGCGACAGACGTGGTGCTCCCGGTGCTTCCCCTCATAATCGGCCCGAGTGGCTCAGGTACTCCCGCCCCAGGAAGTGACGAGCGCGCCCACTCCTCCCTGGTGGCGAGGATCGTGGGTCCGCGACACCGTCGAGGTGCTGCTCATCGCGGTGATCCTCTACGTCGCGATCGCCTTTGCCCTGCAGACGGTTCGCGTCGACGGCGAGAGCATGGTCGGAACGCTGCAGAACCAGGACCTGCTCCTCGCCAGCAAGATCTCCTACGACTTCGGGCAGAACCCGCAGCGTGGCGACATCGTGATCCTCATCCCGCCGACGGATCCGACCCAGGACTTCATCAAACGAGTCATCGGTCTCCCGGGCGATGTCATCGAGATCGATGGTGACCACAACCCCACCGAGGTGCTGATCAAGCCGGGTGGGAAAGGGCCGTTCCAGGTGCTGAACGAGCCATATCTGCCTCAGGCATGGACCACGCTCAAGTTCTGCTGCACGTCAACCGGCATGGCGTCGTCCACGCCGCAACCGCTGACCATCCCCGCCAACGAGTATTTCGTGATGGGCGACAACCGCAACTACTCGAGCGACTCGCGCGTCTTCGGCCTGGTGCCACGCAAGAACATTCTCGCCAAGGCGATCCTCCGCATCTGGCCGCTCGATCACTTCGGCAGCCTCGGCGCGGGCCCCACCTTCGAGCCCGTGTCGACGTCCGCGCTTGCGTTTCCGGCGTTCGGGATCGCGGGATTCGAGGCATGGCGCTGGCGCCGCCGGCGGATGCGCAAGCTCGCCGCTGCGCAGAGCGCGCCGCCGAACAGCGACCCGCTCACCTAGAGCACCGGAGCGACTCAGCCGTTCACCCACGCGGCATCCACCGCGTTCCACTCGATGAGCTCCGCCGGCTGGAAGAAGAGCGCAACCTCCTCTGCGCCGCGCCCAGGCGAATCGCTGCCATGCACCACGTTATTGCCAATGCTGACTGCAAGATCGCCGCGGATGCTGCCGGGCGCAGCGGCTGAGGGGTTGGTGGCTCCCATCATCGATCGCACCTGCGCAACGGCGTCATCGCCCTCCCACACCATGGCGACCACCGGTGCCGAGGTGATGAAGTCGACGAGGCCGGCGAAGAATGGCTTGCCCACGTGCTCGGCGTAGTGCGCCTCAGCAAGAGCGCGGTCGATTCGCATCAGCTTCAACGCGACGAGGTGCAATCCACGGCGCTCGAAACGCGCGATCAGCTCGCCGACGAGGCGGCGTTGCACGCCGTCGGGCTTGACCAGGACCAGGGTTCGCTCGGCACTCACAGCGCGGAAGTCTGACACGCGGCCATCAGACCGCGATCGCCTTCTCGAATCGACGTCTCGCTGCGGAACGGCCCCACGACGGCTGCACGGAGCCCCGAGGTGAGCAGCTGCGCGGCGAGCTCGCTGACCTGCGTCGCCTCGACTGACTCGAGGCGCGCCACGATCTCGTCTGGCTCGGTGATCCTGCCCTGCAGCAGGAGTTGCTGGCCGGCGTACTCGCACAGCGCGGAGGTGCTCTCCAGCGAGAGCAGCAACCGGCCTTTCGCATACTCGCGGGCCTTGGTGAGCTCTGCCGCTCCAACCGGTTTCTCCGCGAGCTTGCGCAGCTCGACGATCGCTGCCTCGAGCGCGGTCGAGGCCTGGCGTGGTTCGCACGCGAGCCCGATCCCGAGCACGCCGGTGTCCGACATGCGGCTCATGAACGAGTGCACGTCGTACACAAGTCCCGCGCTGCTCGCGGAGCTCCAGGAACAGCCGGCTGGACATGCCCTCGCCGAGGATCACGTTGAGGATGTCGGCGACGTAACGGTCGGGGTCGTTGTACGACGGCGCGCGAGCCCCCACCAGGATGTTCGCCTGCTCAGCGCTGCGACGGATGACACGAAGAGGCGATCCGGTCGGTGCTGTCGCCGCAACCGCTGGACCGGGTGCGGTGCGACGCTTCGCGGCCCACGGGCCGATGGCGTCATCGATCATCGCCATTGCGTCCGCCGTCTCGAATGCGCCCGCGATGCTCACCACCAGTGTCGACGGGAGCATGTGCTTCGCCAGGTGCTCGCGGCAGTCGTCGGCGGTGAAGGAGAGGACGGTCTCCTCGCGGCCGGCAACGTCCCATCCCAGCGGATGATCCGGCCACATCAGGGAATCGAACGCGATCTGCACGTAGTCCTGCGGGTTGTCCTGGTACATGCGCAGCTCTTCGATGACGACCTGGCGTTCCTTGACGACCTCCGCCTCGTCAAGGACCGGGCTCAACAGCATGTCGCTCAAGACCGAGACTGCCAGCCCCAGCTTGGCGATCGGGACCCGGGTCCAGAAGACGGTCGCCTCGCGATCGGTCGCGGCGTTGAGCACACCGCCGACGCCTTCGATCGCCTCGCTGATCGCGCGAGCCGTCGGAAAGCGCTTGCCGCCCTTGAAGACCATGTGCTCGACGAAGTGGCTGATGCCGCTGTCCGATTCGTTCTCATGGCGCGATCCGACACCGACCATGAAGGCGATCGCCACTGACGCGCGGCCCGGTAACGGGACGGCCGTGAGCCGGGTTCCCCCGGCCAGGGATTCGACGCCGAACTCGGTCAGTACGAGCGCCCGGATGACCGGCCCGGGCGGGCTCCTTCGAAGCGCTCGGGCGGGCCACCCTGCGCCGGACCCGTCGGGTTGATGACCACACGCCGCGCCGGCTCCCTGCCCGCGCTCTCGGTGGTCACGTCCGGATCGTCCGCGAGAGTCATGTGGATCACACGCCGCTCGTATGCGTGCATCGGATCGAGCGTGTACGGCTCGCCGGTTCGCTTGACCCTGAGCGCGAGGCGTTCGGCGAGCTCACGCACCTGGTCCTCGCGGCGGGCGCGATACCGCTCCACGTCGAGGATCACCCTGCGCGTCTCCACGCCTTCCTCACCGAGCATCAGGTTGACAGCGGTCTGGAGCGAGCGCAGCGTCTCGCCGCGCCATCCGATCAGGAGGCCGAGGTCATCGCCGGCGATGTCGAGGATCACCGGACCGCCGGACGACGCCGAAGCGGTTCCCGTCCCGCGACGGACACTCACCCGGCAGGGCACTTCCATGCGGGTGAGCAACTCCTCGAGCAGCGCTCGCGCGTTGGCTGCGTGCTCGTCGATCCGGTAGACGCGCACGCGCCGCTCGCCGCTCGAGAGGCGCTCACCCGGGAGCGGCCGGCTCTCCGGCGAAAGGACCTGCACCTCGACCTGCTCGCGATTGGCGCCCAGTTGTGCCAGCGCGTTGCTGACAGCCTCCTCGATCGTCGCCCCACGCGCCTCCACCCCGTCCTCGGCCGCTGCGTCGACCGCGGTAACCCTGCTCTCGCTCACCACTTCTCCCTCGACGGCCGCGCTCAGCGGCGCCGCCTCCGTCTATTCGGTCTGTTGGGTCGTGCCAGCGAGCGCGCGGTTGCGCTCTGTGACCTGACCGGTGGTTCCTCGTCGGATGCTGCTTTGCCGTTCGCGCCGGGCTTTGCACCGTTGGCACTCGCCTTCGTGCCGTTGGCGCTTGCCGTGGCGCCGTTTCGCCCGTTCTTGCTGTTCGTGATCACGACCGTCTTGCCGGTCGTCTTACCAGACCCGGCGCCGGTCTTCACCGGAGTGCGCGGAATCGTGAGCGCCGTGACGCGGTTGGCGCCCGGGAACCACGACGGCACCACGAGGCCGTTCCAGCCGAGCAGGTGGTACTGCTGCGCGACCATGAACATCGTCCCTGTGGCCCAGTAGATGGCCAGCCCCTGCGGGAACAGGAAGCTGAAGATGAAGATCATCACCGGGAAGATGAACGACATCTGCCGGGTGACGCCCTGCATGGAGCGTTCCTGGTCGGACATGTCCGGCCGCGTCGGCGGCATCATCATCCGGGACTGCGCGAACGTGAAGACGCCGGCGATGATCGGCAGGATGAGCAGCGCCGGGTGGAGGAACACGTCGGCGATCGTCGAGCCCTTGGCGCCGCAACATGCCTGCTGAGCCGACTGGGTCACGTCGCTGATCCAGAGAAAGCCTTTGTCGCCGGCGTGGAGGGTCGATGTGACCGACTTGATCGACTGATAGAGACCGATCAGCACCGGCATCTGCACCAGCGCCGGGATGCAACCGGTCAGGCTCGAGAAGGGGCTGATCCCGTGCTCCTTGTAGAGCGCGTTCATCTCCTGGCTCAACCGCTGCGGCTCTTTCTTGTACTTCTTGCGCAGCTCCTGGAGTTGCGGCGCGACCAATCGCTGTTCCGCCTGGATACGCCGCGACGTGCGCAGCTGCCAGCCGAACACCGGGAAGAGCACGGCGCGGATGCCGATGGTGAGCACGATGACCGCCAGCCCGAAGGCGCCGATCGCCTTGAGCGGGCCGACGCTCGTGAAGACCTTCACCAGCTCCTGGAGCACCCATCCGAACGGGTACTGCAGGATCGAGAAGATCGAGAGCGGGTTGAACCCGCTGGACGTGGTGGTCGTGGTTGCGGCAATCACGCTGCTTTCCCGGCCTGGGTGGCCTCGTGATGCGTGCGGCGCGCCATACGCCAGGAGATATACGTTTCCGGCACGGGATCGAAACCACCTTCGTGGAACGGATGGCACCGCGCGATCCGTCGAATCGCGAGCCACCAGCCGCGGCGCGTGCCGAAGCGCTGAATCGCCTCGTAGCCGTAGTGAGAGCAGGTGGGCTCGTAGCGGCAGGAGCTCATCATTCCGAAGAGCGGGCCGATCGTGACCTGGTAGATCCGGATGAACACCAGGCTGACGCGTCTCACGTACGAGCCCTCTGCTGTGAGGATCGTGCAGCAGTCGCCATCGCGGTGGCGAGACCCTCGCGAAGGCTCAGAAACGGCATCTCGGTGGCGCGTCCCGGCAGGCTCACGACCATGTCGAGCCCAGGATGCGCCACAAGCACCGGTGCGATCGCTGCGCGTAACCGCCGGCGCGCCCGATTGCGACTGACGGCCCCGGTGGCGCCGGGCACGGCGAACGCCACCCTGGAAACCTCGGTTGCACCCGGAAGAGCACGAACTCTGATCACCCCGGAGCGCGCCTCGCTCCCGGTTTTCCGCACCGCCGCAATCCGGCGTCGCCCGGGCAGGCGATGCCGCGCGTTCATCGCGTCGGAGCCGGAGTTCAGGCGCTTGCGGCCCTTCCGACGGCGTGCCTTGAGCACCTGACGTCCGCCAGGCGTCGCCATACGTATGCGAAAGCCGTGCGTCTTACGCCGGTACTTCTTCTTGGGCTGGTACGTCCGCTTGATGGCCGTCTCTCCGAGACATTGGATCGCGTCGGGGGCGCTCTTGGCACCGCTGAGCCCGACGGGGTTTGCCTCGCGAGTATACCAAGGCGGTGGACGGCCGCCCCTTCCCCTTGCGAGTTCACAACCCGGGCGCTCCGGATATGGTGCGCTCGCTCCGCTTGTGACCCGGGCCGCGCATTGTTAGACTCCGCAGGCTGCAGCGGGAGCGGGAAGCCCTTCTCAACGTCTCACCTAGCCCCCCGGCCACCAGCGGCCAAGCATTTATCCACCGATGTGCGCAAGTTGTGGATAAGTGCGCTGTGTTCGGCAGGCCAAGGCGAGGAACGAGTGGATCGAACAGTCGGTATCGGAGTCGTCGGTGACCAGGCGCCCCGGGTGGAGCCGGTCATGGAAAGTGGGAGCTCCACCGCGAGCATGGACCCACAACAGCTCTGGCAGGTCGCCCAGGAGGAGCTCCGGTTCCAGGTGGTCCGCCCCGGATACGAGGCCTGGCTCGCCAACGCCGTCCTCGTCGACTCGGACGGGCACACATTCACCGTTGGTGTGCCGACGATGTTCGCCCGTGACTGGGTCAGCGAGCGCTACGTCCCGCTGATCCGCGAGACGCTCTCCGGCGTGCTGGGCCGCGATTGCGAAGTGATCATCACGGTCGACCCTGAGGCATCACCGCCACCCGAACCGCCGCACACGCCCGATCCAACCTACGCGCAGGTGAGCGAGCCCGAGGATGGCGCAAACGACTCACGGCTCAACCCGGCATTCACCTTCAGCACGTTCGTTGTCGGCAACTCAAGCCGCTTCGCTCACGCCGCATGCCGCGCGGTTGCCGAGGCCCCGGGCAAGGCGTACAACCCGCTGTTCCTCTACGGCGGCGTGGGTCTGGGCAAGACGCATCTGATGCACGCGATCGGCCACGCGGTTCGTGAGACGCATCGGAACGCGAAGGTGGCCTACGTCACCTCCGAGAAGTTCATGAACGAGATGGTCGCCTCGATCGTCGAGAACCGGCCGGCCGAGTTCCGGATGCGCTACCGCGGCGTCGACGTCCTGCTCATCGACGACATCCAGTTCCTGGCCGGCAAGGACCACACCCGAGAGGAGTTCTTCCACACGTTCAACGCGCTGCAGGAATTCCAGAAGCAGATCGTGGTGAGCAGCGACCGGCCGCCGAAGGACATCCCCACGCTCGAGGACCGGCTGCGAAGCCGCTTCGAGGGCGGGCTCATGGCGGACATCCAGCCGCCGGACTTCGAGACCCGCCTTGCGATTCTCACCACCAAGCTCGGGCCGTACAGCAAGCTCGTGCCCGACGAGGTGTGCTCGTTCATCGCGCACCGGATCCAGAAGAACATCCGCGAGCTCGAGGGCGCGCTCATCCGCGTGCTCGCCCACGCGTCCATCAACGGACAGCAGATCACGCTCGAGACCGCGCAGCAGATCCTCCGTGACGTCATCCCCGTCCAGGATTCGACGCCCGTGAGCATCGAGACAATCCAGATCGCTGTTGCCGCGCACTACTCGATCTCGGTCGAGGAGATGAAGGGCAAGCGCCGCGACAAGAACATCGTCTTCCCGCGTCAGGTCGCGATGTACCTCATCCGCGAGGCGACGAAGTCGTCGCTGCCCGTCATCGGGAGCGCCTTCGGTGGGAGGGATCACACCACGGCGCTGCACGCAATCGAAAAGATCACCGAGCTCATGCGTGAAGACGTTCGCCTCCAGGGTGAGGTGCGAGCGATCCGCGAACAGCTGCACAACCGTTGACAACCCTGTTGGCGAAGCCCGGGACGGCATGTGGACAACGTGCGCAAGTCGGCTGTCGGTGGACAACTGGTGGACAACCCATGCCACTTGCGCACAGCCCGGCAACGCCTGTGGAGACCCGATGAGATCGCATTTCGAGTTGTCCCCCGTATCCCCACTACTACATCGTCTACTGGTATCTAGACTCTGCAGGTCATACTCATTGAGTCTGGTGATAACGCAGCCTCCAGAGAGGAATCGTCCATGAAAGCGACCGTCTCGTCCTCGACCCTCAGTGGTGCTCTCGGGCTCGTGTCCCGCGCGGTATCACCGAGGTCGACACTGCCCGTGCTCAGCAACGTGCTCCTCGAGACAGGTGTCGATGGTCTGCGTGTGACCGCAACCAATCTCGACCTCACCATCACCGTCGTGGTGCCGGCGACCGTTCTCGAGGAAGGTCGTGTCACCGTCCCGGCGCGTCTTCTCGGCGAATTCGTGGCATCGCTCGGCGACGCGCCGTGCACCATGGAGCTCGAGCCGGCCACCCAGGTGCTCAAGCTCACCGGTGGTGTCCACCGCGCGAATGTGCACGGCATCGACGCAGTGGAATTTCCGCCACTGCCTGCCCGTGACTCCGAGACCTCCATCGAGGTTGATGCGGTCACGTTGCAGAATGCCATCACGCAGACCGTCATGGCGGCGAGCTCCGACGAGGCGTCACCGGTGCTCACCGGCGTCCTGTTGCAAGTGGATGGAAACCGGCTCACCCTGGCGGCGACGGATCGTCACCGTCTTGCCGTGAAGACCATCGACGTCACCGTGAACGGCACGCCACCGGTCACCTCCGTGATCGTTCCGTCGAGACATCTTTCCGAGGTCGCTCGTGCCGTCAATCCAAACCGTCCGACCGTCGGCATCGCTTTTGCCCATGCACGCAACCAGGTGTTCTTCACCCTCAAGGACGTGGAGATCTCCTCGCGGTTGATCGAGGGGACATATCCCAATTACGCGCAGGTGATTCCCGGTGAGTTCGACGACGACTGTGAGCCTCTCCACCGCTTCACTGCTGCGTGAGGCGAAGACTGCCGCAGTGCTCGCGCGTGACGCGGCAAATCCCGTCCGTCTTCGTATCGGTGATGGGACGTTGACGCTTCTCGCACAGACGGCGGAGGTCGGTGACGACGAGGCGCCGTTGACCGCCACCGTGCAGGGCGACGATGTGCAGATCGCGTTCAACGCCAGGTACATGCTCGATGCACTGTCGGCGCTCGATTCCGATGAGGTGCAGCTGTCATTCAACGGATCGCTGCAGCCCGGTGTGATCCGCCCTGTTGGGAAGGACGACTACCTCTGCATCATCATGCCGGTGCGCGTCGCCTGACCCTCACGCGTGAGAACCTCGGGATGAAGTATCCGGCGAGCGGACCGATGCAGATCGCGTAAAGCGCTGTCCCGAGGCCCACGGTGCCGCCGAGCGCGAACCCGGCGATGAGCACAGTGACCTCGATGATGGTGCGCGCGGTGCGCAGGGAGAATCGCCCGCGACGCGCCCACCCGGTCATGAGCCCGTCGCGTGGTCCGGGTCCGAGCCCCGCACCGATGTACATCCCGGTCGCAATGCCGTTGATCAGCACGCCGGCAAGCATGTACAGCATTTCCAGAGCGAGGCCATGCGGTGCCGGCACAATCGCAAGCGCTCCGTTGCCGACGGCTCCCACAACGATGACATTCGCGACGGTGCCGAAACCGGGCGCTTGACGCAACGGGATCCATGCGAGCAGCACGATCGCGCCGATGACGATCACGACCCATCCGATCTCGACGCCCGTGTGTTTCGCCACGCCCTGCGCGAGCACATCCCACGGCGCCAGACCGAGCCCCGCGCGAACCATCAGCGCAAGCGTGCAGCCGAAGAGTGTGAGGCCCACGAACAGCTGCACCACGCGCGCAGCGAGGCTCAGGGACGGTCGAATCACATCGCCTTGAAACGGATGCGGCGGACCAGGTCCTGGCCCACACGGAGGTTCAGCGCGTCGATGACCCGCGGGGCGTCCATCTGCAGCTGATGCGCCAGGGCCGTGTTGGCCGTGGCGATCACGAGGACACCACGATCCAACCGCTCAGCGCGGCACATGGCGGCCAGTCCATCACCGACGACATCCGCGAGCGCAAGCCGCAGACGCTCCTCGCGCACCTGCACGCGAACCCCCAAGCCGCGCAGCGCCGGATCGATCAGGTCGGACAGGCGCTGTTCGGTCATGGGCGCTCATCCTGGGTCACGACGCCGCGGTGCACGGTGAAGTGGAGCACGTCGGCAAAGGCGGCAACCTCGGTGAGCGGCTCGGTGGTCGTCACCATCACCTGGTGCAGCGCGCCGTCCGCAAGCAGCGCGAGCAGTCTGCCGCGGCGATCAGGGTCGAGCTCACTCAGCACGTCGTCGAGAAGGATGACCGGCGCGACCCCTGCCGCGTCCTGGAGGTAGCGAACCTCGGCGAGCTTGCAGGCGAGCACGATGCTCCGCTGCTGTCCCTGTGATGCGGTTCCCCGCGCGGCTCGACCGTCGAGGTCGAATGCGATGTCATCACGGTGCGGCCCGGCAAGGGTGACTCCGCGAGCGATCTCCTCGCCCATTCGCGCACGAAGCGTGTCGAGCAGCGCCTGCTCTGCGGCCTCGACCGAGTCAGGCACGACATCGACATGCGATGGTGCGTACCGGAGCGCGATCTGTTCGCGCTGGCCGCTCAGGTCGTGAAGTGAGAGTGCTGCCAGCGGAGCCAGTGCCCCGACGAGGCGCGAGCGCGCGACCGACAGCCATGCCCCGTGGTGCGCGAGCTCACTCGTGAAGCTCTGCAGCGAATCGCGGGCACCGGTCCCGGCTCGAAGCTGATGCAGCAACGCATTTCTCTGCTCGAGCACGCGCCGGTAGCGCGACATGTGCGCGACTGCCTGCTGGTCTGTCTGCGCAAGGATGACGTCGAGAAAGCGCCGCCGGCCGTCCGGTCCACCGCGAACCAGCGCAAGGTCCTCCGGCCAGAAGAGCACGACGGGGCAGACCCCGAGCATCGCGCGGGCGGGACGCGGCTTGCCGTCGATGGATGTGACCCGACCCACACGTCCGGTTGCGGCATCCCGTTGAAATCGAACAGCGAGGGTGACGCCGGCCGGTGGACGGGCAACATCAGCCTCGGCGAGCGCTGCGTCCTCGCTCCAGAGCAGGAGATCCCCACTGCTCGTCGTGCGGGGCGACCGCGTGAGCGACAGCGTGGCGATCGCCTCCAGGAGGTTGGTCTTGCCCTGCGCGTTTTGGCCATGGATGACATTGAGCCCCGGCCCGAAACGCACTGTTGTCTCGGTGTAATTGCGAAAGGCGTGGAGGCGGAGACGGACGATCGTGCACCGTGGCGCCCCGGTCCCGGCGGGCTCGGAGGGCGCGTCGACGGTCGGTGCGTCGACGCTCATGCGGGACCGGGCATCGATGCGATCAACTCAGCGATGCGGCGGGTTGCGTCCGGCCGGGCAGCAGCCTTGACCGCCGCGCGCATGGTGGCCAGCGCCTCCGATCCGGGCGCGGCCAGCTCGGCGACTGCATCCACGAGTTGCTCGTCACGCGGCACGTACCGTCCTGCGCCGATGTCCACCACCCATTCCACGTTACCCCGCTCCTGGCCCGGGAGATACCAGACCAGGAGCAGCGGAAGCCCGCAGCAGAGCGCCTCCGCGATGGTGCCCGGCCCCGCTTTCGAGACAACCACATCACTGGCGCGCATCCACTCCGGCATGTTGTCGACGTAACCCAGCACACGCACAGACCGGCCGGTCGCGGTTTTCAGACCGGACAGCGATGAGCGCGCGCGCTCGTTGCGCCCGCAGATGACGACGACGTCCACATCGAGCGATCCCGCGGCGATGGCGCGCGCATGTTTGACGAGCCCGCCGGACCCGTCCGCGCCGCCGCACACGAGCACGACGAAGCTGTCCGGGCGGAGGCCGAGCCGTTCGCGAATGGCGGCGATCCCCGCGGGGTCGCTCGGGAGCTCGGTGAAGCGGCGGTCGACGGCGAGGCCGAAATCGTGACAGCGCGAGGCGGGAATGCCGGCTCGTCTGCAATGGTCGAGGCCTCCTGGCGACGGGACCACCACTGCGTCGACGTCACGGCACTCCCAGGCGACATGGATGTCGACCAGGTCGGTGATCACCGTCACCACGGGAATCCGTCGTTTGCGGGCGCGCACGGCGCGCACGCTGATGTGATTGAGCAGCGGATGGAAGGAGACGACGGATTCGGGGTCGATGCGATCGATCGCCTCGCTCACAGCGCTGGTTACGGATCGGAGCACCGTCCGTTCAAGCAGCGCGACCGCTGGGCGTGTGTTCGTGGAGTAGTACAGGCCACCCCACAACCAGCGCGCATGGCGAGTGATCGGCCCGTACAACCCCGCAGTGCCGCCGATCACCTTCGGCTTCGCGCTGGTGAATGGATCGAGGATGGTGATCTCGAACGCACCAGGCCAGGTGGCGGTCATCTGCCGTTCCACGGCCGTCGCCGCCGCCCGATGGCCACCGCCCGTGTCGGCGATGAGAAACAGCAGTCGCCGCATCAGCTCACCGCGACCGAGGCCGCGACGAGCGTGCGCGGCGCAAAGTTGGTGATGAGCTGGACATCGCTGCCGTCGGCGTTCTCGATGTAGGCCTGGGCGATCCCGGAGGCGTCGGCGTTGAGGTAGACGAGCTGGCGTCCGGACGGTGCGACAACGACCGTGCCGAGGGAGCCAGGTGCCGGGCCTGAGGCGATCGGGATCTGCTCATCACCAGCAAGACTGACGAGCACGAGGGTGGGGGTGCCGACCACCGGCCGGTTGATCCCGACAAGCGTCCCGGTCGCGGTGAATCCCACCGGCTGCAGGAGCGGATCCAGCAGGCGAGCTGTGGTTGACGAGGCCCCGAGGCCGGCGATCCACGTGCCCTGCGCACCATTCGCAGAACGCAGGAAAGCCAGCTGGGTGCCATCCGCCGAGATCGCGGGATCACTCGAGGTGCCCGTCAGGTTGGGGATCGGGTATCTGGCGAGCACCACCGAATCGGCGAGCTCGAGGTGCTCGAGGTCCGAGGTGCCGGCGACATCGAGGACGAGCTGTTCGCCGAGCGGGCTCCAGACCGCCGGCGCCACCAGTGGGTCGCCTGGTGGCAACGTCGTCAGCGCTCCCGTGGCCGGGTTGAAGAACGACACTTTCCCGCCGCGCGAGAAGGCAAGGGTCGATCCGTCCGGCGACCATGACGGGAGCGACGAGTTGGGAAAGCTCGTGACCACGGTACCCGTCGCGGGATCGAGCACCACGAGCACGGGCGTCGGTGCGGCGATGGTGCCGTCGAGCTCCACCACCGCGAGCCAGCCTCCGCCTGGGGACAGCGCCGCGGCGGCATAGGTGTAAAGCGGCGCTTTGAACGCGGCGATGCCGCAGCCGGTCGCTCGCGGGCATGCCGGCGCGACGAGGACTGCCTCGGTCGCGATGGGCTCGCCGGGCTCGGCAGGCGCCAGCGGCGACACGAGGACGGTGGAGGCGCCTTGTCCCGGGGCGCCTGCGAGCACCACCACGTGTGGCCCGGGCGACATGCCGGCCGTGGTGAAGGTGGCCGTCGCCCCGGTCACGAGCGGCTGGTGGTCGACATCGGTGGCGGTGGCGGCGACGTGCAGCTGGTACGTGACGCCGGCCTCGAGCGTTGCGCCCGGCAGGACGACGAAGCGGCTCGCATCACGCGAATTGCGGACGACGCGTGTGCCGGGCACGGGAGGATTCAACGTGATCGCGGCCTCGGTCGCGGCGATGTTCATGGCGGTGGAGAAGCTCACCGAGATCGAGGCATCGACGGCGACGCCTGTCGACCCGTCTGCCGGGACCAGCGCACGAATAACCGGGGCGGGCCCTGTGGTGATCGTCCAGTGGTGGTCGACGGAGTTCAGCACGCCGCTCGGATCAGTGATCCCGGCAGCGAGGGTGAATGTGTACGAGGTGCTCGGCGCGAAGATCGCGCGCGGGTGGAGCAGCGTGAAGCCGGTGTCGCCGGAGAACCAGACGATCCGGCATGGGGCAAGCGGACCTGCGCTGAACGCGGTCACCAGGTTGCACGAAGGGATCGCCCGGTTCACCGAGAAGCGTCCCCGGACGGAGGACGTCACGACCGGCCTGTCGAACTCGACCGTCACCGCAGCGTCGGCGGCCACACCCACAGCTCCGCGAGGCGGGGTCAACTGAATGATCTGCGGGGGGCTGCTGAAACATCCGGACAGCGAAGCGCAGACCAGTCCACAGGCGGCCCAGGGTGCGATCCGGCGCAGGCCGGAGGTGAGCCGGAGTCCCCGGAGCGACCTAGTAGGCGCGGTTGAGCGCGGCGTCGACGTCGATCGCAGCGACGGTGCCGTCGCCGCCCTTGACCTCGATGACCGACTGGCGATCGCCGGCCAGCGCGGCAACCGCAGTCGTCGCCTTGTCCAGCGACCGTTGGGATTCGGTGTACGTGCCGAGGATGTCGCCATCGCGAAGCAGGATGATCCCCGCCTCGTTCGGTGTTTGCACGACGACCGACCCGCTCACGTGCTCCTCGTTCAGGTACTCGAGCAGCGCCTCGAGGTTGACGAAGCGCCCGAGCAACCCGCTGTAGAGGTACGGCGAGGTGAACAGCTGCGCGAGCGCAGTCACTGTCTCGCCGTCGAGCTCGATGACGTCGATCACCCCGTCGCCGGCGTCCATGTGGCGGCGGATCTGCAGGAATGCGTCCTCACCCTGGACGGCGGAGCCGTTGCTGCACAGCGCTTCGAGCGCCTGCCCGTCATTGAGGAGGATCACACCGCTGTAGCCGTTGCCGCTGAGATTCACATACCCGGTGTGGCGATCCGACCGGAGGGTGCGAAGCAGACGCGGGAAGTCGACGAACGCGCTCTTCAAGCCTTCGTAGTGCGCGCGACCGGAAGGCAGCGGATAGACACGGACGGGTGGAGCACCCGCTGACGAGCCGCCGACTGACGGGGCCGGACGATCCGGTGATGCGGCGGGAGTGGAGGCAGCTGGGGCCACTGGCACGGGCTCGGGTTCCACCGCGGGTGCAGGCGTGTACGACACCGGCTCTGGAGCCGGCTCGAACGCGAGGGGCTGCGGCGCCGAAGCCGCGGGCGCCGTCTGGAACTCAGCAACCGGTTCTGGCTCGGGCTCCGGCGCAGGCGCCGGTGTCTCCGCAACCGGCTCTGGGGCGGGTTCCGGTTCGGGTGCCGGTGCAGAGACGGCGTAGGCGGGCTCCTCGATCGGCTCGGGAAGGCTCGCCGCGGGCGCCGGCGAATACGTTTCGGGTGTCGAGTACGCCGGCGCGGCATCCGGCCAGCTGGACGCGCTGGTCGACGCGGCGGCGGCGGGAGCGCGGCTCTCGGCTGCGGCGATCAGCTCGGCGGGCGAGGCCTTGATGGTCTCCTCCGCGGGGAGCTTGGCGCGCGGATCGAACTGGTAGGAGCCGTCGTCCCACCCGAGAGCGTCGATCACGACCTCCTCGCCCTGTCCGCCCGGGCCACTCGCGTGGAACAGGTGTCCAAAGAGGAAGTAGAGCGAGCAGCTGTCGCCACCGTTGTCGATCGTCAGCGTGCCGGTGGCCCGCTCCGCCTGCATCGACTGCAGGAGCGTGGCGAGTCCGCCGTCACTGAGGGAACCCTGGGTCTGCACGGGTGCGGGTCTCCAGTTTTATGAAGGGGAACGGTCCCCCAAGAGGCCGTCCGAATTGGAGTTGGCCCGTATAGTAGCAACCCTTCACCGTTCCGAACGAGGTTCGATACCCCAAAATGACGCGAGCTCACTTCGAGGAATTGGTGTGGATGGACAGCAGGTAAGGGTCCTCGTCGTCGATGACGACGCGCTGATCCGGAAAGCCGTGCGGCTGACCTGTGAGACGGAGGGCTATACCGTCCAGGAAGCCGAGCGCGCGAGTGAGGCGCTTGCGCGCCTCGAGGTCTTCCACCCGGACGTGGTGGTGCTCGATCTCATGCTTCCGGATCTTTCGGGATTCGACGTCTGCCGCGAGATCCGTCGAGCCGGCTACCGGATGCCGGTCATCATCCTGAGCGCCAAGCACGATGAGATCGACATCGTGCTCGGGCTTGAGATCGGCGCGGACGACTACATCGCCAAGCCGTTCCGAGCCCGCGAGCTGCTCGCCCGCATCGGCGCCCAGTTGCGCCGGGCGAAGGAGCTGCGCGGTGACGACAAGCCGGCCGACGGCCGTCTCGTCTTCCGGGACATCGTCATCGACACGGCTGAACGCCGGGTGACGAGGTCGGACCGCGACATCGTGCTCACCCACACCGAGTTCGACCTGCTGTCCTACCTCGCGTCGAACGCCGGCAAGGTGCTCTCCAGGGAGCGAATTCTCAGCGCCGTCTGGGGCTACGAGCACCCGATCGAGACGCGCGTGATCGACGTGCATGTGCGCAACCTGCGCCGCAAGATCGAGCCGGATCCGGCGCAGCCGCGGCACATCCTGGCCGTGCCGGGCATCGGATACCGCTTCGCAGGGCTCCGGCGCTGACGATCCTCGCTGATGTGAGGTTGCCGCAAAGTACACTCGGCGTCGTGCGAACTCCTCCCATGCTCGATCAGCGAGAGCCCAGCATCTCCACCCGTCGCGTGGATCCCGTCTCCGCGATCACCGTCGGCGCGCTCTCGATCATCGCTGTCGCGTTGCTGGTGGCCGCCTTCCTGGCCGTGTACACGTACTCAACGCCCAATGTCGAGCTCCCGCTCGTGATCGCCATCGCCCTGTTCTTCGTGGTCGTGGTGTTCGCGAACATCCTGCGGGCCGCTGCGCGCCACCTGCGTCCGGGTCGCTGAGCCATGTCGGAACATCCCGGACCCGGCCAGGCGGGTCCCGAGCCCGCAGGAGCTGACCGCCCAACCTTCCCGTCGTACGAGGAGTTCGCCTCCGATCTCCTCGAGGCGGTCGACGGTGTCGGCCTCAGCATCGAGGACGTCCGGCACCACCTCGAGCCGGGGCTGGGGGAGCGCCGTTTTGAGTGCACCGTGCGGCTCACCGGAGATCCGCCTCCGAGATACCACGTCCACGTGAGCTACACGTGGGACGCGCTCCTCACCTTCATCTCGGCCTACGGCCCGGGTGCGGACTGCGAGCTCTATCACGACGACGACGAGGCCCAGGACTGCCCGCACCAGCAGATCACCCCGCAGGCGTTCGTCGACGTCGAGGCTGAGTTCGTCCTCGGCGACGGCGGCTACGAGCTCCACGATCTCGACGAGGTTGGCGGCTGGGTCGAGACCGTCCAGAACCTGCTCGGCAAAGCCTTTTCCGAGGACGACAAGCCAAGCGTCCACGTGGGCATCGCAGTCCTCGGGACGACGACCCTGGTCGAGAAGTTCACCGCCGAGCACTCCTGGTTCCTCGATTTCGAGAAGCAGCCGGACCTGGCAGCGCTCGCCAAGCAGATCGACACCGCCCTCAAACTCGTGCCGCAGCTGGCGGACCGCCTCCCGATCTAGGTTCGCGACCCAGCCGCATCCGTGGGCATTGCGCCGGGCTCGAATCCGGCCGCTGCAAGCAGCTCCGTCTCGAACGGCCGGTGTGCCAGCTCAGGATGCGGCACCGTCAGCCCCGGTTCGTCCACCTGAATCTCGCCATGCTCTCCGAGCATGAGGATGTCCGCATCGGCGATCCGCGGTCCCCATCGATAGGTGGGCCGTCGCCCGGCAGCGACCTCAGCACTCCGCGTGTGATCGAGCCAGCGCTCGGGTGACCACGGCTCCGGGCTGTGCAACCGGACCACCTGGTTGTGAAAGTCACCCTGCGCCGTCACCCCCACCGGACGCGTGAGGATCTCGGGCGACATCGCCTCGATCGACACGCCATCGGCCGCGAGTGCGTCCCTCAACCGCGAGAGATTCGCACCCCGGTGCCCCACGTTGGACCCGAGCGAAACCCACGCGGTATCTGTCGAGGTGTCTCCCGGACCCACCGCCCGTGGTGGGGCGATTGAACGGCGCTGAGCGCGGTGCCAGGCGGAGTCACTGGACATGTAAGGCGACAGGGGAGGGGCGGCACCCAGCGAAATTGGTAGCGACCGAGAGAGCGCGACAATAGGATTGCGCGAAGGAGGGAGCGGACAAGGCTGAGCACGGTGCCGCCCCTCCCCTGGCGCCCAACCACTGCGCAAAGTGATTTACGGACCCGGCGCCAACCCACAGCGCAACGTGGTTCGCCTCGGGCGACCTCACCCGGTAGGCCCCGGAATCGGCAGCCCGAGCAGAGCCTCCGGGGTTCCACGGACCACCGCGTCCGCGGCGCGGAGCGCTCGCACGGTCTCTGCGACGTCGTGCACGCGGACCATGTGAGCGCCTGCCTGGACGCAGAGCACCGCAAGGGCGAGGCTCGGCTCGAGACGGTGCTCCTGATTGTTCTCGCCGATCAGCAGACCGGTGGTCGACTTCCGCGACGGGCCGACCAGCACCGCGTGGCCCATCCCGAGGAGCTCACCGAGGCGCCGCACCAGCTCGAGGTTGTGCGCGGGCGTCTTGGCGAACCCGAAGCCCGGATCGATGATCACCTGGGACAGCGGGATTCCGGCCTTCTCGGCGGCTGCGAGGCTCTCGCGCAGGCCGAGGCACACGTCCTCCATGAGATCGCCGTATTCGGTCCCGACCTGGTTGTGCATCGCCACGACGCCGGTGCCGGGATGCGCTGCGATCACCTCGGCCATGTGGGGATCGCCCCGCAGGCCCCAGACGTCGTTGACGATCGTCGCCCCGGCGTCGAGCGCCGCTGCGGCGACGGACGCTTTGCGCGTGTCGATGCTGATCGGTACCGAGAGCCTGCCCGCGAGCTCGCGAATCACGGGCAGCACGCGATCCAGCTCGACCTCGGCCGGCACCTCTTCGCGGGTTCGGGAGGGACGGGTGCTCTCGCCACCGACATCGACGACGTCAGCGCCCTCGACTGCGAGCAGCTCTCCCCGCGCAACGGCGCGCTCCAGATCGTCGCCCACGCCGTCGCCCGCGAACGAATCGGGCGTGACGTTGAGGATCCCCATGACGAGGGTCCGCCGGCCGAACTCGAGACGGTGTCCCGGCAGCTCGATCGGCGGCGGCGGTCCACCACGCGCCATCAACACCGCTCCGATCGCGGCGCCGACCTCGCCCGTGTTGTCGCTCCATGCTCCGAGTTGCATGGGCAGCATTCCCGCGGTCATCAGCGGCATGAGCAGCACAGCGCGGTCGCCGTTGGCATTGCTGAGCACTTCGCCGCCGCCCTCGGCGACGAGGCGCTCGATGACTCGGATCTGGTCGGAGCTCAGACCGCGGAGCGCCAGCGCCTCCACCGCGCCGCGCTCGGCGAGCACCGACAGCCGCTCGGGAGGGAGTCCGAGTCGCAGCACAGCGTCTCGGAGCGCATCCGCAGGACCTGGCAGCAGCGGGCGCACGCTGTAGCGAGCAGCGGCTTCAGCGCTTCCCGCGCTCATGTCAGCTCGCGCCGGCCGGAAGATCCGCTGGCTGCAGCTCGCCGGCCTCGCGCTTGGGCACCATCACGCGCCGCTTGAAGATGCAGACCCGTTCGCCCCGCTGGTTGAACGCGCGCGTCTCGACGGTCACGATCCCGCGATCCGGCTTGCTCGACGACTCGCGCTTGTCGAGCACCGTCGTCTCTGCATAGATCGTGTCGCCGTGGAAGGTCGGGTGCTCGTGACGGAGCGATTCGACCTCGAGGTTGGCGATGGCCTTGCCGCTGACGTCTGCCACGCTCATCCCGAGCGCGAGGCTGTACACCAGGTTGCCGACCACCACGTTGCGCTTGAACTCCGTCTTCGTCTCCGCGTAATTCGCGTCGATGTGCAGCGGGTGGTGGTTCATGGTCAGCAGGCAGAAGAGGTGATCGTCCGCCTCGGTGATCGTCTTGCCAGGCCAGTGCCGGTACGTCGCTCCGACGTCGAACTCCTCGTAGTAGCGACCGAATTGCATGGTCAGGCCGCGGAGGTGCGCGCCGTCGTGTCGAGCGCCGCGAGGACGTCTGCAACCGGCGCGTGGTCGCCCGCCGCATTGCTGATGTGCTGGTAGATGACACGGTTCCCCGGCGCCATCACCACGAGGCCGCCCTGCTGATAAGCGTGGCCCTTGGTCGTCGACTGGCGCGCTCCGGAACGGAGCGCCCGCAAGCCCGCACCCCAGGCCCTCGGGCCGAGCGTGGAGAGCATGCCCGATCGAGCACCGATGGCTCGGTAGGAGACGAGATCCGGGTCGGTCAGCACAGTGGAATCGGCCGCGAACTTCTTCTGGAACCACGCGGCGGCGCGTGCTGTCCCGTTGCCGACGAACACGATGCCGGCGCCTCGCGCCTCGATCTCTGCACGCTGCCCCCGAATCTCGGCCACCTGCTCCCGGCAGAAGACGCACCCGAAATGACGGAGCCACACCACCACCGCGGGGTGATCCGCCCACTCGTCCGCGAGGTGCACCTGCTTGCCCCCGGTGTCGAGGACAGTGGCTGCCGCAAGTGCTCGTGTGTCCATGGTGCAACCTACTGTACGTGGCCGCGAAGCGATTCCGCCCCGACACGTCGCCGGCCACCGTCGTCCACGGCGAGGCGCTCGACGTCCTCCAGTCCCTGCCGGATGGATGCGCGGGCCTGGTGTACGTCGATCCGCCCTTCAACACCGGAGGTTTTCGCACCGGAATGCGAACCAGTGCCACCGAGGACGCGAGCGCGTCGCGCGTTGGGTTTGCCGGCCGGCACTATCGGGTGGAGCGGGAGTCCGGTGCGCGCTACGACGATCGCTTCGACGATTACATCGCCTGGCTCCGCCCGCGGCTCATCGAGACCCGCAGGATCCTCGCTCCCCAGGGCACGCTCTACTTCCACATCGATCCGCGCGAGTCCCACTACTGCAAGGTCCTGCTGGATGAGATCTTCGGGCGCGAGTGCTTCCTCAACGAGGTGGTGTGGGCATACGACTACGGTGCTCGCACGAAACGTCGCTGGCCGGCGAAGCACGACGTCATCCTCGTGTATGTGAAGGATCCCCGCACGTATCACTTCGACGCCACCGATGTCGCGCGCGAGCCGTACATGGCGCCGCGGCTGCAGACACCGGAGCGCGCGGCGCTTGGCAAGCTGCCCACCGATGTGTGGTGGCACACGATCGTCCCCACGTCGTCTCGCGAGCGAACCGGGTATCCCACGCAGAAACCGCTTGGCATCCTGCGCCGCGTCGTCGCGGCATCATCGCGTCCAGGCGATCTCGTCGTGGACTGGTGCGCGGGCAGTGGCACCACCGGCGCTGCGGCAGCGGAGCTCGGACGGCGATTCCTGCTGATCGATGATCAGCCGGCAGCAATCGAGGTGATGCGCAAGCGCCTTGCGCACGTGCCCGGTCTCGAGGTGCTCAACCGCTGATGCGGTAGCGCTCCAGCAATCCCTTGGCGATGATGATTCGCTGAATCTCGTTGGTTCCCTCACCGATGATCAGGAGCGGCGCGTCGCGATAGAGGCGCTCGACGTCGTACTCCTTGGAGAACCCGTAGCCGCCGTGCACGCGCAGCGCTTCGCTGACGACTTCGAAGCAGGTCTCGCTGGCAAAGAGCTTTGCCATCCCGCATTCGACGTCTGCGCGCTCGCCTGCGTCCTTCTTGCGCGCGGCGTAGTTGGTGAGCAGACGCGCAGCCTGGATCTTGGTCGCCATGTCGGCGAGCTTGAACTGGATGGCCTCGTGCTGAGCGATCGGGACGCCGAACGCATGCCGTTGCTGCGCATACGCGATCGACAGCTCGAACGCGCGCTGCGCGACCCCGACTCCTCGGGCTGCGACATTCACGCGGCCGACCTCGATGGCGGCCATCATCTGTTTGAATCCCTGTCCCTCGACCCCGCCCAGCAGGTTGGAGACAGGCTGGCGGTTGTTCTCGAACACCAGCTCCGTTGTTTCGACACCTTTGTAACCGAGCTTCTCGATGTGCCGTGACGACGTGAAGCCCGCGTATTGCTTCTCCGCGAGGATGCACGACATGCCGCGATGCGGCGGTGACGCGTCTGGATCCGTCTTCACGAGCGTCGCCACCACCGTCGAGTGCTCACCGTTGGTGGCCCACATCTTGGTGCCGTTGATGACGTACGAATCGTTGTCGCGAACGGCGCGGGTCTGGATCGCCTGCACGTCGGAGCCGCAGTTCGGCTCGCTCATCGAGAACCCGCCGTGAAACTCGCCGGTCGCCATGCGCGGCAGGAAGCGGTCCTTCTGTTCGTCCGTCCCGAAGTTCTCGATGAGGAAGCTCACGATGAAGTGCGTGTTGATGATCCCGGTGATCGACATCCAGCCTCGTGCGATCTCCTCGCACACCATCGCGTAGGTCGCGTAGTCGAGGCCCGTCCCGCCGTACTGCTCCGGGATGGCGAACCCGAAGAATCCCAGCTGCTTCATCTGCGCGACGATCTTGTCGGGATAGATGTCGTCGTGGTCGAGGTCGTGCGCAACCGGGATGATCTCCCGCTCCACGAATTCGCGGACCATGCCGACGATCTCGCGCTGCTCGGTGCTCATGTCGATGGACATGCACGCGAGTCTAGTCGCCCGGACTTGGGTCTCAGGGCGTGGCGACGCTGAGGATGACAACCACGCGTGCGTCGGCGGTCGTGCCCCCAGTCGCGCTGATACAGTTGTTGCACATGAGCGAACGGCCGTTCGCGCGATGATCGCCAAGTCTCCCGACGAAGAGTCGATGTCTGCAGGCGAGGCGTCATCCGTCCCTGCGCTGGGAAGCTTCGATATCAGCAAACAGGATTGCATCGAGTTCCTGCGTGGGCTTCCCGACGGCTCGGTGGATCTGATCACCACCGACCCCGCGTACTCGGGGATGAATCGCCACATGCGCTTCGGACACGGACGGATCGTGGGGCATTACGGAAAGCCCGACAACGATCGGTGGTTTCACGAATTTTCCGACGACCCCGAGTCGTACGCGGCGTTTCTCGGCGAGTGCCGGCGGGTGCTGCGGCAGAACCGTCACATCTACATCATGTTCGACAGCTTCTCGATGCTCTCCCTGGGTGCGCTGGTTCGAGATTTCTTCGACGTCAAAGGCGTTGTCGTCTGGGACAAGGTGCACCTCGGGATGGGGCATTACTTCCGTCGCCGCCACGAGCAGATCGTGTTTGCGAGCAAGGGACGGCGAAAGCTCTCGCGCCGCGATCTTCCCGATGTCTGGGCGATCCCCCGCATTCACCGCGCCGCCTACCCAACACAGAAACCCGTGAAGCTTTTCGAGCTGATGGTGCAGGCGAGCGCAGAGCCGGGCTTTCGCGTCTGCGATCCCTTCTGCGGCAGCGGCTCGGCGGGTGTGGCCGCGCTCCGCGCCGGTTGCGACTTCATCGGAGCGGACATCGACGAGCGTGCGGTCCAGCTCTGCGAGCAGCGTCTCACAGCGCTGACCGTCACGGGACAGGACCCGCTCGAACCCTCTCGACAGCCCGGCGGAAATCGCATCTGATGGGGCGGATTCTGATGACTGCGACGATCGGGTCACCCCCGCGCCACAGACCTCCGAACCCCTGATCCGAGCTTCCGGGGAGGCGCGAATCTTCGTGGCGTGGCTTCGCCCCGGCCACGTGAACGGGCACTGCGGAGTGGGGCACCGCGGGGGTTCAGAGCATCACTGCCGCGCCGTCCGGCGTGCCACCACCGGCGACCACGCCCATCGACCACCAGTGGCAGCGCAGACCCGTCCTGAGCGCGCTGGTTCGCATTGGTGTCGTGGTCCTTCCTGCTGCCTCGGGCATCGTTGCCGGTGCGCTGGTCAGCAGAGCGCTGCCGCACGGTCCGGGGTTCGCACCCGCAGCGCTGTCGTTTGCAGTGACCTCGCTCGTGATGCTGGTCGTCATCATCGTCCTGGAACGGGCCGGCCGCCGTCTCCTCCCGCTCGCTGCGCTGCTCAACCTGTCCCTGCTCTTTCCCGACCGCGCTCCCAAGCGCTTCGCGATCGCGAGAAAGGTGAACAAGCCGAAGGACCTGCAGCGCCAGCTCCAGGAAGCGCGCGACAAAGGCGTCCGCGGCGGCGACACGGCATACATGCAGCAGGTGCTCGAGCTCGTGGCCGCCCTCAGCGTCCACGACAAGCAAACTCGCGGCCACTCCGAACGCGTGCGCGTCTTCGCCGACCTCATCGCCGATGAGATGCATCTGTCGGACGGCGATCGCGCCCGCCTGCGCTGGGCGTCGCTCCTGCATGACATCGGCAAGCTCGTTGTCCCATCAGAGATTCTCACCAAGCCGGCCGCGCTCAACGACGTTGAGATGAGCGCGGTCCGGCGCCACCCCGAAGAGGGAGAGCGGCTCATCGGACCGCTGCGAGCGTGGCTCGGCGAGTGGGGCGACGCGGTCGTGCAACACCACGAGCGCTACGACGGCACGGGGTATCCCCACGGACTCGCCGGCGACCAGATCTCGCTGGCCGGACGCATCGTCGCGGTCGCTGAACTCGTATGAGGTGATGACCGCCGCACGCCCCTACCGGAAGTCGATCAGCGTGTCCGCTGCACGTCAGGAGCTGGTCAAGTGCTCGGGGACCCAGTTCGATCCGATGGTCGTCCGGGCGTTCCTCAACATCTCGATGGGCCGCCTTTGGCGCGTTGTCGGATTCGGGTCCTGGGTGGCACAGCTGTCGCTGCTCGGCTGGATCCAGCAACTGGGCTGGAACTGGGGCGCCGCGGCGCTCGCGTCCGGCACCACCGCCATCGCGGTTGCCGTCCCCGGGATCGTGCCCCAACCGACGCCGTTCCCGATACGGATCTCGCAGGTCCCGGTGCTGACCGCCAGCGGGCCGTCCACCCCCACGCCTGCGGCGACGAGCACCGGCAAGGGCGTGCCGAGCAAGCCGCGCGGCAGCACACCAAACGCGGGGACCCCACGACCGTCGCCAACCGCGAGCCCGGCACCAACGCCCACACCGCCCCCGACCCCATCGCCCTCCCCGTCGCCCACGCACCACACCGATCCCCCACCGGTTGTTTCACTGAACGGCGGCGGCGTGTGGGTGATGCGCGAGTGGTTCGGCTTCGGGAGCTTCGATGACGCGAACGCCGGCGACAAGACGTTCACCGCGACGGTCCGCTACGGCGACGGCAGCGGGCCGCAGCCGCTGAAGCTCGACGGCAATCACTTCATGCTCGAGCACGTGTTTCCTGCGGCGGCAGTGGCGCACACGTACACGGTGACCGTCATCGTCACCGACAACCATGGCGTGTCGGGCTACGAGTCGATCACCGTCACGATCATCTGACGCCCAGCGCTGCCAGGGTCACGCGGCCTGGGCGTCGGCGGTCGAAGCGCGCCGGCTGTCGGCGCGAGCCTTCATCCGATGCGGCCAGAATGCGCGTCGTCCGGCGAGCACGAGCAGCGCGGGAAGCAACAGCGTGCGCACGACGAAGGCGTCGATGAGCACACCGGCCGACATGATGAACGCGAACTCTCGAAACGCTTGCACCGGGACGATCGCCAGGACGGCAAAGCTTGCGGCCAGCGTCACCGCGGCGATCGAGACGGCCCGCGATGCCCGGGGCAACGCGGCTTCAACGGCGCTCTGCATGTCGCGACCGCGTGCCTCCTCCCAGATACGCCCCATCACGAACACGCTGTAGTCGGCGCCGAGCGACACCAGCAACAACCCGGCCGTGATCGGCACGAAGAACGTGATATCCGGGTAATGCAGCGGCCCCTGGAACACGTCGACGAAAACGCCGAGCGACGCGGCGAGGCCGAGAGCGCTTGATGCGATGAGCAACAACGGTGCGAGGACAGCTCGGAAATAGACCATCAACACGAGGCTCATGAGGACCGCCGCGAAGAGCGCGACGCGCCACACGTCCGTCTCCGTGGCGGCGACCGCCTCAGCGGCAGTCGGGGTCGCACCTGACCACGATGCGACGGCGCTGCCGAGCCCTTCCGCAGGAAGAGCGTGCGCGACCCTGCTGTCCAGGGCAGTGAAGGAGGCGATCGCCGCAGCGTCATACGGGTCGTCCCGAAACACGATGAACAGGCGCACGGCGCCACCACCCGAGGTCGCGAAGACGGACTCGCCGAGCCCCGCCGGCAACTCGCCGGGTCCGACGACGGCAGCCACTCCGGGCGCTGACCTGATCGTGGCCTCGAGACGTGCGAGCTGTGCTGTCTGCCCGGCAACGCCCGAGCGCTGGAGGAGCAGCGTTGTCGGACCGACGATCCCCGGCCCGAAGCCTGACGCCGCCATGTCGGCCGCCTGATGGGGACCGCTCGTGGACGGCAGCCCGCTCACCACGTTTGTGCCAAGACGTGCACGAACGAGCCCGCTCGCGCCGAGCAGGAGCGCCGCCGCGGTAATCACCACGGCGACTGCCGCCGCCCAGCGCCGGCTGAGCAACCGCGCCATGACCCGGCGGCCGCGTCCCGTCTCTGCGCGAGGCGTGCGAACGGCCACGTCGCGCTCCGGCAGGCTCGGCCAGAATGCGGCGCGCCCGAGCACGCCGACAAGCGCGGGGACGAACGACACGGACACAAGTCCCGAGATGACGACGGCGACCGCCATGCCCGGTCCAACCGCATGAAAGAAATCGAGATCGGCGCCGACGAGCGCGACCGTGCCGGCGGCAACCGTCAGCGCTGCCGCGATGATCAGCGGAACGACACGGGAAAGCGCATGCCGGAGCGCGGTCGTGCGCCGCTCGCCGGCCGCGAGCCTCGCGCGCATGCCCGTCAACGTGAAGACCGAGTAGTCGGTCACGACGCCGAGGATCAGCACAACCATGATCGGCGCGAGCTGAGACGGAATCTGCAGATGCAGCATCTCCGCACCCCACCCGAGGACATGCCGGGTGACGAGGTAGGCGACCCCTGCGCCGGCCAGTGGCACCAGCGGTGCTATGGGGGAACGGAATATCAGGCCGACCAGCAGCGCGATCACCACCACCGTGATCAACTCGAGAGCCAGCAACGCGTTCTCGATGAGATTGCCCTCGCTGATCTGCGCCGCAAGCGGCCCGGTGACGCCGACGGCCGCTCCAGGCGGTCGAGGCGCCGATGCTGCGTATCGCTCAGCGCCACCTGTGATGTCACCCGACTGAGCGTCGCCAGGAAAGAAGAGGAACGTCAACGCGGTGGTCGCCGGCTGCCGCGTGGCCGACAGCAATCCCGGAACGTTGACGAGCGGCAGCGCGAAGTCGGGGTGATCGGCCGCTTGCGTGGCCGGATGCGAGCCGTCGATTGACTGCGTCTGTTTCTCGATGCCGAGGAGCGTCGCGTTGCCCAGACCCCGAGGGTCGTGCTCGACCACCACCGCCTGGCTGTCCGAGAGCGACGAGCCGAAGAGACGTTGCTCCGTGGCCTGCGAGCGGTACGCAGCGGTGTTGTCCGGCACGAACTGGACGAGTCCGAAGCCGGACGCAGCACCGAAGTCCGGGAGGAACACGGCCGCAGCGATCGTCAACGCGATCCACCCGGCGATCACCGGCAGGCCCAGGTACGCCGTCAGCGCAGCGTAGAGGCGCCAGAGCAACGGGGGCGTCGAGTCGCCGGCACCCACCGTGAGAACCGGTGGTGAAGGAGGCTGCGCACCCGCGTCCAACACGGGCGGAGCCGGGGGAGCGGAGGGCTGGCGGCTGCGCATGCAATACCCCCTGGACGCTAAATGTGATAGTCACGGTATCACATGGTCCTGGGAGCGATCACTCCCTCTGGAGCCCCGGCTGGCCTGAGCGCTACGAGACGAACTGCGTCAGCGAGAGCATGTTGCCGTCCGGATCCTCGAACCATGCGACCCGATCCCCGCTTGGCGACGTCCATATCCCTGCGTCGTCCAGGTCCATGCCGCGGTAGTGCACGAACGAGACGCCGGCAGCGACGAGAGCCGCCACCGTTGCCGCGATATCGGCGACGTTCCAGCCGAGCACGGTGTATCGCGTCCGCGAAAGCTTTCGAACCGGGGTCAGCCGGAGCATCGTCCCGTTGGCATCGAAGACGCAGGCGAATGGGCTCTCGTCGGTCACCGGCAATCCAATCGTCTCCGCGTAGAACGCACGAGCGCGGGGCAGATCCGTGGTGGGGACGAACGCGATGAGGCTGCTGCCATCCATGGCGCCCACGTCAGCGCTCCGCCGATTCCCCGCCGACGTCGGACGATGGTCTCAAGCCCGCCGCAACACCGCGCGCGTAGAACTGCGCTGCGATCTTTCTCGACGCCTCGTCGATCATCTCGTCGCCCAGCATGACTGCGCCCTTGCGATCGATCTCTGTGGCGCGGCGATATGCCTCGAGCATCTGCGCGGCCTTGTCGAAGTCCGCCTGCGCCGGTGTGAACGTCTCGTTGGCGGGCTCGATCTGCACCGGGTGCAGCACCCACTTCCCGTCGTATCCGAGGGCAGCCGCGCGCGACGCAGCGGCGCGGTATCCATCGATGTCATGGATGGCGAGGTACGGCCCGTCGACAACCTGGATGCCCGCAGCGCGCGCCGCCACTGCGAGCTTGAAGAGCACGTAGTGAAAGATGTCGCCGGGGTAGTTGTAGTCGTTGCGCACCGAGAGCGATGGCAATTGCATCGACGCCGAGAAGTCCGCGGGCCCGTATGTCAGGGTCTCCAGACGGTCGCTGGAGAATGCGATCTCGTCCGCCCGCATGAGCCCTTCGGCGTCCTCGATCTGCGCCTCGATGCCGATGCGGCCGACATCGAGTCCGAGCGCCTGCTCGAGCTGCAGGAGGGCACGGTCGACGAACGCGACGTCGCCGGCGTTGCGAACCTTCGGCACCATGATGCAGTCGAGCGCATCGCCGGCTCCGGTGACCACTTCGCGCAGATCGTCAAAGGCGAACTGACTGGTCACCTGGTTGATGCGGACGACTCGCGTCTTGCCATGCCAGTCATGAGTCCGCAGCGCTTCGACCACCTTGGCGCGCGCCGCGGGTTTCTCGAGCGGTGCGCACGCATCCTCGAGGTCGAGGAACACCTCATCGGCGGCACTGGCCGCCGCCTTCTCCATCATCCGCGGGTTGCTGCCAGGAACAGCAAGAACCGAGCGGCGAAGGCGCGCCGTGGACACTCGGCTATTCCGCCGGGGTGTTCGGCCGGTCGTCAGGAGACCCGGGCTTGTCCTTGGGTGGGGATTGCCGATCGTCAGGGGGCGTCGGACGATCGTCTGGAGGGATATCCGTTCCCTCGGGGGTCATCCCGGGCATCCCTCCCAGCCCGCCGAAGAGACTGCCGAGCATCTGCTGGAACTGGTCAGGGCCGCCCAGGTCGTCCTGGACGCGCTCGAACATGCGGGCCATCATGTCCTGGAGCTGTGGATCCTCGGAGAGCTTTTCCTGGAGGCCACCGAGCTGGGACATGAGCTGCTCCATCTGCACCTCCTGCGCGACCTGCATCAGGACGGGCTGGGAGGCGGCGGCGACCACCACCTGCACCTGCTGACGGATCACCTCGAATCCTTTGCATGCCATGCACGTGCCCTGGTGCTGGCACCGGCACAGGCGCGACTTCAGCTTGTCGAGCTCTGAATGAATCCCACTCAGATCGACGCCGGGTTGAGAAACGTCACCCATGCTGTGATCGTAGTGGACGCACGCTTCACGCCGTCCACGTTGCATCCGCGCCGGGATCGGGTATAGTCATTCGCAGACGGGAGGCCTCGCGCATCCCCGCGGTTGACGTCGATTGGATCGTCGCCCCGCGTCAAAGAGCTAAGCCCGAGGCCGTCCCGAAGTCCAGTAATTGCGTCGGTGGACAGGGCCACCGCGCATCCGAGGTTGACAGTCCGCTGATAGCCCCAGACCTCGCGCTCGATCGTCTGCACCTGATCGTGCCCGACGGCAGCGATGCCATGGTCGTCCTGGAAGCATGGGCGAATGGCGCGCAGCCAGGCGCCGATCCGCGTTCGGTTTTTGCCGAGCGCATCGGTGAAGTCGGACACGTCTCCGTCTCATTCGGGGACGAGGATCCGATCCAGTTGCGCCTCGACCTGCCCGATCTCGTCCTGCAATGCGTTGCGCAGGCGGGGCCGGACGGCACACGTGAGCACCTCGGCCTCCGCGTGCTGTCAATCCGGCCGACGGGAGGACAACCGGAAGGCGCAAAGCTGCTGACGATCACCACGCGCGAGCCGATCGTGACTGCGGCAAACGGCGTGGTGAGCGACACGTTCCGGCTTCTCGACTGGCGGATCTCCACCCAGCACGCCGCGCGGTCGGAGCAGCTCTACGCCACGCTCAAGCTGGTCGACAGCCTCGAACGAGCGGAGAAGCAGCGGGCGCAATCCCAGCGCACGCGGTTCAACGGAGCACGTGAGTTCTGGCGGTGCCGCACGTGCCGCGCGCTCTGGCGACCGGAGAGCCAGGAACGGTGCCCCTCCTGCGGCCGCGAGTTCACCGATGCGGATCGCAAGTCCCCCGAGGTCGGCAAGGTCGAGTTCCAGATCCCGATCGGTGAGCCGATCAATCTGACCCCGGACGCGGCGGTGCTCATCGAGCCTGACGACGAGACCAATTTCGTGGGACGCGTGGCCCGCATCGACCACCAGCGTCACGTCGTGGAGATCGTCACCCGGACCTTCGAGCACTCCGGGAGCGAGGGCTACATCGCGCCCTCCTTCAACAAGGCGCTGTACCAGGCCAAACGATCGGTCCTCGCGGCCATCGCCACGAAGGACTTCGGGGTCGGCTTGCTCGCGCAGCTCCTGGTCAGCCCGGAGACGATCATCGCCCCCAAGGACGAGTTGGACGCCGAGTTGTCCTGGCTCACGAGCGGCATGCGTCCCAACAAGCCGCAGAACCGCGCTGTGGGATTGCTCAGCCGCCTGAGCGCCGGCGAGGCCGTGTTCATCCAGGGACCTCCGGGCACCGGCAAGACAACGGTCATCGTCGAAGCGGTCAAGCGCCGCCTCGCCGCCAACCCCGATGAGCGGATCCTCGTGACGTCGCACAGCAACCTCGCGGTGGACAACGCGCTCGAACGCCTGGCCGGGACGCCGGGCATGCGCGCCGTGCGTGTCGCTCGTGCCGAGCGCGTGCATCCGGCCGTGGACAAGTTCCGCTGCGACGACGAGGACGACCCGCGCCTCCTGGAGGCCAACTGCTACTTCGCGACGTGCGCCACGGCAGCCACGTCGGGCATCACCGACATGAACTTCGACATCGTCATCCTCGATGAGGCCAACAAGGCCCGCGCCGACGAGGCGCTTCCGGCGCTGCGCCTCGGACGCAGCCTCGCGCTCGTCGGTGACCACAAGCAGCTCCCGCCGGTCGAGGACGACGCGCTGTACGGCATCGTCGAGATCGACCCGGCGCTCGAAGACCTGGTCAACCGGAGCCTCTTCGAGCAGTGCTGGGACGGAGGCCTGCCCGCAGAGGCGCAGTGCCTGCTCACGATTCAGCACCGCATGCACCCGGATATCGCCGCATACGTCTCGGCGGCGTCGTACGACAGTCAGCTCGAGAACGCTCCCGAGGTCGAGGCGTACGACTACATCACGCGCAAGCCCTTCCCGGTGGCTCTCCACTTCGTCGACACAGAGGGAATGCGTGGCGGCCGCGAGCGGCGCGGACCCGGTGGCGCGCTGCGCAATGAGGCCGAGGTGCGGGTGGCCGCACAGGTGGTCCGCCTCCTCGACGAGCGCGCCCCGCGCGAGCTGAGCATGGCCGTGATCGCGATGTACGCCGAACAGGTGGAGCGGCTCCGCCAGGCGCTGGGGCGCCGCCGCTTCAAGCGCACGGTGAAGATCGACACCGTCGACTCCTTCGAGGGCCGCGAGGAGGACATCGTGGTCATCTCGCTGGTGCGCTCGAATGAGCGTGGACGCATCGGCTTCCTGCGAGTTCCCAACCGCCTCAACGTGGCAATCTCGCGCGCCAAGCGACTCGTCGCGTGCATCGGCGACAGCGCCACCCTCCGCAGTGGTGACGAATCGATGTACGGCATGCTCGTCGAGGCATCTCGCTCCACCGGTGGCTGGCTGAGCGCGCTCGAGCTCGTCTCGCAGCCCAAGCCGCGCCGGGGCGAACAGCGCCCGCAAGGCCAGCCCGGCGGTGGGGGCGAAGGTGGTGGCGACGAAGCAGACCCGGAGCGCGCAGCGAAGCGCCGTCGCCGCCGTCGTCGCGGAAGGCGGGGAGCAGCCGTTCCGGCGAACGCAACCGCCGAGCCTGGATCCGAGATCCTTGGTCCGCCGGCGCCCACAGTCGAGGGACAGCCGCAGGAAGGCGCGCAGCGTCGCCGCCGGAGGCGCCGTCGCCGGGGTCGCGGCCGTGGCCAGGGCCAGGCCCTGAACCAGCCGGCAGGTGAGTCCGCAGAGAACGCCGGCGCACCTCCGGACGAGCAGCCGACCGTCGCACCAGCCGCGGCCGGGGAATCCCCCGAGGACTGACGGGCGTGAGCGACACGGTCACCGTCTTCGTCCGCGCCGGGGATCCCGCCTCGGAGGCAACGCTCCGCTACCTCGATCAGCGCGGCATTGCGTACACGAAGCGCGACGTCCTCAACGACCCCTCTGCGACGGCCATCCTCTTCGGGCGGCTGGGCAGGGTGGTCGTCCCGGTCGTTCAGATCGGGGAGCGGCTGCTGGTCGGCCACGACCCGGTTCAGCTGGCGCGTTTCCTGCCACGCGAGGACAGCGAGGAGCAGCACGTTTCCTTCGGGGCGTCCGTCCGCACCGTGACGGCTGAGATCGCCAAGGAGAAGCAGTTGCCGGCGACATATGGCGTCGAGGTGGGTCAGGTCAAGCCCGCGTCGCCTGCGGAGGCGGCCGGGATCCTGTCCGGGGACGTCATCACGGGGATCGGCCCATACACGGTGAACGGTGGCGCCGACCAGTTCCGCCGGGCGGTGTCGCTCCGCCAGCCGGGCGACACCATGATGCTGACCATCTGGCGCGAAGGTGATGTGATCGAGGTCGCCGTCGCGTTCCCGGTCGAGGTCGCTGCAGAGGTGGCAGCCGAGGAAGCACCTCCCGCCTGATCGGTTCGGCGGCTCACAACCGCGTCCATCACGGCGTTTGATATGCAGTGAGCACGGTGAAGTCGACAGCGCTGCCCCCGTTCCAACTGGTGTTCGACGAGCACGCGCAGTCGGTGCTGACGTTTCTCGCGGGCGCGGTGGGAATGTCGGAAGCCGAGGACTGCTTTCAGGAGACGATGCTCAGCGCGCTTCGCGCCTACCCGAGGCTGCAGGACGCGTCCAATCTGCGCGGCTGGCTGTTCACGATCGCCCGGCGCAAGGCGATCGATGCCCACCGCGCACGGGCTCGCCGGCCCGCGCCTGTGGCCGATCCCGACCCGGGCGCGGCGCTCGACCCGCAGGCGGAGCTCGACGACGGGCTCTGGGATCAGGTTCGCAACCTCCCAGTCAAGCAGCGCAAGGCCGTCGTTCTGCGCTTTGCCGGAGACAGGAGCTATCCCGAGATCGCTCAAGCGATGTCGGTCAGCCAGGACTCGGCGCGCCAGAGCGTGCACGAGGGATTGAAGAAGTTGAGGAAGGAGCTGCAGTGATCACGAATGCGATGACCGATCGGTTTGTCGAGCGGGCGCAGGAGAAGAAGCTCGTCGATGTGGCGGTGACCACAATGGACAGCCCGATCGGGACCCTGCTGCTCATGGCTACACCGAAAGGACTGGTCCGGATCGCTTTCGAGAGCGAGAACCGGGACGAGGTCCTTGGCGAGGTGTCCGAACAGCTCTCGCCGCGAATCCTCGAGGCACCGCGCCGTCTCGACCCCGTGCGCCGCGAGCTCGAAAAGTACTTCGCGGGCACCCTGCGTGATTTCGAGGTTCCGCTCGACTGGTCCCTCGCGGGCGACTTCGCGCGCAAGGTCCTCCGCCGGACCGCCCGGATTCCGTACGGGTCGGTGGCCAGCTACGGCGACGTTGCCATGGGCGTCGGCACGCCGCGCGGAGCGCGCGCCGTCGGTAATGCGCTCGGCTCGAATCCGATCCCGGTGGTGGTGCCGTGCCATCGAGTGGTCCGCACAGGTGGGGCCATCGGCGGCTACGGCGGCGGGTTGACGCGCAAGCGCTATCTGCTTGCGCTCGAGGCCGGCTGAGCCGGCTACCAGCCGGGAGGGGGCTCGGAGCGGTTCAGGAGACGGACGAAGTCCTCGGCGCGGGCGACTGCCTCCCAGCGCCGCGAGAAGAAGTCCTGGGTGATCATCCGGTTGTCCGCGAGCGAGGTCACGGTGACCGCCCACTGATTCAGTGCCCGGGACACCTCGACCTCGTGGGTGGCGGATTCATTGCGCATGACAACACCGCTGGCCGCCGGACGGCGTCCACGGTCGTTGCGTCGAGAGGACGCCATAGCCATCGCAAAGACCTCCAATTCAACCCCGGCAGGCATCACAAGCCCCTCCGTCCCCAACCATTGTCCCCCAAATGGGTCCCTCAGAGCGAGAGCGTCAGCTGGCTCCCGCTTTCTCGCTTCCCCTGATCCTCCGCGGCGACGGGAGCAGCCGTTGCCACGGGCGTCGCCGCCTCCACCCAATCGGGGACTCGTCCGTCTCTCTCGCGGAGGGTCTCGATCACCGGGTCGGGGGGCCGGGGCAGTCCCAGGCCGAGCATCGCCCCGAAATCGAAGGCATTGACCACCGCGTAGTTGCTCCGGTTGTTGTTGAGGAGCACGTGCAGCGGGACGCCCGAGTCGCTGGCCGCGCGCATTGCGGGAACCCATTCCTCGAGCTCCTTGGGCGTGTACAGGTAGTTGAACCGATCCCCGCTCGTCGGCCCGGTCTTGTACCAGGTCTCGCGGTTGCGCCCATGGAACCGCGCAATGCAGAGGCGTGGCGACGTGATGGCCAGCAGCGGCGGAGCGGTTCCTGAACCGATCTGCGGGGCGTCCACACCGACATACACGCACTCGAGCTCGCGAAGGAGATCCTCAGTCGCGGGCCAGGCGTCGTGGTCGAACCACGAGCGATGCCGGAACTCGATCGCGAGCAGGTCATCAGGATGCCTGTCACGCGCGGCAAGCAGCCACTCGCGAGCCTCCGGACGGTTGGTCAACCATGGCGGGAACTGGTAATGGACGGCGACCAGCTTGCCGCTGGAGCGGAGCGGCATCAGCGCCGCCATGAAATCGCGCTCTTCCTCGACAGTCGGTTTGCGCGGGATCCGATCCTCGCGCTCGTGGCCGGTCAGGCTCCGATACGCCTTGATGTTGAAGCGAAAGTCCTCGGGCGTCCGCTCCACCCATCCCTCGACCACCTGAGGGCGGGGGATGCCGTAGAAGGTGGTGTCGATCTCGACGATCGGGAAGAACTGTGCGTAGTAGGTGAGCTTGTCGCGCTGCCGTCGCCCGTGCTCGAGCTCATCCGGGTAGAAGTCAGTGTGGTCGGCCCAATTGCAGGTCCCGACCGCAATCGGCGCGCCCATATGAGCAAACAGTAACGAAGCCGTCACCGAAGCTGACGAGATCGTCGGCGCATCTGGCCATACGATCCCCGCGGTGGTGCACAAGGCGGAGTTCTACGAGCAGTGATGGCGCGTGTTCAGCGCCATCTCGTCGCCGGCTGGAATCGGCGAACGCGGGTCGATCCGCGACTGTGGAGCCTTGGCGCCCTCCTTCTGGTGATTGCGGCGGGATTGTGGGCCGGCTATGCAGCTGCGCTGCCGGTATTCACGAACCCGAGCCTGCCCTGGTGGATGTTCGCCATCGCGTTCTTCGTCGCGGCGCGCCTGGCGGCGATGGACAGCCCGCGTCGGGGCACCCAGGCGATCACCCTCGCCGCCGCGCCATACGTCGTCGGTCTGTTCCACGCAACGCCGCTCGCGTTGCTCGTGGCCTACGTGATCGGCACGGGCTTTGCCGCGGCGACGAGGCGTCCCTGGGCCGTCTGGCAGACCGCGTTCGACATGGCTCGGTTCGCCGTGTTTGCAGGAATCGGGATCTGGGCATTCCGGACGATCTCGGGGAGCCCCGATCTCCCGGTGTGGCACAGCGCTATCGGGGCCATCGTCGCGACCGCCATCACCGTCCTCCGGCGTGGTCTCTCAGAGGGAGTCGTGCTCAGACCGCGAGAGCGCGCGAGCTGGATCGATGTCGGCAACCATCTTCGCGCGGCGTATGTGGCAGCAGCGGCGGCGACATGCATCGGGTTGATCGCCGTTCGCCTGATCCCGGTCGACCGCTACGCCCTGGTGCCGCTCGCGGTGGTCACGTTCACGGTCCTGATGACGCACCGCGCCTGGGTCCGCGAGCGCTACGACCACGAGGCCGCGGAGTTCCTGATCGGCGCCGTCGATGCGCTGGCCGGACGCGAGCTCGAGCCGTCCATCGTGCTCCTGCTCAATCGCGCTCGCGCGATCTTTCACGCCGATATCGCGCAACTGACGGTGTTCCCGTCGCAGCCCACCGAGAAGGCGTTTCGCACCACGGTCCGTCACGGTCAGGCTGACGAGGTGATGGTTGCGCTCGGCCTCGGCGAGCTCGACGACGTGCTGGAGGCTGAGACCGCCGGTGTGATCGTTCGTTCAGGCCAGGACGGTGATCCCAGCTCCGAGTTTCTCGGGCGGCGCGGCGTGAACGAGGCGATGGTCGCATTGCTGCGCGGCGAATCGCGAATGATCGGCAGCCTCATGGTGGGCGGTCACCTCGACGCGCGCACCTTCGACTCACGCGATCTTCGTCTGTTCAGAACACTCGCGACGAGGACCACGGCGATCCTCGAGAACAGCCGGATGGAACGCTCGATCGCGCGCCTCACCGAGCTCCAGGAACAGCTGACACACCAGGCGTATCACGACTCGCTCACCGATCTCGCCAACCGCTCGCTGTTCGGACAGCAGATCGAGCAGGCGTTGCGCCGCAGCGCGGACGGGACCGCGAGCGTCGCGGTGATCTTCCTCGACATCGACGACTTCAAAGGCGTCAACGACACGCTCGGTCACGCCGCGGGCGACGCACTGCTCGTCGAGGTCGCGGCGCGGATTCGCGGATGCCTGCGCCGCCCGGATACAGCCGCGCGTCTCGGCGGCGACGAGTTTGCCTTGCTCATCGAAGGCGTTGACAGCGCGATCGAGGCAGAGCACGTCGCGCGCCGTGTGCTCAGTGTGCTCAGCGACCCGTTCACCGTCTCCGGAACGTCCGTGACCGTGCGTGCGTCGCTCGGCATCGCAGTTGCAGACAACTCCGACGCAAACGCCACGAGCCTGATGCGCCACGCCGACGTCGCCATGTACGTGGCGAAGGGTGCAGGGCGTAATCGGTACGTGCTGTTCGCGCCGGGCATGGAGAGCGAGGTCGTGCACCGGCGCAAGCTCCGCGGCGAGCTCGAGCACGCGATGGAGTTGAGCCAGTTCATCCTGCATTACCAGCCGGTCGTCAACCTGATCACCGGCGAGATAACAGCGGTGGAGGCACTGGTGCGCTGGCACCATCCGCTCCGCGGGATCGTCGCTCCGGGCGAGTTCATCGGTATCGCCGAGGAGAGCGGCCTGATCATGCAACTCGGAGAGTTCGTGCTCCGGACCGCGTGCGCCACCACGCTGCAATTCCAGAGGTTGCAGTCGACCCCGCTGTCCGTCTGCGTGAACGTTTCAGTGGTGCAGCTCAACGCTCCGACGTTCGTTGAGGATGTCCTCGCCATCGTCAAGGAGTTGGGGCTCGCACCCGACACGCTGATCCTCGAGCTGACCGAGTCGATGTTCGTCGAGGACACAGCGATCGTGATCTCAAAGCTCGATGCGCTGCGCCGTGCGGGGATCCGCGTCGCGATCGACGACTTCGGCACCGGCTACTCGTCCCTCAGCTACCTGCGCAGGCTCCCTGTCGACATCCTCAAGATCGCCAAGCCGTTCGTCGACGACCTGGCCGGCGGTGCCGACGAGGACTTCACGCGCGCGATCATCACCATCGCCGACGCGCTGCAGCTCCACGTGATTGCGGAGGGCATCGAGGCGGCGTCGCAGGTGACCCGTCTGCTCAGCCTCGGCTGCCTTGCAGGTCAGGGGTATCACCTCTGTCATCCGCTTCCTGCGGTTGAGATCGAGCAGTTGCTTCGTCATGGAGGGATCGATCGGAGCCGCCTCGAGGGCGAGCCATTGGAGAAGCCTGTGCCACTTCGGTTGATCGGATAGCCATGCCCCTCGTCCTTGCCATTCTTCTGATCTTGATCGTTGCGCTCGCGAGCGCCGCTGCTTCCTGGACACTCGTGCGCCGCGAGAAGACGCGCGTCGGATTCCTGTTGGCCACCACGCAGGCGCTCCTCGAAGCACCTGATCTGGATGCCGCGTCCGTCGAGGTGCTCCAGCGCGCGAGCGCGCGTTTTGGGGCCGACTGCGCCGAGCTGACCATCCTTCCCGAGACCGGCGACGGCGCGGCGTTTCGTACCACCGTCCGCGGCGGCGAACCCGTCGACGTGATGCGCTCCAGCGACCTCGAGGAGGACGAGGGCGCGCTCACCCCGCCGATCTACGGCGTGATCCACATCGCGGAAGCACAGTCAGACCTGTGGGTGATGCGGTTGTGCGCTCGCCTCGGCGTCGGCCGCGGGCTTGCGGTGACCCTTCGACGCGGGACGCGTACCGTCGGCTACCTGGCGCTCGGGATGCGCGCGTCGGAGAGCAGCGAATCCCGCGCCGACGACGTGCCGCTGCAGGAGCTGGCCAACCAGGTCGCGCTCACGATTGAACGGAGCCGTCTCCATGACGGGCTCGTGCGCCTCAATGCGCTGCAGAGCGAGCTGGCGGCCCGCGCATTCCACGATCCCCTCACGCAGCTCGCCAATCGCGTGATCTTCGTCGAACGTATGGAACGGGCACTGCTCGAGCGCGATCCGGAACGCCACGTGGTGAGCGTCATCTCCGTCGACCTGGAGGACTTCAGGCGCATCAACGCTGAACACGGCCGTGCGGCCGGAGACGCCATCCTCGTCGAGGTCGCGAAGCGGCTGCACGAGTGCTTGCGTCGCACCGACACCGCAGCACGACTCGGCGGCGACGAGTTCGCGCTGCTCCTCCCCGAGGTGCTGCATCTCCGCGAGGCCGAGCTGATCGCCCAGCGCGTGGTCGAGATACTCGCTGTCCCGGTGGTGACCGAGAGTGGCAACGTGTCCGTCAAGGCATGGGTCGGGCTCGCGTGCGCGAGCGCCGAGGACACGTCGGCGTCGACGCTGCTCCACAACGCGACTGCGGCCGCGAAGGAAGCGCGCGAGGCAGGCGCCGAGACGTATCGCATCCACGGTGCGTCGACCACGCGCGTGGCCGACCCGAACCTCGCCGCCGACCTCGAGGCGGCGCTGGACAAGGGTGAGCTCGTCCTCGAGTACCAGCCGATCGTTGAGCTTCGCTCGGGCACCATCCTCGGGGCCGAAGCGCTGGTCCGCTGGCAGCACCCGGTCCGCGGACTGATCGCCCCGCTCAACTTCCTCCCGGCTGCCGTGGAGTTCGGCCTGATCGAGCGGATCGAGGACTACGTGATGCGTACCGCGTGTGATCAGCTCAAGCGCTGGCAGGTGGCGTACCCGGCCACCCCGGAGCTGGCGATGTCGATCAACGTCTCCGCCGGAGAGCTGCTCCACGGGAAGGTGGTCGACCGGGTGACACGATGCCTGGCCAGGGCCGATGTGGATCCCTCCAGCGTGATCCTCGAGTTCACAGAGAACGCCGTGCTCAAGGATCTCCACAGCGCGATCTTCACGTTCGATGCGCTCCAACGCGCTGGGGTCCAGGTGGCTGTCGACGACGTCGGTACCGGGTACACCTCGCTCGCCTACTTGCGGCGCCTCCCAATCGACATCCTGAAGATCGCGCAGCCCTTGGTTGCGGAGCTTGGAGACCCCAACTCGAGCGGGGAGCTGGCGCGCACGGTCGTCCGCCACGGTGAGGCGCTGCGTCTGGCGCTCGTCGCCGAGGGGGTCGAGCTTCCGCTCCAGGTCAAGCGTCTCAACGAGCTGGGCTGCGCGATGGCCCAGGGATACCACCTGGCCCGCCCGTGCGACGTCGATGCGATGGAGGCCCTGCTCAGCAAGGGTGGGCTGAGGCCGGCCGAGTTCGGCCGCTTGACGCCCGCGGAGGTAGTCCCGGCGCCGATGGTCCTGGCGCAGGTGGCTCCGGCAGCTCCCGTAGTTCCGGTGGAGGCACCTCGACCGCAGGTCGCCCAGGCGGAGGTGGCGCTGGCGAAGATCGACCTCGCGGAAGGAGCTCTCGCGCACGGAACCCTGGCCACGGAAGTTCCGGCGGCACGTAGTTCCGGCGACAGTAATTCCTGCGACGGTTATTCCGGCGAAGGAGACCCCGGTGAACGGCGCCGCGAAGATACCTTCGTCAAACGGCACCCCGGCGAAGGAAACCCCGGTGAACGGCGCCGCGAAGTGTAACGGCGCCGCTCGGCAAAGGCAACCCCGGTGAACGGCGCTGCGGCGAAGGTGACCCGGTGGACAGCGCTGCGGCGGAGGTGACTCCGGTGAATGGCGCTGCGCCGAAGATAGCCCCGGTGGACAGCGCTGCGGCGGAGGTGACTCCGGTGAATGGCGCTGCGGCGAAGGTGACCCCGGTGGACAGCGCTGCGGCGGAGGTAACTCCGGCGAACGGCGCTGCGCCGAAGATAGCCCCGGTGAAGGGCACTTCGGCGAAGTTACCCGCGGTGAACGGCGCCTCGGCGAACGTAATCCCGGCTAACGGCGCCACCACGATAAGTCCGGTGAATGGCGCCCTTGCGACGATACCCACGGCGAAGGTCGCCCTGGCGTCGGCACCTCCCCCGAAGGAAGCTTCGGCTGACGCGGCTTCTGCGCACGATGCCCCGCCCAAGGTAACTCCGGCGGCATACATACCCTCGGCGGCCGTAGTTCCGGCAACGGTAGCCGAGCCTAAGGAAGCTCCAGCAGCACAGGTATCTCCGCCGAAGGCAGCCCATGCGAAGAGAGGCCCGGCGAAGACCGGCCTTTCGGACGCAGGCCCGACGGTGCCACTCCCGGCGAAGGCAACTCCGGTGAACGGTGCCTCGGTGCACGGAGCCCCCGTGAGCGGCGCCGCGGCGCAGGGAGCGCCGGTTGCCGTCATTCCAGCGACGGTGACCCCGGTCGACAGCGCGGCGGAGAAGGTGACTCCCGTGAACGGCGCCTCGGAGAAGGTAGCCGCGGCCAAGGTCGCCCTGGCCAAGGCAACTCCCGCGAAGGTCGCCGCGGCTAAAGCAGCTGTCGCAGACGAAGCCCCGCCGAAGGCCGCTCCGGCAGCGCAGGCAGCCCCGCCGGCGGTAGAGGCGGCCCCGCCGAAGGAAGCTCCAGCAGCCCAGGTCGCCTCGCCGAAGGAAGCTCCGGCGGCACGAGTAGCCCTGCCGGAGGAAGCACCGGTAGCCCTGCCGATAGAAGCTCCGGCAGCACAAGTAGCCCCACTGAAGGAAGCTCCAGCGGCAGTAGTTGCGGCGACGGTACCTCCGGTGAAGGTAGCCCCGGCGCCGGTTGCCCAGGCGAAAGTAGAACCGGCGAAGGCGATCCTCTCGAAGGGAGCCCCAGCGGCGCTGCGGCCGGCGAGGCCAGCCGCGGCAAAGGCGGCTCCTGCGGCACACATGACTCCGGCGAAGGCAGCACCGGTGAAGGCAGTCCCCGCGAAAGGAGCGCCCTCAGCGGACGTAGCCCTGGCACCGACTGAACAGACAGCACCGCCAGAGGTAGCTCCGGAGACACAGGCTGCGCCGGAGGTATCCACGGCGAGCATCGCCCTCGCGGCGGTGGTTCCGCCCACGGCAGCTCTTCCCACACCAGCTCTTCCCACACCAGTTCCTCCGACGCCGGTTGCGGTGACGGTTACCCCGGTCACGGGATCTCCCGCGTCGGTTGCACATACGACGGCACCTTCGGCCAAGGTGGTTCCGGCGAAGGCGGCACGATTGAAGGCAGGTCGCGCGAAACGAACCCCGGCCAAGGCGGCGCGGTCCAAGGCCGCTCCGGCGAAGACAACTCCGGCGAAGGCAGCTCGGAAGGCGGCTCCGGCGAGACGAACCCCTGTCAAGGCAACCACGGCGAAGCGAATCCCTGTGAAAGCAGCTCCGGCGAGACGAGCCCCGGCGAAGGCGACCCCAGCGAAGCGAACCCCGGCGAAGGCATCCACGCCGAAGCGAACCTTGGCGAAGACAGCCCCCGCGAGGCGAACGCCCGTGAAGGCGGCCCCGGCGAAACGAACCCCGGTCAAGGCCGCCCCGGCGAGACGAGCCCCGGCGAAGGTATCCACGGCGAAGCGAACCTCGGTAAAGGCTGCTCCCGCGAAGCGAACCCCAGTGAAGGCAGCTCCGGCGAGGCGAGCCCCAGCGAAGGCAGCTCCGGCGAGACGAACCCCCGCGAAGGCAGCTCCGGCGAGACGAACTCCCGCGAAGGCAGCTCCGTCGAGACGAACTCCCGCGAAGGCAGCTCCGTCGAGACGAACTCCCGCGAAGGCGGCTCCGGCGAGACGAGCCCCGGCGAAGGCAACTCCGGCGAGGCGAACCCCGGCGAAGGCGGCTCCGGCGAGGCGAACCCCCGTGAAGGCGGCCCCCGCGAAGCGGACCCCGGTGAAGGCAACTTCAGCGAGACGAGCCCCGGCGAAGGCAACTCCAGCGAGACGAGCCCCGGCGAAGGCATCCACGGCGAACGTGCCTCGGTGAAGGCAGCCCCCGCGAAGCGAACCCCAGCGAAGGCAGCTCCGGCGAAACGAGCCCCGGCCGGACGCAAGCCGTCGACACCGCGGCGCGTACCCTCAACGGGTGGACGAACGCGGAAGGCTGCGTGAGCTCGCAGTCGCCGCAGCCGCGGCGGCCGGAGCGCTGGTTTCCCGTTCTCATGCCCGTCCGGGGACGCTGACAACCGAGATCAAGAGCCCCGGCGACTACGTCACCGACGTTGATCGCTCCGCCGAGCAGGCCGCGATCAAGGTGCTTCGCGAGGGCGCTCCCGACATCGCAGTCCTGGCCGAGGAATCCGGTGGTCTCCGAACCGAGCGCATGTGGGTGATCGACCCGGTGGATGGGACCACCAACTTCCTCCGCGGCTTCCCAATCGTGGGAGTGAGCGTCGCCCTCGTCGAGGAGGGCCGGCCGGTCGTCGGCGTCGTGGCGGCTCCGCTCCTCGGTGAGACATGGAGCGCCGCAGAAGGCGAGGGTGCATTCGATCGCGAGGGCCGTCGCCTGTCCGTCTCCACGCATCCGGGGGCGGGTGTCGTCGCGACAGGTTTTCCCTTCCGCCGCAAGGAACGGTTGCCCCGATATCTGCCCGTCATGACCCAAGCGCTGCACCGCTTCGAGGACCTCCGGCGTGCAGGCGCGGCGAGCCTCGACCTCGCATACGTTGCCGCGGGTGCGTTCGACGGCTACTTCGAGCTCGGTCTCGGGCTCTGGGACATCGCTGCGGGCGCGCTCCTCGTTCGAGAGGCAGGCGGGATCGTCACCGACTGGAGCGGCGACCCGGATGCGGTCTTCGTGAGCGGCGACATCCTCGCTGGGACGCGTGCCTGGCATGCCGCAATGCTCGAAATCGTGGCTTCGTAACTGCGCATCCCACTCCGAGCCTTATAAGGTACGTCGCCTGTGAGCACCAAGAATCCATCGACCCCGGCGCACGGCCTTCTCAGTGGGAAGCGCATCGTCGTGACCGGCGTCCTGACCCCGAAGAGCATCGCTTTCGCGATTGCCGCTGCCGCGCAGGCAGCCGGTGCGGAAGTGATGCTGACGTCGTTCGGCAGAGCGATGAGCCTGACCCGGCGGAGCGCCCAGCGCTTGAGCCCGGTGCCCGAAGTCCTCGAGATGGACGTCACCGATGTGGGCCAGGTGCAAGCGGTCGTCGAGCACGCGCGAGCCACCTGGGGTGGCGTTGACGGCGTCGTCCACGCAATCGGCTTCGCGCCGCCGGATTGCCTTGGCGGCGGATTCCTCGAGGCGCCGTGGAGCTCGGTGAGCACCGCCTTTCATGTCAGCAGCTACTCGCTGCAGACGCTCGCGTCCGCGTTCGCTCCATTGATGCCCGAAACCGGTGGATCGATCGTCACGCTGACCTTCGACGCCCGTGTCGCCTGGCCGGCATACGACTGGATGGGACCGGCGAAAGCGGCGCTCGAGGCGATCATGCGGTATCTCGCACGCGAGCTCGGTCCGCGCAGCATTCGCGTGAACGCCATCTCCGCAGGGCCGATCGGGACGATCGCAGCACGGTCGATCCCGGGATTCGAGACCCTGAAATCGTCCTGGGGAGAGCGCTCCCCGCTTGGGTGGGACGGCGACGACAGCGGGCCGGTTGCCGATGCCACCGCGTTCCTGCTCAGCGACCTGTCCCGCGGCATCACAGGCGAGATGATCCACGTCGACGGCGGGTACCACTCGCAGGGTGCGCCGTCAATTGAGACCGCGGAGGCGAAGGTATGAGCGGCAGCAACGGCCACACGCGCGTGGCGATCACCGGCATCGGCGCGGTCACACCGCTCGGGCTCGACGCCGAATCCACCTGGCAGTCATGCCGTCGCGGTCAAGGCGGGATCGGTTACATCACCGCCTTCGACGCAAACCATCTGACCACCCATATCGCTGCTGAGGTAAAGGGATTCGACCCCGAGGCGATCCTCGGGAAGAAGGAATCGCGGCGCATGAGCCGCTGCACCCAGCTGGCGATGTTTGCGGCACGTCAGGCGATCGAGGACTCCGGTCTCGACATCCGGCCGATGGCGGAGGACGTTGGAGTGCTGGTCGCATCCGGCGTCGGTGGTATCGAAGTGATCGAGCGCAACGTCCTCGCCCTGTACAACCAGGGTCCGCGACGCGTCTCTCCGTTCACAGTGCCGTCGATGATCATCGACATGCCTGCCGGAGCCATCGCGATCGACTGCGGCGCCAAAGGCGTGAACTACGCCATCACCAGCGCGTGCTCGTCGTCGGGACACGCCATCGGTGAGGCGGCGGAGTGGATCCGGCGCGGAGAGGCCACGGCGGTCATCACCGGTGGAACCGAAGCGTCGATCACCAACATCAGCATCGCCGCCTTCGATGCCATGCAGGCGCTGTCAACGCGCAACGACGAGCCCGACCGCGCGTCGCGTCCTTTCGATAAAGACCGCGACGGTTTCGTGATGGGCGAGGGTGCGGGCATGTTCGTGGTTGAGGAATGGGGACACGCAGTGGCACGAGGCGCGCGCATCTACGGCGAGGTCGCCGGGTACGGAGCGACCGCCGACGCGTTTCACCAATGGCAACCGGACGAGCAGGGCGACGGTGCGCGCCGCTGCATCCTGCGGTCGCTGAAGCGGGCCGGGCGCGAGACCGACGAGGTCGACTACATCAACGCGCACGGCACCTCCACGCAGATGAACGACGCCGCAGAGACGAAGGCCGTGAAGGCGGCTTTCGGCCCCCAGGCGAGCACCATCCCGATGTCGTCCACCAAGTCGATGCACGGGCACCTGCTCGGCGCAGCCGGAGCGGTCGAGGCGGTCATCACGATCCTGGCCATCCGCGACCAGTTCGTCCCGCCCACGATCAACCTCGACGATCCCGACCCGGAATGCGACCTCGACTACGTCCCCAACCACGGCCGTGATGCGCGGATCGACTTCGCGCTGAGCACGTCATATGGGTTTGGCGGCCACAACGTGTGCCTCGCGCTGGCGCGTTCGGACGGTGCCTGACCGGCTCGTCCGTGAGGCCGGCTCGGGGCGCATCACGCTCCGCCGCGCCGACATCACGACGCTTGCGCGTCGATGCGATCGTCAACGCCGCCAACGCCTCGCTGGCCGGAGGAGGCGGCGTCGATGGAGCGATCCACCGGGCCGGCGGACCGGATCTGATGCGCGAGCTGAAGGAGCGCTATGCGGGATGCCCTACCGGATCCGCTGTGATCACCGGCGGAGGCCGCCTGCCCGCCCGTTACGTCGTCCACGCCGTGGGACCGCGCTGGCGAGACGGGGATCACGGCGAGCCAGCGCTCCTCGGGTCTGCGTATCGGACTGCGTTCGCGCTGGCAGCGGAGCACTCATGCGCCACAGTGGCGGCGCCGGCGATCAGCACGGGCATCTACGGATTCCCGATCGAGCAGGCGGCTCCGATCGCGATCGAGGAAGGGATCGCCGCGCTCGAGATCCCGGCAACGACCATTCGTGAGATCACGTTCGCGCTCTTCTCCGATGCGGATCTCGAGGTATTCGCGAGGGCCCTGTGACGCCCGCTTGACGGTGGCGTGGGCGGCGTGGCCATACAGTGGGCAACGCCTTGTCCGAACGCCCGAAGTGGTTCGCCGCCGCACTCATCACCATCGCCTCGATCGTCCTGGCCCATTACGTGCAGGTCTGGGCAGTCGTGCCTGCGCCTCTCGCGCCCACCAGTGACTATGCCGGGACGTATGTCGCCTCGACCCTGATCCGCTCCGGACACGCCGCGCAGATCTACGACGCGGCGCTGGAGCGCGAAACGCTCGTGGACTCCGGCGCGCCCGTGAGCCACGACGACATCCCATTTGAGAATCCGCCCGCGGCCGCGGTGATCGCGCTCCCCTTCAGCCTGCTGGGCGCCGGCACCGCGTGGCGAGCCTGGTCGCTCCTGCAGCTCCTGCTCATGGGACTTGCGCTCCTCCTGGTCACGCGCGCTGCTCCCTGGCCCGCATCGCTGCCGAGACTGCCGCGCCTTGCCATCGTGCTCGTTGCGCTGGCCGGCTTCGGCACGGGGCTGCTGTTCCTCGAGGGTCAGTGGGACGGAGTCTCCGTTCTCGGTCTCGCGTGCGCCTATGCCCTATGGCGCCGCGATAAGCCCGGGGCCGCGGGATTCGCACTCGGGTTCACCGCGGCCATCGCCAAGCCCCAGCTTGTGATCGGGATCGCCGCGTACATGATCGGCAGGCGCGACTGGCGCGCAGTCGTCGGGGCGATCGCCGGGGCTGTGGTGAGCGTGGCGATCGGGCTGATCGGCGCTGGGCCGAGATCCCTGACCTCGTTCGTCAGTGCGATCGCGATGCCGAGCAATTCGCCGACCGCGCAGATGCAGGGGACGAGTGGCCTCTTCGGATCGCTCCTCGGGCATGCGCCCGGCGTGTTCCTGCTGGCGGTCGCCGCCGGAATCGCTGCGGCTGCGGTGGCCGGCTGGCTGGGGACCGTCGCTCACCGGCGGCGGGATCTGTTCGAGCCCACGCTCTGCGGGGCAGTCGCGCTCTCGCTCTTCGCGTCGCCCCATCTGCTCGGACACGACCTGACGCTCCTTGCGCCCGTTCTGGTGGCGGCGCTGGCCTGGCTGGCCGGCCGACCAGGAGAGCACGAGTGGCCCGGTCTCGCGACCTTGGGCGTCATCGGCATCTGGGTCCTGCTGTCGTTTGCGAGCCTCGGCGACCTCTCGCAGAACACCGTCGGGTTTCCCGGGAGAGCCACTCCGTGGGTGCTGCTCGCGATGGCGGCGGCATGGTGTGCGCTCGTCGTGCGCGCCGTCCGCCCGGAGATCCCGTCCCGTCAGCCGGGCACGCATCCGATCGCAGCGTCAGTGCACGACGCGCGTTGACTCCGGCCCGTCATGGGTACGTTCATGCACATGAAAGAACGGGGGAGCACCATGGGAATCGCACCATGAACAGAGGCGGCGTCCCCATCGCCCGTATCGCCGGGATCAAGATCACGGCGGACTGGAGCGTGCTGGTCATCGGCGCGCTGCTCGCCTATGGCGTTGCCGAAGGTGCAGTCCCCGACGCCGTCCACGGAACGCCCGTCTGGCTCGCCTGGGTCGTCGGGGTGATCGCCGCGATCCTCCTGATCGCCTCGCTCACCGCTCACGAACTTGCTCATGCGCTTCTTGCCCGCCGGCGCGGTGTCGAGGTCGCGGGCATCAAGCTCTGGCTGTTCGGCGGCGTCGCTCAGATGAACGGTGACTGGCAAAGCGCCAGGACGGAGATGCTGGTCGCGGCGATCGGACCGGCCGTGACGGCGGCACTCACCGCCATCTTCGTCGGCGCCTCCTGGTTGCTTCTGGAGATCGGCGCACCACCACTGGTGATCGTCGTCGCCGAGTGGCTGGCGATCGTGAACATGCTCCTCCTGGTCTTCAATCTCATCCCGGCGTTTCCTCTCGACGGCGGCCGCATCCTGCGCGGCTTCCTCTGGAGCAGGACCAAGGACCGGACCAAAGCCACCGTCGCCGCGGCGCGCACCGGCCGCTTCTTTGCCGTCGTCCTCATCGGCATAGGCGTCCTGGACCTCTTCTTCCTCTCAGCCGTGGGCGGCCTCTGGCTGATGCTCATCGGATGGTTCCTCGACACCGCCGCTCGCGGCGAGGCCTATGGCGAGCAGGCGCGCCACGCGCTGGAAGGCGTGCTCGTCGGCGACGCCATGACCAAGAACCCGGTGATCGTCCCGTCGTGGATCACGGTCGAGCTCCTCGTCGATCAGTACGCCATGGGCCACCAGTTCACGTCGTTCCCGACGCACAGCATCGACGGCCGTATCGACGGGCTCGTCACCATGCGCGGCATCAAGCAGGTGCCGCCGCAGCAGCGTGCCAACCGCCGTGCGATCGACATCGCCATCCCCGTCGACCGCGTCCCGATCGCCCGTCAGGACGAGAAGCTCACCGACCTGCTGAAGCGAATCGGTCCGGCGTCCGACGGACGGGCGATGGTCTACGACGGAGGCACCCTCGTCGGGATCGTCTCCCCGAGCGATGTGGCGCGCCTCTTCCACGGCGGCCCGGGAAGAATGGCCGCGCGAGCTGCCGCTTAGCCCTCCGCGTCGCCCACGTCGAGGATCAGCTTGCCGAAGTTCTCGCCGCTGTACAGGGTCAGCAACGTCTCGGGGAACGTGTCGATCCCCGCGACCAGGTGCTCGAGCGATCGCAGCCGGCCGTCAGCGATCCACGCAGCCATCTCCTGCATCGCCTCCGCGTACCGGCTCGCGTAGTCGAAGACCAGAAACCCCTCCATCCGAGCGCGGTCGACCAGCAGCGACATGTAGTTCGCGGGCCCCTTCGCGGGGCCATCGTTGTTGTACTGCGAGATCGATCCGCAGATGACGATGCGGGCGTGGCGGGCGAGACGCGTGAGCACGATGTCGAGGATCTCGCCGCCGACATTGTCGAAGTACACGTCGACACGATCGGGGCAATGCGTGCGCAGCGCTGCGCGGACATCCTCGCTCTTGTAGTCGACCGCGGCGTCAAAGCCGAGCTCGTCGACGATGAACCGGCACTTCTCGGTCCCTCCGGCGATACCCACCACCCGGCAGCCCTTGATCTTCGCGATCTGGCCGACGAGTTGACCCACCGCGCCGGCGGCTGCCGAGACCACGACCGTCTCGCCGGCGATGGGACGGCCGATCTCGAGAAGGCCGAAGTACGCGGTCATCCCCGGCATGCCGAGCACGCTCAGGTACTTGGGCAGCGGCGCGGCCTCGGCCGAGACACGGATCACGCCGCGGCCGTCACTGATCGCGTACTCCTGCACGCCGAACATCCCGCTGACGTGGTCGCCCGCGCTGAACCCGGCATGCCTGGACGACACGACACGGCCCACTCCCCCCGCTCGCATGACCTCGCCGATGCCGACCGGAGGCACGTACGATCGTGCGTCGTTCATCCAGCCGCGCATCGCCGGGTCGAGTGAGATGTAGAGGACACGGACCAGGAACTGGCCGTCCTCCGGTTCGGGAACGGCTTCCGTGCGAGATTCCCAGTCGCTCCGCTTCGGAAGTCCCCTGGGTCGCGCCGCGAGGCGCCACTGGCGATTGACGGCCGTACCGTCGGGCGATGGTGTTTGCGTCATCGCATCAGACTACGCGCGAGGGGCTGGTAGGCTCTGGCCGATGCTGAGCGCTGGACTGATCTTCTTCCTGGCCGCCCTCCAGGGAGTCACCGAGCTCTTTCCCGTGTCGTCGCTCGGCCACGCAGTGGTCGTGCCCCCGCTCATCGGGCTCAACTTCCAGGAGAGCAGCCCTGCGTTCGTGCCCGTGCTCGCGGTCCTGCACCTCGGTACTGCCGGGGCGCTCCTGTTTCTCTACAGGCGCGACTGGGTGCGCATCGTGGCCGGGTTCTTCCGGGCTGCGGCGAAGGGCCGCATCGATGGCCCGGATCAGCGCCTCGCGATCATGCTGATCGTGGGATCGGTGCCGGCGGGGATCATCGGATTTCTCCTCCAGGATCCGCTCAAGTCGCTGTTCGCGAATCCGCAACTCGCCGCGGTCTTCCTCATCGTCAATGGAGGAATCCTCTTCGCCGCGGAGATGTTCCGGCGTCGCGACGAGCGCCGGCGCGCAGTCGGTGACGCACCGGTCCTCGGACACGAAGAGGACGATCCCGCCTACGAGCAGATCGAAGGACTGAGCCTGCGCACGTCCGTTTTCGTCGGCATCTTCCAGGCAGGGGCGCTGATCCCGGGCATCTCCCGCTCGGGAATCACCATGGCTGCCGGACTGGTGGCCGGGCTCCGTCACGAGGAGGCAGCCCGTTTCTCGTTCCTCCTCGCGACCCCGATCATCCTTGCGGCGGGGCTCTTCGAACTGCCCGACCTCGGATCCGACGCGCCGACCTTGCTTGTTGCCATCGCCGCCGCGGCGATCGCCGGCGTGGTCGCATATCTCAGCGCGCGGTTCCTGCTCCGCTATCTCCGCTCAGGACGCCTCGACCCCTTCGCGTATTACTGTGCCGCTCTCGGGGTTGCAGGCCTCGTCTTCATCCACTGATGGTCGTGAGCTGATGGGTGAACTCAGGACTGGGTTCGTACCGGACGCCCGACCGCACCAACCGGGGGATCTGTCATGCGGGGAAGCCGTCCACTAGCACTCTTGCTTCTTGCCCTGGCCGTCGTGTTTGCCATCGCGGCCGTGTTCTTCTTCACCACGAAGACCAACTTTCTCGCGTCGGGCAAGCCGGAGCTGCACTGGAAGCACGCGGTCGTCTTCCTGGTCCTCTGCCTGCTCGCGGTGATCGCCGCGAACTTCGCGCGTCCCAAGTCCGTCAAGGCTTGAGAGCGACGCTGCCGTGACGCCCGACCGCGCGCGAGAGATCTATCACGAGGCGTTCCACGACACGCGGCGAGAGCGGTTGTTTCTGTCGTCGGTGTCATTTTTCACGACGTTCGCGGCGACCCGTGCGATCACGCACGCGATCAAGGACGGCGTCGGACCGTTCCACAACATGAGCATTGGCGGGCGCCATTTCCATCATCTCGTCATCGGGATCACCGGACTCCTCGCCACGGGGTATCTCTGGCTGCTCGAGGTTGACCCGGCGAAGAAGAACAGCGGCGCCACGGAAGACCCAGGCCACAAGGACCATGGCACCGACGATGCTCTCGCGAAATTCACGTCCATTCTCTATGGCGGTTCCTCGGCGCTGACACTCGATGAATTCGCGCTCTGGCTCGACCTGCAGGACGTCTACTGGACCAAGCAGGGACGCGAGAGCGTTGACGCGGTGATGCTGTTCGGCGGCGTTCTCTCGATCGGAGTCTGGGGCGGCCCGTTCTTCCGCAAGATCTTCCACGAGCTCTCGCATATCTGACCGCGGAAAGAGCATCATGCGGGCGTGCATCGGCGGGGTTTCGCTGCAGCGCTCCTGAGTGTTGGTGTGCTCATCGCCACGGCGGCGAACGTGCTCGCCGACGGCTCGCAAAATCTCTACCCCAGCGGCGCGACAGGGTTTCGCGCCAACACGGAATGGCGCACCGGATCCTATGGCGCCGGTGCGATCGCGCGGCGTACGTTGCTGCACGCGTACGCGACGTCCGGCGAGTTTCTCCTGGTGGGATCCACGGCGATGGGGAAGGGGCAGGCGGATATCCTCATCTGGAATCCGGGTCTCGTCACGGGCACTCCCGGTAACGAGACGATTCCCGCCACTGCATCGTTCTCGTGCGCTGCGCAACGCACGACATCGGGCATCGCGACGCAAGGCGAGATCACGAGCCGTGCGGAGGAGCTCGCCGGACCGGACACCGTGCCCAGCGGCGGGGTGATCAACGGCTACACACCGTGTGTCTACGCGGCGCCGTCGACGGGCATCTACAGCATCGCGATGGTCGGACCGGCGGGACTGGCGTCGAACGTCGACGGTGGCGTCAGCGCCGATATCGCGCTCACCGCAGCCGGTGATTACAGCGCGGCGCAGGGAACGTCGATTGCGGCCTGGGACGTCACCGTTCGCGACAGCCTGACGAACCCGGCATCCACGCAAACGGGTCGCGTGTTCAGCTACGTGCTGTCGCTCTTCACCGGCGGCAACGGATTGCCGGTGAACTCGACAACGTATGTGGTCACGACCGACGGATTCCGCTACCGCGTCGACCAGCGCGGGATGGATCCGGACGGGTGGGTGCAATATGGGAGCCAGCTCGGATTCATCGATCCCGACGGCACCACACCGCTCTATCACGACGCGCTCGCGAACAACACCGGCAGCCCCGGGCAACTCACCTCGGTGGATGGTGGTGTCATCTTCGCCCCGCCGAGCTATCCCATCTTCTTCACACCGCCGGCGAACGCGACCCTCACGGCGCTCGGCATCCCGCTGACACCGGTCGCGTCGGTGGTGAGCAACGTCAGCTTCACCGGCAACGTGATCGGGAGCACCACGCTCTTCCAGAGCGGCGGGACATTCACGTATACGTCCAACGTCGCAGGCGTCTACCAGATCGTGATCAGCCGCGACGGCGTCAATTACGATCCCACCAATCCGCAGAACCGTGTGCTGAGCGGCCTCAAGGGGGCGGGGACGCAGACGGTGACCTGGAACGGCAAGGACAACTCGGGCAATTACTTCCCGGCCAACCCGCCGGGCACCAACTACCCGTTCAAGATCGACGTCCACGCCGGGGAATATCACTTCCCGTTCATCGATGTGGAGAACGACATCCAGGGCGGCCCGACGATCACCATGCTCAACCCGCCGGGAGGCGTGTGCCCGCCCTTCACCGGCGGGTGCAGCGGTGGTTTCTACGATGACCGTGGCTACACGACCACAACGGGCGTCACCGTCGGCACGCCCGGCACGGTGCTCTGCGGGAATGCGCCGCCGGCTGTCGCGTTCAGCGACCCGATCAACGGTTACAACACAACCGGCACCCAGCGGGCCTTCGGGACGGCCACGGGCGGCAACGCCAACGTGCCGTGCATGGGCAGCTTCGGCGACGCAAAGGGGCTCGACCTCTGGACGTACTACCCGAGCCACGAGGTCAGCAGCACGTTGACCATCGTTGCGCCGGGTTCGTATGCCGACATCGCCGTCAACAAATCCGTCAGCGATGCACATCCGGTGATCGGTGACGAGGATGTCTACACGATCACCGCGCACGACAACGGCCCGCTCGCGGCGAGCGGCGTCACCGTCACGGATGTGCTCCCCAACGGGCTCATCTTCGAGAGCTCGAGCGCGTCGCAGGGCGCGTACGTCCCAGCCACAGGGATATGGACGGTCGGCTCGCTTGCGGTCGGCGCAACCGCGACGTTGCACATCACGGTGAAGCTCGCCGCAACCGGTGTGATCACCAACACCGCGACCAGGTCGGGGGAGACGCAGATCGACCCCAACCCGGCGAACGATGTGTCCTCGGTGAGCATCACCGTCGCCTCCGCACCGACCCCGCCGGTGCCGGAGACCGGAGCTGCGCCGGCATCGATGATTCCGGCGGGCCTCGGTCAGGGAATCGCGGTGCTCGGCGTCCTGCTGTGTGCTGCTGCGCTCCTGCTGCGCCGGCGCACGCTGGCGATCACCACGAGTTCACGTACCGGCGCTTCGGTGCCGCCGCCTGCGGATCCCCCGTGTTCAGGATCACCGCGGCCACCAAAGCTCGCGTGGCTGCAGGGTCGATCACGTCATCGACCTCGAAGTACGTTGCGGTGTTGAGCGCGGTCCCGCGCTCATACATCTCCGCGACCATGGCATCGAAGCGCTCAGCGCGCGCATTGGCGTCTTCGATCGCCTCCAGCTCCTTGCGGTAGGCGAGCTTCACAGCTCCCTCCAGTCCCATACCGCCGAACTCGCCGGTGGGCCATGCGACGGTCATCAACGGCGCACGAAAGCTCCCACCCGCCATCGCCTGCGCGCCGAGCCCATATCCCTTGCGCAGCACCACGGTCATGAAGGGCACCGTCAGCGCCGCGCCGGCGAGAAACAGGCGGCTCGCGTGGCGCACGAGCGCCGTCTTCTCCGCGTCCGGCCCGACCATGATGCCCGGCGTATCGCAGAGGAAGAGCACCGGGAGCCGGAACGCCTCGCACAGCTGGAGAAAGCGCGCCGCCTTGTCTGCGCAGTCGCTGGTGATCGCGCCGGCGAGGTGCATCGGATTGTTGGCGACGATGCCGACGGGATGCCCGTCGATGCGTGCGAGCACAGTGACCATGCCTCGCCCGAAGCGCGGCCGCACCTCGAGCGAGGAGCCGCTGTCAGCAATGATCTCGATCGCGCGGTGCACGTCGTAGGCGCGACGACGGTTCTCCGGGACGACGTCGCGAAGCGCGCGTTGATCGGGAACATCGAAGGTTGCGACAGATCCCTGGAAGAACGAGAGCGCCTGCCTGGCGAGACGGACGGCGTCGGCCTCATCGGCGGCGGCGATATCGATGACACCGTTGCGTTCCTGCACGTCGAACGGCCCGACATCGTCCGCGTCCACGACGCCGAGCCCACCCCCTTCGATCATCGCCGGGCCGCCCATGCCGATACTCGCCTCGGGGGTCGCGATGATCAGATCGGAGCAGCCGAGGAGCGCCGCGTTGCCTGCGAAGCAGCGTCCCGACGCGATCCCGATCCGCGGAACGACACCGGAGAGCCGCGCCCACAGCGCGAAGGCCATGACGTCGAGGCCGGCCACCATCGCGTGGTCCGTGTCCCCCGGACGTCCACCGCCGCCCTCGGCGAAGAGCACCACAGGAAGACGGCGCCGCTCGATGACCTCGAAGAGACGGTCCTTCTTGCGATGCCCCATGACTCCCTGCGTGCCGGCGAGGACCGTGTAGTCGTACGAGAGCACGGCGCAGTGGGAGCGATCCTCACCGACCAGCTCGGTGTTGACACGTGCAGTGCCGGCCACGAGTCCGTCGGCGGGCGTGCGATGCACGAGGTCATCGACGCTCCGCCGGCCGCGTTGCGCGGCGATGGCCAGGCCGCCGTACTCCACGAAGCTGCCGTCGTCACAGAGATCGGCGACATTCTCGCGAGCCGTCCTGCGACCGGCTGCGTGGCGGCGCTCCACGACCTCGGGTCGGGCTGCATCCTTGATCAGGGCTCGGCGGCGCAGCGTCTCTGCGAGATCGGGGCGCGGGGTCTCGTCATCGGCCATCACGTGAGCTTAGGGGCGCCGGTAAGCTGTCGGTCGTGCCCAGCGTCAGCGATCAACTCGCACGCCATGCCCTTGCGAAACCCGAGGCTTGGGAGGATCACCCGTGGGAAGGCGATCGCGTTGCGAAGGTGCGCAAGAAGATCTTCGTCTTCCTGCCGTCCAACGACAAGGGATCGCTCGGTGTGAAGATCCCGCATTCCGGGATCTACGCGGCGACCCTGCCGTGCGTCGTGCCGATGGCGTACGGCCTCGGAAAGCACGGGTGGATGACGGTGCATCTCGACCACAAGTCGCGGCCGAAGACGGACCTCCTGTGCGACTGGATCGACGAGAGCTACGCGGCCATCGCGCCCGTAACGCTCGTGCGTCTCTCGGAGGCCGGCACAGCGCCGTAACCGCTTTGGCGGTGGCCTAATCGCGCCACCTACAATTGCGCGCGGCGAGACGCGAACGTGTGCCACTTCGGCGCCGGCGATCGCCTGGGGGACGACCATGGGATTCCTGGACAAGATTCGCGCGGTCGGCGGCGGTGTCTCGCCTGAGCTGATGCAGAACGGCACGCTGGCGCGCGGGCAGATCGCCGGCATCCAGCCAACAGGTATGACGGTCAGCCACGGCAACGACGCACTCGGCAAGCAGGTGTGCAACGTTGCTCTCGACGTCTTCATGGACAACACGCCGCCCTATCGGGCGACATGCCATCAGGGAATTCCGATCCTCGCGCTGCAGGCACTGATGACCCCCGGGGCTATCGTCGCGGTACGCGTCAATCCACAGAACCCGCAGGAAGTCGCGATCGATTTCGACAACGAGCCGCCGACCGTGACAATGGCCTCCGGCGGTCCCAACACGAGCAGCGCGGCACAGTTGCTCGCCACCGGTACGCCCGCGCGTGCGGTGATCATTCAGAGCGAGCCCATGGGCATGCGATCCCAGGCAGGTCTGGACATGTATGCGTTCGTGGTGACCGTTCTCTGCGACGGGCACGCGCCATACCAGACGCAGATGGGCAATCCGGTGCCTCCGGCAGGGGTGCCGTTGCTGTACCCGGGCTCCAACCTGCCGGCAAAGGTGCGCCCCGAGGAGCAGGGTCAGGTGATCATCGACTGGGATGCCGCGGTGGCGCAGGCGACGCACCAACCGGCCGGCTGACGGCGTCGCTCTAACGAACCCGGCGGTGCGACGGACGTTCAGCGCTTGGAAGGAACGTGAACAGTGTCACGTCAGGCGCGAACGCCCGCGGGTGTGCCGCGAGCCGGTTGGCACCCACGCCAACTGTCGTGCCTCGGACGCTGACGAACTCGAGCTCTGAGAAACCGGACGCAACGAACCATTCGCGGATCGTTGGTGTCAAGTCCGGCGCAAACGTGCCGCGAGTCCAGATCACCGTGGCGCCGGCGGCGCACAGCGACGGCAGCGTGGCGACGGTGTTGTGGATGTCGTCATCGGTGATGTTGCCGAAGATCCCGCACGCCAGCACGATGTTTGCCGGCACGGCCCCCGCGTAGCTGCTCGCGAGCGACGCATCGCCGGTGATGACCTCAATGGCAGGGGAGATCTGCGCGGCGCGCGACCGAGCGCGTTCCGCGAGCTCGGGATCCAGCTCGACCAGCCTCGCAGAGACATCCGCGCTCCGCGGGTGCGTCGGGAGGACGCCGAGCAGATCGCGCCCATCCCCGGCGCAGAGGCTGATGACGCGGATCGGTCCGGCCTCGCAGCGGTCGAGGGCTTCGCCGGTCAGCCGCTGGACCACCTCGAGGCGCTTCGACAGCGGTGAACCCTTGGAGTATCCCTTGTGCCACTCGACCCACTCGCTCATGGCGCTCCGCGTTCTCTCCGCCGAGGCTGGACATGTCAGCCGCAAAAACACAAACAAGTGGTGCCCGCTCAGGGACTCGAACCCTGGACCAAGGGATTAAGAGTTCCCTGCTCTACCAACTGAGCTAAACGGGCCAGGGCCCGATTCTACCCGTGGGTCACCGCCGCGTCGGACCAGCGCCGCTGCCGACACGCCCGGCGCGACGCTCGCCGCCGAGCCAGATCATGGATCGGTACTGCTGGGCCAGCCGCATCCGGACGGGCGGCGGCGACGGGGAGACGGCACCCAGGAGCGGAGATGTCGTGCCTGCCTCGATCGCGCTGCGCAGGTCGGCGGCGGTCTTCCCGGGGAAGACGGTGAGGACCCGTCCGAGGTCGTGCTCGCCGAAATGACTGTCGCCGGCGCCGAGCGCGGCACCCAACTGCTCGCGGTGCTCGGCGTAGAACGCGTCGAGCAGGCCCCACGTCCTGGGGAGCACCGGTGCCGTGTGACGAAGCTCGATCCCGTCGACGCGGTGGCTCTCGAGCAGGTGGCGCGCCTTCCCCGGGGTCATCGAGGCGAACCAGGTGGGCATGAACGGGTGGGCGATGATCGCCAGTCCGCCGGCGTCGTGGATGGCGTCAATCGTGTCCTCAACAGACATGTGCATGCGTATCTGCCGGTCGAGGAAGAGCCCGAGGATGTGGATTCCCGGCGGGAACGACGCCGTGACCTCCTCGCCACGGACGACGCCGACCCCGAGCGCGTGACCGGCCTCGATCGCGGGTTGCAGGTCGGAGATCGTGTCGTGGTCGGTGATGCAGAGCACGTCCAAACCGATTGCTGCAGCAGCGCGAACGAGGTCGGTCGCGCTCACCATCCCGTCACTCGCGAGGGTGTGCGCGTGGATCTCCGCCACTCCGAGACCGTCTGCGGCGCGCACGCGAGCACTGGCCTTCTGTGTCATCGATCCAGTGTACGGGCCGCTGAGAGCGCGCTGAGAACTCTGGTTTCGAGATCATCTCGTGGCAGAGTTGTGGCGGACCAACTCATATACTCGAAGCAATGAGTGGGCCGACCCGCATCCTCGTCGTGGACGACGAACAGAGCATCACCGACTTCATCGCGCTCGGATTGCGCCACGAAGGATTCGACGTTCGCACCGCGCCGGATGGGCATGTCGCGCTCCGTGTCGTCGACGAGTACAAGCCGCACCTCGTCGTGCTCGACCTGATGATGCCTCGCGTCGACGGCTGGGAGCTCTGTCGCGCCCTTGCCGGTGATCGCTCTCGCGGCATCATCATTCTCAGCGCGCGGGATGAGACCAGCGACCGCATCCAGGGTCTCGAGCTGGGCGCGGATGACTACCTCGTCAAGCCATTCGACTTCACGGAGCTGCTGGCGCGCATCAAAGCCGTGCTCCGCCGTCGCAACCCGGACCTCACTCGCGTGATCCACGCCGGCGATCTGAGCATCGACACTGCGACACGCGAGGTTCGTGTGGGAGACCGCACCGTCGAGCTCTCGGTTCGCGAGTACGACCTGCTGCTGTATCTCGCGAGCAACGCGGACCAGGTGCTTCCACGGCAGCGGATCCTCGACGAGGTGTGGGGCTACAACTTCTTCGGCGACGAGAACAACATCGAGGTCTACGTTCGCTACCTGCGGACAAAGCTCGGCGACACGGCGCACGAGCGAATCCAGACGGTGCGCGGCGTCGGGTATCGCCTGCGCAGCACCGTCGACAGGAGCGACGCCGCGGCGCGGTAGGACGTGCGTCGTATCGGACACGCTCTCGCATCGCTGCGATGGCGGCTCACCCTCACCTTCATCGCCCTGCTGCTGCCGTTGCTGGTGCTCCTCGCGGGCTATCAATTCCTGACGTTGCGGGCAAGCCTCATCACCAACCGAGTGGCCGAGCTGCAAGCCGACTTCACCTCCGCCAAGCGCCTGATCGCCTCGAAGGAAAGGGCGCTGGGCGCCACGACGACGGCCGCCCTTCGGTTGTGCGCAACGCACCCGGAGATCGTCGGTCCTGCCGTGGCGAGCGCCGTCTCCACGGTCACCGGGCAGACCGTGCAGGTGGTCGTCTACGACAGCAGCCTCACGGAAGAAGCTGTTGCCCCCCTGGGCGCGAATCCACCAACCCTCGACGACGCCGTGCTCCAGGGCGTGGTGGACCGCGGCACACGGTCCACGGCGCAGCAGGTCACCACCAGCGGTGGTGCGCAACTGCTGGTCGTCGGGTTCCCCGTCGTCGCGGGGACGGGCGCGTGCGGCGTTGCGCAGCTGTCGGTTTCCATGACCCCGATCACCAATGTCCTGCACGACGAGATCCTGCTCATCACAGCGGGCGGCCTCGTTGTCCTGGCGCTCGCCCTTGCGCTCGGCGTGTTGCTCACCGGCCGCACGCTCCTGCCGATGCGGCGCCTGACCGCAACCGCCGAGCAACTCGCCGCGGGAGATCTCTCAGCGCGGAGCAGGCTCAGTCCGAGCCGCGATGAGATCGGCCAGCTTGCGGGCAGCTTCGACCACATGGCCGATCGGATCGAGGAGGCGTTCCGGGCACAGCAGGAGTCCGAGGCGCAGGTCCGTCGCTTCATCGCGGATGCGTCGCACGAGCTGCGCACGCCGCTGACGGCGCTCAAGGGCTACATCGACGTGCTCCGGAGGGGCGCAGGGCGCGAACCCGCGGTGCTCGACGCTGCGCTGGAGGCGATGAGCAACGAGTCCGAGCGCATGCGCGTGCTCGTCCTCGACCTGCTGACGCTGGCGCGCCTCGACGCGGAGCGCAACTCGCACCCGGAGGACTTCGATCTCAATGGCGCAGTCAATGTGCTGCTCAACGAGGGAGTGCCTGGCATGCCCGCGCAGCTCGAGCGCAGCCTTGGGCCGCCCCTCTATGTGCATGCCGACCGCGGCGCCGTGACGACGATCGTTCGCAACCTTCTGGTCAATGCCTGCAAGTACGCGCACGGAGCGGCGCAGCACTGGAGCTCCACGGCCGAGGCGGGCTGGGCCAGGCTGGAGGTCCGCGATGAAGGACCGGGGATCCCGGCCCGGGATCTGCCCCATGTCTTCGAGCGCTTCTACCGGGGCGAGAAGACCCGTGCGCGCGAGGAGGGCGGGAGCGGGCTGGGCCTCAGCATCGTGCAGGGGCTGGCACGCGCCCAGGGTGGCGACGTCGCGATCCGGAGCGCTGAAGGCGCAGGCACGACGGTGACCGTCTGGTTTCCGCTGGCGCCCATGCCGCCGCCGCCCCCTACAAGTTGAACGGCGACTGGAACGAGAGCCCGCTCAGCACGGTCAGCTGACCCGTTGCCATCAACAACCCGAAGACGAAGAGGATCACGCCCGCCACGATGCTGATGACGCGCAGGTGGCGGTTGATGCTCCGCAGCACCCCGCCGAGCCTGTCCGCGAGGAGCGCCACGAGCAGGAACGGGATCGCCAGCCCCAGGCAGTACAGGATCATGAAGGGGAGGCCGCCGAACTCACGGTTCTGCGCGATGGTGAGGATCGCGCCGAGCTGCGGACCCAGGCACGGGAGCCAGCCGGCGGCGAAGGTCAGCCCGAGGAGCAGACCGCCCGCCGCTCCGCTCGACACGGGGAGGTGGAACCGCCGCTCGCGCTCCAGCCAGCCGAACCGGAAGACGCCCATCGTCTGCAGCGCCAGCACCATGATGATCGCGCCGGCGATCCGGTTCACCAGGTCCAGGTTGCGCTGGAAGATGGTGATGGCGAGCACGCCTTCGAGCAGGTAGTACTCGCAGATGAAGATCACGCTGAACCCGACGACGAAGGCCACGCCCGTCGTCATCGCGGAGGTCCGTCCGGTTGTCACCGTCCCACCGGAGGCGCCCGCCAGTGCCGGTTGACCGGCGCGGCCGCTCAGGTACGCGGCATAGGCAGGCATGAGCGGAAACACGCACGGCGAGAGGAAGGACACAAGTCCCGCCAGAAACGCGAGCGGAATCGACGGTCCCGCTGACACCCCGATCACCGCGCTAGCGTAGGTCGGCGAGTGCTACGGGGGTCCTTCCACGTAGTACCGCTGGCGCCAGCGGATGTAGACGTAGAGCGCAAGCAGCACGAAGAAGACCTCGTACACGAGCGGGGTGGGCCAGTGGAATGCCGCCTGGGCGAACTTCTGGATCCCGCTTGTCGGAGGTGGTGGCTTGGGTTTGACCGCCTGCGGGAGGGGTGTCGCTGTGGGGATCGGAGTCGGCACGGCCGACGGCACCGGGGCGCCCGGGGACTCGGCGACCAGCTGCGGCGGCGCCGGGGCGGTGCTGTCGATCTCGAGATAGACGTGGCTGCCGCCTGTCGGCGGGTTCAATCCCACCACGACCTCGGGCGGCGTGGTGTTTCCGATCGCGATCGCGTCAACGTTCTTGCTGCCGGTGGGGAGCCCCGTGTCGGCCTTGTGCCACGTCAGGCCGCCGTCGGTGGATCGGTAGAAGTCGCCGCCCGTGCTGCCACCGGCATCAGCCCCGGAGTAGGCGAGATTCGGATCGAGTGGGCCGAACTGGGCCTCCGTCATGATCAGCGAGGCCGGCACGCCGGTCCCGGCGGTCCACGTCGCGCCCGTGTCGCCGCTCCGGAAGATGCCCTGGGACGTCGCCACGATCAGGGGACGCTTCGGCACCGCAGCGTCGATCTGCCCCGCGGTGATCGACGAGGCCACCGCTCCTGACGGCAACCCTGACTGGAGCACCTCCCAGGCGCCGCCACCCGTGCTGCTGAAAAGGTACCCGGAGGCGAGGGTGCCGCTCGCCGCTCCGTCGGCGCCCGCGATGACGGTGAACTGCGGGTAGTTGGCGGCCACTGCGACCGCCGCGATCGAATACCGGTCGAGGCCGCCGTCGTGCCAGATCTTGCCGTTCGGGCTCAACTCGACCCCGGCATTCGTGCCGGCGGCGATGCCGTCGATCCCGAAGGCGAGAGAGCGGACATCGAGGTTGGCGAGCCCGCTCGAGGCGTCCTGCCAGGTCGCGCCTGCGTCGGTGCTGACAAAGACTCCCTTGCCATCGGTCCCGGCGAAGACCTCGCTCGAGTTGTGCGCATCGAAGCCGACCGTCCAGACCCGAACGCCCGGCATCGTCTGCGTCCAGCCGGCACCGCTGTCTCGCGAGACGTAGACCCCGTCGTCGGTACCGGCGATGATCGTGCTGGGGAGCGACGGTTCGACGGCGAGGCTCCAGATCTTCCCCGACCCAAGGCCCGGCAGCGGCCCTGTCTCCGAGAATCCGGATGGCGCCGCAGAGACCGGCCCGCTCAGCACTGCGAACCCGGCAAGGAGCGAGATGGCGAACAGGGCGGCACCGAGCGAGCGCCTGCGACGGCGTCTCGGACGGGTGGCGGGCGAACAGGAGTTGGTGGTCTGGTGAGTGGTCACTGCAGGGCGCTTGAGTGGGTCGAGTTGAGAGTGACGGCGCCGCGAGGTCTCGCGCCGCAATCGGGGAGACGGCCCAAGAATAACCCGGGTTCCGGGTTTCGCGCCCGCCCTGCCGAGGTAAATGCGAACTAGATGCCAACGACTTTCAAGGACTACTACGCAATCCTGGGCGTTCCGCGGACGGCCACCGAGAAGGAGATCCGCACCGCCTTTCGCAAGCTTGCCCGCAAGCATCACCCCGATGTGAACCAGGGCGACAAGGCTGCCGAGGACCGCTTCAAGGAGATCAACGAAGCCAACGAGGTGCTCAGCGATCCTGAGAAGCGCAAGAAGTACGACGAGCTCGGCCCGCGCTGGCAGGAGTACGAGCAGTGGGAGCGCGCCGGCCGTCCGGGTCCCAATCCTTTCGAGGGCAACGAGCGTTTCGGATACCGGACCGTCTCCCCCGACGAGCTCGAGGGCATGTTCGGCAACCGCGCGCCGTTCAGCGACTTCTTCCAGCAGTTCTTCGGCGGAGCGGGCGGTGAAGCGCCGGAAGGCTTCACCACCGGACGGCCGCGCCGGCGCGTGGCGCGGCGTGGCCAGGACGTCGAGGGCGAGGCCGAGATCAGCCTGGAAGAGGCGTTCTCAGGCGCCGCGCTCACCGTCGACATGAGCTCGACCGATGGCCCCCGGCGCGTCGAGGTCAAGATCCCCGCGGGAATCCACGAGGGCGCGCGAGTGCGCGCCACTGGACAGGGGAGTTCGGGGCGCAACGGCGGACCGCGTGGTGACCTCTTCATCCGTGTGCACATCCGGCCACACGCCGTCTTCACCCGCGCCGGCGACGACCTGAGTGTCCGCGTGCAGACGCCGCTGTCGACGGCGATCGCAGGGGGGACTGTCGGCGTTCCGACGCTCAGGGGCACGACGGCGCAACTGTCGATCCCGGCCGGGTCTCAGAACGGCGCCCGTCTCCGCCTCCGGGGGCTGGGGATGCCGCATCTCAAAGGGGACGGCGCGGGCGACCTGCTGGCCACCATTGATGTCCGGCTGCCGCACCCGGCACCCGAGCCATTGCTCGAGTGGGCGAAGTCCGAGGAGCACCCGGCCGGCTGATTCCTAGGAGACCGTGAGTGCGTGCTCGACGGTGTTCCGCTGGATCGTGCAGACGTCGCCCTCACACGTCGACGCAATGACGTCGAGGGTGATCAACCCGGCCCCAGGACTACCGAGCCGCACCTCGAGGCGAACGGGGAGGCTGTCGAGCGCCCAGGATCGTGGCCCGGCGCCGAGGAGCGTCTCCGAGTCCGTGGTCAGATGGACGCGGACGGGGGGCCCCTGGCTCGGCATCGAGATCCTTACCGGCGAGATCGACGTCCGCCTGCAGCACGATCGTCGATCCGGCAGCTCCGGACAGCGATGCTCCGGCAGGAAGCCCGGGGGCGCGGTCGTCGCGGATCCTGATCTCGGTGACCGAACCCGTGGTGCGGTCGACGGTCACCACACGGTGATGATTCGTGTCGGCGACGAGCAGAAGGCCGTCAGGGAGAACATCGATGCCGCCGGGCTCATCGACGGCGTCGCTCAGCACCACGGTGCGAAGCGTGCCGTCCGCCCAGATCCGGATCAGCGAGTTGAACGTGTCGGCGACCGCGATCGCCCCATCGCTGAGTGCCACCACCCCGAGCGGGTGCTGCAGCCGGGCCGTCCCGCGGTCGCCATCGTCGGTCCCCCAGACGAAGAGGCCGGTGCCGGCCAGCGTTTCGACATCGCCGTCGCGAAGCACACGGAGTGCCGAGACCTCCGAGTCCGCGAAGGCGATGGCGCCGCCGTCGATCAGCGTGAGCCCGCTCGGCTGAGCCAGGTGCGCCTCGTGCGCCGGACCATCTCGCAAGCCTTCGGCGCGGCTGCCGGCGAGCACCTCCACGGGGCCTCCGCCGGTGGGGACGGCGACGATCCGGTGCAATCCGGCTTCGGCGATCGCGATCCGGCCGTCCGGCAGCACGAGCACGTCCCATGGGGAATGCAGTCCAGACGCGAGTGCAGTGCGCTCGCCGCTGGTCAGGTCGACTCCGAGCACCGCTCCGGCGACGGTGTCGCACACGAGCAGCCGTTCACCGTCGAATCGCACGCCCTGTGGTTGGTGGAAGCCGCCGAACGCCTGGCGGACGGTGCCGTCGAGGTCACAGACGAGCACGCGATCGTTGCCGGTGTCGGCGACCGCGATCCTGCTGCCGCCATCGGAGGCAACCTTGCCCGGGAAGGCAAGCGCGTCTCCCGTCTGCACAGGGACCGGCACGAACGCAGGCCCGACGGCCAGATCGTCGCGTCCCTCCAGAAGTTGCTGGATCACGTCGCCGAGCGCCTGCCCGTTTCCCTCACCGGATGCCATGGCGACGACGTAGCCATCCGGGTCGATCACGACCAGTGTTGGCCAGGCGCGCACGCCGTAGAGCTGCCATGTCTCCAGGTCGGGGTCGTCAAGCACGGGATGCGTGATTCGGTGCCGGGCGACGGCGCGGGCAACAGCTGCGTGGTCCAACTCGTGCGGGAACTTCGGCGAGTGCACGCCGATGACGACGAGGCGGTCCCCGAACCGCTCCTCCAGCGGTCGCAACTCCTCGACGATGCGCAGGCAGTTGATGCAGCAGAACGTCCAGAAATCGAGCAGCACCACGCGTCCGCGAAGGTCACGAAGCGCAAGCGGGTGGTCGGTGTTGATCCATCCGCCGGCGCCACGCAACTCCGGAGCGCGGACGCGTCCGAGTGTCGTTGTCATGCGCGTTCCATCATCCCGCGAAGCCTGCGGCGGGCGACTCCGGAGCCTTGATATAATGTTTCGTGGAGGTGGGTTGGTGCACCGACCCAAGAGCGCTTCGCGGAGCGTTTGGGGGTCGATGACACTCTCTTGAAACTCTCCCTATCCCTTCCTGACCGGCAGGGGGTGGCCCTCCGCCCCCTGCCACTTTTCCCTGAGCGTTTCAGGCTGTACAACGCTTTTCAGTCGAGCAGCGACGTCCGGACGAGGGTGTGCTCGCGGTCCGGCCCCACAGAGACCACGTCGACACTTGCACCGCACAACTCGCCCACACGGTCGATGTATGTGCGGCATGCCGCCGGAAGATCCTCATAGCGGCGGCACTCACGTGTCGGAGCCATCCACCCGGGGAATTCCTCGTAGATCGGTTCGACGTGTTTGAGGTGCGAGATGTTGGCCATCGGGTGGTCCCAGTACTCGCCTTTGCTCATATAGCCGGTGCAGATCTTCACCGTCTCGAACTCGTCAAGCACGTCGATCTTGGTCAGCACCATCGCGTCGATACCGTTGGTCGCGACTGCGTACCGCGACACTGCGGCGTCGAACCATCCGACGCGACGGGCGCGTCCCGTTGTCGTGCCGTATTCGACGCCGACCTCGCGAAGCTGATCGCCGAGCAGGTCCGTCAGCTCTGTCGGAAACGGACCGTACCCGACACGCGTGGTGTACGCCTTGAAGACTCCAACCGTGCGCGTGACGCGCGACGGCGGGATACCGCTGCCGGTGCATGCACCTCCAGCAGTTGGTGACGATGATGTCACATACGGATAGGTGCCGAGGTCGATGTCGAGCATCACGCCCTGAGCGCCTTCGAGCAGGATCCGTTTGTCACTGGTGAGCGCTTCCTGGATGAGCGGGTAGATGTCACGGATGTACGGGTCGATGCGCTCCGCGTAACCGAGGTACTCGTCGAGGATCTCCTGCTCATTGAACGGCTCCGTGCCGTACAGGCGGGTGAGGGTCTCGTTCTTCAGACGGAGCACGAAACGCAGCTTCTTCTCGAGGAACGCCGGCTTCTGCAGGTCGCCGATCCGAAATCCGATGCGACGCACCTTGTCCTCGTACGCCGGTCCGATGCCGCGCCAGGTGGTGCCGAGACGGTCGTCCCCACGCATCTCCTCACCGAGCTGGTCGAGGACCGGGTGATACGGCATCACCATGTGCGCGCGCTCGCTGATCACGAGGTTCTGCGCAGGGATACCGCCCGACTGAATCTCGTCGAGCTCGCGAAGGAAGGCTCCGGGATCCACCACCACACCGTGGCCGATGATGCAGGTGGTGTTCGGGTAGAGGATGCCGCTCGGGATCAGGTGGAAGCGATGCTCCTTGCCGCCTACGACCACCGTGTGGCCGGCATTGTTGCCGCCCTGCGAGCGGATGACCATGTCCACCTTGTCGGCGAGCAGGTCGATGACCTTGCCTTTGCCCTCATCGCCCCACTGACCGCCGACCAGCACTGTGACGCTCATTGCGGCGGGAAGCGTACTGGACGGAGCCGCGTCGGGTGGCTTGTTTAGCTCGCGCCCTGCCGGGAAAACTCTTCAATGCCGGGATTTCGACCGGTTGCATCGAGAGAGAACATGGCTGACAAGAGCACGCTGACCGAGTTGACCGCCCAGCTTCCGCCCGAGTGGAAGTGGGCCGCACTGTTCCACGCCCCCGAGGGCTTCGAGCGCGAGTGGCGCGCGTGGCTCGGCGCCGCGGTCCACGAGGAAGACCTGTCGCTCATGCGCTGGTGGGGCCAGCGCGCCGACCAGGCCGCCTGACCAGCGTCCTCTCGCTCAGGTGAGAGGACGACCGTGACACCGGTACGATGCCCGGACGATGCCAACGTCCGATCCGCGCGAGACGGGCTGCATTTTCTGCGGCATTGTCAGTGGGGATGCGCCGGCGACCTTCCTGTACAAAGACGACCTGGTCGTCGCGTTCATGGACATCCGTCCGGTGCAGACCGGGCATCTCCTGGTCGTTCCCAGGGCGCACGCGGTTCTGATCCCCGAGCTTGATGACGGGATCCTCGCGAGGCTCTGGTCGGTCGCGACTGACCTCAACCGGGCACTGCGGGCGAGTTCGCCGACCACCGAAGCGGTGAGCGTGTACGTGGCCGATGGCGAGGCCGCCGGTCAGGAGGTGCCGCACGTGCACATCCATCTCATTCCGCGCCACACCGGCGACGCGTTCGGCTTCCGCTTTCCTCCCGGGTACGGCCACGAGCCCCCACGAGCCGAGCTGGAGGCGACAGCGGATCTGATCAGGAAGGCGATTCCGGCACAGAGCACGCGGGACGTCGGTGGGGACTGAGGCACTCGGGTCCCGCCTGCAGCGCTATCGCACGGCGCCCTGGTGGCCCACTGCCGCAACGCTCGTCATCGCCGAGCTGGGACTCGGTGCCGCGCTGCTCGTCCCGATCACCTTCAGCGACCCCAACGGCGTCGACCCGTACCTCGCACGGCTGAGCGTTGCTTCGGTTCTGATCGCGCTGCCGTCGCTGTTCGTGCGACGCCTGGCCCCGGCGCGCCCGATCCTCCTTGCCCTGGCCGCGGTGGCAACCACCTACACGTTGCTCTCGGCAGGCCCGCAGATCCTCTACGACCTGCTGGGCTCGCATTCCGGAAGCTTTGACGATCAGATCTTCTGGGCCAGCGTCGCGCAGGCCGCCGGGACGGTGCTGATCGCGCTGGCGGCACTGCGCACGGTTGCGCCGGAGTGGCGCCCGTCGCTTCGCATGCGCCACATCGGGCTCGGCGGTCTCGCCGCGGGGGTCGTGGGCAGCGTTGTGCTCATCGGCCTGAGCCTCGCCCTGCCCGCGAATCTCCTCGGACGCGTGGCGCTGCAGCCGGTGGCGCTCGGCCGGGACTTTCCCTTGCTCGGTCCGGCAAATGCGCTCCAGGCGTTCTCGCAGGAGGTCCAGTTTCGAGGACTGCTGCTCGGCGCCCTCGAGCGAACCATGAGCCCGCGCTGGGCGAACGTGAGCCAGGCGGCGGTATTCGGCCTCGCCCACCTCGCAATCAGCTATGGCGGCCCGGAAGCGCCGTTCGTTCCGATCACCTTCCTGGTCGGCCTCGCATTCGGCTGGCTCGTCCGGCGGACCAACTCGCTCTGGCCGGCGGTGATCATCCACGCGGTGGCGGACATCGCCCTCCAGTTCGGCATCGTCCCGGGGCTCTATGGCTTCTGACCACCGCCGTGCGATCCGCCTCGCCGCGGCGATGTGCGTGGGGATGACCGTCTTGCTGCTCGGCACGGCACCCGTGCATGCTGCGGACGCTTGGTGGAGCGAAGTTGCACTCCAAGGCGTTGCCGTGACCCGGGTATCCGCCACCGGCAATACGATCCTCGTCCGCACCGGAACCGGGCAGACGCTCGAATCCAGCGACGGCGGCAGGACCTTTGCCACCGCACCCTCCGGGACAGTGCTCCCGCCGACAGGTGTGGTGGCAATCGGCTCCCAGCGCTGGACGATCGACAGCGCCGGCCTTGTCAGTTACAACGCCAACGTCGCACTCCGAAGCTCCGCTGCTCCGGAGGCAAACTCGCCGCGTCTGGGTGCAGGCGCCGATCTCATCGCCTCGCCGGCGGCGCTCCCCGGCGTGGTGGTCGCGGTGAGCACCAACGGGGTCGTGTACCGGCGCGGGCAGGACGGCGACTGGAAGGCAGCGCTCCTGCTGCTGCCGGCAAGCCTCGTTCAGGGTGTCCCGCGAGTCACGTCCGTCACGGCGTTCACCCAGCCGCTGAGTGAGGCGATCTATCTGAGCACCGACGGCTATTCGGTGCTCATCAGTACCGATGGCGGCGACGACTGGATTCGGGCCGGCCCGGGTCTGCCGGACTCGGTGTACTCGCTCTCGGCGGACTCCGCGCGCCATGCGGTGTATGCGGGAACCTCGAGCGGGCTCTGGGTGCACGTGCTCCAGGAGCTTCCGGCACCGCCCGCGTACCAGGACGCGGCGCTGGTCTGGCGGTGGCTCGGGATCGGCGCGGTGACCATCCTCGCCTCGGTCCTCGCCCTGCTCGGCATGGTGCGGCTCGCTCCACGCCGCGCCGCCGGCTGACGGGGGCGCGCGCGTCCGAGCGCTTCCGCTAGCGTGGCCGCATGTCCAATCGCCTGGCCGCGGAGTCCAGCCCATACCTGCTGCAGCACGCCGAGAACCCGGTCGACTGGTATCCGTGGGGGGACATGGCGTTCGCGCTCGCACGGAAGGAGGACAGGCCCGTCCTGCTGTCGGTCGGCTACAGCGCGTGTCACTGGTGCCACGTGATGGCCCACGAGTTGTTTGAGAACCCCGAGATCGCCGGGCTCATGAACGAGCTCTTCGTCAGCATCAAGGTCGACCGCGAAGAGCGCCCCGACGTCGACTCGGTGTACATGAGCTCCGCCCAGGCGATGGGCATCCATGGGGGCTGGCCGCTGACGGTGTTCCTGACCCCGGACGGACTGCCGTATTTCGCCGGCACGTACTTTCCACCCGAGGATCGCCAGGGGCTGCATGGCTTCCCGACGGTGCTGCAGGCGGCGGCAGATGCATACCACGCCCAGCGCGAACAGATCGGCGTCATGGGCGAGAAGGTTCGCGAGGCAGTCGCGCCGCGTCAGCTTCCCGATGCCGGCGAGCCGACCACAGCACTCCTCGACGCGGCCGCTCGCAAGCTCGCCGCCGATACGGACCGTGTCCACGGCGGTTTCGGCGCCGCGCCGAAGTTTCCGCATCCGCAGGCGCTCGATCTGATGCTGCACCGATCTCTTGCAACCGGTGAGGCGGTTGTCCGTGACGCCGCGTTGCTCACGCTCGACGCGATGTCGCGTGGTGGCATCCACGACCAGGTGGGTGGTGGCTTTCATCGATACAGCGTCGACGCACGGTGGGCGGTCCCGCACTTCGAGAAGATGCTGTACGACAACGCGCTGCTTGCGCCGGTGTACCTCCACGCGTATCAGGTGAGCGGTCGCGACGACCTGCTCGAGATCTGCACGCGAACCCTCGACTACATGGCGCGCGAGTTGCGCCTCTCGGGTGGCGGCTTCGCTGCCTCGCAGGACGCGGACAGTCCCGGTGGTGAGGGCGCGTTCTTTGTCTGGACGCCCGCGCAACTGCGGGAAGCGCTTGGCGACGACGACGGCACCCTGGCCGCGCGGGTGTTCGGTGTCGTGGACGGCGGCAACTTCGAGCATGGGACGACAGTGCTGTCGATGCCGTACCCGCTTGCACAGGTGGCCCGCTCGATGTCGCTCGACGAGCAGGCCCTGCATACGCGTCTCGAGGACATCCGCACGAGGCTCCGTGCAGCGCGTGCATCGCGTGCTGCGCCGGAACGCGATGGCAAGGTGATCACCGCCTGGAATGCGCTCGCGATCAGCGCCTTTGCCGAAGCGGGTTCAGCGCTCCAGCGTCCGGACTACATCGCGGTGGCAGCCGGATGCGCGGATTTCGTGCTCGAGCATCTCGTCCGTGACGGCGTGGTCTTCCGCGTCTGGAACGGCGGCGAGGGGCGGATCATCGGGTTTCTCGACGATGCCGCGAACCTCGGTGACGCGCTGCTGACGCTGTACGAGGCAACCGGTGAGGAGCGATATTTCACCGCTGCACTCAGTCTCTGCGAGCGCATCGTCACGCAGCACCGCGACCCGGACGGCAACTACTTCGACACGGCCGCTGACTCCGAGCCGCTCATCGTCAGGCCACGGACCATCGATGACAACCCGGTGAGCGCCGGGCAGTCGATTGCGGCAACACTCTTCTGCCGGATGCACGCGTTCACCGGTGAGGAACGCTGGTATCTGCGTGCGATGGAGATCATCGCGCCGCTCGTCACAGTGGTGGCGCGAGCGCCACTCGCTGTTGCAGGGCTCGCGGTCGCCATGGAGCGTGCGATCGGACCGATGCGCGAGGTCGCGATCAGTGGCGACCTGAACGATGCGCGAACCCGTGCGCTCGTCGAGACAGCGCAACGCCGGTTCGATCCGTTGATGGTGCTTGCGTGGGGACCATCCGGCAGCGTGCCGCTGCTCGAGGGACGGACGCCCGTGGACGGCGTGCCCGCGGCCTATGTCTGCCGCGGGTTCGTGTGCGAGGCGCCGGTGACGGGACCGTCCGAGCTGGCAGCGGAGCTCGACGTCCGGGGCTGACCGGTCAGAACTGGCCGCAGCCGGACGGTGTCGCCATCGCCTCGAGCGGCGGGAGGAAGTCGAACGCGGGAAGGCGCCGCCGGTCGTCCACGGGGAGATAGTCGCCGGTGTGCGGATCCTCGAAATATTCGAGATGCGGCCCCCGAGTCGTGATCTCGCGGAGTGCGGCGACGAAACGGTCGATCTGCTCCACGGTGGTGCCGATACCGAACGACGCGCGAATCGCGCCCGGGATCTCCTGGTGCTCGCCGCGCCGGAGCCGTTCGCGAATGGTGTGCGCCTCCGCGATGCTGACGCCGAGGAGATGGGTGATGTACGGGTGCGCGCAGAAGCATCCGTGGCGCACGCCGATCGCATACTCCGCGCTGAGCACCGACGCGACGAGCGCATGGTGCATGCCGTCCACCGTGAAGGTGCTGACACCGAGACGGTCCACGTCGGGGCCGTCCCAGAGACGAAGCCGGTGCAGCGTCGGAAGGTCGTCGATCTGTCCGTCGAGATATGCGAGCAGTCGCTTCTCATGTGCGCCGATGTGCGACATGCCGGTGCGCTCGAGCGTGGTGCACGCTGCGCCGAGCGCGATCGCGCCGACAACGTTCGGACTGCCCGCCTCGTGACGATCCGGGAGACCGGACCACTGCACGTCATCCGTCGTCACATAGGTCACAGCACCGCCGCCCGCCAGCATCGGCTCGGCATCTGCGAGGACGGCGGATGGTCCGATCAGCACGCCCCCGCCGAATGGCGCGTACATCTTGTGACCGGAGAGGGCGAGAAAGTCGATGCCCATGGCCACCATGTCGATGGACCGGTGCGGCGCGAGCTGCGCCGCGTCGACGGCGAGCAGCGCTCCGTGCTCGTGGGCGAGCCGTCCGATCTCCGCGATGGGGAAGACCTCGCCGGTCACGTTGCTCGCTCCCGTGATGGCGACGATGCCGATGGGCCGGTGACGATCCTCGAGGGCGCGGCGCATGTCCGCGAGCAACTGCTCGGGCGACTCGGGTGCGTCGAGGAGCTCGACGCGTGCGAGCCGGCGCCAGGGCAGCATGTTGGCGTGGTGCTCGACGATGGTGCTGAGCACCGCCGTGCCCGGGCGGAGCACCAGGCAGTGCGTCAGGAGGTTGATCGCCTCCGTCGTGTTTCTGACAAAGATGACGGCATCAGACGAGCGCGCGCCGGTGAACGTCCCAACCGCGGATCGTGCGGCCTCGTACGCGCGGGTCGAAACCTGCGACGCGAAGCCGGCGCCGCGATGCACGCTCGAGTACCAGGGCAGGAACTCGATCACCGCCTCGGCGACGGCCTCCATCGCGGGGGTGCTCGCCGCCATGTCGAGGTTCACGTAGGTGCGCGTCTCGCCGCCGGCGAGCTGCACCTCCAGATCCTGGCCCACCAGCCGCGGCAGGACGGTGTCCGGCGAACGGCGTCGCGACCGGCTGCGGGGCGAGGAGTCGGTGAGCATCAGGCCTTCGAGGGTACTGCCAACCGGCCCCGCAACATCACGTTCGCCACGATGTCGCCACCGAGGTGGTATGCGACGTCGATCCAGTTGGGGCTGTCGAGGATCACCGCGTCGCAGCGAAGTCCGGGCCGCAGCATCCCCCGATCCGTCAGTCCGAGCGCAGCCGCCCCGCCGGCAGTGGCCGCAACCAGGGCCTGAGCAGGGGTGAGGCCGCCGAGGGCGACGGCGAGCGAGATCATCAGCGGCATCGACTCGCTGTAGCAGGTCCCGGGATTGCAGTCCGTCGCGACGGCCACGGTGCACCCGGCCTCGAGCAGGCGGCGTCCCGGAGGTGGTGGACCGCCGAGCACCACCGACGCGCCCGGGAGGATGACGCCCACCACACCTGCGCTGCTGAGCGCCTCGAGGTCGGTGTTCAACGCATGCTCGAGGTGGTCGGCGCTCACCGCACCGGCCTGCGCCGCGAGCAGCGCACCTCCGCTGTGTGAGCGCTGCTCCGCATGGATCTTCGGGCGCAGCCCCTGCGCGCGCGCCGCCGTGAACAGCCGCTCACACTCGGCCGGCGTATAGGCACCGGTCTCGCAGAATGCGTCGACGAAACGAGCACGCTTCGAGGCTCCCTTGACACCACGCGTGCACGCGTCTTCGATGAATGCTTCACGCGACCCGTCCGGCACCGCGTGGAGCGGCAGGTATGTCGCCACCACGTCCGGGAGGTCCTCCCACTGACGGAGGCGTTCGGCCGCGTCCAGCTGGCGCATCTCGGCGTCGAACTCGAGTCCGTAACCGCTCTTGACCTCGACCGTGGTCGTGCCGCCGGCGAGCATCCGGCGCGCCCGCTCTCGAGCCGCGAGCACGAGGTCGTCGACGGTCCCTGCTGCGGTGGAGCGGATCGTTGCGCGAATGCCGCCGCCTGACGAGGCGATCTCTTCGTACGTCGCCCCCGAGGCACGCTGCGCGTACTCGTCGCCGCGGTCGCCGAGCCAGACGAGATGCGTGTGCGCATCGACGAACCCGGGCACCACGGCGGCACCGCGAGCGTGAATCTCCAGCGCGCCTCTCGGGACATCCGATCGGTCGAGCCCCGCCTCCGGCCCCGCGTAGACGATGACACCGTCGCGCGCGACCAGTGCCGCATCGTGGACGATCCCCGGCGCGTCACCGATCGCCGGATCGCACGTGCACAGCGCGCCGATGCCGTGTACGACGACGTCACTCATGACGTCCGATTGTCCTCCCGACGCGCTGCGAGACCGCTGCAGAAGGTGAGGAATGTCGCGGCCATGAGGCGTACGGTCATGCCGTTGACGTCGGCGTTCGCGTCCACCTCGCAGAGGTCCGCCGCAACCACGTGACGGTCGGCGCCGAGCAGGTATGCGGCCCGGAGCAGGTCGTCCGGCTGCAATCCGCCGGGAAGGCTCGCGGGACATGCTGGTGCGAACGCGCGATCGACGACGTCGATGTCGAAGTCGACGTAGATGTGCTCGGCTCCGCGCGCCATGAGCACAGACAGCGCCGACGCGATCACCGCATCCATACCGTCGCGTCGCACCGTGTGCAGCGGCACGATGTGGATGCCCTGATCGCGCGCCCAGTCCGCGTGCTCGCGAGCGTTGCCGAGCGGGTGGATGCCCACCTGCGCCACGCGGTCACCGGGGAGTCCCGCCTCGATCAGCTCGCGCACGGGCGTCCCATTGCGCGAGCCCTCCGTCGCGGGGCGGCAGTCGTGATGCGCGTCGAGAGTCAGCAGCCCCCAGGCACCGGGACGCGCATCCATCAGGCCGCGCAGCACGGGACGCGTCAGCGAGTTGTCGCCACCCACGACGACGACGTGCTCGGCACTGCGAGCCGCATCCGCAGCGGCCGCCTGGAGCCGCGCATGGGCGGCAGTGGCGTCCGCGTCGTCGCGGTCGCCCTGTGTGTCACCGAGATCCCGAATTTGATCGTCGCGATATCGAGGTGCTGCTCCGCATCCCATGTCGGAAAGCGACGGAGCGCCTCGCGAAACGCCGGAGGCGTCGACCACGACTCCACCGTCGAGATCGACGCACGGGCGATGGGCGCGCCGAGCAACACCAGGTCCGGCGCCGGCGAATCGCCGGCAAGCCATTCGCGAGCGTTCACGCGCCGGGCGACGATGCCGCGTCGAGCATCGGCACTCGCACGCCGCGGGCGCGAGCCGCATCCTGCGCTTCGGGATAGCCGGCATCCGCGTGACGCATGACACCGGTGGACGGGTCATTGGTGAGCACCAGCTCGCAGCGTCGCGCGGAGAGGTCACTGCCGTCGGCACACACCTGAGCGCCGGCATGGATCGACAACCCCATGCCGACGCCGCCACCATGGTGCACGGCAACCCACGTCGCACCGCTCGCGGTGTTGAGCAATGCGTTGAGGATTGGCCAGTCGGCGATGGCGTCGCTCCCGTCGCGCATCGATTCGGTCTCACGCATCGGCGACGCGACGGAGCCGCTGTCGAGGTGATCGCGGCCGATGACGATCGGGGCCGACAGTTCGCCGCTCCGCACCATGTCGTTGAATCGAAGTCCCGCGAGATGGCGCTCGCCCGCGCCAAGCCAGCAGATGCGTGCGGGGAGGCCCTGAAAGTGCACACGCTCCTTCGCGAGTGCGATCCAGCGGTGCAGCCCGTCGTGGTCCGGAAACAGCTCCAGCATCGCGGCGTCGGTGCGCGCGATGTCCTCAGGGTCACCGCTCAGCGCGACCCAGCGGAACGGTCCCCGCCCCTCGCAGAACTGATCGCGAATGTATGCGGGAACGAAACCCGGGTATGAGAATGCGTCGGCGTAGCCACCGATCCGCGCCTGGTCGCGCAACGAGTTGCCGTAGTCGAAGACCTCGGCGCCGCGCCGCTGATACTCGACCATCGCCTCGCAGTGACGCGCCATCGACTTACGCGAGCGGCGCATGTACGTCTCGGGGTCGGCCGCGCGCAGCGTCGCCGCCTCATCGAGAGTCATCCCGGCGGGGATGTATCCGTTGAGCGGGTCGTGCGCGCTCGTCTGATCGGTCACGATGTCGATCGCCAGCGACGACTCCAGGAGCGCCGGCAGGGCCTCGGCCGCGTTGGCGCACACCGCAACCGACAGAGCGCGACCCTCTTCGCGCGCGATGTCGCAACGGCGGACTGCCGCCTCGAGCGTCTCCGCCAACTCATCGACGTAGCCCGTGTCGAGGCGGCGTTGAATGCGGGCCGGATCGACGTCGATGCAGAGCGCGACGCCGCCGCTCATCGTCACCGCGAGCGGCTGTGCACCACCCATGCCGCCGAGACCCGAGGTCACGACGAGCCTGCCCTGCAGACTGCCTCCGAATCGCTTGCGAGCCACCGCCTCGAAGGTCTCGAATGTCCCCTGCAGGATGCCCTGCGTGCCGATGTAGATCCACGACCCGGCGGTCATCTGCCCGTACATGGTGAGTCCCATTGCCTCGAGGCGCCAGAACTCCTCCCACGTTGCCCAGCGTGGCACCAGGAGCGAGTTGGCGATGATCACTCGTGGTGCGAGCTCGTGCGTGCGGGCAACACCGACAGGCTTGCCCGACTGCACCAGCAGCGTCTCGTCGTCCCGGAGCGACTGCAGCGTGGCCACGATCGCGTCGAAGCATTCCCAGGAACGCGCCGCGCGGCCCGTTCCCCCATACACCACCAGGGAATCGGGATCCTCGGCCACCGCCGGGTCGAGGTTGTTCATCAGGCAGCGCAACGGCGCCTCCGTCTGCCAGCTGCCGCAGCTGAGCGTGGTGCCGCGCGGTGCCCGGACCGGCCGCGCTCCGGCCGTCATCGCAGGATCACCCCGGCGCCGGCGAGCGCGTCGCGCCATTCGCTGTCGCGCGCCCATGTCTCGGCAGCTTCGAGGTCGCCACTCAGGATGCGGTCGGCGCCGAGCGACGGCGTCCGTGCGCGCAGCGTGGCGATGATCGCCCCGGTCGCCCGAGCGGGCCGGAGCGGGTGGCGCATCTCGATCGCCTGCGCAGCGCTGAGCGCCTCGATGGCGAGCACCGCTCGGAGCAGACCCACCGAGCGCCGGGTGCGCAGCGCAGCCTCGTAGCCCATGGAGACGTGGTCCTCCTGACCGGCGCTCGTCGCCGCGCTCTGCACCGCAAACGGCGTTGCCGCGTGGCGGAGCGACGCGACCATCGCTGCAGCGGTGTACTGGGTGATCATCAGGCCACTGTTGAGCCCGGGGTCCGGGCTGAGGAACGCCGGCAGACCGCGCGAGCGCGCAGGGTCGAGGAGCCGGTCCACGCGACGCTCGCTGATGGCCGCGACGTCGGCGCACACCGATGCCAGCATGTCCGCGGCGTATGCAAGCGCCTGTCCGTGGAAATTGCCGGCGCTGACCACGTCGTCGCCGAGGACGACTGGATTGTCGACAACACTGGCCAATTCATGCTCGACGGTGCCGCGGCAGAACGCCACCACGTCGCGCGCCGCGCCATGGACCTGCGGTGCGCAGCGCAGGGAATAGGCATCCTGGACGGCGTGGCGCGAGGGCCGGTGCGACGCGACGATCGGGCTCTCGCGCAGCAGCGCGCGCAGGTTCGCCGCTGAGTCGGCCTGCCCCGGCGCGGGCCGGAGCGCCACCACCCGTTCGTCGTACGCAACGGTCGTTCCCAGCAACGCCTCCACGCTGAGGGCACAGGCGATGTCGGCAAGGCGGAGCAACTCCTCGATGTCGTGCACCGACAGCGCGAGCATGCTCGTCATCGCGTCGGTGCCGTTGATGAGCGCGAGCCCTTCCTTGGGCTCGACGTCCACCGGTGCGAGCCCGTGCGCACGCAGGGCTTCGCCACCCTCGACCCGTCCACCGCCGCTCTCCGCAACCCACCCCTGACCGAGCAGCACAGTCGCGATGGCGGCCAGCGGCGCCAGGTCGCCCGACGCACCGAGCGATCCGTGTTCGGGCACCCAGGGGACGATGCCGGCCGCGAGCAGTCCGAGCAGCGCTTCGACGAGCTCGACGCGGACTCCGGACAGGCCGGCCGCCAGCGTCCGCGCGCGCAGCAGGATCATTCCGCGCACCACCTCGTCGTCGAGGCGTCCGCCCGATCCCGCGGCGTGGCTGAGGACGACAGACCGCTGGAGCAGCGCGCGGTCGGCGGGATCGACGGCACGATCCGCAAGCGCCCCGAACCCGGTGGTCACGCCGTAGACGGCGGCGCCCTCCCGGTCGAGTCGGTCCACCACCTCGCGCGCCGGACGCATGCGGGCACGAACCCCTGGATCGAGCTCCACGGCCTCGCGCTGACGGGCAGCACGAACCACGGCATCGATAGTCAGCGCGCTGCCGTCGACAGTGATCATCCGGCGAGCAGCCTACTCGTCCCCACCACGGTCGACCCGTATGGATGAGACGAGCACCGCGAACCGGAGCGGCACGCACGTACGTTATGCGTCAGTGGACCCACATCCGGAGCCTCCCCCGCTCACCGCTGGCGCGTGGCCATCGCCGCCGCCGGCGCCACCTCCGTTGCCGCAGCCCGCGGCGTATCCGACACGGCGCTGGCCGATCGTCCTGCTCCTCATCGCCGCCGTCGTCATGGCGGCAACCGGCGCGGTGCTGGGGACCGCAAGCGGCACCGCGGCCTCCGCATCGACCGCTGCTGCGCTCGCGGCGCACGGGAACTACGCCAACGCGATCGCGGTCGACGGCGAGATCGCACAGCGAACGGGCCCGCTCCACGTGATCGACTTCGACCGGCGCCGGCAACGCAACCCGGGCCGCCGAGGAGACGGTCATGGCCTGGGCCGCAGCGCTCGGCCGGGAGGGGCAGGTCGATTCGGCGGTCGCGCTCTACCGAACGGTGACCGCACCGGCGCTCAGGGGATCTGCGCTGGACGCGCTGGCGGCGCTGCTCCTGAAGACGGCGACCCAGGATGCCGCCCAGGCGCAGTATCCGCTGGCAATCGAGCGCCTGCAGGAGATCACCAGGCTCGCGCCGGCTACCCCCAGCGGCCGCCAGGTCTCGCACCTGCTCCCCATCGAACAGGCGGGCGAGGCGGGGCTCCTGATCACGGCAGGACGTGCCGGCGATGCCGTGGCAATGCTCAACACGGTGGTCGCGGAGCACTCGGCGCAGGCGACGAAGACAGCTGACAGCCTCTTTCCATCGGCGCTGCTCGCCGCTGGTGAGGAGGATCTCGGTCGCGACGGCTATCTCGAGGCTGTGTCCGCCTTCGATCAACTCGTGACTGCGTTTCCGAGCAGCGCAGAGGCGGCGCTCGCCCAGTCGATGCTCGCGGCGCCACAGACCGTGACGGGAACGCTCGTCACCCACGTCGGGATGCCCATCTCTGACAAGGTCCGGCTGAGCTCGAACTACAAGTCGGAGCCCGGCGGGATGTATCAGACGAGCGGCCCCTTCTACTCGACGACCGCGGATGCCTCCGGGGACTTCTCCTTCAGCGATATCCCGGTCGGCGGGCCCTACGTGCTCGAGGTCTTCTCCGGGGGCAACTGGACGACGCTCATCAATCCGAACACCAATGAGCCGGCTGATCCGGTGATGGTTGCCCCACTTGTGCCCGTGGATCTGACATTCGTGGTGCTTTCCTCGTAGGGACCGTCCGCACGGCTAGGATGGTCAGACGATGGGAGGGGAAATTGGGGGAGTGGTGCGTCTTCGACGCATGCCACGCGCCCGGCGCGGACAGGCGCTCGTGGAGTTCGCGGTCGTGCTGCCGCTCTTCCTGCTCTGCCTGATCGGCGCGCTGGACGCAGGCCTCTGGGCGGTGCAGACGTCAGCGGAAGTGTCGTCGGTCCAGGACGCCGCGATGATCGCCTCGTCCGCGGGATCCAGCCCCGTGTCGGAGACGGCACCCGACGCGCGAGCAGTCACCGCCGCCATCTCCGGCCGGCTCCGCAGCGCTCTGTTCGGCACCGCGATCGAGAGCTGGTGCGCAACGCAGGCAGACGGCGCCTGCGCTCCGGACACGGCGCAGCAATGCCCGACGACGCCCGCGCAGGTACAGGCGGCCGACGGCCCCCGAGTTGTCGTGGTCTGCGTGAGCGAGGCCGACCCGCCCGCGTGCACCACGCCTCCGCCCGGACAGTCCGCGCCCTGGCCCCGAGGCTGCGACGACTCACCGATGATCACGGTGCGCGTCATCGGGTTCGTCGCTTCACTGGTGCCACCCGGATTCGGGCCCGGCGCCGGTGGATTTGAGCTGCCGACGAACATCTCCGCCACCACGCACACGCTCCGTTTCGCGCCGTGAAGCGGCGCGGACGTCGTGGCGATGACGCACAGGCGGTTCTCGAAACCGCATTGGTCATTCCGATCCTGCTGTTTCTCATCTGCAACTTCATCGCCGTGATGGTGCAGGTCACCGTGCAGGAACAGCTCAATTCAGCGACGGCGCTCGCGGCGCAATCGAGATTCCAGGCGCCACAGAGCGCGATCGATGCGTCAGGCATGCGCTGTTGCGGGTTGCACGGCGCGACGCTGGTCACCGCAGGCCTTCCGACCGGGTGCAGGTATGCCGCAGAGACCTTCTACGGCACCATGACGACATACACAGGATTGCTCCATTGGGACACGGCGACCCTGTGCACATCGGGCGGCGACAGTGGGAACGCCGGCAACCCGCCACGCGCCCCGGTTCCGTACGCCACGTCCCCGTCGAACGCCGACGTGTCGTGCGACATCGGATCGATAACGGCTGCAGGCACGGTTGTTCACGGATACGTGGACCGAACGCTCAACCCGCCGTCCGGCTTGGAGGTGGTCACCTGCAGCGCGTCCGCGTCGCTCGATTTCGCGAACACGCCGCTTGCGTGGGGCGTCTTCTGGACACCGACGATCCATGCGCAGGCGGAGGCACTTCCACCTCCATTTCGCCAGTGAGACCCGCACGCGTGCGGTCGACGCGGCGGCGTGAGCGCGGGCAGACGCTCATCGTCTTCGCGCTCGGTTTCGCGCTGTTCCTCTTCAGCCTCACGTGCCTCGTCGCGGACTCCGCGTATCTCTACGTGTGGTCGGGGCGCGTGCAGGATGCCGCGCAGCTCGGCGCGCAATCCGGTGCCGACTCGGTCAATCCGAGCTACCTGTATGGCGTCACCGGCCCGTGTGCGACCTGCACGCCTCCGATCGTCGACATCAGTGCGCAGGATCGTGACGGCTCGCTGTATGCGTTTCAGCGCTCGTGCATCCAGTCCGCGGACCAGTCGGCGCAGATACCGCGTAACGCGGCGGACCCGCTCGTGCTGAAGACTGCCGACGATCCGCAGACACCGGAAGGCGCGCAGTGCGGGAGCGATGGCTGCCACGTGTACGCCGAGGTGTCGCGAGTGGTGCAGCTGCCGATTCCCTTACCGGGATTCCCCAGTACCGTCACTGTTCGGGGCGTCGGATATGCGGCGGCGGTCGTGGGCACGAACGTCGCCGGTGCGACGTGCACAGGCGTCGCCTGGGTTCCGGCACCGCCGCCGCGCTGAGCGGCTCCGCACCGAGTCGTCGCTAAGCTCGGGCGATGCTGATCCGCGAGCCGGCGCTGTGGCGCGACCTTCCCGTGCGGGGACACATCCTCGACGTGTCCGCGCGTGAACTGAGCGGTCTCGAAGCACTCCGTCTCGTCCGTGACAAGCCGCCCATGGGACGGCTGACGGGAGTTGACTTCGACGGCGCCGATGAGGGCACCGCCGACTTCAGCTTGCCCGTAACGGGGTGGTTCGAGTGGTCCAACGGAGGCGTGCCCGGAGGAGTGCTCGCGCTTGCGGCGGATGCGGCGCTCGGCTGCGCGCTGCAGTCGCTGCTCCCGGCACACACGCAGTACACGACTGCCGAGATGTCGATGACGTACCTGCGGCCCGCGCGGGTCGGCTCAGTGGTGACGGCACGCGGCCGCGCGCTGCATGCAGGCAGCACGCTGGGCCTGTCGGTAGGGGAGGTCATCGACGGAGACGGCCGGCTCGTCGCGTACGCCACATCTCGGATGCGCATCTTCGGTGAGGCCGCGGCGAGCGTTCCCACGCGCGGCGGTACGGCCGCGCCGCCGCTGCGCGAGACCGCCGCGGATGGCTCGGAAGCAGGGCCCGACCCGTACCTCCGACCAGTTGCCGGCGAGCGGATCGACGAGTCCGTGTTCCGCGAACGCAGCGGTGTCGAGATCCTCCACGCGCAGATCCGCGGCGAGCTCCCGCTCCCGCCGATGCACCACCTGCTCGGCATCGTCCCCACCGACGCGACCCTTGGAGCCGCCACGTGCGTGATGCCCCTCACCGGCTGGCTTGCCACGCCGTTCGGATGGCCGCAGGGGGGCTTCATCGTCCTGCTCGCCGATCTCGCCCTTGCGCTGGCGACCCAGACGACCCTCGCCAAGGGTGAGGGGATGGCGTCGGTGGACATCAAGGTCAATTTCCTTCGCCCGGTCGCAGGCGACGGCAGCCTGCTGGAGGCTCGTGCGAAGGTCGTGCATCGCGGCCGCAGCCTGACCGTTGGGACGGCCGAGATCCTCGGCGCGGACGGCAGGCCCGTGGCACTTGCCACGGGCTCGGCCGCCCTGTTCGTCCGCCCCTGAGCTCAGGCGATCTCGCGCTCGCCGATGCTTCGCGGGCGGCGCACCTCCTGTGCGGGCAGGCGGACACCGAGGTCTCGCGCGATCTGACGACCATCCGGGCTCCCCCAGCCGCTGGCCAGGTCCCAGCCGCGACCGGCGCGGTACGGGCCACCGGTATCACCCGCCGTGACATCGTTGAAACCTCGGCCGCGACGGGCGTAGAGCGCCGGATGCGGCAGCCCGATGCGATGCTCGAGCTGCGCGGACACAAGCGTCCAGAGCGCCGTGTACATCGGAGCCACAGCGCTCGTGCCGCCGGTTGACCGCAGCCGGCGCAGGGCGACCACGTTCCAGCCGGTCAGCGGATCGGCGTTGCCCGACCCGTCCGGAAGTCCGCGTCCGAACGCTCCGCCGTCCGCAGATCGCGGGCGGATTCCCAGCTCGGCCTGGTACGCGGGCACCGGGAACACCGTGCTGACACCGCTCCCGGCCGCCCCCGCTCCACGAGCCAGCTCGTTCCAGACCGTCTCGGTCCGGATGCGGCCGCGAGCCGCGAGCAGCGTGGTGCCACCGCACGCCCAGGCGTGTGGGCTCGACGCCGGGAATTCCGGGTGCTGGTAGCCGTCCACCTCGTCGTTGGTCGAGCCGGCATCGCCGGCCGCAGCGCTGAACGTCACTCCGTGCAGCGCGCCTGTGGCGAAGGCGGCATCGAGCCCGCGCATGCCCTGGTGCGACCAGTGGTCCTCGGGAGCGCCCCAGCTGATCGAGACCGCAGCTGGACGGCGGATCGCGTCGCTCGCCGCGGTCGCCGCCGCATCGATGAACCCGCGCTCCGTGTTGGGCGCGTTGTAGCTGACGATCGTGAGATGCGCCTTTGGGGCCATCGCCATGACCATCGCGCCGATAACCTGATAGTCGAGCGCCACCTCGACGTCGGCCCCGTTCGGGTCGGGCGCCGGTGTTGCGCCGTCGAGCCAGACGTTGGTGATGTCTGGCGCTGGAAGTCCGAGGCGCGCGAACGAGGCCGCCAGGTCGAAGGGGTGCACGACGCCGCCGAGCTCGATCATCGCCGCGACCAGCTCGACGCCTTCGCCGCCGTTGGCGAGACGCGGGAAGTTGTACAGGGACGCGAGCTGCGGTGGGTCGTAGGCGAACACCGCGCTGCGTCCATCCTCGACGCCGCGCACGTGGGAGCGTGCGAGCGGCCGGTCGTCGAGGCCGAAGACGCCCTCGACGATGCCGTCGAGATGCGCCGGCAGGCGTGCCGGACCACGGTGGCCGCGGTACTCGACGCTGCGGCCGTCGGGGCGCGTCCACCCGAACCGCTCCAGGTCGACCTCGAAGGCGCGTGAAAGCTGCTCGACTCGCCCTCGCAGCATGATCCGGCGGGTCGCGGCGTCCTCACCGGTGACCTGGAGACCTGCCGCGGTTGCCCAGCGCACGACGCGATCCCGGTCCGCCGTGTCGAAGCCGTGACGAGCGGTGAGCTGGGCGATGTCGAGGTGGCGTGCGCGCGGGTCGGGGAGTGACTGCAGCCACGCGAGGCTCTGGGCCGTCGTCGGGCCGCTCCGGCGTTCGCGGAGCATCAGCGTGACGCCGGCATCGGCATGCAACTCCGCGTCGGTGAGCTTGCGGATGGTTCGATGGCCGGGGCGTGTGCCGCCGGCGGGGTGGTAGGCGCTGCCGCGCAGCGGAACGGAGTTGGGCATTGTCGCCCCCCTCTCGAGGACGTCGGGCGGGCGCCGCCGTTGCGACAGCGCTGCATCCCGACGCAGAGCCGCCCATCATCGAGTGGCGCTCCGGACACACAAGGGACGTCGCGACCCGCGACTACGCGGCGTCAGTCGGTGAGCGTACTTGTGCGATTGCGTCGACAGCGGTCTGATTCTCGAGCGACGACAGGTCGCCGGGATCGGTTCCGAGGTACACGGAGCGGACGACTCGGCGGAGCACCTTCGCGTTCCGAGTTTTGGGCAGCTCTGACACGATCTCGACGGCGTGCGGCGCCAGTGCCTTGCCGAGATCCTCGGCAACGCGCTGCGAGAGCGCTGAGCGAAGCTCAGGGGAGTCGGTCACCCCGGGCTTGAGCACCACGAACACGACAAGCGCCTCGCCCTTGAGCGAATCGGGAACACCGATCGCCGCGGCTTCGGCGACCGCCTTGTGGGCGACGAGCGCCGACTCCACCTCTGCAGGCCCGAGCCGTTTGCCTGCAACCTTGATGGTGTCGTCGCTGCGTCCGCGGATGTACCACAGGCCGTCTGCGTCCACCTCGACCCAGTCGCCGTGCACCCACACGTCGGGCCAGCGCGACCAGTACGTCTCGAGATAGCGATCGCGATCCTGCCAGAAGCCGTGCGTCATCCCCGGCCAGGGCGACCGGATCACGAGCTCCCCAACGCGGCCGCGAACGCTCCGGCCCTCCTCGTCGACGACATCCGCATCCATCCCGGGGCATGGCCCGGCGAATGCGCACGGCTGCAACGGCGTGAGCATGTTGCCGGCGAGGATGCCGCCGGAGATCTCGGTGCCGCCGGAGTAGTTGATCACCGGCAGCCTGCCGCCGCCGATCTTCTGCTGGTACCAGAGCCACGGGTCCGTGTTCCACGGCTCACCGGTTGATCCGAGCACACGCAGCGAGGAGAGGTCGTGTGCGGCGACGGGCGCGTCGCCGTGACGCATCAGCGCGCGGATCACCGTCGGTGCGATCCCGAGGACCGTGACGCGATGTCGCTCGACGACGGACCAGAGCCGGTCGGGACCGGGGTGATCGGGAACACCGTCGAAGAGCACGAGCGTCGCGCCGATGCTGAGCGCTCCGCAGATGGCCCACGGGCCCATCATCCAGCCGATGTCGGTGAACCACAGCAGCCGGTCCTGCTCGCCGATGTCGAAGCAGTGCGCCATGTCCTGCATCGCCTTGACGGGAAACCCGCCGTGCCCGTGGACGGTGCCCTTCGGCCGGCCCGTCGTCCCGCTCGTGTAGATGATCATGAACGTGGAGTCGGCCTCGGTATCGGCCACCGGCACGCTCACCGTCGCGCTTTCCGGCATCGCCTCGTACATGACATCGCGTTCCTCCCGCATCGGGATGCTGGCGTCGCCGAGATTCGGCACGACGAGGATGTGCTCGAGCGACGGCAGCTGTTCCGCAGCCTCATCGGCCACGGCCTTCATGCCGATCGTCCGTCCCCGCCGCGTGAATCCGTCAACAACGACCAGAACCTTGGCGTCGCAGTCGCGCAGGCGGGAGACGATCGCGCCCGCGCCGTAACCGCTGAAGAGTGGCACCACCACTGCGCCGAGCCAGGCGCATGCGAGAAACAGTGAGACGGTCTCGGGGACCATCGGCATGCAGAGACCGACGCTGTCACCTGCACGGATGCCGAGATGATGGAGCGTCGACGCCGCGTGCGCGGTCTCGTTCTGGAGACGCGCGTACGTCCACTCGCGCGTGCTGCCGTCATCGCCCTCCCACACGACGGCCACGCGGTCGGGCGCGCGTTCAGCCCAGCGGGTCACCGCGTTGTGTGCAAGGTTGAGCCTCCCGCCGACCCAGAATCGGGTCCAGGGCAGTCCTGCCGAGGTGTCCATCGCGACGTCGAATCGCCGTGTCCAGGAGACATCGATGTCGTCGGCCACGGCTGTCCAGAACCGCTCCGGGTCGTCGTGGGCGATGCGCGCGATGCCGTCGAGATCGGCGGCCCCGAGCGAATCGATGAAATGCCGGAGCCGTGAGGCGCCGGCCTGCTCGGGCGTGGGTGTCCAGGCGAAATGCGAGTCCGTGCCGCTCATTGCGCGCTGACCATAGCGCGTGGTCAGCGGTCGATCGCCGCCATGTCCCAGTGCCGGTCGCCACGCACGTTCTCTGGACTGGCGACCTCCTCGAGACGAGCGATGTCCTGTGCGTCCAGCTCGATCTCCGCTGCGCGGGCGTTCTCCTCGAGCCGCGACCGCCGCTTGGTGCCAGGGATCGGGACGATGTCCGGTCCCTGGTACAACAGCCACGCAAGTGCGATTTGCGCGGCGGTCACGCCTTTCTCCGCGGCGATCTCCCCGATATGCGCCGCGACCGCCACATTGGCATCGAAGTTTCCCTCCGCGAATCGCGGGAAACGGCTGCGCCGTGTGTCCGTGGCGGCGAGCGTTGCGGGGCTCATCGCACCGGTCAGGATGCCGCGACCGAGCGGGCTGTACGCCACGAAGCCGATGCCGAGCTCACGCATGGCCGGAAGCACCGATTCCTCGGCGTCACGGGTGAACAGCGAATACTCCGATTGCACGGCGGTGATCGGATGCACCGCGTTGGCGCGGCGGATCGTTGCCGCACCCGCCTCGCTCAGTCCCAGGAAGCGGACCTTCCCGGCCGCAACGAGCTCCGCCATCGCTCCGACGGTTTCCTCGATCGGCACCGACCTGTCGAGCCGGTGCTGGTAGTAGAGGTCGATGACATCGATGTCGAGGCGCTCGAGCGAAGCGTCGCAGGCGCGATGGACGTGCTCCGGGCGGCCGTTGATGGTCTGCGATCCGTCCGCCAGGCGCACGAAGCCGAACTTCGTGGCGACGACGAACTGGTCGCGCCGCCCGACGAGCGCCTTGCCGATGAGTTGCTCGTTGGTGAACGGCCCGTACATGTCCGCGGTATCGAGCATGGTCACGCCGAGCTCCGCCGCGCGATCGATGGTCGCGATCGCTTCGCGCTCATCGCGCTCCTCGGGTGTGCCGTAGAAGTCCGACATCCCCATGCAACCGAGCCCGAGCGCCGACACTTCCAGACCCTGTGTTCCCAGCGTCCGCTGCTCCACGTGGCCTACCTCCAGATCGATCGTCCCGCTGACGAAAGAATGCGCGACGTGCGCCCGGCTACGCCACCTGGACGATCGGGGGCATCGCCGCCCGGGCGGCCCGGCCGGTGTCGGACCATCCGTAGATCGTGGCCGCGGCTGCGACGAGTCCCGCAACCAGGAACGCGAGCTGAGTCCCGCCGGCCTCGGCGAGCCACCCGGCCAGCAGCCCACCGAGCGGCGCGGTGCCGACGAAGGCATATCCGTAGATGCCGAGCACCCTTCCGCGCATCTCATCGGTCACGGCAAGCTGCAGCATGGAGTTCGACTGCGACGCGTACGTCGTGAACGCGTAGCCCGTGACCACCAGCGCGATGCCTGCGGCCCACACCGTGTGCAGCGGGGCAAGCCCGATCTCAGACAAGGAGAAGAGAGCTGCGCCGAACAACATCAGCCGGCGGCTTGCGCGCCCGAGCGATGCGGAGAACAGCGCGCCGATGAGCGCGCCGAAGCCGAAGAGCGCGGAGAGCACACCGAAGACCTCCGGTCCGCTGGCGAGCGTCTTCGCGGTGAGGACGGGAAGCAGCACGTTGAAGTTGATGCTGATGGTTGCGATCACACCCATCATCACCAGCACGGAGCGGATGACCGGACGGCGCCACGCGAACTTCAGTCCCTCCAGCGATCCGCGGAACACGTTGTGGCCGCGCTGATCCTTGCGCACCGGGAAGAGCTGATCCACGCGCATGAACCAGAGCGCCGCGAGCACTGCCAGGTAGCTGAGCGCGTTGATCAGGAAGCAGATGCCATCGCCGGCGACGGCGATCAGACCGCCCGCGATGGCAGGGCCGACGATGCGTGAGGCGTTGAAGAGGCTCGAGTTCAGCGCGACCGCGTTGGGAAGCTCGTCGCGTCCGACCATCTGAATGGTGAATGCCATCCGCACCGGACTGTCCAGCACCGTGATCATGCCCGTGACTCCCGCCAGGACGTAGATCTCCCAGACTGTCGCGTGCCCGCTGAGCGTCAGCCCCGCGAGGAGCGCCGCGGTGACCATGAATGCAGCCTGCGTGCCGATGAGCACCTTTCGCTGATCGAGGCGATCGGCGTACGCGCCACCGAAGAGGCCGAAGATCCCGTACGGGCCGAACTGGCAGACGGCGAGGATGCCCACCGCAATCGGCGAGTGCGTGTACTGAACGACGAACCACGCTTGCGCGACCGTCTGCATCCAGGTGCCGCTGATCGACACCACCTGGCCGAAGAAATAGAGCCGGTAGTTGTAGTGACGGCGAAGGCTCGCGAAGGTGCGCGATGTGGCGCTGCCGATCCCGAGGCTCATTCGGCCTGTGCCAGCAACGCCTCAAGTGGCGCGATGGCTGCGGCGATCGCAGCGAGGTCCGTATCGGCGAGCTTGCTCAACTGCGCTGACAACCAGGCGGTGCGCTTGGTGCGGATCACCTTGAGGACGCGCTCGCCCTCGGGCGTCACCTCGAGGTCCACCCGGCGCCGATCGCGCTCGGCCTGGCGGCGCGTCACCCAACCGGAGGCCTCGAGGCGGTCGATGGTGGTGCATATCGATGGCATCGACGTGCCTTCTCGTGTAGCGAGCTCGGCGATGCCGATGCCGGGGTTCCCGGCGATCAGGCCCAGCAGAGAGAGTTGCCCGCTCGAGATCCCTGACGCGTGCATCTCGCGGCGGAGGTGCCGGTTGAGATGCAGCAGCACGGGCCGCAACTGGTTTGCGACGTCGACGGGTCGGACAACGGTGGCTGGCATCTGCAATTCATTATATAACCTAACTAATTGTAAGGCAAGCCCCTTGAGCGCACCAGACGGGAACCCACGGGCGCTGCCCCGCGTCTCCGTATGCACTGATGTGAATCCGCTTGGAGGTCCCTGAGATGCGCAAATTCCTGTTCGCCGGCATGGGTGTTGCCGCGGCTGTCGTGCTGCAGGCAGGACAGGTGTTTGCGTGCGGCGGTCTGGTTGCTCCGGACGGCGACGTGCGTCTTGCCAAGGCGACGACCTTCGTCGCATGGTCAGACGGCGTCGAGCACTACGTCACCAGCTTTGCCTTCACGGGCGCGGTGACCGACGTCGGATGGATCGTGCCGCTCCCTGCGGTTCCCACATCGATCACCGAGGCCGGGGCGTGGACGTTGCAGCGACTGGAGCGTGAGTTCGCTCCCATCGAATTCCAGGGACTTGATCTGGCTGCAGCTCCTGCGGCGGGCTTGCCGGCAACTGTGATCGAGCAGGTGCAGGTCGAGGCACTCGACGTCACCGTCCTCAAGGGAAGCGGTCAGGCGGTCATCGACTGGTGCACACACAACGGATTCCTGGTGTCACCCGAGATCGAGAACCATCTGCTCAGGTACGCGTCATCCAGTCCGATCTTCATGGCGGCGAAATACAACACGTCGCTGGCGCTGGAGCGTCATCAGCAAGCAGGGGACGGCGTGCCGCTGCTCATCACCATGCACACCCCGCACCTGTGGGTGCCGCTGGAGATCCTTGCGAATGAGGGCGCGCCGGTGAATGCGGATCTGTTCCTGCTCACCGCTCAGCCGCTGCGCACAGCCAATGGGGTGGCCGTGACCTCAGCAGCCGCGAAAGGGACCAGCATCGACAACGCACCGGGATTCACCGTTGCCGGCGCGGAGCCGATGAACCCTGACCTGTATCACGACCTCTCGACCGACAGGAACATGTCGTGGGTTCCTGCAAGCGGCTACCTGACGTACCTCACCCTGAATGCGCCTGGGGCGAGCGTCACCTACGACCTCGGTGTCGGAGCAGGAAACGTCATCCAGCTCACATCGTTCGGATCAACGGTTTCGGATCTCGTCGCGACCCCGGTCATCCCGGTCGTGCCAGATCCATTCGACCTGCTCTTTCCGGCACTCCTGATAGCCGGTACGCTGATCGTCGTGGTCCCACTCTCGGTATGGCAGCTCAAGCCGCGCCGGATCAGAGGTTGAGGATGTCGACCGGCTCGATGCTCTCCACGAGCGTCATGCCGGTCACTGTCGCAAAGAAGTACAGCTCGGCCTCGAGGGTTCGCGCGATGTTCTTGACGTCACGGAACCCGTGTTGCTCGCCCGGGGTAACCGATGTATGCGCATGGAACATCGGCCGCCTTGAGGCCGGCGAACATCATCTCCGCCTGTGCCTTGGGGACCACCGGGTCGTCGAGCCCCTGCAGCAGCAGCACCGCACCGCGCACCTGATCGATGAAGTGCACGGGCGAGCGGTCGTACATGCCGCGTCCCTTCGGCAGCGGCGCGTCGTAGCGGGCTTCGAACTTGTGCCCCGGTGTCGCCATCAACACTTCGAGGTCGGCGATGCCGAACAGACTCGCGCCGGCCGCGAACAGATCGTGGAACGTCATCGCGCACAGCACCGCGTAGCCGCCGGCGCTGCCGCCGTGGATGAAGAGGCGGTCTGGATCGACCGCGCCGGTGTCGACGAGATGCTGCGCGCCTGCAAGGCAATCACCGACATCGACGACGCCCCACTGCTCGTTGAGACGATCCCGGTACGCACGTCCGTACCCGGTGCTTCCTCCGTAATCGACATCGAGATAGGCGAAGCCGCGGCTGGTCCAGAACTGCACCGACGGATCGAGGTCGGTCGAGGTCTGTGACGTCGGGCCGCCGTGCGCGCGCAGCAGCAGTGGCGGCTTGCGCTCAGGGTCTGACTGGACGGCGTCATTTCGCGGCGCGTAATACCAGGCGTGAGCAAGATCGCCGCCGTATCCGGTGAATGTGATGTGGCGCGGCCTCGACAGGACGGCCTGGTCGATCGCCGTGTCGTCGCTCTCCAGCCGCACCACGCGGTGCGTCCGCGTCGCGAGGTTGTAGCGCACCACACCGAGTGGCGTCTCCGGGCCCACCCGCTTCGTACAGGAGGTCGTCGCCGCTCGCGCTGATGTGCTCGGCGAACTCCGTCTCCGGAACGTCGATGCGCATCGGCGCTGCCGAGCCGTCGAGCAGCAACAGCTCCCACTCGCCGTCGCGGCGAGCCCAGAGCGCGATGCGCCGGTCGCCGCAAAACGCATATGTCGACAGTCCGAACACCCATTGCGCGGCGCCGCACTCGGCCTCCATCGGAGCGAGCGCATCGACCTTCGCGCCGTCCCATCGGTAGAGGTTCCACCAGCCTGTCCTGTCCGATGTGAAGTGCACGACCGAAGCAGGCGACCACGCGGGTTGGAAGATGGACTCCGACGCGCCGCCGGCGACGAGATGCGCATTGCGCGGCATCCCGGAGTCATCGAGCTCGGCGACCCAGAGCTCGGAGCCGTCCCACGGCATGTTGGGCTGGTTCCAGGTCAGCCAGAGCATGCCTCTGCCGTCCGGGCTGATCCGCGGTGTCGAGTAGAAGTCGTTTCCCGAAACGAGCGTGGCGGGCTCGCCGCCGTCCAGCGGGATGGCGCGAATGTCGTTGACGACCGAGGCGCCGCTGTGGTCCTCGACAACGCTGATGAGCCTGTGTCGCGTGCTGTCCATCTCGAAGTCCGCATAGCGCAGCTCGGGATGGACGGGTGTCAGCGGCATAGGGACGCCACCTGGCACGACGGTGTGGATGCGGCCGTCACCGGCGTTGGAGAAGTACACGGTTCCGCCATGTGCGAGCATCGCCGCACCGCCGTACTCATGCACAAAGGTGCGCGCTGAGAACGGCGCGTCGATGACGTCGGACACAACCCCGTCGTGCTCACGCACGATGACGCACCGGCCCTTCTCGACGGGGCGGCCCTCAACCCAGTACGCGTCGCCGTCGCAGAGCTGCACGTCCTGCAGGCGCATGCCTGCCGCCGCTGCTCGCTGCGCTGTGATGGGCGACGGCCAGACGGCCGACGGGGTGATGCTCTTGCTGATCCGAAGCGTCATGCGGTCGGAACGACGAGAAACTGCTCCGCAAGGTGACCTTCCGGCAGTCCGTGCATCTTTGCGGTGGCCTCGAGCCAGCCGCGCACGCGCTGCTCGAGGGCGTCCCAGTCGCTGTACTGGCTCCGATGGCAACGGAGCGCCGCCAGCTTGCGGTCAGCGGTCTCGGTGACATCGACGACCTGGACGTCCTGTCCCGTCGCAGCGGTCGCGCTCATCCATACCTCGGCCACGGAGTACGGCTCGAGCCCTTCGACCTCGAGCAGCTCGCGGTGCGCGAACGGGTTGCGTGAATCCGGATACACCGCGCACAGCGCGGCCTCACCGGCTGCGAGGTGATCCGGGTGACTCGCGAAGATGCGGGTGAAGCTGCGCACCGGCGATTGTGTGATCACACGCTGCGGCTGCTTCACACGGATCACCCGCGAGATGTCGCGCCGCAGTTCGATGCTCGGCGTCAACCGCCCGTCGGGGTACCCGAGGAACGTGATGTCGGTGACGCCGACCGCTGCCGCTGCCTCGGTCTGCTCGATGCGCCTGATACCGGCCATCTGCTCACGCGTGATGCTGCGGTCCGACCCGCCTGCATCACCGTCGGTCACGATGCAGTAGGAGACCGTCACACCGGCGTCGGTCCATTTTGCTGTGGTGGCTGCGTTGCCGAAGTCGCAGTCATCGGGATGGGCGACAACAACGAGGACACGTTCGATTCCGTCGATCTCTGACACGCCACCGATGGTAGCCAAAGAGGACGTCTTCGCCCCTTCGACCCATGCGACACTCGGGAGATGCCCTGGCAGCCCTTCCTCTCTTATATGCAGCGCGCGACGACCGTTGACCGTTGCCGGCCACCGGCTCTCCGGGGGCGCTGAGCGTTGCCCGGGATTCCGCTGCCGCAGACCGTCCAGCGGCTGATCACGCGCCCGAGCACGGGTCCGGCACGGCCGCTCCCGCTGCGAGACCCAACCCCGGATCCCGGTCTCTTCGGACCCGACTCAGTGACCTGGATGGTCATGCGCGAGCCGCGGCTCCTGCTTGCCGCCGGCCGTGCGCTGCTCCTGCAGGCGGCGAACCCACTGGTCGCCCAGGGAGCGATCGTCCACAGCACCTACAAGTCGGATCCCTACGGACGCCTCGAGCGGACGGTTCGCTGGGTCACGGTCGTCTGCTTCGGGACGCGCCAGGAGGCGGAGCGGGTCTCCGGCCGCGTGAACGGTCTCCACCGTCCCGTGCTTGGGAAGCTGCCTGCTGAGAACGCGACGGTCAGGGTCCCGGCGGGGACGGTGTACTCGGCAGGCGATCCGGCGCTGCTTCGGTGGGTCCACGCGTCATTCGTGGACACGATGCTGGTGGCCCACGACGCGCTCGTCGGGGGGCTCACCACCGCCGAGCGCGACGCGTTCGTTCGTGAGTGGGACGCCGTCGGACGTCTCATGGGCGTCGCTCGCGGCCACTTCTGGCACGATGCCGCGGCACTGCGCCGGTACGTCGACAGGGAGGTGCGGAGCGGACAGGCGCTGCCCGGGGCCGGGTCGCTGGAGGTCGCCGAGACCGTCCTGCATCCACCGGTCCGCTCGCCGATGCTCCGTCCTGGGACCGATGCCCTCGCCTTCATCGCAACCGGGCTCCTGCCCTCCGAGCTGCGCCGCGGGTACGGCCTTCGCTGGACCCCGGCACACGCCGCCGCCTTCGCGGGGCTGACGCGATCGTTGCGTCTTGCGACCCCGGGAATGCCCCGCCGGCTGCGGATCTCACCCGTCTACGACCTTGCCCTGGCCCGATCAGAGGGCCGCTGGCCCGCCTCCAGAGCGGCCTGATCGAACGGGCGATCTCACTCAGCAGGATGATTTTCGCCCCGAACCATGGTTGAGGCCTTGACGAATCGCTACCCTACGAACTGCGTCCGGGGCAGAGCGACGCCACGTGGACATTTGCCGTCACAAGGAGGCATACATGACGTTTCGGAGCTGGCGGGCCAAATCAGTGCCCGCTCTCATCGGACTGGGGGCGATCGTTCTCGCGGCGTGCGGGAGCACCAGTACCACCACCGGTCCCGCTGTAACCAAGACCTCGGCGACGTTCGCTGAAGGCCCTGGTGCCCAGCCGAACTACATCTTCCCGCTCGCCTCGCTGGCGTACTTCAGCGTCGCGAACCTGAGCCAGTTCCAGTTCCTCATGTACCGGCCGCTGTACTGGTTCGGCGACAACGGTCAGGTCCAGCTCAACAGCAGCCTGAGCCTCGCCGATCCGCCCGTGTACTCCTCGGACGGCAAGTCGGTGACCATCACCCTCAAGGGATGGAAGTGGTCGGACGGGACCCAGATCACCGCGCGTGACATCCAGTTCTGGCAGAACATGGTCACCGCGAACAAGGACAACTGGGCCGGCTACTCGCCTGGCGAGTACCCCGACAACGTGCTCAGCACCACGATCAACCCCAACAACCCGCTGCAGATCACGTTCAATCTCAGCCAGGCGTACGGCTCGTACTTCTTCACGTACAACGAGCTGAGCCAGATCACCCCGCTCCCCCAGCACGTCTGGGACAAGGAGTTGGCGACGGGTGCGGTTGGCAACTACGACGAGACCCCGGCCGGCGCGCAGGCGGTCTACAAGTTCCTCGACTCGCAGTCGAAGTCCATCTCGACCTATGACACCAACCCGCTCTGGCAGGTCGTGTCGGGTCCATGGAAGCTGAAGTCGATGGACACCGCGGGCGACGTCTCGATGGTCCCGAACCCCGGGTACGGTGGACCGATCAAGCCGACCCTCAAGCAGTTCAACGAGGTTCCGTTCACCAAGGACACCGCCGAGTTCGACGACCTCAAGGCGGCCACTTCGGTCAACACCACCACGATTGACTGGGGGTACATTCCGGATGCGGACGTGCTCCAGAAAGCCACGCTGAGCAACATCTACAACTTCTCAGTGTGGGCAGGCTGGCAGATCACGTACTTCCCGGAGAACTTCACCAACCCGACCAGCGGTCCGATCTTCAGCCAGCTGTACTTCAGACAGGCGATGCAGTACCTGGTCGATCAGAACACCTTCATATCCAAGGCGTTCTTCGGATACGGCTATCCGACGTACGGCCCGGTGCCGACCAAGCCATCCTCGAACTTCGTCGACTCGTTCGAGAAGAGCAACCCCTATCCGTATAACCCGGCCAAGGCAGTGTCCTTGCTCCAGGCCAATGGATGGACGGTCAATGCGGGCGGCGTCAGCACCTGCACCAGCCCAGGCACCGGAACAGGCCAGTGCGGCGCCGGCGTCAAGCAGGGTGCGAAGGCTTCGTTCAACCTCCAGTACGTGAGTGGGACGCCCGCTCTCGACCAGGAGATGGCGCAGTTCAAGACCGACTTCGCGGCCGCAGGCATCGCCATCAACCTCTCCACCGCACCGTTTGACACGGTCATCGGCAACGCAACGCCGTGCAAGGCCGGTCAGGCATGCGACTGGGACATGGAGTTCTGGGGTGGTGGTTGGATCTACGCACCAGACTACGAGCCGACAGGCGATGAGCTCTGGTCGTGCACCGGAACCGGCGCCAACGTGCAGTACGCGGGCTCGGACTCCGGCGGCTACTGCGACCCGCAGGCGGAGAGCGACATCCTCGCTACAGAGACCAGCAGCGACGTGCAGGCCATGTACACGTACGAGGACTACCTCGCCAAGAACCTTCCGGTCATCTGGATGCCGGTCAACTACGCGCAGTTGAACATGATCAACAAGGATCTCAAGGGGACCCAGCCGCTGGATCCGCTCCTGCAGATCTACCCAGAGAATTGGCGCTGGTCCTGATCACAGAATTGGCGCTAGTGCTGAGGCACCGGTCTCAGTAAGAGTCAAGGTAACCAACGGGGGATGCCGGCGGGTGCCGGCATCCCCCAGTCCATTCCGCTAATCTTTGTCAAATGGGCGTCAGGGCGAGGTAGGAGCCAATGCTCGGCTACATCATCCGGCGGGTACTTCAGGCGATCCTGATCACGATCGGGGTCACGCTGATCGTGTTCATCCTTCTCCACGTGATTCCGGGCGGAGGGGTGGCGCGGAACATCCTTGGGCCGCGTGCCAATGCGGCGCAGATCGCTGCCTTCAACAAGGAGAACGGGCTCGACCAGCCCTTGCCGCTGCAGTACCTGACGTACCTCTGGCAGCTGGCACACGGGAACTTCGGCTTCTCGTACAAGTTGAACCAGAGCGTCTCATCGCTCCTGGTGCAGTACTTGCCCAAGACGCTGTTGCTCCTCGGCCTCTCGTACATCGTCGCGATCGTCATCGCGATCCCCCTCGGCATCTACCAGGCCGTCCGCCGCAACAAGCCCGATGACTACATCTTCACCGGCGCTTCGTTCGTCCTCTACTCGATGCCGGTCTTCTGGCTCGGCATCATCCTCATCGTCCTGTTCAGCTTCATCCTTCACTGGTTCCCGGCCGAAGGCCCGCAGGGTGCTTTCGTCACCGACGACCTGAACCAGCTGAGCTCCCTCGTCCTCCCGGTCGCGACACTCTCGCTGGTCACGATCGCGTCCTTCAGCCGCTACATGCGGTCCTCGACGCTGGAGAACATGGTCCAGGACTACACCCGCACGGCGCGCGCCAAGGGAGCATCCAACTCGAGGGTGCTGTTCGTGCACGTGCTGCGCAACGCGATGATCCCGATCCTCACGCTGATCGGCCTCTCCGTGGGCTACGTCTTCAGCGGGGCGCTGATCACCGAAGCGTTGTTCAACTATCCCGGCGTCGGATACATCTTCTGGAATGCGACGCTGACCACTGACTACCCGATCATCCTCGGCGTGATCGTCGTGACGGGCTTTGCGACCGTGCTCGGTTCGCTCATGGCCGACGTCATGTACGCGATCGCCGATCCGCGCGTGAGGTACCGCCGAGCATGAGCACGTTGGATCATCCGCAGAGCATCTCCATCCCGGTTGGAACCGGGACCCAGGAAAAGCCTGGGGAGGTCCAGGACGTCGCTCCGGCCTTCGAGGCTCAGGGCGTCTGGCGGCTCGCCTTCAACGTCTTCGTGCAGAACCGCCTTGCGGTGGTTGGCGTGGGCATCGTCGTGTTCATGGTGCTGTTCTGCTTCGTGGGGCCGTTCATCTACCACACGAATCAGGTCGACACCAACCTCGCCAACGACTTCCTCGCGCCGTCGTCGAAGCACTGGCTCGGCACGGACGACGATGGCTTCGACATCATCGGACGGCTGATGATCGGCGGCCAGACGTCGCTCGAGATCGGTATCGCCGCAGCACTCATCGCGACTCTGTTCGGCGTCATGTGGGGCGCGGTCGCCGGCTTCTTCGGTGGCTGGGTCGACAACCTGCTGATGCGTTTCGTCGACATCATGCTCGCGATCCCCGCGCTGTTCCTGCTGCTCTTCCTCGCAGTGGCGTTCCCGCGCAACGTGCTCACGCTGATCCTCGTCGTGTCGGTGACCGCGTGGCTCATCCCGGCCCGTCTTGTCCGCGCAGAGGCGCTGACCCTACGGACCCGCGAGTACGTGCAGGCCGTGACGATGATGGGCGGCGGCGGGTTCCGGATCGTGCTGCGCCACATCATCCCGAACTCCGTCGGAACGATCATGGTCAACGCCACCTTCCAGGTGGCCGACGCCATCCTGCTGGTCGCCGCGGTCAACTACCTCGGTCTCGGTATCGCGCCGCCCGCCACCAACTGGGGCGCGATGCTCTCCGATGGCACGACGTACATCGCCAACGGATGGTGGTGGTTGATCTACCCCGCCGGACTCGCAATCGTGCTCACGGTCGTCGCCTTTAACTTCATCGGCGATGCTTTGCGCGACGCGTTGGAAGTGCGGCTCCAGAAGCGCTGACGGGGCTTCTTCGCGAATCCGCACTGGCGCGGTTTGCTCCGCGCTCTCGTCCGGGTCCTGTCGCCTGGGGGGCCCTCGCCACTCTGCGCATCGACGCCGGTTCCAGTCATCGGTGTCCTCAGCACGCGGCGCAGCCCGGTCGCCGACGCTCCGGTGGCGGTACTCCCCCAGGCGCCACCCGGACGGCCTTGTAGTCCCAACTGCGGCGCGTGTGATTCCGCGCTGAGATGCGTCAGCGCGTCTCTCGCGGCTCGCCCGGCGTATCAGCGAACGCAGCTCCACTGTCGGCGGCGACCGCTCGCTTGGGCCTGACTGATGGGGCTTATTGAGCGCTCATCGGAGGGCCGTTTGAAAGGGACTATCAGGCTGCGGTTTCCATGGGGGCGCGCAGCGGGAAGTGGCAGGCTGCCAGGTGGTTCGGGCCGAAGGCGCGCAGCGGGGGCTCCTGCTCGGCGCAGAGTTGCTGGGCCAGGGGGCAGCGGGTGCGGAAGCGGCAGCCTGACGGTGGGTTGATCGCTGAGGGGATCTCGCCCTTGGGGGCGTCCATCTGCTTGTTGCGTTCGATGTCCGGATCGGGGATCGGGATCGCGCTGACGAGGCCTCGCGTGTATGGGTGCGCCGGCTGCGAGTAGAGCTCGGCGCCGCTGCCGATCTCGACCATCTTGCCGAGGTACATGACGCCGATACGGTCGGACATGTACTTCACGACCGAGAGGTCGTGGGAGATGATCACGAATGTCAGCCCGTACTTCTCCTGCAGGCTGTTCATCATGTTCAGGATCTGCGAGCGGATGGAGACGTCCAGCGCGGACACGGGCTCGTCGGCAACGATGAGGCTGGGGTTGAGCGCAAGCGCACGTGCGAGACCGATGCGCTGCCGTTGACCGCCGCTGAACTCATGTGGGTAGCGGTCCAGTGCACCGCGCGCGAGGCCGACATCGTTGAGGAGCTCGGCGCACCGCTCGATCTGCTCTTTCTTGCTCCCGATTCCCTGGATGGCGAGCGGCTCGCGCAGGATGGTGACGACGCGCATACGCGGATCGAGCGACGCATATGGGTCCTGGAACATCATCTGCATGTCGCGCCGCTTGGTGCGCAGCTTTCCCTTGCTCATCTTGGCGATGTCCTCGCCGTTGATGACGATGGAACCGGACGTCGGAGGCTCGAGGGCGACGATCATCCGTCCCGTCGTGGTCTTGCCGCAGCCGGACTCGCCCACGAGGCCGAAGGTCTCGCCGGGGCGCACCTCGAATGACACATCGGAGACTGCGTGCACGGCTCCGACCTGACGCTGCAGGACGGCGCCCTTGGTGACCGGAAACTCCTTGACGAGATTCTTCACGACGAGAAATGGCTGAGCGCCATTGGGAGAAGTGGCTGCCATCGAAGGGGTGGCGGGCGTGACCGTCATCGCGCGGGAACGGGCTCCGCTTCCACCGCGCTGTCGACGCCGGCCGGGTGATGACACGCGTAGTAGTGCGCCGTCTCGTGCTCGAGGAGTGGCGGTTCCTCGGTGTGACAGATCTGCGTGTCAAACCTGCAACGCGCTGCGAAGCGACATGCCGGCGGCGGTGCGGTGAGGTCCGGCGGCAGGCCGGGGATGCTGTACAGGCCTGTTGACGCGTCCTGGTCGAGGCGCGGGATCGCTTCGACGAGCGCCTCGGTGTAGCGATGGCGCATGCCCTTGAAGAGCGTCCGCGTCTCGGCGGTCTCCACGATCTTTCCCGCGTACATGACCGCAACGCGGTCCGCGCGGCCGGCGATGACGCCCATGTCGTGTGTGATCAGCAGCACCGCCATGTGGAGGCGCCTGCGAAGATCATCGAGGAGGTCGAGGATCTGCGCCTGGATGGTGACGTCGAGCGCGGTGGTGGGCTCGTCTGCGATGAGGAGCTTTGGATCGCACACCAGCGCCATCGCGATCATGACGCGCTGGCGGAGACCACCGGACAGCTGATGCGGATAGTCGGTCAGGCGTTCCTTGGGCCGCGGCATGCCGACAAGCCCGAGCACTTCGGCGCACCGCTCACGCGTCTCGTCATCGTTGAGATCGCGGTGGATGTGCAGGACCTCGCCGATCTGATCGCCGATGGTCATGGTGGGGTTCAGCGAGGTCATCGGGTCCTGGAAGATGACCGCGATGTCGTTGCCGCGGATATCACGCATCGCCTTCTCTTCGAGGGGGACGATGTCGCGCCCGCTGAGCTTGATGCTGCCCGCCACGATGTTGCCGCCTGACGGCAGCAACTTCATGATCGACATGCCGGTGATGCTCTTGCCGCAGCCCAACTCGCCGACCAGCCCCAGGGTCTCCCCGGGAGCGATGTGCAACGAGATCCCATCGACCGCCCGGACCGTTGTCCGCGACAGCTTGATGTAGGTCTTCAGACCCTCGATCTCGAGAACGTTGGTGGCGTCGTCCATGGCGAAGTAAGGCTCCTCCTCAAGTCGCAGTGTATCAGCGCCACCCGGCCACTTAGGGGCTGTGCGGGTGGCACTTTGGCTTGGTAGGCTCGCCTCGTGACTGTCGCTGAGGGCAACCCGGACGTACGGGCCGAGGAGGACTCGTTCGTCGGGGTCCGAGGCGTCCGGATTCACGTCAGGACATGGGTTCCTGAGAGTCCTCCGATCGGCGTGGTGGTGATCGCGCACGGCTTCGCCGAGCACGGCGGCAGGTACCAGGCGGTCGCCGAGCGACTGCTCGCGCAGGGCATCGCTGTGTGCGCTCCCGACCACCGCGGCCACGGTCTCAGCGGAGGCGCGCGTACCAGCGTTGTGCGATTCGCCGACTACGCCGACGACCTGGCGACGGTGATCGAGCGCGCCCGGGGGCGCTGGCCGTCGCTGCATCTCGTGCTCCTCGGCCACAGCATGGGCGGCCTGATCGCGCTGGACCTCGCAGTACGACCGGGGACAAATCTCGACGGGCTCGTGCTGTCGGCGCCCGCCGCATGCCCCGGCGAGGTCTCGAAAGGCAAGCTCGCGCTCGGCCGGGTGCTGTCGCGCATCGCGCCCAACGTGGGCGTGCTCCGCCTGCCGCTCAACCGGATCAGTCGCGACCAGGCGGTCGTCGATGCGTACAACAGCGACCCGCTCGTGTTCCGCACGCCGATCCGCGCCCGCCTCGGGGCCGAGATGCTCGATGCGATGGACCGTGTGGACGCTGGATTGCCCGCGATGCGCATGCCGCTCCTCGTGATGCAGGGCACGGCCGACGGTCTCGTCGACCCCGGATGCGGGCCGCATGTGTACGAGCGCGCCGGCTCACCCGACAAGACGCTGAAGATGTACGACGGTCTCTGGCACGAGATCTTCAACGAGCCGGAGCGCGACCGCGTCCTGGCCGACCTCACCGCCTGGTTACAGCCTCATCTCGGCTGAGGCCACCGCCCGTTCATGTGGACTAGAGTTCATCAGCGATGCGTGAGGTCTGGAAGGTCAAACCGGGGTCGAAGGTGGACATCTCGACGCTCGATCCCGGTGATACGCATGCGCTCAAAGGCGGACGCAAGGCCGCGGACGCGGCACTGCCCGGCGACCGCTCAGCGCTCATCGAATTGCAGACGCGTCTTTGGGCAGAGAACAAGCGCTCGCTGTTGCTGATCCTGCAGGGCACGGACGCGTCGGGCAAGGACGGCACTGTTGCCCATGTCTTCGACGGTGTCAATCCGCAGGGCACGCGTGTCACCTCGTTCAAGGCGCCGACCGCAGAGGAGCTCTCACACGACTTTCTCTGGCGTGTGCATGCGGCGACGCCGCACGCCGGCGAGATCGGCATCTTCAATCGTTCGCAGTACGAGGACGTCCTCGTGGCGCGCGTGCGAAAGCTCGTCCCAAAACAGGTGTGGAAGAAACGCTACAGCGACATCAGCGCGTTTGAATCGCTGCTCACGCAGGGCGGAATGACGATCGTCAAGTGCTGCCTGCTGATCAGCAAGGACGAACAGCGGCGGCGGTTCGAGGAGCGCCTCAAGGATCCGCAGAAACGCTGGAAGTTCCAGCGCGGCGACCTCGAGGATCGCAAGCTCTGGAAGGAATATCAGGCTGCGTACTCGGAGGCGATCGAGCGCACATCGACAAAGGCCGCACCCTGGTACATCGTCCCTTCGGACCACAAGTGGTTCCGCAACTGGGCGATCAGCCGGTTGCTCATCGAGACGCTCACCGAGATGGATCCGCAGTACCCGGAACCTGCAGATCTCACGGGCATCACCATCACCTGACGCGCGCTGTCACACCGGCCGCTCGGTGACCCAGATCATCATCCGGCCCGTTCTTCCTGCCGTGTCGATCTCGCCTTCGGTGGTGCGATCCAGGCGGTATCCGAGTCTTCGCGCAACGCCGGCACTGGCTGCATTGCCCTGGTCGCAATGAATCTCGACTCGACGAACGCCCGGTGATGCAAATGCAATGTTGGTGAGCAGTCGCGCGGACTCGGTGGCGATGCCACGACGGTGGTGTTCCGTGTGCACCCAGTAGCCGATCTCCAGCGCGTCAGGGCCGACACGCGGCATGAGGCCACATCCACCCACGAACGCACCGTCGCGCAGCGTGATGGCGTAGTTGGCAGCTGAGTCACCGCCGAACTGCGCCACGGCGGGGTCGAGAAAGCTTGCAACCGAAGCGTCGGTCGGAGGTTCCTGCGCCCACGGCATCCAGTCTCGAAGGCTGTCGAGACTCGCCGCAATGGCAGCCTTCAACGCGTCGTGGTCGGTCGATCGATACCGGCGCAGCGTGACGATCTCGCCGCGCAACTCTTCGGGCGGATGGAAGTCCATGAAAGGAATTCTCTCGCTCCGGCTCACGTGGCGACCCCGATCGGATTCGAACCGACGATCTCCACCTTGACAGGGTGGCGTGTTAGGCCAGGCTACACCACGGGGCCGCGGAGCACCCGATCATAGCAACCGGGCTCGGTGCGGACCCGAGTACCGTGCGACGATGCGCCGGCCCATGCGCCCCAATGAGATCTCGTCGGGTGGCGTTGTGGTGCGACGGTCGCCGGGCGGGTATGAGGTCTGCCTGGTCAGTGACGGACGCCACTGGGGCTTTCCGAAAGGGCTGGTCGAGGCCGGCGAGACGCCTGAAGCGGCCGCGCTGCGCGAGATCTCCGAGGAGACGGGCATCGCAAGTGCATCACTGACGCTCCGCGCGCCGTTGCCCCTCTCCGAATACGTCTATCGCCGTCCGAATCGTGGGGCACTCGTCTTCAAGCGAGTCCATCACTTCATCGTCGAGGCGCCGGAGGGCACCGAGTTGCACCCCGACCCCGCCGAGATAGCGGAGGCAGGCTGGTTCGGTTTCGACGCTGCGGAGGAACGGGTGAGCTTCAAGAACAGCATTCCGGTCCTCAAAGCCGCGCGAGCGCTGCTCGAGCCGAAAGGGCCGGGCGCAGGCGAGCCGTAGAATCGGGCGGCATGCAATTGTTCGATACGGCCCGCCAGGAGGTCGTGACCTTCGAACCGCGTGGCGGCAGGGTCGGCATCTATGTCTGCGGCATCACGCCATATGACTTGGCGCACCTCGGCCACGCCTTCGTGTATCACGTGTTCGACGTGCTCAACCGGCGCTTTCGCGACGCCGGCATCGCCGTGCGGAGCGTGCGCAATGTCACCGACGTCGATGACGACATCCTGCGCGTGGCGCGCGAGCGCGGTCGCGACTTCCGAGAGCTGGCGACCGAGCAGGTGCGCATGTTCGACCAGGACATGGCGGCGATCGGCCTCATCCCGGTCGACGTCGCGCCGCGAGCGACCGAGCACGTCGATGAGATGGTGGACTGGATCGTGCAGCTGGTCGACGGCGGCTATGCATATGCGAATGACGGCTGGGTGTTCTTCGACTCGGGCGTGTACCCGGACTACGGACGGCTGAGCCGGCTTCCCCAGGCGACGATGATCGAGCTCAGCCGCGAACGTGGTGCCAACCCGGACGACCCGCGCAAGCGACACCCACTCGACTTTGTCCTCTGGCAGCTCTCGGCACCCGGGGAGCCGAGCTGGGAAAGTCCCTGGGGTCAGGGCCGGCCAGGCTGGCACATCGAGTGCACGGTGATGTCCACCGGTGCGCTCGGTCATCCCGTCGACATCCACGGCGGTGGCGACGATCTCATCTTTCCCCACCACGAGTTCGAGATCGCTCAGGCGGAGGCCGCCGGAGTGGCGCCGTACGTCCGGCACTGGACGCACGTCGCGATGGTGAATCACGAGGGCGTGAAGATGAGCAAGTCGCTCGGCAACCTCGTCTTCGTGCGCGACCTGATCACGCGCGTCCCGGGTGCCGCCGTGCGCCTGCTGCTCGCCGATCACCACTACCGGCACTCGTGGACCTATGACGATGCCGAGGTGGACGCGGCAGCTGCGAGAAACAAGCGATATCTCGCTGCGATGCAGGGCGGCGGCACGCTCGGGCACGAGGCCGCGCAGCGATTCGAGGAACAGTTCTTCGCACGTCTCGACGACGATCTCGACACTCCCGGCGCGCTGCGGGTGCTCGACGCACTTGCGGAGGAGCTCTCCGGGGGCACCAACGGCGCCGGTCCCGGAACGGAAGGTCAGCAGTTGCTCGGCAGGCTGCTTGGCGTTCTCGGCGCGGAGCCCGAAGCCGTCGTGGCTTGAGCGGTCAGCGTCCCCAGGGCGCGCGGTCGCCGCGAGCCCGGAAGCGAAGCACCGCGGAGGAGATGTTCTCCTCGAGGAACTGGTAGAAGAGCTGTCGCTGCGACACGTCGATCGCGGCCTCGACCTCCTGGCCCTCGCGGCGGCGCGCGATCCACGGCGGAACGCCGTCAGCCACCATCTCGGTGCCGACGCGGACATGCACCAGGGCGTCGTTGTCCTCGCTGACGTGGACCGTCACCTTGAGGATCAGACCGGTGTGCTCGACGATCCGCCAGCTCCGTTCCCAGCGAGCCTTGCGAGCCGGGTCATGAGCCAGACGGACGGAGTCGTCGACGATGACGCTCTCGCCGCTCCGGACCGCGCGGCCCAGGAGGCGCCGGATGCTCTGATCGAGGTCGCGAGCAATCCAGTTGACGAGCGAAGGGGCGCGATCGTTGAGGTCAGGGAATCCGTTCGGATCCTTGGCCAGCTCGCCGATCGCCTGCACGGTCCCCGCATGGCGGCGGCAGTAGCTGGTCCCCGCGAAGGAGACGCTGTGCGCCGGGCAGAATGCAGCAGGGCACTGCCGTCCGCGGCGGTCCCGGTACGCGCAGAGCTGCGCGTTGGTGTTGGTGCATCCACGGAGGCCACACGGCACGGCCGTGGACACGGCGACACCGTTCGAATGGTCCTGGGGGCCGGGCTTGTACAAGGTGGTCATCGACGGAACTCCACGGGGACGATCCTACCCCGGGGTCACCGCCCTGACGGGTGACGGAGCTGTTGCGACCTGTCGATCCAGTGCGACGGCCAGGCGGCGAATCGATGCCATCAGGTCTGCGAATGCCGCCGGCGTGAGCGACTGCGCGCCGTCACTCTTCGCGTTCTCGGGGTCGGGGTGCACCTCGATCATGAGGCCGTCGGCGCCCGCGGCAAAGGCGGCCAGGGCCATCGGCGGTACGAGCGGGCGGTGGCCGGTGGCATGGGACGGGTCGACGATCACGGGGAGATGCGACAGCGACTTCACCACCGGAACGGCGCTGAGATCGAGCGTGTTGCGCGTCGCCGCCTCGAACGTGCGGATGCCGCGCTCACAGAGCACGACGTTCGGGTTGCCATGGGCGACGACATACTCGGCGGCGAGCAGCCATTCCTCGATCGTGTTGCTGAGGCCGCGCTTCAGGAGCACAGGCCGGTGCGCTCCACCGACCGCCTCGAGGAGTGCGAAGTTCTGGGCGTTGCGAGTGCCGACCTGAAGCATGTCGGCGTACTCCGAGACCAGCTCGACATCGGCGGGGGTGAGCACCTCGGTCACCACCGGCAGCCCGGTTGCCTCGCGTGCCTCGGCGAGATGGTGGAGCCCATCGAGACCGAGCCCTCGAAAGGAGTACGGCGATGACCGGGGCTTGAAGGCGCCGCCACGGATCATCGTGGCTCCCGCGGCGGCCACCTCGCGCGCGGTCGCGAGAACCTGTTCGCGGCTCTCCACCGCGCATGGCCCAGCGATGACAACGAATGAGCCGTCGCCAAACCGGACTCCGGAAACGTCGACCACAGTTGGCTCAGGGTGCCACTCACGGGTCACCTGCTTGTACGGCTTGCTGACCGGGATCGCATCCACCACGCCTGGGAGATCGCAGATGGCGTCGCGTATCGAGCCCGGGTTGCTCCCGAGGATGCCGATGGCGAGCCGGTCGGCGCCGGGCAGCTCAATTGGCTCGAAGCCGCGCTCGCGCACGTGCTTCATCACGTTGGCGACCTGATCGGGCGTCGCCTGCATGTTCATGAGCACCAGCATCGTCTGATCCTAACCAGAAGCGGCGCTCACGCCCATGTCCAGCTGTCCAGAACCTCCTGCAATCCGCCGGCGTCATTGGCGAAATCAGCCTCGGCGGTGCTCACGACCAGCTCGAATGTATCACCGCCCTGATTCACCACCATCTCCTCGGTCTCCTGCGTCGCGCCGGTTGCCGGGACGACCAGAAAGGTGTCCAGCACGCCGGAATCGCCGTCGACGTCGACGGGCTCGGCCTGGCTGATCTGTGTTGCGCCGGGAGGCGCGATGCTCGTGAGGTACTGCGCGAGCACGTCATCTGCAACAGGCTGCGGAGTGGTGCTCACGACGATCCTGCCGTGGTCCGGGGACGACAGCACCATCAGCACGGTGCCACTGCCGCTCAGCGATGCGACGGCACTCTGACTGGTCGTCTGATTGACCCAACCTGCCGGAATATTGGTACGGAATCCGTTCCCCGCAAACGGTTCCGGCGCCACCGTCGCGGTGGGTGTGGCGCTGCTGCTCGAGCTCGGTGCGACGGTCGGAGCCGGCCCTCCGCATGCGGCGAGCAGGATGGTTGCGGCGCACCCGCAGGCGACGAGGGCGTGCGTGCAGGGGGAGGGCAAGGTCACAGCAACGAGGATAGCCGAGCGATCCCGCCTGAGCAGGCGTCGATGCGAGGACAATTCGACGCATGGCAACGCGCTCCGCCCTCCGCGTCGCGCGGTTGGGTCCGGCAAACGCCGGACAGCTCGCCGCGCTCATCGATCGTGAGCCGGTCACCAACGTCTACCTGCGCAGCGAGTTGCGCCTCGGTTTCGAAGCGGGTGATTGGTGGGGCGCCTTCGAGAACGACGACCTCACGTCGGTGGTGCTCGGCTGGTCGCTGGTGGTCCCGTACATCCCCGACATCGAGGCGGCGCCACCGCTCGCACAGGCGCTGATCGTCGGTGCGCAGCCCCGGATGATCGTCGGCCACAGAGCGTCGGTCATGGCTCTGCACAACGCGTTTCGACCGCCGAAGCCGGCTCGGGAACTGCGCGATCCGCAGCCACTCATGGTGCTCGACCACGGGGAGATGCAGGGCACTCCGTCGGGCGACGTTCGTCCGTCCACTCGGGGCGACCTGGAGGCGCTCGTCGTTGCTGCGGCGCGCATGCACCGCGAGGAGATGGGTATCGATCCGCTCGCCGTCGATGCTCCGGCGTGGCGGATGCGCATGCTGAGCCTCATCGAGCGACGCTGGAGCTGGGTGTGGATGCGCCACCACGAGGTGCTCTTCAAGGCCGAGCTTTCGGCGTGGACGCCTGAGGTCGTGCAGATCCAGGGCGTGTACACGGCACCGAAATACCGCGGTCAGGGCATCGCGCGTGCGGGTCTCGCCGCCGTGTGCGCGTACGTCTTCAGGGACGTGCCGCGCTGCAGCCTCTACGTGAACCAGTACAACGTGATCGCGCAACGCGTCTACGAGCGGCTCGGGTTCAAGGCGGCGGACGTGTTCGCGACAGTGATGTACTAGACGGACAGACCACCATGATCGAGACAAGCTCCGACGTCACCCTGCCGGTTCCGCCCGAGGAGGCCTTTGCCGTCGTCGCGGACATCGAGCACGCCGACTGGCTTCCTGCCATCAGGCGGCTGCGCCATATCAGCGGCCCGTCAGGTGGCGTGGGCGCGCGCTACGAGGTGGAGGCCGGTCTCGTGGGGCGCCATCTGCGCGGCGTGCTCGTCTGCACCGAGCTGACCCCACCGAAGCACATGGTTTTGACCCTCGAGGAGGGTTTGGATCTGACGCTCGAGGTCACCATTCGCAAGGTGGTTGGTGGATGCACGGTGGTGATGTCGGCGCGGTACTCGGTGACCGGGCGCCCGTTCGCCGGCGCTGTTGAGCTTGCGTCGCAGGGCCCCGCACGTCGCGAGACGGCCCGCGCGTGCGAGCAGCTCGCGGCACGGTTCGGACGCAAGGGCCAGCGCCAGAGCGCTGCGGGGTGATCGGATGACCAGAAGTGACGTGAGCGATCGAGAGATCCTCGACGCGAAGGTGCGTTCGCTCCCCGCGTTGAGCGAAGAGGCGACCGCTGACCTGCTTGCGGAAGTGCGCGTCCAGGGCAGAGGCCCAGCCCTCGACACCTTGGTGGAGCACCAGCTCGCGGCCACCATCGAGCTCGCAGAGGCCCGCCACGGCAAGGGTGTCGAAGTCGGCGACCTGACCCAGGAGGGAACCATCGCCGCGGTGGTCGCAGTCCTCGAGTACGCGGGGCAGGGCGGTGCGGCCTCCGGGCTTGACCGGTTCGTCGGCCGGCTGGTCGCCTCGCACATGGACGACACGATTGAGCTCGCTGCCATCGAGCGCGCCGGCGAGGAGGCGTTCGTTCGCGATACCGAGTTCTACGAGGCCGCCGAGATCCGGGCGCGGCATGAGTTCGGCCGGGAACCCACGACGATCGAGCTCGCGGCCGAGCTGGGCTGGCCGGAGGAGCGTGTGGCGATCGTCGGGACGATCCTCAACGATGCGCGAGCCCGCTACGACAGCGAGATCGTCGAATACCTCGACGACATCGACGAGGAAGAGTAGCCGGGCTTTCCAGCCGGGCGATCAGCGACGGAGGTCGTCGCCGCGCCAGTCGAGGTCGTGGAGACCGTCGCCCGTGCCTCGACGGATGGCGTCTCGTCCGAAACGCTCGCGCAGCGAGTCCAGCGTGTGGTCGATCCGGTCGACGGCAGGCCGGTCGAAGAGATCGAGTTGCGGTGCGTCTGCGAGCCCGCTGACGCCGACCCCGAGGAGGCGGACAGCGCTGCCCGACCAGGCGGCATCGAGCAAGGCGAGGGCAGCGTCCCGGACGGTGGTATCCGTCGCCGTCGATGTCCGAAGCGTCTCCTGACGCGTGATGGTCGTGAAGTCCGAGTAGCGGAGCTTGAGCGTCACCGTTCGCGCGGTCCATCCACCCGTGCGGAGCCTGGCGCCCACGTCGCTCGCGAGCTCGGCGATGCGGAGATGCAGCGCGTCGCGCTGCGCGACGTCTCGGGCGAATGTCTCCTCGCGCGAAACGCTTCGCGGCGCACCCGGCACTGTCACCGGCGCCGTGTCGATGCCCTGCGCGCGCTCCCACAACGATGTGCCGGAGGCGCGCCCGACGCGTCGCTGCACCGTGTCGAGTGGCAGGGCGGCGAGCTGACCGAGCGTGGATATCCCAAGCCCCATAAGGGCCCGTTCCGCGGCCGGTCCGAGGCCCGGCAGGCGCCGGAGCGGCAGGGGGGCGAGAAAGGACGCCTCGTCTCCGGGTTCGACGACGACGAATCCGCGTGGCTTCTGAAGGTCGGACGCGATCTTGGCGATGGTCTTGCAGGTGGCGACCCCGAATGACGCATGGAGCTGGGTGGTGGTGAGGATGCGGTTCCGGATCTCCTCGGCGATATGCCGGGATGACCCGAAGCGGCGCGTCGACGCCGTCACGTCGAGGAATGCCTCGTCGAGGGAGAGCGGTTCGATGACCGGCGTGTAGTCGCGAGCGATGTCGAAGATCTTCTTGGATGCGTCTCGATATGCACGGAAGTCGACGGGCACGACGACCGCCTGCGGACACATGTGGAGCGCCGTGCGCAGCGGCATTGCGGAATGGACTCCAAATGCGCGTGCTTCGTACGACGCGGCACTGACCACTCCACGATTCAGCTGCGGCGGTGCCGTCACCCGCGGGGGCGCCACCGACGATCACCGGGAGCCCGCGCAACTCGGGCCGGCGGAGCTGCTCGACCGACGCGTAGAACGCGTCGAGGTCGAGGTGGATGATCGCGCGCTGCGTCATGACGGCGCCCGCGGGCGACCAGTCTCAGCTGCCCGCCTGCTGCCTCCATTCGTCGATGTCCGACTCACGAACGTAGCCTGCGCGAATCATCAATTCCATGTACGGAACCGCGAGATGCGGAGCCGCGCGACGCAACACCCACGGGGGTGGATTGTCCTTGTTCTTGTTGACGCTCTGATAGAAGTAGATCTGATTCAGATCGCACAGAAGAGCAAGCCGGTGCAAGGAAATTCCCCTCTCGGCGCACCGTTCTTTGACGTACTCCTTGAACTCCACGCTTACACCCAGTATATGCCCATGTCCCGTAACGCACCCGGCAAATCTCGAAGTGCTGTGATCTCCGCATCTGCTGCGCTCGCACCGGTTGTGCCGCGTCTGTTGATCAGCACTGCGCGCATCCCTGCGGCGTGTGCTCCGGCGATGTCGGTGGCTTCCCTGTCGCCCACCATGACGGTGCGGCCGGCCGCTGTTCCGAGCGCTTGGCGCGCCGCGTCGAACATGCGCGGTGCGGGCTTGCGCCACCCGACCTCGGCGGAGAAGATCACCGCGTCAAGGTGCGTGTCCAGCCCCAGGAAGGCGAGTTGCTCGTGGAGCGAGCGCGCGCGGTATGGAGCGTTCGAGCAGAGGCCGCACCGGACGCCCTGACCCCGGAGCAGATCGAGCAGCGGCACCGCCTCGGGATCGACATGCGCTCCCTGCCACCACGCCTCCTGCTCGATACGAAGCAACTCGTCGTGGACGGCGTCGTCCAGGTGCAGGCCGGCCTCGCGGTACACGCGCCGCGAGACAGCAGGGAGGTCCATCTCCTCGTCCGCGTCGGTGAGCTGATATGCCTCGACCTCACGGTCAACCTGGTCCAGCACGCCTCGGAGAACGTCGATCGAGACCTTTGTTCCGACCGATCTCCTGAGCACCGCGAGCATCTCGGTTTCCGCCTCTGCCAGTGCAGTATCGGGCCGGGTGAACTCGACCAGGGTGTCGCCGTAGTCGAACAGAACGCCGTCGAGCCGCCGTGACCTCCCTTCCTCGCCACCGCTCACGCGGGCGCGGCACCTCCGCCACCACCGCCGCCGCGACCTCCACGGCCACCGCGCCGCTTGCGACCGCCCTGCCAGCGCCGTTTGGGCCGCTTGCCGGCCGCCGAACGCGCTCCGGGCGACAGCTTCTCGAGATATGCCGTCCCTGGATGCGGCTCATTAGGATGGCCCGCGCGCGCGCCTGGAGAGGATGCAACCCGGGCTTCGAGCTCGGCGACCACCGTCTCGAGTGGCCGCTTGTCGCTCGCGGGCGGCGCTGCCGTCTCGGCCCAGGGCTGCGACTTCGGGCTCGCGTCGGCCGAGATCATGTCGCCACCCGGAATCTCCGGCACGGCGTCGAGCACGGATTCGATCGCCCGCGCGATCAGGCGGTCCGCGTCGAGAGGGTCGTGCATCGGACGGTCAGCCATTCGGCGCGGTGCTCCAGCCGGCGAGTGCGAGGCCCGCGAGCGTCTTGACGTCCACCTCGCCGCCGCGGACGAGCTCGGCGACTCCTGCACGATCGAAACGCTCGACGTCCATCCGCTCATCGACGTCGCGGTTCGTGGGTCCTTCGGTGAGCCCGGTTGCCAGGAAGAAGTGCATCACCTCAGTGGAGTAGCCAGGCGTCAGCGGAGCGGCGGCGAGCGGATCGATGCGCGCGGCGCGCAACCCGGTCTCCTCCGCGAGCTCACGCTCAGCCGTCCGTCCGGGCTCCTCATCTGCATCGCGGGTGCCGGCGGGCAGCTCCCAGAGCGCACGGCCGACGGCATGGCGCCACTGGCGGACCAGAACCACCCGACCGGCGGTGTCGATGGCCACGATGGCCACAGCGCCCGGATGGGCCACCACCTCGCGCTGGGCACGGGTGCCGTCTGCAAGGGTGACGTCATCCTCGTAGAAGGTCAGCAGCCGGCCTTCATAGATGATTCGACGCGACGTCTGGGTCTCACGGAGGTGCTCCGTGGCTCCAGCTTCAGTGGTCACCCTTTGAGTTTGACGCCCCTAGGCGCGATTCAGGCGCAGGACCACTCGTGGGACTGGCCGTGGGCGAACATCTTGGCGGCGATGTTCGCCTGATCCACGGGGTTCCAGATGGTCGCGGCGGTACCGCCGTTCGCGACGAAGGTTGACACCAGGAATTGAAAGACCCCGATGTATGGTCCCCTCGGGTTCACCGAATTCCAGTGGAAGTGCGACTCGCAGTTGGCGGTCTTGAGCATCCAGGAGACGCTCACGCCCCAGTGCTCGGCCGCGGCGGTGATATCGGCGACGACCTGCGCCTGGCTGACCGAGAGGCCGCTCGGCACGACGAACGCCGGGCGGAAGACCTGGGCATGGCGCGGCGCGGCCGCAGGCTTGACCACGATCGGCACGCTCGCGCTGAACAGCCGTGCCGAGCGGACTCGCAGCATCATCGGGTGCGTGGTCACGTTGGTCAGGCGGTCGACGTCACCGACAGACGATCGGACCAGGGAGGCGGAAGCGACCGCACCCTGTGTGGGCGTCGTGATGAGCACTGCGGTTGCAGGTCCGGCCACCAACATGAAGCAGCCGAGGACCAGTCCACGTGCCCGCTTGGGTAAATGCAAGGCGGATCACTCCTCTTTGGTCGGGCTCCGGCCATCTCTCCCCTGACCGGGCTTGAAAGCGGCCCCACCCCTGCTGCCCCTCTGGAGACATCTCGTCTCGACGACAACCTCGGAATCCGGGCCGCGGCCGACCGTACCACAACGGGTACTTGTGCCTGCAAGTCGCTCAAACGGAGCGAACGCTTCCTACCAGCCGGTTGAAGCCCCGAGCGCGCAGGACGACGGAGCGGCGTTGAGGACGACCGGCACGTTCGCTGAAAGGGTCGATCCCGACTGCCAGATGAACTCCTCGAAGCCACCTCCGAGGATCGCGCCGGCCTTGTTCTCGCAGACGGCGAACCCCGCCACGGCTTCCCCGGATGACACGGCGGATGACGGCGTGAGCGTCCCGGTCACGTTGCCGTACCCATGAGCGGAGTGGCACGGCTGACAGCTGTACGCGGCGGACTTGGTGGTGAAGATCGGACCGATGCTCGTCGACCACGAACCAACCGTCACGGTGGCGACGACGCTGGTCGCCCCGTTGCACGCGTCGGTGCAATCCGCGCTGACGGCCAGGGTCTCTCCGGGTCCGAGGTTGACCGCCACCGAGTTGAGTGAGCCGAGCGTCTTGCCGCCCTTGTGGGTCACGAAGTGCACCTTCACTCCCAGGGCTCCGTGGTACGTCGCCTCGTTCTTGAGGGAGGCGACAGGGAAGGCGGCGAGGTCGAAGGTCCCGACGCCGAGGCCGAGCACGCCCACGGCCATCGTGTCGGGTGGCAGCGCTGTCGGGGACGGCGAGGGAGTTGGGCGTTGGCGACGTCGTCGGCGTGGGCGTGGACGCCCCGGAGCACGCGGACAGCAGCACAGCCGCGAGCCCGACGAGCCAGAGCATGGGGGAGCCGGGCTGACGCATCAGCACCATCCTAAGCGGCGTTTCCGTTCCAATCGGTGCGTGACAGAATTGACATCGAAGTCAATCGCTCAGCGCATGGAGGCGTCGGTCCTTGCATTTCACGGCTGAGCACGACGCGTTGCGGGAGACCGTGCGCGACTTCGTCGCCAAGGAGCTCCGCCCGCACGCCGATGCCTGGGAGGCGGCGGAGGGCTTCCCGGACAGCGTCTTCGTGCGCATGGGTGCGCTCGGCCTGCTCGGGCTCCGCTACCCCGAGCAGTACGGCGGCCAGGGTGGCGATTACTTCAGCGCGATCGTGCTCGCCGAGGAGATGGCTCGCTGCGGATCCGGCGGTGTCGGCATGGCCATCAGCGTCCACACGGAGATGGCGACGCCGCCCATCCTCCGCTGGGGGACGGAGGAGCAGAAGCAGCGCTACCTCGTGCCCGCAATCCGCGGGGAGAAGATCGCCGCGCTCGGCATCACAGAGCCTGACGCCGGGAGTGATGTCGCGAACATCCGGACTCGCGCCGAACGTGTCGACGGTCACTGGCGGATCAACGGCAGCAAGCTCTACATCACCAACGGCGTTCGCTGCGACTTCATCCTGCTGGTCGCGCGCACCGGGTCCCAGGAGGATGGGGCACACGGGATCACGCTCTTTCTCGTCGACAAGAACCTGCCCGGGTTCACCGTCTCGCGAAAGCTGAAGAAGCTCGGCATGCACTCGAGTGACACCGCCGAGCTGTCCTTCAACGACGTCGAGGTGGGCGATGACGCAGTCCTCGGCGAGGTCGGCGAGGGCTTCTACAACCTCATGTGGGAGCTGCAGGGCGAGCGCCTGATCGGCTCGGCCGGCTCCATCGCCGGCGCCGAGGTCGCGTTCGAGGAGACGCTCGCGTGGTGCAAGGAGCGCGAGGCGTTCGGCCGGCCGATCGGAAAGTTCCAGGTCAACCGGCACAAGCTCGTCGACCTCTTCACGGAGATAACAGTGGCCAAGAACTTCGTGTACAGCGTCGCGGAGCGGTGGAACCGTGATGAGTACCCGGTCACCGAGATCTCGATGGCCAAGCTCCTGGTCGGCCGTGTCACCACCCTCGTCGCCGACACGTGCCTGCAGCTGCACGGCGGCATGGGCTACATGGCTGAGACGGGCATCTCCCGCTACTTCCGCGATTCGCGGCTCATCCGCATCGGCGGCGGGACGGACGAGGTGATGAAGGAGATCATCGCGAAGACAGCGCTGGGGCTCTGACTGTCACGAGGCCGTGCTAGCGTATATGCGTGCAGTCTGGACGCATACTCGCAGGCGCGCGGCGCCGGGCCGGCCTCACGCAACGGGAGCTTGCGAAGCGAGCAGGTCTCCCCGCATCGACGGTGGCGCGCATCGAGGTGGGCGCCGTTGACCCTCGATTCGGGACATTGACGCGGCTGCTCCGCCAATGTGGGGAAACGCTCAGTGCTGAGCGGCTGACGGTGGGTGGAGTGGACATGGGGCAAATCCGGAACCGCTTGCTGATGGAGCCGGGCGATCGAGTGCGCGCGACGGTGATCGCATCCAACAATGTCCGGGCGCTGCTCCGCCCGGGATCTCATGGTCAGCGCGCTGATGTCGACTGAACAGCCCGCCTTCGACCCAGAGCGCGCGCTGTCCGTCCTCAATGACCATGTCGTTCGGTACGTCGTAATCGGCGGGATTGCTGCAGCGGCGCACGGGTCCCCAATGCTCACCTCCGACCTCGATGTCTGTTACGCGCGTGATGACTCCAACCTCCGAGCACTCGCGAACGCGCTCGTTGCCCTCAACGCGCGTTTGCGGGATGCACCGCAGGGGCTGCCGTTTCAGCTCGATCACCTGACGCTTCGTCATGGGGACCACTTCACGTTTGTCACCGATGCGGGCGACCTCGACGTGCTCGCGACCCCCGCCGGCACAGCTGGTTACGATCAGCTCGTCAGCGACGCGTCCGCCATTGAGCTGGGTGGGAGTCTGAGGTACGCATCGCATCGCTCGATCTCCTCATCCGCATGAAGGTGGCGGCCGGCCGTCCCAAGGATCTCTTCGCACTCGAGACCCTTCGGGCGATTCGCGACGAGGCAAACGACTCGTAACCGGGTAACACTGGGAACCAAGCGCCTGATCAGACGAGCAAGGGCGATCAGATGGCTCAGACACTCACGTTTACGTCGTCCTGAGCTGTCACGGAGATATCGCCACCAGCCCACTGCGCACGGATAGACTCCGCCTGACGTAGTTTCGTTCGGAGGACACGCCGTGCAGGACCGGATCGTCGGAACCACGATGCCCGTGCTCGAGCTCACGCTCGATCCTGGCGAGGCAATCTTCTCCGAGTTCGGGAGAGCTCTCGTGGATGACGCAGTCGATCGTCATGCAGACGTCGACGCAGATGGGCGGCGGCGGCGGTGTCGGCGGCGTGTTCAAGCGCGCGCTCGGCGGCAGCTCCATCTTCATGAGCGAGTACCTGGCGCAGGGAGCGCCCGGCATGGTCGCGTTCGCGGCGCGGCTTCCTGGTCAGATCTTTCCGCTCGACGTCGCGCCACAGCCGGGGATGGGATATCTCGGCCACCGTCATGCGTTCGTTTGCGGCACAAGCGGCGTGCAACTCTCGATCGGGTTCCAGCAGCACCTCGGCGCCGGTTTCTTCGGCGGCGACGGCTTCCGGCTGCAGAAGATCGTCGGGCAGGGCAAGGCGTGGTGCGAGTTGAGCGGTGAGGTCCTCGCCTACGACCTCAGGCCGGGCGAGACCCTGCGCGTCCATCCCGCACACGTCGGCCTGTTCCAGGACACCGTGCAGTTCTCGATCACGACGGTGAAAGGCATCAAGAACAAGATCTTCGGCGGCGACGGCATCTTCCTTGCACTGCTCACCGGACCCGGACGCGTCTGGCTGCAGTCACTGCCGCTCCAGAAGCTCGCGCAAGCGCTGTCGGAGTTCTCGCCTGGCCAGGCAGCCGAGGCCGGTGCCGCGGGTGCGGCCGGCGGCGCGCTTACGGGTGGGATTGCTCGGGGGATTTTCGGGGGCTGAACTCGCTGCGCTGATACAGCGCGTGCAGCGTGATCCCGGCCGCCTCGAGCGCTTCGCGGCCTCCCTCTTCACGGTCCACGACGCAGAGTGCGCCGGCAATGACGGCGCCCGTGGGGCTGACCGCTTCCTGCGCCTGCAGGAACGTGCCGCCCGTGGTCATCGTGTCGTCGACGAGCAACACGCGCATCCCCGGTCGCAGTTCCGGTCCCTCGATGGCGCGGCTCGTGCCGTGCGCCTTGATCTCCTTGCGGACGATGAACGCCGTGATCGGATGGTCGGTATCGCCGCTCAGGGCGGCCGTCGCCGCAGCGATCGGATCCGCGCCCAGCGTCAGCCCGCCGATGGCGTCGATGCCGAGGTCACGGCAGTGCTCCAGCGCGAACAGCGCGACGAGGTACAGGCCTCGTCCGTCGAGGGTCACCTGCTTGCCGTCGACGTAGTAGTCACTGGTGCGTCCGCTTGTCAGCGTGAAGGTGCCGTAGCTGAATGCGCGCACGGCGACGAGCTCGCGGAGCTCATCGCGCAGATCGGTGCCGACCGCAGTGCTCACGGCGTCCACCGAAGGATCGGATGGCGTGCGGCACGCACCTCGTCGACCCGAGAAACGGGTGTCTCGTGCGGCGCGTTCTGCACGAACGCGAGGTCGGCCTCGGCCTCGGTGATGATCGCCGCGCAGATGCCGGCCAGCGCATCGAGGCTCTGCTTTGACTCGGTCTCGGTGGGCTCGAACATCAGCGCCTCCGGAACCGTGAGCGGGAAGTACACCGTCGGCGCGTACACACCGTAGTCCAGCAGGCGCTTGGCGACATCCATGGCGCGCAATCCATCCACACGACCGCCCTTGGTGGTGGCAACGAACTCGTGCATGCACGGCGTGTCGACCGCCATCGCGAAGAGGCCGTTCAACTGTGACTGCAGGTAGCGAGCGTTGAGCACCGCGTCGCGCGCGACCCAGGGCAGATGATCGCCGTATGCGCGGATGTATGCATACGCGCGCACCAGCATGCCGAAGTTGCCGTAGTACGAACGCACCTTGCCGACGCTTTTGGGTCGCCGGTAATCCAGGAAGAAGCGATCGCCGTCGCGTTCGACAGTCGGCGTCGGCAGGAAGTCGATGAGACGCTCGCCCACACCGACCGGCCCCGCGCCCGGACCGCCGCCGCCATGGGGCGTCGAGAACGTCTTGTGCAGATTGAGATGGACGACGTCAAAGCCCATATCACCAGGACGCGCCATCCCGACCAGCGCGTTGAGGTTCGCGCCGTCGTAGTACACGAGCGCGCCTGCATCGTGCGCGAGCTTCGCGATCTCGACGATGTCCTTCTCGAAAACGCCGAGCGTGTTCGGGTTGGTGAGCATCACGGCCGCGACGGTCGCGTCGAGATGGCTCGAGAAATCCTCGACATCGACTGTGCCGTCGTGATTGCTCTTCACGGTGACGACTTCGAGGCCGCACGCAGCCGCAGAGGCCGGATTGGTGCCATGAGCTGAGTTGGGGATGAGGACTCGCGTGCGTTCGGTGTCGCCCCGATTTGCGTGGTACGCCTGGATCATTCGCAGGCCTGTCCACTCACCGTGCGCGCCGGCCGCAGGCTGCAACGACATCCGTGCCATGCCGGTGATCGACGCGAGCATGCGGTCGAGCTCCCACATCAATTGCAGTGCGCCCTGCGCGTCATCCTCGTCCTGGTACGGATGCAGCTGCGCGAAGCCGTCGAGCCACGCGAGCTGCTCGTCGACGACCGGGTTGTACTTCATCGTGCACGAGCCGAGTGGGTACATCCCCTCATGAAGGTTGTGATTGCGGCGTGCCAGACGGCCGAAGTGGCGAGCGAGCACCGCCTCAGGCACGGCGGGAACAGTCGGCGGTGTTCGCCGGAGGAGCGCCTCGGGAACCGCGGTCGTCGCCTTCCGTCGCAGGAACACCTGCTGCGGTGACAGCGGGTCCGCTCGTGTAGTTGGTGCTCAGCTCAAAGACAAGCGGCTCGTCCACCGCCCATCGTGCGTCGCGCGCTGCGGACGGAATGGTCTCGTTCATGCGTGTGCCATCGCAACGGTGCGCTCCGAAGCAACCACGTCGGCCGCAGCCGCCGCGTATCGATCGATCGCCTGCGGCGAGGTCAATTCAGTACAGCAGACGAGCAGCTCGTTGTCTCGCTCGTCGTCGAAGTATCCGAGCGGCAGCCCGGCCACGATGCCCCGTTCGCGCAACGATCGTGCAAACGCTGCCGCGCTGTTCGGGGTGCGCAGCACGAACTCCCAGAGAAACGGTGTCGACGGATTGGCGAGCGACAGCCCGTCAACCGATGCAAGGAGGTGTGCGAGGTGATGCGCCCGCTGCACGCTCACCTCGGCGACGGCGCGCATCCCACCTGCTCCCATGTGCGCCATGTACACGGTGGCGGCCAGGGCGATCAGCGCGTGGTTGGTGCAGATGTTGGAGGTGGCGTGCTCGCGGCGGATGTGCTGCTCGCGGGCCTGCAGGGTCAGCGTGTACGCGCGCCGATCGTTGTGATCGAGCGTCATGCCGACGAGGCGGCCCGGGATGCGTCGCATCTGTGCCTGCTCCACCGCCATGAAGCCAACATGGGGTCCACCGAAGGACGCGGGGATGCCGAGCGGCTGCCCGTCACCGACGGCGACGTCGAATCCGCTCTCACCGGGAGGCGTGAGCAGGGAGCAGGCGTGCAGGTCGGTTGCGCAGATGGCGATCGCACCCGCGTCATGCGCTGCGGCCGCGAGCGGCGCCAGATCCTGGATCGTGCCTGCGAAGCTCGGGTATTGCACGAGGAGCGCGGCATGCTCCGCGGTCAGCGCTGCGCGAACCGTTTCGGGAACGAGCAGGCCGTTGTCGGTTGCGACGATGTCCACTGCAATGCGCCGTCCCTCGCCGAAGGTTCGCAGGACCGCGATCGTCTCCGGGTGCACGGTATCGGCGACTGCGATGCGTGTCCGCCCCGTCGCCTGCACCGCGATGACCATGGCTTCCGCTGCCGCGGTTGCGCCGTCATACAGCGATGCGTTGGCGACATCGAGCCCGGTCAGCGCGCAGATCATCGACTGGAATTCGAAGATGGTCTGCAGCGTTCCCTGCGACGCCTCGGCCTGGTACGGCGTGTATGCCGTGTAGAACTCGGGGCGGGAGATCGTTCCGCGAACGATCGCGGGGCTGAACCGGCGGTAGACGCCGGCACCGAGAAAGCTGTCGTAGGTGCTCAGCGATCGGTTGCGCCCTGCGAGACGCTCGAGCTCGGCCACCAGGTCCTGCTCGGAGAGTGGCGGCGGGAGATCGATGACGGGATTGCGCAGGGAGGCCGGAATCGTCGTGAAGAGGTCCGCTTCCGACGCCGCCCCGACCGCATCGAGCATCTCGCGACGTTCGGCATCGGAGTTGGGGAGATACGCCATGCTCAAAGTATGCCGGGAGGCATGAGCCGCCCGGGAGCCGCAGCCCCGGTGCATCGCGGATCTTGCGTCCGGAGGTTTGCTCAGGCGAACCGTTGGTAGACTGCTGATGTGTCCAAACGCGCTTCCACCGTTTCCATCGAGGATCTCGTCGCGTCGATCGAGACCGCTCGCGACAAGGTGATGGCCGATGAGGTCAAGAGCCTCGTGAAGCTCGGCCTCCCCAAGACCGTCGCCTACAAGATGGTTGCCGACCGGTACCGCCAGCGCGCCGAGGGTGACGACGGAGAAGCAGACTCCGCGAGCCCCTGGCCGGATATGTCCTGATCCCGGCCCTAAACGCCGGATCCTGACCTGCCGGCGGCCCTTCGCCGCCCACGGACATACCACGCGACCACCGCGATGACGATCAGCACGGCGATGACGATTGCCACCTTGCCGATCGGCCCGGCGACCTTCGTGTAGTTGGCCCCCACCTCGTAGCCGAGGACGCCGAGGAACGTGATCCAGATGGCCGAACCGAGCAACGAGAGCACGCCGAACCAGACCGGCTGAATCTTCGCGAGACCGGCCGGGAAGGAGATGTAGGTGCACACCACCGGCACCATCCTTCCGAAGAAGACCGTCGGCAGGCCGAACCGGGCGAACCATCGGTCGGCGAGGTCGAGGTGGCTCGGAGAGATGCCGATGCGCCTTCCCGGGCCGAGCAGCAGCGGGCGTCCGTAGCGCCGGGCCAGCGTGTACGCGATGAAGGCGCCGATGAGGCTGCCCACGATCCCGGTGACGATGACCAGGACGATGTTGAAGTGGCCGGTGGCGGCGAGCACGCCGGCGACCGGCATGATCACCTCGCTCGGGAAGGGCAGCCCGCAGCTGTTGATGATCATCAGGGCGAGCACGACGAAGATTCCCCCGCTCGTGACCCACTGCCCGATCACGCCGCCCATCGCCGGGGATTGTGGCCTACGCTGCCGCGAACATGCGCCGATCGCTCCGTCCAGCCTCGATTCCGGCATGGCCGGTGCCCTTCGACCCAGGTGCCGAGCTCGACTGGGGACGGCCCGAGTACGCGCGCCGTCTCCTCCGTGAGCACCTCGACCAATCCCACGACGGCGCGAGCCGGCGGCGGTCGGTCATCACGGCCCAGGTGCGCCGCCTCCGCAGGCTGCTCCCGCCCGCTCCGGCGCGGATCCTCGACGCCGGGTGCGGCCCGGGCCTCTACGCCGTGCCGCTCGCCCGTCTCGGTCACGACGTGACCGGCGTCGACGTCAGCGCGCCGGCGCTCAGCCACGCGCGAGGGCTCGCACGGGAAGCGCGGCTGCTGGGAAAGGCCCGTTTCGTCAAGGGGGACCTGCGCGACGTGCCGCTGCCCGATGCGGGGTTCGACGCGGCGCTCCTCGTGTACTTCGTGCTCGAAGCCTTCTCCCGGACGGAGCAACCGAAAGTGCTCGCGCGCATCGCCGCCTCGCTGGCTCCGAACGGGATCCTGATCGCCGAGATGCGCCTGCATCCGGATCAGCCGCCCGGTCGCATCGACTGGTGGGATGTCGTGCCCAACTCACTGCTCTCCGACAAGCGCCACCTGCTGCTCGGCGACGCCGTCTACGACCCTCGACGGCATACGTACGTCCTGCGCGAGGTCGCCGTGTTCGACGACGGTTCTGTTGCCGCACGTCAGACGAGTGCCTGGCTCTGCCCGTTCGCGTCGATTCCGCGTCTGTTTGCCCGGGCCGGCCTTCCGGATGTCGCGATGTACGACGGGTGGAGCAGCGCGCCGGCGCACGCGCTCTCGGAGTTGATCCTCGTCGTGGCCCGGCGCACGCGCTGAGCCGCCTCGACGGGCGGTGTGAGCCGCTACCATTCGTTCCTTCGGTCCGGGAGTCCTGTCTGGAGTTGATTCACCATGCCGACGCCCACACCTGATCGCATCCGCACAGTCGCAGTCGTGGGACACAGCCACGACGGAAAGACGACGCTCTGTGAGGCGCTGCTGCACACAGCCGGCGCAACCCAGCGGATGGGCTCGACCGAGCAGGCGACGTCGCTCTTCGACCACGAGCCGGAGGAGCAGCGCCACTCCATGAGCATCGGTCTCTCGGTCGCGCACTGCGACTGGGACGGCCATCGCGTCAACCTCATCGACGCCCCGGGTTTCCAGGACTTCGCCGGTGAGGTGATCGAGGGGCTGGCGGTTGCCGACGCGGCCGTTCTCGTCGTCGCCGCAACCGGAACAGTGCCGGTCGGTGCCGAGAACGCCTGGGAGATGATCCAGGCGGCCGGCGTCCCCGCGCTCATCGTCGTCAACCGCATGGACAAGGAGAACGCGGCGTACGAGGCCACCGTGGATGCGCTGCGCGAGTCGTTCTCGCGCAAGCCGATCGCGGTTGCGGTTCCGATCGGGGCGGCCGAGGGATTCCGCGGCTACGTCGACCTGGTGGATGACCGGGCCCACGCCTTCGACGATCGCGGCCGGGCAACCGACACATCGGTTCCCGATGAGATGAGCACGGAGATCGAGCGAGCCCACGCCGCGCTGGTGGACGCCGCCGCCGAAAGCGACGACGCGCTGCTCGAGAAGTATCTCGAGGGCACCGAGCTCACCGACGATGAGGTGCGCACCGCCTTGCACGCCGCCACCGCGCGCGGGAGTCTGGTGCCGATCATCTGCGCATCCGCGGCAACCGAGAAGGGCGCGGCGATGGTGCTGGACAGCATCGTTCGCTACCTTCCCGCGCCGAGTGAGCGCACGCGCATCGCCGTCGACGGGAAGGAGCACGAAGTCTCGGTCGCGTGCGACCCGAACGGCAAGCTCTGCGCGTTCGTGTTCAAGACCACCGTCGACACCTTTGGCAAGATCTCCTTCTTCAAGGTGCTGCGCGGCACGATGCGCGGCGACAGCCACCCGGTCACCGCGCGACTCGGCCAGGAGGAGCGGTTCGCGCAGCTGGGTCAGCCCAACGGCAAGACGATCGTCACCGCAACCGAGGTGATTGCCGGCGATATCGGAGTCGTCACCAAGCTCACCCACACGCAGACCGGTGACACGCTGTGCGCGAAGGACGCGCCGGTGATGCTGCCGCCGCTGCCATGGCCGGCGCCGAGCGCATCAGCCGCGATCGTCGCCAAGACCAAGGGCGACGAGGACAAGATCATGAGCGGCCTCGCGCGTCTGTCCGAGGAGGACATGACCTTCTCCACCGATCGCGACCCCGTGACCAACGAGGTGCTGGTGCACGGGCTTGGCGACGTCCATCTCGACGTCGCGCTGGAGCGCATGAAGCGGAAGTTCGGTGTGGACGCAGAGCTGCACCCGCCGAAGATCCCGTATCGCGAGACCATCACCGGCACTGCTCGCGTGGGCCACAAGTACAAGAAGCAGTCGGGCGGATCCGGGCTGTACGGCGACGCGACCATCGAGATCGAGCCGCTCCCGCGCGGTGGCGGCTACGAGTGGGAGGACAAGATCTTCGGCGGATCGATCCCCCACCAGTTCCGGCCGTCAGTCGAGAAGGGCGTGCGTCAGACGATGGAGCAGGGCGCAGTCACCGGCAACCCGATCGTCGACGTCAAGGTGCGTCTCGTCGACGGCTCCACGCACAGCGTCGACGGCAAGGACATCGCGTTCCAGATCGCCGGCGCCATGGCCATGCGCGAGGCGGTACAGAAGGCATCGCCGGTGATCCTCGAACCGATCATGGACGTGCGCGTCACGGTGCCCGAGCGCTTCACCGGCGACATCATGGGATTGCTCAACTCGAAGCGCGGTCGCGTGGGCGGCGTCAACCCGATGGGTGACGGACGGGCCGAGGTCAACGCACACGTGCCCCAGGCGGAGATGTACACGTTCCCGGTCGAGCTTCGTGCGATGACGCAGGGGCGAGGCAGGTATTCGATGGCATTCTCGAGCTATGAGGAGGTGCCGGTGCACGTCGCTCAGAAGCTCATCGACGCGCACAGCAACGAACATCCGGCGGCATGAGGCAGCGTCACTCGCAGCCGTACCAGGTGTCGAGTTGATCGCACGGACATTTGCACGCCACGAAGGAGCAAACAATGGGTGAGACGGTCGAATTCCCCAGCAACGGGCATACCTGCGACGGATATCTCGCCACGCCGCCGAGCGGCCGGGGGCCGGGCGTCGTGGTCATCCAGGAGTGGTGGGGTGTCAACGGGCACATCCGCGATCTCTGCGACCGTTTTGCGGCCGAAGGCTTCGTTGCACTGGCCCCCGACCTGTATCACGGCAAGGAGACCAAGGAGCCGGACGAGGCTGGCAAGTTGCTCATGGAGCTCGACCTCGCAGGAGCGGCGCGCGACATGCTCGGCGCCGGAAAGTGGCTTGCCGCCGGCGATCACACAGCCGGTGATCGAGTCGGCATCGTCGGCTTCTGCATGGGCGGCGCCCTCGCCATCTACGCAGCGACGCTGAGCGACGTTTTCGCCGCGGTCGTGCCGTTCTATCCGTACATGGGGCTCACCGCGGCGGCCAAGCCGGATGTGACCAAGATCAAGGGCGCGGTGCTCGGACATTTCGCCGAGAAGGACGAGGCGTACACACCCGCGCAGGTCGACGAGCTCGAGGCGCAACTGAGCGGCGCCGGGATCGACGTCGAGTTCTTCTGGTACGCCGGCGCGGACCATGCGTTCTTCAACGACACCCGTCCCGAGGTCTACGACGAGGACGCCTCGCGGCTCGCGTGGGACCGGACCCGAGCCTTCTTCCGGACCCATCTGGCCACCACCGTCGCCCCGGTCTGAGGGTCCCGACGAGGCCCCTGGGCTGAATTCGGCTCCAATTCGGGTCCGATGTGGCTAGAATGCCCGCAACCTGCCTCCGAGCAGTCGCAGAACCACCCCCCACCCCCCGGAGGAGCAAATGGCCACTGGCTATTGCCTCAAATGCAAGGAACAGCGCGAGATCAAGGGCGCTGAGGCGATCACGATGAAGAACGGCAAACCGGCCACCACCGGCACCTGCCCCGTCTGCGGAACCAAGATCTTCAAGATCGGGAAGGCCGCCTAGCGATCGCCGGCCAGGTTCTGGGCGTTCTCCGCCCGGACCGGCCAATGCGAACTGGTGACGGGGTGCATGCGCGCCCCCACACCACCTCTCTGAGTCAGCTTCCGCTCGGCGCGCTGGTCAGTTGCTTCCGAGCAACTCCTGCTCGAGGAGATCGAGCGGCAACGACCCCAGGTTGAGCGCTTCCATGTGGAATCGCTTCAGGTCGAACGCCGAGCCGAGCCGCGCTCGGAGTTGCTCGCGGACATCGAGCCACACCCGCTCGCCCACCTTGTAGCTGATCGCCTGTGCAGGCATGCCGCAATAGCGGTCGAGCTCGCTGCGGGCGAAGCCGGGGCCGGCGAAGCCGCAGTACCGGCTGACGAATGGCAGCGCCAGGTCCCAGTCCCAGACCTCACCCGGGTGGTATGCCTCGGACTTCGGGATCGGAAGCTGGAGATGCAGGCCGGTGTCGACGACCACGCGCATGGCGCGAAACGCTTGCGATGCGAGCATCCCGAGCAGGTAGTCGGGATTCTCCAGGTACCCGAGCTCCTGCATCAGGCGCTCGGCGTAGAGCGCCCAGCCCTCGCCATGGCCGGAGTAGAAGCCCAGATGACGCTGGAAGCTCGTCAGGCGCTCCTGGAAGGTCATGCAGAGCCCGACCTGGAGGTGATGCCCGGGGACGCCCTCGTGGTAGGCCGTCGTCACCTCGGTCCAGAGCGGGAAGTGCGTCTGGTCCTTGGCCGGGTACCAGGTCCGTCCGGGCCGGCTGAAGTCCGCCGACGGCGGCGTGTAGTACATCGCCGCGGCCGTGCCGGCAGGCGCTTCACGGCATTCGATCCGGTGGAGCGGCTCGGGGATGTCGAAGTGCGTCCCGTCGAGCTCGGAGATGGTCCGGTCGGTGAGGTCCTGGAGGAACGCGAGGAGGTTGCCGATGCCATCGATGCCGCGCGCGGGATCGTCACGCAACAGCGCCATCGCGCCGTCCAGACCGCCGCCAGGCGCGATCCGCTCGGCGGTCACGGCCATCTCCGCATCGATGCGATGCAGCTCGTCGATGCCCCAGGCGTAGATCTCCTCGGGATCGCGGTTCATGCCGAGCCAGCGCCGGATGCCGATGGCGTACAGTTCGCGACCCACCGCATCAGTGTCGCGCGCCTTGGGCGCGTACTCCTCGCGGAGGAAGCGCGACAAGCTCGCGTACGCCTCGGCGGCGACCGCGGCCCCAGCCCGCAACCTCGCCGCAAGCGCGTCGTCAGGGGGTGCTGCGGCCGCGAGACGGGCAAAGTACGGCTCTCCCGTCCCCTCAAGGCCGGCCAGCGTGGCGGCCTGCTCGGCGCAGACGAGCGCCTGGCGCCGTGCCGCGATGCGATCGGTGGCGAGTCCGTGCCGGAGTGACGTCCGGAATCCCGCGAGCGCCTCAGGGACCTTGGTCATGCGTGTCGCGATGTGCTCCCAGTCCTCCGCCGTCTCGCGGGGGCAGAGGTCGAACGCCATCCGGATGAACGAGATGGGGGAGTCGAACGCGGACAGCTGACGCCATGGAGCGCCCGCCTCGTACCCCTCGAGGCCCACATCCATCCGGTCGGACATCACCGACGCGGCGATGCGATCGGCGTCGTTCTCGATCGCCACCGCATCCAGCGCTCGGAGTGTCCGGCGCTCGAGATCGACGTGCGCCTCGACACCATCGGGGGAGAAATCGGTCACGTCCCCGTCGTGCCCCGGGATCCCGAGCGCGGTTGCGGAGAAGGGGTCGAGCGCGCAGAGCTCTTCCACGTACGAGTTCAGCGAGACGGAAGACCTCGGTCACGCCTCGAGCGAGACCACCGCGCCAACACCTGCGATCGACGCGACGCGGTCGCCGTCGTCGAGCCGCATGATGATCACGCCGCGCGTCTGACGACCCGGAGATTCGCACCTGCTCCAGCGGGATGCGGATCACCTGCCCGGACGTCGAGATCACCATCAGCTCCTCGGAGAGGTCCTCGACTACGCGCATCCCGACGATCTCGCCGATCTTCGGTATCGCCGTCTGATCGACGGTGTACACGCCCTGGATGTTCCGGCTCTTGACCGGGTAGTCGCTCATGGGGGTCAGCTTGCCGAAGCCGTTCTCGGTGATGACGAGCACGTGTCCCTCGGGATTGACGATGTCGAAGCCCGCAACCTCGTCGCCCTTGCGGAGGCGGATCGCGCCAACACCCATGGTGTCGCGGCCCATCGGGCGGACCTCCTTCTCGGTGAAGCGCGATCCCTTGCCCTGGCGAGTGACCACGAGCACCTCGTTGCCGCCCGACGAGCGCCGAACCCAGTTCAGCTCGTCGTCGTCCTGGAGGTTGATCGCGATCAGCCCGTTGCGGCGCACCGCGGCATACGAGGCGGCGGGCGTCTTCTTGATCTGACCGAGCTTGGTGACCATCACCAGGTACTGCTCATCGCTGAAGACTTCCATGTCGATGAGCGCGGTGACCTTCTCGCCCTGGTCCACCTCGATCAGGTTGATGATCGGGATGCCCTTGGCCTGGCGCTTGACGTCCGGAATCTCGTGGGTGCGCAAGCGGAAGACGCGGCCACGGTTGGTGAAGAAGAGCATGTCGCTGTGCGTGCTCGCGGTTGTGGAGTGCTCGATGTAGTCCTCGTCCGTCGAGCGTCGCGCCCCGACCACTCCCTTGCCACCGCGATGTTGCGCACGGTAGTTGTCGAGTGACATGCGCTTGATGTAGCCGCGATGCGTCAGCGTCACGAAGACCTGCTCCTGCGGGATGAGGTCCTCCTCGTTCATCTCGAGCTCGTCGTGGCGGATCTCGCTGCGCCGCGGATCGGCGAAACGCCGGCGGAGGTTGGTGACCTCGTCCTTGATGACGCCGTCGATGAGGCGCGGGTTGGCGAGGAGATCCTCGAGCTGAGCGATCTTCTTGATCAGCTCCTCGTACTCCTCGCGGAGCTTGCCGCTCTCGAGCCGCGTGAGGCGCCCCAGCCGCAGGTCGACGATTGCCTTGGACTGCCGGTCGGTGAGGCCGAAACGCTGCTCGAGGGCGGTCTGCGCCGAGCGCTCGTCCTGAGCAGCGCGGATGAGCGCGATCGTCTCGTCGAGGTTGTCGAGGACGATCGTCAGCCCCTCGAGGATATGGGCGCGCTCCCTCGCGGTGGCGAGGTCGTGCTGCGTCCGCCGCGTCACGACGTTGCGGCGGTGGGTGATGTAGTGGCCGAGCATGGCCTTGAGGCTCAGCACCTGGGGCCGGCCGTCGACGATCGCCAGCATCAGCGCGCCAAAGGTCATCTGCAGCTGCGTGTGCTTGTAGAGGTTGTTGAGGACGGTATGCGGCCGCGCGTTCGACTTCAGCTCGATGACGATGCGCACCTTTTCCTCGCGCCCCGACTCGTCGTGCAGGTCGGCGATGCCGTCGATCTTGCGATCGTTCACGAGCTCCGCGATGTTCTGCATCAGGCGCGACTTGTTCACCTGGTATGGCAGCTCGCGGACGATGATCTGCTCGCGCCCCGACTTCGACTCCTCGAAGTCGACCTGTGCCCGCATCACGATGCGGCCGCGGCCGGTGCCGTACACGTTGGCGATGTCGCGTGTGTAGATGATGCCGCCAGTCGGGAAGTCCGGTCCCTTGACGATCCGGATCAGATCCTCGGTGGTGGTGTCCGGGTCGTCGATGAGCCTGACCACGGCGTCGCAGATCTCACCGAGGTTGTGCGGTGGGATGTTCGTGGCCATGCCGACGGCGATCCCGCTCGCGCCGTTGACCAGGAGGTTCGGCAGCAACGACGGCATCACCGATGGTTCACGCACGCCCGGGACGTTCGCGAAGTTCGGGCCGAAGTCGACCGTATCCTTCTCGATGTCGTCGACGAGGCTCATGGCCACCGCGGTCATGCGTGCCTCGGTGTACCGATATGCAGCGGGCGGATCGCCGTCGACCGAGCCGAAGTTGCCCTGCCCGTCGATGAGCGGATACCGCATCACCCACGGCTGGGCGAGGCGGACGAGCGTGTCGTACACCGCCGTGTCACCGTGCGGGTGGTACTTGCCGAGGACCTCACCGACGACCGCTGCGCACTTCTGGTAGCGCGCGCCGGCGGTCATCCCGGTGTCGAGCATCGCCCAGAGGATGCGGCGCTGCGCCGGCTTCAGCCCGTCGCGAATGTCCGGGAGCGCGCGGCTGATGATCACGCTCATCGCGTAGTCCATGTAGGACGCACGCATCTCGGCTTCGAGTTCGATGGGATGAATCTGGCCGGGCTCGAACACCGCCATTACGCAGGCACCTCCGCCGGGCTTTTCACAGCGCCCGCGATAACGTTGCTGACACCCTGGTCCGACGCGCGAGCAGCGACACGGATCGCATTCATCGTTGCCTCTGCATCAGAACGGCCGTGAGCGATCACGACCTCACCCGCCACACCGAGCAGGAGCGCGCCGCCGGTCTTCCGGTAATCGATTCGATCGCGCAGCGGGCGCAACTTCGGCCGCAGCAGCGCGCCGCCCACCTTGCCGCCCACCGACTTGCGTGCCTCGCGAGCGATGCTCGCGAAGAGGAACTCACCGATCCCCTCGGCCACCTTGAGCACGACGTTGCCGGTGAAGCCGTCGGTGACGACCACGTCGCACGCCCCGCGAAAGACGTCCTTGCCCTCGACGTTCCCGATGAATTGGATCGGGAGCGCAGCGATGAGCGGATGAGCCGCCTGGACGAGCTCAGAGCCTTTCTCGGACTCCTCGCCATTGCTGAGCAGCGCGACGCGAGGCTTCGCGATGCCGAGCATGGTGCGTGCGTAGACGTCGCCCATGAGCGCGAACTGCGCAAGCCATTCCGGCTTACAGTCAGTATTGGCACCAACGTCGAGGATGAACGTCTGACCCGACTCGCTGGGAAACGACGCTCCGATGGCGGGTCGTGCCACGCCGGCGATCCGTTTGATCGTGAACAGCGCGGCTGCGAGCATCGCGCCGCTGTTGCCGGCGCTGACCACAGCGCGCGCCTTCGCGCCGGCGACAAGCGCGCAACTGCTCACCAGCGACGAATCGCGCTTGGCCCGCACCGCGTTGGCCGGGTGCTCATTCATCTCGATGACCTCACGGGCGTCCACGACGGAGATACCGGCCGGCAACGTTGGAGCCGCAGCGTGCAACTCCGCCTCGACGACCTCGCGGCGGCCGACGAGCGCGACGGCGATGCCATGTTCATTGACGGCGCGCAGCGCGCCACGAACGATCTCTGCCGGGGCGTGATCGCCGCCCATCGCGTCAACCGCGATCGGTAACGGCATCAGACGTCGAGGTTGCGCACGCTCGTGGCGTGGGTCTGGATGAAACGCTTGCGAGGCTCGACATCCGAGCCCATCAGGCGATCGAAGATGTCGTCGGCCTTGATGGCATCGGCGACACCGACCTGAAGGAGCACCCTTCGATCGGGATCCATGGTGGTGGCCCACAGCTCCTCGGACATCATCTCGCCAAGTCCTTTGTAGCGCGAGACCTCGGTGTCCCGGCCCATGGTCTTGACCTTGTCGTCGCGCTGGTCGTCGCTGAACGCGTACTCCGTCTGCCGGTTGCGCCCCTTGCCCTTTTCGAGCTTGTACAGCGGCGGCTGCGCGAGGTAGAGGAAACCGCCGTCGACGAGCGGACGCAGATGCCGCCAGAAGAACGTGAGCAGCAACGTCCGGATGTGCGACCCGTCGACATCCGCGTCGGCCATCAGCACGATGCGGTGATAGCGGAGCTTGTCGATGCTGAACGTCTCGCCGAAGCCACCGCCGAGCGCCATGATCAGGTCCTTGATCTGCTCGTTGCCGAGGATCTTGTCTGCGCGGGCTTTCTCGACGTTGAGGATCTTGCCGCGCAACGGCAGGATTGCCTGATTGCGGCGCTCGCGGGCCTCCTTGGCGGTGCCGCCTGCCGACAGTCCCTCGACGATGAAGATCTCGCAATGCGCGGGATCGCGCTCACTGCAGTCGACGAGCTTCCCGGGAAGGGTCGCCGAACTCGAGCAGCGATTTGCGTTGCACCAGGTCGCGCGCCTTTGCGGCCGCCTGGCGCGCACGCGCAGCGGTGAGGGACTGATCGATGATCTTCCGGCCGTCGGCGGGGTTCTCCTCGAGATACTGCATGAGCGCTTCGCTCAGCACCGTCGACACCTGGCCGGACACCTCACTGTTGCCCAGCTTGGTCTTGGTCTGGCCTTCGAACTGCGGCTCGCGCAGCTTGACGCTGATCACAGCGGTCAGCCCGTCGCGAACGTCATCGCCGCTCAGGTTTGGATCCTGCTCCTTGAGGATGCTCGCCTTGCGTGCGTACTTGTTCAGCGTGGCAGTCAACGCGCTGCGGAACCCGGTGACGTGCGCGCCGCCTTCCTCGGTGTGGACGTTGTTCGCAAACGCGAGAACGTGCTCGGTGAACACCGTGTTCTGGTACTGGAGCGCGATCTCGACGACGTTGCCGTCGATCTCCCGCTCCACGTACATCGGCTTCTGGTTGATGACGTTGCGGTTTGCGTTCAGGTACCTGACGAACGACTGGATCCCGCCCTCGAAGTGGAACGTGTACGACTGGTCGTCACGCTCATCCTGGAGCTGGATGGTGATGCCCTTGTTGAGGAACGCGTAGCTGCGCAGGGAATTGCAGACCGTCTCCCACGAGAACTCGATCTCCGGGAAGATCTCCGGGTCCGGCCAGAAGCGGACGAAGGTCCCACGCCTCTCAGATTTCCCCACAACGCCAACAGGACCGTCCGGGACGCCCTTCGTGTACTCCTGGCGATGGATCTCCCCATCGAGGTAAACCTCGACCACCAGGCGCGAGCTGAGCGCGTTGACGACCGAGAGGCCGACGCCGTGAAGCCCACCCGAGACCTTGTAGCCTCCGCCGCCGAACTTTCCGCCGGCATGGAGCGTGGTCAGCACCACCTCGAGCGCCGATTTCCGCGCTGTCGGGTGCATGCCGACCGGGATGCCGCGACCGTTGTCCAGCACTGAGACGGATTTGTCCGCGTGGAGGACGACCCGAATCGTGTCGCACCAACCCGCGAGGGCCTCGTCGATGCTGTTGTCGACAAGCTCGACCACGAGGTGGTGCAGACCGCGGAGGTCCGTGGATCCGATGTACATCCCGGGGCGTCGACGAACGGGTTCGAGGCCCTCGAGAATCTGGATCTGGTCGGCGGAGTACGTGTCGTTGCCGACCCGGCCTGTACTCAGAGGCGGAGAAGCCGGACTGCCATTTCCAGGGCTCGTCTGTGGCTCGGAGGCGTCCTCATCGGGTCGTTCGAGGCGTGCGATGTCGGTTATGTGTGCTGCTCCGGTTGTGACGTGAGTGCTGGAGTGGGGGCCAGTGCTGAAACTGCTCGATTGCTGCGGCGGGGACCGCTCAAATCGGTGGTTCCAAGTACCCTTATTCTACCAGCCTGGCGCGTGAGTTTGCTCATTTGGAGTGGTGCACTGCACTAGCATCTGGAGCGTGCAGGAGACTGTCCGTTCCGTGACCCGCCCGGCGCGTCGAGAGGGTTGAGAAACATGCCGTCCACCACCCTTGAAGAGTACCGCCGCAAGCGCGATTTCAATCAGACCCCGGAGCCGAGTGGCGACCCGACTCCGGGAACCGTTGGAGAGCGCTCTGCATGGGAGCAATTGCCCCACGGCTCGCGCTTCTGCGTCCAGAAACATCGCGCCACACGAATGCATTTCGACTTCCGGCTCGAGCACGACGGCGTGCTGCTCTCGTGGGCGGTGCCCAGGGGACCGAGCCTGGACCCGGCGAAAAAACGGCTCGCGGTGCAGACCGAGGATCACCCCATCGACTACGGCGAGTTCGAGGGGGTGATTCCATCCGGATATGGCGCCGGCACGGTGATGCTCTGGGATATCGGAACGTTCGAGTGGGTCAAGGAGTCCGAGGCCGACTTCGACAAGTCGCGCCGGAAGGGGGACATCAAGTTCCGCCTGCATGGCACCAAGCTGTCGGGCGAGTTCGCTCTCGTGCACATCGGCGAGCGTGGCCGTCAGTACGGCGGGAGCAGTGACGGTGAGAAGAACTGGCTGATGCTCAAGAAGCGTGATGCGTCGGTCGTCGAGGGGTTCGAGGCAATCGACCTGGATGTTTCGGTCAAAACCGGCAGAAGCCTCGCGGAGATCGCCGCCGAGGGCGGCGGTGATCCGCGAGAGATGCGCCGGGCGGCACGGGCACGAGGCACGCCTCCCGCGGCCGAGCCGGCCGTACCGGCTCAGGCACCGGCGCTTGCGCCGCCGCCGATGCTGGCAACGACTGTTGAGCGCCCCTTCTCCCGTGACGGCTGGCTATTCGAGCTGAAGTACGACGGCATCCGCGCCATGGTCAGCGTCGCAGGGGACGCGGTGCGCATCAGCGGACGGCGCGGCAACGACGAGACGGCGCATTACCCGGAAGCGCAGGCCATCCGGGCCGGCATCCACGCCAACCAGGCGATCGTCGACGGAGAACTGGTGGTCCTCGACGCTGAAGGCAAGCCCTCGTTCGAGCGCATGCAGCAGCGCATCAATGTCACGCGCGACATCGATGTGCGCCGCGTCGCGGTCGAGCACCCTGTCACGTTCATCGCCTTCGATCTGCTCGAGCTCGACGGTCGCGACCTGCTCAGCACCGAGCTGCGCATCCGCAAGAAGACGCTGCGCGAAACCATCGTCGACTCACCGAACATCCTCTTCGCCGCGCATGTCGAGCGCGACGGACAGTCGCTCTTCGATGTCGCCCGCGAGTCAGGGATCGAAGGCATCGTCGGCAAGCGCGCGGACTCGCTGTACCACCCCGGCGTGCGCAGTCCGGAGTGGGTCAAGATCAAGTCCTGGCTTGGCCAGTCCTGCGTCATCGCCGGCTACACGGCCGGTCGCGGGCGGCGGACAAACCAGCTCGGCGCACTCATCCTCGCCGTGCTCGACGGAAACCGCCTTGTCCACTGCGGACAGGTCGGCACCGGCTTCGACGACAAGACGCTGCGCGACCTCAAAACCCGCCTCCACCCGCTGGAGGTGGCGAAGTGTCAACTCGACGTGACTCCCAAAACATCCGAACCCGCAACCTGGGTCAAGCCCGAGCTCGTCTGCGAAGTCCGCTTCGCCGGATGGACCCGCGAAGGCATCCTCCGCCACCCCGCCTTCCGGACTCTCCGCCTCGACCAGCGCCCCGAGGACTGCACGAGAGAAACGCCGCAGCAGACTGCCACGGTGCAGCAGACTGCTGCGGTCATAGCCGAAGCAACGCCCAGCGAAACGTCAGCAAAGGACAAAGGCACACCGGCGAAGAGAACAGGACGTGCAACGCGCGGCGCCAAGCCGTCCAACACTCCCCGGCATACAAGCGACGAGGATGCGAAAGGCGGACCGCCGCGCGCTGCCACGAGCGTTCTCAGCGTCGCACCGGATCCGCGACCTCCGGGTGGTGCAGCGGGGAGAAGCGTCACCACGGGGGACGAGGGGACCCCGCGGCGACAGGACCCGGAGGATCATGCGGAGCAGGCGCTCGCCGTGCTGAGAACGCTCCACGGCAACGCAAGATGGGACATAGCCGGCCGCAGACTCCCGCTCACCAACTTGGACAAGGTGCTGTGGCCCGCGGACGGCATCACCAAGCGCGACATGATCGAGTACTACGTTCGCATGGCACCGTACATGCTGCCGTACCTGCGGGATCGCCCTCTCTCGATGCAGGTCTTTCCCGACGGCATCGATGGAAAGTCGTTCTGGCGCAAGGACAAACCGGCGCATGCTCCGGAGTGGATCGAGTCGTGGACGTACCACGGCGAGAAGACCAAGACGTACATCGTCGTCAACGAGGTGGCGACACTTGCGTGGGTCGCGAACGCAGGTGTCATCGACCTGCATCCGTGGCATTCGCGCATCGACGCGCCCAACGATCCGGACTGGGCGGTCTTCGACCTCGATCCGTTTGAGCCTGCGACATTCCAGGAAGTGGTCGACATCGCGAAGCTCGTCAAGGCTGCGCTCGATCACTACGGCATGCACGGCGTCGTGAAGACAAGCGGCCAGACCGGTTTGCAGATCTACGTCCCGGTGCGCCGCGGCCCTGATTACTCGGCAGTCCGTCACTGGGTCGAGGAGGTGGGCAGGGCCATCGACCAGGCTGTGCCCGGGCGTGTCAGCTGGGAGTGGGCGGTGGCGAAGCGCACGGGCAGGATCCGCATCGACTACACGCAGAACATCATCAACAAGACGCTCGCGGCGCCGTACTCGCTCAGGCCCGCGCCGAAAGCGCCGGTCTCGACACCCATCACCTGGGAAGAGCTCGACGACCCCGAGCTCCGTCCCGACCGCTGGACCATCGAAACCATCGCTGAGCGACTAGCCAGGACAGGCGATCTCTTCGCGGCCGCGCTGCAGGCGGACCAGGACCTCCCAGGCGGTTCGTGACGCGCGTGCAGCGCGGATTGCGGGTACCCTGCGTCGCGATGCGCCGAGTCCTCGCCTCGACCGTGCTCGTCGTCGCGGTGGGCGTGCTCGCCGCGTGCGGATCGTCGAGCCCGACGGCGACACATGGTCCGAACACTCCCGCGGTGACCTCGGTACCGACAGTCGCGCCGACCCCGACAGGGACACCGGTGCCGACCCCGACGCCCACCGCGACGCCGCCCATCCCGTGCAAGCCCGGGCAGTTCGACATCGCCATCCTCAACACCCAGGGGGCGGCGGGGACGATCTATGCGACCTTCGAGATCCGCAACGCGACGACGAGCGATTGCACGGAGGACGGGTACGCGAAGTTGCAGATGCTGGGAGCGGGGGGCAGTGCGCTGAACACGACGTGGACCAACGACAACTCGATGGCCTCCCCGAGCCCGACGGACCTCCCTCCGGGGACCGAACCGCTCGGGGCGTCGGGCGCTGCAGGGCACGGCTATTTCCTCGTCTCATGGACGGACGCCACCTGCTCCCAGGCGCAGGCCGAGATGCCGAAGTTCTGGCAGGTGACGCTGCCGACATCCGGGTTCCAGACCGATGTCACCGACATCGACACGAGCATGGTCTGTGGCGGGGCGATCAAGGTCGGCCCGATCAAGCCGGCCCCCTACACCTGATCGACGCGAAGATTCTCGCTTCCCAATAGAATTCGGCCATGGCAGTGCTGCTGCTCAACGCTTCGATGCAGCCGCTCAACGTGATCAGTCACCGGCGGCTGGTGGTGCTCCTGACCAAGGAGCGGGTGGCGTTCGTTGACTCGGCGGCCGAGCGGGTGGCGGCCGAGGCGCTCGCCGGACGCCGGCTGCCGGAGGGAGTGGTGATCGTTCGCCTGCTCCGCACCATCCACGTGCCGCGACGTCTGCTCCGTCCCAACCGCCGCAACCTGCTGCTGCGCGACGACCACACCTGCCAGTACTGCGGCCGTCTCGGCACCGCTGCCGACCTCACCGTCGACCACGTCATCCCCGTCTCCCGGGGCGGCGCTCCGGATCGCTGGGACAACGTGGTGATCGCCTGCCGCAAGTGCAACTGGCGCAAGGCGAATCACCGCCCCGAGGAGGTCGGTCTCATCCTCCGGCGCAAGCCCGTCCCGCTGACCCAGGAGTACGCGCACATCATCTTTCTGCGGTACCCGGAGCTCAAAGAGGCATACGACCGGATGCTCGCGGCGGCGTAGCGCTAGCGGTACGAGCGCGCCTGGAGCTCGAAGAGCTCCGCGTAGAGCCCGCCCTGCTGGACGAGATGCTCGTGCGATCCGGACTCGACGATCCTCCCGCCGTGGAGCACGAGGATGAGGTCGGCCATGCGCACGGTGGAGAACCGGTGCGACACCAGGAGGGTGATCGCTCCCACCGCACGTCCCGCACTTCTCGATGCATGGACGTAGCGTTCGAACAGCGCAGCCTCGGTGAGCGCGTCGAGGCTGGCCGTGGGCTCGTCGAGCACGAGCAGGAGTGGCAGGTCGCGCATCATCCCGCGACCGAGCGCGAGACGCTGCCACTGGCCTGACGAGAGATCCATGCCTCCCTCGAAGGAGCGGCCCACTCGCGTTGCGAGTCGATCAGGGAGCGCGTCGATGACCGTCGTGGCATCGGATCGCGCCAGCGCCAGCTCGACGGCCGGTGCATCGTCGATTCGCGGCAGATCTCCCACGCCGACCGTCTCCATCGCGACGAGCTCCATCCGGACGAAGTCCTGAAACGCCGCCGACGTCCGGCGCCGCCACGCTTCGATGTCCATCTCTTCGAGCGGTGCGCCGTCGATGAGCACCCTTCCCGCGGCCGGCCGGTACATGGCGGTCAGCAGCTTGATGATCGTCGTCTTGCCTGCCCCGTTCTCGCCCACCAGCGCGACCGACGCACCCGCAGGGAGTTCCAGGGAAACGTCATCGAGCACTGTGGTCGCCGATCCCGGGTAATGAAAGCTCACGTGCTCCAGCGTGATGCCGCGATCGAGCCGGTCCGGAACGGCGCGCACGGCCTGTCCGCGCGGCTCGGCAGCCGCATGATCCTCGAGCCAGATCATCCGGCGGGCGGCCTTGCCCATCGTCAGCAGCTGGGCGATCGCGTTGGCCGCCTGCCCCACCTGGGTCTGCGCACGCTGCACGAGCGTCACCGCGAGCACGACCTCACCTGCGCTGGCATGACCCTGGGTCGCACGGATCGTGACAACAGCGACACCAACGACGAAGCCCAGGGCGAAGACGACCCAGCCGGCGCCGCACAGCACGGCGCCGAGGATCGCCGTGCGAGTCGTCCGCTGCGAGATGTGCTCGCCGAGCACCGCGTGCCGTGCGCACAACGTCTCGCCCAACCCGAAGACGCGAAACTCCTTCGCCGGCCCCGCATCGGCAGCAAGACCGAACAGCTCGTCAGCGAGTTGGCGCTCCTCGACCAGGTCCTCATCGGTGCGTTGACGCAGCCGCACCGAGGCGCGCTGTCCGATGTATGGCGCCAGTGCGAACAGCGGCAGGGCGGCGAGCGGCGGATAGATCGTTGCGAGGATGACGATCACGCCGACGGTCCGGACCAGCACCTGGACGATCAGCAATCCCTGACGTGGTCCGTTGGCGAGCAGCAGCCTGTCCTGGTCCAGCAGCTCGAGCTCGAGCAGATAATCCGGCCGCTCGAAGTGTTCGATGCTCGTCATGCCGTTGACGAGTTGCGCGATGCGCGTGGACAGGTACATCGCGACGCGATCGGAGAGTGGCACGCCCGCCGTTCCGGCGAGCATCGCGAGCGCCCAGCTGATGGTGTACAGCAGCGCGACCGCCGCGACACCGATGGCCAGCTCTTCCGGACGGTGCTGCAGGAACGCATCGACGATCACCGCGTAACCGACCGGATAGAGAATCGAGCACACGCCCTGGGCGACGAGCAGCGCCGCAAGGTACGCGGTCCACCCCGGCGCAGCGCGCCAGCCCGAGCCGAACACGATGCCTGCTACACGGCGGCGGGTCGCGCCGGATCTGGTGGTCATTCCGCGTCCTCAGACGAGCCGTCGTCGGAGAACCGCGACGCCTGGACGCGAAACATCTGGGCATAACGGCCGTCCGCTGCGAGCAGGCTCGCGTGGTCGCCCTCCTCGATGAGCTGTCCGCCGTCAAGCACACAGATGCGATCCGCGCGCCGGACCGTGGAGAACCGGTGGGAGATCACGATGGTCGTCAGGCCATGGGTGATGTCCAGGAAGCGGTCGAAGAAGTCCGCCTCTCCACGCACGTCGAGCCAGGCGGTCGGCTCGTCGAGCACCAGCAGACGCGCGCCGTGTGCCACCGCGAAGAGCGCCCGCGCGAGCGCGATGCGCTGCCACTGTCCGCCGGACAGATCCACGCCGTTGGAGTAGCGGCTCGAGAGGATGGTGTCCCACCCATGCGGGAGCGACTCGATGAGCTCGAGTGCCCCTGCCTGCCGCGCAGCGTCGACGATCCCTGTCGTGTCCGACATGTGTTCCACCGCGCCGAACCCGACGTTGGCTTGCGCGGAGAGTGGGTACCGGACGAAATCCTGGAACACCACTGCCACTCGGCGCTGCCACTCCGCTGCGCGCAGCTCGACGAGCGGCGTGCCATCGACGGTGATGACACCGCCAGTCGGGTCATGGAGGCGGGCCAGCAGCTTGACCAGCGTTGTCTTGCCGGCGCCGTTGACACCGACGATTGCCGTCGACACGCCGGCCGGGATGCGCAGGTCCAGCCCGTCGAAGACCGGCCGGCTCGCATCCGGGTAGCAGAAGTCGACGTCCGCAAGGCGGATCTCCTGCGCAGGGCGGTCGCCGACCGGCATGTCGTGTTCAGAGCCGAGCTTGGTGTCCTGGCCGGCGAGCTCTGCCTCCAGCTCGTCGACGTGCGGGAGCGCCTGGAGCATCCACGCCAGACCGACGTCATCCCACGAGATGTCGCCAACGGTGTTTGTCGCAATCAGCAGCGGCAGCAACGCGCAGAGAGTCCCGAGCGCGATCTGGTGGTCGTACGCCTGCACACCAAGAAAGCCGGTGGCGGCGGCATATGCCGCAAGCACGATCAAGCTCAATCCGAGGACCCGCGAGTTGAGCCTGCGGAGCGCCTTCCATGACGCCGTCATCCCGAGCGTCCACTGCGCGCGATAGCGGTCGATGAGCCAGCTGCCCAGACCGAAGATGCGTGTCTCCTTCGCGGCTTCCGGTCGTGTCGCAAGCTGCTCCAGGTAGAAGGCCCGCCGCATCACCTCGGCGTTCTCGTTGAACGTGCGCGCCTGCTCGGTGATCACCCTGCCCTGGGGGCGGCGGATCACGAGCCACATCGCGAGCATTCCCGCTCCGAGCCACCAGCGGTAGCTGCCGACGGCCACGCACGCGATGAGCCCGCCGATTCTGTTGCTGGCCACCATCGCAAGCGTCATCACGGCGTCCGCTGGGAAGTAGTTGATGAGCTGGCCCCGTGCGAGCGCCAGGCGGTCGAGCATCTGGGGTTGCTCGAGGTGGCCGATGCCGACCGGCTGCGAGACGGCGGTCATCAGCCGGCCCTGCATCGAATAGATCAGTCGCCACTTCAGCGAGGTGCTCAGCGCCGTCTGAATCGGCCCGAGCAGGACCGCGACCGCGTATGCGCCAGCGGCGACCGCAAGGGCGATCAGGAGCGCGTGCCCTGCTGGTGAAGAGAGCCCGTCTCGCGCTGCAGCCGGGACCTCACCGACCATGAACCCGACCGAGACGAGGACCAGGTTGGGCACGATCGCCGAAGCTGCGACGAAGAGCAGCACGGCCGCGGTCCAGCGTTTGCCCGATGCGAGGAGCAGGCGCACCACGACCAACCGGTCCGATTTCGACAGCCATCGTCTGACCACCGCCTCAAGCGTACAGACGAGACCCCGCAACGCTCATCCGCTCGAGTGCAGGGGCCCTATACTCGGTCTCGCCATGCCTCGATCCATGTGGCGGGGCGCCATCAGCTTCGGCATGGTGGCGATTCCCGTGCGGCTGTACCTTGCGACCGAATCCAAGAGCGTCTCGTTCCGGTTGCTCTGTCCGCACGACCAGACCCCTGTTCGCAACAAGCGCTGGTGCCCGGAAGAGGATCGCGAGATCGGCTGGAGCGATGCCCTTCGCGGCTACGAGGTGGGCAAGGACGAATACGTGATCGTCACCGACTCGGACCTCGACAACCTGCCGCTGACCACGACACACACCATCGATATCGTCGAGTTCTGTCCGGACTCGGAGATCGAAGCCGGCGTCTACTTGAAGAGCGCGTACTACCTGGAGCCGGAGGCCGTGGGTGTGAAGCCGTATGCGTTGCTCCGGCAGGCGCTCGAGAAGACCGGCACCGTGGCAATCGGCAAGATCGCGCTCCGTGATCGCGAGCATCTCTGCCGTCTCGCGCTCCACGAGCAGGGTCTTCTGCTCAACACCCTGCACTGGCCCGACGAGATCCGCTCCGCGGGAGAGCTGGCGATCCCTGAGGAGAGCCCGAGCGTTCCCAAGAAAGAGCTCGACATGGCGGTGATGCTCGTCGAGAACATGAGCGCCCACTTCGACCCGGCTCGCTACCACGACGACTACCGCGAGGCGGTGATCAAGGTCGTGGAGTCGAAGCTCAGCAATCAGCCCATCGAGCGCCCGGAGGTCCAGGAGACCGGCAAGGTCACGGATCTCATGGCGGCGCTGAAGGCCTCGGTCGAGGCAGCCAAGACACGCCGCGCGGAGACGAGCGACGCCGAAGCCGACGAGGCCGAATCGATGGAACCCGCTCGGCGGCGCCGGGCATCCTGATCCTTCCCCGAGTGACGCGTGGCTGGTAGAGCAGGGCTGTCTCGTGCCGCCGTGGCGGCTTCCGGCGATCCACTGCCCTTCCGCTCACCCACGCCGCCGCAGCTCCCCGGGTACATCCCGGTTGAGGCATCGGTACCGTGTGCCGAGCCGTTCGATGATCGCGACTGGCTGTTCAGCGTGGATTGGGACGGGGCGCGAGCACTGCTCTTCCTCGATCCCGGCGGTGCCGTCCGGCTGCAGGGCGAGCTCCCCGGCGACCTCGCCGTCCGTTTTCCCGATGTCTCGGCTGCCGCGTCAGTCCGAGGCGGTCGTGGCGCGGTGCTGGACGGGGTCATCGCCGTGCTCGACAGGGAGGGCCGCCCGGATCTGGCGGGGTTTGGCCGCCGGCTCGCAGCCGGAGCGGCAGCAGCGGCGGAGCTTCCTGCCGTCTACCTCTGCTCAGACGTGCTGCACCTCGACGGTCGCTCCACGATGGGATGGCCGCTGGACCGGCGCCTGGATGCCCTGAACGAGCTGACCGGAGCAACCGACGCGCTCCAGGCCCCTGACCACGTGCGCGGGCGGGGCGAGGCGCTCGCCTCCGCTGCAGCCGGGCGCGGCCTCGCGGCACTGCTTGCCCGGCGGGCGACAGCTCCGTACCGGCCGGGAGTGGCGTCGCCGGACCGCCTCAGAATCGCCCTCACCAACCAGACGACCTGCGTGGTCGCGGGGGTCGTCGCCCTCCGACGGGGCGCGACAAGGCTCGTGCTCGCCGAGCACGTCGCCGGCCGGCTGACCTTCGCCGGGCAGGTGGATGGGCCGCACGACCGGCTCATCGCAAGCTGGCTCGAGGAGCGTGCAGCCGCCCTTGCGGTGAGCGCCACGCCACTGGATGGTGTGCAGCCGGTGAGCGCGTCGTGGATCCGCCCTGTGCTGACCGCCACCGTCCGCCATCACGGCCGCAGCCCGAGAGGGGTGCTCGTCCGGCCCTCGCTCCTCGCCCTTCGTGACGATGTCGATCCGCGCTGGTGCGTGCAGCGGCCGGCGGTGACGGGACCGATGGAGGCGCGATCGGGGACGCGGTTCTCGCCGACACTCCTGATGCCGCTCCCGCTCGGCGACGTCGCGGTCCTCCCTCGAGCGGGTCGATGACAGCATCGGTGCTCATGTGCCGGCCCGATCATTTCGGGATCGAGTACGAGATCAATCCATGGATGCACGTGGCCGTCCAGGTCGACCACGCGCTCGCCGCGTCGCAGTGGGACGCGCTCTACCGGACGTACCTCGACCTCGGTGTGCAGGTGGAGCTTGCGGCGCCCGTGGCGGGTCTCCCCGACATGGTGTTCACCGCCAATGCGGCAGTGCTCTGGGACGACCGCGCCGTGCTGAGCAACTTCCACCACGCGGAGCGCCAGGGCGAGGAGAAGCACTGGCGGCAGGAGCTCGAGCGCCTGAACTTCGAGGTCCACGAGTTGCCACGATCACTGTCCTTCGAAGGTGCCGGAGATGCCCTGTTCGTCGGCGACCGCCTCTTCTGCGGATACGGCTTTCGGACCGACCGCAACTCGCACCGCCCCGTGGCGCGGATCCTCGAGGTCGAGGTTGCGTCCCTCGAACTGGTGGACCCGCGCTTCTATCACCTGGATACCTGCTTCTGTCCTCTCGACGCCACCAACGTGCTGGTGGCGCCCGAGGCCTTCAGTCCGGCATCGATGCGAACGATTCGCGAGTTGGTGCCCAACCTCATCGAGGTTCCCGTCGAGGTGGCTGCCGGCTTCGCCTGCAATGCGATGCCGCTTGGACGCCACGTCCTCGCCTCGCTGACGATCTCGCAGATGGAGGCGCCGCTGCGGGCCGCCGGATACACGGCGATTCCGCTGGCGATGGGCGAGTTTCTCAAGGCCGGCGGCGGGGTCCGCTGCCTGTCGCTGCCGCTCGGAAACGGCGACCGCGGGGCTGCTGGAGACGTCTCGGAACACTCAGGGTAGGTCCAACAAGCTCTGAGCTTTTTCACAGACTTCCGCGCGAAGATGGTCCCGTGACCACAGTCAGCGCAGGCGAGCCCAACCGAGTCCTGGTCGTCGACGACGAGCGTGCGATCACCGATCTCGTCGCCATGGCGCTCAAGTACGAGGGGTTTTCGGTCCAGACTGCCGGGACGGCGAAGCAGGCGCGCCACGCCGTCATGGATTTCCGGCCCGACCTGATGATCCTCGACGTCGGCCTCCCGGACGACGACGGTTTCACGCTCGTGCAGCGCCTGATCACCGACGGCATCAAGGTCCCGGTGATCTTTCTCACGGCGCGCGACGCCACCGAGGAAAAGGTGCACGGGCTCACCATCGGCGGCGACGACTACGTCACCAAGCCCTTCAGCATCGAGGAGCTGGTTGCGAGGATCCGTGTCGTCCTTCGACGCCACCATCCCGAGGGGGCTGTTGCCAACGGCAAGCTCGTGTTGCACGACCTCGAGCTCGATGACGAGACGCACGAGGTCTTCCGCGCCGGCGAGCCCGTGGAGCTCACGCGCACCGAGTTCCGCCTGCTCCGCTACCTGATGATGAACACCGGCCGCGTGCTGTCACGCTCGCAGATCCTCGACCACGTCTGGGATTACGACTTCGGTGGCGACGCGAGCGTGCTCGAGACGTACATCAGCTACCTCCGTCGCAAGGTCGACAAGGTCGAGCCCGCGCTCATCCATACCGTGCGCGGTGTCGGGTACGTCATTCGCGTGCCACGGACAGCGCCGGCGCACGCGTGAGCGTCGCCGCGACGATGTGCTCAGGACCCTGAATGTCGCTCCGCCTCCGGCTGCTGCTGACCCTTGCTCCGCTCTTCATCATCGGCCTCGCCGCCGCTGACTTCGGGACCTACGCTGCGCTCCAGAGCTCACTGCTGCAAGGGATCGATCAGCAGCTCACCAACATTCAACCCGGTGTGGCGAATGTGCTGACGATGCTCCAGAACTCCGAGCAATTCGGTGGGAACGGACCGCCCGGGGGCGGGCTTCATGACCAGGAGTACGCGTTCCCCGCCGGGACATATGGCGAGATCGTCGATTCGACCGGCCACGCCTTCGGCGGCAACCTGTTCGGCGCGGACGTGTACTCCGTGCAGGCGAGCCCCGTCTTTCCCGCGGGCATCACCAGCGACGTGGGCGACGAGCTCACGCTGAGCGGTACTGGGACGTATCACTCGTACCGCGCCTACGTGACGTCCGACGGTGACGGCGGCGTCGTCGTGACGGCGATTCCAGAGGATGGCGTCAACGACACACTCAGCACCCTGCTGCTGTTCGAGATCTCGATCAGCAGCGGGATCACGATCTTCGTGCTCGTCCTCACGTGGCTGCTCGTCCGTCGTGGGATGCGTCCGCTCGAGCGCATGGGCGCCACCGCACGGTCCATCGCGGCAAGCGGCCTCGGCCGGCGCGTCACCCCGTCCAATGAACGAACCGAGGTGGGGAGGCTCGGCCTCGCGCTCAACACGATGCTGGGACAGATCGAGCGAGCGTTCGCGGATCGTGATGTCACCGAGCAGAAGCTGCGCCACTTCGTCTCCGATGCCTCGCACGAGCTGCGCACGCCGCTGACGTCGATGCGTGGCTATGCCGAGCTCCTGCAGCGCAATCCCGACATGACCCGTGACGACGTGCTCCTCGCGGTGCGGCGGATCGAGGATGAGACACGGCGTATGGGCGTGCTCGTGGACGACCTGCTGCTGCTTGCGCGACTCGATCAGGGTCGCCCGCTGGACCGCGCGCCGGTCGACCTCACCGCGATGGTCAACGACGCGGTGAGCGACGCTCGCGCCGCGGACCCCGGACGGTCCGTTGTCGCGCAGATCACCGCGCCGATCGTCGTGACGGGTGACGATCTTCGCCTGCGCCAGGCGGTGGCGAACCTTGTCCGCAACGCGCTCGTGCACACGCCCTCCGGGACTCCCGTCGAGGTCGCGTTGCATGCCCAGGATGGATTTGCCGACATCGATGTGATCGACCACGGACCGGGAGTGCCCGCGGCGCATCGCGAGCGTATCTTCGAGCGCTTTCATCGGGCGGATCCGACACGCAGCCGCGATCAGGGCGGCAGCGGGCTCGGGCTCAGCATCGCAAGCGCCGTCGTCGCGGCGCACGGCGGCAGCATCAGCGTCACCGACACGGCAGGTGGCGGCGCGACCTTTCGGATCGCGCTCCCGATCCCTCCGAGCGTGTGACCGGTGTCTGATCAGATCCTCTGGTACACCACGCGTGGCGCCGGGGCCGTGAGCCTCGTGCTGCTCAGCGCGGTTGTCGTGCTGGGGCTCCTGGCACGCGTGCGTTTCGAGGCTCGAGGATGGCCGCGGTTCCTCAGTGCCGCGTTGCACGGTGACCTCGCGTTGATGACGCTGGTCTTCCTGCTGCTGCACATCGTGACCGCAGTTGTCGATCCCTTCACACATCTCGGACTCGTCGCCGCTGTGGTGCCGTTCGGCTCGTACTACCGAACGTTCTGGCTCGGGCTCGGCACCATCGCGTTCGAGCTGCTCATCGCGATCGTTGCGACGAGCCTGCTTCGCAGCCGTCTCGGCGCACGCACGTGGCGAGGAGTCCATTGGCTTGCGTACGCGAGCTGGCCGGTGGCCGTTGCGCACGGTATCGGGACAGGCACGGACGGCACTTCGATCTGGATGCTGGTCATCGATGCGGTCTGCGTGGCCGCGGTCGGAGGTGCGCTGCTCTGGCGCCTGGTTGCGGCGCCGCCTGATCCGCTCGCGCAGGAACGTCGGCTTGCGGCGGAACGCGCATCGTTCGGAACAGGACGATGAGCATCGCGCTGCTCGCCGGACCTGCGGCCGATCGCGGCATGGAGACCCTGGCGGAACATCAGCAGCGCCTCGGGCCGGTGCCACCCGCTCAGGGCAGGCTGATCGACTCCATCGAGCGAAGCGATCTGCGCGGCAGGGGTGGCGCAGCGTTTCCCGTTGCCATCAAGTGGCGCGCGGTGGCGTCGCAGCCGGGAACGGCCGTCGTCCTCGCCAACGGCGGTGAAGGGGAGCCGTTGAGCCGCAAGGACCGAATGCTGATGGAGCAACGGCCACACCTCATCATCGACGGTGCGCTCCTCGCCGCTGACGCCGTCGGTGCGGACAGCATCGTGCTCTATGTCGGTGCGGATCACACCGGTGCGATGCAGGCCATGCACCGTGCCACGACGGAACGTCCGGCGTCAGAGCGACATCGGCTGCGCCTGGTGAGCGTCCCGGTCCGCTACGTGTCGGGTGAGGAGACGGCCGCGGTGCACTTCATCAACGCCGGCATTGCGCTTCCCACGTCGATTCCGCCCAGGCCGTACGAGCGAGGCGTGGACGACCGTCCGACGCTCGTGCAGAACGTCGAGACACTCGCACATGTCGCGCTGATCGCGCGTTTCGGCGAGGACTGGTTCCGTTCCCTCGGCGCCGGTGCGGCCTCGGGCACCACGCTCGTGACAGTCGGCGGTGCGGTGCCGCAGACGGTGCTCATCGAGATTCCCAACGGAATGCCTCTCGCGGATGCGATCAACGCAGCGGGCGGCCTCACCTCGGCGAGTGACGCAGTCCTCCTCGGTGGCTACTACGGCGGATGGGTCGAGTCGACCACCGCGTGGTCCCTGTCTCTGGATGCTGCTTCCCTGCGTCAGCTTGGATATTCGCTCGGCTGCGGTGTGATCGCCGTCCTGCCGTCAGGACGATGTGGAGTCGTCGAGACCGCGCGGATCCTCGCGTATCTCGCGCACGAGAGCGCTCGTCAGTGCGGTCCGTGCACCTTCGGATTGCGCGCCATCGCTGCCGCCGCCGGCAGAGTCTCGGGACTCGCATCCACGCCGGGTGACCTCGAGCGCATCCAGCGATGGGCAGGCCTCTTGGTGGGTCGGGGGGCGTGCCACCATCCCGACGGTGCTGCAGGGTTGCTCGCGTCAGCGCTGCGAGTCTTCGGATCGGAATTCGTGCTGCACGACAGCCATCACCGCTGCAGTGTCGTGAACGCTGCGGCTGCTGCGTCATGAGAGACCGAGTCGCCCTCGGCATTGACCGCATCAAGTGCGACGGCCACGGCGTGTGTGCCGGCCTGGTCCCCGAGCTTATCGAGCTCGACGACTGGGGCTACCCGATCATCCGCGCAGGCGAGATCCCAGGATCTGTGCTGCCACATGCACGTCGAGCGGTGGCCGGCTGCCCCGCGCTCGCGTTGCGACTCCAAGCGCTTGCAGCGCGTCGCTGACGCGTCTCGCCTCAGCTGTGCTGCAGGAAGAGATCGAACTCCATCGTCGCAGTGCTGTCCACAGTCACGAACCCGCCGACGTTCGGCGCCTGCATGTTGAACTCGCCCCACGGGAACGTGATCGAACCCACCACCTCTATCTGTGAGCCGGTAAGACGGGCCTGAGTGGGAATCGTCACCGTCTTCGTCGTCCCGTGAATCGTCAGCGCCCCCCGGAGCGACACCTGTATCTCCGCGCCCGACGTTGCGCCGGCAGGGAGCGCAACCGGCGATGACAGCACGAACGTTGCGTGTGGATACGTCGCACTTTCGAGCCCGATCGTCTGGATGTGGTTGTCACGCATCGACTGATCGCTGGTGAGCGACTGCACGTTCACGGTGAAGGTGGCGGTGGTCACCGTCAGTGTCGTGCCCGAGCCGGTGATGGTTGCGTTTCCGGTGATCTGGGATGTGCGTCCCACGGCGTCGCTCGGCGCCGAAAGAAACGCGAGCTTCTCGTGCACGCGGTAGCCCGCGACGGATTTGGTCCCGACGGTCCACGTGCCGGGGATATCGGAGGCCGTCAGCGCCGGAGATTGTGCGACCGCAGCAGGAGACGTCAGCGCGAGCGGCGCCGGCGCCGAATGGCTGAAGAGGACGAAGTAGATGAAGAGCACGCCGGCCGCGCCCACCGCGATCACCGCCGCGACGACGCTGAACAGCCACGCGCGTGCGCTTCGCGGACGGGGAAATGAGCGGCGTTGAGATCTGGGCATCAGGGCTCCTTCCTCCGAGACTCTGCACGCGGCGGCTCAGAGGCAAGCGGGAGATCGCTGTGAGTCCGCTCAGAGAAGGCTCCGCGTTCACAGCCGGCTCTCAGCCTCCTCGCGGACTGTGTCAAGGCGGCAACCTCACGCTTGTACGCATGGATGATCTGCGGGCAACTGCTCCGGTCCTGGACATCGCGATCCCTGTGTACAACGAGGAGCGAATCCTGGACGCCAGCGTGCATACGCTGCACGCGTACGTGCGCGAGCACGTCCCGTTCGCAACGCGGATCACCATCGTCGACAACGCGAGCCGCGACACGACGCGTGTGGTGGGGGAACGCCTCGCGGCGTCGCTGGACAGCGTGCACTTCATGCATCTTGCCGAGAAGGGCCGCGGGCGCGCGCTTCGCGCGGCGTGGATGGCGAGCGATGCACGCGTTGTCGCGTACATGGACGTCGATCTCTCGACACGCCTTGAGGCGCTGATGGCCCTGATCGTGCCGATCGTCTCGGGCATCTGCGACCTCAGTATCGGCAGCAGGCTGGCAGCCGGTGCGCTCGTCACCAGGAGCCCGCAGCGTGAGTTCATCTCGCGTGGCTACAACCTTCTTCTGCGTTCTGTGCTGCATACGCGGTTCCGCGATGCGCAATGCGGTTTCAAAGCCATACGCGCCGAGGTTGCGCGTGGCCTGTTGCCCGCGGTCCTCGACGAGGGATGGTTCTTCGACACGGAGCTGCTCGTGGTTGCGCAGCGTGCCGGACTTCGTATCGGTGAGGTGCCCGTCGAGTGGGTGGAGGACACCGACTCGCGCGTGAGCATCCCGCGCACCGTTGTCACCGACCTTCGCGGTGTTCTCCGGATGCTTCGTACGGCTCCGGCTGCCGGTGTGCTTGTCCCGCAGCTGCCGGAGGTCCATTCATGAAGGCGCCGAGGAAACGGCTGACCCCGGTGGACCGTGACCGCGCGCTGCGACTTCGCGGCAGGCTCACAGCCTCGCTCGGTGTGCTCGGCACGGCAGCCGTCGCGGTGCTCGCGGTTGTTGCGGCGCACACGGACTCCGGATCCTCGACGACCGATGAGCACCGTCAGCACGTCGTCGCCGTCCTCGAGCGCAACCACCACGACGACGCCCACCCCGACTCCGACGTCGAGCAGCTCGTCGTCGAGCAGCGGTTCCTCGCTCTCCACCGGCTCGGCGAGCTCCGGGAGCTCATCCTCTGCGAGTACCGTCACCGGCGGCTCATGACCCTTGCAGCGTATCGAGGCTCCGCGCTCGGCACGTCAATGCACGTCGTGGTCACGCATCCCGGCGCTCTTGACGTAGCCACCGCCGCCGTGCAGGACGTCGTCACCGCGGTCGATCTCGCATGCAGTCGCTTCCGCGACGACAGCGAGTTGAGCCGGCTCCAGCAGGGCGAGGGCCGGCGAGAGGGTGTCGTCTCGCCGCTGCTCGCCCAGGCGCTCGCGACTGCGCTTCGCGCTGCGGAGCTGACCGGCGGCGCGGTGGATCCGACGGTCGGCGAAGCGGTTCGCGCTGCCGGCTACGACGTGGACTTCGACTCCGTTGCCGCCGACGGCGCACCGCTCCGGCTCACCGTGGCCCCGGTGCCGGGATGGCGGAGGGTCCGGCTCCTTCCCGCGACCCGGCGTGTCGAGATCGATGCCGGCGTCGAGGTGGATCTCGGCGCCACGGCCAAGGCGCTCGCCGCCGACATCGGCGCCGCTGCAGGGCGTGCGGCGATGGGGCACGGAGGAGTTCTGGTCAGCCTCGGCGGAGACGTCGCTGTGGCCGGTGATCCTCCCGAGGAGGGATGGCACGTTCAGATCGCCGAGGACAGTCGCGCCGCGATCACCCCCGACGGCGAGACGATCGCGATTCGCTCAGGCGGGGTCGCCACGTCGAGCACGACCGTCCGGCGCTGGCGGCGCGGCGGCGTCGAGCTGCACCACATCATCGACCCGTCCACAGGGCTCCCGGCGGCCGGCCCCTGGCGGACGGTGACCGTCGTCGCAGGCACCTGCGTTGACGCCAACATCGCCGCCACCGCGGCGATCATCCACGGCGCTTCAGCAGTCGCCTGGCTCGACGGGGCCTGCCTTCCGGCGAGGTTCGTCGACCAGCGTGGCGCAGTGACCCGCGTTGGAGGGTGGCCGGCGCCCGTTTCTCAGACGTCCTGAGCGATCAGCTCCTGCACCTGGCGCTGGTACCGATGCGTGTCGTCGTAGATGCCATGGCTGGCGACGCTCGCATCGCCCTGGTAGTACCCGGCGAGGGTGGCCGCGAAGTCGTCCTGGTGCTTGGTCATCAGATGGCGCAGCAGCATGGAACCTGCGATGACGTTGTCCTGCGCTCGCCAGATGTCGAGGTGTCCCCCGGCGAGATGCCTGGAGACCCACTCACCGGTGAACGGCTCCAGCTGCATGACGCCGACGGCGCCGGTGGGCGAGACGCGATCCTGGCGCCATTCCGATTCGGCCCAGCCCACGGCGCGGACCAGCCGCACGTCGACGCCGACGTCCGCCGCGACAAAGCTCAGCAGCGCGTTCATCCGCGTGAGCCGGCCCGGGACGACGAGCTCGTCGCCCTCGGCGATCGGGGCGTTGACGCCGATGCCGTTGGTCCGGGCGAGAGCGGTCGGGTCGACGCCGAAACGGCGAGCCGCCTCGAACACCCCCTCGCCGCGCGCGACGCGGTATGTCTCGGAATCACTCGATCCGCGCGCGTATGGCGGCAGCGTCAGTGAGGCATCCGGGATCTGCAGCATCTGCCCGACGCGGATGAGCTCGGGTGCGGCCATGCGATTGGCGTCGAGGAGCGCAGCCACGGTGGTGCCGTGACGGACGGCGATGTCCGATGCCGTGTCGCCCGGGCGCACCACATAGGAGCTCGCGAAAACGGCCGAAGGGATGGTGGCCACAGCGGTGGCGCCGAGCGCGGCAACGGCAAGTCGAGACCTTGTCGGCATCGGGTTCCTCGTGTAGTGGGACGTTGAGAGAGAAGATGGGAACCGGTCGCCCGCTGGCAACCAAAGGAGCGTACGTACAGTAGATCGCGCACGTCAAGCATTGCCGGTCGCCGTAACGGTTTCGTCACAAGCGAGTCCCCTCCGTGTGAACCGTCGCCGACTCGGCTCGAGTGCTACGCTGCCAAGCAGAGCCATGCGACTCCCGAGCCTGCCCCGCACCTCGTTGCCGACCACGTTCCTGGCGGCTTCCTGCGGCGCGGGCCTCGGTCTCGTCACCTTCATCCTGTGCGCCTGGCTGCATGCGGTTGGCGCCACAGGAGCGGCGGCACTGCTCGCGGAGGCGGCGCTCCTCATCGCGCTCGCATGTGTCGCAGGGTTCGCGCTCTTCGACGGCAACACCCGCCTGCGCGGCGCCCGGGTGCCGATCAATCGCGCGCTGCCGCCGGCCTGGTGGCCCCGCGACCCGGATTCCGTGTCACTGCTAGCGGCGTGCGTCGGCGGACCGCTCGTGATCGGCGCCGGGGCGGCAGTCCTGCTCTTCCGCTGACGGCCCCGGCTGGAATTATCCGGTCAGCCGCGCGATCCCCCACTGAGCCGCCTCGCGAACGACACTGTCCGGGTCGGACTGCGCCGTTCGTCGCAGCGCCGGAAGTGCCGAATGATCCCCTGCATTCCCGAGCGCGATCGCGCAGTTGCGGGCGAGGCCGGCGCGTCCGGTCCGGGCGACGGCGGTTCCGCGGAAGCGCCTGGCGAACTCCTCGTCGTTGAGCGCGAGGCATTCGACCAGGTCGGGAGACGGGACAGGCCCATGCGCCGTGCTCGCCAGGCCGGTATCGAGCGCGGCAGGGGCGAGGCGGTGGTTGATCGGGCACGCCTCCTGGCAGAGATCGCACCCGAAGGCCCATGTGCCCATCAGCGGGCGCAACTCCTCAGGGATGGCGCCCCGATGCTCGATGGTCAGATAGGAGATGCAGCGCCGGGCGTCGATGACCCCTGGTGCGACGATCGCACCCGTGGGACATGCGGGCAGGCAGACACTGCACGTCCCACAGCCGCGTCGCGACGGGGCGTCCTCGGGGAACGGGATCGATACCGCGATTGCCGCGAGCAGCACGTACGAGCCGGCTTCGAGGGTGATCACCGACGCGTGCTTTCCGGCGAATCCGATCCCCGCCCGCTCCGCGATCGCGCGGTCGAGCGCCCATCCATGATCGACGAAGCGCTTCGCGCGGACGTCGGGGAAGGACTCGCGCATCCAGCCCACCAACGCGTCGCACCGTTCGGCGAGCAGATCGTGATAGTCGACCGCGCGCCCTTCCGAATCCGTGCAGGCGTAGGCGGAGAAACGACCCCGGACAACGCCGTGCGGATCGCCGGTCGAGGCCGGCTCCGCCGCGGGTCGATACGGCCACGCCAGGGCGACGATCGCCTGCGCCCACGGATACCGCGCGCCGAGGTCCGCCGACGCTGTCACGCGCTCTCGCGTGTACCAGGACATGCCATCCATCCGGCCGGCATCGATTGCCTCGAGCGCGTGCGTCCGAGCTTCGGTGAACGGGCGCATCGACGTGACGCCGCACGCCGCGAAGCCGAGGCGCCGCGCCTCGCGCCCCAATTCCCGCTTGCTGTGCGCCATGTCCATGCTCGCCCGACCTCCGCTGCGGATGGTCGCACGGGCCACACACCGTAGGATCGGAGCATGAACGCCACCGCAGGCGGCGCTCAACTGCCGCGCCTGCTCTGCATCATGGGTTCGGGTGAGACCACGCCGACGATGGTGTCGGTGCACGCCGACCTGCTCTCGCGGCTCGGCCCGCGTCCGGTGCCCGCAGTCCTCCTCGACACCCCGTTCGGCTTCCAGGAGAACGCCGCCGACATCAGCGAGCGCACGGTCGCGTACTTCCGTGATCGCGTCGGCTTCCCGATCAGCGTTGCGTCCTTTCGGAACCGCGAGCTGGCCACTCCACTCGAGTACGAGACGATGCTGGCGCGCGTGGCCGAAGCGCGCTACGTGTTCGCGGGACCGGGGAGTCCGAGCTACGCGCTCCGGCAGTGGACAGGGACGGGGGTTCCCGATCTCCTCGCCGCCAAGCTTCGCGATGGTGGCTGCGTCACGCTGGCGAGCGCAGCCGCGGTAGGGCTCGGCGTCTGCTCGCTCCCGGTGTACGAGGTCTACAAGGTGGGCGAGGATCCTCGCTGGCTGGAGGGACTGGACCTGCTGAGCCTCACCGGTCTGCGTGCAGCGGTCGTCCCGCACTACAACAACGCCGAGGGCGGCACCCACGACACCCGGTACTGCTACATGGGCGAGCGGCGGCTTCGCATCCTCGAGGATCTTCTCCCTGACGGGGTCGACATCCTCGGTGTCGACGAGCACACGGCGGCGATCTTCGACATCGACGCCGGAACGATCTCGATCCGAGGCCGCGGCGGCATCACCTGGCGCCGTCATGGAGCCTCACAGCGATTCGAGAACGGCACGACCATTCCGGTCACCGCGCTCAGCGGCGCGCAGATGGCCGCAGCCGAGACGCCGGCACCCGACTCCGGAGCCGATCCTGCGGACGACCTTCCTGTGGCCGGCGCCTCACCGTTTCTCGAGGAGGTCACGCGGCAGTCGGACGCCGCCAACTCGGCGCTCGCGTCACGCGATGTCGACGGTGCGGTGGGCGCGATGCTGGCGATCGATTCGCAGATCCATGAATGGGCTGCCGACACCCTGGATTCCGATGAGCAGGATCGCGCGCGTGAGACGCTCCGGCGTTATGTCGTGCGTCTGGGCGACCTGGCCCGCAGCGGCGCTGCGGACCCGCGCGACCTCGTCGGTCCGATCGTCGACCGGATCCTCGACCTTCGCGTCCAGATGCGCAGTGCCGGCGAGTACGCGCTTGCCGACAGATTGCGCGACACGCTCATCGATGCCGGGATCGAGGTGCACGACACTCCCGCCGGATCCACCTGGGACTTCGCAGCAGCGTCCGGGGACTGACCGAGCTTGACGGTCAGGCGGTTGCCTCACCTCGCGTCTGAGGGTCGAGCTCCATCTCGCGAGGGCGCCCGAGCCAGTATCCCTGGCCGGCTGTGACGCCGAGCGCCGCGAGACGGTCGGCAGTCGCCTCGTCCTCGATCCCTTCGGCGATGACCGTCGAACCAGAGCTTCGCGCGTACGCGACGGTCGCCTCGATCACGGCGCGTGCCCCGCGCTCCACGCAGCTCTGGGTGATGCTCTTGGCGACCTTCACAAACTCGGGCACTGCAGCGGCAAGCAGTTCGAGTGTCGAGTGTCCTTCGCCGATGTCGTCGAGCGCGAACTGGAAGCCATGCTCGCGATAGCTCGCGAGCACCATGCGCAGCCGCATCTGATCCGCGATCAACTCGCGCTCGGTGATCTCGAGCACGATCGTCTCGGGCTCGCGGGCCGCCCAGCGTGCGAGCAGGAGCATGTGGTCGACAGGGTGGAGCGGATCGAGGAGCATCGCCGCGGAGACATTGAGAAAGAGGGGATCCGTCTCCGGCAGCCCTGACGCCGCCGCCATCGCGATCCGCCGGCAGATCCAGTCGATCTCCTTGGTGACCCCGCGACGATGCGCCAGCGCGAAGACGTCCTCGACGCCGTCGTCGGGGTCTCTCAGACCGGGAAGGCGTGCGAGCGCCTCCCACCCGATCGCGCGGTGATCGCTCAGCAGCACGATCGGCTGGAACACGGTCTGAATCACGCGCCGCTTGCTGAGGATCGCATCGAGCATGGCGCCGGCATCGCCGCCGCCGTGGATGAGGCTGGGAGCCGAGCGGTCACCTGCGACGACCACCCGATCGCGTCCGTCCTTCTTCGCTTTCGAGAGTGCCTCATCGGCCGCGAGCCACAGTGCGTGCACGCCACCGCCACCCGCGGAGACGCCGGCGCTGATGCGGGCTCTGCCGTGCGGCAGGGCCACGCCGTGGAGCGAGACACGCATGCGCTCCGCGATCGCCACCGCCTCGGCTTCGGTTGTTGCGTCCATGATCGACACAAACTCGTCGCCGCCGATACGAAGCAGCTGGTCGCCTGCGCGGAGCTGCGCACGCAACGTGCGAGCCACCTCGATGAGGAGCATGTCGCCCGCCTCGTGCCCGAACTCGTCGTTGATGGGCTTGAGGTGATCGACGTCGATGGCGATCACCGCAGTCGCTCCGGTGAGCTCGCCGAGACGCTCCTCGAACGCACGCCGGTTGCCAACCTTCGTCAGAGGATCCGTGGTCGCGTGGAGCGCCTTCTCCTCGAAGAGACCGGCTCGTGCGACAGCAACGGCGGCCTCGTCGGCGATCGCCTGGACAACGGTGAGGTCGTCGACGTTCCAACCGCCGCGGCGTGCGTGTGAGATGAGCACCAGCACGCCGATGGTCCGTCCGCCGTCAGCGCGGAGCGGCGCTGCGAGGACGCTTCTCGACCGCCTGCCACTGCCGAGATTCTCGAGCTCGGCGATTCGCGAATCCGGCATTGCCGCGTATGCGCGCCTGATCTCGCGGGGGGTGCGGAGCAGGCAGGGCTCACCGGTCGAGTACACGCGACCGATCACGCCGTCGCCCGGGGCCATGATCGCCGTCGGTCCCACCTCCGCGGTCACGCCTTCCGGCCCGAGGACCAGGGGCAGCGTGGTGAGGCCGCTGGACGCCGCATCGAAGAGGAGGAGCCGTCCCCAGCTCGCGTCGGGGTACGTGTCGTGGCAACCGCCGAGCACCGCGGAGGCGACTCCACGCGAGTTGGTGGTGAGCCCGAGCCGCCGCGCCACGTCCGCAACAGCCTGGAGGCGGCGGGTCTGTGCCTCATAGCGGCGGTCGGTGAGTGACCAGTTCGCGTACGCGAGCACAACCACCCCGACCGCGAGCACATCGACCTGGATCAGCTCCTTGAGGCCGTATGTCGCGAAGAGGCCGCCCCACCACCAGACGGCGGCCATTCCCGCGCATGAGGTGAGCAGGATGGTGACAAGTGCAGGTGGGCGTCCAGCCGGGTCGACGGTGAGCAGCACTGCGACGAACCCGAGAACGATGACCGGGACGGGGTGTCCCAAGCGTGACGCGGACAGGCCGAGGATGAGCGTGCACAAGCCGACGCTCGTCATTCCCTGCACCAACGTCGCGACCGCGAGGCTGACGCGAGACGCCCGTCGCAACCGAATCGTGATCTCGAGCATCACGGCCGCGACAATCACGACCTCGATCTCCACGAACATGATGCGCGGCGGGAGCGAGGAATCGACCAGCTGCCAGCTGGTTATCCCAAGCAGGACTCCCGTGGCGAATATCGGCAGCCAGCGCCGCGCGGCGCTCTCGTTGTGCATAACCCTCTCGATCGAAGAGCGTAGTTGGCCCTGCGCCGCTCGAGATGGGCGTGACAGCCTTGTGTCCGGTTCTTCAGAGGTCAGGCGTTGTGGATGGACACCGTCCCATTGAGCGCCTGACCGACCACCTGCTTTCCGTTCATCGGTGACAGCACCAGCTGCACCGTCCCGCTCGCTCCTGTTTTGAAGAAGAGCTGCACCGGGGCGCTCGACTGGCTGGTCAACTCGCCACCACAGACCTTCCATGAGCCGGTTTCCCCGGCAACGAACGGCTCCGTGTCGACGTTCTGGAAGATGGCGTTGATCGGGGTCATCTGTCCCTGGACCAGCGCTCCGACACACAGCTGGCCGATGACAGAGGCGCCCACGTTGTCGAGCGATACATCGATCTCGAGGCGTTTGCCCGCCGTTGCGGTGGCCGGCATTGCGCCGCTGATATCCGCCATCGCGGGACCCGCCGTCGCGAAGAGCGGCGTGATGACTCCGAGGAAGAGGCCGAAGAGCACCGCACCGACGATGACCAGGAAGACGATTCGGGGGTTTTCCTGGAACCAGCGCTTGATGGCAAGGAACACGCGGATCAGATCGTCGCCGGCGGCTGATACTCGCCGAACACCGCTCGCAACGCGCCGCAGATCTCTCCGAGTGTCGCCTCGAGGCGCACGGCGTCAAGGATGCGAGGCATCAATGGCTGGTCCGATGTTGCGGCCTGCCGGATCCGTCCCAGCGCAACATCGACCGCAGGCGTGTCGCGCGTCGCGCGGTGGGCGGCCAGCCGGGCGGCCTGAGCAACCATCACTGTGTCGTCGGGACGGAACAGCAGCGGTGCGCCGCCCTCCTCGGTCTCCGTGTGGCGGTTGACGCCGACGATCACCTTGTCTCCCACCGCGATCGCCCGCTCGGTGCGATATGCCTCGTCCTGGATGTGCTGCTGCATCCATCCCGTCTCGATGCACGCCACCGCACCGCCGCGCGCATCGACCTCGTCGAGCAGCGCACGGGCCTGACGCTCGAGCTCGTCGGTGAGCCACTCGACGTAGTACGAACCGCCGAGCGGATCGACAGTATTGGTCACACCTGTCTCCTCGGCGATGATCTGTTGAGTACGCACCGCGATGCGCTGCGCCTTCTCCGTCGGTATCGAGAGCGCCTCGTCGTAGCAGGACAGGGCAAGCGACTGGACGCCGCCAAGCACTGCGGCAAGCGCTTCCACCGCTGCGCGAACGATGTTGTTCTCGGGCTGCTGCGCGGTGAGCGTGGATCCGCCGGTCTGCGTGTGCGTCCGCAACATCAATGAGCGTGGATCCTGCGCGCCGAAACGCTCGGCCATGAGATGCGACCACATGCGCCGGAGCGCGCGGTACTTGGCGATCTCCTCGAAGAAATCGATGTGCGTGTTGAAGATCCATGAGAGCTTCGGGCCGAAGTCATCCACGGCGACCCCGTGATCGATGGAGGCCTGCACATATGCGCATGCGTTGGCGAGCGCAAAAGCCATCTCCTGCGCGGCTGTGCTTCCCGCCTCACGAATGTGATATCCGGACAGGGAGATCGGATTGAACTTCGGCGTGTTCGTCGTGCACCACGCGATGAGATCGGCGGCGAGGCGCAAGGACGGCCGTGGCGGGTAGATGAACGTCCCCCGCGCGACGTACTCCTTGAGGACGTCGTTCTGCACCGTTCCCATGATCGACGCGACGTCCTGACCCTGACGCTCCGCGGCAACCACGTACATCGCGACGAGCACGGGTGCCGGTGCGTTGATCGTCATCGACGTGCTCACCGCATTCAGCGGAATGCTTTCGAAAAGGTCCTCCATGTCACGGACGGAGTCGATGGCGACACCGACCTGCCCCACCTCGCCCGCGCTGCGCGGATCGTCACTGTCCAGGCCCATCTGGGTCGGGAGGTCGAACGCGACTGAAAGACCCGCCTGGCCCTGCGCGATCAGGTAGCGGAAGCGCGCATTGGCGTCGGCGGCGGTGCCGTACCCCGCGTACTGTCGGATGCTCCAGAGGCGGCCTCGGTACATCGTCGGCTGGATGCCTCGGGTGAACGGCGCAACGCCCGGAAAGCCCTCGTCGCGGAGGGCGTCGTGAGCGTTGAGGTCGGCCTCGGTGTAGAGCGGGGCGACAGGGATACCGCTGCCGGTCTCGAACGGATCCTTCCGCTCACCTCGCGCGCGTGCCGGCGCGAGTCGCTCGTCCTCCCACTCGACGAGGGCCTGGACGAAGTCGGGTGATCCTTCCTCCACCGTGACGGACGACGACGCATCCCGCTCGGTGACCATGACCGCAGCATATCTTTGTGTCACGAGCGCGCGAACTCGGCGATCGCTCGCGGAAACGTGTGCAACACTCCCCCGCGATGGCGCTTCCTGTGAATACGCTCCTCGTGGAGGATTCCGCAGCCGGCCTTGCAGCCGGCGGTTGGCGATACACGCAGCGACAGCTGTACTACGCCACCTGCGCACGGGCGGAAACCACACCGTCGGATGCCGCGTCGAATGGAGAGATCGGCCTCGGGGTGCTGATGCTGCTCATCGGGCTCATCCTCATCGGGATCAAGGTTCTCTTTGCCCTGTTCGTGACCCTCGGTGTCGCGCTCATCCTTGCCGGAGTTCTCGGCAGGATCCGTCGCCCGAGGCTGACAGGGCGGGTGCTCGCCGTGTCATTCGACGAGTTCCGCTCCCGGTTCGGGTCGCTCCAGCTCGACGGCCTGATCGCTCCTGACGGTGACCCGGCACAGACCGAGCTCGTGACCGGGCAGGAGGCGACGGTCACCGTCGTCACCGACACGGGCGACACCGCCGCGATGATCGTCGCCAACGCCGCTCGCGCAGAGCTGCCCCCGCTCCAGGTCATCGTGGCCGCAGATGGCCCGCTGCCGGTCTCGGGCGCGCACGTCGTCGTGGTGCATGACGCGTCACCGCGGGGATGCGCGCTGGTCCTCGATCTCCGTGATGGGGGCGTCGACGTCGTCGACGGCGGCCTCCACCCTCGTGAGGTGGACGGGCCTGCGCAGCAGGTGATCGAGGGCGCCCCTGCGCGCCTGCCCCGCGACCTCAGCCCCATGCTCGAGGCCCGTGAGATGGACTGGCTCCTCAGCGGACGTCGCGTCGAGATGGCGACGCTCACTCCCGAGGTCGCGATGGACCGGGTTCGCGCCGCCCTTATGAGCCGGGCTGCCCCGCTTCCCGGCGATGCCCCTGCGCAAGCTCTCTGAGCAGATCCGGCGAGAGGTCCGCTCCCGACGCGGCCGCCACCTTGCACGGCGTCAACGCTCGGAGCGTGGCCGTCCGGCGTCCACCCTCGAGCAGCGCCCGCTCACCGAGCACGGCTCCCGGCCCCACCTGTGCCACCGCGGCGCCGTCGACTTCGACAGCGAGCACGCCGTCGAGGAGTAGATACATGTCGGTGCCCTCCGCGCCCTGTTCGACGAGCGTCGCGTCCTTCCTCACAGTGTCGATCCGGGGCTTTGCACCACCTCGCATGATCCGCATCGACAGTTCGCGCTCGAGCGCCGTCTCCACCTCGGTCATCAACGTCGGCGAGTCCTCATCACCCCAGGGTGTGTGCTTGCCGAATGCGTGCTGGTACCAGCGATCGAAGTCCACCAGTCCTGACTTCAGGCAGAGGTTCTGGTCGCCGTCGTAGATCCAGTGGCGAGGGAACGGGCTCGCTCCGGCCACCTCGCACTTCGACGTGCCATCCACGAAGATCGTGAGCGTCAGCGTTGTCCACGCCAAGGGGGCGGCGATCTGTACGAACGGGGGCCGGTTGACCTTGCGAGGCGCGGGCACCCCGGTGCGGCCTCCGGCGGTCTGCGTGAAGCGGACCCAGCCGTCGCCGAGCACGGGATCCGGCCGGCGGTCGGGAAACGCAACCGCCGCGAACGTCATCCCGCGGCTGCCGAGGCGCAGCGTGGTGGCGCCGATGTGGCCGCCCCCGTCCTGCCCGTGCCCCGTCACACGATCACCGTCCACATCGATCCAGGCCGTGAGCTGGTTGCAGAACCGGAAGCGATCCGCCTCTCGCAGGGCCTCGAGGGAGTCGATGTGGTCGGGCGGCGGATCGTCGTAGTGAGCGAGCCCCATCTCGAAGGGCACCTTGGTCACCCCCCGCACCGCTTCCGAGGGGATCCACGAAATGGATGTCACCGATGACTGGATGCGCATGTCCGTACCTCCGTGCCGGGAGATGATCGCTGGTCGAGCGCCCCAGGTCGAGGGTGCCCGGACTACGGGCCTGGTGAGGAAGACCGCCCGGAAAGCGTGGTGGCTGCCCCATTTCGCTCCCTGCCTGGCTGACTAGAGTGTGGGCATGGACTCCGGGACGATGATCCGCGTCGTGCTCGCCGACGACAACGTGATCGTCCGCGAGGGGGTGCGCGCGCTCCTGTCCATCGCCGGCGACGTCGAGGTGGTGGGTGTGGCCGGGGATTACGACGAGCTCCTTGCCGGTGCGGCCGAGCACGTCCCCCAGGTGGTGGTCACCGATATCCGCATGCCACCCGATTTCACGGACGAGGGTATCCGCGCCGCGCGCATGGTGCGCAAGCGGAGTCCGGGGACGGGAGTCGTGATCCTTTCGCAGTACGACGAGCCCGAGTACGCGATCTCGCTGCTCAGCGAAGGTGCGGCGGGCTACGCATACCTGCTCAAGGACCGTGTCGGCGACGGCGACCAGCTCGCCCGCGCAGTGCGCGAGGTGAGCACCGGCGGGTCGATGCTCGACCCACGCATCGTCGACGCGCTCACCAAGCCGGTCAGCGAGGCGGGCGGACTCAACGACGTCGAGGAGCGGTTGTTGCGGATGGTGGCAGAGGGCAAGCCCATCAAGGCGATCGCGGCTTCACTGCACACCACCCCCACGTCGGTCGCGGCCGATGTCGAGCAGCTCTTCCTCAAGCTCGCGCAGCAGGCCAGCGCTGGCACGCAAGGAGCGCTCGAGCGGTTGCGCCTGTTGCACAAGGTGATCATCGACCGCGAGGAGCAGGGCGAAAGCCTTTCACGCATGCTCCCGGGAGGCGTCGCGGAGCAGATGCGTCAGCACGGCGTGGAGCCGGGGAAGACGGAGCGACTCACCGTGACGGTGCTCATGTCGGACATCCGGGCGTACTCGACGATCGCGGAAGGATCGGATCCGTCGGTGCTCGCCGGTCAGCTCAACGAGCACCGATCCGCGATGAACCATGCAGTCATCGCCGAGGGTGGGACGGTGATGCAGTTCGTCGGCGACGCGGTGATGGCGGTGTTCGGCGCTCCGCTTCCGCAAGCCGATCATGCGCAGCGGGCATTTGCGGCGGCGCTCGCGATGCACGCAGCGCAGCACGAGGTCAACCAGGGCTGGAAGGAACGCCACCTTCCACCGTTTCTCCTCGGCATCGGCCTCTCGACCGGTGACGTCGCGGCGGCGCTGCTCGGTTCCGAGGAACGCCTCGAGTACTCGGTCGTCGGCGACGCGGTGAATCTCGCGCAACGCCTGCAGCAGTGGGGTGAAGGTGGGCAGACGGTGCTCAGCGAGCCGACCTACGACGCGCTCACGGTAAAGCCCGACGCCGAACGGCTCGAGCCGGCGCTGGTCAAGGGGCGACATGCGCCGGTCGGCGCCTATCGCGTTGGGGAGATGCGGTGAATCAGACAGCCGGCACACTCGCGTCAGCCAACGTGGAGCAGGGCGTACCCACGCCACTGGCCCGAGCGGTCAGCGTGATCTCTCCATGCGTCGCCGCCGCTTCCGCGATCGGGTTCGCGATCCTCGTGTACGCGGATCGCACCGTTGTCGAGTTCGAATGGATTCGCGGCCTCGCGGCTGTGCTCTTCGCGGTGCTCGTCGCCCCGATAGGAGCGTTGCTGCTCCGCCACGTCCCCGGCAATCCACTCGGCTGGATCTTCAGCGGACTCGCCGTCGCATCCGGCGTTGTCGAAGACCTCGCCTTGGTCGCCATTCACGGCGCGTACGTGAACCACGACACGGGTTTCTGGACGCTGCTCTCTGCCTGGATCACCGTACCGCTCTCTGTTGCCTTCATCGGCACGATGGTCGTCATCGTTCCCCTGTTGTTCCCGGACGGGCGCGTCGAAACCCTGCGATCACGGCGCTACGTGCGCATCGCATATGCGTTCCTGGCGTTTGCCACGTTCATCTCGGGGATCGGAACCCTGCAGGTGGTCGGGCCTAATCCGATCGACAACACCGGTACGCCATTGAGCGAGGACGTCACTGCGCTCGGCGGGCTCACGGTGGGGGTGGCGTTCCTTGGGATCCTGGTCCTCTCGTTCTTCTCGGCCGCGAATCTCGTTGGTCGCTATCGACGTGCCACGGGCCTGCGGCGCACCCAACTCCGCGGGTTCGCGATCGCCGAGGTCCTCGTGATCGTCTTCGGCTTCGTCCCACATTTCGTGGCCAACGTGCTGAATCTCGGCGATCTCGTGGTCACCATCACCAACACGTTTTTCATCGCGACCTTCTCCCTGTTGATCGTGGCGATGGCGGTCGCGATCCTTCGTCACGGGCTGTACGACGTCGACGTGTTCATCAGCCGCACGCTCGTGTATGGGTCGCTCGCGGTGTTCATCACCGCTGTCTATGTGGCGATTGCGGTCGGCATCGGAGCCCTGGTCGGCAGTGGTGGCAAGCCCAACCTGGCACTGTCGATCCTCGCCACCGCGATCGTCGCGGTCGGATTCGAGCCGGTACGCGAGCGCGTGCAGAAGGTCGCGAACCGTCTTGTGTACGGGAAAAGGGCGACACCGTATGAGGTCTTGAGCGAATTCTCGGGGCGAGTTGCGGAGACGTATGCAGCCGATGTCGTGCTACCCCGTATGGCGCAGGTGCTGCAGGAAGGAACCGGCGCGGAGTCGGCGACTGTGTGGCTGCGCGGCATCAGCGAGCTGCGCCCTGCTGCCACGTACCCGGACGGAGTCGCTGAGCATCAAACCCTGCCGATGAGCAACGGGTCGCTGCCGGACATGTCGGATGCGACGAAATTGGTTGAGGTGCGACATCAGGGTGAGCTGCTCGGGGCGCTCAGTGTCAACAAGCGCAGAGGCGAGACGCTGACGCCGATCGAGCAGAAGCTCGTGGACGATCTCGCGCATCAGGCTGGGCTCGTGCTCAAGAACGTCGGACTGAGTGCCGACCTGCAGGCGCGACTCGACGAGTTGCGCGCGTCGCGGCAGCGGCTCGTCCATGCACAAGACCTGGAGCGCCGCCGTCTCGAGCGCAACCTCCACGACGGCGCGCAACAGCATCTGGTCGCGCTCAAGGTGAAGCTCGGATTGGCGGAGATGTTGCTCGGCCGCGATCCCGCGAAGGCGGCAGCGACGCTCGAGCAGCTGAAGGGCGATGCAGATGAAGCCCTCGAGACGCTCCGCGACCTGGCACGGGGCATCTATCCGCCGCTGCTTGCCGATAAGGGACTTGTCGTTGCGCTGGAATCGCAGGCGCGCAAAGCAACAGTCCCGGTCCGCATCGATGCCGCGGGCGTGCAGCGCTACCCGCAGGACGTCGAAGCGACGGTCTACTTCTGCGTCCTCGAGGCGTTGCAGAACGTGCAGAAGTACGCGCATGCAACAGCGGCATTGGTCGTGCTGCGCCACCACGAGGGAACGCTCACGTTTGTCGTCACAGACGACGGGACCGGCTTCGACCCGGCGACTGTCAAGAAAGGCGCCGGGCTGACCAACATGTCGGACCGGCTGGACGCACTCGGCGGCTCACTGGATGTCGTTTCCGGACCGCACGTCGGGACGACACTGACCGGAGCGATCGCTGCCATGCCTCGGGTCGCCGCCGAGGTGCGTTGATGGTGGCGGCTCAACGTTCGCGGAGGGCGCGTGCGGGCGTCCATCTCCATGGAGCGCTGCCGATTCTGCCGGTACTCGCTGTCGCGGACTGATCTCGATCCTTGCGCTACTCCGACGGGTTTGCCGCCGCCCATGCCTCCGCGAGCCGGTCGGGGCTGAACTCCGACTTCGAGATGAACCCCGCGGCGCCGGCCTCAGCCGCCCGAGGCCCGTACTCCTCCGCCTCGTACGTCGAGAGCACCAGCACCACAACGGGTTTGGCCTCCTCGACCTCTGCGAGGATCTCGCGCGTTGCGTCGAGCCCGCTGATCCCCGGCAGGTTGACGTCCATCAGCACGAGGTCAGGGTGCAACTCGCGAGCCGACGTCACGGAGTCCTCGCCGGTCTCGACCTCGCCAACGACCTCGAACCCGTCGGTCAGTTCGACCACCGTGCGAGCGACATCGCGAAATGGAGCCTGGTCGTCGACGATCAGCACTCGGACGGTCATCTGGACTTCTCCCACGATGCCAACGGTAGGCGCACCACGACGCCGTGACAAGCATGCTCACCCCACATGATGGGGTGGGGCAGGCACCCGGACCCGGGTCGCTCGCCTATTCTCATCCCGTGTCGATCCGTGTGGTGCTCGCCGAGGACAACTACCTCCTTCGCGAAGGCATCAGGCAACTCCTCGAGACATCGGATGAGATCGAGCTGCTGGCGAGCTGTGTCGACCTTCCCGAGCTCGAGCATGCCATCGAGGAGCACAACCCAGAGGTGGTGATCACCGATATCCGCATGCCACCGACCGGTACCGATGAGGGCCTTCGCGCCGCGGAACGTCTGCGCGCGGAGCGGCCCGAAGTTGGCGTTGTCGTCCTCAGCCAGTACGCGGAACCCGAATATGCGCTCGCGCTGCTCGAGAAAGGCGCAAGCGGCCGCGCGTACCTGCTCAAGGAGCGTGTGTCGGACATCGATCAGCTTGTCGGCGCAGTCCGTGAGGTTGCGCGCGGCGGTTCGGTGATCGATTCGCGCGTTGTCGAGGTGCTCGTCGCCGCGCGGAGTGCGGTGCGCGACTCGCCGATCGCGCAGCTCACGCCTCGCGAACGTGATGTGCTGCAGCAGGTGGCGATGGGCAAGAACAACGCGGGCATCGCTGCTGCGTTGTTCCTCACCGAGCGTGCCGTGGAGAAGCACATCAACGCGATCTTCTCCAAGCTCGAGCTGTCCGAGGAACCCGATGTGCACCGGCGCGTGAAAGCTGCGCTGGTGTACCTCAGCTCACAGCAGTAGCTCAGTCGCGCTGCGATTGCTCTCGCGCGCCGACGAGGATCGACATGTTGCCCATCGGGTGCTTGTTCTCGCGCATCAGCTGATGCGCGAGCCCGACGTCCGAGAAGGCAAACGTCTGAGAGAGACAGGGATCGACCTCGCCGCGCGTGACCATGGTGTTGTATGCAGCGCACTCCTCGTCGTTGGCGAAATGCGAGCCCTGGAGCCGTTTCTGCCGCATCCAGAGATAGCGGAGATCCACCGCTGCGTGATACCCGGTTGTTCCTGCACAGATCACCACCATGCCGCCGTTGTCGCAGACGAACATCGACGTCGGGATCGTTTCCTCGCCCGGATGCTCGAAGACAATCCGCGGGTTACGGCGTTCACCGAGCACTGTCCAGAGCGCCTTGCCGAACGCACGGGCACCTTCGGTCCACACGGCAAACGCGTCGTCGTCGCGCCAATCGGGCATGACACCCCAGTGCGTGAACTCCCGCCGGTCGATGAATCCGCGCGCTCCCAGCTCCATGCAGTAGCGGCCCCGCTCCGGCCCTGACGTCACCGCAACAACAATCGCGCCCTTCGCCCGCGCGATCTGGATCGCCTGTGATCCCAATCCGCCCGAACCGCCCCAGACAAGCACCACATCGTTCTCGCGAACGGTGTGCGGATGCCATGAGCAGAGCATCCGGTATGCCGTGGCACCCACCAGGGTGCACGCTGCTGCGGCAGCCCAGGTCAGGTCCGGTGACTTCGGCAGCAGCTGATGCGCCTGGACGAGCGTGTATTGCGCAAAGCTGCCCCAGTTCGTCTCGTATCCCCAGATCCGCGCGCTCGGCGCGATGATCGGATCGCCGCCGCCGGTGATCCATGGATCCTTCGCATCCCACATACCACAGTGCGCGACCACGTGATCGCCGACGCGCACGCTGTCGACTCCCTCGCCGACCGCCCACACGATCCCTGACGCGTCGCTTCCGCCGATGTGGAAGTTCTCTTTCTCGCCGGCCTTTTGACGCGCCGCGATGACGTCCACGGGCTTCCCGAGCGCCGCCCAGACGTTGTTGTAATTCACGCCTGCCGCCATGACGTAGACGAGCACCTGTCCCGGGCCGGGACGAGGTGTCGGCACCGTCTCAACGACGAACGCCGTCTGCGGATCCCCGTAGCGCTCCGGCCGGATGAGATGCGCGTGCATCCGATCCGGAACGGCTCCCAGCCGCGGCATCGTGCCGACGTCGGTCAGATCCTGACTGGCCATGGGGCTTCGGACAATACACGCCACGGCTGCGGCAGGTGAAGGCCATCCGGAGGCGTCTTTGTCCGTGCACAGCGTTCGCTACACTCACCGACGCACTCGGGACGCCACTACGGGGGAGATTCAGCCGGTGACATGTGACCACTGCGGCAAGCAGGTTCCCGATGCGGTCTTCTGCACCAACTGCGGTGCGCATCAGGGGCTTGCGGACCATGCGATCGCCGCTCAGGAACGGCCGCATCACTTTGCCGCGCATCCCGGCGAGCACGTGTCACAGCCTTCGGTCTTCACGACGCTCTTCCCGCATCTCGGGCACCGCAAGCTCCAGGAGTTCCGCTGGGCGCTGACCCTCGGCTTCGCGCTCGTCGTCGTGCTCGTCGCAACCGGCCTCATCGTCGCCGCGGTCCTCGTGTCGATCTTCCTGGTCCCGACGCTCTACGTGGTCTATCTCTTCGAGGCGCAGGTGTATCGAACGGAGCCGGCGCTCGTTCTGGGAGCGACGCTCGGTGGCGGCATCCTCCTCGGGCTCGCCGTCACGATCCTCTCCGAGCGAATCATCGGCGGCGGCCTGGCGAGCACCGGGGTGCCGATCGTCAGCTACGGCATCGTGCTGCCGATCATCCAGCTGATCGTGATGCCGATTCCAGCGCTGCTGCTCGGCGTGCTGCCGCAGTTCCGGGACACGATCGACGGACTCGTCTTCGGCGTGACGGCCGGTGTGGGCTTCGCCTGTGCGGAAGGTCTCGTCGGGTACTGGAGCCTCTTCTCGTACCCGCCCTCCGGCAATGACGCCGCCACGTGGATCTTTCCGATCACATCGCTGGCGCTCCTGGTGCCGCTGCTCCATGGAAGCACCTCGGGCGCGATCACTGCGACGCTGTGGCGGCCGTCGCGAACCGGTACCGGCCACTGGGTCGCGCTCTTCGGCGTACCGGTTGTCGTCCTCGCTGCGGTGGCGTTCTATGCCGGCGGCCTGATCCTGCAGATCCACGGTGTGGCGCAGCTGATCGTCCTCTTCTATCAGACGGCTCTGGCACTCCTCGTCGTCCTCTACATCCGCCATCTCGTCCATCACTCGCTGATCGAGGAGGGACGTGACCAGGCGTACCGGCCGATCGTGTGCCCGCACTGCCATCACCACGTCATGGCTGCGGGATTCTGCCCCAGCTGTGGCGTGGCGCTCAGCGCCTCGCCGCGCCGCGAGACGGGCAGCCTGCCGGTGGGGCCCGTCCCGGCCGCTGCCCAGGAGAGCGAATAGATGTCCGTCACGTGCACGCACTGCGGGACGGTGAACCCGGATGGCAACACCATCTGCATGTCGTGCGGCATGCCGCTCGGTCCTGTGCCGGCGGACACGGCTGCAACGGCATCTGACGCGACGGCGTCTGCTCCGGACCTTCCCGGTGTCGCGCTTCCGAATCTCGGCGAACCGCTTGCAACGCCGGTCATGGCCGGCGCTGCCGCGCCAACGACCTCGGACGCGACCAACTACCTCCCACCTGGCTATTCCCCCGGGACAAGTCCATATATGGCGCCGCCGTCGGGTGCGGCGCCGATGCACCGCACCGGACGCTTCAGCGTGATCGCGATCGTCGGCATCATCAGCGTGGTCTTCGGGAGCATCGGGGCGATCGGGGCAGCGCTGCGCACCAACGCGTCGTCACCGTCGGTCTCGGCGCCGCCGAATGTCCCGGCCCCGACCACCGGCTCGCAGACACAGACATCCACGTCGACGGGATTGACGACGACTCCCTTCGCGACGGTGTATATCCCACCGGGGTTTTCCATCAACGATCAGGCGTCCGACTACATCGTGCTGACCCCGAACAACAACGACGACGATGCGATCGGCCTGCAGAGCGAGCCGCTCACCGTCACGACCACGGATGCCGAGCTCGATCAGGATCTGCTCGCGGGTGACCAGTCGAGTGGCGATCCCAAAGCGAAGTTCTGCTCCACGGCCCCGCCGACACACACCACGCTGGTCGGCTCGGGCGGGTTCATCAAAGCCGACGTGATCACCATCTGCGAGAACGTCACACCCACTGCCGGTCCCAAGTTCGCCGCGGAGGACGGATACGTCGACGCCGTGGCCATGACGGCGAGCGGGAGCTACCAGGCGATTTGGGTTGAGGTGTTCGCGCCGGTGAACGACTACCAGTCGTTCTTCGACAGCCTCCCCACCGAGCTCTTCACGTCCTCGACATTCAAGGACGCCTCGCCGCTGCCGGCAACCTAGTCGGTGCGGTAGCGCCACACCGACGGGAACGCCATCACCGCGGCGCCGAGCCCGACGAGGCAGAGCGCACCACCGGTGACGATCGCCACCTCGGGGCCGAAGGCGTTGGCCACGACCCCCGTCTCCACGTCGCCGAGATTCGGACCGCCGGTCACCACCATGAAGTAGAGCGCTGTGAGGCGCCCGCGCAATTCGTCCGGAGCGATGCGCTGCATGATCGTGTTGCGGCACACGGCGCTGAAGCTGTCTGCGCCTCCGGCGACGGCGAGCAGCACGAGCGCGACCCAGAGAGTCTTCGCGAATCCGAACGCGATGATGACCAGGCCCCAAGCGACGATCGCGACGACGATGATCCGGCCGAGCCGCCTCGAGCGGGATACGGCGCCACTGGCGAGCGCAGCAAGGACTGCTCCGAATCCTGGCGCCGCGTAGAGAAGGCCGAGTCCCTGCGCGCCGGCGTGAAATGTCGTTGCGGCGAGCACGGGGAAGACGGCGCGCGGCAGTCCGAAGATCATCGCCGCAAGGTCCATCGCGAACCCTCCGAGGATCACCGGCTGGCGGCGCGCGAAGGTCAGCCCACGCAGGATCGCCGCCACCGGACGCTCGCGCTCCGTGGACGAATGCCCCTGCGGCGGCAGGAGCACGACGGCGATGAACGCCGCGCTGAAGGTGACGACGTCCACCGAGTACGCGGCGGGAAGACCGAGGTGCGCGATCACCAGGCCGCCGATCGCCGGGCCTGCGATCAGCGTTGTCTGGAACAGGACGATGTTGAGCGAGAGCGCACCCGGCAGGCGGTCGACGCCGACGAGGTTCGGGATGATCGCGGTGCGTGTCGGCGAGTCGACGGCGCCCACCAGTGCAGCGAGCGCCACCACCGCGTAGATCTCGAGCAGCCACGGGTGTCCGATGAACGCGCCGAGGGCGAGCAATGCCGAGCAGGAGGCGAGGCCGAGCTGAGTCACGATCAGCACGCGCCGGCGGTCGAAGTGATCGGCAATCGCGCCACCTCCGATCGACCCGCAGATCAACGGCACCGCCTGGACGATCCCAAGGAGGCCGACTGCGAGCGCCGAACGGGTCAGTGCGTACACCTGGAAGGGCACCGCGACGGTGGTGATCTGGCGTCCGACCAGCGAGATGAGCTGCCCAACCCAGAGCCGCCGGAACGGCTTCGATTCGCGCAACGAACGGGCGTCGACGGCGATCAGACGGAAGGCGCGTCCGGCCATCGGCCGCCGCGCCGGCGCTGTGACCGTCACGCCGGGCGGTCCGGCATCGGGAAGTCCGCCTTCGGGCATTCCGCCTTCCGGAATCACGCCCGGCTCGGTGAGCCCCGGTTCGGGGTTCAGTTGGTCGGGCATACCGATCCCGAAGGCGGAAGGACGAGCCGTGTCAGGTACGCCGCCTCATCCTCGTCGGCGCAGTTGCTCTTGCCGAACGAGACGTGGCCGTCGCCGTCACGCGTCAGGAGGACGGATCCGGGGAAGTACGGCAGCGCACCGACAGCCCATTTATACGGCGTCGCCGGGTCGCCGGTTGCCCCAACGAAGAGCAGCGGCGCGGTGTTGACGGCGTGGAACACCGGCATCGCGGGCTGGAAGGGCCAGTCCGCGCACACCAGCAGACCCCAGACGACATCGGCGCCGAAGACCGGGTCGATGGCGTTCATGCGCTGCGCTTCGGTGACGTACGTCGACAGATCGGTCGGGACGGGCTTGTCAGCACAGGCGATCGCGGCATTCGCCTCCGCGACCGGAGAGTACGTGCCGTTGGCGGCGCGACCCAGGTAGTCGTCGGCCGAGCCGAGGAGCGGGCCGGCGTTGCCTCGCGACGCCTGGACCAGCGCGCCGGCGAGTGCGATCTCCAGGGCGTGGTCCTCGGCCGGCTCGTACAGGTAGGTGAGGATGCCGGTCAGGGCTTCGCCGCGGGTGAACGCCCGTCCGTCGACGCGAAGCGGGTCGGCTGCCGCCCGTGCGAGCACCTGGGCGATCGTCGCTGCGGGCGTCCCCGGAAATCCGCATCCGCGCGCGCATCCCGTTTCGAAGTCGGTGAGGTCACCTTCGAACGCGGTGGCCTGATCCTCGCTCTCGGTGAGCAACGGGAGCGACGGATTCTCGACGCCGTCCAGCACCATCGCTCGCACGTTCTGCGGGTACAGCGATGCGTACACCTCACCGAGATAGGTTCCGTAGCTCAAACCCAGGTACGTCAGCTTCGGTTCGCCGAGGGCGCGGCGCAACTCCTCGAGGTCGCGAGCGACGTACTGGGTTCCGAGGAACAGCAGCCGGCGGCCGTTCTTCGCCAGGCAACCATCTGCGAAACGCTGCGAGAGCGTGACGATCGCCTGCTGATTGGCCGCAGAGGTGTTGATGGGATCGAGCGCGAAATACGCGTCGAGATCTGATGGCGCCAGGCACCGTGCCGGCTCGCTGCGTCCTGTGCCCCGCGGGTCGAAGGAGACGATGTTGTATGAGGCACGCAGTGTCGCGAACCGGCTCGCCGCCGCCTCGAGATAGTCGATGCCGGATTCGCCGGGACCACCCGGATTGACGACGATCGAGCCTGCCGGATGCGCCGTCCGTGCCGGCAGCCGCGCCACGGCGATCGCGATCGTTGGACCGCTGGGGTCGGCGTAGTCGAGCGGCACCGTCATCGTCGAGCACTGCATGCCCGGACTGCCCGCGCAGGATTTGAACACGAGCAGCGGCATCGCCGGAAGGGTCAACGGCGGCGGAGCGGGTGCTGCGAATGTCCCCGGACTCGGCTGTGCGGTGGGCGATTCTGTCGGCGCAGTCTCGGGCGTGGCGCTGCACGACGTCATGACACAGAGCGCCGTTCCCAGGGTGAGACCGGTCCACACTCTGCAGCGCACCAGCGCAACGCTATCCTGTCCGCCGATGTTGACGACTCGCGTCCCTGACCGGCCGCTCGTGCCATGAGTGCGCGAGACACCTGGAACCCCACCCAATACGAGCGTTTTCGCTCGGAGCGCGAGCAGCCGTTTCACGATCTCGTCGCGCTGATCACGCGCCGTCCCGCGGACCGAGTCGTCGATCTCGGATGCGGCACCGGACTGCTCACTGCAGCGTTGCATCGCGACCTCGGAGCTCGGGAGACACTCGGCGTTGATTCATCAGAGGCGATGCTTGACCGAGCGCGTACGGTCGAGGTCGAGGGCTTGCACTTCACGCGCGGCGACATCAGCAGTTGGGAGCCCGACGGACGCTTCGATGTCGTCTTCTCCAACGCCGCATTGCAATGGGTCGGGGATCATCCCGCGTTGTTCGCGCGACTGACGTCGATGCTTGCTCCGGGAGGCGAGCTCGCAGTCCAGGTGCCGGCAAACTTCGACCACGTGTCGCACACGCTCGCGGCCGACATCGCGCGCGAGGAACCGTTCAGCGGTGCGATGCAGGGGTACACGCGAACCTTCTCGGTGCTGCCGCCCGAGGAGTACGCGACGCTGCTTCACGCGCTCGGGTTTGTGGCGCAGTCGGTGCGGCTGCAGGTCTACGGACACATCCTCGAGTCGCCGGACGCGGTGGTGGAGTGGGTGCGCGGCACGCTGCTCACCGACTATGAGTCGCGTATGCCGGAAACGTTGTACTCGGAGTTCGTCGCGCAGTATCGCGAACGGCTCAACGCGGCACTCGGCGATCAGCGCCCGTACTTCTACCCGTTCAAGCGGATTCTGTTGTGGGGAAAAGTCGCGGCCTGATGGAGATCAAGCGCCTCGACCTCGGCCACCTCTACATCCAGAAGGAAAAGTGGCCGGTGCACGGCTACGTCATCCTCCATGACCAGCTCGGCGTCGTCCTCGTTGACACGGGGTGCGGCGGGCCCGACGAGGTGCTCCGCTTTTTCGAGGTGGTCAATCGCACCGTTGCAGATGCGCTCGCCGACCACGGCCTCTCACCGGCCGACGTGACCACGGTGATCAACACGCATCTCCATTTCGATCACTGCGGGCAGAACCCCGCATTCGCGCACGCGCCGCTGATGGTCCAGCGATCGGAGCACCAGCGCATGCTCGACGACCGCGACGAGGTCAGCGAATGGATCGAGGCGTCCGGGATGCAATTCGAGCTGCTCGACGGCGATGTGCAGCTTGCCGACGACCTCAGGATCGTGACCTCACCCGGCCACACGTCGGGGCACCAGTCAGTGATTGCGACGACCGACGCCGGCACCGAGCTCTTCATCGGTGACGCCGCATACACGCGAGCGATCTGGGAGCACGCGGGCGCTCGGAGACTGCCGGACGGGCAGGCAGCCGACATAGCCTTGTGGCGAGCGACTCTCACCGGGCTCAAGGCGCTCGAGCCCGCGCGCATCCATTTCTGCCACGACCGCTAGAACGAGGTCAGGCGCCCCGAGCCTCAGGAAACGGCGTTGACGATCTCCTCGCGAAGGCCCGGGAACGTTGCCAGGTATTCGCGCCGATCCTTCTTGAGCTTCTCGACCAGCGCGCGATACTCGTCGATGCGGCCCTGCCGCTCGTAGAGCTTCCGTGGCTGGAGGATCTCGGGATCATCGATGCCGGGCAGCGACGACGCGACCTCGTAGCCGAAGTCGGGATCACGCTCCCACTCGATCGTTCCTTCCGAGATCGCCTTCACCATGGCGCTCGAGTACGGGATCGTCACCTTCTTGCCGCGCTCATCGTCGTCCGTTCCGCCGACGCGCCCGGTGTTGAGCAGATAGACCTGGAAGTTGCTGCTGTCCATCAGCTCCAGGAAGCGGTTGCCCTGCTGCTCATGACGCAGCGGGAAGAAGGGATTCGTCCCCGGGACGCGGAGGAACTTGCCGGCTTCCTCGGCGCCGCCGGCCGATGTGCCGCGCGTCTCGCCGAGCATGAAGTACAGGGCGGCCTGCTCACGATTGAGACGGGCGATCCCGGGGATCAGGTTGTCGTTGCGGTTGAGGATCAGGAAGTGGTCGACCGACTTGACCTCGCGCGCGTCCTTGTGCCAGCCAAGCGCGTCCATGCGGAAGACGGCGCGGCCGTTCTGCGTGTACGCAGTGTCGAAGAAGTCGACAACGCCCTCGTCGTTCTGCGAGACGTTCTCGAGGTATGCCTCCGGCTTGCAGACGGCGCCATGAATGGACGGCTCGAAACGCGGATCGAGCGCGAACGTCTTCGCGAAGCACCCGTTTTCGGTGGCCACGATCCGGCCCGCCGGGTAGAGCGCGACGAAGTCGTCCTGCACCGGCTTGCTGTCGTTCTGACGAGTGAATGTCGTGGTTGTCTTGCCGGTGCCGGACAGGCCGATGATGAGCAGCGCCTGCTCTCCGCGCTCGGTCGGGACCACCTTGCAACCCGCGTGCAGCGCAAGACCACCCTGGTCGTAGGTGAGCTTGTTCCACATCCGCAGCCCGCCCTTCTTCGACTCGCCGAAGTAGTCGCTGTTCAGGACACGCGTCACGCCCGCGTCGAGATCGACGGCGATGATCCGGTCGCTGGGATAGCCGGGCGCGTCGAGATTGGGCGTGTAGATGACCGTCAGCACCGGCTTGAAATCGGGTCCGGGATTCTCGGCGTCGAAATACAGCCAGTGCTGCATGCCGGCGATGTTCGCGTTGGCCGCCTCGATGTACAGACGGGCCGCGACACGGCGATCGGGGTCATTGCCGATGTAGCCGTCGATCACCAGCATGTCCTGGTCCCGGATGTATGCGTCCTGCCGCTCCGCGATCTTCGCGCCCTCGGCGCGGCTGATCGTCTGGTCCGAGTGTTCCTCAGGATGGTCGGTGATCACATAGGTGCTCGCCTTGCTCCTCGAGACGACCTTGGTCTGCACGTTGTAGTTGTCGAACTCGGTGTGGCGCGCGTTCGGCATTCGCGACGTCAGCTCGCGAAGCTCCGCGGGGGAAGGGTTCCAGCGGATATCCCGCGCGACGGGCAGGGAACCAGGGCGGGACTTGATGACGTCGGTCATGACTCCTCCAATATCCCTGGGCGCGATCCCTTCAACGATCTCGCTCATCGTGCCAGGTAAGCTTCTCCGGACCTCGCGAGCATAGCAAAGGGTCCTTCGAGGTGGACCGAGGCGGCGCTTGGCGACGCTCGTGGATGTAGGCTGTCGGAGTGACTCAGACCGCTCCGGCGCCGATTGCCGAGGCAACCACACTCCGTGAACGGGCCTGGGTGTTCTTCAACGGCGAGTTCGTTCGTTATGCGGACGCCAAGGTCGGCCTGCTGACCCACGGCCTCAACTATGGAACCGGCGTGTTCGAGGGTATCCGCGCGTACTGGAACCCGGAGCGCGAACAGCTCTTCGCGTTGAGCCTCCCCGAGCACTTCGAGCGCATGCACCAGAACACGCGCGCCCTCCAGATGACGATCCCCTGGAGCGTGGAAGAGCTGGTGGCGACCACCATCGAGCTGCTGCGCCGCAACGAGTACCACGAGGACACCTACATCCGGCCACTCTCGTTCAAGTCGGCCGAGATCATCGGGGTCAAGCTGCACGATGTTCCCGACAGCTTCGCCATCGTCACCGCGCCGATGGGCCTGTACGTCGGCAATGGCGGCATCCGCTGCATGGTCTCCTCGTGGCGCCGTATCGATGACTCGATGGCGCCGGTGCGCACCAAGTGCACCGGGCTGTACGTCAACTCCGCGCTCGCAAAGAGTGAGGCGCTGCAGAACGGATTCGACGAGGCGATCATGCTGTCCGGCGACGGCCACGTCTGTGAGGGGAGCGCCGAGAACCTCTTCATCGTCCGCAAGGGCGAGATCATCACCCCGCCACCCTCGGACAACATCCTTGAAGGAATCACGCGCGCGAAGGTGATGCACCTCGTGCGCGAGGAGCTCGGTCTCGAGGTCCGCGAGCGCTCGATCGATCGTTCCGAGCTCTATGTCGCCGATGAGGTGTTTCTCGTCGGAACCGGAGCCCAGGTGGCGCCGGTGATCGAGATCGACCGCCGGCGGGTGGGCGACGGCGAACCCGGCCCCCTGACCAACCGGGTCCAGGACACGTATCTCAAGGTCGTGACCGGGCGCGTTCCCAAATACGCCGCCTGGCTGACCCCGATCTACTGACCGGAGCGATCCGACCGCCTGCTCACGAGCCGCTGATCGCGGCCGCGCAGGCCTCGCACGTGCCGTAGAAATCCAGAGCCGCGTGGTCGAGCGCGAAGCCGTACCCGCCTCGGACCGCATCGATGAGCTGGTTCACCGCCGTGTCATCGATCTCGGTCGTCGACCCGCAGATGCGGCAGACGAGGTGGTGGTGATGGTTGTCCGCGCAGGAGGTGTAGACGTGGACGTGGCCTTCAGCCTCGAAGCGCTGCGCCAGCCCGTTGTCCACCAGAAAATCCAGTGTCCGGAACACCGTCGCCCGGCCGAGCAGCGGATGCTCAACCCGGAGTGACTCGTACAGCTCCTGCGCGCTGATCGTGTGCGGCATTCGCGCCAGCGCGCTCGCGACGATCATCCGCTGCAGGGTCAGCCGGTGGCCCTGGGCGGCGAGACGATCCTTGACGGTCGTCGGAGCTGCTGCCGGCATGGTCAGGCCGCTCGCCGGAGCCAGCGCTCCGGGTGGTGCAGCTCGTCGAGCGTCGGCATCATCTCGGCGGACTCCCAGACCCGGTTCAGGACCGTCAGACCGGCTCGGTCGAAGACACCCACCGCGAACTGCTCGCCGATCTCGTACTGACGCATCTTCATCTCGAGGCCGGTGATCGTCAGGACGAGTCGCTCGATTGGTCCGCGCTGCCGCCGGCGCTGCTGCATCGCCGCCTCGAGCCGCTCGGACCCGCGGATGGCGGAGCGACCGGCACGGTGCATCAGGAAGTTGCTGTACCCCTCGAGCACGCTCATCACCGCCTGCACGTGGCGGATCGTGTGCACCTGGCTCCGCATCGTGTCCGGAAGCTTGCGAACCATCTGGCGCGAGGGGAGCAGGGTCTCGCCGTCCGCAGACAGCGCGTCGAGCATGAGGCCGCGCATGACGCTCTCGAGGTGCGCTCCGAGCCATGGGTGGACCTCGAACTGCCAGGCGTGCGTGAGCTCGTGCAGGATCAGCCAGGGGCGGAGGTCGGTGCCCTCGAGCCGTAGGTCGCGTTCGATCGCCGCGATATTGGGCTCGACCAGGTACAGGGCGCTCGCCTGCCGTTCGGTCCCGGGAACGTCCTCGAGGGCGAGCACCGGGTCGTACTGGCCCAGCACCCGGCGCGACATCAGCCCGAAGAGCTCGCCGACGTATCGATCGAGCATTCGCCGGCCCATCGCCGTGGCGCGCGATTCCGGCACCGTTGCCCGGATGCGTTCGACCGGGGCCAGGAGGCGCTGCACCATCCCGAGGTTGGCGTCGATGAACCCGGTCCGCTCCAGCGCGACGAAGCGCGGATAGCTGGTCAGCGGCACCTGGGTGATCTCGGTGAGCATCGGCGCCACCCGCGTGGCCATCTCCGTGTACGCCGCCTCGAGAGCCACCGAGTTGAACGCCGAACGTCCCGCACCGTCGCCAGTCCGTGCCACCGCGATCCGTCGGACGTCGTCCCAGTCGACGAGGCGCCTGGGAGCACCGACCTGCGGCCGCAGGAACACACGGGCGGAGATGACGGCGCCGGCGCCGACCGCGCCCACGGCGAGCGATCTCCGGACGACGTCGCCTCGACTGGCGGGAACTCATCGACTCGATCATACGGGTGGATCCCCGCCCGCCTCGAATCTACATCGAGGAGCCGGACCGCCCGTCGATGTAGACCGGATGCTCGGGCGGCTTGCCCTCGAGCCAGTAGGCGTCCAGACGCTCATCGGTCCAGCCGCGCTCGCGGAGGAACGGCTCGTCGAGGATTTGCTGCCCGGTCAGCGTTGGGGGCTCGGTGGTGACGATCTCCATCATCGCGTCGCAGAGGATGTCCGGCGACCGCCACTGGCTCCGATCGCCGAGACCCCAGTTGATGCTCGCGAGGCTCTCGATGATCGTCACCGGCCAGAGCGAATTGCTGGCGATACCGTCCGACGCGTGCTCGGCTGCGATACCGATCGCGAGCCGGGTCATCCCCATCTTCGTGGTCATGTAGGCGACGTGCCCGGGGCTCGGCTGTGTGCTGATCGGCGGCGAGCAGTTGATGATGTGTCCCCAGTGGTTCGCCACCATGTGCGGGAGCGCGTAGTAGGCGCACAGATACGCCGCGCGAACGTTGATCTCCCACATGAGGTCGTAGCGTTTCGGCGGCGTCTGCAGGATCGGCTGCCACCAGAGCGCGCCTGCGTTGTTGATGAGGATGTCGAGCCTGCCGAAGCGTTCGATGGTCGCGTCCACCATCGCCTTCACCTCGTCCTCGTGACGCACGTCGACCCGAACAGCGAGCGCGGATCCGCCTGCGGCCTCGACCTCCGCGGCAACCGTGTGAATGCTGCCCGGCAGCTTGTCGGTCCCTGCTTCCGACTTGCCGGTGATCACCACCGCCGCACCCTCGCGCGCAAGACGGAGTGACATCGCGCGGCCGATGCCGCGGCTCGAGCCGGTGACCAGCGCCACGCGGCCTTCGAGTGCACGTTGGTCGCTCATCGGCGCGCATCATATGCGCCGCGGCGATGGCCGCACCGCAACCGACTGTTGGAGGGCAGCCAGCGTGGTCAAGGGGGTGCTGACCTGGGTCGGGCTGTTGCTCGGAGTTGGCGGGATCATCGCCTTCGTCTACGGACTGACGGTCCTCATCTCCAACGGCAGTTGCGGTTGCGACCAGAACGGTTTCTGCTCGGGGCCGCCGTGCCCTCCAGCGGACGACCTGGGATTTCTCGGGCTCTTCGCCGGCATATGGGTGTCGATCGGCGGCTTCATCCTCATGGGCGTGGCCCGTGGGCACGCACGTGCCCAGCAGTGGCGCCGGCAATTCGCAGGCGGGGCGAACTCCTTCGCCGCCATGAGCCGCGCGTACGGCACCACCGGCGTCCCCGGGCTCACCCTCGGCGCCATGTCGAGCGGCTCGATCGCCCCGGGCGCTGTCCCGGTTGGAGGTCCTGCCCCCGGCCCGGACCTGGTTGCACAGTTGCTCAAGGTGCGACAGGAGAACAGTGCCAATCCGGCCGCCGCGCGCGAGGCAACGCTCGACCTGTTACGCAGCCACGGTTACGCCATCCCGGCGAATGCGCCACCTGGGACGGTGGTATCGCTCGGCGGCGCGACTCCCACCGCGGGAGGGCCGGGCTTTGCGCTCCCGGGCGCGGCGCCCCAGTCCGCTGAAGCGATCCTCGCCCGCGACGCGCAAACGGGACTGCCCGGGATGTCGCCGCCGCAAGGGGACGCCTCGTCGCGCCTGCAGGAGCTCGACGCGCTCAAGCAGCAGGGTGTGCTCAATGACGACGAGTACGCCGCGCAGCGCAAGCGGATCCTCAACTCGATCTGACCCGTACCGGGTTGCGTCGCAGCGGTGATGGAGCCGTTGCAGGGCGTCCATACACTCAACGCCGTGCCCCGGTCTCTTGTCGTGATTGCGCTCGCGGCCACGGCGGCAGTGGCGTGCGGGTCAGCGTCTGTCGCTGCGCCACCCGCTTCCACGCAGGCCCTTTCCGGGCCTGGATTCTCCGCGCAGTACCCCATTGCGTGGCAGGCCAGCACCGAGAGCAGCGGAGGCGTCAGCGCATACGAGCTGAGCTCGCACGGCGCGCTGAATACTTCAGGCATTCCCGTTGCGGGTGCAATCGGTATCACGGTGCTGGTGGAACCACTGTCCGTTCTTGCCCAGGCAGGGGCGAAGGATCTGGCGACTTTGACGCCGGCTCAGTTGATGACCGGTGTCGTCGGAACGCCGCCAAACGCTGTCGGCGTCAAGGTGGCGACGGCAATCCACAGCGTGCATTTCGATGGCGACCCCGCAGCAGCCGTGACCCTCACGTACACGACCGGCGGGATGTCAATCGTCCAGGAAGACCAGCTCGACAAACACGGCTTGAGCGTGTACCTCGTGGAGCTGGACACCGAGCCCTCGATGCGGGCAGCCGGTGAGGCAGCGGTCGCGTCGCTCATCAAGAGCTGGTCCTGGAGCCCGTCCTGATCTGATCAGGCCAGCCTTGGGGACGTACGCGGCGATTTCCTTGACGATGCGACCGAGCTCGTCGGTCAGCGGACCCGGGAGCCGGCGCTGCAGGATCTCGGCGACAGTCGTGTAGTACCAGAGCTGCGCCCGCGGATCTGTGACGGTGAATCGCTGCCACACGACGTCGCCCTCAGTGCCCAGGTCGGTGAGGATGGAGCGCGCGTTGTGGACCTTGTCGCACGCGGAGACCAGGAGCACGTCGGCATCGGCGTCTGAGTCGAGATGGCGCAGGTAGTTCTCCTTACGCTCGTGCCAGTCGGGCTTGGGCTTCCCGGGCTCGGCAACCGCGTCGCTGCAGGCCAGGACGATGCGCGCGACTCGCTCACCGAACTGGTCGTCGATGACGGCGAGGGTCTCCGCACCGTCCTTCGAATCCTCGACGGTGTCGTGGAGCAGGGCGGCGATGGCGACGTCCTCATCGGCGCCGTTCTCGAGAGCCAGGGCTCCCACTGACATGACGTGCGCCATGTACGGAATGCCCGTCTTCTTCCGCCACTGATCCCCGTGGACCGCCCACGCCAGCGCGAATGCCGCGGCGAAGCGGCCAGTGAGTGGGGGTGCAACCTGGGTGTGTTCTGGCACGGTGCCATTGTGCGTTGCCCCCGCCGCCCAACGAAGAGCCCAGGGCGTGAGCGCCAGAATGGCGCGTGCGTTTCTATCTCGGCCACCGCCTCCCCGGAGGATTCTGGGCAGGCTTCTCGACCTACGCCCGCCGGCCGCACCATGCGGTTCGTCAGGCGGCGCACACCACCGGGGGCATCGGCTGTGTCGGCTTCGTCGTGCTGGCCGTCGTCATCGCGCTCGGGATTGCGTACTGGTACGTCAGCGTTCCCGTGCTCATCCTCACCGCGATTGCCGTTGGAGTGACGGTGCACCGGCAGCACGTGCATCGTGCGGAAGCCGCGGCCGCTGCTCCGGCGCTCGCGGGCCCGCTTGCCACGCCGGTCGTCCCGGAGCGGGTGCCGGCGGTCTCGGGACTGCAGCCGGTGACGGCGAAGCCGCTCGCGATGCCGGGACCGACACCGGTCCGTACGCCGCCGCTCACGATGCCCGCAGACACGTTCAAGGTCGGATCGCTTGTGCACCTGGAGAAGGACGGGCGGCGTGCGACGTACTTCGTCGACCACGGGAGGACGCCCGACGAGATCGTGCTGAAACGTGTCACCGGCGCACCGACGGTGCCGGATGCCTGACGCCGCGCTGCTCGGTCTGGTCGTCGATCGGATCGAGTCGGATCCACCAGCCGGTGGTGCGGCGGACCTGATCCTCGCGGCCTTCCAGGGCGCAGACCTGGTCGATGCGGTGCTCCGCGGTGAGCCTGGCGCGGCGGCAAAGTCCGAAGCGCAGGCCGGCGCTACCAGCGCCTCCGCGGCCATATCACTGACAGAGATCGCGGTCGAGGGCTTTCGCGGCATCGGTCCGCCGACCTCACTGAAGATCGACCCCGGTCCGGGACTCACGCTCGTTGTCGGCCGCAACGGCTCCGGGAAGTCGTCATTCTCCGAAGCGCTGGAGATGACCCTGCTCGGCACCAATCAGCGCTGGGACCAGCGGGTCAAGGTGTGGCGTGACGGCTGGCAGAACCTCCATCACCGTCACACGCGAATCGCCGCGAAATTTGTGCTGGACGGGCGCAAACAGCCGCTGGAGGTCGCGCGCGTCTGGAAGGAAGGCGACGGTGTCGACGGGTCCACACTCACCGTGGACGGCAAGCCCGCAACGATCGCATCGCTGGGCTGGGAACGCGAGCTCGCCGGCTATCCGCCGCTGCTCTCGCACAACGAGCTCGAGCATGCGCTCGATCGCGAACAGTCGAAGCTCTACGACGCGCTTGCCGGCATCCTCGGACTCGGCGATCTCGCCATCGCACAACAGGTATTGCAGAAGGCGCGCCTCTCACGAGAACGCGAAGCCAAGGATGCCCGCGATGCGTTGCCCACCTTGCGCGCGATCCTCGACAGGACCGACGACGAACGAGCCGGCCGCGTGCGCACTGCACTCGCCGCGAAGACGTGGGATCTCGAGGCGGTCGCAGGCACCGTCGGCGGCGATGCAGACAGTGACGAGCGCAGCGTGCTACGCAAGCTCCGCGACCTCGCGGGTTTGCCGGTGCTTGATCGCGAGAAGCTCAACGCCGCGATCACCGAGCTCCGCGATGCGCACGCCGCGGCTGAACGGCTTCGCGGCACCGATGCCGGGAGAGCGCATGAGATCGCGCAACTGCTGCAACAAGCGTTGGATGTCCATGCCCACGCGGAAGGGGAGCAGTGTCCGGTCTGCGGAACCGACGGTGTGTTGACATATCAATGGCGCGTCGAGGCGCGCGACAAGGTGCTCGCACTTCGAGCAGAGGCAGACGCTGTGCGCAAAGCGCGCGGCATGGTCGACAACGCGATGGGCCAGGCGCGCCAGCTGATCACAGCACCGCAGAAGGCGCTCCGCGACGGCGCAGGTGCCGGTATTGATATCCGCCCCGCGATGGAGCTCTGGGAGCGCTGGGCTTCGGTTTCTGCCGATGAGGACGCTCTCTCGCTGGCCGGCCATCTCGAGACACACGGCCCGCCGCTGATCGCCGTAGTGGCCGATCTTCGCAGAGCCGCGGCGAGTGAGCTCGAGCGCCTTGAACGTGCATGGCGTCCGGCAGCAGACGCCATCGCGCTGTGGCTGCCCCTCGGCCGCCGAGCCCAGGCGGCGGAAGTCGAAGCCGCGCGCATCAAGGATGCGGAGCGCTGGCTCAGGGATGCGCACGATGAGCTACGCGACGAGCGCTTCCGTCCCATCGCCGGCGCGGTCCAGGAGAACTGGACGGAGCTGCGCCAGGACAGCAATGTCTCGCTCGGCGACCTCCGTTTGCTCGGCGCCCAGAACCAACGACGCCTCGCGCTCGACGTCAAGGTTGATGGCGAGGACGGATCCGCGCTCGGCGTCATGAGCCAGGGCGAGCTCAACTGCCTGGCGCTCTCGCTGTTCCTGCCGCGTGCGTCGATGCCGGAATCACCGTTTCGATTTCTCGTCATCGACGACCCGGTGCAGGCGATGGATCCGGCCAAGGTCGCGGGTCTCGCCACAGTGCTCGCTCGCGCAGCCAGAGGACCGCCAGGTCATTGTCCTCACCCACGACACGCGTCTCGCCGATGCGATGCGCGCACTTGACATTGCAGCGACGGTGATCGAGGTGGTGCGGCGTGAGCAGTCGGTTGTGGAGTTGCGCCGAATCTCCGATCCGGTACAGCGCTATATCGAGGATGCCTTTGCTGTTGCGAAGAGCCGCGACGTTCCCACCGAGGCGCTGCGCGTGATCCCGGGTTTCTGCCGTCTCGCGCTCGAGGCCGCTGCATCGCTTGCGACCACGCGACGTCTGTTGCACCAGGGCAAGACCTTCGCAGACGTACAGGAAGCGCTTGCGGCACCGACGACTCTGAACATGTGGCTGGCGCTGGCGTTCCTGAATGATCCTGACCGGAGTGGCGATGTCGCCGGGTTTCTGCTGAAGCAGCATCCCGCGGCCGTCGACGCAGTGCGCGAGTGCAACCGTGGCACGCACAGCGGGAAGGTCGTCGGCGATCCTGTTTCGTTCATCCGCAGCGTGGAACGGCTGACGCACGCGATGCTGGCCGAACGGTGACACGCACTTGAACGGCGTCGTGGATGCGCACCGGCTTGTCGCTGCGGCCCGCGACCTGATTCGCGATGTGGTACTGCGAAGGTGAATACCGTCGACGCCCACCGGCTTGTCTCTGCGGCGCGTGACCTCATTCGCGACGACGACGCCGCGACTGCAGGGCTATGGCCACGCGCCGCGGCGCTGCTTGCACGCCAGGGCTTGGAGCTCGCGATGGCTCGGTTGTGGGAGGTCACGGCACCGGGACTGGAACGGACGTCCACGCGCTGTCAGCTGCTCTGCGTCGGCGACATGCTCAACGACCGCGAGCTCGGCGGGCGAACGATGCTCACATGGAACTCGCTCTCCAACGCATGTCACCACCGCGTCTATGAGTTGCCGCCAACCGCAAGCGAGCTCAACCTGGCGCTGGAGTCGGTATGGGAGCTCGCCGAAGCGGTGGAGCGCCTGCGCGGAAAGATCCGCGCCTGAGTCCCCCCTTAGTCGCCTGCTACGGCGTGAAAACGATGCGCTTTCTCGTCTTGGTGTCAGCCCATGCCTGCTCCACCTGTGCAAGCGGCGTCGCCTCTGCTTCGACCGAGAACGTCCCCTTCGTGATCTCCTCCGCAAGCGCCGGGATTTCGGCGGCGATTTCCCGCGCGCTGACCGAGCCCTGACCGCTTCCAACGATCTGGAGCCGAGTAGAACGTAGCGCTGCCGACGGGATCGGAGCCACCACTCCAGCAACCGAGCCGATCTCGATCCAGGTCAGCGGTTTCCCGCTGTCGGTCCGAGCCAGAACGATCGCGACCATCGCGGCAACCGTCGGTTCGCCCCAGAGGTAGTCGATCACCACGTCGACATCCCCCGCGGCTTCGCCGAGCCGGTGCGCGATGTCGTCAGGCTCGCCCTCGAGCAGGACGGTGTCAGTTGCCCCGAGCGCCGGCAACTCTGCGAGGCGGTCCGCGCCGCGCCCGGCAGCAACGATGCGGCCGGCACCGAAGAGCTTCGCGACCTGAACCGCCATGCGACCGGCGTTACCGGTGGCGGCGAGCACCAGGACGCTCTGGCCCGCTTGGAACGTCACCCGCTGGCGCAGTGCAACCCATGAGGACATGGCTGGATTCATCGCAGCTGCAATCGCAATGGGATCGGAGTCAGCGGCAAGCACCACGCTGCGGCGAGGATTCACAACCGTCCTCTCGGCCATCGAGCCCATCGTTGTGTCACCGAGGATGAAGTAGCGCAGGACGCCGTCCGCGTCGCGGCCGACTCCGTCAACTCCTGGGACGAGCGGGAGCTCGTCCGTGCTCGTGTAGTGCGAGCCGCTGGCTTGCGACCGGACGCGAGGATGCAACCCGGCCGCAATCACGTCGACGAGGATCTCGCCGTCACTGGGAGTCGGGGCCGGAAACTCCTGATAGCGGGGCGGCGCGTCGAATGAAGTCACAACAGCGGCGTGCATGGATCCTCCGAATGTTGGTGCCGTCGCGGGATCTCAAGCATGCCAAGCAAGCACGAGCGCGCGCCTCGAGTTCGATGCGCGTCGATGCGCTCAGTAACGCCGTTTGACGCGACAGGCACTTGTCGTCGCGCTACGAGACCGTTCTCCGCGGAGATCCGTGGCGGGCGCGAAGTGAGAGAAGCAAGGCTCAGGAAGGTAGAACCCATCAACCTCGGCGCGACGCTCGTGTCGGGGGTGAACACATCGCCGTCACGGGTCTCTTCGGTTTTTCGCCGGCATCAGCCAGTCGCCCGACTCAGGGAGGCGGCTCCACAACGGCAATGCCGTCAACGCGATGCAGACTGCCACCGCTCCTCGTGCACGCGGCGGTGATGCATCCGGCATAGCGAGACCAGGTTGTCGAGCTCTGTAGGCCCGCCATTCGACCAGTGAATGATGTGGTGACCATCCGTCCACGCCGGTGGTCGATCACAGCCCGGGAAGCGGCATCCCTGATCACGAAGATTCAGTGCGGTGCGAATGGACGCGGGGATAGTGCGCGTGGCCCGTCCCACCGAGAGCGGGACCGGAGGCCGCGACGGTATCCAGGCTGCATCACGTCAGCCGCTCCCGCACCAGCGTCGGCGCGCAACCGTGACCAACTGTCCGCACTGCATCGCACGCAATCCGGCGTGCGGTCTCAGCATGGATCGGCCCCACGCCACCCAACTCGGCCGGCTGCACCAGCGGACGAGCGCACCTGGCACGGATTCCCGCACCGAGCTCTGCACGCAGCGTGTCGTGCTGCGCAGCGTCTCCGCGCTCACCGTGAGGTTCAGATGCGGCCGCTGCCCATGCACATCGCGGTGATCGCCACAGCGCAACTGCGTCGCCGCCATGTCAACCAGCGCGTCTGCACGCCGCTGCGCGGGCGTCCGCCCTTCCCCACGGCTCATCCCATGACTGAGCGCATCGATTGCGGTCTTGAGCAGCGCCCCTCCTTCCGCATCGAGCAGCCCGCTCACCACGAACACGTCGCCATAGGTCTGATCGCAGTTGAACCAGCGCTGCTCGTGGGCGTGGTTCTCGTCGGCGAGCACACCGTCAGGATCGATGCCGAGCCGGGTTGCGTGCGTGACGTAGCGCATCTGGCGAGGCTCGACCTTCTCTGCAGCCTCCACCAGGAACGCCTCGTACGGGGCCAGCTGCTCGACCCCGACCGCTCCGGCGAGATGGCCGATCATCGCCACGTTGGTGAAGGACGCGCGCCCGGCGCGAGCGCTGTCGAGCGCAGCCGGCATCTCGCCGAGGGTCCGCGCCAGATGGACGCGATACGCGGCTGCCTTGGCGGTCATGCGGCAGCAGCGCCGCAGCCAGGACACCGTCGTCCAGCCTTCGGACGAGTGCGCCGCGATCGGCATGAAAGCGGTGGATGCGCCGGATCCGCTCAGCCTCGAGCCGATCGATGGCCAGGCTGATCTCGATGATGTCGGCACCCAACTCGGATGACGTGACGCCGTCGATCGACTCAGCGACGAGCGCGTCGACGTCATCACGCAAGCGCTCTCTCGCATCCGGCGTGACGAGCGCTTCCATGCCGAGATCGTACCAAACATCTGTTCGTCACCGTACGGACCCCAACACGGACAAAGTGTCTCCGTGTCACGTTACTGACATCAAAGGCCATAACATCCACACGAGCGCAAACACCCATAGCGAAAGCACGCCCTGGCGACACGTGCCTGTCGCCCAGGGCCGCCTCGTCGCCAGGCTCAACGCCAGTCACCGCAGCCTCCGGCACTCCCACCTCAGCGGCCGAGCCCCGCGACCAGCCGGACCAAGGCCCTCCCGCCACGACAGCTCCCGCCACCACCACCCGCACCACCCTTTAGCACTCGCCCCCGGCACCCGCTAGCAGTCAGACCTCCCGAGTGCTAAACTAGCCCCTGGAACCCAGGCTAGAGGAACAAACCAGGAGGAACCATGGCCAAACAACTGCTATTCGACGTCGAGGCCCGCGCCCATCTCAAACGAGGGGTTGACAGGGTTGCCGACGCCGTCAAGATCACGATCGGTCCCAAGGGCCGGAACGTCGTGCTGGACAAGAAGTTCGGCTCGCCCACCATCACCAACGACGGAGTCACGATCGCCAAGGAGATCGAGCTCGAGGAGCCCTTCGAGAACATGGGCGCCCAGCTGGTCAAGGAAGTGGCGAGCAAGACCAACGACATCGCTGGTGACGGCACCACCACCGCAACCGTTCTCGCCCAGGCCCTGATCGCAGCCGGCCTGCAGAACGTGGCCGCCGGCGCCAACCCGATCCAGCTCAAGAAGGGCATCGAGCTCGGCGTTGAGGCGATCGTGAAGGCCATCAAGGAGCAGTCGATCCCGATCTCCGAGCGCGAGAAGATCGCCCAGGTCGCCTCGATCTCCGCAGCTGACCCCACCATCGGCGAAACCGTTGCCGATGCGATGGAGAAGGTCGGCAAGGACGGCGTCATCACCGTCGAGGAGTTGAAGGGCCTCGAGACCGAGCTCGAGCTCGTCGAGGGCATGCAGTTCGACAAGGGCTACATCTCCGCGTACATGGTCACCAATGCCCAGCGCATGGAGGCCGTGCTCGAGGATCCGTACATCCTCATCACTGACAAGAAGATCTCCGCGATCGCGGACCTGCTCCCCATCCTGGAGAAGGTCGTCCAGAGCGGCAAGCCGCTCGTGGTCATCGCTGAGGATGTCGAGGGCGAGGCGCTTGCCACCCTCATCGTCAACAAGCTCCGCGGCACCTTCAACGCCGTCGCGGTCAAGGCCCCAGGCTTCGGTGATCGTCGCAAGGCGATGCTGCAGGACATCGCGATCCTGACCGGCGGCCAGGTGATCAGCGAGGAGGTCGGCCTCAAGCTGGACTCCGCGCAACTCAGCTCGCTGGGCCGCGCCCGCAGCGTGAGCATCACCAAGGACGACACCACCGTCGTCGAGGGCAACGGCAGCAAGGACGCGATCAAGGGCCGCATCGAGCAGATCAAGGCCGAGATCGACAAGTCCACCAGCGACTGGGACAAGGAGAAGCTCCAGGAGCGTCTCGCGAAGCTCAGCGGTGGTGTTGCCGTGATCAAGGTCGGCGCTCCGACCGAGACCGAGCTCAAGGAGAAGAAGCACCGCATGGAGGACGCCGTGTCCGCCACGCGCGCCGCAGTCGAAGAGGGCATCGTGCCTGGTGGTGGAGTCGTGCTCGTGAACGCGATCCCCGCGCTCGACAAGGTGAAGGCCGAGGGCGATGTGCTCACCGGTGTGAACATCCTCCGCCGTGCGCTCGAGGAGCCCCTCCGCCAGATCGCGCAGAACGCCGGTATGGAAGGCTCCGTCGTGGTCGACAAGGTCAAGTCCCTCCCCAAGGGCCAGGGCTTTGACGCCGCCAAGGGCGAGTACGTCGACATGGTCAAGGCCGGGATCATCGACCCGACCAAGGTCACCCGGTCGGCGGTTCAGAACGCGGCGTCGATCGCCGCGCTGCTGCTCACCACCGAGGCGCTGATCACCGATATCCCCGAGAAGAAGGGAGCACCGGCAGGCCCGCCGATGCCGGAGTACTGATCAGCAACTGATCCGATTCCCGAAAGGGCGGTCCGGGCGAGAGCCTGGGCCGCTCTTTCTTTTTGTCTCGTCCGACTGCGCTTCCACAATGCGCTTGAGGCGAGCAAGGTTTCCACGCCAGAGTCGGGCAAGCATCGGTGCGGCCACCTTTTCCCCCACGACCCCACCGAACCACCAAGGAAAGTCGAGGCGCTCCTCCCAGGAGAAACGCGTCCGGTGATCGCCGGCATCCCGCAGGGTGAAGACTCCGACGCCGCCGACCACCCCACGATGCTCAACTCCCATGGCAGCGCCGGGCGCCCATTCGGTGATCGACATGGTGTCGACGATATGGAAGGGGCCGATCTTCGTGTAGCAGTCGAATGTCGTCCCGACACCCGCACGTTGCTGCGTGGCAAAGACAATCGACTGCGCGTCAGCCATCCAGCGCACATGCGTGTCGATGTGCTCGATCGCCGACCACGTGCTTCCCACCGATGCATTGATCGTCGTACTCACGCGGAGCCTGGTGGTCATGTCTTTCCGGATGTCGCCGCACGCACTTTCACGGCGCGGCGAGGAGGCGAACGGCATCGTCGACGTCGTGAGCCCAGTGGTCGGCGCCAAGCGCGCGCGCGCGCGCGTTGGTGATCCCGGCGCCACCCACGACGATCGGCGCAGTGACGCCGGCATTCCTGATCGTCCGTATCAGGGCCCCAAGGCTCCCGCCGTGGCGCGACAGTGTCACCGCTATCCCGATTCCCGTCAGTGAGTCGGCGGCAGCCGCGCATGCAGCGAAGGCATCAGCGGGCACGTCGGCGCCAAGATCGACGACCTCGAGGCCGAGGCTGCGCAACATATCGGCAGCGAAAGCAGTCGGCAACTCGTGGCGCTCACCCGCCGGGGTGCCGACGATCACCGTGCCCGTCCGCGGACCCCGTGTGCGGAAGAGCGGCCCGAGGCGTCCCACCAACCGACGTACGACCACCGATGCACGGTGCTCGTCTGCGACGGTGATGGCGCCACGCGCCCAGAGGTCGCCGATCATTCGCAGGGCCGGCCCAAAGAGGTCGACATACACATTGCGGGGCGCGGCGCCGCCGGCCAGTGCTTCTTCCACGATGGCCCAACTCCCGTTCTCATCGCTCACCAGCAGCCGGGCGACCAAGCGCTCAGCCGCGTCCGCGTCGAGCCGGAAACGCTTGCCCCGCCCACCGGTGACCTTCGTTGTCCGCCCAAAGCGCTTGAGGTCTGCAGCCGAGACCTGCCACTGCGATCCCGCTTGGTGCGCTGGGAGCCTCCCGGTACGGATGTAGCGGTAAACCGTCATGTAGTGGACGCCGAGAAGCTCAGCGGCCTCTCGCAGCCCATACGTCTCGTCGCCGCTCATGACAACGTCGCCAGTTCGTCTGCGGTGACACCGCTCCGCTCGCAGCAGAACGCCCAGAGCCGCGTGCGCTCGGCGATCGTATCGCTGCGGCGGGTGCGGCTCAGCCGATGAGGGCTGCGCTGCCGGCGGTCCAGCCACAACGATCCGGACGGGGTACCGGCGCCTGGCGCGGATGCGAGCCAGATGATCGTGTCCGCCCCTTCAGACGCACTTCGCAGCAAGGGACCGACGACGCGATGAAAGACCGGAAGCGATGTGCGTACTCCGGGCGTGTCAGCCCAACCAGGATGCATCGCGGACATGGTAATTGCGAAGGGAATGAGCTGCGGCGCCCAGTACTCCACCAACGACACCTGCGCGCGCTTCACCCGTGCGTACGCGGTGACGCCGTTATATAAGTCACTGCTCATCTCAAGCGACATCACGTCGAGGGGCTCGGAATACATGCCACCCGACGTGACGAAGATCACTCGCGATGAGCCGTTCCTCAGCTGCGCACCGACAAGGCTGGTGAGCAGAAACGGCCCGAGAAGGTGCGCTGCAAGAGTCTGCTCGATGCCCTGCGGATTCACCCGTCTGGTCCTACTCAGCGCTCCGGCGTTGTGTACGAGCACATCGACGCGTGCGGTGTCCCGCAGAGCGTGTGCTGCCCGCCGTACGGAGTCGAGATCGCCCATGTCCGCTGGGATAACGCAGAGGTCGCTGTTGCCCGTCGCCGCTGTAATCGCGCGGACGGTTGCGCGACCGCGCTCCGCGTCGCGCACCAGGATGACGACTCGACTCCCGAGGCGAGCAAGCTCGGTTGCCGTCACGAGACCCAGGCCTGACGTGGCCCCCGTGACGACCGAAACCTTGCCGTCCATTCGAGATGTTGACAGCGGTTCCCACCGGAACAGACGGCTCCGGGCCGCGAAACCGATGCGGGTGAAGCTGCCGACAACAGATGCTTCGAGCGCGCGATCCAGTCCGGCGCGGAGACGGTTGCCGTTGATCACTCTCTCGGTCGTGAGCACCGCTCGCAAGGAATCTCGCGCTCGATCGCCGATGCGTCGGAATCCGAGACCGAGCAGGGGATTGGCGACAGCAGCGAAGCCTTTGAACCTGACTTCCGCGTCATACGCCACGAGACACACATCACCGACTTGCGAGAACGTCAGCGTATCGACCGAACTCGAGCGAACTCGTCGATGCGACGAACACAACTCGCTGCGCGGCTTCGATGGTGCGCACCGCATAACGGAGCCTGACCTTCCTCCCCGCGAAGACGACGACGAGATCAAACGCTGAGCCCTCGCGGACAGCTCCCGTGTCGATGCGCCGGGCGGACAGCACGCCAGGGTCCCAATGCGGCGCGTTGCTGAAGTCGCTCATGAACGCGAAAGCATCCTCCACGCTCCATGTGGACTTGATGACGGTGCTGTAGCGGGGCATTGCCTGACCTGCGGTGTGCGTGACTTGACTCCCACATAATTTAGCACTAAATTAGGTCGATGGAACGGATCGCCATCGTCGGAGCCGGTATCGCCGGCCTCACGGCTGCCCATGTGCTCCACCGGGACCACAACGTGACCGTGTTCGAGGCAGATCAACGGGTGGGTGGGCACTCCCATACGGTGTCAGTGCGCGACGGCGAGGAGACGCTTGGCATCGACACCGGCTTCATCGTCTACAACGAGCGCAACTACCCCAGGTTTTCCGCGATGCTTGCGGGGCTCGGAGTGGCGACGCAGGCGAGCGAGATGAGCTTCAGCGTCTCGTCGCTGGTCTCCGGACTTGAATACCGCACGACCAGTCTCAACACCTTGCTGGCGAGGCGAAGCAATCTCTTCAGACCGTCGTTCGCACACATGATCGCGGACATCCCGCGATTCAACCGCGCGGCGCGCAGACTTGTCGACAGCGACGACATCACCACCTCGGTCAAGGAGTTCCTCATTGCGGGCCGGTACTCGCGCGGCTTCGTCGATGACTATCTGACGCCGCTCGGGGCGTCGATCTGGTCGGCGGATCCGCTGCGGTTCACGGAGTTTCCGGTGGCTCCGTTCGCCCGCTTCCTGTACCGGCACGGTCTGCTGGCGTTCGGCGGCAGACCGGAGTGGCGCACAGTGAGCGGCGGATCCTTCGAATACGTTCGTCGCCTCACCCACCCGTGGCGCGATCGTATTCGCACCGGCTGCGCGGTGCGCAGCATCGAGCGAGACGACGAGGGAGTCGTTATCCACAGCGGTTCGCACCCAGACGGCGAGCGGTTCGACAAGGTTGTGCTCGCGACTCACGCGGATGTCTCTCTCCAGTTGCTGAGTCGCGCAACTCGACCGGAACTGGAGATACTGGCCGCGTTCCGTTACCAACGAAACCGAACCACGCTGCACACGGACCAAAGCCTGCTGCCACGGCGCCGGCGCGCATGGGCGAGCTGGAACTACCGCAGAGTCCAAGCGGAGCAGCAGGTGCCGATTCTCACCTATTACGCAAACCGCCTCCAGGGACTGCGTTCGGCGACCAACTACTGCATCACGCTCAACGCGGACGGAGCCATCGACCCGTCGCGATCCTGGCGTCCGACGACTACGCGCATCCGATATTCGACGTCGCTGCACTGCAAGCTCAGCGGCGGCGGGGCGAGATCGACGGCCGCCTCAACACCCACTACGCCGGCGCGTACTGGGGGTACGGCTTCCACGAGGACGCCGTACAGAGCGCGCTCACGACGACGGAGCTGCTGACCTCGAGAGCGCCGCGGCGTGAGCCGGTCCTCGCGCGATGAGGCGGTCAGCGCTGTACGAAGGCACCGTCATGCATCAGCGCACCGGCGCTCACGCGGGCGGTTTCGTCCGCCGCGTCGCCATGCCATTGCTCGACCTGGACGAGGTCGAGGGTCTCACAGATCTCGCGCCACTCTGGCGCGCGGAGCGAGCAGCCCCGGTCACCTTCCGTCGAGCAGATTTCATGGGCAATCCCGACGTACCTCTCCGGGACACGGTCCTCGACCTTGTGGAGCGCCGCGCCGGTTTCCGTCCGAACGGCCCGGTCCGGTTGCTGGCTCACCACCGCTCATGGGGATGGTGCTTCAATCCCATCGCGCTCTACTACTGCTACGACGCAGGAGAAGCGCTCGAGGCCGTCGTGGCCGACGTGACCAACACACCGTGGGGTGAATCGCACGCGTACGTTCTTGATGCTCGCGAAGGAGTTCGCGAGGTGGACAACGAGGCGAAGGCCCTCCACGTATCACCCTTTCTGCCCATGGATCTCAGCTATCAGTTCCGCTTCACGGAGCCGGGGACGCGGTGTGGGCTCGGGATCACTGTCACGCGTGCCGGGTCGGTGGTCTTCCGGGCGGGGTTGTCGTTGCGCCGCCGGCCACTGACGCGAGGCGCGGTCGCGGCGATGCTGGTGCGATACCCGCTGATGACACACCGTGTGTCCGCAGGGATCTACACGCACGCCGCGCAACTCTGGCTCCGTCGCGCACCCTACGTCGCACACCTCAGGGCGGCGGCATGAGCGATGCCACCGCACGTTCCATCGCCGCACCACGAGCGACAGCGGACTCTCACGCCGTGTCGCGATCGCGCTGCTGGGACGCCTCGAGCATGGAACGCTGACCGTCGTCGAAGGCACCCGGCGAAGGACGTTCGGTCAAGGCGGGCCGAACAGCCTGCACGCCACGGTCCACATCCACGATCCGGCGGTGTGGCGGGCCGTCGTCACGCGAGGGAGCGCCGGATTGGGCGAGGCGTATTTCCATGGGGGCTGGGACAGCGACGATGTGGTCGCAGTGGTTCGCCTGCTGGCGCGCAACCTTGATCGGCTCAACAGGGCCACCAAGCGGGTCATGCCGCTCCGGGACGTGATGCTGCGCCCGGCACGGCGGCTCGGGCAGCCTTCGAAAGCCGATGACCGCAGGAACATCCAGGCGCACTACGACATCGGGAACGAGTTCTTCGAATTGTTTCTCGATCCAACGATGGCGTACTCGTGCGGCATCTACGAGTCCGATGCCAGCACGCTCGCGGACGCGTCAACCGCGAAGTTCGACAGGATCTGCAGCAAGCTCAACCTGGGGCCGGCCGACGACGTCATCGAGATCGGCGGTGGTTGGGGAGGCTTCGCCTTGCACGCGGCGTCACGCTACGGATGCCGCGTCACCACGACCACCATCTCGACGCCTCAGTTCGAGTACGCAACGACGGCAGTCGCACAGGCCGGGTTGAGCGACCGGATCACAGTGCTCAACAAGGACTATCGCGATCTGGAGGGGCAGTTCTCGCACCTGGTGTCCATCGAGATGATCGAGGCTGTCGACTGGCGGTTGCACGACGCGTTCTTCGCGACGTGCTCCCGGCTCGTTCGCCCAACCGGTCGCATGGCTTTGCAATGCATCGTCATCGACGACCACGAGTACGAGCGAGCGAAGACCCGGAAGGACTTCATCAAGCAATACATCTTCCCGGGCGGCTGCCTGCCGTCGGTCACTGCAATCGCGGACTCGTGACGAGGGCGAGCGACCTCCGCATCCTCGACCTCGAGGACATCGGGCCGCACTATGCGCGGACCCTCTCCGACTGGAGGCGCCGGCTCGAGGACCGCTGGTCCGATGCGAGGCTGCTCGGCTTCGACGAGCAGTTCCTTCGCATGTGGCGGTTCTACTTCACCTCCTGCGAGGCGGTCTTTCTCGAGCGCCGCGTCAGTGGCGTGCAACTGGTCCTTGCCCGCTCCGAATGGCGCGGTGACCTGCATCTCCGTGAGCGCCGGCCACAAGCCAGCAGCGGGGCTCAACCAGCTGCCGTCGCCTGAGACATTCGGCGATGACTTCGATCAACGATCGGCTACAACCCGGCGACGGCCGGTTCTCATCGGCCCGCCGTCAGTAGATTTCGCCTCGCATCCCCCAATTCAGAGGTACATCGATGAGCGACGCGCTGCCATTTGACTCTCTCGCCGAGTCCGCCGGTTCCGAGATCCTGCATGTCACGGGCATCGGGAGCCGTCTCGCCAGTCGCGAGGCCGACCAGGAGCAGATCGACACGCTCGACGACAAGATGGTCAGTGACCTCGGGCGTGAGTTCCAGGAACGGGGCGAGGAGGCGACACCGGGCCTCGATCTCTCTGCCGTCGCCAAGGTGGACCCCGCATTCACCCCGGATACCTTCCTGCTCATCGCGCGCGACGCGTTTCGCGTGCTCCAGGACTCGCACAGCGAAGGGGCGCCCGAGCTCGACGCCGACATCTCCTCGGCCGAGGTCACAGCCGCGTCGGTCGTGAGCGGTATGGAGCGCGCGGTGGTGCGTTTCGGGATCAACGGCACCACCTCGGTCACGCAGGACTGGACCTTCGAGCGGGACCCCTCCGTCGACACGAGCGCGGAGGACGAGCAGCACGAGGTCGCCGACGGCGGATGGCTCGTGGCGCATCGTGGCTGGCGACTGACAGGCATTGCCGCCGCCGCTTAACCGGCATGGCCGGAGCGGCGTCGACGGTCCCATTCGCCATCATGGGCGGCTCAGAAGAGACCCATGCTTGGCAATGCCCGACTTCCCAGCCCCTTTTCACGTGTGCCCATCGCCTGGGCGCTCGCGCTGGTTGCGTTCATCCTGGCCGCTGTCAGCGAGGCCGGCGGCGGTAAGTCAGGCACCGAACATGCGCTGATCCTGGCAGTCGTCGGCATCCTGCTTGTGGCGCGTGGCGCGATGGTCTTCATCAGTCGCCGGGGGAGCGCTGAGCTGGCATCGGCCGGGCCGGCCGCTCCCACAAGCCGTCGCCCGCGGCGACGGCCACCTTTGCCACAGCCGCACCGGGGTCGCCGTCGACGTCCTCGGTCCCCGAGATCCCGCAGACCGTCATCGTGGCCACGAATCTCACCAAGCGCTACGACCAGATCCTGGCCGTGGACGCTGTGAGCTTCTCGGTGGAGCGCGGTGAGATCTTCGGCCTGCTCGGACCGAACGGCGCGGGCAAGTCCACGACCCTCGAGATGCTCGAGGGGCTCCGGGATATCGACAGCGGCTCGGCGCTGGTCCTCGGCACGGACATCAAGCAGCACCCGGTCGCGGTGAAGCGCCGCATCGGCGTCCAGCTGCAGGCCACCGCGCTGCCCAACTACACCACGGTCACGGAGTCGATCGATCTCTTCCGGGCCTTCTACGACCACACGCGTGACACCGCCGAACTGCTCGAGGAGTTCGACCTCGTCGCTCAGGCGAAGCAGATCACCAGCAAGCTCAGCGGCGGCCAGCAGCAGCGCCTGAGCATCGCGCTCGCGATGGTCAACGACCCGGACGTCGTCTTCCTGGACGAGCCGACAACGGGTCTCGACCCGCAGGCGCGGATCTCGCTCTGGGGCTTCATCGAGCGCTTCCGCGCCCGCGGCAAGACGGTGATGCTGACCACCCATTACATGGAAGAGGCGGAGCGGCTCTGCGATCGCGTCGCAGTCATGGACCAGGGACACATCGTCGCGCTCGACACGCCGGAGCGCCTCGTGGCGGAGCACGGACCGGGGACGACCATCGAGTTCACCGCCGTCGCCCCGGACGCCGTGGCGTTACGCGCGCTGACGGGCGTCGACACCGTTGACGTCCACGACAGCAACGTCCGCCTCATCACGCGCACTCCCGAGGTGGTGCTTGCGCAACTGCTCCATCCCGAGAGCGATCACGCCACGACGATCACCGACCTGCGTGTCGAGCGGGGCACTCTCGAGGACGTGTTCATCGCCCTGACGGGCCGGGACCTTCGCTCATGAGGGGCTGGTTCGCGCTCGTCAAAACCACCGTGCGGAGCAGCTTCCGCAACCGGCCCGCGCTCATCTTCACTTTGCTCATCCCGATCTTTCTGATGGTGCTGCTCGGCAACGTGCTGGGCGGTGGCAACGCGTCGGTGAACATCGGCGTGGTGGACCACGCGGGCACGTCGGTGAGCAAGGCGTATATCTCCACACTCTCGCACGACAAGAACCTCGTGGTGGAGCGGGGGAGCGCGTCGCACGAGACGAGCCGTCTCCAGCACGACGACGTTGTCGCGGTTGTGGTGATCGGGCCGGATTTCGGCACGCCGTGCACCACCGGGACTGGGTGCGCGGACTCAGGGGTGAACCTCCAGCTCGACAGCAATGACCCTTCGGACTCGCAGATCGCCGCTCAGGTGATCAACGCGATCACGCAGGACTTCGCGGTGGCGGCGCACATCGGCGGCACTCCCGGAATCACCGTGAGCACCACTGAGGTGGGCACGCAGAACATCACCACGATCGACTACTACCTCCCGTCGATGATGGCCTACGTCGCAGTGCTCGCCGGCCTGACCTACGTCTCCGTCACGATCGTCGACCAGCGCGAACGCAAGGTGCTGCGCCGATATCGCGCGACGCCGCTGCACCCCCTGCAGGTGCTGGGTGCGGCGATGACGGGCGGAGCCATCACGGTCGCGCTCGAGGTGGTGGCGCTGGCGCTCGTCGGCGTCTTCATCTTCGGCGCGCACGGGCACGGGAGCTGGCCCCTCGCAATCGTGGCACTCATTGTCGGGATCGCAAGCTTCGTGAGCATGGGATTCCTGCTCACCTCAGTTGTGAGCACCAGCGACGCGGCACGCGGCATCTCCAGCCTCATCGGCTTCCCGATGCTCTTCCTCAGCGGCATCTTCTTCCCGGTGGATGCGCTGCCCCAGTGGATCCAGACCATCGTCCACGTGCTGCCCGTGTACTACGTCTCGGACGCGCTCCACCAGATCCTCAACTCTGGGACCGGACTACCGCTCCTCGACGTGGCGGTGCCCCTGGCGTGGGCGGTCGGATGCTTTGCCCTGGCCGCCTGGAGGTTCCGCTGGGAGTAGCGGCTCAGGAGCAGGCGGTGGCCCGGTACGAGGCGTTGCCGAGGTCCGGCGCGGCCCTGCCCTTGACCGTGATCGTCGCGCCACGAACTGGCGGCGCGCAGCCGTGCGGGAAGACCACGAACACGCTGCGGGCCCCTGCGGAGATGTAGCCGTCGCAACTCGTGCTGTTGCACGTGTAGGGCTCGAAGCTTCCCGTCAGTGTCGTGATCCCGTTTGACACGGAGATCACCGGATTCGCGAAGAGCCCGGTGAAGCCTACGAAGAACAGGACCACGATCGCGATCAGCCCGACGACGACCACCGGGATGCTCCACGCCGGCCGGTGGCGGACCGGGACCGCCTCTTCAGGGGCATCTGCGGGTGATGCAGGCGTTGGCGCGCTGGGCGGAGTGTCCATGGCACTGGTACGGTAGCGAAGTCCGCCATGCGGCAGCCCATCGTCTTCGTCACCGACTTCGGGCGCGACGACGCGTATGCGGCGGCGCTGATCGGCGCTGTCTGGAGCGTGGACCCTCAGGCGGTCTGCGTGGAAGGAACGCATGGCATCCCACCGGGCGATGTGCTCGCAGGCGCGTACCAGCTGAAGGCACTGGCGCGAGCCTTCAGCGGCGGCGCCGTCTTCTGCGCGGTGGTCGATCCGGGCGTCGGCACCGAGCGGCGAGCCATCGCCGTCAAGGTGGGACGGATCCGCTGTGTGGCGCCGGACAACGGGCTCGTGTCGTACCTCTGGGGGGAGACCGCTCCGGAGGATCGGTGGGCGGTCCGGCTCGACGTCCCGCCCGGCGCATCGCCAACCTTCCACGGCCGCGACGTGTTTGCGCCCTTTGCCGCGCAGCTCTCGTCGCGCGAGCGCTTCGACCTTGGCGGCGACCTCATCGAGGACCCGACGATCCTTCCCGGAGCGTTCGCGAAGCGCAGCGGCAACGTGGTCACGGGAAACGTCGCGGTCATCGATCATTTCGGCAACGCCGTCACCACGATTCGCGCGGCTGACATCGAAGGCGCGCCGATTCGCGCTGTCGCGTGGCGGGGCGGGAGCACAACCAGGCTTGTCGAGACGTATGCGCAGATCGGGGCGGAGGCAGGGGCGCTCATCGGCAGCGCCGGCCACCTGGAGATCGCCGCTCGCGGCACCCCCGCCGTGAATGCAGGCGGACCGCGTCTCGGCGACACGGTGGACGTCGAGCTGGGGTGACTTCGATGCCGGCGCCGCCCGACGCACTGGGCGACCTGACGTCGGATCAGGTGGCACGTCTTGACGCCGCCGCCGTGGCCTGCGGTGTGACGACTCTGCAGCTCATGGAGGTCGCCGGCTGGCAGGTCGCACGCTGCGCATGGCAGCGTCTCGGCGGAGCTGCTGCCATCGGTGTTATCGCCGGATATGGCAACAACGGTGGCGACGGACTTGTTGCCGCACGCCACCTGGCGACATGGGGATGTGGCGTACGGGTGCTCGTCCTTGGCACCGAGTCGCGTGTCACCGGCGTCGTCGCCGGCCACGTGGAGTTGGCACGCAACTGCGGGATCGACGTCATCGTCGACGCGGATCGTGCGGCCGTGGTCGACGTCATCGAGGGTGCGGAACTTGTCGTCGACGCGATCCTCGGTACCGGCCTGCGCAGCGCACCGCGTGAGGCCCAGGCGGACGCGATTCGCGCGATCAACGAGTCGGCGATTCCGGTGCTGAGCGTCGACGTCCCGAGTGGTCTCGATGCCACCACGGGGGAGGCGTTCGACCCCACCGTTCGCGCCACGCTGACCTGCACCCTCACCGCCATGAAGCGAGGCCTGCGTCGTGGCGACGGCGGGCGTCAGGCCGGCGAGATCTGGGTCGCTGACATCGGCATGCCGGCGGCCGCGTGGCTCGCTGCCGGGCTCCTCCAGCCACCCGGCGTCACCGGCGGGGAGTTGGTGCACACTTCGTCCTGATCTCCTGCCTTGACCGCAGGGCGGACTCCCGGCTATTCTTCGACCCGTACTCCGCGCCCAAAGCGCAAACGTCATGATCAACGTCTCAGCACACATCGCTCCCGAGGCGCGCGAGCTTGCGGCAACGGCACGCGAGCAGCTCGATGATCTCGTCACGTATGCGACACATCTGGTCAACAACCAGGGTGACGCCGTGGCCTTCGTCGCCGGTGGCATCCATCACGCGAGCCGCTACCCACCCGCACGTCTCCGCGTCGATGGTCGAGCCGCCCTCTACCGTGCGGTCACGCGCGCGTGCCGCCACGGCCAGCGCTTTCCACCGAGGCCGCAGGGGATCGGCCGGATGTTCCGCCGCAACGGCGGCACTGTTCGTGTCGAGGTCGACGATATCAACGCCGGCCGCATCAATACCGTCAAGCGCGCGCTCTGCATGCTCGGGTTCGACCGCAGAGCGGCGCTGCTGCTCCGCGACCTGTGCGGCCTCGACTACCACGAGATGGGACGCGCGCTCGAGTGCTCGCCGGAGGCCGCGTCACGCCTGGTCGCGGCCGCCAGGCGCGAGTTCGGCTCCATCTATCGGGAGATTGCGCTGTGAGGTGCAGCCTCCTCGCGCTCAGCAGCTACATCGACACCGAGCTCGACATGGAACCGGCAGGTGAGCTGGAGGCGCATCTCGTTGCCTGCGACCGCTGCCGGACCGCGCTCGGCCACCTCCGTGAGGAGTCCGCTCGCATCGGCGGGCTCGCTCGCGTCCATGTCCCCGACGACGCAGTGCACGAACTGTTCAGCCAGATCGGTTTGATCGCGGAGGAGGACGACTTGCCCGAAGGACCTGTCCATCACGACCGGCCGGCACCAGTCGAGGCCCCGCCATGGTTTGGCGCAGAGCGCGGTGCGGCGCTGCCCTGGGCGCCGCGTCCGTCGGCGCACGATCAGTCGCAACCGCGCGAGTTGATCGGTGAGCGTTCGCCGAGCATCGCGGTGGCCGATCCACCGGAGCTGTTCCTCTGGGACGAGTCCATCGACCAGATCGAAACGGCCGCTCCATCGCCGCCGCCGGTGCGCGACGTCTCCACGCCGGCGGCGCAGCCGGAAGCGCACATGCCACAGCCTCCGCAGGTCAATCCCGAGCCGCAGCCACCGGATCTGTCCACGTCGGCACACGTGCTGAACCCGCCGCAACTTGCCGCCGGTCCCAACGCCTTCCAGCGTCTCCGCGACGCGGTGGCCGTTCGGCTCGCGCTGCGGCGCGGCGGTGGTGCTGCCTTCGACTCAGGAGTCGAGATCGTCAGCGGTGCGGGCGCCCCCAAATGGAACCAGCGCACGCACACACGAGAGTGGACCGACACGGCTCCGGTCGTGGCGCGCACCGCAACCCCGGCGATCCCGCGCGAACAGACACCGGTCGTCGCCCCCGAAGCCACGCCCGTGGTGGTGCACGTCGACACGCCCTTTGTGGCCGCCGCTGCCGTGCCGGTGATTGCGCCCGAAGCCACGCCCGCGATGACGCCCGAAGCCATGCCGGCGACGGCGCCCATCGACACACCTGACATGACGGCAGGAACCGACGTGACGAGCCCACGGAACTGCAGTCCAAGCACAGGCCCGGTCGTCTCCGCAGCTTCCTGGGATTTGTCCCTGACGAACCCGCGCACAGCGATGAGTACGCAGGGTTCGATGCCGTGGAGCCGGAAACGGACGCGTCATACGACGCGCACGACCTTGACATCCCGCCCGCACATGCCCCCGCGTCATCCGGTTCGCGAGAGGCGATGGAAGCGACCGCGCCGCAGGACCTTGCCGACCTCCTCAACGAAGTGGCGAGCCTCGCTGCCCCACTGGATCGCGCGTCGGTGCCTGTTACCGACGAGAGCGCTGCCGCGCGGACGGAGGAAGCGCCGCAGAAGCCCAGCAGGTGGGTCGAAGAGACGCCGGAATCCCGAGACATCGAGTACATGGGCACGTCGTTCGCCCCGACGTTCGCTGCCGACGCCGAGCCGGTGAGCCCGCTTGCATTCGACGACGCCTCCGAGACCTCGGCGCCGCCCGCGCCGGGCCGGCATGTCCGTCGCCTGCATTCGCAGAAACCGGAACGGCGCGACTGGAATCCCACGCTTCCGGTCACGGGGCGTCACGTCCTCCCGCTCGGCGGGCCGGCCGTCGGCGCAGCCGATCGCGACCGGCGCCTGTGGCTCTTCGGCGCCGTCACCGTCGTCCTGATCCTGGTCGGGCTGCTGGTCGGTCGCCAGGTGACACTGACCACGCCGCTCGTGGCCGCGACGGCGCCAAAGGCGACGCAGGCACCGGTGCACGCCGCGACGCCGACCGTTGCACCGCTTCCGGTGGCAACGCCCGCTCCGGCGATAACGCCGGTGATCCCGTCATCGCCGACGCCACAGCAGCTCACCAGCGCCAAGACGCTCGGCACGGGGAGCAGCGGCTTCTCGGTCGCCGACGTCCGCTACGGCGAGCATCCCCATGACTTCCGGCTCGTCTTCGACATGGCGTATCCGGACACCGTCACGGGCGATCCCAACACCGTCATCGGTTTCGACGGTCCCACCACGCTGTACGTTGAATTCACCGGCGTGCTGGGTGCCTCGGACATCGCAACGATGCCCAAGGGACAGGTGGTTGTCTCGGTGACCGCGCTGCCGATGGCGCGTGATACGAGCCGCTTGATCTTCAAGATCACGCTCAGCAAGAACGCGCCCTTCGACGCGTACTACCTGTCGGGTGCCCGCCTCGTCATCGACGTCACGTAGCCCGCGGCATCACCCCGCGGTGGTCGTCGCCTCCTCGTGCGCCGCGGTAGCCTCGGCTTCGACGATCGGCTGACCATGCTGTTCGCGGAGGTCGAACTTGAGCACCTTCCCAGCGGGGTTGCGCGGCAGCACGTCGATGAACACGACGGACTTCGGCTGCTTGTATCGCGCCAGCTTGTCCTGCGAGAACTGGATCACCTCGTCCTCGGTGAGTGACACGCCCTCTTTCGGCACGACGATCGCGCGCACGGTCTCGCCCCAGCGCGGATGCTGCACGCCGATGACGGCAACCTCCTTCACGCCCGGGTGCTGGTAGAGGGCGTCCTCGACCTCCGCCGGATAGACGTTCTCCCCGCCGGAGATGATCATGTCCTTCTTGCGATCGACGATGAAGAAGTACCCGTCGGCATCCCGAATGCCGACGTCGCCGGTGTGGAACCAGCCGTCGATCAGCACCTCTGCAGTGGCGTCGGGCCTGTTCCAGTATCCCTTCATCACGTTCGGGCCACGGACGACAATTTCTCCGCGTTCGCCGTCCGGAACGTCGTGACCGTTGTCATCGACGATCTTCACGTCGGTGAAGAACGGGGCGATGCCGGCGGAGCCGAGCTTCTCCTTCGCCATCGATGACGGAAGGAAGGATGCGAACGGCGACGTCTCGGTGAGCCCGTAGCCCTGGTTGAACGGGAGCCCGCGCGCGCCGTAGATCTTGATCAGCGCTTCCGGTACGGGCGCGCCGCCGCAGGACAGCACGCGGATGCTGCTCAGATCGCGAGTGGCGAAGTCGGGATGCTGCGCCATGAACAGGTACATGGCCGGGACGCCGAACATCGACGTCACGTGATATTTCTCGATGTTCTCGAGCACCATCCCGGGCTCGAACATCTGCTCCATGACGACGGTTGCGCCTTTGATGAACGCCAGCAGTGGCGTCACGTTGAGACCGCCGATGTGGAACAGCGGCGCCACGACGAGCGTGATCTCCTCGGAGGTCGCGTCATCCGCGAGGAACACGTTGATGTTGTTCCAGATGATGTTGCCGTGGGTGAGCATCGCTCCCTTCGGCCGCCCCGTGGTTCCCGACGTGTACATGATCAGCGCGACGTCGCTCATCGAGACCTGGAAGTCGAGATCCGTGTCGCGCTGGTCGTGGAGCAACGAGTTGAATCCGCGCGAGCCTGGCTGCTCGACGGCGCACACGTACTCGCGCACCCCGAGGTCGTCGCGGATGGCATCGACGATCGATGCGAACGCCTCCTCGTACACGAGGGTATGCAGGCCTGCGTCGCGGATGATGAAGCTCAGCTCGGGACCGGTGAGCCGGAAGTTGAGCGGGACGAAGATCGCATCGAGCTTCGCCGTTGCGAACAGCGTGAAGAAGAAGCGCGGATGGTTGAGGCCGAGGAAACCGACGCGGTCTCCCGGGTTGACGCCGAGTGCGTGGAGCCCGTGCGCCACCTTGTTGGTCAGGTGGTTGAGCTCGCGATAGGTCCAGCGATCGTCACGGAAGATGAGCGCCGTGTTGTCAGGGCTGAGCTGGGCGCGCCGGCTGAGCGTAAAGCCGAGACCTTGGTCATTTGCCATTGCTGAAACCCTCCAATTGCCCGCTTCGCCTGATCGCGATTCTCCCATTCGGAGCAGGGGAGCGTTTCGCTACGCGGTCCATCCTCCATCCACGACGAGCACCGAGCCCGTCACAAACGACGCGGCATCCGATGCGAGGAAGAGCGCGGCACCCGCGATCTCGTCGGGGACGGCGTGGCGGCCGAGGGCGGTCTGGGCAAGGATCTGATCGTGGATGTCGGTGGTTTCGACGAGATAGCGAGCGAGTCTCGTCTCGACGAGGCCCGGAGCGATGGCGTTCACCCTGATCCCGAGCGGTCCCAGCTCGTGCGAGAGAGTCCGGGTCAGCGTGATGAGCGCCGATTTGCTGGCGTTGTACGCGCCGGTGAGCGCTTCCGGCTTGATCCCGGCGACCGAGGCCATGTTGATGACGCTACCGCCGTGCTCACGCATCCAGGCGGCGACAGCGTGCCGGGTGAGGCGGATCGGCCCCATGACGTTGACGTCCCAGATCTTGTTGATGGCGCCCTCGTCCGCGTCGAGGATCGGCCCGTACTGCGGATTCGTTCCCGCGTTGTTGACAAGGATGTCGAGCCGCCCCGCCTGGCGCATCACGTCCGCCACCACCGCTTCGCACGCGGCTGCGTCCCCGACGTGGCCGGGGGTGGCTATCGCAGCCCCGCCTGCCGCCACGATCTCGGCCGCTGCGGCCTCGCATGCGTCGGCGTGGCGGGCATTCAACGCGACCGTGGCTCCCGCCTCGGCGAGCGCCGTGGCGATCGCCAGTCCGATGCCCCGGCTGCCGCCGGTGACCAGAGCGACGCGGCCATCGAGCGCGAACCGCTCCCTGACGCCCATCCTCAGTTGAGGCTGGACGTGCCGGCGTGGTCCTTGGACCGGACCAGCATACGGTCGAGGAGTGCGGCCTCCCGCCGCAGCAGGCGCAGGCAGGCGGCGAGCCGCTCCGCGGTGCCGTCGATCTCGAGCAGACGCTGACGCTGCGCGGTCTCGACCTGCATGGCGGCGGCCACGAGGTATGAGAGCAGCTCGGGATCGGAAGGCAGCCCGAACTCGAACGGATCCTCCTGGCCGATGCCCCGCAACTGGGTGGCGTAGCCGCGGAATGCCGCCGTCACAGCGGCGGCGAGGCGCTCGGTGTCATCAGCGGGGGCGGGGATGTCCTGGAGGTAGTGGACCGACCCGACCAGGTATGGCCGGTGATGCGAGAACGGCGTCGATGTGGAACCGCGAGGCGCCAACGACCACCAGGTTGTATCCGCCGTCCGGCAGCTCCTCGATCTCATCGAGCTGGGCCAGGGTGCCCACCTCATATGGGACGGCGTAGCCGCCCGTCTCCTGGCCCGAGCGGATCGCGACGATGCCGAAGGTGATCGATTCCCTGCGGCAGTCGCGCATCATCGCCTTGTAGCGCTCCTCGAAGATGTGCAGCGACATCGGCATGTGCGGGAAGAGCACGGTGCCAAGCGGAAACAGTGGGACTTCGATGGCCATCACGCACTGGTCCGCGGCCGCATCAGCGAGACACTAAGCGGCTTTGCAGTTCTTGGTGTGCTTGATGATCCGCTCGCGGCGAGGCTCTCCGGGCCTGCGGCTGTGCCGGAAGGCGATCTCGACGCCGATCTCGTTTTGACGCATGAGGTTGTTGCAGATCGGGCAGCGGACGTGCGTGAGGATGTCGCGTTGCGACGCGACTCCCTTGGATTCCTTGATCGTGTTTGCCATGGCTGCTGGGGCTCCTTGAGGGGTGGGCTAACTCGATTGTACGCGGCGTCGGGGTACGATTCGCCGCCGATGGTCCACTCCCTCGGCACGCTCCGGCTCCGTGTGGCGGGCACCGTCGCCGGAATCGCACTGGCGGTTCTTGCGCTGGGCGCCTGCGGCAGCGCTGTGCCCGTGAGCAGCAGCATCACGCCCCGGCCACCCGACTGCTCCACTCCGCGGCCGGTCTCGGCAGTCGATTCGTTCGCGACGACGATGCCGCTCAAGACCGGGCTGCAGGGACTGCAGTACGCCGATCTCAGCGTCGGTTGTGGTGCCGCCGCCTCGGCCACGGCGTCCGTGAATGTCCAGTTCACGGTCTGGCTCTCCACCGGCAAGGAGATCATCACGACCCGCGGTCAGGGTCAGCCGTCGAACTCCATCGCGCTCGCCGACCCCACCACGCTCGCCTTCTGGCGGCTCGGGCATCCCGGGCATGCGAGTTGGCGGCACGCGGCGTCTGGTCGTGCCTCCCGCACTCGGGTTCGGCGCAACGGGCAACTCTTCGGCGAACGTCCCAGCCAACGCCACCCTGGTGGTGACCGTCGAGCTGGTGTCCCTGGGCTCAGCCGCGGCTTAAGAGCGGGCGCGCGTCCAGAGGACGAAGAGGCCGAGGCAGGCCCCGGCGGCGATCAGAACGAAGGCGATCGGCAGGCCGATCACGACCGAGAGTCCGGGCGCCGATGTTGCCAACATGCTGCGTACAGCATACCGCCACAAACGACCCACGACCCCGACAGGCGGGTCAGATCAGGAGGCGACTTCCATGCGCGCCCCGAGCAGGCCCAGCTCGATGTCGTGCATCACGGTGATGCGGAAGGCCTGACGCGAGGCGGCGTCGAGCTCCGGGGCGATCGTCTCGTTGCGCGGGCGTCCGATCCACGGTGGCTGATGACGGCCCATCGGCTCGCCGCCGACGCGGACCACCACGGCGCGGTCGTCCTCCTCATCGACTTCGATCGAGACGTGCTGGAGAACGCCGGTGCTGTCGACGAGAGTCCAGGAGCGCAGCCATACCGGCATCGTGCTGCCAGGGACCCGTACCGGACGGACGGCGCCGCTGACGACGTAGGCGTCCTTGTGCGGGGCATCCGCGGTGAGCGCGATGCGCACGGCGGTGTCGAGCTCCCCGCCAACCCAGGTGGCGAGGGAAGGGGCGCGGTTCTCGACGTCCGGGAGCATGTGCGTGAAGAAGCCGTTCGAGAGTGAGGGCGCGACCGTCGCATGACGACGGCAGTACGGAAGGCCAAGGACGATCCTGCTGTGCTCGTCGCACCAGGTCGTGCCGCACTTCACCTGCCGGCGGTCGACGTACGTGCACCGGCAGCTTGCGGGCTTGGAGCAGTCGCCGTCCATGCACTTGCCCAGACCGTCGTGGTCGCCGTCAGTCGAACCGGGGTCGCCGGTCTGCTTCTTCGAGAGCCGCTGCCACGGCTTCATCTTGTCCAATGCTGGTTAACTCCTCGGCACATACCTTCTGTGCCAGGACCTCAGCCTAGTCGCCCTGTCGCCCTCAGACAGGGCGGTGCATCCATCTTGTTACGTGCCGGATGCGCCCCGTGACCCGGCTGATCTCTCGGAGTGAACCGCGGGGTCACGGTGTCATGCCGGCCGGAACCCGGAGCGGGAGATCGCGTAAGGATGTCGTGATGCGACACCGGCAGCGACGGCTCGGCCTTGCCTGCGGGCTCCTGGTACTGCTGCTCAGCGCCTGCGGCGCAGGCGCCAGCGCTCCCGACACGCCACCCGCGCCCGCCTTCCGCACTCGCCGTCGTCGCGGCGGACCAGTTCGCGGGCGCGCCGCCGTCGAGGTTCATCGCACTCGATGACCAGGGCGGCGTCAGCGACCCGCCCGTCGCTCTCTACGACGCCGCGACTGGGAAGGTCATCTCCAGGATTCTCGGCGGCAGCCTCGCCGGCATGAGCATCGTCGGCCTGGCGCTCGACGCCTCGGGGTCCCTCTGGGTCACGTACAGCCGCGGGCCGGTCTACCAGAACGACACGTTCGGCGGCGATCCGAAGCCGGATTCGTGTGGCAACGACGTGGTGCGTGTCGACCTCGCGACCGGCCGGAGCACCACGGTGCTGTCGACCGGCGATAACGAGGTCGTCAATGGAGCGTGGCCGAGCCCCGACGGCCGGTACTACGCGTACATGAGCTCCGGCTGCGCGAACTCGTACTTCAACGGCCACCTGACCGTTGTCGACATCGCCACAGGTCGCAGCTGGACGATCGGCGCAGCTTTGCAGCGGTGCCACTCGCTGTCCCAGCCGGCCTGGACCCTGGATAGCCGCTCGCTCGTCTTCGCGTACGGAGCCGCCGCACCGCTCGACGGGATGCCGCTGGGAGGGTGTCCGCCGCCGCATCCTGCGCAGCTGGTCGAGGTCAACGCGCTTGCCGGACAGGGCGGGATCGCAGGGACCTCCGCATCGCCTGACCCGACGTGCAACTTCAGCTCTGCGACCGTTCTGACCACGGGGCCCGTCGGACTGGAGCAATGCAATCTGTCGAGCACCGACCAGACCGGCAACTACATCGACGGCCCCGCACGCCTCGTGGTCTTCGATGCGCAACTGCACGCCCAGGGGCGCGTCCCGATTGGCGAGTGCAACGACGGCAGCGAGCTCGCAGCGGACCAGGCCGGGTCTGCGGTTCTCGTGAGCGCATACCTGTACTGCCCCGGTACGACACAGCCGGTGACGAAGCTCTGGACCTACTCGACCGCCGGCCTGAAGCCGATCGCGCAGGTTCCCGGTGACGGCGATCCGATTGGTGACATCACCTGGTGATCACCGGCTGATCCGGGTGCGCCGGATCGATCACGAAATCGACGCCGCGATCGGCAGCCTCAGCGCACCGCCTTCTTGACGAGCGCCGTGATCTTTGCCTCCTCCGCCGCGGTCAGCTTGCTGAGTGCGTACTGAATCGGCCACATGTTGCCGTCGTCCACCTTCGCCTTGTCGCTGAAACCCAGCGTCTGATAGCGGACCTTGAACTTCCCAGCGTTCTGGAAGTAGCAGATGACGTTGCCATCCTTGGTGTAGGCGGGCATCCCGTACCAGGTTTTCGGTGCGAGGGCCGGCGCGGCGGCGGTGATCAGCGCGTGAACCTTCTTGGCGATGGTGCGATCCGGCTCCTGCATCCTGGCGATGGCCGCGAGGAGCTCCAACTTCCCATCCGCCTTGGCCGCCTCCGCCTTCAACTCACGGACGCGCTCGCGAGCAGCTGCCTTTTCCTCGGCGCTGAATCCCTGCGATGTGGCAGCGCTCGCGGTGGCGCGCTTTGCAGGCTTCGGCTTGGCTTTGCTTGCCGTTGTGGTTGGGGCCATTCTTCGTGCTCCGGTCGGAGAGTTGACGAGAAACGCATCGAGTGTATGGACCCGGACGGGACCGCGCAACCGCGATCAGACCGCGGAATCCTCGGATGTCCGGACGCTCCCCGAGCGCCCGTGAACCGGCGATCCGAACACGGCCGCCGGTCTGATCAGCGTCTGACGTGGTACCCCGTATCGGATTCGAACCGATGGTCTCCGCCTTGAGAGGGCGGTGTCCTGGGCCACTAGACGAACGGGGCCCGAAGGCCCCGGATCATACCAGCGCCCGGAGCCCGCTCAGACCTGATCAGGCGCAGCCATTCCCAGCGTGTGCAGCGCGTCGGCGAGCGTTGCGCGTGTCGCGGCCACCAATGCCCGCCGGAATCGCCGGATCGCCAGGTCCTCTTCGCGGACCATCGCCGGGGTGTGCTCGTAGAAGTCGCTGAACGCGGAGGCGAGGCCGAACGCATACGTGGTCAGCAATGACGGCGACAGCGCGACGGCCGTCTCGGTCAATGCGCGCGTGTATGCCTCGATGCTGTGGAAGAGCTCGCGCTCCGACGGATGCAACGCTGGAGGCACCACGACCGCGCCACCGTCATCGGCGACCTTGCGCAGGATGCCGGCAGCACGGGCGTGCGCGTACTGCAGGTACACGCCGGTGTCACCGGTCACGCGCAGCGCTTCGTCGAAGTCGAACGCGATGATCTGGTTCAGGGAGAACTTGAGCAGGTAGTAGCGCACGGCTCCGGCGGCGACCAGCGTCGCGCTCGCACTGTCACGTGCGTTGACGCTGAGCCGTGCGATTGCCCGGTCGAGCAGATCGTCGGCGCGTACCTCGATGCCGCGCCGTCCGCTCAATGCAACGCTCTCACGACCCTCTTCGATGTCGACACCGAGCTCGGCTGCGGCTGCCGGTGTCAGCGCGACCACCTCGTAGCTGAGGTGGATCGAGTTGTCCGCCTCCTGCTCGTGGTGCAACCGGCGCAGGGCTCGCTGGACGACGCGCTGCGGATAGGCCTGGCGAGCGTCGATGACGTTGATCACACGCTGCGCGCGGCCGAACTGCGCACTCGGAGCGTTGGGCTGCGGCAGCGTCGCCGTGGTCACGAGGTGCGAGTCGCCTTCCCAGTATGCGTAGTTGAAGTCGCGCCCGAGGAGGCCGAACTTCCAGAGCTGGTAAGCGATATCCTTCGCGGTGTACGTGGCGATACCGTCGGATTTGACCAGAACCTTGGTGTCGTCATCCCCTTCGTCATCCGCGCCGTCTGCGGGCATGACCCAGCAACCGGCGAGCTTGCCGCTTTCCGCGAGGACGATCGCACCGGACTCGCGAAGCAGCTCGAAAGCCTGGCGCCAGAAGCCCAGGCCGATGATGTCCGACTCCCACGTGAGCAGGTCGTAGGCGATGTCGAAGCGTCGCATCGTCGCGAGGTGCGCGTTGACGATGCGGCGCGCGAGATCCTTGACGAACACCGCAGTCTCGTTGCCGCCTTCCTCAACCTCGCGGAGCACGGCGCGCCGGCGCTCGAGCAGCGCCGGTTCGGTCTCGTACCGAGCCGAGACCGCGATGTACACGCGCGAGCAGTACTGGTCGAACGGCTCGCCGGGCATCGGCTCGAGCCCCAGCTCGCGAATGCCCACCACGACATCGGCAACCTGGACGCCGGTGTCGTCGATGTAGTTGTTCACCTCGACCGTGTGCCCGGTGCGCCGGAGGACGCGGGCGACGGTATCCCCGATACACGCGTTGCGCAGATGTCCGATGTGCGCCGCCTTGTTGGGGTTGGTGGCGGTGTGCTCGACGAGCGTCTTCCCGGCCGCGGCTGCCGGCAGGTCGAGAGTGCCTGTTGCCTCGAGGGTGCCGGCTGCGGCGAGCACCGCCTCGGTCCAGGCGGTCTCATCGAGGTGCGCGTTCACGTATCCGGGTGGGGTCACCGTCCAGGCGCGCACCCGGGGAACCTTCGCCGCCTCGAGGTGGGCGGCCAGCTCGGTGGCGATGGCCGCCGGGGCACGCCGCAGCACCCGGGCGAGCCCCAGTGGCGCAGGCGTGGACCAGTCTCCGAACTCGGGTCGCGCGGAACGCTCGACGACGACCTCGAACCCGGGGTCGACCCCAGCGGCATCCAGGGCATGCCGAACCGCCTCGACGAGCAGCGTCCGCGTGTCAGCCATATCGCGCAAGGGTAACGGGGAGCACGGCCGCGTCCCGACGGGCGACAATGCGCCGCCGTGAACTCGCGACCATGCGTGATCCCGGCCGCTGGCCTGGGGACACGTTTTCTCCCTGCCACCAAGGAGCTTCCCAAAGAGCTGCTCCCGGTCCTCGATCGCCCGGTGATCCAGTGGGCTGTCGAGGAAGCGGTTGCCTCGGGAGCTGACGAGATCGTCCTCGTGCTTGCCGAAGGCAAGGAGGCCCTGGCAGCGCACCTCCGGCCCGATCTTCCGCTGGAACGCCTCCTCGAGGAGCGGGGGAAGACCGCCGAGCTGGCCGCAGTTCGCAAGGCCGGGAACCTGGCCCGCGTGACGGTGGCCCGCCAGACGGCACCTCGAGGGCTCGGCGACGCGGTGCTCTGCGCAGCGGATGCCGTGGGCGACCGGACCTTTCTCTGCATGCTGCCGGACGACCTGTCGCTGGCTGATCCACCGATCCTTCGCCAGCTGATGGACGCGCATGAGCAGGTTGGGACGTCCATCCTTGCGTTGATGCGCGTGCCGAAAGACCAGATTTCCCGATATGGCTGCGCCGAGATCGCCGAGTCGCGTGGCAAGCTGCACCGTGTGAGTGGACTGGTCGAGAAGCCGCCCGCTGCCGAGGCCAAGAGCGATCTGGCCGTCATGGGCAGGTATGTGCTGACGCCCGCGATCTTCCCGGCGCTCCGCATGACCACGCCCGGCGCCCTCGGCGAGATCCAGCTCACCGACGGGATCGGTCACCTCCTCGAGAGCGGAGAGGTCTGGGGTGTGGAGTTCGATGGCGAGCTCTTGGACGTCGGGACGCCGTCGGGCTGGCTCGCCACCAACATGCGTCTCGCCCGAGAGCATCCGGAGTATCGCGACGCGGTGGCCGATCTCGACAGAAAGGGCTCCGCGTGAACGCGCTTCGCCGGGAGTGGGGTGCGGTCACCTTCGTGGTCACGATCCTTGTCGGCGCCGTCGCTGTGGCGATCTCGCTCGGGGTCTCCGCGAGCCACCCGGCCCCGGTCGCCTCGGCGCCCCCGTGCCCCTCATACACCCCCTATGTCGTGACGCCGACTGCGGTGCCAACCGCAACGCCGAAGCCGGGCACCAGCGCCAAGCCGACTCCGACGGCGACGCCAACACCGACACCGGCGCCGACGGCATCGCCCACACCGTTCAACCCGGAGCTGCAGGGCTGCCCGACGGCGCCGCTTCCGCCCACGGTCGCGCCGACACCGACTCCCAAGGTGACCCCGACCGCTGTGGGAGCCACTCCAACGCCGGTTCCGACGGTCGCGCCGACGCCGGTCCCGACCACCCCGCCGAACTCCACACCGCTGCCCACGGCGACGCCGACGGCCAGCAGCTCCGGCTGAGCGAGCCCTCGGTCAGAGGGCGAAGAGCAGCCTGTTGCCGTTCTCGGGAGTGATCGACGAGCGCTGCAACTCGATGTCCACCGATGGCGGACGGCCGGTGTCGATCACCACGGCGATGCGCTCCGAGAGACGCAGCCCGCCGATCCGGACGCAGTCGCGGAGGAAGGTGAACGCCATGGGGCGCACGAGATTCCAGATATATCCGCGCACGGCCTGAGCCGTCTCGGCCGGCTCGAGCAGCGTGTCACCGCCGCGCATGCTCCGGTCCTGAAACGCGAGCACGCACACCTGGTCGGTCAGCTGTACGGGCGCCGTCCATGAGTACTGATCGTCATCGGCCGCCGACCCGACGATCCGTTCCTTGTCGCTGAACAGCGCGAGACGCTCGACGAGCAGGTGCATGGGACCGGCGGGTCCTTCGACGAAGAGCGGGATGTCGCGGAGCGGCTCGCTCCGATCCTGCGCCGGGTAGCGCGCCGAGAATCCGAGGTCCTCGATACCGCTGAAGGGCGCGGGAACTTTGATGACCAGCTCGTCCATCATCGAGCCTCAAGCATCAGGACGCTCACGTTGCTCATCACGTCAACCCTGTGCGCGAATCTAGCACAGGGGTTCCCGAGATCGAGCACGTGGAGTGATTGCTACACTCGCGCGACGATGCCGGCACTCGACGACGTTCGAGTCCTCGACCTCACACGGTTGCTTCCCGGTCCGTTCTGCACCCTGCTGCTCGCGGACTTCGGTGCTGACGTGATCAAGGTCGAGGACACCGCAGGCGGTGACTACATGCGCTGGATGCCGCCGCTCGTTGACGAGTACTCCGCCATGTTCCACCCGATCAACCGGAACAAGCGATCGCTCGCCATCGATCTCAAGAACCCCTTGGGGCGTGAGGCGTTTCTCCGCCTGGCCACCACCGCGGATGTGGTCGTGGAGAGCTTCCGTCCGGGGGTGATGGACCGTCTCGGCATCGGCGACAGCGCGCTCCGCGAGGTCAATCCCAGGATCGTGCTCTGCAGCATCAGCGGTTATGGCCAGGATGGACCGTTTCGCGACCGTGCCGGTCATGACCTCAACTACGCGGCGGTTGCCGGCGTGCTCCTGCTGGGCGGCGGAACGGACGACGGTCCCGCGATGCCCGGTCTGCAGGTGGGAGATCTCGGTGGCGGCGCGCTCGACGCGGCGCTCGCGATCATGATCGCGCTCCACCACGCCGCACGCACGGGGCGCGGACAGCACTGCGACATCTCCATGGTGGACGGGCTCATCAGCTGGACCGGCGTGCACGCATCGCAACTCTTCGCCACCGGCAAGCCTCCGGAGCCCGGTGGCGGCCTGCTCACCGGCCGGTATCCGTGCTACCGGATCTATCCGTGCGCAGACGGATATCTCTCGGTGGGCGCGCTCGAGCCGAAGTTCTGGCGGGAGTTCGTCGAGGTCATCGGCCTCGGGGAGCTCGCGCCCAGCGGACTTGTCGACGGTGACGAGGGACAGCGCGCGATCGCCGCTGTCGAGACGGTGTTGCGGACCCGCACGCGTGCGCAGTGGGCGGAGACGCTCGCCGGACACGACGTGTGCGTCGAACCGGTGCTGAGCGTTGACGAAACCTTCGAGCATCCGCAGGTGCGCAGCCGGCGGATGCGACTTGACGCCGGCGACGGCCGGCCGACAGCCCAGACGGGGTTTCCCATCCAGCTCGCCGATTCGCCGGCGGACTACCGGCGTCGTGCTCCCGGATACGGTGAGCACACCGACGAGGTGCTCGCAGAGGCCGGATACGACGCCGCGCACATCGCTGCGATGCGTGCAAGCGGGCGCGATCAAATGAGCGAGGCAGCACCGGCGCCGCGTCACGCGGCGCGCACCACGAGGAGCGCGCAGACCCGCGAACGCATCATCGCCGCGGCCACCGAGGTGTTCGCGCGTTCCGGATTTCACGGCGCCAAGGTTGCCGACATCGCTGAACACGCCGGGATCGCATATGGGCTCGTCTATCACTACTTCCACAACAAGGAGGACATCCTCGCCGCGATCTTCACGGAGCGCTGGGCGGAGTACGTCACGTATCTCCACGAGGTGGGCGACATGGAGATCGGCTTTCGCGAGCAGATGCGCCGCCTCGTGCACTTCTGGGTCGAGGTGTACCGGCGTGAGCCGGACCTGATGACGGTGATGATCAACGAGGTGACGCGCTCGTACGAGTTCCTCGAGTCGCACGACATCGGCACGGTGATGGTGGCGTTCGAGGCCATCGAGCAGATCATCCGCAACGCGCGCGAGCGCGGCGAGGTCGGCGCGGGTGTCGACCCGCAACTCGCCAGCTATGTCGTGTTCGGCGCGGCAGAGATGGTGCTGACCGGGTACGTCATGGGGACGCTCCGTCGCGACGATCCGGCAACGTTTGCGAGCGACGAGACGCAGATGCTCGAGGTGCTGCTCGACGGCCTGGCACCTCGAGCCGCTATCTGACGGTCGCCTCCCACCAGCGGTCGACAGCGCGCGCCGTGGCTTCGATGTCACCGCTGTTGTCGATGACCCACGTGGCGCGGGCACGCTTCTCTTCAATGGGGAGCTGCGCGGCAAGCCGTTGGGCCGCAGCAGCCGTCATCCAGTCCGTTGCGGTCGCGCATGCGCCGGAGTTGTACCGCTTCCGGAGCGTAGACGAGCAGCACTCCCTCGAACATCGGCTCACGCCCGTTCTCGTACAGCAGAGGGATGTCGACCGCGACAAGTGGCGCAGTGCCTGCGAGTGCGGCGGCAACTCGCTCCTGCGTCAGCGCGGCGATTCGAGGATGCGTGATGCCTTCGAGATCGCGGCGTGCATCGGGATCGGCGAAGACGGCGGCGCCCAGACGAGAGCGGTCGAGGGTGCCGTCGGCCTGGAGCATGTCCTGGCCAAAGCGCGCTGCGACCTCGGCGAGAGCGGGCTCGCCCGGGCGCACCACCTCGCGCGCCAGCTCGTCGGCGTCGATGACCACGGCTCCGTGTGCCGCGAGCATGGCGTCAACAGTGCTCTTGCCGGTGGCGATGCCCCCGGTCACACCGATCAGTCGCATGGTCGTCGACCGTACTCCTGCTGCTGCAGGAGAGCGGGGATCAGCCTGGCGCCGACGCTGCGCACGAGCTGCCCGAGGCCCATGCAGCATCGCCGCGCAGGTAGAGCAGCGTCCCGTGATCGTTGGCGACCAGGGTCCACCCGGGCGTTGCGCTCAGCTCCTGCGTGAGCGCTCCTCGCGAATAGAGCACCGCCGTCGTGTCGCTCGATGTCAACAGCTGCAATGCCGTGGGCGCGGTCGTCGCTCCCGCCGCGATGCGCAGGTAGTTGTCGAACACCGCAGTGCCGAGTGAGATCGACTCCCCGTACTCGTACACCGACCCTCGCGGCCACGTTCGATAGATGACGTAGCCCCCGGTGCCGTACGCCGTGAAGACACGCTGCGTCGTCGGGCTGCGGGCGAGGATCGCCGTCGCGCATGAGGGATAGACGGCGGCGATCCCCTGCGGCGTTGCGGTCTGCTCGACACGTGCACCGACGACGCCGACACCGAGCACGCCCACGGCAATGAGCGCAATTCCCAACACCGGTGCGCGTGATCTCGGACGCACGGGTGCGCTCCGCTGCGCCCGGCGCGCCTCGAGCGAGCGCACCACGCCGGCGGTCATCGCCATCCACGGCGGGATCATCACCGCGACGCAGATGGCGGTATTGCGGACCGATGTCAGGGCGAGCAGGGCGCCGGCACCTGCGAGCGCGAAGTCACGAAGGTCGAAGTGCCGCCGCAGCGATGGACGCGCAAGCACGGTGACCGTGAGCGCCGCGAAGGTGAGCAGCAACGCCAGCAGCACCCACATGGCCGGGATCGGCAAAGTCGGGCGACTGCCACTCGATGATGCCCTTGGCCCGCTCGGTGGCCCCTGTCGTCGCGGCGAAGATGAAGAGCCACGGGCCGTACGGATTCACGCAGGCGGCGAGCGCCGAGGCGCCCAGAGCGACGGCCAGTCCCGAGATGCGCCGCCAGGACGCGGCGGTGCCGAAGGACCAGCGCCGCTTGATCGCCTCGACGGCCACCACGATCGCGAGAAAGCCGATCCCCGCGATGAAGCCGGCGTGCAGGTTGGCCCAGAGGAGGAACAGCGGAGGCAGCAGCCACAGCCGCCGGCCGCCGTTGCGCAGATACGACTCGGCGATCCAGAGCGTCCAGCAGACGAGGACGAATGTGAAGACCTGCGGGCGGGTGCCGAGCACGGGCTCGGCAGCACGAGCCCCCAGCGCCAGGCCGACGGCGAGCACCACAGGGCCGGCGCCGCGCAGGCGTCCGCGCAGCAGGGTCGCGACCATGGCGCTCCAGCACGCGAGCCCCATGAGCACGGTGACCAGGAACAAGCCGCCCACTGCGGCGAGCGCAGCGAAGATCGTCTCCGACAGCCACTCGTGGGCCACCAGCGGGTTGCCGAACGCCGTGTATGCGAAGAGCTCTCCGGCGGGGATCTGGTGGTGGGCGATGATCCAGTCCCCGAGCCGGATGTGCCACCAGATGTCCGGATCGCTCAGGGAGTCAAGCCCGACTGCCCCGGTGAGGATCAGGACCGCCGCGAGGACCGCCCGGCGCGGCTCCGAAAGCCAGGCGAGCACGCGGTTTGGCGACGACGGCGCCTCAGCCGCCGAAGGGGGCGGGGAGGCAAGGAGGGTTGCCATGCGAGCGCAGCGTAGGTCCCACGATCGCGCGTAAACCGATCGCGGCCGGGTGGCGACAGATTCGTATACTCCACGCGATGGCGAGCGAGACGCGGTCTCCGAAGCGACAGACGTCGGCCAGCACGCCCTCGCGTCCGGCGGAGGCGCCTTCTCTGTACCAGGGCCACACGATTTCGTGGCGGCACTGCCTGCTCGGACTGGTTGTCGGTGAGGTCACGCTCCTGGTGCTCAGCAATGTCGCGCTGATCGCCACCAACGCTGCGTTCGGCGGCACCGGCAACATCGATGGCGGCGTTGTCGGCGTCTCCACCCTTCTGGCGGTGATCCTCGGCGGCTGGCTCGCCGCGAAGCTCGCCGGCCGTTTCGGCCTCTACCAGGGGATCGTCGTCGCCATCGGCTTCATCGCCGTGGGCGCCATCTACACCTTCTTCCAGGAGTCATCGATCATCGCCTCGTCGCTCGCGACGAACAGCCATCACCTGATCGACCTCGGCCCGATGGACCTCGGCAACCTGTTCAGCGGCGATCTGCTCGCGCTGTTCGGTGGCTCCGTCGGCGGCCTGCTCTCCGGAAAGCGCTAGACCCCGAGACCCAAGGCGCACCCGTGGCGCCTCGGAGCATGACCTGGGTCAGACCCCGACGGCACCTGCCTGCGCGGGCTGGCCGGCGATCGGAACCTCGCGATAGGACTGGCCGATGAGATCAACCCGGCCCAGAGACTGGGCAAACTCGAGGCACGCGGCGCGCGTGAACCTGAGGTGCTTCCCGGGGGTGTGCCAGGCGCGCAAATGACCCTGAGCGACGGCGCGACGTAGCGTCGAACGCGACACACCGCAGAGTGCCGCCGCTTCGCCAGTTGTGAGGATCTCTTCCTCGCGCTCTGCCAATTCCTCCTCCTCCAGACCGTCGTCGTATGGAAATCCGGGCACGGATCTCAAGGTGCAGTTATACAACGCTTTGGGAAGGTCGTGCGGGTCATACCGTTGGGTGATGCTGGGAGCGTATCTGGCGACCGTATACTCCAGGCAAGATCAACTCACTCATCAGCCCGTGTTGAGAGGGCGCGAGGATCACCAAATGAACGTCGATGTCCAGGCAATGGCGCGGCGTCTGCAGGAGAGCCTCGGGACAGTCATCGTTGGGAAGGAAGCAGAGATCGAGCTCTGCATCGTGGGACTGCTGTGCCGCGGCCACCTTCTGATCGAGGACGTTCCCGGCACCGGCAAGACGCTGCTCGCCAAAGCGCTCGCACGCAGCAGCGGCTGCAGCTTCGAGCGAGTCCAATTCACCCCAGACCTCCTGCCGGGCGATGTGACCGGTGTGAGCGTGTACAACCCGCAGGACCAGACCTTTGAATTCCGCAAAGGTCCGATCTTTGCCCAGGTGCTCCTCGCGGACGAGATCAACCGCGCCACCCCCAAGACGCAGTCGGCGCTCCTGGAGGCGATGGAGGAGTGGCAGGTCACCGTGGATGGCACCAGCCATCCGCTGCCGGATCCCTTCATGGTCCTGGCGACCCAGAACCCGATCGAGCTGGGCGGAACGTTCCCGCTCCCGGAGGCGCAGGTCGACCGTTTCCTGCTCAAGTTGCGCCTCGGCTATCTCCCGGCGGCCGAGGAGGTGGCGATGCTCGACCGCTTCCAGTCGGGCAGCCCGCTCGGCACGCTCGAGCCGGTGACCAACGCCGCTGAGATCAAGGCGGCCCAGGCCGTGTGCCGGGACATCTACTGCGACGCCGCGCTCAAGGATTACTGCGTCCGCATCGTCCGGAGGACGCGCGACCATCGCGACGTCTCGCTCGGCTCGTCGCCGCGCGGCACGCTCGGCCTGCTCCACGCCGGACAGGCGAGGGCGGCCCTGGCCGGACGCGAGTTCGTGCTCCCGGATGACATCAAGGAGATCGCCGCGAACGTCCTCGAGCATCGGGTCATGCTCCGTCCGAACGCCGAGCTGCGAGGGCTCACCGCCGCGTCCGTGCTCGAGGAGGTGCTGGCGACGAAGTCGGTGCCCATGACGGGCCGGCGCCTGGCGTGACCGGCGTCGCGGCGAGCGCCCGGAGCGCGCCGTGACCGCGCGCGTCCCGATGATCGCCTGCGTGGCGGTCCTCGCGTTCTTCGCCGGGATCACGGGCGTCCGTCTTGCGTACACGTTGGCGTATGTGCTCGTCCTGCTCCTCGTCGTGGCGTACATCTGGTCGCGCCTGCTCGCCCGCAAGCTTCGGGTCACCCGTGAGTCCCCGCAGGGCTCCTTCATGATGGGAGAGCCGTTCGAGGAGACCTTCACCGTGAAGAACGAGAGCGGTCTCCGGCTGCCGTACTGCGAAGTTCGTGACGGCACCAAGCTCCCGGGGTACGCGCCTGGGAGAGCCTTTGCGCTCGCCGCGGGAGGGACGGTCTCGTGGACCGCCCGCGGCATGTTCAACCTCCGCGGCGTGCACCGCTTCGGGCCGCTCGAGGCACGCCTCGGCGACCCGTTCGGGCTCTTCCCGCGCCGGATCCGCGTCGCGCCGGAGAACGAGGTCGTCGTGTATCCGGCGATCCATGCGCTGCTGCACAACGTGCCCCAGTGGAGTGGCAACGGCGTCGCCGAGGCCCATCGCGGGCAGCCCGCCGACGTTCCCCCTGACGTCTCCACCATCCGCGATTACGCACCGACTGACGGGCTGAGCCGCATTCACTGGGCGTCCACGGCGCGCATGGGCCATCTGATCAGCCGGACCTTCGACACCGGGCAGAGTGCCGACCTCCTGATCGTCCTCGACCTCGAGCGCGGCATCCATGCCGGGACCGGCATCGAGTCATCGGTCGAGTACGCCATCTCCCTGACGGCGTCAGTGGTGCACGGCGCGATCCGGCGCGGACAGGCTGTCGGGCTGGTCACGAACTCGCGTGGCGGCACCAGCTTCGGCGCGGGACGCGGTGAGGTGCAGCGCCTTCGCCTCCTCGACTACCTTGCGCTCGCCACCGACGACGGGACGCGAAGCCTCGCGGAGACGATCAGCCGGCACGGCGACGGCTGGCGCGGACGTGGCGGCATGGTGGTCATCACGCCCAACCGATCCAGCGAGTGGGTCGAGGCCCTGGTCGACAGCGCCACCCGCGGCCAGCGCCATCTCTGCATCTTCATCGAGCCCACCTCCTTTGGCGCCAAGGGTCAGGCCCTGCGCATTCCCGCGGCGTGGCGGCTTGCCCTCGACTGGTGGGTGGTCCGGCGCGGCGACGTCCTCGGTTCCGGCGAGCGAAGCTCGGCAGCCGGCTGACGAGATGGACGTCTACGTCGATCGCACCGCGGTCAAGCCCGCTCGCGCAGCGGGTCGCAACCACAACTTCGAGGTCGCGGCAGTCCTGTGCGTCGCCTTGATGGGCGCGACGGCGTGGGCAGTCCTCGCCGCCAATTGGGTGCAGCACGGTGCCGGCGGTGCGATCGTCGTGGCCATCACCTCGGTGATCGAGGCAGCGCTGCTCGCCCAGGCGCGCGCCCCGCGCATCGCGACCGCGATCGCCGCGCCATTTCTCGGGCTCGCGGCGATCGTGCCCACGACACTCGCGGCGATGCCGGCCGTTCCGGGCCAGACCGTGGGTGGCATCGCGGGCCACTACCTGCGCGCGCTGATCACGGGCCTGTCGTCCAACACGGATTGGGACTTCACCGTCGGCCTGTGCGCGATTCTCTTCCTCTGCGGCTACTGGCTCGGGTGGATGGTGCTGCGCGAGCATCGCGGCGTGCTCGCGGTGATCCCCATCTTCTCTGTTCTTGCCACAAATGTCGTCAACGCGCAAAATCCCGATCCGATCGCGCTGCCCGAGGTCATCGCGGTGGTGCTCGCGATCGGTGTCGTCGCTGCCGCGTATCTCGGTTCCCTCGGCGACCGCTGGGCGGCGTCGCGCATCACCGCGCTCGAAGGTCTCAATGTCGGATTCGGGGCCAGCGTCGCCGTGGTTGCAGCCGTGTTGACCATCGTTGCGCTCGTGCTCCCGCCGGTCTCCACGGCGGATATCTCGTCGCAGATCTTCAAGAGCGGGCTGGGGAGCTCGGGCGGCAAGGGTGCCGGGCCGACGATCCTGGGCGGCACGGGAACGATCGGCTTCAATGACTCGGTCACGCTCGGTGGGCCGCTGGTCAGCCATCCACAGCTCGTCATGACCTACACCGTCAGCACGACTGCCTCGGTCTATCTTCGTGTCGCCGACGACACCATCTACAACAAAGGCAGCTGGACTCCCGAGACGAGCACCAACGACAACGATCCCAACTCCGCGTGGACCACCGTCGAGTATCCCCAGGGCCTGCTGCCACGGGACAACAGCGTGGCGGATGGTGGTCTCGGGAAGGACGAGCAGACGGTGTCTGCCACGCTGACCATGCAGCCGGACGCCACCGGGGATGAGGCGCTGGTGCCCTTCACCGGCGAACCGAGGTCGGTCAATCTCCCGGGTGTCGCGCAGGGCACCGTCGCAACTGCGAGTTCGGGCGCGCTCCTCACCGTGGACGAAGTCGTGCTCGACCAGGACATCGTGGCCGGGACGACGGTGCAGACCACCGCGTACATCTCCACTGCCACCGCGGCACAGCTCAGTGCCGCCGGGACCGCCTATCCGGCGTGGACGAAGCAGTTCACGGCGTTGCCCAACGACTCGACCAACGGCGCAACAACCATTCGCACGCTGGCGAAGCAGTGGACCGCCGGCATCACGGATCCGTACGACCAGGCGATCGCGATCGAGCAACACCTCCGCGACCCAGCGAACTTCCAGTACACGCTCAACCCGCCACAGGATCCCAAGGCGAGCATGTGGCCGGTCGTCTACTTCCTGACCGTGAGCCACAAGGGCTACTGCCAGTACTTCGCATCGGCGATGGGATCGATGCTCAGGAGCCTCAACATCCCCACACGCCTGGTCAGCGGATACGGCCCCGGCACCACGCGCGCGCAGAGCGGCCGCGCCGGTCAGCGCCAGCAGGAAGTCAGCACCTCCGATGCGCACAGCTGGGTCGAGGCGTACTTCCCCGGATACGGGTGGATTCCCTTCGAGCCGACGCCGGCCTCGAGCCAGGGTGACTACCAGCCGTTCCCCCGCGGACAGGCGGCGGTGACCGGTCCCGTGTCAACACCGCCACCCACGGCGAAGCCGGCCCCGACGACCAAGCCGGGTAACCAGATCCCGATCGGCGTCAATATCAACCCCACCCCGACATCCGGTGCCGCAATTCCCGAGCAGGTGGTGATCGCGCTGGCAGTGCTCGGTGCGATCGTCCTTCTCGTAGTCGCGGTGGTGCTCTGGTTCCTGCTGCCACGCACGGTTGCCGGCGCCTGGCGGCGCGTCGAGACACTCGGGGCGATATCGGGGGTGGACCGACGAAGAGCCGAGACGCACCGGGCGTTCGCGGCGCGGCTTGCGCGGGCTCGGCCCCGAGCTGAAACCGAGCTCTCCGAGCTCGCGAGCGTCACCGCGCGGGCAGAGTTCAGCGCTGCCGGCGCATCGGGGGCTGAGCGAGCAAAGGCGCTCCGGACCTGGCGGCGTGCGCTGTTCGCCGTTACCCTGCGGCCGAGGCAATCTCCAGGCTGAGCAGGTCGTGCGCGACCAGCGCACCCGGCAGGTGCCGGCGCTCACTCAGGTGGCTCAGCAGAAATCGCGTGCTCGGGTTCTCGGCGATGAGACCGGCAACCTCGTCGCGCCAGAGGTGACCGCCCGGGGTCGGCCCGTCCCAGCCGGTGCACTCGCAGACGTAGAGGTCGCACCCAGCAATCGACCGGCGCAATCCGCCGCACAGCTCGCTGTCGCCGGAGAACCCGATCGACGCGCCCGCCGAGTTGGTGATCCGATACGCGAGCGACGGCCCGGTGCTGTGCAGCACCGCGTGGCTCTCGACGCGATAGCCGGCGACGGTCACATCGCTGCCGTCCTGCAGGACGACGTACTGCGGAGCCACGATGCTGTCCACCTGCGTTCGGATGTGGGTGCCGTATCCGTCGTTCAGCAGCCTCCCCATGTACTCACGGGTCCCAACCGGGCCGGCGATCACCAGCGCGCCAGGGTTCGGGATATCGGCGAAAGCGCGGGCCCCGAGCACGGTGGGAAGCGTGAAGCTGTGATCGGCGTGGAAGTGCGTGAGGAGGATGAGCGTCAGGTCATGCACCGATGTGCCGGCGCGCCGGACGAGCGCCGGCACGGGTGCGCCGCAGTCGACAAGGACGCGTCCGTCAACGAGATATCCGGCGTTGCAGCCGCACCCGCTGAACGCGCTCCCGCTGCCGAGCACCGTCAGTCGCATGGCGCTAGATTAGCCGCCGCCGGGCGGTGGTATTAAGTCCGCATGCGATTGGATAGATTCACCGAACGTTCCCAGGAGGCGCTCACCGCCGCACAGCAGGCGGCGCAGCAACTCCAGCATCCGGCCGTCGAGCCGGAGCATCTCCTCCTCGCGCTGCTCCTGCAGGACGAAGGACTGGTTCCCGCGTTGCTGCGCCGCCTCGAGGTTGCGCCAGAACCCATGGCCGCACGCCTGCAGACGAGCCTCGAGAACCGCCCCAAGCAGATCGGCGTCACCGACCCTGCGGTCAGCAGCGCGCTGCGCACCGTGCTGATGACGGCATTCGACGAGATGAGCCGTCTCAAGGACGAGTACGTCTCCACCGAGCATCTCCTCCTCGCGCTCGCCGCAAAGCCGGAAGGCGAGGCAGGCCGCCTGCTCCAACAGGCAGGGGTCACGCCCGATCGCGTGTACGCCACGCTCGAAGCCGTTCGCGGTTCGCAGCGTGTCACCGACGCGAACCCCGAGGCGAAATACCAGGCACTCGAGAAGTACGGGCGCGACCTGACCGACGCCGCACGGCGCGGCAAGCTCGACCCGGTCATCGGCCGTGACGACGAGATCCGGCGCGTCATCCAGGTGCTCTCGCGCCGTACCAAGAACAACCCGGTGCTCATCGGCGAGCCCGGCGTTGGCAAGACGGCAATCGCGGAAGGGCTTGCGCAGCGGATCGCGTCGGGCGACGTGCCCGAGGGCCTGAAGGACAAGCGCGTGATCGCGCTCGACCTCGGTGCGATGGTCGCCGGCAGCAAGTATCGCGGCGAGTTCGAGGACCGTCTCAAGGCGGTGCTTCATGAGGTGACGTCGTCGGACGGCGCGGTCATCCTCTTCATCGACGAGTTGCACACGCTGGTCGGCGCCGGCGCCGCGGAAGGTGCGATGGACGCGGGCAACATGCTCAAGCCCGCGCTCGCGCGCGGCGAGTTGCGCTGCATCGGCGCCACCACGCTCGACGAATATCGCAAGCACATCGAGAAGGACGCAGCCCTCGAGCGGCGCTTTCAGCCGATCGTGGTCGACCAGCCGTCGGTTGAGGACACCATCAGCATCCTGCGTGGCCTCAAGGAGCGCTACGAGGTGCACCACGGTGTTCGCATCACCGACGCCGCCATCGTCGCCGCTGCGGTCCTGAGCAATCGCTACATCACCGATCGGTTCCTGCCTGACAAGGCGATCGACCTGATCGATGAGGCAGCGTCGAAGTTGCGCATCGAGATCGAACTCGCTCCCGACCGAGCTCGACGTTGTCGAACGCGAGGTCCGGCAGCTCGAGATCGAGCGCCAGGCGCTCCGCAAGGAGTCCGACAAGGCCTCACAGGAGCGCCTCGACCGTCTCGAGCGTGAGCTCGCAGACCTGCAGGAGCGCGGTCGCGGTCTGCGCACGCGCTGGGAGCAGGAGAAGGGCGCGCTCTCTGCCATCCGCGACATCAAGGAGCGGATGGAGCAGGTGCGTCATGAGGCGGATCGTGCCGAGCAGATGAGCGACTTCGGTCGCGCCGCCGAGCTTCGCTACGGGCAGCTCAACGAGTTGCAGCGCGCGCTCGAGCAGGAACAGTCGCGGCTTGTCGAGATGCAGGGGGATCGCCCGCTGCTGAAAGAAGAAGTCGGTGAGGAGGATGTCGCCGCCGTGGTCTCGCGGTGGTCCGGTGTCCCGCTCAACAAGATGCTCGAAGGCGAGATGCAGAAGTTGCTTCGCATCGAGCAGGACCTGCACGGTCGCGTCGTCGGCCAGGAGGACGCGATCAGCGCCGTCGCCAATGCCGTGCGTCGAGGACGCGCGGGGCTCGCCGATCCCAACAGGCCCATCGGCTCGTTCATCTTCCTCGGCCCGACCGGTGTCGGGAAGACGGAGCTCGCGCGTGCGCTTGCCGAGCTGCTCTTCGACGACGAGCGCTCGATGATCCGCCTCGACATGAGCGAGTACATGGAGAAGCACACGGTCTCGCGACTTGTCGGTGCGCCTCCGGGCTACATCGGTTATGAGGAGGGCGGACAGCTCACCGAGGCCGTGCGGCGCAGGCCATACAGCGTGCTGCTGCTCGACGAGATCGAGAAGGCCCACCCCGACGTCTTCAACGTGCTGTTGCAACTGCTCGAGGACGGACGTCTCACCGACGGCCAGGGCCGGACGGTCGACTTCCGCAACTGCGTGGTGATCATGACCAGCAACCTCGGATCGCAACTCATCGCAGAGGTGCCGGCGGATGCCGACGCAGCGGTCTGGGATCGGGTGCGCGAAGGCGTGCTCGGTGAGTTGCGCGCCAACTTCCGCCCCGAGTTCCTCAACCGGGTTGACGATGTGATCCTCTTCTCGAGGCTCGACCGTACGCAACTCCGGCAGATCGTCGACATCCAGCTCCGCGGCGTGCGGGACCGGCTCGCGGCGCGCAAGCTGACGTTGCACGTGACCGAGGCCGCGGTGGACGCGATCGCCGCAGAGGGCTACGACCCCACGTACGGCGCCCGCCCGCTGAAGCGGGTCATCCAGCGCCGCCTGCAGGATCCGATCGCCATGGCGATTCTCGAAGGACGCTTCACCGAGGGCGACTCGGTCGAGGTTGACGCCAAGGATGGCCAGATCACGATCGGTCGCGTCGAGCCGAGCACGCCACCCGCGGTACCTGAGACCGCCGAGGTCTGACCTCGTTCTCGGCGAAGGCGCCGAACGATTCAATCCCAGCGCCCGAGCCAGCCGGCCGATGCCCCAGCTGACGCCCATCGCCGCGAAGAGCGCCAGGCGGCGGCTGCTCACAGCGAGGATCTTCTACGCTGTGCGGCTCCACATGGCCGAGCCTTCCCCGACGCGCACCCCGAGCCCGCTGCTGCTCGCGATCTCATCGCTCTTTGTCGCCACGCTCGTGGCCTCCAACATCCTCGCGGTGAAGATCGCCGACGTCGGACCGTTCTCGGTGCCTGCGGCGATCGTCATCTTCCCGCTGGCATATCTCTTCGGCGATGTGCTCACAGAGGTCTGGGGATACCGCGTCGCACGCATGGTGATCTGGACCGGATTCTTCGCGAACATCGTCGTGGTGCTGTTCATCGCAGCAGCGATCGCCATCCCGTCCGACCCGCACTACACCGACCAGGCGGCATACGCGCGCGTGCTCGGCGAGAGTCCACGCCTCGTGCTCGCGTCGCTCACCGCATATCTGCTCGGCGAGTTTCTCAACGCATTCGTCCTCGCCCGGCTGAAGGTCGCGACCAAGGGCCGCTTCCTCTGGACCCGCACCATCGGCTCGACGCTCATCGGTCAGGGCGTCGACAGCGCAGTGTTCATCTCCCTGGCATTCGCCGGTACCCAACCGTGGTCGGTGCTCCTCATCATCATTCGTGATGTGTGGGTCGTGAAGGTGCTCTACGAAGTGATCGCAACGCCGATCACGTATGCATTGGTGACCGCCCTCAAACGCATCGAAGGCGTGGACACCTACGACCGCGACACAAAGTTCGCACCGATCCCGCTCGCATCACTGCGGGCGCGCCTCCGCGGAGCCGAACAATGACCGAGGAGCTGCACGGCACACGCGCCATCCGCGAAGCAAAGCTCGAAGCCTTCGACAACCGCACACCACAGCGCGACTACACCATCCAGTTCACGATCCCCGAGTTCACCTGCCTCTGTCCCATCTCAGGTTTCCCCGACTTCGCCACCCTCCACATCCGCTACGTCCCCGGCCCGCGCTGCGTCGAGCTGAAATCCCTGAAGCTCTACATCAACGGCTATCGCGACAAGAACGTCTTCCACGAAGACGTGGCCAACATCATCCTGACCGACCTCGTCACCCTCCTCGACCCCCGCTACTGCGAAGTCGTCGGCGACTTCAACGTGCGAGGCAACATCAAGACAGTCGTCCGAGCCCACCATCAGATACCCGACTGGAATGGCGAAGTCGACCCGTGGTGGCCGCAGGGAGGGAACGGAGCACCGAGCGCGTCCTCATAACCCTGTCCCTGGCTTCGTGTCGCAGGGGCAGAGGCGGCGCTGCGGGTCACCCGGGACGATGCTCAGATTGTCCGCGCCCTCGTTCGCGCAAGCAGATTGTCGCACTCGCTCGGGCGCGGCCAAATTCGCTGCGTCCCGGGTGACCCACATCGCCACCCCTGCCCCTGGGGCCGCTCGCGCTAGTAGCCCGGGTTGGTCCGCGCTCGCGTGTGCCGTCGTATGTCGCCCGCAGTACCCCGTTTCCGAAAGATCCGGGGCATACTGCACGCCAGCCCTCGGCTTAACAGCCGATCCACCACTCGTTTCTCCTCACATCTCAGCAAGAATCCTCATGGCCACATACACGTTTCCCGCCGGCTGGTCACTGCTCGCGGCGCGTCCGCGCGAGGAGTTGCACCAGGCACTCCTGACCAGCACGTGTGAGCGCTCGTTCGGGGATGTCCCTGTCGACTGGTGGGACGAATCCGCGGAGGTGTGGCGCCCCACGTCGATCGTGCGTCTGCTGGGTGGCGTGTGGGACGTCGATCGCGACGTCGAAGTGCTCGTCCCCGATGGCGGCGGCGCCTCGCTGGCCCGCGCAAGCATTGCCAAGGTCCGGCTCTCGCGGCTCCTGACTGCGGGCGTCTCCCGGTATTGGGTCGCGCGCTATCAAAAGCTGCTGGTGCTCCGGCTCATCGAGCAGGCGGCAGTGCTCGGCGGTGAACCGGATCCGCTCCGACGTCTTGCAGGCCGCATCCGCCATCAGGAGGCGCTCGGACGCGACGTCTGGGCAACCGCATATCTCACGGGGGCGCGGGACGGCGTGGAGTACGCGCCGGAAGCCGTGCCCATGACCGATGACAACGGATGGGAACCGGCCGACCCGCGCGACCCGGCGGCGATCATCCACGCAGCCGTCCGCGTGCTTGCGGCCGACCTGCTCAGGCTCGATGCCGCGCTCGAAGAGGCGGGTGCGACCGCCACAGAGCGTGCAGCCCACCCGCTTCTCGCGGCGATCACCTCGCTCCTGCTGCGGTCACCGGCGACGCCGATGGTCAGCCCAGCGGGATCCGACTCTCACCTGGCCTGAGCAGCACCCGCACCGCCGCGTCATCGCGGCACTCGTCGCGGACTCGCAACCAGAGCCGGTCACCTTCGATCTCGAAGCCGTGGCCTGACTGCGCGAGGACGGCGACCACCTGAGGATCGATCGCCCCGACGCCGTCGAACGCCGGCACCGTATCGCCGAGCCCGAAGGCCGGGCCGAGCTCCACCATCCGCCGCGTCCATGCGGCGATCGGGACGCGAGGCATCGGCTCGCCGAGCAGCGTGCCGAGGAGCAGCGCCAGACCGCCGATGCGTGATCTCGCCGGCTCGGGGATGTGGTCGGAAAGCGCCCGTTCGTGGACCAGACCGGTGACGACGTCACGGGCGCGCACCGACGAGTTGTCCGGCGGCACCGCCACCCAGAGCGCGCGGAGTCCCATTCGCGCGCTGAAGCCGGTGTCGAGGACCATCCGCCCGGGAAATGAGCAGGCCGCGGCTTTGATCGTCGCGAGCGTTGTGTCCGCTCCGACTGTGCTGCCCGGGGGCAGCCCGGTTTCCTCATCCCACGAGCGCGTGGCGCGGTACACGCGACCTTCCCGGATGGCCGCCAGCGGGAGCGCCAGCCGCCGGATCCCGAGCTCGAGGGTGGCGGCACGCGCCCCATCGCCGGTGGCGCGAGGCGGGTAGACGGTGCCACCGATCGCATCGGCGGCAATACGCGCGAAGCCGAGCCCCCAGCGTTCCCGATCGGCCCGGCGGCGCGCGGTCGTGACTCGCGGAGTGGGACCGGCATGACGCCACACCACGCGAAAGGTCGTCCGGTCGACCTCGATCCGGACCGCGGTCGCAGCGTCGTGCCGTTCGGCGTTGACAGCGAGCTGGACGAGCACGAGCGCCGCGACCTCCGGGCCGAGCACCGGACGGGCGGGACCTGCTGCCGCCTCCACGGTGAGACCGGTGCGCGCCGTGATGCCCGCGCGTGCGTGATCGATGACGTCGTCGGTGGTGCCCCAACCGCCAGGATCGCGCCCCGCGACGAGCCGGAGCGAGCAGCCGAGCATCCGCACGCGTTGTGCCTGCGTGCCGCTGAGCGTGTGCGCCGCTCCATCGATGGTGTCGAGCAGCCGGGTGAGCAGCTGATCGCAAAGAATGGATGCGGGCTGCGTGCGCACGACGAGACGGACGCTGCGGACCGGGTACGAAACCGCACCAGGACCCGGCCCGTCCCACTCAGGTGTGCGTGCGATGACCTCGCCGAAACAGTCGACCAGCGCCGCCGCGAGCGGCAGCTCGGCGATTTCCGCGAGGCTGAGGTTCACGCTTCGACGTCGGCGGTGTCGCCCTCGGACGCGGCGACCGCGAGACGGTATTTGCGATTGCCGTGGCTCACCAGCCGCACCGAGGAGTCGTGCTGCTGCAGCCATTCTCCGAAGCGACGGACCGCTTTGGTCGCCGTGTCGGAGTGGAACGTGACGATGTCCGGATGGTGCACCACAAGACGAATCGCCTCACGGTGGTGATGCTGCTCGAGCGTCGGGACGTGCACGACGACAGTGCCGTCATTGACACGGAGATCTCCGACGCTGCGATCCAGCATCCTGTCGATGCGCTCGAAGAGCGACGCGTCACCATCGCGCTTGTCGTGGAGCAGCGCACGCGGATGCGAGCGCTGGATCTGGCTGCGCACGTTGAAGGCGTCGATGTTCTGCGAGTACACGATCACCGGACACTCGCGCAGCTCGCGCGCGAGGCGCGACAGCACGTCACCGCTGCTCGCGCTCGTGTCCGGTGCCTTGCCGAGGTCCCAGTCGATGATTGCGAGCACCGGCCTGCTCGAGTACCGGTTGTTCTCGAGCAGCGAGAGCGCGCGCGATGCGCTCCGCGCGCCCAGCGGATGGAACCGCTTGCGCGTGAAATGGCTCTGCAGCTCGTCGAGCGTCTCGGCGTCGTCCTCGAGGATGAGCACCTCCGGGTTGGCTCTCATCGCCGCGACCCGAGAGCGTCCGGGACGAGCGTCACGCCTGCCTCGCTATCTCGCTGCGCCTGCCATCCGATCGCATGCCGGACGAGCGCCTCCGACGCCGCGCGGAAGGTCCGGGTTGGCAGCGCAAACCCGCGAGGGTACGCGGCGACGAGCGACTCGAGCGCTGCGCCGCGGAGCAGCGTGCCGTCGCCGAGCTCGACGCCGCTGCCGAGCGCGAGATGCATGCCGCCGACATGTGCGGCGCAGGCCGCAACGATGCTGGCGAGCAGCTCCGACGGGCGATCGAAGCGCTGGGCGTGCGCCGGGAGGCCGTCGGGCGGAGGCCCGAGCCACGAGACAAGCACGGGACGGCGGCCGAGGACTTCTGCGAGCGCGGGCGTGACCGGCACGGCGCTGCCGACCACCATCCAGGGCCACGGGAGACATGCTGCAGCGATCTCGGCAGCGTCGTCGGCGCGCGCGTCGCGGATCACGGCCATCCCCCTCGGTACCGCGTCCCGTATCGCGACGGCGAGCTCACCGTCGACGGTCACGACGAGGATTGCGCGGCTCCGGTCAGGCGCGCGGACGCCGAGCATCCACGGAGCGTCGGTGATCCCCACGAGATATCCCTCCCCGCCGGGCGTCGCGAGCGAACGGAATGGTCCGTGCCCGCAGGCGGCTTCACCCAGTGTAGGGGTGACAGGGGTGGGTCGGGCCAGCCAGGCGGACACGGACACCCCGTAACCATCGACCGCCGGCCCGGACAGCACACGGACAGACACGCGTGCCCGACGGGTCACGTCTTCAAATACCCATCCGTTGCTCCCGGTGTCTACCTGTCAGCACTCCGCTCACATGGGGCAGATGTGGCGCAAAGCCCAGACATATAAAACGCGGACGTACCTAGATGGCAAGACGTCCCAACAGCCCAGCGGCCTGAACCGCGCCGTACGTCCACCCGGTAGGCACATGGGTACCCCAGAGGTCGCGATCCGTGCGCCTGACGTGGAGTCGGTTTGCTCTAACGCTGTGTGCGGGCGGCTCGGGCCGAGAAACTTGACGGCGTCGCCCGCCAGCGTCGACCGAGCCATCAGCGAAGAGTAAGTGCGGATCAACACAACAGTCGCTGATACTACGAGCGACGCTTCCTCGCGGACGCGCGCAAGACCCTCACTGGCATGGCTGAGGCCATGTGCTCGAAGCCAGCTCAGGCGGCGTGAGTACAAACCCTTCGTGACGCGTCGGTCGCTCGGAAGATTGTTGTGACGCCGAGCGCCGTGAATGATCCGCGGACGCCTGCGAGCGATCGCTACCGAGATAATTCGGAGAGAGCTTGCTCAGACGCGAGCATGAGCATCAGGCGGAAGCCGGCGTCGAAGGGGTAGAGGATGTCACGCCCGCAGTGGGCCGAACGGATGCTTACTATGACGGGGGCAGATTTCGGCGATGTCGTGGGGAGGCTGATTTTCGGATGGCTGACGCTACAAGTGCCGTACCTTCATCCGGCGCGCCCGCCTCGATCGTGTGCAGCCGATGCCGCAGCCTTCTCACTGTACCTAGCTCCGATTCCTCACTCACCTGCCCGTCATGCAACTGGCCTCTCATCTTCCGCCGCTGCCCCGACTGCTCCTTCCCCGCCCAACTCGCAGACAGTGGCGGCTTCTCAACTCAGCAGTGCGAAGGGTGTGGCAGCAGGAACACCCAGCGTCGTTGGAAGGGCGTGGCTACCGCAGCAGATCATGCCGCCGAAGTCAGCAAGCGATGGCCGCAAAGGGTGCCGGAGGCGGAGGTAGCAGCCGCGCGATTGCGTCAGGAGGCGGAGGAAGCGGCATCGCAGAAGCTGAGGAAAGAAGAGCAGGACCGGGAAGAGAAGCGAATTCTCGATCAGCGACTGCACCGCATGCATCCGGCCTCACGATCGCAGCTGAAGGCTTTCCCCCGCTAGCGCCTCGCGTCCGATGTGCCGTTGAGTTCAGGAACGATGGTGTCATTATTTCGTTTTCACCAAAACAGGAGTGTGCCGCTGCGGGCATACCGCTCAGCGAGGTGGGCTTCATTCGCATTGCAGGCCGAGGACGGATAAGAACGGTGACACCAGGCATCATTCCAACCTCGAGAACAACGATTGAAACGACGATTCATCTGAACGCTGGGGCGCGCGAACTAATGATGGTAACAAGCGATGTGACGCCGGAGGAGCTGCAGGTGAAGCTGCCCCAGTTTCGCCCGCCTGGGAGAACGACCCGGCGCCGCGACTCCCCGTCTCAGATTAGCGGAGAGGCGGCTGCGCGCTTCGACGAAGGCTACTCAGCGAGGGAGTCGCCACCGCCAGCTCGCCTCTAGCATCGCTAGCGAAGGACGTCGTGCCGAGATGAGGGCTCGACCGCGCGCTCTAACTAGCGCGGCACACCAGTGGGCGCCGATCAAGCGCCGGAGCCTGACTGAGGACATCGCTATGGTCTGTCAGCGAGACGCCTTTGGAAACGCGTCAGAGGAACCAGCGCCAACGTCGTCGCCCGGTCGCCTCTGCGGGCCACACCGTCGTAGCCTCCGCAAAAACCCAGCCGTTGGCCTCCGCCACGCAGCGTCGCGCTGCCCCGTTGCGGAAGGGCAAACCCAGAGAACAAGACAAAGCCAAGCAGCCCACACGCGGCACGAACTTCGCGCATCTCAGCGGACGTCGTGTACGAGCGCGCTCGCGAACTCGTCGACGCGTCCACGCTTCACGCTCGCAGCGCAGCGAGCGCACCGCGCGTCGGAGGCGGATCGTTTCGCCAGATGGTAAGATCGACGCGCTCCCGAATCCATGAGTTCGTTACACGGACACCAGCGCTTCAGTCAGCGCTCGACGCGAACGACTAACGCGCGTATGCGCGCTTGGGCGGCGCCGTCGAAGCAGCTGCCGCCTCGGATCAACTCTCTGACGACGTCGACGACGATCTAACCCGCGCGCATCGCCACGAATCAGCAGAGACGTCTTCATCTCACGCACGTTCGAAAGTAGCAACCTACAGAGTTCTCACCTCGAACAGCCTCGAGACGCCAGGACAACCGCGTCGCACTACAGCATGCCGCCGCAAGGCGTCAGCCGAAGCGTGCGACGAGTGCTGAAGCGTCCAAGCTCCCAGCGGCGTAATTAGCGAGCCGAGTTGCATCGATGAAAGCGCGCGCTAGCGTTATTAGCTAGTCCCGCTGGGGAGGCGCTTGCTCGCGTGGCAGTGGAGCCATAGCTGCCGGAATACACCGCAGTTCTATACGGTAACACAGACAAACGCCGACGCTTCTCCGCCCTCTCGATACAAACGTAACTCGTCAACTCGCTTCGGGAGCACTCTCAGCGCAGTCGCCTCCTATACCTTAGAATAAGTAGAGACAGAAACTGAAGACAGCGCGCAGCGCGTCGCTAAACGACCGCGCGCTACTTGACGCTCGTCAACATCTTCGCGCAAGTCGCACGCGCCTGCTCAAGAAGGATCTGCTAGTTTTCGGTTCAACAACGCTTCGCGCGAAGTGTGAAGCGCTTCTCTGTTCGCGCGCCAGCGCTGCTGCCTTTGGCGACGTACCATCGCGCGCGACAGAGACCAGCGTTTTCCATAGCAGCCTTGGGGGAGCGTCGCAGACAGCGATCGAGTGGCCGCCATCCTGGAGGCTACCAAGACCCGCGTCGATACCCACGTCAGCGTGGCGCCGTCCGCAGCTCGAGAGAAGTTAAGCACGCTCCCACGTACCGATGGCAGGTTCGGAAGAGCAATAACGCATCGTCGCGAGCCCGCGCCGGCGCGTTGATCACAGCACCCGTAGTCTCGGCTTCGAAGCCGAAAGAAGTACCGCGCAGGCCGAGCGAGCGGAGAGTGAATTCAATCGACGACAACCACTGAGGCTGTTTGATCGACACGCAAAGCTAAACCGCGCATAGCCGGCACGTCTTCGACGGTCGCTGAAACGACGTCTCACGAAGCGCCGCTGAAGACGCATCGCGCTCGCGCCAACGCAGCCCTAGCGCGAGTTCCGAGAAGCAAAGCGCAAGCTGTAGCGCCTTCCAGTAGCCACAAGCAGAGAGAGCGCCGCCAAGCGAAGAGCCAGAACGGCGCCTTGAGAACGCAGTCAGCGTACGCCGACGCCAAGCACTCCGAGGAGGCAAGACGCGCTGCAGCATCAGCGAAAGCCAAAGCAAGCTAGCCCTGTATCTAGCACGCCAGCAAAGCAAGCGTCTCGCTAACCCAACCAGAACCGAATCTGCCATCCGCGAGAATCTGAGCGAAGCGCGTCCGCCGCCACGTAGCTGTGCCGCACTCTCAGCGGCGTAGTAGCGCGCCGACAACCACCTCAACTTCATCGCCCACAGCGTCTCCGACGCCAGAAAAGCTACAGCGTCGCCAACCCGGAGCTCGCACACTCCCTCCAGCGCCAGTGCCGTCAGCTAGCGGCGGTCGGAGTGCTCGTTGCCGCTGGCGATGCGCAGAGGTAACGCCAGCCCGCCCTTCATCCTGATAGCAGCATCAACGTGCTCGCCTGCTCTTACTTCGCGAAACGCAACCCGCCGGTAATAGCGCTGAGCCCTGAAGCCGTCCCCAGCAAGTGGAAATAGCCATGTGCCCAGACTTGAGACTTCCACTACTCTCATCGAGACAAGTTCAGAGCAGACAGCTTTTCGATACCACTGAAGATCATCGAGCATAGGCGACATCACGACAGCTTTGGTTAGCCTCTGTCCATAAGCCGACCGTAGCTGAGAGCAGCGTTCTGGCACACGCGAGGAGGCGCTCGAAGAATTCTGTGTAAGCGTATAGAGCTCAGCCGCGACAGCCTCAGCAATCATTGGGCCATGGCTGAGCGACGCGTAGCGAAAGCCAAACTCGTCGCAAAGATCGATGAGAATCTTTTTCCCCTTCCGCCGCTTCCCGTCTTTGCCCTCCTCCCGTAAAGCTTCTAACCGAGTTCGAACATTCTCGGATGTCCAAGCTGGTATGTCATTGGAAGTCGTCTCGGGGCTGGCACAAAGTCAGCGAGGGCAGCGACGATTGCTTCCGGATCGAAGGTTAGAAACGCTTCGACCTCATCAACGGGGAGGAAGTCAACTCCTGGCGTTTCTTGTTTCGCCCGCTTATCCCCATCTAGCCAAACCTCGACTGGCATGCCGCCCTCGGCAGCGATGTCTCGCGTAGTAGCCAAGAGCTTGTTCGATCGGTCCCCTGTCCCGATCGGAAAAAACCGAATGGCTGCTTCACCGACTTTGTACCCAAGCCTTTCGCATAGGGCCGTCAAAATACGCGCGTCGACTCATCCTCCACAAGGATGATCTTTTCCCAAAGTACGGCGTCAGCCGGAGTGATGCCCGTCTGCGCGGCAAGGTGCCGGCGCAATGCCTGCACGTCCTCGCTTCCGTGGACGTTGATCCCGTCCACGCCCCGACGCACAAGCCACGTGGCTTGAGGCCGACCGGCGTTGATAAAGGCAGCGGCATGGGTGGCACAAATATATTCATGTTCGTGGTGTTCGAGAAGAAAATCGGCCAATTGCCGTTCGGCGGCGGGATGAAGATGGACGGTCGGCTCGTCGATGAGAAACAGGCGTCCCGGCTCTGAGAAGAGTATCGACGCTATGATGTAGAGGAGTTGCCCAACACCAGAGCCCACGCGTTTTAGTGACAAGTCGCCGGCCAACTCGTCGCGCACAGAGATTGTTACCTTGTTGTCGCCGACTGCTCTTGTTGTGAGGGTATTCACTTCTGGGAGTAGTGTGCGTACCGCCTCAAGAAAAGCTCGATATTGCGGCGTCTCGCCATTGTGATGGACGTACAGTGCTTGTCCTAGCGACTGGGGAGAGCCGTCAGGAATGCTCACCGTGTGTGTCGCGGGAACAGTCTCGTCGATACCTCGTTCAGCCGGAATGAGGCGTAGAGAATCGAGGAATCGCGTTAGCAGTTCGTAGCGAGGTAGAAAATCGAGCTGGCCGACGAATGCTCGCTCCTGACCACCCATGACGAATCGCGGGCCGCCGCTGGACATTTGGGCGACGCGGCTTCCCGAAACCGCATTGCCTCCGTAGACTAGCGAGTCCTCGCGTAGCGCATCCTGATAAACGTCCTCTTGCGGTGTCTCTCCCGCAGTGAGTGCTGTCACAGTCGAGTCGCTAGCCAGTGTGAACGTAATAGTGTCAGCGCCAGCCACAACCTTAAACGAAATCTCAGTGCCCGGATCTACTCCCTGGGGCGTTCGAACTCCTTGGGGTGCGACAATGTCTGCGATCATCCGGAGTAGCCGGCTCTTGCCGGCGTTGTTGCGTCCAACCACTGTGGTTAGAGCGCCAGAGAGCCTGAGCCAGTCAGTAGGCTGCATGCCGGGCGCCTGGTCAATCCGTACGTAAGCTGTGTATCCATCGGGCATTGCTGTCGTTGCCTCCATCGTACTGGCCCTCGGGTTCGTAAACGCATCGCAAGACTTTCGCTCGTGAACAGCTATGGAAATCCTGAAAGCATGGGGACGCTGTTAAGTTTCCGTGCGTGGATGCAGCGCGACCACCAGTTTCTTCCTTGGCTGACTGGCGTCGTCACTCTTTCTCCGGATCAACCCCATCATCTCTGGCGACATGCCCTTTTGGGACTGCGCGGACGTAAACCGGGCACACCCTCGCGGTTCGAGCCGCCCCTGCCGTGAACAGCTTCGGTGTGTGGCTGCGACTTCCCAAAGTGAAACCGGTAAGTTGTAGGCCAAGCGCTTCCCTCTACAGTCGAAGAGGAATCCCATAGCGGCCGCAGAAGTAGCGCGCGCCCAACGGGCAGCGTTGGGTGGCAACCGGGCGCTCTATTGAGGAAGATGCCTGCAAATGGCGACGCTCTACCACTACACGTCCCTCGATGCCTTGGAGCTCATCGCGAGAGACAGGGCGCTCAAGCCGTTTCTCTATCCGGGCGACAAGCTGCGGCCCCCCGCCGTCTACTGCATGGCCGAAGATGTGGGCACACCGTGGATGCCGAATCCGTATGCAGTGATGACGCCCGAAAGGGCACAGACTGACCGGCGGCTCGTGCGCTTCACCGTGCGAGTGCCCGACGAAGACGCGCATAGCTACCCCTACGACCGTAACAAGTTCGACGCGGAAGATTGGCGCTTGGTGATGCTTGTTCGAGGCGTGTGGCGGCCCATACCAGAGGCGGAGTGGCTGAGCGTCACTGCAAGGGTACATCCAGGGGCGCGCTGGCAAACCGTCCCCATCCCGCCTGGTTGAAGGCTAGCCGGGGGCGATGGGTGGGCGGATAATGATCCAAGTTGCGGTGTAGTTGAAGCTCCGCCCAATTCGCACCGGGTGTAGCCCCAAGTCGCGAAGCCAACTCTCAACGAATTGTGTCGGCGGCCACTCAGCATCCACAGGAATATCCAGGCGACGGATCTCCAAGGGCTGGAGGCTGACGTCTTCGAAGACGACTACCGAGCCGCCTTCGTCGATCAAAGTCAGGGGCTCGGGCCAGCCACCACGGTCTCGCTCGCTGGATGTTCTCGGGCATCTCCTGTTCAATGATGCCCATCGCTCGCGTCTACCGGGGTTGGCCGCTGAGTTCCGGGCGAGATGAGCCGAGAGGGCTCAATCTGAAGTACAGATCTCCCGATGCGAGCACCGGCCGGCTCGAGTACCGGTTGTTCTCGAGCAGCGAGAGCGCGCGTGATGCGCTCCGCGCGCCGAGCGGATGGAACCGCTTGCGCGTGAAATGGCTCTGCAGCTCGTCGAGCGTCTCGGCGTCGTCCTCGAGGATGAGCACCTCCGGGTTGGCTCTCATCGCCGCGACCCGAGAGCGTCCGGGACGAGGGTCACGCCTGCCTCGGTATCACGCTGCGCCTGCCATCCGATGGCGTGCCGGGCGAGCGCCTCCGACGCCGCGCGGAAGGTCCGGGTTGGCAGCGCGAACCCGCGGGGGTACGCGGCGACGAGCGACTCGAGCGCGGCGCCGCGGAGCAGCGTGCCGTCGCCAAGCTCGACGCCGCTGCCGGGCGCGAGATGCATGCCCGCCGACGTGTGCGGCGCAGGCCGCAACGATGCTGGCGAGGAGCGCCGACGGGCGATCGAAGCGCCGGGCGTGCGCCGGGAGGCCGTCGGGCGCAGGCCCGAGCCACGAGACCAGGACGGGACGGTGCCCCAGGACGCGCGCGAGCGCCGGCGTGACCGGCACAGCGCTGCCCACCACCATCCAGGGCCACGGCAGACACGCTGCAGCGATCTCGGCAGCGTCGTCGGCGCGCGCGTCGCGGATCACGGCCATCCCCCTCGGTACCGCGTCCCGTATCGCGACGGCGAGCTCACCGTCGACGGTCACGACGAGGATTGCGCGGCTCCGGTCAGGCGCGCGGACGCCGAGCATCCACGGAGCGTCGGTGATCCCCACGAGATATCCCTCCCCGCCGGGCGTCGCGAGCGAACGGAATGGTCCGTGCCCGCAGGCGGCTTCACCCAGTGTAGGGGTGACAGGGGTGGGTCGGGCCAGCCAGGCGGACACGGACACCCCGTAACCATCGACCGCCGGCCCGGACAGCACACGGACAGACACGCGTGCCCGAGACGTGGCAGACTGAGCGCGGTATGTCGACCTCAGACGCCGGGGAGCCAGCCGCCGCCGCGGACCGGCTGGCACTCACCGGGATCATCCACAGCCCCCTCGTTGATCGGGGAGGCGGCCGGCTCGGCCGTGTCGACGACGTCATCGCCCGCTTTGCTGAGGGCGGCTACCCGCCGGTGACGGGGCTCGTCGCGCGTATCGCGGGACGGAAGCTGTTCATCCCACGCGATCGCATTGCCGCGATGAGAGCCGGCAACGTCCAGCTCGCCGGCGAGGATCTCAACCTCGCGCACTTCGAGCGCCGCCAGGGAGAGGTCCTGCTTGGCGACGACGTGCTCGGGCGCCGATTGATCAGCGTCGACGCCGGCCGTCTCGTCACCGCGCACGACATCGAGCTGCGTGTCGAGAACGGGCGCTGGGTCGTCGCAGGCGTCGATACGCGGCCTCGCGGACTGCGCGGCAAGCTGCTCGGCGGGCGCTCTGAGAACCAGGGTTTCGTCGACTGGGCCGCGGTCGAGCCGTTCGTCGGTCACGTGCCGACGTCGAGGCTGCTGATGCCACTCCGGCGTCTGCGCCGTCTGCATCCCGCACAGATCGCCGACCTCGTCGAGGCCGCGTCGCACGATGAAGGCGAGGAGATCATCTCCGCAGTGCACGGTGACCCCGAGCTCGAGGCGGACGTGTTCGAAGAGCTCAACACCGAGCACCAGGTTGAGTTTCTGCGCGACAAATCGGACGCCGAGGCTGCGGCCGTGCTCGCGGAGATGGGACCCGACGATGCGGCTGACCTGGTCACCGAGCTCGATCAGCCGCGCCGCGCGCCCATCCTCTCGCTGCTGCCGCCATCGCAGCAGGCGAAGGTGCGCGCGCTGCTGAGCTATGGGCAGAGCAGTGCCGGCGGTCTCATGAGCCCGGACTTCGTGTCGGTTGCTCCCGATGCAACGGTCGCAGATGCGCTCGCGGCCGTTCGGACAGCCGATGTGCTTCCCCAGGTCGTGGCAGATGTTTTCCTGCTCGATGACGGCCACCTCGCGGGTTCCGTGCCGCTCATCGAGCTGCTCCGCGCCGACGCTTCAGTGCGGGTGTCAGAGCTTGTCGAACACAGCAATGCATCGGTGCACGTCGACGACGATTTCCCTGATGTGGCGCGGAAGATGGCCGACTTCAACCTCACCGTCGTGGCGGTCCTCGAGGATGACGACCGCGTCATCGGGGTCATCACCGTCGACGATGTGCTCGAGGCGATGCTCCCCGATTCATGGCGGCGGCGGGCCGAGGCCGACGGGGACTGATCCCCGGTCTCGGGATCCGGCGCGGGTTGTACACTCCGAAGACGGCAACCGTCATTTGGGGTGTAGACACCAAGCACATGGACGGAGGCGACTGTCCCCAGTCCCGGCAACGCAGGGGCCGGCCCGCATCGAGGTAGCGAAGCACGTGTGACCTCCTGAGCGGACAGGCCCGCTCAGTCATGCGCCATCGATGGTGGGAGGTCCGATTTTGGCGAAGGAGAGGCCTCGCAAGGCGGCCGCCGGAGTAGCGCCCGTTGTGAGGGACGCCCCGGATGGCGCGCATCGTGGCGATATCCACGGCGCCTTCGGAACGCTCGGGGAGCACGACCAATCAGGCGGCCGCACCTGGCGTCGCAGGCTGCTGGCCCTGGCAGTGATCGTCGGTCCCGGACTCATCGTGATGGTGGGGGACAACGACGCGGGCGGTGTCTCAACGTACGCCGCCGCCGGACAGGATTACGGCGTCAGCCTGCTCTGGACGTTGCTGCTGCTCATCCCCGTGCTCATCGTCAACCAGGAGATGGTTGTCCGTCTCGGAGCCGTCTCAGGCGTCGGGCATGGCCGGCTCATCTTCGAGCGTTTCGGAAAGATCTGGGGTCGCTTCGCGGTCAGCGATCTGTTCGTCCTCAACTTCCTCACGATCGCCACGGAATTCATCGGCATCTCGCTGGGCGCGCAATACTTCGGCGTTCCCTCCTGGGTCGCGGTACCACTTGCCGGACTTCTGCTTGTCGGCATCACGGTCACCGGGAGCTTCGAGCGGTGGGAACGGTTGATGTTCGTCATCCTCTTCGGGAATCTGCTGTGCATCCCGCTGATGTTTCTCAGCCATCCATCGCTCGGTCCGGTGCTGCAGCATTTCGTCATCCCGGGCGTTCAGGGTGGCTTCAAGTCGGACGGCGTGCTCCTCATCGTCGCGATCGTCGGCACCACCGTCACGCCGTGGCAGCTCTTCTTCCAGCAGTCGAATGTCGTCGACAAGCGCATCACCCCGCGCTGGATTCCATATGAGCGCGCGGACACGGCCATCGGCGCGATGGTGGTGGTCATCGGTGCAACCGCGATCATGGTGGCCACGGCGTTTGCGTTCAGCAGCATGGGTCACGGAGCCGGCAACGTGAATGCGTTCACCAACGCCTACGCGCTTGCCGAAGCGCTCAAGGCACATGTCAGCTCCGCAGTGGGAGCCATCTTCTCGATCCTCTTGATCGATGCATCAGTGGTCGGCGCGAGTGCGGTCACGCTCTCGACGTCGTACGCGTTCGGCGACACGTTCGGCATCCGCAACTCGCTGCATCGCTCATGGCGCGAGGCCAAGTCCTTCTACGCGATGTTCACGGGACTGGTCGTTCTGGCGGCTGCTTTCGTCCTCATCCCCGGTGTTCCGCTCGGGCTTGTCACCACGGCGGTGCAGGCACTGGCCGGCGTCATGCTCCCGAGCGCATGCCTCTTCCTGCTCTTTCTGTGCAACGACCGCGATGTGCTCGGCCCCTGGGTGAACCGGCCCTGGTTCAACCTGCTTGCGTCGCTCATCCTCGGGGTGCTGCTGATTCTGTCGGTCATCCTGGTCGTGTCGACAATCCTGCCCGGCATCAATGTCGTGCAACTCTTCTTGCTGCTCACCGCTGTGATGATCGCCGGACTGATGATCGCGATCGTCATCAACATTCGAGCGCGGCGGGCCCTCCCGCCTGATCCACGCATGACCGAGGAACGTGAGACGTGGCGCATGCCATCGCTCGCGCTCCTGAACCAGCCGGTCAAGTCGCGCGGCCGCCTCATCGCGCTCTGCACCGTGCGCGGTTACGCGATCGTGGCCATGGTCAGCCTGCTCATCAAGACAGTCCTTGCGTCCCACGGCAGCAGCTAGCCCATCCGGCGAACGTCGTTGCGGGATGTACACTGCGAATATCGGCGACCACATTCACGGGGAGCACACAGCGAAACATGGACGGCGGAGAAAGACCCCAGTCCCTCCAACTCGCAGGCTTGCCCGCCTGAGGTAGCGAAACACTCGTGACCTCCTGAGCGGACAGGTCCGCTCAGTCGTGCCGTCATTTGACGGCGGAGGTCCGAGATGACCGAGAAGCAGTCTCGTAAGGCACAGGCGCCGGCGGCGCCCGGCAACACGGCGGTCCTGGATGCCGCACACCTCGGCGACATTCGCGGTGCATTCGGCACCATCGGTGAGCACGATGCGAATCGGCCGCGCAGCTGGCGGCGCCGTCTCCTCGCGCTCGCAGTGATCATGGGTCCCGGCCTCATCGTCATGGTCGGCGACAACGACGCCGGCGGGGTCGCGACGTACGCGCAAGCGGGTCAGAACTACGGCACGAGCCTGCTGTGGACGCTCGTCTTTCTCATCCCGGTGTTGATCGTCAACCAGGAGATGGTGGTCCGCCTCGGCGCGGTCACCGGTGTCGGACACGGCAGGTTGATCTTCGAGCGTTTTGGACGTTTCTGGGGATGGTTCTCCGTCGGCGATCTCTTCATCCTCAACTTCCTCACCATCGCAACGGAGTTCATCGGCATCTCGCTCGGCGCGCAGTACTTCGGGGTGAGTCCGTACATCGCAGTGCCGCTTGCAGGGGTCCTGCTCATCGGCATCACTGTCACCGGCCGTTTCGAGACGTGGGAACGGCTGATGTTCGTGATCCTCTTCGGCAACCTGTTGATCGTCCCGCTCGTGATCCTCAGCCATCCCGATGCCGGCCAGGTTGCACGCGACCTGGTGGTTCCGGGCATGCAGAACGGCGTGACGTCCACCGGCGTCCTGCTCATCATCGCGATCGTGGGGACCACGGTTGCGCCCTGGCAGCTGTTCTTTCAGCAGTCAAACGTGGTGGACAAGCGCATCACGCCGCGGTGGATCCCGTACGAGCGCGCCGACACGGTCATCGGCGCATGTGTCGTCGTCATCGGTGCCACGGCCATCATGGTGACGACGGCATTCGCGTTCCAGCACACCAAGCTGGCCGGTCACTTCATCGACGCGGGAACTGTCGCGAGCGGGCTCGAGGCGCACCTCGGGAGGGCGGCAGGCGCTCTGTTCGCCATCCTGCTCATCGACGCTTCGATCATCGGTGCGAGTGCGGTCACGCTCGCGACGTCATACGCATTCGGCGACACATTCGGCATCAGGCACTCGCTGCATCGCTCGTGGCGAGAGGCGAAGCCTTTCTATGCAGCGTTCACGACGCTGGTCGTGCTCGCTGCGGCGCTCACGCTTGCACCGCATGTGCCGCTCGGGTTGATCACCACGTCGGTGCAGGCGCTGGCCGGCGTGTTGCTGCCCAGCGCGAGCCTCTTCCTCCTCCTGCTGTGCAATGACCGCGACGTCCTCGGCCCGTGGGTGAACAGGACGTGGTTGAACATCGTCGCCACGCTGATCCTCGGTGTCCTGGTCATGCTGTCGCTCATCCTCGTGGTCACGACGGTGTTCTCGTCCGTCGACGTCCCATTGCTGCTTGCGATCCTGACGGCGGTGATGCTGCTTGCGCTGGTGGGTGTCACGGTGTTCACCACCCGTGGTGCGCATGCGCAGCCGCCGGACGAGTTCGATCGTGAGGACCGGCAGACGTGGCGCATGCCGTCACTCGCGCTGCTCACGCGCCCGGTCCCGTCGCGGAGCAGGCTCGTGGCGCTGTATGCAATGCGCGGATACCTCGTGGTCGCGGTGCTGTTGCTGCTCGTGAAGGCAGTGCAGTTGGGCACCAGCGCCGGCCACCACTAGGAGTCCGTCGCCACCCTCGTGAACGGCGTGACGCACGGACGCCCCGGAGCGTGCTCATAGACGAGCCGGCCGCTCCCCGCAATCACCGTCGATGCCGACACCGTTCCATACACCTCGCCGTGGATGCAGGCCGCGTCGACTGGAGAACCGGTGGCGGAGGTGTGGTCGGCGAGCATGGCGCGCATGCCGGTCATCGCTGCGTCGGCGCTGTCCGCCGAGGCCATCACGCGGTCCATGCCGGCGAGCAGCATCGCGACCTTCGGACTGCCTGCGTCATCGACGTCTCGCGTGGTGAGCACGTGTGGCCCAGCCCGGAGGTCCACGACGCGCACCGGGCCCGTGTCGTCGACGTGTGCCACCAGCGCTCGATCAGCGCTCAACCAGAGGACGTTCACCGGGTTGTACCGGCCGGGACCGAGGTGGCTGAGGGCCGTCTCGATGCCGTCCGGATCGGCGTTGAGCAGGTCGACGGGGATCTCCCCGCGAGACCGCCGCGCGGGATCGGGGATCACCGGGCCTTCGCCGCCCAGATGGCGGTTGGTCACCGCACAGACCCTGCCGTCGCCCGAGACGGCGAGCCACGTCCCACCTGCGAGGAGGTCACGGCCTCCGTAGATCGGAGGGCGCTCCTGCAACGCTGACGGAGGGGCGCTGGGGCGAGCGATGAGCTCGTCGCGATTGGCCGCGAGGACGATCGGCGTGCCGGGGAAGGCTCTCCAGGCCAGGAGGATCGTGCACACGGTCGGAATCGTAGGCGGACGCTCGACGGCGGCGTGAAGCCTGTGAACGGGTCCTCGCGGCGCAGTGACGACACGCCGACTTTCATCTCGATCAGGAGGTATTAAGACGTACGTTGGAACACGTCAATGAGAGCAAACGTGACAGGTAGCCTCAAGCCGAAGCGCCGTCCGAGAGGGCGCGCTGCTCTGGCGCTCCTTCCGGGCGTCTTCGCGCTCATGCTCGCGGGCGTGTCCGGGGTGGCGGCTGCCGCCCCAACGCCCTCGCCGACGCCGACTGCGACACCGGCGCCCTGCCACCACCACCACCACTCCTGCACCACCCCGACCCCGACCCCAACGGCCACGCCGACGGCGACTCCCTCCCCGAGCCCCACCAACTCCGGCAACAACGGCGGCGGCGGGAGCGGCACGCCGACCCCGACCGCGACGCCGGCGCCGACCCAGACCCCTGCACCGACGGCCAAGCCCACCCCGGTAACCGTGGGTTCCTCGGGTGGCTCGCATTCCGGCGGCACCGGCGCCTCAGGGACGACCGGGACCAGCGCGGACCAGTACCCGGCCCCAGACTGTGGTGGTCCCAACGCCGTTCGCACCGCTCTCGAACGCGGTGAAGGCTGTGACCTCTGGTCAGGGCCTCGACGCAGCCCGCATCCCACCGGTCGAAGCGCTCACCCCCCTCAGCGGTCTCGACTTCGGCAACGGCCTGAACCTCGGGCCGCTGCTCGCGCTCATCGACATGCTCGGGATCGGCCTCCTGATCTACCTGGTCCGCACCCGCTGGCTGGCCCCGGAGGCCTGACCCACCGCAACGGGCCCGGCGCCCTTGCCGATCCCGACCAGTCCGTGCTCGATCGCGGCCGCAGTGACCGCCGCCGCACGCCGGGCCGCCTCGGCCAGCGGCGTCCCGAGTGCCAGCTCTGCAGCGAGCGTCGCCGAGTGCGTGCATCCCGTGCCGTGTGTTGCGGTGCCGGCCACCCAGTGGATCGGGATCTCGAGGTGCTCGGCGCCGTCGAACAGCAGATCTGATCCCTCGCCTTCTCCGCCGGTGATGAGGACCGCGCCGGCGCCTCGCTCGACGATGCGCTCGGCAAGCGTCTTCCGGTCGCCGTCGATGCCGGCAAGGACGCGCGCCTCGGCGAGGTTGGGCGTGACCACAGTCGCCAGCGGCACGAGCGATGTCATCAGCACCTCCAGTGCTTCCGGATCCAGCAGTGCCGCACCCGTGCTCGCTCGAAGCACGGGGTCGACCACGAGTGGCGTCGGGTGTCGCACGAGGAAGCCGGCCACCGCGACGATGATCTCCGCGGAAAGCAGCGCTCCGGTCTTCGCTGCGTCGACGCCGATATCGTCGTACACAGCTTCCAGTTGCGCGGTGATGATCCACGCGGGCAGCGCGTAGGTCGCCACCACCGACGTGGTGTTCTGCGCGGTGACACCGACGAGCGCTGTCATCCCGTAGCACCCCGCCGCGGCGAATGCCTTGAGGTCGGCCTGTATCCCAGCTCCGCCACCGGAGTCGGAGGTTGCGACGGACAGGCAGCGCGGTGGTGTCACGCATCCATCCTAGATGCACCACCCGTCGCCACTCGCTGGTGCGCGACCTAGCCGGTTGCTCGCGCGACCTCAGGAACTCGCGCGATCACCGGCGCCCGCGCGGCATCGTCGAAGACCACCACGCGGTTCTTGCCCTGGCGCTTGGCGAGGTACATCGCCATGTCCGCGCGGCGCATCAGCTCCTCGGGCTCGGGCGCGTCCGCAGCATCTTCGACCACAGCAACACCCACACTCGCGCCGATGGTCACCATGGCATCGTCGATGGGGATCGGGCGCCGGAGGGTCTCGATGATCCGGTCGGCCACCACAGCCGCGTCGCTGAAATGGCGCATGCCGTCAAGGAGCATGCCGAACTCGTCGCCGCCGATGCGCGCAGCCAGGTCGAGCTTGCGCACCTGGACGCGGAGGCGCGCAGCCACGGCGCTGAGCACGCGGTCGCCGACCGCGTGTCCGAAGTTGTCGTTGATCTCCTTGAACCCGTCGAGGTCGATGAACATGACCGCGACCGGCCGGCGCGAGGTTGCGATCTGCCCAAGCGACGTCGCGACCGTCTCCAGGAAGAGCGACCGGTTGGCGATCTGCGTGAGCGGGTCGTAGAACGCCCGGCGCGCCAGCTCGGCTTTCTCCACGGACATCGCGCGGATGGCTTCGGCGAGCTGGCCGTTCTCGAGCGCGACGCTGATGAGTCCCGCGACCGTGCTGAGCAGGCTCTCCTCATTCGCGCCGAGCTTGGAACCACGCACCGGGTTGAGCAGGAGCAGCATTCCCTGCGGACCCTCGAGTCCGCGGAGCACCACAACGGTTCCAGCGGTGGCGGAACGTTCCGCGAGCGCGAGCCCGAGCGACTGATCGCGCGCAACCGAACCTGTGAGGATTGCGCTGGAGCGCAGCTCGTTGAGCACCTCCTGTTCGGCAAAGGTCAGATCGGACGTGCTGGGCGGCGCGAGCTCGTCGTTGCCCGTCGAGTTGAACCGGACTGCCGGCCCGCGCACCTCCGGGATGACCACGAGCTCCGCACGCTCCACGCCGAACATCGCGGTGATGCCGTTGAGCAGCTCGCCTGCGCGCTCACCGACCTGACGGGTCGAGTGCAGGATCTCCGTGGTCCGGTACAGGAATTCGTTGCGATCGGCACGGCGCTGACTCTCGCCGGCTGCGATCTGCCCGATGAGCACGACGAACACCGGGGGCACGAATGCGAGCGCGAACCACGGACGCGTTGTGAGGATCATCACGGCAATGATTCCGAGCGACGCATTGGTGGTCGTCGCCGCCACCTGGAACGCATATGCGCGCGCGACCTGGCCGATCTCGAGGCGGCCCTGAGCGATGGTGGTGCCGACATTGAGGGCGATCGGGTAGAAGAACCAGCCGGAGACGATCATTGCTGCGGCGAATGCCGACTGCGCTGCGGAACGCGAGCGGGTCATTGGCAACCGGCCCCACGGCGTTGAACACCAGCACGGCGACGGCGATGTAGACGACGTCCATCATCGCGTTGGCAAAGTCCTTGACCCAGCGAATGCGGCGCTGACGCGTCCAGCTGGCCAGCATCACACCGACGACGTAGCAGCCCAGAAGCTGATGTGGGTCGACGAGGAACAGCCCCATCACCACGGGGATCTCGGTCAGCGACAGCGTCGACAGCTCGCGGTGCACGCGTACCTGGACGAACAGCAGGCTCGTCACGTAGCAGACGCCGAGCTCGGCCCACCAGGGAATCGCAACCATGGTCGGGATTCGCTGCACGTCACGAAGCGGCACCAACCACAGGGCGAGGCCGATGAGCCCCAGCCCGATAGAGAAGACGACGAGGCGTTGGGGACCGGTGAGCCGCCGCATCTGGGCGCGTGCTCGAGCAATGAGGAGCGGCGGATGCACCACCGTCATCTCGCTCATCTCACGTCACGACGCGGCTGTCCCCTGAACACTGGCAACGACCTCCTGTCGGATCCTCGGTCAACCCCCCAGACCGGCCGCTCGATTGTGCTGCGACATCACACGGCGTCTGTCCACGGGAGCGTCACAGCGTGGTAACGACACCGGAACAGAGACATCAGACCTGAACTCACGCTTGGTCCGCGATCTGTCCTGAGCTGTCACATAGCCTCGTCACATGCCAATCACAGACGACCGCTCCACGCCTCCGACACCGCCCGTCACACCGCCTTCCTACATCCGCCGGCACCCGATTCTTGCCGGCTTCGGCGTGCTTTCCGGGCTCACGCTGTTCTCGGCGCTCTGGCCCGCAAGCGCCATCGTCATCGCCGTCGCCATCGCCGGCCACGCCACCGGACTCGACCACGCCGCCGTCCTCCTGGTGGAGCGACTTGCGGCCCGAATCAGCGCGTCAGCGCACCACCACGAGCATCCCGACCCAGGACCGGTCGCACCCGCACCCGCAGCACCCGCACCGGAACCATCGGCCCCGGTCCCGACCGCTCCGCGCCGTGCCGTCCATACGCCTTCCACGCCAACGGTCCGCTCCCATCGCGATCCGCATACGCCGGCGACGCATCGGCCTGCACGCATTCGGCGGCCGCAGACGCCGGAGCACCGCGTGGGTGCGCGCAACGACGGCCCAGGTCTCTGATCACTTCACTGATTCAGCGAGGCGGGATCGGCACGACGCTCGCCAAGGCGACAGGGGAGGGGCGGCACCCAGCGAAATTGGTAGCGACCGAGAGAGCGCGACAATGGGATTGCGCGAAGGAGGGAGCGGACAAGGCTGAGCACGGTGCCGCCCCTCCCCTGGCGCCCAACCACGGAGCGCCCCAAGTGCCGTCAGCCCAACCGAGCCTCAGCCCAACCGAGCCTCAGCCCAGCCGAGCCCGTGCCTCCCGAAGGCGTGCCAGGGACTTGTCCTTGCCCAGGAAGACCATTGCTTCGATCACCGGCAGTCCTGCAGGAGTACCGAGGATGGCGACGTAGAGGACGCGGAAGGCATCTCGCGCCTTGAGCCCTGCCGTGTCGGCGACGACGCGGACACGGTCGAGGAGGACTTCCGGTCTCTCGAGATCGCCGTCCTCGATCGCGTCGATGCAGGCGTCGATCATCGCGATCGCCGTTGTCTCGGTCGACGTTCTTTGGAGGGAATGCGACTGATGGGTCGGGCTTTGGATCGCCGAGCAACGGGGCGCAGAGGCGAGTTGCATCCGCAAGCGTCACCATTCGCTCGCGGAGCAAGGGGATCAGGAGGCGGCGCGTCTCCTTGCTTGTGCCGGGCAATGGAAATTCCAGTGCTTCGACCAGCTCGTCGGTGGTCATGCGGCGGATGTGGACGCCGTTGAGGTCGTCGAGACGCTTTGGGTCGAAGATCGCCGCGGCAGCGTTGACACGATCGAGGGTGAATCGCTCGATCAGCTCCTCGGGCGTGAAGACTTCCTGCTCGTCGCCTGATGACCAGCCGAGGAGCGCGATTGCGTTGACGATGGCCGAGGGGAGGTAGCCGAGTTCGCCGTACTCGAGCACGTTTCGTGCGCCGCGACGCTTGCTCAGCTTCTGATGGTCGGGGCCGAGGACTGCCGGGACATGGGCGAAGCGCGGTGCCTTCCAGCCGAAGGCTGCGTAGAGCGCCAGGTGTTTCGGGGTGGAGGGGATCCACTCGTCCGAGCGGATCACATCGCTGATCTTCATGACGTGGTCGTCGACGACGACGGCGAGGTGATAGGTGGGGAAGCCGTCGGACTTGAGCAGCACCTGGTCGTCGATATCCGAGTTGGCGAAGCTCACGTGACCTCGCACCAGGTCATCCCATTCCGTGATGCCGTCTGGCATGCGCAGGCGCACCACCGCGGCCATTCCTTCGGCCCGCTCCTTTGCGACCTCGGCCTGGCGTGTCAGGCAGCGCCGGTCGTAGCGAGTTGGCTCCGAGCGGGCGCGTTGTGCATCGCGCATCTCGGCGAGGCGAGCGGGGGTGCAGGTGCACCAGTACGCGTGGCCTGCGGCGACGAGCTCGTCCGCGCGCTCGCGGTATGTCGCGATGCGCAGCGACTGGATGTATGGCTCGTACGGCCCACCCACCTCTGGGCCTTCATCCCACGTGAGCCCGAGCCAGCTGAGCGTCTCGATGATCAGGGCCTCGGTACCGGGGATGTAGCGCTCCTGATCGGTGTCCTCGATACGGAGGATGAAATCGCCGCCGGCGTGGCGCGCGGCGAGCCAGGCAAAGAGCGCGGTGCGGACCGAGCCGAAGTGGAGGGCACCCGTGGGTGACGGCGCGAAACGGGTGCGGACCCGCGCGTCGGGCACTAGGCCAAGCTCAGTGCGGGGCGAAGAGAACGAGGGTCAGGACCGTCCATGCCAGCAACCCGAGGATGAGCATCGGCGCGTCAAGGTTCGAGACGACGACGGACATCACCCGCGGTGATCCTCCCCCGCCGGACGAGGTGGCGGCGTCACCGACTCGGACAACGCCGGGCGGCTTGCCGACGTCCGCCATGCCCCAGGGCGGTGGCGGCGCAAGCGGTGTCCCGCGTGGCGTGATGTGCACCTGCTCGTCCTGCCGGCTGAGCTTCTCCTCATAGAGGATGCCGACGATCAGGAAGGTGCCAAGCGCCCCGGTCCCGAGGCCCATCAGGATCAGGATGATGCCAAGGGCGTTGTTCAGGTAGTCGTTGTAGACGTGGCCTCCCAGGAGGTCGAAGATGCCGCCTGCGATCAGCGCAGCGGCCACCAGCCCGAAGCCCACGACCTTGCCAACAATCTCTCGGATCGGCATGCCGCGAGTATACCGGCGGAGTCTCGGTTGCTTTGCAGCCAACGTCACGCTGCCCGCGCGAACCTAAGATTGGCGGTCGCGCCCGCATCGTCTAGCGGTCAGGACACCACCCTTTCAAGGTGGTAACCGGGGTTC
>CAWHWM010000019.1:0-6011 GCA_963833055.1 Candidatus Dormiibacterota bacterium | reverse complement strand
GCAGTCTAGTCATTGCTCCGACTTGTGCACGACGAGGCGTGGCCGATGCATCACCGCTGTGCTTGAGGTGTCGGCGGCAAGTAAGATCGCGAAAACCGAAGAAGGGAGCTCGCAACGACAAATGGCGGACACGACCGCGGGTATCGACCCATTCGTGATCGCGGTGCCGCAGGGCGACATCGATGATCTTCGCGAGCGACTGGCGCGAACGCGGTGGCCCGATGCGCTTCCCGGCGTTGGGTGGGAATACGGGATCCCCCTCGATTACGTCCAAGAGCTGGTCCGGTACTGGCGCACCGACTACGACTGGCGCGTCCACGAAGCGCGGCTGAATCGGTTTCCTCAGTTCCGCACCACCATCGACGGCGCCAACGTGCACTTCATCCACGTGCGCTCGCCCCAGCCGCGTGCACACCCGTTGTTGATGACACATGGTTGGCCCGGGTCGATCGTCGAGTTCTGCAACATCATCGAGCCCTTGGTCGATCCACGATTGCATGGCGGCGATCCTCGCGACGCATTCGATGTCGTCATCCCGTCGATTCCCGGCTACGGGTTCTCGGGCCCGACGTCGCAGCGCGGATGGGACATTCACCGGATCGCCGAGGCGTGGAGCGAACTGATGCGCCGGCTCGGGTATGACCACTTCGGCGCCCAGGGTGGTGACTGGGGTTCGGATATCTCCCTCGAGCTGGGCCTCACGAACCCCGAGCACGTGAGCGCCGTTCACGTGAACATGCTCGCGCTGCCAATCGCCGAGGGCGGTCTCACCGACTCCACGTTGACGCCGGTCGAGCAGGAGCGACTGCGGGCCGGCGCGGAGTTTCTCGCGCACGGGAGCGGCTATGACCTCATGCAGTCGACACGCCCGCAAACCCTCGCATACGCTCTCACCGATTCTCCTGTGGGGCAACTGGCATGGATTGTCGAGAAGTTCAAGGAATGGACCTACCGAAGTGAACGGCCGGAGGATTCGGTAGACCGCGATCAGATGCTCACCAACGTCACGTTGTACTGGTTGACGAAGACCGCCGGGTCATCGGCACGTCTCTACTTCGAGGACGCGAAGTCGCCCCCCTGGTTCCGCTCGCAGCCCTCCTCGACTCCGACCGGTGTCGTGGTGTTGCCAGGCGAGATCACGCCGGCAATCCGTTCGGTGGCAGAGCGCTCGCTGAACATCGTGCATTGGTCGGAGTTCGATCGCGGTGGACACTTCGCGGCGATGGAGGTTCCAGATCTGCTGGTTGACGACATCCGGCTCTTCTTCCGGGCGTATCGTTAGCGACTTATCGTTGAGGGAGGTAACCATGACAACGGTCCCGGCAGACGCTCCTCGATCCGAGGACGGTCAATGGTGGTGGGATGGCGCCCAATGGCAACCCGTCGATGACCCGGGCGGCGAAATCAATACCAGTGGAGTCCCATACACGGCGACCGCGGAGATCGCCGAGGGCACGCAGATCGGCACCGTCGATCTGAGCCTCAGCGAGATCGAGTCCATCCTCACTGCGGCGGGTGTCGATCTCGGCGACGGCAGCGGCGACGGCGACCTGGTAGCGGGGCAGAACCCGGACGAGGCGAACGCCTGATGGGAGACCCGCATCTCGTCACCCAGTGGGTCAACCAGTCAGACCTCATCGGTCACAGCTACGTCTGGCAAGTTCAGTTCCAGGTCAGTGATCTCCACTTCCAGACGCTGAGCAGCAGGTTGGGAACGACGGACATTTTCAGCGACCCCGCGTTCGTGGTCCAGCCGAACGACTCGTTCCAACCTGGGCAGCTTGCGCTGCAGTGGAATCTCATCAATCAGACATGGCCAACGATCGGTGGCATGGTGCTCCAGACAATGCTGCAGGGCGGCCTCCAGTGGACCGACAGCTCGGGGAGCGCCGTGACGCTGCAGCCCGGAATCGATGTCAGCAACACGCACCTCGACTGGTTCCACCTTCAGGTCGGTGTCCAGTTCAGCTTCAGCGATGGTCCTGACGGTGGCCTCCGCGTGCAGACCCAGCTCCCGGTGTCAACGGTGATGAGCGGCATCTTCCGTTTCTAGCCGTACGGCGGACGGTTCTGCTCGCCCTGCAACGTTGAGACGTGTGCGCAATGTCAGCGCACATGCACGATGGCGACTCAACGGATCACTCCAGGAACGTCGGCCACCGGTTCAGTGCGGTCGCGGTCACCGTCCGACCTCACGGAGCGGGTCGGGAATACGGTCGCCGAGTTGAAGCAGGACCGCTCCGGCCAGCACCGCGGCAAGTGCGCCACCCCACCAGACGGCGTCTGGGGAGGTCTGCAGAAGCAGGCCCCCTATTGCCGGGCCCAGCGCCAGGGAGAGGCTGAAGGTCAGACTGTAGAGTGATAGGTAGCGGCCGAGCAGATGGGCTGGAGCCATGTCCACAACCAGTGGCCCCAGAACGACGATGTGGACGCATTCGCCGATGGCGAAGACGATCGCGACACCGGCGAGGAGACTTGTCGCAGCGAGCTCCGAGTGGATGAGCGTCGCCGGCAGTACCGCTAACAGGCTCACTGCAAAGAGCGCGCTGGCTGCCGCGAAAGCGTGTGTCCGTCGCATCCGAGCCACGACGCGCACCGACGGGATCTGCGCGATAACGACGAAGCACGTGTTGACGAGGACAAGGATCCCGATCGCGGCGGGGCCGAGCGATGTGTGAGTCTTTGCAAATGGCGGCAGGATGTTCGAGAAGAACGTGTGGCCGACGACGACCAGCACGATGTTGGCTGCGATCACAGTCATGAAGAGCCGGTCTCGAGCAACGGCACGAAAGCCGGTTCCGCGGGTGTCTGTCGCTGTCACGGTTTCGACTTGCGGATTTGGTACGGCCGCCAGCACCACGAGCGCGAATCCGGCGTAGGTGATGGCGTCGAAGAAATAGAGCGCTTGGAACGAGCTGAGCCGCTGTGCGGATGCGATGACGAAGCCGGCCACGGTCGCGCCGGCGCCGAGACCGAAGTTGCCCGCTACGCGGTTGAGCGCGAAGGCCGCCGCTCGCTGCTCGCGCGTGACCAACCTGATCGTCAATTGCCGGTTCGCCGTCCCAGCCGCGCCGATTCCGGCTCCGCTGACAATCGAACAGGCGAAGGCTTGCCAGGGATGGGCCACATAGGCGAAGCCGGCGTAGCCCAGGGCGCTCGCCAGGCTCCCTGCGACGACGGTCGCTTTGGCGGAGTGCCGGTCGAGCAGCGCTCCTGTCGGCAGAGTGGTGATTGCGGCCGTCCCCATGGTCGCTGCGAGAATCAGTCCGGCTATTGACGTTGAAAAGCCACGTATCTGATGCAGATAGATGATCTCAAACGGAAGAATGAGCCCATATCCGAAGTAGTTGAGTGCGTTTCCCGCTTGGAGGATGAGCACGGGGCGAGAGAGCCCGGTGCGCCAACCCGCGGTGAGGTGCGAGATGCGGCGGGCCATCCGTGTCAGCGCTCCGCCATGGCGCGAATCGTCGTGACGGGACGCGCCTCAGGCCATGCCACCGCGATACCGTTGAGTCATGTTGCCGACGGTACGAGGCGCCGATCCTGACCGTCTTGAACGATCCTGCATCCGGCGCCCGGACTCGATCAGGTTTGGACCGGGCGCCTACGGCGTCGAGCGCGCCGAGGTCTACCTCTCCACTCGCGGGTTTGAGGCGCACCGTCACGGCACATACGGGATCGGCGTCACGACTGCCGGCGTCGCCAGCTTTCGATACCGCGGCTCGCAACGTGTCTGTCTGCCCGGTCAGATGCAAATCCTGCATCCCGACGAGACGCATGACGGCGGCCCGGGAACCGACGACGGCTTCGGTTACCGGATCCTCTACATCGAGCCCGAGCTCGTCCGCGGCGCCCTCGGCGGTCGCGCGCTCCCGTTCGTCGCCGATCCCGTCCAGGAGCCGAAGCCGACGGCTCGATCCATCGTTGCGCTGCTTGCCGAAATGGACGACCCGGTCAGCGAGCTGAGTTGCGCCGAGATCGCTGTCACCGTCGCTGACTGTCTCCTGTCGCTCAGTGATCGCCCAGACCGCCGCAGGGCCACGGTGGACATCACGGCAGTCGAGCAGGTACGCGAATATCTCGCAGCTCACGCCCGCGAGCAGACGCCTGCGTCGACTCTCGAAAAGATCGCAGGCATCGACCGTTTCACAATCACCCGCCACTTTCGATGGGCCTTTGGGACAAGCCCCGATCGCTACCGAACGTTGCGTCGCCTGGCGCTCGCACAAGCCGCTATCGAGACCGGGCAGTCACTCGCGCAAGTCGCTGCCGAGGCCGGTTTCGCCGACCAGAGCCACATGACGCGACACTTCAAGCGGACCTATGGATTGACGCCGACTCGGTGGAAGACACTGAGAGCCGCTGCATCGACAGAACGCGGAGGGTTGCGTTTCCGGAGGTAGGTGGCCATCGGTCAGGTGCGACCACGAACGCTCGGTGGGTCCGCAGTGTGACCAGGCGGACTTCCGAGCGTTGCCAGACGTCTCGTCTTTATCGCGCGGCCCTCAGCATGGAGATAACGGGCGGGCAAGCCCCAGCTTGTGCGGTGCCAGTGACCACGAACCCGTGGCGCTCGTAGAAGGAGATGTTCCGGGGATTTGGGGAATCGAGATAGGCGGGCAGGTGATCCGCATCAACAACCGTGAGGCAGTGCTCCATCAGCTTGCTGCCCAGGCCCTGGCCCTGCACGATCGGGTCGACGCCGAACCACGGGAGGTACCAATGCGGATCTTTCGGGTGGGCAACATCCATCTGACCGAGGACGTCAAAGGTATCAGCGTGCTTTTCCGGTGCAACGGTGCCGGTGAGCACAGCGACGACAGCATCACCATCCACGGCCACGTGGGGTGGCAACCAGAGGGCCACGCCGGAATACGCGCCGAGCCGCCATACGGTTTGCTCGGTGAACGCCCTTCCGGCAAACGCCGATAGGAACGCCGGGAAATGCGTCAGATACTGGTGCGCCTCGGGATACAGCCAGCGTTCGACAGGATCGGCTGCGAACGCCAAGACGAGGGTGTCGAAAGCCCTGTCACCTTCACCTTCATGCACAGGAACGATTTGCATGCCACCCATTCGCGCTCCTTGTGGTGAGCGGCAGACGGACCTCGTGGGCAACTCTAGCGCCTGGGTGCGCCCGAAGTGATGGAAGGCTCCTCGCGGCGGACGCCGCCGATGCGCACGGTTCTGTGTGCCGGCGGCAAGCCTCCGCTGGGGCGAATGCGCGGCCGATGAACTCAAGGGCAACCCGAGTTACCTATGATCACCGCGTTGCCAGCAGAGTTGGAGAACGGCATGACAAGTCGTAGTGCGCAGGTCAACTTGCTCAGCGGGGTTGGACTGTTCGAGGGACTGACCAAGAAAGAGGCCGGCTTCGTCCTCCAGTTCATGCGCGATCAGGACTTTCCGGCCGGAAAGGTCGTTGTCGAAGAGGGCACGACGGGCGGCCGCTTCTTTCTGATCGTGTCGGGCACCGCCTTGGTCACGCGACGCGGACGTCGACTTCGTCGGCTCGAGGCCGGCGATTCCTTCGGAGACATCGCTCTCATCGATGGGGGCCCGCGGTCAGCGACGGTGACGGCGAAGTCAGCCATCAGCACACTGTCCCTGGCGGTCTGGAATTTCAAGGCAGCCCTTCTCGAGAACCCGAGCATCACGTACAAGCTTCTGCTGGTCCTCTGTAAAAGGCTGCGCGAGGCGGAGTCGCGCGCGCCTATCTGATCCGTTAGCGGCGTCGCCACCATCGGCGACATATCGTCCGTCCGCGAGACAGTCGCAAGGCGTATCTCGAGGGGCCGGCTCTGAGCGTGATCGGCGGCGACCTTGCCGTGCCATTATGCAGGTGATTACCTGCATAATGGAGGTGTGGACGAGGACTCGGTGTTCAAGGCAGTCGCCGACCCCGGCCGGCGTCGCCTTCTCGACATGCTGCACCAGAGGTCTGGTCTGACGCTGGGCGAGCTGGCCGAGGGCTTGGACATGCGCCGCCAGTCGGTCAGCCAGCATCTTGA
>CAWHWM010000018.1:0-12052 GCA_963833055.1 Candidatus Dormiibacterota bacterium | reverse complement strand
AAAAAGTGACGGCTCGCCTTGGGAGGCGAGCCGTCTTGGGAGGGAGGCTTATTTGGTGGTGTCACCCCCCTGGCGGTGACCGCCCGGGTTAGTTCGCCGTCGATGTGCCCATGTTCGGGCATGGGGCGACGCGCTTGTGAGGACGCCATGCTCGTCACCGAGGTTGTCGCTCGCGCGTTGGTTGCGACGACGAAGCCGCCGACGCCTCCGCCGATAAGCAGGCCAGCCGCCAGCAGGAGCGCGGCAGGACCACGGCCGAGACCACCGAAGCTGCGTCGAGGCGATTGGTCGTCGGACGGGGGCGTGTCGGTGAAGTTGTCCTGATCCATCGCAAACCTCCTCGGGTTCGTCCACACGGAGGTTAGGAGCGCGAACCTTTCGACTTGGTGACGCCGGGTGGGTGTTTGGGGGCCGACCGGCGGCCAGGTCAGAGCGCCGGCTTCCCTCCCTCAGGCCAGCTCGTAGATGTGGGTTTCGTCGGAGTAGTACAGGGCGTGGTTCGGGCCTTCGACGACGTCGAAGCGACAGCCGGAGGGACCGAGGCGGACGGATGCGTGCGGGCTTCCGTCGGTGACGATCGCCATCCCCTTGTCGTACGTGCAGAACACCAGGTGCCCCGCGTAGCCGGCCGGGCCGTCTGCGTCCACAAAGGTCGCGCCGGTGGGGACGTAGGTGCTCGTCTCGCTGCTCCAGTTCGGAGCCTGGCCGCCGCCACACGTCGAGGCCGCGAGGGGGTGGCTGTAGCCGTAACAGTCGGGCCACTGATAGTGAGCGCCGCGCGTCACGTCGAGGTAGAGCGTGTCGTACCCGGTGCCGGGACTGCCGGCGTCGCCGGAGGGTCCATTCATGGTGATCGCCATCTGGCCGGTCGGCGAGAACGCGATGCCGAACGGATTCCGAAAGCCGTATGCCCATACCGGATTGGTAGGTCCGAAGGGGTTGTCCGACGGGATGGTGCCGTCCGGGTTGTAGCGGAGGATCTTTCCACGCACGTCATCAACGTTCTGTGCGCTCGGCGCATCGTGTTCGTCGCCGAGCGTGACGTAGAGCTTGCCGTCCGGTCCGAAGGCGATGCGACCACCCTTGTGGCAGCAGTCGTTACCCGCCGGGAAGGTGGCGATGATGGTCGGGTCCATCCCGGTGCCGTCGCAGTCGTACCAGCGGATCACGTGCTGCATCGTGTAGTTGGCATCCGAGTAGAAGGCGTACACGAAACGGTCGGTGGTGAATGTCGGGCTGATGGCGAGACCGAGGAGCCCGCGTTCGCTGTAGCTGCCGTTGCGCTCGGTGGTCACGGTTCGCACGGTCGCGAACACCTTGGACGCCCCGTTCTGCCAGACCCGCACCGTGCCTGACCGCTGAGCCCAGAAGAGCCGGCCGTCGGGTGCGAAGGCCAGCGCTGTCGCGTAGTTCGCGGGGATGGTGCCGCTCGGAGCCGGCTCGTCAGATGGCGCGACGCAGGGGTTGGTCGGTGACGGCGTCGCGGTCACGATGCCCGCGGTGGACTCCGGCGTGGCGGTCGCAGTGGGGCGAGGGGCGGATCCGCACGCAACCATGAATGCCGCAACACCGGCGAGCACGGCGCGGCGACGGAGTCCGGACGCGCGCTCAGCCGACAGCGGCGGCGGGCTCCTCAGGAGCGTCACTCGCGCTCAGTGCCTCCAGATGCTCGCGCGCCCAGGCGTCGATGGCATCGATCACCTGCTGCAGCGCGACGCCTGCCGGGGCAAGCTCGTAGGAGACTCGAGGTGGCATCTGCGAGTGCACGGTGCGGCGCAGGACGCCGACATCCTCGAGGCGATCGAGGCGCACCTTGAGGGTGGCCGGGTTGCAACCGCCGACGGAGCGGCCGAGCTCGTTGAAGCCGAGCGGCCCGTCCAGCAGGGCGCGGACAATATGCATCGTCCACTTCTCCTGAAGGATCTGTATCGCTTCGTGGACTGGGCAGTAGTCGCGTTCAGCATCCATAAGGTCGTTCCTCCATCCCGCTCCAGATCTTAACCCGCTCCCGGGAGAACGTTGAGTGGGACTGTACTTGACAAACTATAGCACTTTATTTCATGATGCGTTTATCGGACACTTCACGTCCGAGGCCGCCCGGGGCACTCCTGGCATTCAAGGAGTACACGCAATGACGTGGAGTCTTGACCCGCATCACACCGCAGTCAGCTTCAGCGCGAAGCATCTCGGCGTTGCCACCGTCCGTGGGAGCTTCACCGATGTCACCGCGAATCTCGAGCTGAACGATGCCAACGACCCGACCACCGGGAGCGGCACCATCACCATCAAGGCCGCGAGCATCACGACCAACTCCGACATGCGCGACGGACACCTCAAGGGCGCTGACTTCCTGGACGCCGAGAAGTACCCGGACATCGTGTTCACGCTGAAGTCGATCGCACCCGAAGGGGACCACTTCAAGGTCACCGGTGACCTGACGATCAAAGATGTCACGCACGAGCTCGTGCTCGACTACGAGCACAACGGCGTGGTCCAGGATCCCTTCGGCAACACCAAGACCGGCGGCACGCTGACCGGCACGATGACGCGCTCCGACTGGGGCCTGAACTGGAACGTCCCGCTCGGCGGCGGCGGCCTCCTTGTTGGCGAGAAGGTGAAGCTGGAGATCGACGGCGAGCTCACCCAGGACAAGCCTGCTGAAGCTGACGCCGCAGCTGCTGGGGCTGCAGCGGGCGCGAGCGCGTAGCATTCACATCTGAGGTTTATGAACGATGGCTGAAAGCATTCGCTTCTATTTCGATCCGCTCTGCCCGTGGTGCTATCAAACGTCCCGCTGGGCGAGACGCCTCGATGAACTCGGTGTGGTGGAAGTGGATTGGCGCGTGTTTTCGCTGGCCATCGTCAACGGTGGTGACGAGGGGCGGGCGGCTGCGGACACCGGGTCCGCGCCGTCGCTCCGCACCGCCATCGCGGTTCGCGCGGCGCACGGCAACGCCGCCGTCGGCGCGTTCTACAAAGCGCTCAGTGATGCGCGGCACCAGCGCGGGCTCGCGCTCGATGACCATGCCGTGATCGAAGCATCGCTTCGCGAGGCCGGCGTGGAGCCGGAGCTCCTGCAGCAGGCGCTTGCCGACCCGTCGACGTGGCACGCCGTGCAGCGTGAGCACGATGAGGCCGTTTCGGTGCACCAGGCGTTCGGCGTGCCGACGATCGTGCTCGACGGCGGTGAAGGTCCGCAGATGTTCGGACCGGTGATCAGCCAGATTCCGGACGATGATGCCGCGGTCGAGCTGTGGCAGCATTTCGCCTGGTTGGCACGCAACCCCAATGTCGGCGAGCTCAAGCGGGAGCGCTTGCCGCTCGACCTCGAGAGCGTGCGCATCTGGCAGCGTGAGCGCGAGCGGCGTGAGCGCGAAAAGCAGGCGCAGCCAGCGGCGTGACGACCACGGGAGTTACTGACCCCACCCCCAAGACCTCACGCAAGCACGGCGAGGTCGGTCCCCACTACAAGTGGGTCGCGCTTTCCAATACGACGATCGGCATGCTCATGGCCACGGTCAACTCGTCGATCGTGCTCATATCGCTGCCCGCGATCTTCCGTGGCATCAAGCTGAATCCGCTCGTTCCGAGCAATGTCAGCTATCTGCTCTGGATGATCATGGGGTACATGGTCGTCACCGCCGTGCTGGTGGTTAGCCTCGGCCGCATCGGCGACATGTTCGGCCGAGTCCGCTTGTACAACCTCGGTTTTCTCGTCTTCACCGTCGGGTCGATCCTGCTCTCGCTCGTCTTCTCGACAGGGCCAACCGCCGCTCTGGAGCTGATCTTCTTCCGGCTGATTCAGGGCGTCGGTGGCGCCATGATCTTCGCCTGCTCGACGGCGATCCTCACCGACGCGTTTCCGCAGCGCGAACGTGGCATGGCGCTGGGGATCAATGCGGTCGCGGCAGTGTCGGGTTCGTTCATCGGGCTGATCGTCGGCGGCCTGCTGAGCACCACGGACTGGCATCTCGTGTTCCTGGTATCCGTGCCGGTGGGCCTGTTCGGGACCGGATGGGCGTACCTGAAGTTGCGCGAGACCGGGATCGTGAAGCGCTCGCGTGTGGACTGGTGGGGCAACGTGCTCTTTGCGGTGGGGCTGATATCGGTGCTCGTCGGCATCACCTATGGGATCCAGCCCTACGGCACCCATTCGATGGGCTGGACCAATCCGTCGGTGCTTGTCGAGATCATCGGCGGTGCGGCGATGTTGGTTGTGTTCGTGGTCGTCGAGACCCGCGTCGCGGAGCCGATGTTCCGGGTGAATCTCTTCCGGCTGCGCGGCTTCACCTTCGGGACCGTGGCCGCGTTGCTCAGCTCCGTCGGCCGCGGCGGACTCATGTTCATGGTGATCATCTGGCTGCAAGGGATCTGGTTGCCACTGCACGGGTATAGCTATGAGTTGACGCCGTTCTGGGCAGCGATCTTCATGCTGCCCCTGACGGCCGGGTTCCTTGTTGGAGGGCCGTCCTCGGGATTCCTCTCTGATCGCGTTGGGTCGCGTGGCATCGCCACTGCTGGCATGATCTGTTCCGCTGCCGGATTCGGGTTGCTGATGCTGCTGCCGGCCAACTTCTCGTATCTGCCGTTCGGGCTGTTGCTGTTCCTCGTCGGTGTGTCGATGGGAATGTTTGTGGCGCCGAACACGGCCGGCGTCATGAACTCGGTGCCGGCTGACCGCCGCGGTGTTGCTTCGGGAATGCTGGCAACGTTTCAGAACAGCGGCATGACGCTGTCGATCGGCATCTTCTTCTCGCTGATGATCGCGGGGCTGAGCTCGACGCTTCCCACGACGCTGTTCGCAGGGTTGACTGCGCATGGCGTGTCCCCAACCGTCGCGCATCAGGTTGCGAATCTCCCGCCGGTCGGCTCGCTGTTCGCAGCGTTTCTCGGGTACAACCCGATAACGACGTTGCTCGGGCCATCGCTGCACACGCTGAGCGCGAGCCAGGCTGCGTTCCTGTCCGGGCACACGTTCTTTCCGAATCTGATCAGCAACCCGTTCATCGATGGGATGCACATCACGTTCGCGTTCTCCGTGATCATGATGCTGGTCGGTGCGACGGCATCGTGGCTTCGCGGAGGAAGCCCGGCCAAGCCGTCTGCCGCGCGTGTGGTCGCGCGTCAAGAGGTTCTGAGCGAGCCGGTCAGCCAGACCTAGGGGCGGGGACGTCGCCGGGTTCCGGTGCTTGGTTTGGCCGTGTTGGAATGAGGCGTGGTGCGCGCGCGGCTGGGTACACTGATTTGTGTATGCTACAAAAATGTATAGCAGCGGCGCGGAGGGCGGTCGGGAGCGTGACGACGAGATCGGGCATCTCGCCCTGGCTGCCGACTGTGTGCGCCGGCGATCACGGACGACGGCGCCGGCTTCCCTGCGTGACGACCTGAGCCGGTTGCGGCGGGTGATCGATCGAGTTGAGCTTGAGTTCGCGTTCGTGGCCGGAGCCTTCGCGAAGACGACTGAGGAGGAGTGGCAGGGCTGCCTGAGTCCGATCCAGTGGCTGCGGGTGGAATGCGGGATGACGTCTGCCGCCGCCTCGAGCGCGATTGCCATCGGCGCACACGCAGAGGAACTCGCCGAGAGCGTCGCAGCGGTGGAGGATGGCCGTCTCGGGTTCGCACACCTGGCGTTGATGGCGGGAACGGCGAAGGCTTTTCGCGAGTCGCCGACGGCCTCCGCGTTCGAGGAGCAACCGCTGCTACAGCAAGCGATGAGCCACGAGCTGAGTTGATTTCGGGCGGACTGCGCCCATGTTCGCCACGCTCATGACGCTGAGGCCTTCCAGGCGGAACAACTGCAGGACGTGGAAGCGCGCACGCTGGAGGTGCGCACGGGGGAAGGCGGAGCAGTGTTCATCAAGGGGTTTCTCGATGCGGTTGGTGGCGCTGCCGTGTGCACGGCTCTTGATCCGCTTGCACGCCCGATGGGCAATGACGACGACCGCTCACGGCAGCGGCGCTACGCCGACGCCCTCGTGGAGCTTGCTGGACACGGACTCGATGCGGCGATTCTGCCGCGCGTTGGCGGTCAGCGTCCGCATCTGCAGGTGACCACAAGTCTCGAGACGCTCGTCGGCGAGGTCGGTGCGCCGGCTGGAATGCTCGAACGAGCTGGGCCTGTCGCTACCCCGACTGTGCAGCGCCTCGCGTGTGATGCGAACGTCACTCGTGTCCTCCTCGGGTCGGATTCAGCCGTGGTCGACGTGGGCCGGGCTCGCAGGTTGCCCTCAGGAGCGACGCGGCGTGCTTTGCATGCGCGTCACGGCGGGTGCCAGTGGCCGGGATGCGATCGCCCGGCATCCTGGACGGCAGCGCACCACATCAGGCACTGGGCGCATGGCGGACCCACAGATCTCAGCAACCTTGTGCTGCTGTGTCACCGACATCATTGGCTCGTGCACGAGGGTGGCTGGGAGCTTGCCCGTGGTGACGATGGTCAGATCCGTTCGGTTGCGCCGATACCAGTGGTGCGATGGCAGTCACGGGCGCCAGATGACTTACCCGACGGGTGAGGATTGACGGTCGCGCTGGATGTGACTGAGGCGGAGCGGGTATTGAGGATCGCGGTGCTGCTACACGTGCCTACGCGCGTGTGGCGGCATCGACCGTCTGGATCACCAGTGCTGGGTCGGGCGGCGAGGGCTCTTGCGGAAGCTTGTCTTGAATCGGGACTTCGAACCAGACGGTGACGCCTTCGGTTTCGTTGTTTGCACCGACGTCGCCTCCGTGAGCCGTGACCAGCTCCTTGACGATCGCGAGGCCAATGCCGGCGCCGCCGCTGCCGCGCGTTCGGCTGGGGTCGGCGCGGAAGAATCGTTCGAAGATGTGGGGAAGTGCTGCATCGTCGACGTGGTCACCCACGTCATGGATTGACACACGCGCTCGCGAACCCCGACGCAGGATGCTTACCTGTATGACGGTTCCACGCCGCGCATGGCGGATGGCGTTGTCGAGGATGTTCCCGACAATCTGTCCGAGCCGCCCCTTATCGCCCTCCACGACGAGATCCTGCTCGGGCACGTGCATCTCCCATGTCAGACCGTGACGTTCGATACTGGCGCTGAATCCAAGGACGACCTCGCGTGTCGCCGACTCGAGATGCACACGCTCGTGGGCCATCCGATCACGCGCCAACTGCGCATCGGCGAGGCCACGCAGGTCCTCCACGAGCGCAATGAGTCGCGCGAGCTCGCCGTGTGCCTGCTGCAGTCGTGCCGGGGAAGGCGGAATGACCCCATCGCGCATACCCTCGATCAGCCCGAGCAGGTTGTGCAAAGGCGTCCGCAACTCGTGAGCGACATCGTCGGTCACTTGACGGCGGAGTTCCTCCAGACGCTGCAATGATTGCGCCAGCGCATTGACGGAGTTGGCTACGCCGCCGATCTCGTCGCGACGATTGGTTGCGACCCTTGCCGGTGCATCACCACGGGCCATCTGCCGCGTTGCCTCACTCACGGCGGTGAGCGGCCTGAGTGCGAGGGTCACCGCCAGGAAGCTGAGACCGATGGCGACGACGGCGGCCACGGCGATAGTTGGATAGATTTGTGCCTCGACTGCTGCGTCATACGCGCGCTGGCCGGCTGCGGGGTCGACTGGTTGCCCGGCGGCGTGCATGATCACCATGAATTGCTGCTGTGCGATGTTGTGCATCAACACGACGATCAGCACAACGGTTACTGCGACAACGAAAGTATTCAGTCCAACGAGTTGCCATCGAAGTCCTAAGGCGCGCCAGCGGTGCACCGATATTGCCCCTAGTCGCCGGACTACGCCGCGCATTGCAGTCAACCACCCTCTGCGGTGATCTTGTAACCCACGCCGCGTATTGTCACGATAGAAGCCGACGATCGGGCTGCAACAAGTTTCTCGCGGAGCCGGAACACGTGGACATCGACAGTCCGCTCCAACGCAGGGAAACGATCGTTCGAATAGAGCCGGTCAATCAACTGGGTGCGGGTGAGCACCCATCCAGGGCGCTCAAGCATCGCGGCAAGCAGTCCGAACTCGACTTGTGTCAACGCGACGCGCTGTCCTTCCACGGCGACTTCACGTTCCCCTGGTGAGAGCTCGACGTTGCCCAGCCGGAGGAGGGAGGGGGGTTGCGGACCGATCTCCGCACGACGGAGGAGAGCATCGACGCGGGCGACTAGCTCACGAGGGCTGAACGGTTTCACGAGATAGTCGTCGGCGCCGACGCGAAGACCATCGACGCGGTCTGGCTCACCGCTTCGCGCGCTCAGGAAGAGGATTGGCACGATCGATCCGGCGCGACGGATCTCATCACAGATCTCGAACCCATCCTTGCCAGGGAGCATCACGTCGAGGATCAGGCAGCGAGGCGCAGTTCGGCGAACGACGTCAAGGGCTTCGCTCCCTGTCCGGCAAAGCACAACGCGATGGCCGGCGCTCTCCAGATACGCCCGGATGACATCGCACGTCGTCTGGTCATCCTCCACGACGAGGATGGGCGAACCGAGCGCGGCCGCTCCGCCTCCAACCGCAGGAGCGCGAGCCCGAATTGTGGGGCCATTCGACGGTGGTGTCTCCATAGTCACTGCTCCACCATTCTGCGAAAGTCGTCGAGATGCCGTGCGGCACGGCACCGCACGGCATCCGGACGCGTACTGGTTGGCGTTGCTGGTTCCTAGGTGAGAATCACCCAGCCAGGAGGGCAAGGCCTGTCGCGGCTGCGGACAAGCCGCTCGCAGCCGATTCGTTGACTGACCCGAGATTCCCACCGGCCGTTACTGGGGCGGATGCGATCTCGGTCGTTGTGAGGACGAAGAACCAGCCGCCGCCGATGACCTCGTCGATCGGGTGCACACCCACCGTCGCGGCCACGGCAGATCGCAAAACAAGGCGTCCGCCCGACCCGATGCCATATGAAGACACCGTGCCGGAGCCGGCGTTCGCCAAATAAGCCCGAGTACCCGCGGCGTTCACGACCAGCCAGCATGCCGCGGCCTGAGACTCACCCACCTCGCTGATGGGGTGGAGGACACCCGCGACGCCGACTCGGTACGACGTCGCAGCGCTGACCCCGCCAGCTCCACCACCTGCATCGGAAACGATCGCTTCTCCGCCAGAGCTGAAGCCGAATCCGTATGGAGCGGTACCTGTAGAGCCAGTGTGGTGCAGACCAACAAGTCGGCCGTCCGACGTGACATTGAATGTATCGATGCTGCTGCTGACCTTTTCGGTGACGATGAGGTGCGAGCCCGAAGGAGTGAAGCCAATCTGCACCGGTGTCTCAGCCGCCGCCGAGAGCGAGACCGCAGCACGCGACGATGGCACAAGGGCCCTGGTTGTCAGCGTCAAACTGCCGATGGAGTTGCTGCCCTGGTTGAGGACGTCAACCCAAGCCCCATGTGCTGCGACACTGACGGGATCCGCGCCACCCGATGGGGCCGCGTCGACGAGGCGGAGCGTCCCGTTCGAGAGAATTCGGAAGTAGGACACCGTGTTCGAGGCGGCATTGACGACGAGGAGTGCGTGCCCGCCGGCGGCAAGCGTGACAGCACCCTGCGACCCTAGCCCGACCCCTGTGCCGTCACCACCAGTCGCAAAGCTTCCGATGGAGGTGAGTCCGCCACCCGAGGTTACCCAGTAGGCGAGTACAGCGTTGCCGCCGTCCGCGGAGCCTTGATTGCTCTCGGTATAGACGTACGAAGCGTGGGAGGACGCGCTGGTGTTACTGGCACCGACTCCGGTCGACGCGGCGAGGGAGACGGATCCAGCGAGTAACGAACTCGCCAGCCCGATTCCGAGGTTCCTGAGAGATAGGTCGGCCATTGATCCGCGCCTCCTGGTGTCTGGCTCGTGGTGAGCCATGGATGGACATTGGCACCAGGGTTGGACACGAACATTTCGCTGGTGTTTCGACCCGAGACGTGGCGGGGACCGCGGATCGACCGTCTATTTTTCGGGTGCTACGCGCTCCGCGGCGGGAACGTGCACGATGAGCACGGGGATCCGGCTGTGATTGAGCACCGCGTGGCTCACGCTCCCAAGGAGGAATGACTCGGCATCGCCACGGCCCCTTGAGCCAACCACGATGAGGTCGTGCTTGCCCGTGACCGACTGATCGAGGATCGCCTCAGCCGGAGCCGCGTCGACCACGAGGATCTCGGCGTGCATCCCCGCCGGGATCGCGCTCCTGGCCTCGTCGGCCACCGCCTGAGCCTCGGCTCGGACGCCTGCCACAAATTCGTCGACGGCGCTCTGCGGCAGCGGCGCGACGGGACCCCAGGGCATCAACGTGCTATATGCGACGAGGACGGTGAGCGAGGCGCTCTGTGTGCGCGCGATATCAGCGGCCTGCGCTAGTGCGACGCGGGCGTGTTCTGAACGATCGATGCCAACCAGGATGCTTGTGAACATCAGATGTCTCCATGAGCCGCAGACAGGCGTTGCCCCGATTTTGCGCCATCAGCCTGTTGCCCCCGCCTGAATGGTCGGCCGTCGCCGTCGGCATAACGTGTCAGGCGCTCGTCGCCGGGGCCTGGCGTCGCCCACTCCGAGTGTGACGACGTCCGCTGTGACCGCGAACTGTCCCGAATCTGTCCGCACGGCGACTCTAGAGTTCAACACCCAGCCCCGAGCGGGCTAGTCCAGACCGAGGGAGGAGCATCCGCCATGCTGGTACTTGCCGTCACCGCAACGCTTCACGTGCTCGCCGCACTGACCGCCGCATCACCGGTTGATCCTCTTTCGCAGCAAGTGCTCGCACGTGTTGCAAATCCACTCCTCACCTCAGCGCAATTCCTGATACCAGCGGCCGTAGCGATCAGTGGGATTCACAAAATGATGGAGCACAGGGAAAGTGGAGGTTCGTTCATGGTCGACATGGTGACCAAGGGCGGTGGTGCCATCCTCGTCCTGCAGCTCGTCAAGGCGATCTCGGGAGTCGGTTGATGAGAACGGAGGTGTACCTCCTCTCACTTCCACTCGCGAGGCATCGGACCATCGTGCCGAGACGTCGTGATCCTGCTTCGCCTACCTCAAGCTTGGACGTGCGCCCACTCGAGTTGCGTGTGCACGGCGCCGCCGAAGGGACTCTCGATGCTTCGCCGAACGCGGGCACGCTTCAACGCATCGATACGCGCTGACGTCACCAGGAAGGACTCTCAAACATGGGCAGCGCAGTGGGCAGCTGGTGGAATCCGATCACGTGGCTGCAGAATGTCGCCGGCTTCTTTCACGGGGCATACGATGCCGGAGGTGCCGTCCTCAATGTCCTCGGCGGGGCCTTGACGATACTCACGCAATTCTTTCGATTCTTCTTCGATACCGGTCACTTCATTGCCGACGCTGTCAACTGGGTCACGACCACGCTCTTCCCGCCGGAGCTCCAGACGTGGTTCCTCGGCACCATCGGAGCGCCGGGGCAGCAATGGAGCTCCGCGCAAATCTACGAATCGCTCTACAGAGGAATGATTCCGCCCGCCCTCATGATCGCGGCGGTAGCCGCCGCCGGACGCATCATCAGAGCGCTTGCCGACCATCGAACGAGCTCGATGGACACGATTCTCGCAGTCCTGCCACGCTTTCTGCTCGCGATTGCGGTGATCGGTGTGCCGGGCACACAGATCAGCCTTGGATACACGGCCATCGTGTGGTGCATCGATGCGTCCATAGCGATGTCAGGAGCGGTGATCGGGCTCATCCTGCACGCGTCGCTTCTCACCGGTGCGCAACCCGGTCAGGGCTGGTTCAGCCACGTCTACGGCGTCCTCGCAGAAACGAGTAACGACATGGTGGCCGTGGTGCTCGGGGGAATCCCCCTGCTCATCCTGATTCTCTACGCTGCATTTCTGATGATCGTTCGTACGGTCATGCTCGGATTTTGCATCGTGGCCGCGCCGCTGTGCCTCGCGACAGCGGTATTCGACTCGAACAACCGCTTCTTCCATTGGTGGCTTGATCTTCTCGGCAGTGTCCTCCTGACTCCGCTTGTGCTTGGCATGGCGATCGCACTCAGCTTGACGCTTGCGTCGCACGTTGTTTCTGCGGTGGTTGTCGGCCCGTTGCTGGCCATCGTCGTGATGTGCGG
>CAWHWM010000017.1:0-40514 GCA_963833055.1 Candidatus Dormiibacterota bacterium | reverse complement strand
GCGGGTTCGACGATCAGCTTGCGAGTGTGCCCCGTGGACGCGAGCGTGGCGAGGAGCCGGCGGAACCTGCCTCCAGAGGGGTTCGGATGGGCAGTGCGTGACAGCCAGATCTGCCGGTCGTTCGCCATCGCAGCGGTGGGTTCGCCGCAGTCGCAATAGGGCGTCTGGCGCTCAGCACGCTCGATGAGCGCAACAATGCGGGTGTTGTCTTTCGTCGTCATTCTTGATCTCCATAGCACCGATACGATGCGTTCCGTATTATAGCTCAGCATGGCAATTCAAGAGCCTCCAAAGCCTCGTCTGGCCTCGAGCGGCGCTGCCCCGCGACGAGGCGGGCGGCCGCGCAGCGAGCGTGTGCATCAGGCCATCCTCACCGCCGCGCGCGAGCTGTTGATGGAGGAGGACCTTCGCGGTGATGCGCCTGGAGCACGTCGCCGCGCGGGCAGGCGTGGGCAAGGCTGGATCTTACCGGCGATGGCCCTCCAAACAGGCGCTTGCCCAGGAGCTTCTCAGTCACCTCGCGGCGCCCCACATCGCTGTCGCTGATTCAGGCAACACCCACGACGAGTTGCTTGCCGCAGTCACCAACCCGATGCGGGCCGTGACGGAGACGGACTTCGGGCCGGTGATCAAGGCATTGCTCTCACAGATCGCGAGCAACCCTACGCTCGGCGATCCGTTTCGGGCGACGGTGGTCGAGGCTCGTCGAACCGAGGTCGCGCGTGTCATCCAGCGAGGGATCGCCCGCGGCGATCTCCGACCGGATGCCGACGTGACCGTCGCCACAGAGCTCCTCGTCGGGCCTGTGTACTTTCGACTGATGTTCGGCGGTGTGCTCGATCACGCATTCGCCGAGCAGATCGTCGCCAGCGTGATGCGCGGCTACAGCGTCCCTGGCGTTTCGAACCCGAATCGGTAACCCCCGGGCACGCGGGGTTGCCCGTACAGTGTCGGCCTGCGCACGCCGCGGGATCCGCATATCTGGGGTGAAGCGATAACTCAGTGGTCCGAGGCACCGAAGGACATTCGCGCCATCACGCTCTTCGTCGATGATCTCGGCGCGGCGAAGCAGTTCTACCAGGATGCCTTCGGCCTGCCCGTGCACTGGGAAGACGGAAACTCGGCGGTGTTCCGCTTCGGCAGCGTGCTGATCAATCTGCTTGATGTGGCGGCAGCAGGCGGCCTCCTCGCCCCGGCATCGGCGGGCACGAAGGGAACGGCTCCGCGTTCGCAGATGACGATCGGGGTGAGCGATGTCGATGCAGCATGCGCAGAACTGCACGAGCGCGGTGTGGCTCTGCTCAACGGCCCGATGAACCGCCCCTGGGGCGTCCGCACGGCTGCCTTCGCCGATCCGAGCGGCCATGTCTGGGAGCTTGCCCAGGACCTGTCCTGACGTGTCGCTGCAGCAGGAAACGCCGCGGCGCGGCCTGTACGCCGCGCTGTTGCGCACGCCGCATGTCGGCAACCAGGCGCTCCTGGGCCTGCTCGCCCAACTCACGCAGGGCGCTGCGCCGCTGGGTCTTGTCCTCGTGGTCCGTCAGGCGACTGGGTCGCTGATCGCGGCAGGCGCGGTGAGCGCCGCCCTCTGGGTCGGAGCCGCCGTGGCGCGACCGATACAGGGACGCCTCATCGACCTCCACGGGTCGCGGATGGTGATGCTCATCTGCGGGCCTGTGCACACTGCAGCGCTGATCGGGGTGGTGCTCATCGCCCGGGCGGACGGCGCTGCCCTGGTAATGGTCATCTGCAGCGCGGTCGCCGGCCTGATGCTGCCGCCCGTATCGGTGGCGATGCGGGTGGAGTGGGGCAGGCATGTGCCGCCGCACGAGCGCACTGCGGCCTTCAGCCTGGTGTTTCTGACCCAGGAGATCGCCCTGATCACCGGCCCATTGCTGATCGCGGCACTGGTCGGCGTCGGCGCCGGTGTTGCGCTCATCACCGCCGCAGCGATCAGTGGCCTGGCGACGATCGGCTTCGCTGCACTCGGAACCACCGAGGCAGCGCGCGCCCACGATCAGACGGCGGCACCTCGCAACCGAGGCGCGGCGATGCCGGTCGTGATCGCGGTCGCGTTCCTGCTTGGATCCACCCTCGGCGTCTTTCAGGTTGCCGCGCCTTCACTGGCTCTTGCTCGCGGGGTCCCGGCGCTTGGAGGCGTGCTCATCGCCGCCGTCTCCGTGGGCGGGATCTCCGGCGCGTTGCTGTACGGAGGGGTTCGATGGCGAGCGGACCCCGCGCGTCGCCTGATCCTGTTGCTCGGCCTGCTGGCCCTGGCGACGACACCGCTTGCCGCGGTGCTGCCCCTTGCAGTTGTCGGGGCGCTGCTGGCCCTTGGCGGTCTGGCGCTCAACCCCGCGTTCGCCACAACGTCGCTGCTGATCGATCGACACGGGGGAGCTCGCGGCGCCGAGGCGTTCGGGTGGATGTCGACGGCAGTCGGCGGAGGCACCGCGGCCGGCAACGCAGTGGCGGGAGCGCTTGCGCAGCGCAACGGGTTCCCGCCGGCGTTCTTTGGGGCAGCTGTCGCCGCCTATCTCGCCGTCGTCCTCACCCTGGTGACGCTGCGCAGGCTCTGAACGCCGGCGACCGGAGGGCGCGCGCCGCGATCAGCTGTTCAGGAGATTCGTGTGACCGCCGCTCTAGCTATTGACATTAGCTAAAGAGCTAGCCAAGATAGCCGTCATGAACACAGACACGGCCACCCGCAGCACCGAAACCCGTTATCTGGCCGGCCCGGAAGGACGGATCGCCTATGACGTCGATGGCTCCGGCCCACTCCTCGTGCTCGTCCCGGGCATGGGGGACCTGCGCGCGACCTACCGGTTCCTGGCCCCCGCGCTGCGATCGGCTGGCTACCGCGTGGCGACCACCGATCTTCGCGGCCACGGCGACAGCGACGCGTCGTTCTCGAGCTACGGCGATGCCGAGACAGCCTCGGACATCGTCGCGCTGATCGAGGAGCTCGGTGGCCCTGCCGTGATCGTCGGCAACTCCATGGGCGCAGGTGCGGCAGTAATCGCCGCTGCGGAGCATCCGGATCTCGTCAGCGGTCTCGTGCTGATGGGGCCGTTCGTACGCAATGGCAAGACGAGCGCCGTGCAAAAGCTGCTGTTCCGGGTCGGCATGATCTCGCTCTGGGCGCCGGCGGTCTGGAAGTCCTACCTCCCGAAGCTGTACGCGGGACGGCGCCCCGACGACTTCGATGCGTATCGCGACCAGGTGGTGGCGGGCCTCCATCGCCCTGGGCATGCCAAGGCGTTCTCTCGCACCACGCACACGAACCACGACGTCGCGGAAGCACGGATCGGCGAGGTGCAGACACCAACGCTTGTGGTGATGGGCGCGAGCGATCCCGACTTTCCGGACCCAAAGGGGGAGGCAGAGTGGATCGCCGGAGCCCTTCACGGATCTGCCGTGATGATCGCCGAGGCTGGCCATTACCCACAGTCGCAGCAACCGGGTGCAACCACCGGCGCAGTGGTCACCTTTCTTCGGGGCATCGGCCCGAGTGCCTAGAGCGGGGCTCAGCGAGACGCGCGTCATCGAGGAAGGCGAGCGGATTGCAGATGAGCGCGGGCTTGCGAATCTCACCCTCGCCGCGCTCGCGGAACGCCTGGGTGTCCGCCAGCCCTCCTTGTACAAGCACATTGCCGGCATCGATGGGCTGCGACGCAGCATTGCCTTGCGGGCGAAGCGCGAGCTCGCAGGTGTGCTCGGTGGGGCCGCCGTGGGACGCGCTCGTGGCGACGCCGTCGCAGCGATGGCTCGCGCATATCGCGCATGGGCGCACGAGCATCCAGGGCGGTATGCCGCTGCGCAGCGCGCCCCGGTTCCTGGCGACGTTGACGACGAGCTCGCCAGCGCGAGCGTGACGCAGGTCGCGTTCGATGTCATGGCCGGCTACGAGTTGCGCGACGACGATGCCGTCGACGCGATACGCGCGCTGCGCGCCGCGTTCCACGGATTCGTGACCCTCGAAGCGGTGGGCGGCTTCGGATTGCCGGTCGATGTGGACCGGAGCTTCGACCGCCTGGTCGCCGGTCTCACAACGGCGGTTGCCGGCTGGAGCAACGACCGCCAGGCCATCAACGGCGCCGGCACAGGGAGGTAACCGGCTAGGAGTTCGCCAGCCATTCGAGGAAGCGGCCCCGCGACCAGCAGCGGCCAATTGCCCCAGCGCTCAGCGACATGTGGTCGAAGAGCGCCAGGCCGATGATGCTGTGGCCAGACGCGCGCCGGTCGCCGAGCGTCGGTATCGCGGGCGCGACCCCCACACCCTCCAACGACACCCACGCCACAGTCCGCTCACTCGTCGCGTCATCGAGCCGGTGCAGAAACCGCAGGCGATGCTCGAGCGAAAGATGCGAGAGCGACCACGTCGTGGTGACCACAGGCAGGGTGTCCGCGGGCACACCTGCCACAGCGTCGGCGAGCAACTCCGGATCGAGGCCGACGGCGGTCCGGCACAGTACCTCTGGGATCGCATGCGCAGGGATGAGCCGTTTCCCCACGACCGAAGCCGAGATTTGTACGGCAGCTGCTGAGTTGCCGAGCGATTGGCCGTCGCTGTACGAGATGCCAACGCGGTCGACGTCGAGGTTCGGCCCGGCCGGATCGCCGAAGTCGACCAGTCCAATCGCGGTCGCCCCTGCTCGGCGCGCCGCCTCGGCAATGGCCGGGTACAGCACGGCATGGCTTCCCGGTTGAGCGGGTATCCGCGGCGTCACCACGGCCGTTAGCTTGCGCGACCACGTGCGGCCGCGGCGCCTCACGCGACGGCGCTCTGCCCGGACGGACATGCGGACTAAGCTAGGCGGTCAGTGCCACTGGTATTGCGATGAGCATGCTCGCCGATGCGGCGTCCAACCTCGGCGCAGCCCGCGCTCAGATGGGCCTCTCACTGGGCTGGCACATCATCCTCGCGTGTCTTGGCGTCGGCCTTCCGGCGCTGATACTCATCGCCGAGTGGCGGGGGATACGCGGTGACGCCGATTCCATGCGACTCGCTCACACATGGGCCAAGGCTGCGGGCGTTCTGTTCGCTGTTGGCGCCGTGTCGGGAACGATCCTCTCGTTCGAGATGGGGATCCTGTGGCCGGGTTTGATGGGCAAGTTTGGTGCGATCTTCGGCGTGCCGTTCGCTCTTGAGGGATTCGCCTTCTTCATCGAGGCGATCTTTCTCGGCATCTACCTCTACTCATGGGATCGGCTTTCGGGGATGCGACATCTCATCTCTGGAATTCCCGTCGTGATCGCGGGCGTGGCGTCGGCCTTTTTTGTCGTCACCGCCAACTCGTGGATGAACGATCCGCAGGGCTTCACGATCGTCGATGGGAAGGTCACCGACCCGAATCCGATCGTCGCGATGTTCAATCCCGCAACGCCGGTCGAGACGACGCACATGATCCTGGCGGCGTTCATGGTGACGGGGTTTCTCGTCGCCAGCGTCTATGCGGTGGGAACACTTCGCGGCCGGCGTGATCGATACCACCGAGTTCGGCTTGCTCCTTCCCATGATCGTCGCCGCCGTGCTGACGCCGGCGCAGATCGTTGTGGGCGACATCGCGGCTCGTGAGGTCGCCGACAATCAGCCGGTAAAACTGGCCGCGATGGAGGGTCTGGCGCAGACCACCGCAGGTGCGGGGGAGCACATCGGCGGCCTGTTCTACGACGGTTCGCTGCATTTTGCGATCGTCATTCCGCACATGCTCGCGTTCCTTGCCAAAGGCAATGTGAACGCCACGGTGGCCGGGCTGGACAGCGTCCCGCCGAGCGACCGTCCCGAGGCGGTGGCGCTCATTCACCTCGCCTTCGACACGATGGTCGGCATCGGGTTTCTCCTGTTGTTCCTCGGTCTCTGGATGCTGGTGCGCTGGATCCGCAGGCGCGGGCCGCCCACGTCGCGGTGGTTCCTGCGTGCCGCCGTCATCGCCGGTCCGGGCGCGGTGGTTGCCATGGAATGCGGGTGGATCACAACGGAAGTCGGACGCCAGCCGTGGATCGTCTACAACGTGATGCGCACGTCCCAGGCGGTGAACCCGGCACCGGGGCTGTACTGGGGGCTCGTGGCGCTGATCGTTGTGTACACAGTGCTGACCGTCGTCACGCTGCTGGTGCTTCGCCATCTCGCGGCCGCGGGACGGGCGCCGGCCGAGGCGTAGCGAACGCGATGCTCGCCAACGTCGTGCTTGTGTTTCTCTGGGGCGGTATCACCGCCTACGTGCTCCTGGGCGGTGCCGATTTCGGTGCAGGGTTCTGGGACCTGCTCGCCGGGTCCGCAGAGAGCGGCGCACCGCAGCGCCAGCGCATCGCCCAGTCGATCGGCCCCGTGTGGGAGGCGAACCACGTGTGGCTCATCTTCGCGCTGGTGGTCACGTGGACGGGCTTTCCCACCGTCTTCGCGTCGATCGCTTCGACGCTCTACATTCCGCTGACGATCGTTGCCTTCGGGATCATCCTTCGAGGATCCGCGTTCGCCTTTCGCAAGACGGTGACCGAGGTGGCGGTGCAACGGATCTTCGGTGCGTCGTTCGCGCTGTCATCGGTCATCACCCCCTTTTTCCTGGGGATGATCGCGGGCGCCATCGCGTCCGGTCGTGTCCCGCTCGGCGTGGCTCAGGGCAACGTGATCGGGAGCTGGCTCAATCCCACGTCGGTCATCGGCGGAGCGCTTGCCGTCGAAGTGGCGGCCTATCTCGCCGCCGTGTATCTGATCCGCGATTGCGAAAGGGTGGGCGACACCGAGATGGCCAGGTACTTCCGGGTTCGCGCCCTGGTCATGGGCGTCATCACCGGCATCACGGCGCTGCTCGGGATCGCCGTCCTGCATGCCGACGCCCCCTTGCTCTACAGCGGGTTGACGCATCACGGACTGCCGTTGGTGGTGTTGAGCGCACTCTTCGGCGCCCTCTCACTGGTCCTGCTCCTGCGGGGGAATCACGTCACGGTCCGGATCACCGCAGCGCTCGCTGTCGTGAGCGTCCTGTGGGCCTGGGGCGTGGCGCAGTACCCCGATATCCTGAGCGGCACCGTGACGGTGAGTGGCGCCGCGGCTCCCCAGGCGACTCTCGTCGTCCTCGTCGTGACCCTGGCGATCGGGACCGCGCTCCTGATCCCGTCGATGCTGCTGCTGTACTGGCTCCAGGCGAACCCCAGCCCTGCCACACGGACGCACGACCTGCCTGACGCGCATTCCTAGGCCGGCATCGTCGCGAACGCGTTCGTTACGAACTTGATCGTGACGAACGTGTTCGTTATACTGCTCGCATGGTCACTTCCAGTGCTCCCCGAAGTCGCCGCGAACGCCCAGCCAAGCCTGCCCTGAGCCGTGAGGCCATCATCGCCGCCGCGATGTCGGTGCTCCACGCCGAGGGCCTCGAGCATCTGACGATGCGCCGCCTGGCGGCCGAGCTCGACACCGGAGCCGCCTCCCTGTATGTCTATGTGAAGAGCACGGCCGAGTTGCACGCCGCGGTCCTGGACGAGGTGCTCGGGACGGTCACGCTTGCGCCGGAGGGACACGATGCCCCGTGGAACGAGCGGATCACGCAGGTGCTGGCCTCGTACACGAAAGTGCTGGTCGCCCACGCCACGCTCGCGCGCTCCGCATTGGTCTCGAGGCCGTCGGGGCCCAACTATCTGGCGCTCGTCGAGCGGCTCCTGAGCCTCCTCCACGAGGGAGGCGTTCCCGATGGCCAGGCGGCATGGGGTATCGACCTCCTGCTCCTCTTTGCGACGTCGCTCGCCGCCGAGCACGCCAGCCGCGACGGCACCGACGAGGTCCCGGCCCAGGAGGAGGCATTCTCCGCCGCGCTCCGTGGCGCACCCAGCGCCCGCTATCCGCACATCGCCGGCATCGGGGCCGACCTGCTGTCCGGATCCCCGGAATCACGCTACGCGTGGGGTATCGCAGTGCTCCTCGCCGGCATCGCGGCAGCGCCGCGCCCGCCCAGGGAGACGTCGTGACTCAGGCCGTCGATCCATCGAGCACGGCTTCGCCGGCGAAGGTTCCGACCCCGGGCGGCACGCTCGATCCCACCCGCCTGACCGCGAGGCTTCGCTGGCTGCTCGCCGTGGTGCTGATCGCCGACATCCTCGACCTGCTGGACTCGACGATCACCAATATCGCGGCGCCGTCCATCGTCCGAGACATCGGCGGCGGCCAGTCGCTGATCAAATGGCTCGGCGCGAGCTACGCCCTGGCAATGGGTGTGTTCCTCGTGGTGGGCGGCCGCCTCGGCGATCGGTACGGCAAACGCCGTCTCTTCCTGGTGGGGATCTCCGGCTTCACGCTGGCCTCTGCGATGTGCGGACTGTCCGTGGATCCCGCGATGATCATCACCGGCAGGCTCATCCAGGGCAGCTTCGGCGCGCTGCTCATCCCTCAGGGGATCACCATCCTGATGGCGGCGTTCTCGCGCGAGCAGATACCGCGAGCGTTCGCCGCCTTCGGACCTGCGATGGGGCTCTCGGCGGTGCTCGGCCCCATCGTGGCCGGTTTCATCATCACCGCGAATCTCGCCGGCCTCGACTGGCGGCCCATCTTCCTCATCAACATCGTGCTCGGCACGACTGGTCTGGTGGCCGCCTGGGTGCTCCTCCCTCACGACACGGCGATCTCGCACGAGCGCATCGACGTCCTCGGATCGGGATTGCTCGGCGCCACGATGCTCACGCTGATCTTCGGTCTCATCCAGGGCTCGACCAGTGGCTGGACGGCCCTGCCCATCGTCAGCCTGGTGGCCGGCGTGATCTTCTTCATCGGATTCAGCTTCCGTCAGGCACGCGCTGCCAATCCGCTCATCGTCCCCTCGCTGTTGAAGAATCGCGGCTTCACCTCAGGACTGCTGCTCGGACTGTTCCTGTTTGCGAGCGTGAGCGGTCTCGCGTACGTGATCTCGCTCTTTTTCCAGCTTGTGCTGCACCTCACACCGTCGCAGGCGGCGCTCGGCCTCGCGCCGATGGCCGCCGGCATCGTGATCGCGTCCATCGTGTGCAGGCCGCTGCTCCGGCGCCTCGGTCGCACGCTCATCGTGATCGGACTCGGCGCCTCGCTCGCCGGGGCGCTCGGGCTCTGGGTGACTGTCCTCGCCAAGGGCACCGAGGTCACGCCCTGGATGACCATTCCGGCCATCCTGATCCTCGGCGTCGGCATGGGGATCTGCTTCACGGCCACCTTCGATGTGGCGCTCGGCGACGTCGCCCACGATGAGGCGGGCAGCGCGAGTGGCGCGCTGAGCGCCGTCCAGCAGCTTGCTGCGGCGATCGGATCGGCAGTTGTCACCACCGTCTTCTTCAGCGTTGCGGCCCTGCACGGCGGCGCGCAGGCGATGACCACCAGCGTCATCGTCGTCGCCGGTATCGTCGTTGTCTGTCTCGGCCTCGTCTGGCTCCTGCCGCGTGCGGCTGCCGTGGAGGAGTGGTGAGCTATCGGCGCTGCGCCTGAGGGTCAGGCAAACGCGCTGACGCCCGTGATGTCCCGCCCGACGATGAGCGTCTGCATCGTCTCGGTGCCCTCGTATGTGTGGAGCACCTCGATATCGCTCATGTGGCGGATGACGTGGTTCTCGAGCAGGATGCCGTTGCCGCCGAGCAGGTCGCGTGCTTCCGAGATGACGTAGCGGGCCTTGCGAGTGTTGTTGAGCTTGGCAAGGCCGGCGATGGTATCGGTGAGGCGCCCTTCCGTGGCCAGCCTCGCGATCTGCATGCAGTACAGCTGCATGCCGGTGACCTCGGCGAGCATCTTGACGAGGCGGTCCTGCACGATCTGAAAGCTGTGCAGCGGCTTGCCGAACTGCTGGCGCTGCCCTGCGTATGTCAGCGCTGTGTCGTACGCGGCGACGGCGTGGCCGAGCGCAGCCCACGCGATCGTCGCCCGGGTGGTCGTCAGGATCCGGCTCGTGTCCTTGAAGGTGTTTGCCTCCGGGAGGCGGTTCGCGTCGGGCACCCGCACCCCGGTCAGCCGGATGTCGGCCTGCCAGACTGCGCGAGCGCAGCCTTTGCCCGTGATCACCGACGCCTCGTAGCCGGGAGCGTCCGTCTCGACCAGGAATCCCTTGACCCGTCCGTCCACCTCGGATCGTGCCCACACCACGACGACATCGGCGATGGTGCCGTTGCCGATCCAGCGCTTGCTGCCGTCGATGATCCAGTCGCTGCCGTCACGCCGAGCCGTTGTCTCGAGTGCCACCGAGTTGGACCCGTGAGCAGGCTCGGTGAGTGCGAAGGCGCCGATCTTCTCGAGCCGTGCCATCGCCGGCAGCCACCGCTGTTTCTGCTCCTCGGAGCCGAGCATCGCAATCGACTTCATCGCCAACCCCGCCTGGACGCCGAGGAACGTTCCGAGGCTGCCGTCTCCTCGGTGCAGCTCCATGTGGATCAGGCCGCACGCCAGCGGCGACATCCCCGGGCAGCCGTAGCCTTCGATGTCCTCGCCGACGATGCCGAGCTCGGCGAGACGAGGGACCAGCGGCCACGGGAAATCCGCACGCTCCCAGAAGTCATTGATGACCGGCAGGACCTCCTGGTCCACGAAGCGGCGTGTTGCGATGAAGCGCTCCCACTCGTCGTCGCCGAACTGTTCGCGTACCAGGAAGTAGTCCGTGGCCAATGCTTCGCCGAGGTGCGTGTACGGCATTGCGGGTGTCGCCATGGTGCGGTCGATCCTCCTCAGTGGTGGGGCGCGGCCGACGCAGCGTAGCGCCCGCTGGATGGCCCGGTTGTAGCCGGTGCACAATGCTTCCGAAAACATCACCCGCGAATGCACCGGAGGGGTGACATGAGTGTGAATCTGGCCCTCAATCTGACCCGCACCGCCGCCGCACACGGCGACCGTCCGGCGATCAAGCTGGAGGAGACCACCGTGTCGAGCGGAGCGCTCGCAGAGCAGAGCGCGCGAGTTGCCGGACTGCTGCAGCACCGCGGCGTCGCGCCCGGTGACCGGGTCGGGATCATGCTGCCGAACGTCCCGGAATTCGCCGCCATCTACTACGGGATCCTCACCGCCGGAGCGGTGGTCGTGCCGATGAATGTCCTCCTCAAGCAGCGCGAGGTCGCCTTCTACCTGGGCGACCCCGAGGCGAAGATCGTCTTTGCGTGGCACGGCTTTGCCGAGGCTGCGGTGCCGGGCGCGGCCGACGCCGGAACGGAATGCATCCTGGTCCGCCCCGGGGAGTTCGAGGCGCTGCTCGCCGGTGTAGAACCGGCGGCCGGCGTGGTCGAACGCTCCGACGATGACACCGCGGTGATCCTGTATACGTCGGGCACCACCGGCACGCCAAAGGGCGCGGAACTGACACATGCCAACCTGCGCCGCAACGTCGACGCCGTGTTGCGCATGTGGGAGTTCACACCTGACGACGTCATCCTCGGCGCGCTGCCCCTCTTCCATGCGTTCGGACAGACCTGCGCCCTCAACGCGGCGATCGCCGCCGGATCCTGCCTTACGATGCTCCCGCGGTTCGACGCCGGCCGCGCGCTGGAAACCATCGAGCGCGACCGCGTCACCGTGTTCGAGGGTGTGCCGACCATGTACTCGGCGCTCATCCACCATCCGGACCGCGAGCGCTTCGACACCTCGAGCCTGCGGCTCTGCATCTCGGGTGGCGCGTCGTTGCCGTTGGAAACGTTGCGCAACTTCGAGGCCGCATTCGGCTGCCCGATTCTCGAGGGGTACGGGCTCTCCGAGACGTCACCGGTCGCCAGCTTCAACCACCCTGACCGGCCCCGGAAGGCCGGCTCGATCGGCACCCCGATCGAGGGCGTGGAGATGGCGGTCGTGACCGAAACCGGCGGCACCCCGGCGCAGGGCGAGGTGGGGGAGATCGTCATCCGGGGCCACAACGTGATGAAGGGCTACTGGCGTCGGCCCGACGCCACCGCCGAGGCGATCAACGCTGACGGGTGGTTCCACACCGGCGACCTTGCGAATGTCGACGAGGACGGCTACTTCTTCATCGTCGACCGCAAGAAGGACCTCGTGATTCGCGGTGGCTACAACGTGTATCCGCGCGAGATCGAGGAGGTGATCCACGAGCATCCCGCGGTGCGCGAGGCCGCGGTCATCGGCATCCCGCACCCGGATCTCGGTGAGGAGGTGGGCGCAGCCGTCGCACTCAAGCCGGGTGCGAATGTGACTGAGGCCGAGGTGCGTGACTTCGTCAAGGAGCGGGTGGCCGCATACAAATACCCGCGCTACGTGTGGTTCGTCGATGAGCTGCCGAAAGGCGCAACCGGCAAGATCCTCAAGCGCGAAATCCATGCCCCGGTTGGAGAGACGGCGTCCACGGCGGTGGGAGGCGCGTAGTGGCACGCGTGCGTCCATCGCGCGATCGACCTGAACGGTCGCCGGATGGGCGCGCCGGAGTGGGCACCTCGCCGGACCGGCTGAGAAGTTCGAGCCAGAAGCGGCAGAAACCGCGGCGCTCGCCGCAGCGACGTCGCACGGGTGCTGCAGGAGCGGCACTCGAGATCATGCTGACCGATGCGGCCACCGGGACCCCGCACTTCTTTCCGCCTCGCGAGATGGCGAAGGTCGCCGGGAATCTTGCGCAGCGCCCGCGACTCGTCGTGCGGCGTCTGGGCGGGTTGACGGCCGAGCTGGGCAGGGTCGCTGCGGGGCGCTCATCGCTGAGCCCTGCCAAGGGCGATCGCCGCTTCACCGATCCCGGCTGGGACAACTGGGTCTTTCGCCGGTTGCTGCAGAGCTATCTCGCTGTGGGCAGCACCGTCGACGATCTTGTCAGTGACGCCAGGGTCGACTGGCGGACGGAACGCCAGGTTCGGCTGGCGGCGTCGAACCTGATGAGCGCTGTCGCCCCGACCAACTTCGCGCTCTCGAACCCTGCCGTGCTGAAGGAGACCGTCGACCGCGGCGGCGCCAACCTCGTGGACGGCCTGCGGAATTTCATCCGCGACATGTCACGTCCGCCGCGGCTGCCGGCGACGGTGGACAAGAGCAAGTTCGACGTCGGCGTGAACCTCGCGGCGACGCCCGGTAGCGTTGTGCTTCGCACCGACGTGTTCGAGCTGATTCAGTACCGGCCGCAGACGGACTCCGTGCGTGCAGTGCCCCTGTTGCTCATCCCGCCAACCATCAACAAGTACTACGTGCTCGACATCGCACCCGATCGGAGCATGGTGGAGTACTTCGTTCGCCAGGGGCAGCAGATCTTCACGATTTCGTGGCGCAACCCCACAAGAGAGCAGCGCGATTTCGACTTCGACACGTACGCGAGCGCAGTGCTCGAGGCCAGGGACGCGGTGGCCGCGATCACCGGCAGCCGTTCCGTCCATTTGTGCGCGGCATGTTCCGGTGGCCTGGTCGCTGCAGGCGCCGTCAACCATGCCGCCGCCCATGGCAACGCGTCCGCCGTTGGGAGCCTGGCACTCCTCGTGTGTGCAATCGACAACGGTCAGGCCGGGACGGTCTCGGCACTCACGAGCCGCGAGATCGCTGCCGCAGCGATCGCCGAGTCGGCGCGCAAGGGATATCTCGATGGGCGCGCTCTGCAGGGCGTCTTCACCTGGCTGCGCCCCAACGACCTCGTGTGGTCGTACGTGGTCAACAACTACCTGCTCGGCAAGGAGCCGCCGGCGTTCGACATCCTGTACTGGAACCAGGATTCCGTGCGCCTCGCCGCCGGGCTACACCGCGATTTCATCCGTCTGGCCATGGAGAACTCGATGGTGCGACCCGGTGGGTTTGTGACTCTCGGGACGCCCGTCGACCTCTCGACGGTGGATGTCGATGTCTATGCAGTCGCCGGGCTGACCGATCACATCGTGCCGTGGGAGAACGCATATCGGAGCACCCAGCTCTTCGGTGGCGCGCGCCGCTTCGTGCTCTCCGCCAGCGGTCACATTCAGGCGCTGGTGAATCCTCCGAGTCCGACGAGCCGGTCAAGCTACCGGGTCACGGATAACCTCTCAACCACCGAGGAGGAGTTTCTCGAGCGAGCGCCAACTCTTGCGGGCAGCTGGTGGTCCGACTACGACGCCTGGCTGGAGCAACGTTCTGGAGCGCGCAGACCGGCGCCGTCGCACATGGGCAACGAGCAGTTCCGCGTCCTGGGCGACGCACCGGGCGAGTACGTGCTCGTCGACTGACTCCGTTCGTCAGAGCTCAGGCGGGATCGCTCGCAGCAAGAAACTCCCTGACGATGGCTGCAGCCTGATCGGGCTGGTCGAGCAGGAAGAGATGACCGGCACCCGGAACGACGTTCAGACGCGCGTGGGGAAGCAGGCGGCGAAGGATCTCGCCGTTCACCACGTGCACGATCGGGTCGTCCGCCCCAAGCAGCACCAGGGTTTCCGCTCGTACGAATGGGAGGAACGGCAGCGATACCCAGGTGCTCGCCGCGAGCAGTTGATACAGATAGCCGCGGGTCGATGGCCGGTGCTGGGAGCGCAGCTCGGCCTGATGACGAAGCATCTCCGGACGGCGCCGGATCTCGCCCCCGAATAACGCCGGCCCGACGCGCGCGAGGTGCGAGGGCGAGAAGTATCTCGTCGGCCGCAGGAGCTCGACCGCGACTCGCGGATTGGCGGGGATCGATCCGAACCCGAATGCGGTGCAGACGAGGATCATCCGCCGGACCTGCGACCTCCGGACCACGGCGAGGTATTGCGCGAGCCCGCCACCCCACGAGATCCCGAGCACATCGACAGTTCCGTAGCCGAGCTTGTCGAGCTGAGCGCTCATGCTCCGGGCCAGCTCCCACATCGCGCGCGGCCTTCGTGGGGGCGCGGAGCCTCCGGTGCCGGGAGCGTCGAACGCGATCGTTTCCATGCCGAGCTTGCCGCGAAACCCGCCCCAGAGCTCGAGGGGAGCGCCGATCCCATTGATGAGGAGGAGCGGGTAGGCGCCGCGTCCAGCCTGGATCGAGAACCGAACGGTCAGTCCCCCGGCGGTGACGATCTCGGTTCTCGGCTTCGGCACGCCATGCACCCTATCGGATTGCGGACCATCTCCAGGCTGTTCTCCGGCGCACAACGATGGGTCGCTGTTGCGACCGGGGCGTGCGTGATGTCCGGCGTTTCTATGACTGTCGAGGAGCGCGCGACCAGGTGGCGCACAACACGGGGGCACGATGTGCGCTGCGTGATGTGGCGCACGTCGCGTGGACAGAACGAGCCAGCAACACATGCGAAGCAATCGCATCTGCGGCTCGGTCCCATCGCGTGCGACGATCGATCCTACAGGAGACGTACGCGCGGAAAGCCCTGATACAGCATGGGAGAAGCCGCCGAGACGTGAATGCCGGTCTGCTAGGCATACTTAGCGTTGCGATTGGGGTCGCTGCGGCTTGGCAGGACCGATGGCACATGGAGGACGACGATGACTCTCTCGCTCGGCAGCACGGCTCCCGACTTCGAGGCAGAGACCACGCAGGGGAAGATCGCGTTCCACGATTGGATCGGCAACTCCTGGGCGGTGCTGTTCTCGCATCCGAAAGACTTCACCCCGGTGTGCACCACCGAGCTCGGCTACATGGCGAGCATCCAGCCCGAATTCGAGAAGCGCAACGTCAAGGTGATCGGCCTGTCGGTCGATCCGGTCGACAGGCACGAGAAGTGGGCCGATGACATCGAGGAGACCCAGGGCTCGCGCCCGACGTATCCCATCATCGCGGACTCCGATTTCAATGTCTCGAAGCTCTACGAGATGCTGCCGGAAAGCACGTCGGGTGATCCGACGACGCGGACCCCGGCGGACAACCAGACCGTGCGCAACGTCTTCGTCGTTGGGCCGGACAAGAAGGTGAAGCTCATCCTCGTGTATCCGATGACCACCGGTCGCAACTTCGACGAGGTGCTTCGGGTCATCGACTCGCTCCAGCTCACCGCCAAGCATCGCGTCGCGACGCCCGCGAACTGGAAGCAGGGCGACGATGTGATCATCGCCGGCTCGGTGTCGGACGACGAGGCGAAACAGATCTTCCCGGGCTATCGCTCGCCGAAGCCCTACATCCGCATCACCTCTCAGCCCGAGTAGGGGAGACCGCCCGGAGCTGCACACGCGGCTCCGGGCGGACCCCCTTTCCGTTCCGGTCTCGCGTGTTCGAGTGCCCTACGACGCCGCTGCCGGCGGATCGGGCATCGCGTCGAGAAACCCTTGCGCCGGAACGAAAAAGAGGGCGCCGCTCACCGCGGTGGAGAAGTCCAGGATCCGGTCGTAATTTCCGGGCGGATCGCCGATGAACATGTTGGTCAGCATCCGCTCGGTGACGCGCGGGGTGCTCGCGTAAGCGATGTAGTACGTGCCGAATTCGCCGCGTCCAACCCGCCCGAACGGCATGTTGTCGCGAAGGATTTTGAGCTCGGTGCCGTTCTCGTCCGTGATGACATTGAGCGCAAGGTGGGAGTTCGCCGGCTTGACGTCGTCGGGGAGCTCGATATCCGCGAGCTTGGTGCGCCCGACGACCCGTTCCTGCTCCTCGACGGAGAGCGCATTCCATGTGTCGAGGTCGTGTAGATACTGCTGCACGATCACGTAGCTGCCGCCGGCGAAATCGGGATCGTTCTCTCCGACCGTCACAGCGTCGAACGCGGCCTGTCCCGCGGGATTCTCGGTCCCGTCAACAAAACCGAGCAGATCGCGTTCGTCGAAATATTTGAAGCCGTGAATCTCCTCGACCACGGTGACGTGGCCGCGCAGGCGGTTCATGATCTGACCGGCCAGCTCGAAGCAGAGATCCATCGCTCCGGCGCGAATATGGAAGAGCAGGTCGCCCGGTGTCGACACGGCGTGGTGCTTGCTGCCGACGAGATCTGGGAACGGGTGGAGTTCCGCAGGGCGGGGTCCGCTGAACATCCGATCCCACGCGGCTGAGCCAACGCCGACGACGCATGTCAGACCGCCCTCCGGGATCCGGAATCCCACCGACCGTTGCAGTGCAGCGCAATCGCTGATCAGGTCGCGCGCGACAGCTCTCGCCGCCGGGATCGATCGTGACCACCAGAAAGATCGCCGCAAGCGTGAGCGGACTGAGCACCGGTTGGGCAAGTGGATTCGCCCCGACGTTGGACAACCCAGGCACTGGTGGACTCTCCTCGTCATCCGAGAGTAATGACGGGTCGCAGTGTAGGTTGTGAGGCAGGAGCCTCAGCCGGCTCGGTCAGCCCTCGCGGCCGCGGACCTGGATCTTTCCCGCCCGCTTGCGGGTCTCGAGCTTCGGCTGCGGGAATGTCGCGGGACCGCCCACCACCGCACCGTCGCTGAGCCGGAAACGCGAGCCGTGCCAGGGACACACCACGCAGCCGTCCTCGACGGTCCCCTCGTTGAGCGGCCCGCCCGCGTGCGTGCACGTGTTCTCCAGTGCGCAGACCTTGCCCGCCACGCGCGTCAGGAGGATCTGGCGATTGTCGACCTCAGCGGCGGTCAGCGCTCCCTCAGTCACATCGGTGTCGTCAGCGACATCTGTCCACTCGCCCGGGCCTGACAGCGACGCGGTGTGGTTGACGGTGAGCGCGCGGTCGAGGATGAGCTCGCCACCGAGGTACGCCGATGCAAGAGCCGCCGCGAGACCGACGGCGGACAGCATCCGCCCGCGTCCAGTCCGTCCGCGGACCCGCGCCGCAAGTGAGCCGAGTTGCAGGCCGAGCACGGCGGTGTTGGCGAGGCCGTGCACGAGCGCGAGCCGCCGGTCGCGGCCGTACGTGACCGTCCAATCGGCAGTTCCCGTTGCGGCGGTTGCTCCGGATGCGAGACAGCCAACGGCGGTGAGCATGATCGCGCCACCGTCGTCGCCGATCAGGTCGAGCGCGGGCACGCTCATCCACAGACCCAGCGGCAGATCGCTCAAGGCGGGATGCAGAGCGTGTCCGAGCCAGCGGCCATGCAGCAGATCCATGAGGGTCCGCTGCCGGGTGACCGGATCGAGCGCCTTCACGAGCCACTCGCTCAGGTTCTCGAGGCCGGGGATTCCCTCGATCGCGGCGATCATCTCTGCGTACGGGGGCTGGGTTGGCTCCGGTTGCTTGGCCATTCTCACCACTCTCGAAAACGTGCTCTGAGTCCGGCGTTGCCGTCGCACAAGCCTACCTTTCGCGTACCGAGCGACGGAGGCGGATGTCGCCCTCGCGCGGCGGCTGCCGGACACCTCCAAGGATGATAGACTGACTATCACTAAGAGTGATGCGCTGCATGACACGTGAGCAGAGCGCGACAAGCAGTTGGAGGAGCACTGATCATGCCCGTCAAAGCCTGGTCGCCGAAGCGCGAGCGGCAATACGAACACATCAAAGAGGGCCTCGAGGATCGCGGCACGGACGAGGACACCGCCGAGGAGATCGCGGCGCGCACGGTGAACAAGGAACGGGCGCGCGCCGGCGAGTCGAAGGAGGCAAGCCGCACGTCCATCGAGGACATCTCCTCAGGCCGGCGCGGCGGGCTCCGGTCGCATAGCGGCGCCGGCGGGAGAACCTACGCGCAGCTGCGCAACGAGGCCGCCGACCGCAACATCCACGGCAGGTCGACGATGAACAAGGCGCAGCTGGAGCAGGCGCTGTCGCGCTAGCACTCGCCTCCGGTCAGCGAAGACACGTCGCGCGACTCGGGGGCATGCGACACTCGGCCCGATGAACGCACGCAGCCGTCTGCTCGTCTGTCTGGCAGCCGGCATCCTTGGGTTTGTCGTCATCTATCCCTTCACCGAGTGGCAGATCTCGCTCATGACGGGATGGGCCGTGACCTCGGCGACATTCATCGCGATCGTGTACTTCAGCATTCGCGGTAAGAACAGCGTCGAGACGAAGGCCGCCGCGACGAGCCAGGACGACTCGCGAACCGCGGCTGAGGCAATCCTCGTGGGTGCGAGCATCGCGAGCCTCGTCGGCGTGGCATTCGCCCTGATCGCGGCGAGCAACACGCACGGAATCGTCAAGTCAGAGATCACGGCGCTCGCGGTGCTGAGCGTCGTCCTCTCGTGGCTCGCGGTCCACGTCGTCTTCACGCTGCGTTACGCGCGGCTGTATTACGCCCACAACGGTGGGATCAACTTTCACTCGAACACGGACCCTGACTTCAGGGACTTCCTCTATATCGCGCTGACGATCGGGATGACCTTCCAGGTCTCCGACACCGACATCGGCGCGAAGCCGATCCGGATGGCAGCACTCCGCCACGCATTGCTGTCGTACCTCTTCGGGGTTGTCGTGGTGGCCACGACGATCAACGTCGTCGCCACCTTGCTGACCAAGTAGCGCGCGATACCCTGGAGCGCCGTATCATCGAACGGATGTTCGAGTGGTTGGAGCACCTGACCCCGGCGCAACAGGAGGCGGTCACCCACACGGGCGGCCCGCTGCGAATCCTCGCTGGTGCAGGCACCGGCAAGACCACCACGCTCTCCGCCCGGGTTGCGTGGCTGCTCGCCACGGGTGCTCCGCCGGAGCGGTTGCTCCTCCTGACCTTCACGCGCCGGGCGGCGCGGCAGATGCTCGCCCGAACCTCGTCGCTGCTCGGCGTGGCCGGCCTCGACCGGGGATCGGCCTCACCGGCAGGCCGGGTGGTGGGGGGCACCTTCCACGCCATCGCGCACAGGACGCTCCGGCGCTACGCTGCCACGCTCGGACTGCCTGAGGGTTTCTCGGTCCTCGACACCTCAGATGCCGCAGACGTCATCGACATGATTCGCGACGAGCGGGGTCACGCCACCTCCACGCGCCGGCGCTTTCCACGCAAGAACCTGCTCGTCGATCTGTACTCGGCGGCGGTCAACACCGGGCGGCCGCTGTCATCCGTCGTTCCCGAGATCGCACCTTGGGCAGAGGACTGCGTTGACGAGATCTCGGAGATCTGCCGCGGGTATGTGCGCCGCAAGCGCTCGGCCGGTCTCGTCGATCTCGACGACCTGCTGCTCTTCTGGCGGGCGGCGGTGCAGGACGAACGGCTCGGTCCGCGCCTTGCGGGCTCGCTCGACCACGTGCTCGTCGATGAGTACCAGGACGTCAATGGACTCCAGGTGGACATCCTCGCCGGCCTTCGCCTGACGGATCCACGCATCACCGTGGTGGGCGACGACGCGCAGGCGCTGTACTCATTTCGCGCTGCGGAGCCGCGACACATCCTCGAGTTCGACCAGGTGTTTCCGGCATCGACGACGGTGATCCTCGAAACGAACTACCGCTCGACGCAGCAGATCCTCGACGTCGCCAACGCCGTCGGCGCTGACGCCACCGCCGGGTTTTCGGCGGTCCTACAGGCGGCGAGAACGGTGCCGGGTCTCGGCCCGCAGCTCGTGCGCTGCGCCGACGAGGACTCGCAAACCGACGCTGTCTGCGACCGAGTCCTGGCGCACCGCGAGGCCGGCGTTCCGCTCCATGAGCAGGCGGTACTGGTGCGGGCGTCGCACCATTCGGCGCTGCTCGAGCTCGAGCTTGGCGCGCGCCGGATTCCATTCGTGAAGTACGGCGGCCTGCGCTTCATCGAAGCGGCGCACGTCAAAGACATGCTCGCGGCATTCCGGCTCGCCGACAATCCGAATGACGTCGTCGCATGGTTCCGGCTCCTGCAGCTGCTCGCCGGCGTGGGGCCGGCGACAGCGCACCGAGTGGTAGCGGCGCTCGGGTTGCTCGGCACCGATGACACCGCGGACGACACGCGCGTGCTGGACGCATGGCCGGTCGCGCAGGAGCAACTCCCGGAGGCGGCGCGTCCGGCGGCCGGCGTGCTTGTGGCGGCGCTGACACCCCACTCCGGTGAGTCGATCGCAACGCACGCCGAGCGCCTTCGCGTCGCAGTCGCCCCGCTGGTTGAGGCGGCGTATCCGGAGGCGCCGGCCAGGCTCGCGGACCTCGACACCCTGGTCGCCGCCAGCAGCGCAGTTGCGCGACTCTCCGATGTTGCCGCTGATCACGTGCTGGAGCCGCCAAGGTCGACCGGGAATCTTGCGGGGCCGCCGGTGATCGATGAGGACTGGCTGGTCATCTCCACGGTGCATTCCGCCAAGGGGCTCGAGTGGGATGTCGTCCATCTGCTCAACCTCACAGACGGGAACATCCCCTCGGACATGGCGCTCGGCTCGCCGGAAGGGCTCGAGGAGGAGCGGCGGGTCTTCTACGTCGCGTTGACCCGGGCACGAAACGCGTTGCACCTCTACGTTCCCGAGCGGTACCACCACCATCCATATGGACGGGACGACCGGCACGGCTGGGCACAGCCGTCGCGCTTCCTGTCCGACCGCGTTCGCTCCGGATGCGAGGAGCTCTCGGTCGGTCGCCGGCGGCTGGACGCCATGGATGCCCTGCCAAGCGTTGACGCAAGCGAGCGCGTGGGTGTCGCCCTTGAAGGACTCTGGTCATAGGGCCGGCAGACCCCATCCGGCACGAGAGCGAGGCACGGCCTATGCTGGTTGGAAGATGAGTGACCAGCAGCAGGATCCCAAGCCCGACGACGAGGCAACCATGGAGCAGGGTCAGGCGGATGACCGGCGCCGCAAGGACCAGAGCGAGAAGATCGAACGGGACCGCGCAGACGCGGCAGGCCGTCGGGCGCGCGAGGGCACCTGACCGGCCTCGATCAGTTCGCGGCCTTCACGTAACGGATGCGCGGATCGACTGCTGCGTAGACGAGGTCGGCGATCAGTGACCCGAGAGTCGTGAGAACGCCGGCGATCAGGATCACGCCCAGCATCGTGTAGAAGTCATGACCATTCGCGGCGCTCCAGAGCGTGGTTCCCAGCCCGGGATACGCGAAGAGCACTTCCACGACCAGCTGGGCGCCGAAGATCTGCGGAAGGCGTGTCCCCAGCAGCGTGATGATCGGCAGTGAAGCATTGGGCAGCGCGTGGCGAAGGCTGACCCGCGAGCGTGACGCCCCTTTGGCGCGGGCGGTGGTGATGTACTCCTGGGTCAGCTCTTCCATCGTCGCTGCCCGTAAGTACCGGCTGAACAGCGCGACAGTTCCCGCGGAAAGGGTGAGCACCGGGAGGATCAGCGCCGAGGGATCGGCGAGCACATCACCTGTCGACCAGTCCGGAGCATTCAAGTTCAGCAAGTGGAGGTCGGTGGCAAGCCACGTGATCAGCAGCGTGCCCAGGAGGAACGGCGGGATCGAATAGATGGCCATCGACGCGATGTTTGCCAGGTGTGCGCCGCTCCGCCGCCGTCGGGCGGCCTCGTAGAGGGAGATCGGCACGATCACCACGACCACCAGCAGCGTGGAGAGCCCGGCGAGGATCAGCGAGTTGATCATCGGGCCCTGCACGAGGGCTTGGAGGTCGAGGTCGACCTGGACATCCTCGATCGGATCGACCTGGTTGGCGAACCCGGGCGGTGTGAAGGCGATCTGCCCGTGGAGCAGATTCCTGAGGAAGTCGAAGTACTGCACCGGGAGGGGGAGGTCGAACCCGTTCTGATGGTCGTAGATCGCCCACTGCGCGGCATCCGAGCGCGGCCCGAGCATGATCCGCCCGGGGTCGCCGGGCATCAGGCGCTCGAGGAAGAACACAACCGTCGCGACGCCGATGATGACGACCACCGCCTGCAGGACTCGGCTGATGAGGTACCGGACCATCGCCCCTAATGTCTCAGCTTGAGGCCGTGGCAGTACTTCCGGCGGATGACGCCGAGGTGGAGGCAGGTGCCGCGCCGCGCGCCAGCATCAACGAGCCGATCGTGGCTGGGATGAGCGTCAGGCAGCCGCCAGCGACGAGCGCCGCGGCTTCGGCGGGGCTCAGCAGCCCGGCGCTGAGGCCGAGGCTCGCCGCTGCAGCGGGCATTCCCAATTGGGCCGACGCCGCCAGGCCTGTGGCGATGTACTTCTCGTGGCCGGCCACGCGGGCCGCGATCAGGTGGGTGATCACCGCAGCGACCACGAGACCGAGGGCCAGCAGGATGCGTGACGGCGAGGTGAGCAGCGCTCGCAGATTGAGCTCGGCGCCGAGGAGGATGAAGAACAGGGGGACGAAGAATCCGTTCGCCACGCCGGTGAACTGCACCGTCAGGCGGTCGAACTCGTGCAGGCGCACCAGGACCATCCCCGCGAGGAATCCCGCGACGAGCGTGCTCGCTCCGGTTTCCTGAGCGATCGTCGAGAGGCCGAGCAGCAGCACCAGCGAGATGCGCACCTGCCAGGCCCACCCGCGTTTCAGCGATTCGGCATGAAGGTCCTGTGAGATGCGCGTCTTGTTCACCTGGGTGGCGGCGAACAGCGTCAACGCGCCGGCCGCGATGATCGCCACGTCGCCTCCGATCGCTTCCAGCGGGCTGCCGGACTTGCTGAGCGTGAGCGGCATGACGACGACGGTCACGGAGTCCGCCAGCGCCACCCACGCGATGAGGAACGCCACATTCGGTCCGGTGAGGCCGCGCTCCTCGAGAATGGGGAACGCGATCGCGGCGGAGCTGCCTGTGACGATGACGGCGATTAGCGCGGGATGTCCAACACCGAGCGCGTGATCGAGCAGGAGGCCGATCGGTACGGCGGTGACCGCCACGACTGCAAGAGCAAGCACGCCGCGTGCGAACCCCTGGCGGATCGTCGGAGACCCGATGTCGACGTGGGTCCCGGCCGTGAACATGAGCATGGCGAAGCCGAGGGCGCTGAGCACAGGGAGCGGCTGCGTGGCAGTGTCGATGATCCCGAACCCCGTCTTGCCGAGGATGAACCCCGCGATGAGCTCGCCGATCACCACCGGGATGAGCCCTCGCTTGCCGAATGCGAGGAGCGGGCCGGCCAGCCCGGCGAGCACGAGAATCGTCAGCTGCGCGAACATCGGGCGATCATGCCCCGAAATTCGTCGCTCGTGTCCATCGCCGCAGCCACCCGCAGCTACGAGTCCTGGATCGGCCGCCAGGTGCCGCTGGTCCGATCCGACATCGCGTACAAGCACGAGCAGATGGCGCTCGCGCCATTCCCATTCCTGCGCTCCACCTTCTACCGGTGGGTGCAGGCCTGGGAGGCAGCATGCCCGGACCTGGCGAGCGCGCCAACGGTCCTCGCGGTCGGCGACCTGCACACCCAGAACTTCGGGACCTGGCGTGATGCGGAGGGCCGGTTGATCTGGGGGATCAACGACTTCGACGAGGCCTTCCCCATGGCGTACACGAATGACCTCGTCCGCCTCGCGACGTCCGCCCGTCTCTCGATCGGTGACGGGACGCTGGTCCTGACCCCGCGGGCGGCCTGCAACGCGATCCTCGAGGGCTATCGCACATCGCTCGAGGCCGGTGGGAAGCCGTTCGTCCTGGCGGAGCAGCATCGCGTGTTGCGCCGTGACGCTCAGTCGGAGCTCCGCGATCCGGTGCGGTTCTGGACGGCGATGACCGACCTTCCGCCCGCGCGCAAGCCGCAGGCCCCGGCCGTGTCACTGCTCGAGCGGGAGTTCCGCCGGCCGGACGATCCTCGATTCGTCACGCGGCGAGCGGGGCTCGGCAGCCTCGGCCATCCGCGCATCGTCGCGATCGCCGAGCATCGGGGCGGTTGGATCGCTCGCGAGGCCAAGGAACTCGTCGCGTCGGGGGTCGCGTGGGCTCACGGCGCTGCCGGCAGTGTCCCGATCCACTATCCGACGATCGTCCGGCGTGCCGTGCGCTGCGCGGATCCCTTTCTCGAAATTCGAGGCCGGTGGGTGCTTCGCCGGCTCGCTCCGGACTGCAGCCGCATCGAGTTCACTGTGGCGCGGCTGCCCGCCGAGCAGAGCGAGTTGCTCACCGCCATGGGCGCGGAGACGGCCAACGTCCACCTCGGTGCGGGAACGCGGCGGATGGCCGCAGTGAGCAAGGACCTCGAGGCGCGTCCGTCCGACTGGCTGAAGGTGGCGTCGCGAGCGATGGAGCGTTCCACCACTGCTGACTGGGAGTCCTGGCAGCGCGTCCAGGAAGGCTGAGGCTCAGACCCGAAGGAGCGCCACCAGCGACCGCCCTGCCACGGTGACCTCTTCGCCGGGATGATGATGGCGAGTCGACGGCGTGACCTCACGCTCCGCCGTGTCGGCGAACACCGACCAGAGCGCTCCCCAGCCGCTCGGGATCGTCCAGCCGATCTGCTCTTCGCCGGCATGGAGCAGCACCATGAGCGTGCCGCCGCGGATGCGCCGGCCACGCGGGTCGCGGTCCGGGATCTCGTCGCCGTTGAGGATCATCCCGAGTGAACGCTGGCCCTCGTCGAACCACTCCTGATCGGTGACCTCGCGCCCGGAGGGGAGGAACCAGGCGATGTCCTTGCGGCCGGATCCGTGGATCGCCTGGCCGGAGAAGAAGTTTCTCCGCCGGAGCACCGGATCGCTTCGGCGGAGCGCGACGATGCGCGCAACGAAGCTGAGCATCGCTTCGTCGATGTGTTCCCAGTCGACCCAGGACACGTCGTTGTCCTGGCAGTACGCGTTGTTGTTCCCGTGCTGCGTGCGCCCGATCTCGTCTCCGGCAAGGAGCATGGGACAGCCTTCGGAGAGCAGCACCGTGGCGATCAGATTCCGGCGCTGCCGGGCGCGCAGCTCGAGGATCGCAGGATCGTCGGTGTCGCCCTCGACGCCGCAGTTCCACGAGCGGTTGTCGTCGTTGCCGTCCTCGTTGTTCTCGCCGTTCGCCTGATTGTGCTTTTCGTTGTACGCGACGAGATCGGACAGCGTGAAGCCGTCATGCGCAGTGACGAAGTTGATGCTCGCCGACGGCTGGCGGCCGTCGCCCTGGTACAGATCGCTTGAACCCGTGAGGCGGTACGCGAGGTCGCGGATGCCCGTGGCGCCACGCCAGAAGTCGCGCACGGTGTCGCGAAACGCGCCGTTCCACTCAGCCCATCGGACCGGGAAATTGCCCACCTGGTAACCACCGGCGCCGACATCCCAGGGTTCGGCAACGAGCTTGACGCGCGACAGCACGGGATCCTGATGGATGATGTCGAAGAATGCCGACAGGCGGTCCACGTCGTAGAACTGGCGCGCGAGCGCGGAGGCGAGATCGAAACGAAACCCGTCCACGTGCATCTCGATGACCCAGTACCGAAGGCTGTCCATGATGAGCTGCAACGTGTGCGGGTTCCGGACGTTGAGACTGTTCCCTGTGCCGGTGACATCGAAATAGAAACGCAGATCCTCGTCCTTGAGCCGGTAGTACGAGGCGTTGTCGATGCCGCGAAAGCTGAGCGTCGGACCGAGATGATCACCCTCGCCCGTGTGGTTGTAGACGACGTCGAGGATCACCTCGAGACCCGCGGCATGCAGTGCTCGCACCATCGCTTTAAATTCGCGGACCTGCTCGCCGTTGGTCCCGGACGACGAGTAGCGTCCTTCCGGTGCGAAATACCCGATCGAGTCGTATCCCCAGTAGTTGACGAGGTTGCGTTCCACGAGCTGCGAGGAGTCGAACCAGTGATGCACGGGCATCAGCTCAACCGCGGTGGCGCCGAGGCGCGTCAGATGTTCGATCGCCGCGGGATGCGCGAGCCCGGCGTATGTGCCGCGCAGCGGAGCGGGAATATCCGGGTGCTGCTTGGTGAATCCCTTGACGTGCAGCTCGTAGATGATCGTGTCGGACCAGGGCGTGTTGGGCCGTCGATCATCGCCCCAGGGGAACGACTGATCGACGATGACGCAGCGCGGCATGGCCGGCGCGGAGTCCACACCGCTGATGCGCATGTCATCACTGCCGAGCCGGTATCCGAACAGCGATCGCCCGTGCCGGAAGCGGCCGGCGATGGCACGTGCGTATGGATCGAGGAGCAGCTTCGCGGCGTTGTAGCGCAACCCTTCGTGCGGTGCGTACCGGCCGTGCACGCGAAAGCCGTAGCGCTGGCCCGGACCGACATTGGGGACGTACCCGTGCCACACGAGGTCGGTGCGCTCCACCAGCGGATGCGTCACCGACTCGGCGCCGCGCTCGTCGAAGAGCACCAGGTCCACCGCCTCGGCGCTCTCGGAAAAGATCGCGAAATTCGTGCCGGATCCGTCCCACGTCGCGCCGAGCGGGGCATCGGTCCCCGGCCACGCGTCGCGGCTGCCGGGCGCGCGGCCGGCGGCGGAGGGCTCTGGAACAGTCATGACTCCACTCAGTGCACTGATCTCGGGCTCCAGACGTGACCAGCGCACCGCAGCGTGGCCGCCGGCCTGTGTCGGGAGTCCAGAGAGAGTACGTGGATGCGGGCGGCACTCGCCGGAGGGTGACCGCCGAGCACCGTCCGGGCAGTCGAGGCGTGCCTGCGTCCGGTTGACGGCGCCGAGCAGGGACCGGCCTTCGTCCGCCCGGGCGGCGCGCTCCCTCCTGGCGTGCGGAGCGTCGAGCTGGAAGATGGCAGGGAGTTGCCGGGCGGACGGAAGCTGGGGACGGACGCTCCCTACGGATACCACCACTTGGTGATGCGCGATGGACATCGCCGGCAGCTGGTGACCAGCCCCGGACGGTGTGCCCTGCCGGACTCGCTCAGCGGATGGGGCTGGGCGGCGCAGCTCTACGCGGTGCGTTCTCGCGAGGGCTGGGGCGTCGGCGATCTCGGCGACCTGCGAGCTCTCGGGTCGTGGTCTCGCAAGCACGGTGCCGCGATGCTCCTTGTCAATCCACTGCACGCGGTCCACCCGGGGCCGCCGCAGGAATCGAGCCCGTACTTCCCGTCGAGCCGCCTCTACCGGAACCCGCTGTATCTGCGCATCCAGGATCTGCCCGGCGCTCGCGAGGACGCCACGGTCGGCGGGTTGTTGCGGGAGGCCGGCAGGCTCCGCGCCGCGCCGATCATCGACCGCGACCGGGTGATGCCGTTGAAGCTGCGGGCGCTCGAGTTCGCTGTGGTCGCGATTCCGCGGGGACGCCGGTTTCGACGCCTACGTCGCCCGAGAGGGATGGTTGCTCGAGCGCTACGCGTGCTTCTGCGTGCTCGCCGAACGGCACGGCGGATCCTGGACGACCTGGCCGGCCCGCTTTCGCCGCGCCGACGGCAAGGCGGTCCGCGATCTCGTCAGCAGCGATCGCGCGCGGGTGGACTTTCACCGCTGGATGCAGTGGTGCATCGACACCCAGCTCGCCCGGGCGGGACGCGCGCTGCCGCTGGTCCACGATCTCGCTGTCGGCTTCGCGCCCGACGGGGCAGACGCCTGGCTCTGGCAGGACGAGGTGGCATCGAGCGCCCGTGTCGGCGCGCCACCCGACGACTTCAACCCCGCCGGACAGGACTGGGGCGTGCCGCCGTACGACCCCGGCCGGTTGCGCGCCGCGGGATACGCGCCGCTGGTGGCAACCCTGCGACGGATGATGGAGGCGGGCATCGGCGTCCGCATCGACCACGTTATGGGCCTGTTCCGCCTCTGGTGGGTGCCGCTCGACGCCCGTGATCCGTCGGCGGGCGCCTACGTCCGGTATCCGGCTCACGAGTTGCTCGACATCCTGGCCCTCGAGAGCCTTCGATCCGGGTGCGGGGTGGTGGGCGAGGACCTGGGCACGGTCGAGACCGGCGTCCGGGCCGAGCTGCATCGGCGGGGACTGCTCTCGTACAGGCTGGCCTGGTTCGAAGGAAGGCCGCCAGAGCGGTACCCCGCGCAAGCGCTCGCGGCGCTGACCACGCATGATCTGCCAACCGCGGCCGGGGTCTGGACCGGCGCGGACCTGGCCGAGATGGAATCCACGGGACGCCCGGTCAATCGCAGCGCGGAGCTGGGGATCCGCCGCAAGCTGCGGCGGCTCGCCGGCGTCAGTGACGATGCCGCCCCATCGCTGGTGATCGAGCGCGCCTACGCCGCGCTGGGCCGTGCTCCAAGTCGGCTCGTGGTGGCAACCCTCGATGACGCGAGCCTCGCGGAACGGCGGCCGAACATGCCCGGCGACGTGGCTCGCGCCAACTGGTCGATCCCGCTCCCCAGAACGCTGGAGCAACTCCGGCGCGATGAGCTGCCCAAACGCATCGCGTCAGCGCTCAACGCCCGCCGCTGAAGAGCGCGGTCAGTCCGTTGTGCCGATCTTCCCCGGGGCCACGGAGGTTGCGGCGTCCCGCGCTGCCGTCACGGCCGCGCCGGGATCGTCGCCGATCAGCGCAACTCCTGCGGTGAGGGTCAGTTCGAGCTTGAGGCGCGCCATCTGCCCGAGGACGCGCTCGGCGAGGGCCTTGCCCGAGCTGATCCCGCCCTCCATCACGAGGACAAGCGCCGCGCCATCGTCCAGGACGCAGACCGGCTCGTCAGCGCGCGAATAGGCCATCACGAGCGAGGCATAGCCGCCCCGCGCCGCCTGCGGAATCGACGGGTCGACGACAAAGGCGCAGCAGGCTGCGTCACTGGCCCCCTCAGCCGCCTTCTGCGTGAACTCGGCGAGCGTGACCTGCCACGGCAGGAGGGAGATCGTGCGCGGCTCAGTCATCGCGATGATCGTGCCACGCCGGCGAGATGCAACGTCATGCGCCCACGAGGAAGATCTGTTCGAGCTCTGCAAGGGCGGCGCGCCGCTCCGGCGCCGGGCTGCCTCCGCCTTCGCGCCAGCGGAGGAGCACCTCGACAGCCTCGACGAGATCGCGGGCGCGGAGCGGCTTGCTGAGCGCCCCGACCCCTGCTCGTGGGGTCCGGCCATCGCGAATCGCGCCGGTGACGAAGCTGATGGCCACACGTTCGAATGCGGCGTCGTCCAGGATCGCCCGTGCCAGGCGAATCCCGTGCATGTCGGGGAGGATGCCGTCGATGAGGATGATCGCCACCGGGGTCTCGCGGAGGACGGTCATCGCCTCCTCGCCGCTCCGGACGCCGACCGCCTGGTGGCCGCCGTTCTCGAGGGCGAAGGTCAGGAAACCGCGGACGGCATCGTCGTCCTCGACGACGAGTACCAGCGCGGAGTCGGGTTCGGCCATGGCGGCTGGATCATAACCGGCACCCGCGCGCCGAATGCCATTTCAGCGCATACCTTTCATCGACCCGTGACGGTCTGCGACCTCCGGTGGGCGCAGTCGTTGGTGTTGTGATGACAGCCGCAGGTGTCCATGGTCTCAGCGAGGACGAGGTCGCCTGCAGGGAAGTGCATCAGCGGGGCTCCGTTGGTCGCCTGGCCGTCCGCGACGCGAGCGGCCTTCACGTAGACGGCGCGACCGTCGCGCATCACCCAGGGGAGCATGTTCGGCGCGCCGGCCCGGACCATGCGCTCGGCTTCCTCGGCCGACGCCGCCTCCTCGAGGGATCGGTGTCCGATTGAGGTGCGGTACGACGACGTGCTCATGTCGATCGGTATGCCGCTCGCGTCATGGAGGAGGCCGTCGACCGCCTTCGGAAGCAGATCCATGCCCGCCTCGACGAGCCGCCGGGTCAGCGTTCCCGCTGTGTCGCCGGCGAGGATCGGGACCCTCGCCTGGGCAAGGACGGGACCGGCATCGACCTTGGGCGCGGCCTTGTGCATGCTGATCCCGGTCACGGGCACACCGTCGGCGATCGCCCAGTACACCGGCTCGGGGCCGCGATAGGCGGGGAGCAGGCTCGGATGGACGTTCAGCCATCCGTGCTTCGGCAGCGCCAGGGCACGCGCTCCGACGATCTGGTCGAAGCTCGCCATTACCACCGCGTCGAGGCCGAGCTCGTCGAGCTCGAAGCGTGAGTGCTCGTCATTGATGCGCCACGCCCGGATCAGCGGGATGCCGAGATGGTCCGCGATCCTGCTCAGCGCGTTGTCGCCGAGGATCGCCGGATGGGCACCCGGCGAAGTGATGATCCCGACCGGCTGGACGTCGAGCTGGAGGAGGCGGAGCAGGAACGCCAGGCTGAAGTCCGACGGAAACCCCGCGAACGCGACGCGAGGGCCGTCGCCCGGGGTGATGGTGTCGGGCGGCGGCGGGAGGTCGCGATCCGGGATGAACGTGAAGACGTCTCGGGCCCAGAGCTCGCGATGGACGGCGTCGAGATATTCGGAAGAGGTGGCCACGTCAATTGATCCTAACCATGCGCGGGGTCGGATCAACCAATCCCTCGTGGACCAGGGTGTCGAGGACCACCGCGATGTCCTCGGGCGGACGTCCTTCCGCCGCCGCACCGGCCAGGATCTGCAACTCGCCGATGCTCGCCGGCTTGTGTTCCCCGAGCATTGCCCGCAGCACGGCGCCGCGCAGCTCGCGAGTGCTCCCTCGATAGGCCGGTTGGCGCCGGGCGCGGTTCGCCGGCGCTCCGGCAAGCCGGTCGCGTGAGGGGCATGTGGTCGCGAGCGGGCACCCGTGGCACAGCGGTTTGGCTCGGCAGTGCAGCGCACCGGCGTCGAAGAGGGCGTAGGTAAAGGTGCGCGCGGTCATGCCTCGCGGCTTGCCCGCGGCCAGCTGTTCCTCCAGTTGCACGCGACCGACCTCGTTCGGCTCCTTGCCGAGCGCCGCTCGGGCGGTCACCCGCGCGATGTTGACGTCCTGCGGCGGCACGGTCGAAGCGCCGAATGCGAGCACCCGCAACGCTCTGGCCGTGTATTGGCCGACACCGGGGAGCGCGAGCAGCCCCTCCTCGGTGTCCGGCCAGCCACATTTGGCGACGACCGTTGCGGTGTCGTGCAACCCTCGCGCCCGGCGCGGATAGCCGAGTCCCTGCCATTCGCGGAGAACGTCTGCAAGCGGGGCCGCCGCGCATGTCCCGGGCGTCGGCCACCGCGCGAGAAACGATTCCCATCGTCCCGAGACCCGCGCGACCTGCGTCTGCTGGAGCATCACCTCACTGACGAGGATCGCCCACGGATCGGCGGTTGCCCGCCACGGCAGCTCATGCCGCCCGTGCACCTCGTACCAGCGCGCGAGCCCGCGGGTCCACACGCGGCGCAGTTTGTCAGACTTGCTGCGTTCAGCATCTTGAGGAGAGCAGCAGCATGGCGCGACACACGATCACGTTGATCCCCGGCGACGGCGTGGGGCCGGAGGTGAGCGATGCCGCGCGCCGCGTCATCGACGCGACCGGGGTTGCGATCGACTGGGAGGTGCACGACGCGGGGCTCGGCGTCATGGAGGAGTTCGGGGACCCGCTGCCGCCGCATGTGCTCGACTCCATCCGTCGCAACAAGGTGGCGATCAAGGGCCCGCTCACCACACCGGTCGGCAAGGGCATCCGGTCGGTCAACGTGGCGCTGCGTCGCGAGCTCGATCTCTACGCGCTGGTGCGTCCGTGCAAGTCATATCCCGGTGTGCGCAGCCGCTACGAGGACGTCGATCTTGTCGTCGTGCGTGAGAACACCGAAGACCTGTACGCGGGTATCGAGTTTGCGGAAGGCGAGCCGGAAACCCTCGAGCTGATCGCCGATATCGAGCGTCTTGGCGGGCGCGCGATTCGATCTGACGCGGGCATCAGCATCAAGCCGATCACCATCTTCGGCACGCAGCGTGTCTTCCGTTTCGCGTTCCAGTGGGCGATCGAGAACGGCCGCCACAAGGTGACCGCGGTCCACAAGGCAAACATCATGAAACACACCGACGGGCTGTGGCTGCGTGTTGCCGAGCAGGTCAGCAAGGAATTTCCGCAGATCGAGTTCGAGGATCGCATCGTCGACAACATGGCGATGCAACTCGTGCAGAAGCCCGAGCTGTACGACGTGATGGTCATGCCGAATCTGTACGGCGACATCCTCAGCGACCTCTGCGCGGGCCTCACCGGTGGGCTCGGCCTCGCGCCGGGCGCGAACACCGGCGATGAGGTCGCGGTGTTCGAGGCCACCCACGGCAGCGCTCCGAAGTACGCCGGCCAGAACAAGGCGAACCCGATGGCGATGATGCTCAGTGGCGTCCTCATGCTCCGCCATATCGGCGAAGGGGCGGCGGGTGACCGCCTGGAGCAGGCGATCGCCCGGGTCATCGCCGAGGGGAAGAGCGTCACGTACGACATGAAGCCGGAGCGCGACGACCCGACGGCGGTGGGCACATCGCAGGTTGCCGACGCGGTGATCGAGGTACTCGCAGGGCTAACCCGGCCGATTCCCCGAACGCCCGCCGACTTCACAAAACGGTGAAGGCGGGGCGTTTGGCGTATTCGGGCTCAATACTGACAGTGCCTTGAGCACTGCGACCTTTGTGCTGTCGTGGGTTCTGGGGGGCACCTGCATCCTTTTGGGCGCACTCACCTGTGAAGGGTGGATGCGTCAGCGCGATCGCACGCGCGCCCTGCTCGCGCTCTCGATCGTGCTGCTCTGCGCCTGCGGCGTTGCCGTGGCAGGCACGATGCTGACGCGCGAGCAGGCGATCTGGACGAGCGACCTCGCGATTGCGCTGTTCCTCGCCTCCGGGATGGCGTTCTTCGCCTTCCGCGCCGCGATGACGCATCTGACCGTGCAGATCACCGGTGCGGCAGGATTGGCGGTGATCGCAGCCGTCGTGCTCGCATGCGTCGCTCGCATCTCGCTGGTGGGTGCCCAGACGCTGCCCCAGCGTCTCGCTGCTCTCGCAGTCGCGGCCGTCTGGCTGGGCTGCGTCGGGGAGCCTGCCTTGAAGCTCTGGGAGATTTCCGGGTCGATGCCGCGCGTGCAGCGGGCGCGGCTTCGCTCGATCACGCTCGCCTACGCCGGCTTGTTCCTGGCGCTCGTGCTCTCGACATGCGCCGATCTCGTCTTCGGCAGGATGCATCCGGAGATCACCCTCGCGATCCCGGCGCTGGCGGTGATCCCGCTCTTCTACTTCGGTTTCGAACCCCCGCGGTGGCTTCGCGGGATCTGGCAGCTGCGCGAGGAGGGCAACTTCCGCGAGGCGTTCACCGATCTCGTGCTGTATTCCCCCGATCGCCAGCGGCTCGCCGAGCGGGCGGTGGAGTGGGCGGCTCGACTCGTCGGCGCTGACGGTGCAGTGATCGCCACCGACGATGGCGACGTGCTGGCGGTACATGGGATGGACCGCGCGGCGGGGTGGAAGCTCGTCTCCGAGCTGACGGGACGCAGCGGGTCGCGGGCTGTGAGCAAACAACCCTCGAACTCGGCGACGGTGATCCGGGTCGTCCTCGAGGCGCAGCTGAGCCGCGGGGTCATGGCCGTCACCTCGGGGCCGCTCACGCCGCTCTTCGGAGACGACGAAGCGTTGCGGCTCGCCCAGTACGGGACGGCGCTGGCACCGGCACTCGACCGGGTGCTCCTCGTGGAACGGATGCGGCGCAGCTCGCAGCTCCTCGACCTCGCATACGACGCGGTCACGACCTGGAACGTACGCACGCAGCTGATCACCTTCTGGAACAAGGGCGCCGAGGAGCTGTACGGCTGGGGCACCCACGAGGCGATCGGTCGCGATCCGAGTGAGCTCTTGAAGTCCGAGTTGCCGGAAAGCCCGGAGGCGATCCTCAGCGTCCTGCGTGCCGCCGGCCGGTGGGAGGGTGAGATCGTCCAGACGACGAAGTCCGGGAAGCGCATCAGCGTCGCAGTCCGCTGGGCGCTCCAAAAGGACAACGTGGGCTGGCCGGACGCGATCATCGAGATCGGTCGCGATGTCACCGCCGACAAGGTTGCTGCGGCCGAGCTCCGCGAAGCGCGAGACGTCGCCGAGCAGGCCTCTCAGGCCAAGAGCGAATACCTCTCGCGGATGAGCCACGAGTTGCGCACCCCGCTCACCGCGATCCTCGGGTACAGCGATCTTCTGGAGATGCGCGAGCCGCGCGAGGATCAGACCGAGGCGATCGCCGCTGTGCAAGAGGCGAGCGGCCACCTGCTGAGCCTCGTCAACGACGTGCTGGATATCGCCCGGATCGAGTCCGGACGTGAATCGTTCGCGCTGGAGCCGGTCGCGCTCGAGGCGACGGTGGAGGAGTGCGTGCGGCTGGTGGCGCCTTCGGCGCTCAGCCGCCACATCAAGATCACCCGATCGATGGCGGACTGCGCGGGCGACTACGTGCTGGCCGACCGCCAGCGTCTCGTCCAGGCGCTGCTCAACCTGCTCTCCAACGCGGTCAAGTATTCCGGCAACGAGGCGCACATCTTCGTCGAGGCGGCGAGAGAGTGGGAGACCATCGGCACCGCGGGTCCCCGGACGTCCAAGGGCACGAGCAGCGAGTTCATCCGCATCTCGGTCCGCGATACAGGTCCTGGGTTCACCGACGACGAGAAGGCGCGCCTGTTCCAGCCGTTCGAGCGGCTCGGCGCGGAGCGCACCACCGTGCCGGGCACCGGCCTCGGTCTCGCGCTGACACGCAAGCTCGTCCAGGGGATGCACGGCAGCATCGGTGTCGACAGCGAGCATGGCGTCGGCAGCACCTTCTGGATCCGGCTCACCCGATCGCCGGTTGCCGCCAGCAAGCCGCGCATCCGCCGCAAGCCGCCGGAGCCAGCACCGATGATCGCGTGCGAGCGCACGGTCCTCTATGTCGAGGACAACCTCGCCACCATCGGCCTCATGGAGGAGGTGTTCTCCATGCGTCCTCAGATCCACCTGCTGACGGCGATGCAGGGCGGCCTCACCCTGGAGCTCGCGCGCGAGCATCGGCCCGACCTGATCGTGCTCGACCTGCACCTCCCGGATATCCAGGGCGATGAGGTGCTGGCACAGCTCAGGGCCGATCCGCGCACCGCCGGCATCCCTGTGGTGATGTGCAGCGCCGATGCAACCGAGCGACGGCGCAAGCAGCTGCTTGCCGCAGGCGCTCACGCATACTTGACCAAACCCGTGAAAGTACAACGCTTTCTGCGCATGCTCGACGAGGTGCTCAACAGCATCCCCGTCATTCCTGCTTGAGCATCCGACGATGCCGCCGGACTATCAGGTCCTGAGCGACTCGACGACGGGTGCACCGGTGGGAGCGGAGGTTCCATACGGGCGGCCACTCCGCTTTCCTGCGTCGCCGCGGCCGTATGTCATCGCGAACTTCGTGGCGTCGATCGACGGTGTGGCGTCATTGGGATTGACCGACGGGACCGACTCGACAACGCTCAGCGGCAGCTCTCGGGCCGACCGCTACCTCATGGCCCTGCTCCGCGCGAGCGCTGATGCAGTGGTGATCGGCGCCGGGAACTTGCGCGCGACCCCCGGTCATCAGTGGACGCCCGCTGCCGTCGCCGGTGACGATGCAGCGGTTGTCGATGCCTACCGCTTCGAGCGGACGGGCGCTTCCGAACCACCAGCGCTCGTGGTGGTATCGGCGAGCGGCGATCTCCCTCCCCATGTGGCGCTCGATCGACCGGACACCAGTGTCGCGGTGGTCACGTCAAGCGCCGGGGCGGACCGAGTGCGGGCCGCGCATCCGCGTGCAACGATCATCGAAATGGAGGGCGAGGAAGGTGTCAGCGGAGCGGGGGTCGTCGCCGCGATCACCGGAGCAATGGGGCCTGGGCTGCTGCTCTGTGAGGGAGGGCCCTCACTGTTCGGCCGCATGCTTGCGGACGGGGCGGTACACGAGCTCTTCTTGACCATCTCGCCGCGAATCGCCGGTCGTGATCACGACGAGCAGCGGCCGGGAATCGTCGACGGGTGGGCGGCTGCTCCGCGAGCGCTGCTCGGCGCGGCGGTGGAGTTGGTGCGGCGGTCCGACGACCACCTGTTCCTGCGATATCGCCTCACCGGCTGACCGCCGCATCCGGCTGACGACATCGTCCAGCAGATCCTCGACGATCTGCCCGGTCTCACCGGCGCCGCGACTGGCGAACTGGAGCAGCTCAGGGTTGCTCCGAAGGAAGCGTGTCGCGGCGTCGATGATCACGGTGTTCTGTGCCATGCCCCTATCGTCGGGGCCTGTGGCGACAGGTGCCTGTCGTCAGTCCTCGGTCTTTTCGGACGGCGACTCGCTGCCCGCGAGGAGCAGATAGATCTTGCGACGAGCGTCGTGGAGGATCTTGCGAGCCTCAGTGATGTGGGCCGCGTCCCCTGAACGGCCGACCTGCGCGGTGGCTGCCAGGAGTTGGAAGACCTGTTCGCGAAGATCGCGATGGTCTCCACCGATGGAGCCGGCGGCCTCTGCCCACGGGGCGGGACCTGCGGCGAGCTTGGTGGCCTCTTCCTTGCCGGTGTCGGTCAGCTCGAAGACGTGACGGCCGCCATCGGCCTCGACGGCCCGGACGAGACCTTCATCCTCGAGTTGCTGCAGCGTCGGGTAGACGGATCCGGGGCTCGCGCGCCACGCGCCTTCGCTGCGGCGTTCGAGCTCCTGAATGATCTGATAGCCGTGCGACGGCTTCTCAGCGAGGAGCACGAGAATCGCTGCTCGGACGTCACCGCGGGCGGCACGCCTGCCGTGGCCGAAGCCTCCGGGACCGCCGAAGCCGGCGAACCTGGGATCACCAGTCAGCCTGGGATCGTCAAAGGGGGACCATCCGCCCCGGTGCCGTTCGCGCCCACCGCGCTCGATGTGCTCGCGGACGTGATGGTGGAATCGCCCGGCGGCTTCGCGCAGGTTTGCCACCGACTCCTCGTGGCGGCTGTGTCGGGTTCGTTCTCTGGTCATGTCGTTTCGCTCCTCAAGCGTTGATCCGATGTACCAACGATATATCGAGACCCGTCGCTTGTCAACTCTCCCTCAGGAGCTCGCTGTCCAGTCCAAGTTCATCTGGGCGAGCATCGCCGCTGCCACCGCGGGTGCCTCGGGAAGCTCGATGTCGAGCTCGTGGTTGCGAGCGAACCCTCCGCCGGACCAGTTGGCACTGCCAAAGAGCACCGACGTTGCGTCGGCGACGATCGCCTTCGCGTGGAGCAGCTCTCCGTGGCTCCGATACCAGCGCACATGGATGCCATCGCTGAGCAGCGCTGCGTATGCCGGCGCGCTCGACGGCTGTGATGGATCGAGCAGGATCCGCACGACCACGCCGCGGAGCGCTGCCGCCTCGAGCGCGTGCACCACGCCCGTGTCGGTGAGGACGAAGAGCTCGAGGTCGAGGGAACGGTGTGCGCCGTCGATGAGCCCGAGAGCGAGTGGGCGTATCTCCGCACCCGGCAGCGTTGCGGCGACCGTTATCGACGTATCGGGCACCGCATCGGCGACTGCCACATCACGCCCGCAGGTGACCAGGTCTCGCGAGAAGACACGATCGAGGTTGTGGACAACCGGGCCACTGAGCTCGGCGTCGTAGTCGTGGTTGGCAGGCGAGTTGACGCCCCAGTTGATGCCACCAACGACTGCAACTCGAGCGTCGATGACCATGAGCTTGACGTGGTCGATCATCTCCTTGCGCACCGGATAGTCGACGACATCGATGCCGGCGGTGCGCAATCGCGCCGCGGTGGCGACGCTGCTCAGCTCGGAAGGATCGTCGATGACCGTGACGGCAACACCGCGAGTTTCGGCGGCGATGAGTGCATCAGCGAGCCCGGGTTGACCGAATTCGTAGATCTCTACGTGGATGCTCGCTCGTGCCGAGTTGATCAGCGATTTCAGGCGCGCGAACGTCGCCGTGCCGCTGCGCAGGAGCGTGACCTGATCCATGCCGACCATCACGGGCGGCGCAGGCCCGAGGAGCGGTGCTGGCGGGGGAGTCCGCACCGCGGATGCCTGGATCTGGGCGCACCCGACGACCAGCCCAGCCGCTGCCAGCGCGGCGAGCCCACATCGCCACGCGGCGTTTAGCGACATATGCGGCACAGACATTTCGTGGACACACTAGCACAAGCCTGTGTAGCTCCGAGGCGCCGGCAAAACGCGAATGCGCCAGATCCGAGACGGCATCGCGGCGGAGCGGGTCGCGCCGTTGCACCTATACTCGGGCCGATGCGTTGCCAAGGAGGCGTTGTTGCGTGAAGACGGTTCTCACCGTGGCCCAGGTGGTGATCGGGGTGCTCGCGATCCTTGGCATCCTCCTGCAGACCCCGAAGTCAACCGGTCTCGGCGGCACGATCGGTGGTGGAGGAGACTCGGGCGGCGGGTACCGCCGCCGGCGCGGACTGGAAGCCAGCCTGCTGCGGTTCTCGGCCGCGATGATCGCGCTGTTCGTCATCGTCTCGATCCTCGCCACCTACGTCAGCAAGTAAGGTGGCTGCGCCGGCACCGACCGATTGAGGTCGTCGCCGGGACGCTCCTCGGGCTCGTGGCAATCGGTGCGATCGGGTTTGCGCTCTCCCTGCACTTCGGTCTGATCGGCGGTGCCCAGTTCACCGAGGGGCTCGTGGTCAGCGAGCGGCCGATGTCGCTGAATCCGCTGGTGGACGCATCGGATCCTGCCGTCGTCGATATCGGTCACCTCCTGTACCGGTCGCTGCTGAAGCTCAACAGCAGCGGGTACCCGACCACCGACCTCGCCTCGTCGTACACGGTGAGTGGCAACGGACTTGTCTATACCGTCGCTCTCCGGCCCGACCTCGAGTGGTCCAACGGCACGCCGATCACACCTGCTGATGTCGTCGCCACCGACGCGTTCGCGCTCTCGCCGGAGGCGAGCGACCCCACGCTCCTGACGGCGCTCCGCGGCGTCAAGGTTGCCGCCGATGCGACTGGGGTCACCTTCACGCTGGCAACGCCTCGCGCATCGTTCGCGGCCACCCTGACGCAGCTCCCGATCCTTCCACTGGGCGATCTTCCCGCCGCCAAATTGCAGGCGACGCTGGCGCACCCGACCGTGCCGATGCCCACGTCCGGCTCATACGACGTGCAGTCGAGCGCCGCGTTGACGATCGCGCTCCAGCCCAACCCGCACGCCGCGGTGCATCCGAACATCAAGAGCTACGAGCTTCGCCTCTTCGTGACATTTGCCGACGCGGCGTATGCCTTCTCCCAGGGGACCATCAACGCCCTGCTCGCCAGCACGCCTGAGGAGCTGTCGACCCTCCTGGCGGTCAAGGGAGCGCAGGCGGAGTCCATGACCACGCCCAACTTTGTCGACCTCATGTTCAACGAGCGCGTTCCGGCGCTCGCCAATTCAGTGGTGCGGCACGCGATCGGCATCGCGATCAATCGGAGCGCGGTCGTGGCCGGCGCCCTCGACGGGCGCGGAGGTGAGGTGCAGACGAGCCCGTTCTCGGCAGGGATTCCCTGGGTCGGGCCGCCCGCGATCGAAGCCATCTCACCGACCGTGGCGGACGAGGTGCTGCAGGCCAACGGCTGGTTGCCGGGCCCGGGTGGCGTGCGTCAGAACGGATCGATGCAACTGGCCTTCACCCTCGACGTGCCGGATATCAATCCGCTGCCGTCGGTCGCCCGCGAGGTCGCCGGGCAGCTGGCAGCCATCGGCGTCAAGGTGACGGTGGATCCCGTGGCGCCGGAGACCTTCCTCAGCGGCACCCTCGAGAGCGGCCACTTCCAGCTTGCGATCGATGCCTGGAATCCGGTCCCGGACCCCGATGTGAGCGCGTTCTGGCGGTCCAACGCGACGCCGCCGCACGGCTACAACGTCTCCGGCGGTACCCCCGACCCGTTCCTCGATGCTGCGCTCGACATGCTCGCCGAATCACCAGCCAAGGCTGCGCGGGTCAGCGCTGCCGCTCAGGTGGCCGCGCTCATCGCTGACGATGCCCCGGCGGTCTTTCTGTACACGCCCCGGGTCTCAATGGTCTTCCGGTCGCCGGCGCCGACGGCACCGATCCCCTCGATCGGACCGGAGTCCTCCCGATACGACGACGTCGCTTCGTGGCAGCTTCACTAGGGCATTCCACCGTCGGGAGCCGCTGCTACTATCGTCGGGCACCTGGCCGAGGTGGTGGAACTGGTAGACACGCAGCGTTCAGGGCGCTGTGCTCGTAAGGGCGTAAGGGTTCGATTCCCTTTCTCGGC
>CAWHWM010000016.1:0-78212 GCA_963833055.1 Candidatus Dormiibacterota bacterium | reverse complement strand
GGCCGCTGGTATCAGGAATTGCGCTGATGTGAGAAGCGGATTTGCAACGCGTGCGAGGACCTGTTGCGAAAGAGGATCAACCGGTGATGCGGCGGTCAGTGCAGCGAGCACGTGAAGGGTTGCGGTGACTGCAAGTACCAGCATGGCGGATGCTCCTCCCTAGGTCTGGACTAGCCCGCTCGGGGCTGGGTGCTGAACTCTAGGGTCGCCGTGCGGACGGATTCGGGACAGTGCGCCGTCACAACCGGACGACGCGACACCGCGAGCGGACGGAGGCAGGCCTCGGCGCCGAGCGCACGAAGCGTCATGCCGACGTCGACGGCCTCCCCTTCAGGCGGGTGCAACAGGCTGATGGCGCAAAATCTGGGCAACGCCTCTCTGCGCCCGCTTACGGAGACATCTGATGTTCACAAGCATTCTGGTTGGCATCGACCGTTCAGAACACGCCCGCGTGGCACTTGCGCAGGCCGCTGATATCGCGCGCACACAGAGCGCATCGCTCACCGTCCTTGTGGCGTATAGCACCCTGATGCCCTGGGGCCCCGTCGCGCCGCTGCCGCAGAGCGCAGTCGACGAATTTGTGGCAGGCGTCCGAGCCGAGGCTCAGGCAGTGGCCGACGAGGCCAGGAGCGCGATGCCGGCGGCCATGCGCGCGGGTCCTCGTCGTCGATGCTGCTCCGGCTGAAGCGATCCTCGATCAGTCGGTCACGGGCAAGCACGACCTCATCGTGGTTGGCTCAAGGGGCCGTGGCGATGCCGAGTCATTCCTCCTTGGGAGCGTGAGCCACGCGGTGCTCAATCACAGCCGGATCCCCGTGCTCATCGTGCACGTTTCCGCCGCGGAGCGCGTAGCACCCGAAAAATAGACGGTCGATCCGCGGTCCCCGCCACGTCTCGGGTCGAAACACCAGCGAAATGTTCGTGTCCAACCCTGGTGCCAATGTCCATCCATGGCTCACCACGAGCCAGACACCAGGAGGCGCGGATCAATGGCCGACCTATCTCTCAGGAACCTGGGATGTGAATTGAGCAAGTACGTTACTCGCTGGATCCGTCTCCCTCGCCGCGTCGACCGGAGTCGGTGCCAGTAACACCAGCGCGTCCTCCCACGCTTCGTACGTCTATACCGAGAGCAATCAAGGCTCCGCGGACGGCGGCAACGCTGTACTCGCCTACTGGGTAACCTCGGGTGGCGGACTCACCTCCATCGGAAGCTTTGCGACTGGTGGTGACGGCACAGGGGTCGGGCTAGGGTCGCAGGGTGCTGTCACGCTTGCCGCCGGCGGGCGCGCGCTCCTCGTCGTCAATGCCGCCTCGAACACGGTGTCCTACTTCCGAATTCTCTCGAACGGGACGCTCCGCCTCGTCGACGCGGCCCCATCGGGTGGCGCGGATCCCGTCAGTGTCGCAGCACCATGGGGCTTGGGTTGACGTCCTCAACCAGGGCAGCAACTCCATCGGCAGTTTGACGCTGACAACCAGGGCCCTTGTGCCATCGTCGCGTGCTGCGGTCTCGCTCTCGGCGGCAGCTGAGACACCGGTGCAGATTGGCTTCACTCCTTCGGGCTCGCACCTCATCGTCACCGAAAAGGTCAGCAGCAGCATCGATACATTCAATGTCACGTCGGACGGCCGACTTGTTGGTCTGCACCACACTGGCTCTACAGGTACCGCTCCATACGGATTCGGCTTCAGCTCTGGCGGAGGAGCGGATGGTTTCCGATGCAGGTGGTGGAGCTGGCGGGGTCAGCGCTGCGACGTCGTACCAAGGATTCGGCGTCGCGGGTGTCCTCCACCCCATCAGCGAGGTGGGTAAGTCTCAGGCCGCGGCATGCTGGCTGGTCGTGAACGCCGCGGGTACTCGGGCTTATTTGGCGAACGCCGGCTGCGGCACGGTGTCTTCATATCGCATCGGGTCGGGCGGACGCCTTGTTTTGCGATCTGCCGTGGCCGCGACGGTGGGTGTGCACCCGATCGACGAGGTCATCGGCGGCGGCTGGTTCTTCGTCCTCACAACGACCGAGATCGCATCCGCCCCAGTAACGGCCGGTGGGAATCTCGGGTCAGTCAACGAATCGGCTGCGAGCGGCTTGTCCGCAGCCGCGACAGGCCTTGCCCTCCTGGCTGGGTGATTCTCACCTAGGGAACCAGCAACGCCAACCAGTACGCGTCTCCGGATGCCGTGCGGTGCCGTGCCGCACGGCATCTCGACGACTTTCGCAGAATGGTGGAGCAGTGACTATGGAGACACCACCGTCGAATGGCCCCACAATTCGGGCTCGCGCTCCTGCGGTTGGAGGCGGAGCGGCCGCGCTCGGTTCGCCCATCCTCGTCGTGGAGGATGACCAGACGACGTGGGATGTCATCCGGGCGTATCTGGAGAGCGCCGGCCATCGCGTTGTGCTTTGCCGGACGGGAGCGAAGCCCTTGACGTCGTTCGCCGAACTGCGCCTCGCTGCCTGATCCTCGACGTGATGCTCCCTGGCAAGGATGGGTTCGAGATCTGTGATGAGATCCGTCGCGCCGGATCGATCGTGCCAATCCTCTTCCTGAGCGCGCGAAGCGGTGAGCCAGACCGCGTCGATGGTCTTCGCGTCGGCGCCGACGACTATCTCGTTAAACTCATCAGCCCTTCATGAGCTCGTCGCCCGCGTCGATGCTCTCCTCCGTCGTGCGGAGATCGGTCCGCAACCCCCCTCCCTCCTCCGGCTGGGCAACGTCAAGCTCCCACCAGGGGAACGTGAAGTCGCCGTGGAAGGACAGCGCGTCGCGTTGACACAAGTCGAGTTCGGACTGCTTTCCGCGATGCTTGAGCGCCCTGGATGGGTGCTCACCCGCACCCAGCTGATTGACCGGCTCTATTCGAACGATCGTTTCCTGCTGTGGAGCGGACTGTCGATGTCCACGTGTCCCGGCTTCGCGAGAAACTTATTGCGGCCCGGTCGTCGGCTTCTATCGTGACAATACGTGGCGTGGGTTACAAGATCACCGCAGAGGGCGGCTGACTGCAATGCGCGGAATAGTCCGGCGACTCGGGGCACTATTGGTGCACCGCTGGCGCGCCTTGGACTTCGATGGCAACTCGTCGTACTGAATACTTTCGTTGTCGCAGTTACCGTTGTGCTGATCGTCGTCTTGATGCACAACATCGCACAGCAGCAATTCATGGTGATCATGCACGCCGCCGGGCAACCAGTCGACCCCGCAGCCGGCCAGCGCGCGTATGACGCAGCAGTCGAGGCACAAATCTATCCAACTATCGCCGTGGCCGCCGTCGTCGCCATCGGTCTCAGCTTCCTGGCGGTGACCCTCGCACTCAGGCCGCTCACCGCCGTGAGTGAGGCAACGCGGCAGATGGCCCGTGGTGATGCACCGGCAAGGGTCGCAACCAATCGTCGCGACGAGATCAGCAGCGTCGCCAACTCCGTCAATGCGCTGGCGCAATCATTGCAGCGTCTGGAGGAACTCCGCCGTCAAGTGACCGACGATGTCGCTCACGAGTTGCGGACGCCTTTGCACAACCTGCTCGGGCTGATCGAGGGTATGCGCGATGGGGTCATTCCGCTTCCCGGCACGACTGCAGCAGGCACACGGCGAGCTCGCGCAACTCATTGCGCTCGTGGAGGACCTGCGTGGCCTCGCCGATGCGCAGTTGGCGCGTGATCGGATGGCCCACGAGCGTGTGCATCTCAAGTCGGCGACACGCGAGGTCGTCCTTGGATTCAGCGCCAGTATCGAACGTCACGGTCTGACATGGGAGATGCACGTGCCCGAGCAGGATCTCGTCGTGGAGGGCGATAAGGGGCGGCTCGGACAGATTGTCGGGAACATCCTCGACAACGCCATCCGCCATGCGCGGCGTGGAACCGTCATACAGGTAAGCATCCTGCGTCGGGGTTCGCGAGCGCGTGTGTCAATCCATGACGTGGGTGACCACGTCGACGATGCAGCGCTTCCCCACATCTTCGAACGATTCTTCCGCGCCGACCCCAGCCGAACGCGCGGCAGCGGCGGCGCCGGCATTGGCCTCGCGATCGTCAAGGAGCTGGTCACGGCTCACGGAGGCGACGTCGGTGCAAACAACGAAACCGAAGGCGTCACCGTCTGGTTCGAAGTCCCGATTCAAGACAAGCTTCCGCAAGAGCCCTCGCAGCCCGACCCAGCACTGAGTGATCCAGACGGTCGATGCCGCCACACGCGCGTAGGCACGTGTAGCAGCACCGCGATCCTCAATACCCGCTCCGCCTCAGTCACATTCCAGCGCGACCGTCAATCCTCACCCGTCGGGTAAGTCATCTGGCGCCCGTGACTGCCATCGCACCACTGGTATCGGCGCAACCGAACGGATCTGACCATCGTCACCACGAGGCAAGCTCCCAGCCACCCTCGTGCACGAGCCAATGATGTCGGTGACACAGCAGCACAAGGTTGCTGAGATCTGTGGGTCCGCCATGCGCCCAGTGCCTGATGTGGTGCGCTGCCGTCCAGGATGCCGGGCGATCGCATCCCGGCCACTGGCACCCGCCGTGACGCGCATGCAAAGCACGCCGCGTCGCTCCTGAGGGCAACCTGCGAGCCCGGCCCACGTCGACCACGGCTGAATCCGACCCGAGGAGGACACGAGTGACGTTCGCATCACACGCGAGGCGCTGCACAGTCGGGGTAGCGACAGGCCCAGCTCGTTCGAGCATTCCAGCCGGCGCACCGACCTCGCCGACGAGCGTCTCGAGACTTGTGGTCACCTGCAGATGCGGACGCTGACCGCCAACGCGCGGCAGAATCGCCGCATCGAGTCCGTGTCCAGCAAGCTCCACGAGGGCGTCGGCGTAGCGCCGCTGCCGTGAGCGGTCGTCGTCATTGCCCATCGGGCGTGCAAGCGGATCAAGAGCCGTGCACACGGCAGCGCCACCAACCGCATCGAGAAACCCCTTGATGAACACTGCTCCGCCTTCCCCCGTGCGCACCTCCAGCGTGCGCGCTTCCACGTCCTGCAGTTGTTCCGCCTGGAAGGCCTCAGCGTCATGAGCGTGGCGAACATGGGCGCAGTCCGCCCGAAATCAACTCAGCTCGTGGCTCATCGCTTGCTGTAGCAGCGGTTGCTCCTCGAACGCGGAGGCCGTCGGCAACTCGCGAAAAGCCTTCGCCGTCCCCGCCATCAACGCCAGGTGTGCGAACCCGAGACGGCCATCCTCCACCGCTGCGACGCTCTCGGCGAGTTCCTCTGCGTGTGCGCCGATGGCAATCGCGCTCGAGGCGGCGGCAGACGTCATCCCGCATTCCACCCGCAGCCACTGGATCGGACTCAGGCAGCCCTGCCACTCCTCCTCAGTCGTCTTCGCGAAGGCTCCGGCCACGAACGCGAACTCAAGCTCAACTCGATCGATCACCCGCCGCAACCGGCTCAGGTCGTCACGCAGGGAAGCCGGCGCCGTCGTCCGTGATCGCCGGCGCACACAGTCGGCAGCCAGGGCGAGATGCCCGATCTCGTCGTCACGCTCCCGACCGCCCTCCGCGCCGCTGCTATACATTTTTGTAGCATACACAAATCCGTGTACCACAGCCGCGCGCGCGCACGCCTCATTCCAACACGGCCAAACCAAGCACCGGAACCCGGCGACGTCCCCGCCCCTAGGTCTGGCTGACCGGCTCGCTCAGAACCTCTTGACGCGCGACCACACGCGCGGCAGACGGCTTGGCCGGGCTTCCTCCGCGAAGCCACGATGCCGTCGCACCGACCAGCATCATGATCACGGAGAACGCGAACGTGATGTGCATCCCATCGATGAACGGGTTGCTGATCAGATTCGGAAAGAACGTGTGCCCGGACAGGAACGCAGCCTGGCTCGCGCTCAGCGTGTGCAGCGATGGCCCGAGCAACGTCGTTATCGGGTTGTACCCGAGAAACGCTGCGAACAGCGAGCCGACCGGCGGGAGATTCGCAACCTGATGCGCGACGGTTGGGGACACGCCATGCGCAGTCAACCCTGCGAACAGCGTCGTGGGAAGCGTCGAGCTCAGCCCCGCGATCATCAGCGAGAAGAAGATGCCGATCGACAGCGTCATGCCGCTGTTCTGAAACGTTGCCAGCATTCCCGAAGCAACACCGCGGCGGTCAGCCGGCACCGAGTTCATGACGCCGGCCGTGTTCGGCGCCACAAACATTCCCATCGACACACCGACGAGGAACAGCAGCAGCCCGAACGGCAGATACGAGAAGTTGGCCGGCAGCAGCATCAGCAACCCGAATCCGGCAGCGGAACAGATCATGCCAGCAGTGGCGATGCCACGCGACCCAACGCGATCAGAGAGGAATCCCGAGGACGGCCCTCCAACAAGGAACCCGGCCGTCAGGGGCAGCATGAAGATCGCTGCCCAGAACGGCGTCAACTCATAGCTATACCCGTGCAGTGGCAACCAGATCCCTTGCAGCCAGATGATCACCATGAACATCAGTCCGCCGCGGCCGACGGAGCTGAGCAACGCGGCCACGGTCCCGAAGGTGAAGCCGCGCAGCCGGAAGAGATTCACCCGGAACATCGGCTCCGCGACGCGGGTCTCGACGACCACGAACACAACCAACATCGCCGCACCGCCGATGATCTCGACAAGCACCGACGGATTGGTCCAGCCCATCGAATGGGTGCCGTAGGGCTGGATCCCATAGGTGATGCCGACGAGCACCGATATCAGCCCCACCGCAAAGAGCACGTTGCCCCACCAGTCCACACGCGAGCGCTTCACGATCCCGGTCTCGCGCAACTTCAGGTACGCCCATCCGGTCCCGAACAGGCCCACCGGCACGGATACCAGGAACACGAGATGCCAGTCCGTGGTGCTCAGCAGGCCGCCGACGATCAGCCCGATGAACGAACCCGACACTGCCGCGACCGCATTGATCCCCAGCGCCATGCCACGTTCGCGCTGCGGAAACGCGTCGGTGAGGATCGCCGTCGAGCAGGCGAAGATCATGGCGCCACCGACGCCCTGAATCAGCCGGAAGAAGATCAGCTCCAGAGCGGCGGTTGGCCCTGTAGAGAAGACAAGCGAGAGCAGGATCGACCCGACCGTGAAGACGAGAAAACCGAGGTTGTACAAGCGGACTCGGCCGAACATGTCGCCGATGCGCCCGAGGCTCACCACCAGCACGGCGGTGACGACCATGTACCCCATGATCATCCAGAGCAGATAGCTGACATTGCTCGGAACGAGCGGATTCAGCTTGATGCCACGGAAGATCGCGGGCAGCGATATGAGCACGATCGACGAGTTGACCGTGGCCATGAGCATGCCGATCGTCGTATTGGAAAGCGCGACCCACTTGTAGTGGGGACCGACCTCGCCGTGCTTGCGTGAGGTCTTGGGGGTGGGGTCAGTAACTCCCGTGGTCGTCACGCCGCTGGCTGCGCCTGCTTTTCGCGCTCACGCCGCTCGCGCTCACGCTGCCAGATGCGCACGCTTTCGAGGTCGAGCGGCAAGCGCTCCCGCTTGAGCTCGCCGACATTGGGGTTGCGTGCCAACCAGGCGAAATGCTGCCACAGCTCGACCGCGGCATCATCGTCCGGAATTTGGCTGATCACCGGTCCGAACATCTGCGGACCTTCACCGCCGTCGAGCACGATCGTCGGCACGCCGAACGCCTGGTGCACCGAAACGGCCTCATCGTGCTCACGCTGCACGGCGTCCCACGTCGACGGGTCGGCAAGCGCCTGCTGCAGGAGCTCCGGCTCCACGCCGGCCTCGCGAAGCGATGCTTCGATCACGGCATGGTCATCGAGCGCGAGCCCGCGCTGGTGCCGCGCATCACTGAGCGCTTTGTAGAACGCGCCGACGGCGGCGTTGCCGTGCGCCGCGCGAACCGCGATGGCGGTGCGGAGCGACGGCGCGGACCCGGTGTCCGCAGCCGCCCGCCCCTCGTCACCACCGTTGACGATGGCCAGCGAAAACACGCGCCAATCCACTTCCACCACACCGAGTTCATCGAGGCGTCTCGCCCAGCGGGACGTTTGATAGCACCACGGGCAGAGCGGATCGAAATAGAAGCGAATGCTTTCAGCCATCGTTCATAAACCTCAGATGTGAATGCTACGCGCTCGCGCCCGCTGCAGCCCCAGCAGCTGCGGCGTCAGCTTCAGCAGGCTTGTCCTGGGTGAGCTCGCCGTCGATCTCCAGCTTCACCTTCTCGCCAACAAGGAGGCCGCCGCCGCCGAGCGGGACGTTCCAGTTCAGGCCCCAGTCGGAGCGCGTCATCGTGCCGGTCAGCGTGCCGCCGGTCTTGGTGTTGCCGAAGGGATCCTGGACCACGCCGTTGTGCTCGTAGTCGAGCACGAGCTCGTGCGTGACATCTTTGATCGTCAGGTCACCGGTGACCTTGAAGTGGTCCCCTTCGGGTGCGATCGACTTCAGCGTGAACACGATGTCCGGGTATTTCTCGGCGTCCAGGAAGTCAGCGCCCTTGAGGTGTCCGTCGCGCATGTCGGAGTTGGTCGTGATGCTCGCGGCCTTGATGGTGATGGTGCCGCTCCCGGTGGTCGGGTCGTTGGCATCGTTCAGCTCGAGATTCGCGGTGACATCGGTGAAGCTCCCACGGACGGTGGCAACGCCGAGATGCTTCGCGCTGAAGCTGACTGCGGTGTGATGCGGGTCAGAACTCCACGTCATTGCGTGTACTCCTTGAATGCCAGGAGTGCCCCGGGCGGCCTCGGACGTGAAGTGTCCGATAAACGCATCATGAAATAAAGTGCTATAGTTTGTCAAGTACAGTCCCACTCAACGTTCTCCCGGGAGCGGGTTAAGATCTGGAGCGGGATGGAGGAACGACCTTATGGATGCTGAACGCGACTACTGCCCCGTCCACGAAGCGATACAGATCCTTCAGGAGAAGTGGACGATGCATATTGTCCGCGCCCTGCTGGACGGGCCGCTCGGCTTCAACGAGCTCGGCCGCTCCGTCGGCGGTTGCAACCCGGCCACCCTCAAGGTGCGCCTCGATCGCCTCGAGGATGTCGGCGTCCTGCGCCGCACCGTGCACTCGCAGATGCCACCTCGAGTCTCCTATGAGCTTGCCCCGGCAGGCGTCGCGCTGCAGCAGGTGATCGATGCCATCGACGCCTGGGCGCGCGAGCATCTGGAGGCACTGAGCGCGAGTGACGCTCCTGAGGAGCCCGCCGCCGCTGTCGGCTGAGCGCGCGTCCGGACTCCGTCGCCGCGCCGTGCTCGCCGGTGTTGCGGCAGTCATGGTTGCGTGCGGATCCGCCCCTCGCCCCACTGCGACCGCCACGCCGGAGTCCACTGCGGGCATCGTGACCGCGACGCCGTCACCGACCAACCCCTGCGTCGCTCCATCTGACGAACCGGCTCCGAGCGGAACGATCCCCGCGAACTACGCGACAGCGCTGGCGTTCGCACCCGACGGCCGGCTCTTCTGGGCGCAGCGCTCAGGCACGGTGCGGGTCTGGCAGAACGGGGCGTCCAAGGTGTTCGCGACCGTGCGGACCGTGACCACCGAGCGCAACGGCAGCTACAGCGAGCGCGGGCTCCTCGGCCTCGCCATCAGCCCGACATTCACCACCGATCGTTTCGTGTACGCCTTCTACTCGGATGCCAACTACACGACCCAGCACGTGATCCGCTGGTACGACTGCGACGGCACCGGGATGGACCCGACCATCATCGCCACCTTCCCGGCGGGTAACGACTGCTGCCACAAGGGTGGTCGCATCGCCTTTGGACCGGACGGCAAGCTCTACGTCACGCTCGGCGACGAACACGATGCGCCCAGTGCACAGAACGTTGATGACGTGCGTGGAAAGATCCTCCGCTACAACCCGGACGGCACCATCCCGTCCGACAATCCCTTCGGCGCCAACAATCCGGTATGGGCATACGGGTTTCGGAATCCGTTCGGGATCGCGTTCTCGCCGACCGGCCAGATGGCGATCACGATGAATGGCCCCTCCGGCGACGCCGGCAGTCCCGGCACCGGGTACGACACGCTCTACCTCGACGTGACGCGCGGCGCTCACTATCAGTGGCCCGACTGTTACGGCTACAGCCACCCCCTCGCAGCCTCGACATGTGGCGGCGGCCAGGGCCCCAACTGGAGCAGCGAGACGAGCACCTACGTCCCCACCGGCGCGACCTTCGTGGACGCAGACGGTCCCGCCGGCTACGCGGGGCACCTCGTGTTCTGCACGTACGACAAGGGGATGGCGATCGTCACCGACGGAAGCCCGCACGCATCCGTCCGCCTCGGACCCTCCGGCTGTCGCTTCGACGTCGTCGAAGGCCCGAACCACGCCCTCTACTACTCCGACGAGACCCACATCTACGAGCTGGCCTGAGGGAGGGAAGCCGGCGCGTCTGACCTGACCGCCAGTCGGCCCCCAAACACCCACCCGGCGTCACCAAGTCGAAAGGTTCGCGCTCCTAACCTCCGTGTGGACGAACCCGAGGAGGTTTGCGATGCATCAGGACAACTTCACCGACACGCCCCCGTCCGACGACCAATCGCCTCGACGCAGCTTCGGTGGTCTCGGCCGTGGTCCTGCCGCGCTCCTGCTGGCGGCTGGCCTGCTTATCGGCGGAGGCGTCGGCGGCTTCGTGGTCGCGACCAACGCGCGAGCGACAACCTCGGTGACGACCATGGCCTCCTCACAAGCGGCGTCGCACCCGTGCCCGAACATGGGCACATCGACGGCGAACTAACCCGGGCGGTCACCGCCAGGGGTGACATCACCAAATAAGCCTCCCTCCCAAGACGGCTCGCCTCCCAAGGCGAGCCGTCGCTTTTTATCCGGCGCGTCTACGATCTGGCGGTGACCCCACGCGTGCTCCCCGCGGTGGTCTTCACGGCCGGAGCCTCCTCGCTGGCGACGGAGATCTGCGCAACCCGGCTCCTCGCTCCGTACTTCGGTCAGTCGACGGTGGTGTGGGCGAATGTCATCGGGCTCATCCTCATCTATCTGTCTGTCGGCTACTGGCTCGGCGGCCGCCTCGCCGATCGGCACCCGACCCGCCGCACCCTCGGGCTGATCCTCGTCATCGCCGCCCTGTGCACGGCAGTGTTGCCGTTCGTCGCCCGGCCGTTCCTCAATCTGGCGTTGCATGGCTTCGCGGCGGTGAGCGTCGGAACGGTGGTGGGGTCGTTCCTCTCGACGCTGCTGCTGTTCTCGGTACCGGTGACGCTCCTCGGTATGGCCTCGCCATTTGCGCTTCGCCTGGCGCTCACCGACATCGACCGTGCCGGCCGGACCAGCGGACGGCTCTCGTCGCTCGCCACAGTTGGTGCCATCATTGGCACATTCGGATCGGCGCTCGTGCTCATACCTGGGGTCGGCACGCAGCGCACGCTGCTCATCGCCGCGCTCCTCGTGGCGCTCGTGTCGATTCCGTTGCTCATGCGTCCTGCACTGGTGGCGAGCGCGGTCGTCGTCGTGCTGCTCATCCTGCCGCCCGGTCTCGTGAAGGAGACGCAGGGAACGCTTGCCGAGCGCGAGACGGCATATCAGTTCGTCCAGGTCGTTCGCGAATCGGGACGCATCGTGATGCGCTTCGACGACGGAGTCGCCGATCAGTCGGTCTACCGCGCCGACACAGCCCTCACCGGTGGTGAGTGGGACATGCCACTCGTGGTGCCACCGATGCTCGACCGGACGCTGCACAGCGTGCTCGTCATCGGCAACGCGGGTGGCACCACAGCCCGTGCGCTGGCAGCTGAATATCCCGGGATCGATATCGACGCCGTGGAGCTCGATCCCGTCGTGACGCAGCTCGCTCGCGAGTACATGGGCCTCGACGCGATTCCACATCTGCATGTGATCACCGCTGACGGGCGCGAGTACCTCGAGACCACAGCGAAGCGGTACGACATGATCGTCGTCGACGCATACCGCACGGAATCCATCCCCTTCTATCTCGCGACGCAGGAGTTCTTCTCCCTGATGCGCGCGCATCTCAACCCGGGCGGTGGGATCGCGCTCAACGTCGAGCGTGTCCCCGGCAACAATCAGCTGGTGCAGGCGATCTCCGGGACTGTCGCCACCGAGTTCCCACAGGTGTGGGTGTGGCCGGCATTGCATTTCAATGAGCTGGTCGTCGGCCTCGATGACGCGATACCGAAAACCTCGCTCGCCAGCCGGCTCGACAGCCTGCCTGAGAACGTCCAGGTCCTAGGCCCTCTCGTGGTGGAGCAGGCCTCCACAGTCGCGCCGTCGGCAGATCCGCTCACCGATGACCGTGCTCCGGTGGAGTGGTTGACCAATGAGGCCGTCCTCGCCTACATCGCCGGCGGCGGAACGCTCGACGAACACCTCCTGCCCACCGCGCCCTGACGCGTCGAATGTCGTATCCAGAGCCCCAAATGTCGCGGGCACACAACGCAGCAGGCCTTGATGTTGCAGTCAGGTCACTCACAAACCCAATGCTTGCATCGCGATGACGTGTTTGGTAGTCTTACGACGTTCGGTGATTTTGCACCGATCTGGGGAGAACGGGGAAACGGGAAACGGCCTTGAGGGATAGGGGGATGCGAGCGCTCCTGGGTTCACGCTGAACTCGGGAGCGCTTTGCGAAATCGGGCAACACGCCCAATGTCATCCATCCCGAGCCGCGCGTACAGCTGACGCGGCCAGTCGTTTGGATCCATGCCGAGAAAGACGAGACGTTGGTCCGCCGTCAGCTCAAGTGCTCGTGTCACGACCGCACGCGCGTGGCCCCTGCGCCGGTGCTCGGGAACAGTCGCAACGCTTTCTATCTGCGCAATGTCGTCGAGCCGGTAGATCTCGCAGTACGACACCACCGATGCAGCCTCAACGACGGCCAGGTGAGTCGTAGGCACGCCGTGCGCGACTCGCTCCTGCCGCTCCCGGACCTGGACCACCGCGTCCGGCGTAGCCCAGGGCTCCTCTATTAAGGAGGCCGTCCGCGCGGGTCGCATCGAGATGGCGTCGACGGCTCGCACCGCCGAGGTATCGACCAGTCGATCCGGGGCGCGGTGTCGCACCATGATCCCGAGCGGCTCGTCGAGCCATCCCTCCGCCCGGAAGGCCGCAGCGAGTGCGGCTGACTCCTCGCACTCGACGAACTCGACGATGCGATTCGGCAGGCCGTCCTGGACCTCGTCCGCCGCAGCCGTCACCTCCCCCATCGACATGGCGAAGCCGTGCTCGAGCACCACCACGTGGTTGACGTCGTACACCTCCGGGAGCGAACGCGCCCGGAACCACACACCGCCGGCCCAGGTGCCCTGGTCGTCCGCCGCGACCGCCTCGATGTGCCGGGCATAACGAACCGCTTCCGCGAACTCATCCGCAATCACGCGCGCCAGCCTAGCCGTTGCCGCGCCGCTCGACGCCCTGAATCACCACAACTGTGCGGTTAATCCGGGCATCCCGTCACAAACCGCTGCCAGTTGTTGCGACCGGTCGCAAACGTCAAACGCCTCACTTGCTTCGCTCGTAACTGGTTTGTTAGGCTGGATCCGCGAGATAGAAGCGTTCGGGATAAATGACCCGATCAGGGAGTCATCTCACGGCGCGTGGGGACGTGTCAAAAGGGGACGCCGGCCAATGCCCGGCGGGATAAGGAGGCATCAGGGTGGCGAACTGGTTCAGCGTCAACAAGCGTGATCGCACGCACCGAACACGGCGCAACAGCGTCAGGGTGTTCGCGGGAGTCATCGCGATCGCGGCGGCCGGGACAATCAGCGTCGCCACGGTCTCTGCCCATCGCATCGTTTCCACGACCCCGACTCCTACGCATGGAGTTGCCGGCACCACCGCCCTCTCCGACACGGCGCTCGTATACGCGGACAGCAGCCGCCACATCGCCTTCTCGCTCTGGGCTCCCGGAACCTGCGGCGTCGCCGGCGAGGCGCCCGTCTTCACCGACAGCGAGGCAGTGACCTCGTCGACGCTCACCAACAGCACGGTCAACTCGGCGTCCTACGTCCCCCGCGAGGCGGGCGTCTACGACTGGACCGCCGAAGTCATCGTCAACAGTGACGGAAGCGTCGAGGACGGCCCCACCGCCTGCACCGACGAGCAGGTCACGATCAGCCCGGCGGCACCAGCGATCAGCACCACGCCGTCGAACAAGGATGGCGGACCGGTTGGCACGGCGATCACCGACTTCGCCACTGTGACCGGCGGGGTCAACCCGATCGGCACCGTGACCTTTGAACTCTTCGGACCGTCGAACCCGACCTGCTCGAGCGGGGAGGGCAGCTCCCAGACGTGGCTCGGCCGCTGGTCGGTCAAGCTGGGCAGCGACGGGACTGCGAGCGTTCCCGCACCCGGCTACACCACCACCACGGTCGGCACTTACAACTGGGTCGCCACGTACAACGGTGATGCCAACAACCTCAGCGCGCACAGCGCCTGCGGCTCCGAGAGCGTGACCCTCACCAAGGCCACGCCAACGATCGTGACCGTCGCCTCCAAGGGCGGTCCGATCGGGACGCAGATCCATGACACCGCCCAGGTTTCGGGTGGCGCCAATCCCACCGGCACCGTCACGTTCAGCCTCTTCGCTCCGAGCAACCCGACCTGCGCCAACACCGAGGGCTCGGCCGGCGCCGTCCAGACGGTCACCGTCCCGCTCGGCAGCAACGGCTCCGCCACCAGCGCCGGGACTCCCTACACGACGATTGCAGTCGGCACCTACAACTGGATCGCCAAGTACAGCGGCGATGCCAACAACGTGAGCGTCTCCACCGCCTGCACCGACGAGCAGGTCAATGTGGGCAAGGATCCGACGTCTGTCACCACCGTGGCTTCCGCGGGCGGCTCCACGGGCATCGCGCTTCATGACACCGCCAAGGTGACGGGAACGTTCCTGCCCACGGGCACCGTGACGTTCAGCCTCTACGGCCCGACTGACACCACCTGCTCCGGGACCGCCATCTTTACCAGCACCGTGGCGCTCAGCGCGACTGGAACGGCGACCTCGGCAAGCTTCAGCGGCACCAAGGCGTCGGGCACCTACAACTGGGTCGCTGCGTACAGCGGCGATGCCAACAGTGCCCCGTCGACAAGCAAGTGCGGCGCCGAGCCGGTGCACCTGACCGCCAGCGGCGTCCAGGGAATCACCACGCCGGGCACCGGCCTGGCAGGCTCCGTCACCCAGATCGGCCTCGGCATCGAGCTCCTGCTCGGTGGCCTGGCGCTGTTCCTCGGGAGCGAGCTGATCAAGGGTACGAAGCGGGCCTAAGTCTGTTGCCAGCCTGTGCCGATTCCAATTCAGAGATGGTGGGATTCGGTCCCTTGGGTTATTCTCAACACCCGCCCCGATCGGTATCGGAGCGGGTGTTTTGTCCCCCAGGAGGTCGTAATTAGATGCCCAAGAGAACCCTAGCCATCCTTGCCGCGGCCGCATTCGGAGCCCTGGCTGTGCCATTCGGGCTGCCGACGATTGCCGCAGCAGCAGGTGCCACCTATACAAATCTGGTGCTATCGCCGTTGCCGATCGCGCAACCTGGCTCGCTGAATCCAGCGAACCCCAGCACGAATACCGTGCTGCTGTGCGTTCAGCCGCAGGCGAACGACGTGCATGTTGGCCCCACGCCCAAGTGTTCCTCAGCATCGATTCTGGCCTCTTCACCGCTCCGCCCGAAGCAGGAGGATCTGCGGTCGTCGGGATCCACGGCACTGACCGCTACGCCGACATTGTTCACGGTATCAAGCAACTTGCACGTACGACAACGCAAACGGAGTGGCACAAGTACTGAGATGGACGCCGTGCCCGTGACGTACACCGGCCCGAATCCAGTACCGCTCAACGGACGAGATGTGATCGTTGCTGCCGATTCGGCAGCTGACGTCACCGGCGGGCAGTGCAATGGCAGCTGGAGTCTGCAACACGGGCACCTACGTGTTCTCTCCCAGTCGCTTCGTACGTCTTCAGCCCCGCCGCGCCGATCGCGCCGACCGGCTCTCTGACCGCAGGCGAACAGGTGACATTCACCGTGACCGCCGAGGACGGGACGGGCAATGAGGTCCCGGGCGCGTTCATGGATATCTCGCTGTCCAGCACCGCAGTCGGCGGGAGCGCCACCGTCACGAACGCCCTACCCACAACGCGACGCAACACGTTACCAATACTCCGGTGCGGTTCCAATCCACCAACCAGGGACGGCCTCTATCACCTATACGGCCGCTTCTCCGCTCGTGACCAACGACACCGACACGATCATCGATTCAAAACCATCCTTCTGAGACGCTCGAAGCGTCTGACACGTACGCGTACGGCGGCACGATTCCGTTCACGCAGGGTCCCTACACGCCGGTCGCTCCATTCCGCATCTGCGACACGCGCCCGGCGGGCGGTGGCGTGGCATGCCAATCAGTGCAACACCGTTGGCGAGGGACCGATCGGATCGGACACGTCGCGCGCGCTCACCGTTGACGGACTCGGGGGCGTTCCCGGATCGGGTGTTCAGGCCGTTGTCCTCAACGTCACTGCGATTGCGCCAAGCCTGAAGACCTTCCTGACTCTGTATCCAGCGGGCGGTTCCAGCCCGGCACGTCGAACGTGAACCCGAATGTCAACCAGACCGTCGCCAACCTCGTCGAGGTTGCGGTCGGTACCGGTGGTCAGATCGAACTTTTCAATGACCATGGGCACGATCAACGTCGCGGTGGACGTTGAAGGCTATGTCTCATCCACAGGGAGCGACTTCAACGCAGTTGCTCCGTCCCGAATCTGCGACACGCGCGCAGCCGGTGGCGGCGTTGCCCGCAAACCAGTGCAACACCGGCGGGCCTCTCGCCGATCGCGCAGGCGGCACGCTGACATTTAACGTCCATACCGCCACCGATGGCGTCCCGGCAACCGGTGTCACAGCCGTCGTCTTCAACCTCACGGCGATCAATCCGTCCTCGTTCACCGTTCTGACCGCGTACGAACAGGGCACGACGAGGCCCAATGCGTCGAACCTCAACCTCAATGCCAACACCGCTGTGCCGAACCGCGTGATCGTGCCGGTGTCCGCCGGCGGCGAGGTAACCCTGTGGAACAGCCTCGGCTCGGTCAACGTCGCAGTCGACGTGAACGGATATTTCTCCAGTACGGGCGCTCAGTTCACTGCGCTCACACCGGCCCGTATCTGCAACACCCAGAACGGCAACGTCAACGACGCCGGCTGCAGCAAGGGTTTGATTCCTGCCGGATCGTCACTCAACATCGCGGTTGACGGCATCGACGGCGTGCCCCCGCTCACCGGGCCGCACACGCCGACCGCAGTCGTGATCAACGTCACCGCCGTCAACGCGACGACAGGAACCTTCGTCACCGTCTACCCCGGTCCGGTCGGGGCGGCAGCTCCGAATGCATCGGACCTCAACGAGCCGACATTCGAGCCAGTCACCAACCTGGTGGTTGTCGAGGTTGGATCGGACGGAACAATCAACCTGTTCAACGACCTGGGCAACGTGAACCTGATCGTTGACGTGTTCGGCTACTACAGCTGAGATAGGTAAACAAAGAATGAACGTGGGGGGAACGAGGTCGTGGTCGATTCGGACCACGACCTCGCCCGCCTCGCGGCCGTTGCCGCGGGACGGGCACTGATGACACTGCGCGATGAGATCGGCTTCGCCGACCCGAAGCGCCTTCGGGACGAAGGGGATCGCACCGCACATCTGCTGCTGATGGAGCTGCTCGCCGAGCAACGCCCCGACGATGCGGTCCTCTCAGAGGAAGGCATCGACGGCAAGGCGCGGCTCGGAGCGCACCGGGTCTGGATCGTGGACCCGCTCGACGGCACTCGTGAGTTCGGCGAGGAAGGCCGGACCGACTGGGCCGTGCACGTCGCGCTGATCGAGGACGGCCAGCCCGTCGCCGCCGCCGTTGCGCTGCCGGCGCGCGACATGGTGATGAGCACCTCGCCACCTGAGACGCCACCAGCCCGGACGCCGGGGCGGGTGCGGCTGGTGGTCAGCCGTTCGCACACCCCGCCGGAGGCAGTCGTTGTCGCCCGGGAGCTCGACGCAGAGCTGGTGTACATGGGCTCCGCGGGTGCGAAGACCATGGCGGTCGTGCTCGGCGATGCTGACGCCTACGTCCACGTCGGCGGTCAGTACGAGTGGGATTCGGCAGCGCCGGTGGGCGTCGCGCTCGCCGCCGGGCTCCGCGCAACGAGGGTCGACGGGTCGCCGCTCCTCTACAACCGAGAGAACCCATGGCTCCCCGACCAGATCGTCTGCCGCCCCGATCTCCACGAGGCGATCGTGAACGCGGTCCGATCCGCCTCCGCCGAAACCCAGCACTGATCCAGGGCGGGGCGAGCTCTCCACTTCCTCACAGGTAGCGGCCGGGCGGCCCATGCACAATGGAATGGATGAGAGGAGCACTGTCTCTGCGGCCTGAGCAAGGCCTGCACCCCTCTTGACGGGTCCTCGCTGGATGCGCACACGCCCTTCGCGCGCGAGCAGTCGCCCTCGCGTCCAGCCTCGCGGCCATCGCGCTGCTTGCCGGGTGCGGCAGCTCGTCGAACCCGTTTCCGACACCGACCCCCACCTTCTCGCCAATCGGCTCGCCCTCGCCGAGCCCCGCCGAGCTCGACCTCAAGCCGCTGCTGCGTGGGCTGATCGACCGCGACGGTCTCCCGCCGTCGAGCTACGTCAAGTCGCTCGCCGGATATGTCGTCAACGTGGACTGGAGCGAGCTACAGCCGACCTCCGGGGCGGCTATCGCGCCGAACAATCCCATCGACCTGGCGATCGCCCAGGTCCGAGCCCTCAACGCGGCGGACCACACCAATCTCGGTCTCAAGCTCCGCATCTATGCAGGCGTCTCAGCGCCGAACTGGGTGAAGTCGCTCGGCGGCCCGCCGATTCCTGTCACCAACCCGCAGGGCGGGCAGACCGGGACCATCGGACGCTTCTGGACCGACGCGTTCGGCCAGGCATACGACCAGCTCGAGACCCTGCTCGCCGCCAAGTACGACCAGGTCCCCGAGGTTCGCGAGGTGACGATCAGCCGCTGCACCACCTTCTATGACGAGCCCTTCATCCGTGACGTCTCCGATCCCGCCACCGTGAGCGCCCTGATCGCCGCCGGCTACACGCTCGAGGCGGACGAGAACTGCCAGCGCCAGGAGATCGACGCGGCAACCGTCTGGCAGCACACCCACTCGGACCTTGCCCTCAACCCCTACCAGGCGATCAACCCGGACGGCTCCACCTCCACCGACGAGGCCTTCACGGACGAGATGATGTCCTACTGCCGGCAGGTGCTCGGGACGGCGTGCGTCCTCGAGAACAACTCGCTGCGCGTCCCGGCGCAACCTGCCTACCAGGCGATGTATGCGGAGATGCAGTCGCTCGGTCAGCCGATCGCATTCCAGACTGCCGCGGAGCAGCGGATCGGCAACCTCCAGGCGGCGCTGGAGTACGCGGTCTCGCTCGGCGCCAACTCGGTCGAGCTGCCGGGCAGCTACCAGACGCTCGCGACGCCGGCGAGCTTTGCGGCGACCAACGATCAGCTCGCCAGCGCACCCGCAACCGGGCCACCGGCGTTCTGAGCCCGGCACGTGCATTCCATCTCGTCAGGCGCCCACAACGATTCGCGCCGGCGATGAGATTCTTGCGTCGTTTGGACGTTCTATGCGATCCTAGGTTCGGCGGGGGCATGGAAGGTTTTATCGACGCCCGAGGTCTCTCAGCGCTTGCCCCCGGTTTCATCGGGCATTAATGTTCGTCCAGTAACGTAGGGGCAGATCGTGAAGAACCGTTTCATCAGGGCTCTCGGTAGAACCGCAGTCGCCGCATGCTTGATCGTTCCGTCCTTCGCCGTGGTGGCAGGGCTCGGAGCGATGGGGCATACACAGGGCCTGCCCACGGTGGCCACCGATCTCGACGCCGCTGCGGCCGGCAACGGGCTCACGATCGCGTTCAACTCCTCCACCATCGCCACCGCCGGCTCCATCGGGCCGAGCGGAACCGTGAACATCACGGTGAGCACCAAGATGAGTGGCGTCGCCGATCCGGGTGTGACCGTGTATCTCTGTGAGTGCCTCGAGAGCGCGAACATCGCCGATGGCGTTCCGGGCGACTTCACAGCAGTGCCAGCGGCACAGTGCAGCGGTGCGACCCAGCTCCCCGCGAACGGCACGTTGCTGACGTGCGTGACCAACTCGACGGGCAAGCTGATCATGACCTACAACGCGCCGGCCACTCCGCCTGCGCAGGGACGCGCCGACTGGGTTGGTCAGCTGACCAACTCGCCCACGACGAAGACGAAGGCACAGACGCATTACGTCTACACCACCGTCTTCCGCTTCGGTCCGTCGCCGATCGCCGCTCCCGGATCGCTCCACGCCGGCGCGAACGTTCCGATCACCCTGAGCTCTGAGGACGGTCTCGACCAGGGGATCTCCGGCGCAACCGCGTATCTGTCCTTCACCGGTGCCGGCTCGGCGAGCGTCGGAGGCACGGCGCTGACCAAGTCACTGCAGCTCTTCACGGCGAACGCGAACGGCACGTTCCAGATCACCTATACAGCGCCGTCTCCGCTGCCCTCGTCGGGCACGGACACCATCACCGTCCAGGACCTGAACAAGTCGCCGCAGGAGGTCAACACGGACACCTACGCGTTCGCGTCGAGCACGCCCGTCATCTCGATCGGTGACGTCGACGTCTACGAAGGCGACCAGAATCCTGGAACGCCGGCGGACTTCACGGTCACCATCAGCCCGGTGCAGTCCACCGCCACAACTGTTGACTACGTCACGCTCTGCGGCGTTGGCGACAAGGGATGCGGCGAGGACTTCAAGCAGGTCTTCACCCCAGTCGCGGTGACGATTCCTGCCAATACCGCCACCACGACGGTGCTCGTGCGTCAGTTCGCGTATCTCGGTGGTAAGTCGGACGACGGAGTTGGCGGTGAGACGTACAACGAAGGCTGGTACGTCCTCCTCAGCAATCCCAGCACCGGCATCCTCGGCCGCTCGATGGGCGAGGGCATCCTCCTGCCGGACGTTGAAGGATCCACAGTTCCGCTCGCGTATCTCTACACCGGCAGCGCGTCGGTGGTGCCCGTTCAGGATCCGGCTGCCGACAAGGTCGACATGTACTTCACCGTGACACTCGGGGCCATCGAGAGCTCGACGGTCACCTTCAACTACACGACCAGCAACGGCACCGCGATCGCCGGGACAGACTACACGGCTACCTCCGGAGTCGGATCCATCGCCGCCGGGAAGACGAGCTTCGTCATCAAGGTCGTGCTGCTGCCGAACGCGCCACCGAACAACAACAAGACCTTCACCGTGACGATCAGCAACGCCAGTGGCGGCCTGACCATCAGCCATGCGACCGGCACCGGGACGGTGCTGTCGAGCTAACTCGACAGGTAGACAGGCAGCCCGCCATCGTGTCCGTCCTCCAGCCGAGCGCCCCATCTCAAACTTGCGAATCGAATCAAACTGTGCAATCCTTTCAACAGGGGCCAGGAAGGTCGAGAGAACGCTAATTGGCGCCGTCCAACTCGATTGGGCGGCGTGAACGAGAGGCTGTAGGGGGAATCTCAGTGAAGTCAGGGGTGTTGCGGCTCATCGGCCGCCTTGGCGTGACGGCGGCGCTCGTCGTCCCATCGTTCGCCGTTGTTGTCGGCGTCAGCTCGCTCGGCCACTCGTCCGGCCTGCCGCTGGTGAGCACCGATCTTGATGCGTCCGCACAGACCGGATTCAGCATCCAGTTCGCGGCACCGCCAATCGCCTCCGCGGGCTCGATCGCACCTGGCGGCAGCGTGAACTTCACGCTCACAGCCAAGATGAACGGCGTCGGTGTCGCCACGAATGTGAACGTCGAGTCGACCAACGGCGTCAACGGCGATGCCACGTTCGTCCCGAGCGCGCAGTGCTTCGGCCAGACCCAGTTGCAGCGCAACCGGTACATCACCTGCACCACGAGCTCCACAGGTTCGCTGACGCTGACCTATCAGACGCCGGCCAACCTCCTGCAGTTCGGCGAGGCCGACTGGCAGGCGTCGGCGAGCGGGTCTCCTCTCGCAATCACGCACTACGTGTACTGCGATGTCTTCCGCTTCAGCCCGTCACCGATCGCAACCCCTGGCACGCTGACACCGGGTGCGACCGTGCCGATCACGCTCAGCTCGGATGCTGGCCTTGATCAGGGGATCACGAACTCGAACATGTACGTGTCCTTCAATGCGACATCCGGTGGCGGCACCGCGTTCATCGGTACAACGCAGCTCACGTCGTCGCCGCAGCTCTTCAACACCGGCACCGGCACCACGCTGCAGATCAACTACACCGCACCGGCAACACTGCCGACCAGCGGCGCCGACACGATCAGCGTGCGTGACGCCGGATTCTCCGTTGGAGCCGGCAACAGCGACACATACTCATTCGCTCCCGCAACAACGACGCCCACGATCTCCGTCGGCAACTCAGGCGTCTTCGAAGCCGACCAGCAGCCCGGCATCCCGATGAACTTCACCGTCACGGTGTCGCCGGTGCAGACCAGCCCGATCACCATCTCGTACACCGCGCTCTGCGGTATCGGAGACAAGGAGTGCGGCGAGGACTTCCGTCAGATCACCTCACCCAAGACGCTCACCATCGCCGCCGGCGCCAAGACCGGGATCATCCGGATCGGCCAGTACGCGTACGTGGGCGGCAAGTCCGACCCGGATGCCGCGGGCGAGACCTACAACGAGGGCTTGTTCGTGGTCATCAGCCACCCGACCCTCGGCGTGTTGGGACGGTCGGTCGGCGAGGGCACCCTGCTCCCGGACATCGAGAACGGCTTGAACAACGTCGCTGACCTCTACGTCGGTAACTCAGGGATCGTTCCCGTCGGCGACAAGATCAAGCGGGCCGTTGACTTCACCGTGACCCTGGGTGCCCTCGAGAGCAGCCCGGTGACATTCAGCTACGCCACGTCGGACGGCAGTGCCGTGCAGGGTGTGAACTATGTCGCCAAGTCCGGAACGCTGACCATCGCGGCCGGCAAGGACAGCGCCGTCATCACAGTCCTGCTCTATGGAAATGCACCGCCACCGAGCTCGCTGACCTTCTCGATCACGATCAGCAACGCGAGCGACGCGAGTGGTCCCGTGACGATCGGGACGGCGACTGGAACCGGCACGGTCATGTCGAGCTGATCGACCCGACCTGACCAGTACATGAACTGCATGCGACGGAGCGGGGAATCCCGCTCCGTCGCTTTTGTTTCCACCGCTTCGACCGCGCCCGCGCGGAACTCGGTAGATTCGTCAGATGCATGTGCTGATCGTCGAGGACGATGTGACCCTCGCCAAAGAGGTGGGTCGCGCGCTCAGCGAGTACGGGATCAGCGTTGACCGCGTCGAGACGGGGCACGATGCGCTCGCCGCCGCGTTGACGACCGCGTTCGACGTCGTCGTCCTGGACGTGATGCTGCCTTCAGGAATGGACGGCTTCGCCGTGTGCCGCGAGCTCCGGCACCGGCGTATCGGCGCAGGGATCTTGATGCTGACATCTCGCGACGCTGTCAGTGATCGTGTGAGCGGCCTCGAGGCCGGCGCCGACGATTACCTCGCCAAGCCCTTCGCATTCCAGGAGTTGCTCGCGCGAATCCGCGCACTGGTCCGGCGGAACCTGCCCGACCGTGGCGCCGTGCTGCGCGCCGGGAACATCGCGATCGATACGCTCGGACACAAGGTCAGCGTCGACGGCACCCAGGTTGCGCTCACAGCCAAGGAGCATGCGATCCTCGAGCTGTTCGTGCACAACCGCGGGCGTCTGTTGAGCGCCGCGCAGGTGCACGACCACACCTGGAGCTACACGTACTCTCCGAAATCCAACCTCGTGCAGGTCTACATCGCGCGGATCCGGCGCAAGCTGGAAGACGCCGGCGCCGACTACAGCATCGTGACGTTGCGCCGGAGCGGCTATCGCCTCGACCCGGCAGGACCAAATGGATAACGCCGAAGTCGTCGCCGGGACGCCCGAACGCAGCGCGATGAGCCGCCTTCGTCGCTGGCTGCGCCGTACCCTGAGCCATCCTCAGCAGCTGACCGGGCGGCGCGAGATCGCTGCCATCTTCATCCTCTGCATTGCCGGTCTTGCCCTGGTGCTGTTCGGTGAGACCGTCGCACCTGGCGTGACGCTGGGGAGCTATGCACTCATCGCGGTGCTTGCCGGCACCTGGATCCTGCCCACCGCGTGGGCCGCCGCCGTTGTGGCGATTGCGCTCGCTGTGCTCACTGCAGCGGTTGTCCAGGGATCGGTTGATCCGCTCACCGGAGGCTTCCAGCTCGGCGCGACCGTGCTGATGGCCGTGGTGAGCAGGGTCGCTGGGAGGGCGCTGCGACGATCGCAACTCCGCCGCAACGAGCTCCACCTGAAGCTCCTGAGCAGCGAGCGGCAGCGTGCCGACGAGGCGGCCGCGCAACTCGCCGAGACGGAACAGCTGAGCACGGAGCTGCACGAAGCTGTCGCCGCGCTTGGCGCTCAGACGGATGAGCTGCGCCGGCTGAACTCGCGTCTTATCAACTTCACCGCCGACGCCGCACACGAGCTCCGGGCGCCACTCGCGGTGATGCGCACGGTCGCCGATCGCGCGCTCGCCCGCCCGCGCGATGCAGCCGAGTACCGCGAGAGTCTCACCACGTTGCAGCGGGAGGTGGTCCGACTCAGTGAGCTGAGCGACGCGCTCCTCCTCCAGGCCCGCGCCGACCACGGCGAGGTGGTGGTGCAACGAGTGAGTGTGGACGTCGCCGACTTTCTTGGCGAGCTCGCAGCCCGATGGCAGGCGATGGCTGAGAAACGCGGCCAGAGCATCGAGTTGCAACTCCCAGACGACGGTGTTGTGAGCGGGGATTCTGTGTTGCTCGGGCGGCTCTTCGACAACCTCCTCGATAACGCATGCCGCCACACACCGCCTGGCGGGACAGTCACGCTTGCCGGGGTGTGCGATGGATCGTGCTGGCGTTTGAGCGTCGCCAATACGGGCTCGCTCATTGATCCAGAACTGCGGGAAGAGATATTCGAGCGGTTCCGGCGCGGTGACCCGGCGCGTCAGCGCGAAACCGGTGGTGCCGGACTCGGGCTCGCACTCTGCCAGACGATCGCTCGACTGCATGGTGGTGTTGTGCGACTCGACGATGCCGAAGGCGAGGTCACGCGCTTCACAGTCGAGCTCCCGGTTTCTTGGGAACTCGTTGCAGGAGCTTAATCTGTCGTTAAGGTCCGCTCTCAATGATGAATCTGGACACGGGCGTCCAGGACAAGACGTGCGACTCTCGCACGCACCAGCGACATAACAACTCGTTAACATTGTGTGGCTCGATGTCGGGGTCCATCGGGTCCGTCCATCCTTTAGAGGGTTCAGGGGAACAAAGATGCGAAGGGCGTATACCGCGTCACTGGTTGGCGCACTCCTGGTCGTTGCAACCGCTACGCTCACCATGCCTGCCGCGGCGGCAGGCTCCGCAACGACCAAGAAGTCCGCCGGCGTGTCGTTCGTGAAAACGCTCGCCGGCCCTTCCGAGGCGGCGATGTATCCGAGCGGCCTCATCTGGGATGCGCACAGCAACCGGCTGGTTGTGGCCGACACGGGATACAACCGCGTTTCCATCTTCACCCCGAGCACCTGCCCCGCTCCGCCGGCAACGTGCAAGCCGGTGCTCAGCTTCGGCACCTACGGCTCCGGCCCCGGGCAGTTCAACACGCCGCGCGACGTGGCCGTGGACGGCAGCTCGAACATCTACGTCGCCGACGCCGCGAACAGCCGCATCGAGGCGTTCTCCCCCACCGGCACATTTCTCTGGCAGGCGGGAGGCGCCGGGAAGCTGGCATCCAACCTCAACGTCCCGATCGGCCTGAGCTATGACGCGACGACCAACGAGATCCTCGTTGCCGACACCGGGCACTCGCTGATCAAGGCCTACGCCGCAGTTGGCGGCGCCGAAGGCTTCGCGGCAGGCACATATATCTGGAAGTCGCCGGATGGCATCCTCAAGTCACCGCGTGAAGTCCGACGTGGACCGGACGGTGAGATCTGGGTGGCTGACTACCACAACCAGAAGGTCGAAGCCTTCCAGTGCACCTGCACCTCGTCGACGACCGTCGGCACCCCGTGGAACACAACTCCGAACAAGGTCATCGGCGACGGGCTGGCGAATGGTCATGCAGTCGGCGAGGTCAACGCCCCGTACAACATCGCCTTCAGCCCCAACGGCCAGATCGGCTACGTGGCGGATACCGGCAACGAGCGGATCGGCGTCTTCAACATCACGAGTTGTACGGGAACGCTGAACGGTCAGAAGAACGAGTGCGCGGCGATGCCCGACTACGGTTCGAGGTGTCCCAAGAGTTGTCCGCTGCCACCGGGAAACGCCAAGTTTTTCCAGCAGCTCCGCCGTGTCACCGTTGACCCGCAGGGCAACATCTGGGCAGCCGACTTCTGGGGCAGTGGCATCCACGAATTCACCGCATCGGGCGCCACCGGCATCGAGATCGACGGCGCTCCGGCGCCGGCTCCCGGCTTTGCGGAGGCATACGGGGTCACGGTCAGTTCGACCGGCACCGTCTACGGCGTTGATCGGCTCAACCAGCGCGTCGAGGAGTTCAATGCCGCGCCGCCGAACAACCTTGAGGCGACAGAGGGCACTCGCGGAACCGCCCTCGGAGACTACTCGTGGCCCGAGACCGCAGCTGTCGCACCGAATGGTGACGTCTGGGTCGGGGACACACGCAACAACCGGCTCGAGGAATACTCCTCGAATCTCGCCCTCCCGACACTTGCGGACGTCACCGGCGGAGGATCCGTCGGCGCCTTCAATTACATCGAGGGCATCTCCGTCGCCGCCAACGGCGTGGTGTGGGTCGCCGATACCGACAACAACCGGATCGTCAGCTACAACCCGACGACCGAACACTACACAGCGTTCGGAACGCGCGGGACGAGCACCGTCATCGGGAGCCCGGCGCAGTTCATCGACCCCGAGGGTGTTGTGGCATCGTCCGGGGACTTCTATGTTGCGGACACCGGCAACAACCGTGTCGACGAGGTCGATATGAATGGGAACCTCGTCGCCGTCTTCAAGACCGGGATGAATGGCCCCGAAGGGATCGCGATGGCATCTGACGGCACGGTGTGGGTCGCCAACACGCAAGCGGATCAGGTCGTGCAGCTGTCGTCCAACCTGTCATCCGAGCTGACGTCCTTCGGTACTGCCGGAACCGGCAGCACCAATTTCGACCTGCCGCACTCACTCGCGCTGTTCGGCAGCACGCTGTACGTTGCGGACACATACAACAACAGAATTCAGGAGTTCACCGTCGGCTGACGCGGCGCGGGCGTGCACCGGTTCAGAGGTGAATATGAGAGCGGCTCCGTTGGTGGCAAGAGCCGCTCTCGCGTTTCACTCTACGCTTCACGCTCTGTCGAAGAACGGATTTTCAGAGGCTCGTGGCACGATATGGTGAGTCTGTTGCAGCGGCTCAATGTGCCGTTCAGCTTGGGAGCTGCATGATGAGTCGTGTCCAGGGTCACGGCACGTTGACGACGCACGTCATCGCGTGCCGGCGCCATCAATCAGTGGGCCGTCACGACGAACGCAGGGGAGATCAGCACATGAAGGAGGGGGCGTCGGTGGTAACGAAGACTTGTGGTAGCACCGCGAAGGCGACGGGGAACGCATCGTGATCGTGCGCTCGGTCAAGAACGCCGCCGGCCGGCTGGCCATCGCGGCCGCGCTGATCCTTCCCTCGTTCGCCGTGGTCGCGGGAATCGGTGCCGCCGGACATGTGTCCGGACCGCTCATCCCCGGCGATCTCGACGGCAGCGCGTCTGCGCAGACCACCGGCATCGGCTACTCGTTCAGCGCACCGCCCATCGCGCCGGCAGGATCGCTTGGTCCATCACAAAGCGTCACCTTCATCCTCAAGGTCAAGAACAACGGCGTCGCCGATCCCGGCGGGCCGGTGTATCTCAGCTACAACTCTCCTGCCGTCGGTGACGCCACCACGGTCCCCGCAGCGCAATGCGCCGGCACGGCCAAGTTGTCGCGGACGCCGGTTCTCTGCACGGCGAACAGCTCTGGACAGATCGCATTGACGTATACCGCGCCGGCGCAGCCTCCAGCACAGGATGTTGTGCTGTTCACCGCCGGCAACACCGCCAGCAACCCGTCGGTCAGCGCGGTGAATCACTACCTCTACGCAACCAACTATCGATTCACATCGTCGCCGATCGCCACGCCCGGCAGCCTTGCCGCGAACGCGAGTGTCGCCGTCACGCTGTCTGCCGAGAATGCTGCCGATCAGGGGATTCCCAACGACACTGTCGACCTCTCCTTCGTCCCAACGGCCGGCGGCGGTTCTGCGCGAATCACCGGTGGCGCCGCGCTCACCAAGACGCCGACGCTGTATCGCACGAACTCGTCTGGGCTGCTCAGTCTCACGTACACAGCCCCCGCGTCACGGCCTGCCACCGGCATCGACTCGATCGTCGTGCAGGATCTCGCCAAGTCACCGCAGGTCACCAACTCCGACTCGTACGCGTTCTCGGCGTCGGCTCCCGTGATCTCCATCGGCGACTCGACGATTGTCGAAGGCGATGTCCAGCCCGGAACGCCCGCGGATTTCACGGTCACCATCCAGCCGGTGCAGGCAACGGCCACCACGGTGCAGTACACGACGCTGTGCGGCATCGGCGACAAGGGCTGCGAGGAGGACTACGTCCAGGTGCTGACGCCCGCGACGATCACCATCCCCGCGCACGCATCGTCGGCAAAGATCCTGCTGCGCCAGTTTGCGTACATCGGCGGCAACGCCGGAGAGACGTACGCCGAAGGCTGGTACATCCATCTCACGCATCCGAGTGCCGGGGTCCTCGGGCGATCGGTCGGTGAGGGCGTGTTGCTGCCCGATCTCGAGAGCGGAGCGAACAAGATCGCAGACCTGTACGCGGGCGGCGCAGGGCTGGTGCCGACGCCCGGCTCCAACCAGCCCATGTACTTCACCGTGACGCTCGGTGCGCCGCTGTCCGCGGCGGTGACATTCCACTACGCAACGTCAGACGGATCAGCAGTCGCCGGACGTGACTACGTGGCCGCTTCGGGCACTGCCTCCATTGCGGCGGGCTCAACGAGTGCGGTCATTCCGGTGACGCTCCTCGCCAACGCCCCTCCGAGCGCGAGCCGAACGTTCACGTTCACCATCAGCGGTGCCAGTGGCGGCGTCACCATCTACACGGCGACCGGGACAGGGACAGTCCTCGCCGGGTGACTCGCGCGACGTCGGCACCGCGGGTGAGGCGCTTCCGATCGCTCGCGGTGCTCGTCGCGGTGGCGGTGCTCGGAACTGTTGCGGCAGAGGCACCGATGCTCTCGCAGGCCGCAACACCGCCGGCGGTGACGATCACCGCGCCTGTGAGCCAGGGGTTGATAACGACGAACCCGGCCACCTTCACAGGGACGGCGGTCTCATCGGTCGCGATCAAGTTCGTGAAGTGGTCGCTGGAGAACCAGGGGACTGGCGTGTGGCTCCAGTTGGGTGGGACCTCCTGGGGTGCTGCGCGAGCGTGGCTCCCCGCGACGCTCTCGCAGCCGATCGCCGGACAGGCGACGTGGTCGTCAGCGGTGACACTCGGATCGGGACAGTTCGAGCTGTATGCAAAAGCGCAGGACACAACCCTGGCGTGGTCGCCGGTGAGCAACGTGGTCTTCGCGAGCGGCCCTGCACCGACCGCCACCAACCCCGGGTATCTGACGATCATGTTCGGGCGAAGCAACTGGGTCGCTGCGTCGCGCAAATGCGTTGCGGTGCCCGGCGCTCCGACGCTGCTGCAGGTCGGTGAGGCGATGGCCGCCATGGGGCTCACGGGTACGGGTGCAGTCGTCACCGACACGATCGGCTCCACGACGGAAGGATGTGGGACGTTCAGCCACAACAACCAGTACCCGACATGGAGTGACCTCGACGCACTGCAGTCGCTGGGATGGAGCTTCGTCAGTGCGTCGGAGACATACAAGCCGAAGATGACGACGATCAGCTACGCGAATCAGGTCGCCGAATCGTGCGGCTCGCTGACCGACCCGGTGAGCGGCCTCTACGCGCACGGCTTCAGCGACGCATGGGGCATGTTCGCCTATCCGGACGACGAGTTCACCAGCGCGATTCAGACCAATCCGGTGTCGAACTGCTTTGCCTTCGGTCGGACCTATCAGACGGGACGGAACATCGAATCCAGCATGGCTTCCCCCTGGCTGCAGCGCACCAACAGCGTGTCCGGTGGACGCTGCGATGACGTCACGCTCGCCTGCCACACCATGCACGAGACGGGATGCCACGGCTGCAGCCCGTACTACACGTCGCCCGCAACGCTCGAAGCGCTCGTGAACACTGCCGGCGGCGAGTGGACGAGCCTGCAGTTCTATCGGTTCCTGGTCGGTGCCGGCACCGATGGCACGCTGTCCTGGGACTGCACGTCACCCAACTGGCAGGATCACTGGACGAGTCAGGGCGAGGCGTATTGCTACAACGACTTCCTCGCGGTGATGGCGGCCGTTCCCGCGAATGTGCGAACCGTCAGTCCGGCGACGGTTGCTACAGCGTGGGGTGTGAATCCGGCGGTCACGTTGGCATCCGCTCCTTCGGTGACTGCAGTGAGCCCGTCGGACGGTGCCACTGCAGGTGGTGCCACGATGACGATCACTGGATCTGGATTCACGGGTGCTGCGCATGTGGCATTCGGTTCGGTGCAGGCGACCTCGTTCGTGGTGAACTCGAGTACGCAGATCACGGCCGTGAGCCCGCCCGGGGCGGGCACCGTCAATGTGACGGTGACAACCACGCGGGGTTTGTCAGCGACCGGCAGTGCCGACCAGTTCACGTACAGCACTACAGGCTGAGCGCCGGCGCGGCGGAGCAAGGTGTCCTGACGGCGTTTGTGCCTACAGGCTGTTGACCCAGTTGTCTCCCCAGTTATCACCCCAGTTGTCGCCGTGGGGATGCGCCGCGGTGAGCACAGTGTCAGTGCCCCAGTTGTCTCCCCAGTTATCGCCCCAGTTGTCGCCATGGGGATGCGCCGCGGTGAGCACGTGTCAGTGCCCCAGTGGGTGGAGGAGCGCCGCGGTGTCGTGTCAGTGCCCCAGTTGTCCTCCCCAGTTGTCGCCCCAGCCGACGCCGAGGTGCGAAGCGGTGAGGACGCTATCGATGCCCCAGTTATCGCCCCAGTTGTCACCGAGGCGCGCGGCGCTGAGGTTGTTCGCCTGCATCGGGACGTTGCTCGCGTTCGCGGGCGGGGTGGCCGGGACCTGGATCCCTTCGTCGACGCAGTTGGCACGCAGCTGCACGTCATAGGTCGCCGCGATGACTGGAGTCACGCCACTCTGTGGCATCTCCACTGAGCACGCGCCATACGCAACCGCGCGGGCGAGTGTCTCGGTGACGCTGCTGAGTGTCGGGAAGGTCTGGAAGGTGATGCTCGCCGTCTTGGCACCACGGGCGCCGTACGTCTGCATCAGCGAGAAGATCGCCGCGTTCTGGCCGGGGCTCTGCGTGATCGACGCATTGGCGAATTGCACGTGCGGAAGCGTGGCTACCGCGTAGTCCATGATCTCCTGGCTGACCGTGATGTCCTGGCCGTTCGAAGGCGTCTGATAGTCAGCGACATCGATCTGGGTCACGGCCTTGAACGCCTTGCCGTCGTTGATCTCGGCCTTCATCGCGGCGATGTCGAGCGCCTCGGTATAGCCCGCGGCGGAGTACGCGGCGGCGTTACCGGCGACGGTTGGGAAGCGAACCATCACCTCGCCGAAGCGAACCATCGTGAGTCCGACGGTGACCTCACGGATCTCGGGGATCGGATTGACGTAGGCCGCAAGCTTGGCGGTGAATGCGGCGTATGCCGCCTGCACCGGCGCGGTCCACCACCGCGGCACGAGGCCGCATGAGCCGCTCTGCGAGCAGAGGTGCACCGCAGGACCGCCAAGATTGAGCGCCCAGGACGGCGTGTTGTATCCGGCAGTGATCCGGAGGCGAAGCCCGCGCTGATTGTTGGGATTGGCGGCGTTCCACTTGTCCACCGCGGCGACGGCCTTGTCGATACGGGTGGTGACGAAGCTCCCTTCCGTGGGCTCGATGGCATTCCAAGCCGCCTCGATGATGTAGCCGTCGACGTACTGATCGAGATCAGCCGGTGGCGGGGACGGGCTGCGCATGAGGAGCCCGGTGTTGACATCGGGTGCGGAGGTGATCGCCGTCAATCCGGCGCCCTTGTTCAGTCCAGAGGCGCTGGAGCCACTCGCACCGGAGCTGCCGGCGGCCCGGCTGCTGGATCCACCCTTCGCCTTCGTTGCCCCGTGCGCTCCTGTGGACGGGGTGCTATGCCCGAACGGGCTTCCCACGATCGACCCGGCTGCGACCCCAAGATCGGCGGGCGTGCCGGTCGCCAGATTGTGGCTGGCCACCAGAACCGTCGCCGCGAGACCGCCGGCGAGCAAAAGACGCGAGAAGGAATTCCGCATACTATCTATCCCGGTGATAAGGGGGCTGGTGAACTCCACCTCACCCTAGGGACGGGCTGTGACACTTCAGTGAACAAAGCGTCACCAAGCACCTGACGTCGTTTGGCGATCTCGGATGTCGCCGTGACATGTCAGGACAGCAGGTCGAGAGCCCTTACCACCAGATCACGCGAACCGTCGTGCGAAAGCGGGTGGCAAGCATCCGTGCCGCCACCCGCTCTGCATCAGCTTCCGGTGATGTTGAATTCCTGCACGCGGTTGTTGTACGTGTCCGCGACGAACAGTGTGCTGCCCGAAGGCGAGACCGCCAGCGAGTGCGGAAGGTCGAACTGCATCGTGCCGGTCCCCGGACCGCCGAAGCCGTCTTCGAGGTTGGTGAGCGTCGACGAGAGATGCACGATCTGGTTGCCCGTCGCGTCGGTGGCGCTGGTGCCTGTGTCAGCGACCCAGAGCGTGCCGTCCGGGGACAGCGCAATACCCTGCGGAGCGTCCAGGGTCGCGTAGACCGCCACGATGTTGCCACTCAGATTGACCTCGACAACGCGGTTGTTGCCGGTGTCGGCAACGTACATGTCGGTTCCCGAGACCGCGACTGACTGAGGATCGATGAACTGCGCCGGCGTGCCGACGACGGCATTTTTCCCGCGTGTGCCGAATGCGGCCATCGCCCCGGTCGTGGGGTTGTAGCTGACGATGCGGTTGTTGTCCGTGTCGGCGACCCAGACGACGCCGTTGCTCGCGACTGTGATGCCCTCGATGTAATTGAACACACCGACCGTCGAGTTACCGGTCACCACCGCAAGCGGCGGCGTGGCGAGGCTCGACGAGTACTCCTCGAGACGGTTGTTGCGCGTGTCGCCAACCCACACGTTGCCGTTCGGCGCAACAGCCACGGCCTCCGGCCACGAGTAGTCGCCGGCGGCGGTGCCGCGCTTGCCCTCGAACGTGATGTAGGTGCCGGTGGCGCTGAACTCCTCGACACGCTGGTTGAGCCGGTCAACCGCGTAGGTCAAACCGCTTGGGCCGACGGCGATGCCGTACGCCTCGGCGAAGCCGGGCGCGGGAGCCGGATTGCCGTCGATCTCGGTCATCCCGCTCGTGGATCCCGACGGGTACCCGCTGAACTCGTGGATGCCGCTGCCCCAGAAGTCGGACGCCCAGATGTCGCCTTCCGGGTCGACCGCGACACGGCGTAGCGCCTGGAAGTATCCGGCGTTGGCGGGCGGCGCCGGGCAGACCTTGGGACAGCGTGCGCCGTAGTTGGCGAGCCATGTGCACTCATCCGCCTGGCCGTTCAGCGTGCCGGTGCAGCTGGTGACGTTGAAGACGCCGATCCGCTCGTTGCCGGTATCCGACACGTAGCCGATCTGGCCATTGGGGCTGAAGGCGATGTTGTACGGGGAGTTGACCTCGCCGTTGGCATGACCCTGCGCGAGCCCGTCGCCGATGACCTTGTTGGGCGTTGTGCCCCACGGAATGCCGACCGCAGTGCTCGACGTGGTGCACGTGCACTGGAAGGCCTTGACCTCTTCGTTGTGATAGTCGGCGACCCAGATCTCGCCGTCAGGTCCACGACGCGCTTCACGCGGCGACTTGAGGATTCCCGTCGGGGACTTCCAGATGTACGCGCCGGCGGCGAACGGACCGAATCCGCCTGACGCGGGCACGCCGCCCACGGCGGCGAATGCCTTGATCGCTGAATGACCGGTGTCGGCCACGAGCACCTCATTGGTGGTCGCGTCGTAGCTGATGCCGATCGGCACGTTGAGCTGGTTCGACGGCCTTGCCGAGGCCGCCGGCCTGCCACAGGAAGGTGCCGGTGTCGTTGAAGGCCTCGATGCGGCTGTTGGCCGCATCGGCGACGTAGATGTTGTCGGCAGCGTCAACTGCGACGTCGCGCGGGGTGTTGAACTGTCCCGGGCCGGTGCCGAGGGTGCCGAACTGCAGGATCGGCGTGCAGACGGTGGTGTCAGGGTTCGGGCACTTGCTCGGGTCGAACACGGAGATGCGGTTGTAGCCGGTGTCGGCCACGACCACCGCTCCGTCCGTGGTGCCGGGCCACGTCGCCGCGTAGATCAGGCCGCTCGAGTACATCGGCGCAAGCGACGGTCCGGCGAGAGTCGCCTGGAAGGTCGGGTTCGTCAATGTCGCCGATGCCTGTGCGGTGCCGCCCGCAGATGCCGCCATGCCCACGATGCCGACCGCAGACGCGGCCACGACAAACCTCACCTTCTGCATGAGATACCCGACGCCCCCTTAACTCATGGAAGTCCCAAAACGTCCTTCCTACAAACGAGTATACCGGGTCTCGGGAGCCCTGTCGAACCCGAGCCCGCGGGTGCGCGAAACCGGGCTCACCCCCGCCGCAGCGCGACTGCGGCGGGGATGGCCCGATCCCATTGCAACGGCTACCGGAAAGCGACTACTTGATGAAGATGTCGCCCGTGTGCGGCGCGAGGACCTCGGACGAGACGTGCCCGCCGCTGAGGTTGATGTAGGTTGCGCCGAGGTTGATCGTGACCGAGGACGACCCCGGGTTCACGGCGACGATGCCGTTGGTGAAGGTCCGCCGGTAGACGCCGCTCACGAGTGCGTAGGCGCCTGTCGGCGTTCCGATCGCCACGGTGTCATCGGCGGTGATCAGGCTGAGGCCTGGAGCCGTCTTCGCGTCCGTGAAGCAATAGGCGCTGAGCCCACCGTCCCCGAGCAGGAACGTTGCCTCCGTGAAGCGATGCCATTGCTCGATCTGCGCCGCCGTCGCGTTCGTCCAGAGCTTCGTGACCGTCATCACCCCGTAGCCGTGTGCGCCGGCGTAGGTGAGCATGTTCACGTCCTGGAGCCAGTCGGCCGTGCTCGGGAAATCGCTCTCGGGATTTTTCGACACGCGCAGGAAGATCTCGGACATCGCCGTGTGCGCGGCCGCGAGCAGCGGGCTGGTCTGGCTGAACTTCTGGCCGTCGGCGAGGCCGTTGGCGATGACGAGCGCCGACGGGTTGCCCTGCTTGACGGCGGTGATCGTGCTCGCCTGGTCAGTGATCCACGTCGATGACGTGAATGCCTTCTTCGTTGACGGATTGATCGGCAATCCGGTCACGTATCCCGGCAGCAGCGGCCCGACGCCGAGCGTGTCGAGGAAGCATCCGTCGTAGTGCGATTTCGCAAGTTGCGTCTTGCACAGCGAGGCAACAGTCGATGACCACTGCGGCGTGGGCAGCATCAACCAGTTGCCGAACATCACCGACCGGACCTTGTTGCCCTTCGAGTCCTTCGCGTACCACGACGCCGGATATGTGGTGCCCGACTTGCTCATGTCGAATGCGCCATTGACGTACGCGACGATTTTCAGCGAGGGATTGACGGCCTTCATCGCGGCGATGTACGGGGTCAGCACACCGGTGTGCTCCGCGATGATGTCGTAATTCTTCGCAACGGCGACGGCCTGCGCCTCGGTGAATTTCCCGCCGCCCATGTAGAGCGGAGAGAAGTGGAGCAGCCACGGCGTCGAAGCGTTCGTCGTGCTCGAAAGGATGATGCCGTCTGTGTTTCCGGTGCTCGTCGCTCCGTTGTTGAGCGATCCGCCCCCTCCGATGGCAGCCGGCGAAGTGCTCGACGGTGCGGCAGCGGAGGTGGTGACGCCAGGTGTCCGAGTGATTCCAGCATCCAGGCGAGCGCCGAAATATGGGGCGAAAGCGCCGACCGCCCCGGCAAGAAGGATGACCCCAAGCACGGCAAGGCGCGTGCTTACGCCATGAATTCGAAGTGCTTTCATAAGCAACTTCCCCCAGCGCGAAATATGCGGGCGCGCACCCGTCCCCGGAAGAATCCCGGGGTCCACCAACGGTCCCCACGCAGGTGGGGTTCCTGAGTTCGCGGGACCATAGCACAGGTGCGCTTGGGAACATTTGCACGACCTGATCGTTAAGAAGTACTGCACAGATATGCCTTGTGCAGCAATGCTTTCTACACGAAATTGTCAGAGTGCTGACGTGTTCGTCCCGAGTGCGGCGTTAGCAGTTTTTGATGTGTTGTTCAGGACTGCATTGCGGTGATCACCGGCCAGTTCGCCGGGTTCACGACATCCTCGTAGTAGACCTCGACAAAGCTCGCGCCGAGCCGCTCCGCAACCTGAAGATCTGCGCTCAGTGGGCCGACACCGGAACCGCCGACGGCCCGGAGCATCTGATACCCATAGCCGTCAGATGCGGTGTTCACGATCGCCGCCGCTCGCACCGGCCACTGCGCGAGCGAGCTCAGACCGTTGAACTGCACCGTGATGTGGGCCGCTTCGACGTCGTGCAGGAACGCAGCCTGCGGACTGCCGATACCGGGCGGTGGTCGCGACGGACCGCTCGCACCGGCGAACGAGATCCGCTTGTGCGGAAAGGCCGTCTTGAAGTCCTGGATGAGGCGCGCGATGGCAGCCGCGTAGACGGGCACGGTGTATCCAACCGCCGCCCACTGCGCGTAGGTGCCGCTGAGATCGGCCTCGCCCTCGGGGCCGTCGCCGCCCCCCTCGATGATCGCGATCTGCGGATTGCCGTCATAACGCGCTCCATAGGCGGTGATGAATTGGCCCCAGTCGCTGAGGAAGGTCGGATTCCATGGGACCGGCATCCACCCCGAGGTCCCCTCTCCCTCGTTCGGAACGTAGATCTCGTCCGCCCGGGGGAACCACGACGGCGACTGGGTTCCTGCGATGACCCGAAGGAACACGGGCTTGGGCTTGCTCGCGGCCAGCGCCGCATCGATGAGCGACCAGTTGTAGACGCCTGGCGTGGGTTCGATCTGCGACCAGCGGAAGATCCAGGAATCACCGTGGCATGGGGTGGGCGCCAGCGCCTTCGCCGTCGCGTCGATGGAGGCGACCGTTCTTGCCCGGACCGGCTCGATGTAGGCGAAGCACGCCGGCCTGCTCGAGACGACGCCGCTCCCGGCCTTCTGCACGGGTGGGGACGAGGGCCGGGACCGGACGAGGACCACAACGCCGGCAGCGACCAGCACGACGATGACCCCGGCGGCCGCGAGGATGGTGCTCCGCCGCCTCCAGACGGGAACGCCCACGTTCATGGAAGCAGCATGCGCCCGTGTTCGCCGGTTGCCGCCGGATCCCGCGAACGATTGCCAGAACGTGCAAATCAATCGCATTGGGAGATGACACTCATCCCTTCGTCAATCGAGATTTGCCGACCTGATACAGTACGAAGGAAGAAGGGGGTGCTCTGAGCACCGACGATCGGGTGAGAGAGAGGTTGGGGGTTTGACTGTTTACGCTGGTATCAGCGTCGCTGGTCTGACGTTCCTGGGTCTCCTGCGCGCTTTCGAGGCGCGCGGATGAGCGGGACGGCACCTGCTCGGGGTCACGCACGCACGACACTCCGTCGCGCTGCGAGCCTCGTCATCGCGGCCGCCTCACTCGCAACGTTCACCTCGTCGCTCGCCGCACCGACCGCTGTTGCAAGTGGCGCATCGAGCCCTCCCGCGGGCTCTGACCAGGTCTCGTACCTCCAGCCGCTCGCCGGTCCATCGCAGGCGCCGATGTATCCGAGTGGGTTGATCTGGGATCCGAGCTTCCCCACGGCCGGCGGACCTACTCCGGTGGTTGTTGTCGCCGACACCGGCTACAACCGCGTGACGATCTTCGATCCCACGCAGTGTCCCGTCCCGGACACTTCAACCTGCGCACCGATCGAGACCTTCGGCTCCTACGGCAGCGCGCCGGGGCAGTTCAACACCGATCGCGATGTCGCCGTCGACGCCAACTCGAACATCTACGTCGCCGACGCCGCGAACAACCGGATCGAGGCGTTCAGCTACCAGGGCACGTTGCTGTGGGTTGCCGGCGATGCGACGGATTGCGGAACCGTTGCCGCCTGCAAGCTGAGCACGCCGATCGGGATCAGCTATGACGCAACGACCAACGAGGTCCTGGTCGCGGACACCGGACACTCCGAGATCAAGGCATACGCCGCTGTGGGCGGGGTTCCCGCTACGGGCGGCTTCGGCCCCTTTGCTGCTGGAAAGTACATCTGGGAATCGCCCGCCGGCGTGGTCAAGTCGCCTCGCGAGGCTCGGCGCGGGCCGGACGGCGAGATCTGGGTCGCCGACTACAACGATGAGGAGATCCGCGCCTTCCAGTGCACATGCACCACGGCGTCCTCGGCCAAGGTGGGCACTGCGTGGGTCACAACAGCGAACAAGGTCATCGGCGATGGCGCCAAGGCGGGCCATGGGAATGGTGAGGTGAACTCTCCATACAACATCGCCTTCAGCCCCGACGGGCAGACCGGCTACGTCGCCGATACCGGCAACGAGCGAATCGGCGTCTACAACATCACCAGTTGCAAGAGCACGCTCAACGGCCAGGCCAACGAGTGCGCAGTCCTGGGCGAATACGGAGCGCGATGCCCCAAGGCGTGCCCGGAGCCGCCGGGTAATGCCGGCTTCTTCAACGCGCTCCGTCGCGTCACCGTCGATCCGGCAACCGGCGACATCTGGGCCGCCGACTTCTGGGGCAGCGGTATCCATGAGTTCCTTCCGAACGGGACGACCGGGACGTACGAGATTGACGGGAGTCCGGCGCCCGCATCTGGATTCAGCGAGGCATACGGCGTCGCTGTCGGACCGGACGGCACGACGTATGTCGCCGATCGTCTGAACCAGCGGATCGAGGAATTCAGCCCCACCGGGGCCTACGTCACCGAACAGGGATCGCGTGGCGTCACCGCCGGCCAGTACTCGTGGCCCGAGGCCGTCGCGGTCACGCCCGACAAGACGGTATGGGTTGGCGACACGCGCAACGGCCGGCTGCAGCATTTCACCAACGCAAATCTGACAGGCACGCCGTCAATCGTCGGCAGCAAGGGAACAGCCGTCGGGCAGTTCAACTACATCGAGGGCGTGAGTTCGGCTGCCAACGGCGTTCTCTGGATCGCCGACACGGATAACAACCGCGTGCAGAGCTACAACCCCGCGACGCAGACCTTTGCGGCATTCGGTACCAAGGGTTCGACGCCCAACACGAACCAGGTGCTCAACCCCGAGTCGGTTGTGGCCTCCGCAACGGACATCTATATCGCCGACACGGGGAACAACCGCGTCGTCGAGCTCGACATGAGCGGCAACTACGTTGCGAGCTACACCGGCCTTGACGCACCGCAGGGTGTCGCCCTCGCGCCGGATGGATCGATCTGGGTGGCCAACACGGGCACGAGCTTGACCGATACCAATGGCAACGACGTCGTGCATCTCTCCTCCTCGCTGACACTGCTTGGCGGGGGCTTCGGCGGCCCTGGCACCGGAAACATGCAATTCGCCGAGCCGCATTCCCTCGCGGTCTCGCCTGATGGCACAACGCTGTTCGTCGCCGACACCTACAACAACCGCGTGCAGGAATTCAGCATCGCGACCCAGCTCGCGTTCACCACACCGCCGGGCGGCGGGAACCCGGGCCAGACGCTCAGCTCGCAGCCGGTCGTCACCGTCGAGAACACGCTCGGCAACGCCGTGACCACTGACACGGGGTCTGTGACCATCGGCTTGACACCCGGGACAGGATCACCGTCGGCAACGCTGACGTGCACCAATCCCGGTGACCTCACGGCCCCCGAGGTCAACGGGGTCGCAACCTTCAGCGGTTGTTCGGTGGACACGCCGGGCAACTACACGCTGACCGCGAGCGACGGCACGTTGCCCTGGACAACGAGTGCCGGTTTCACCGTGGGCTCGGTCGGCTCGCCGTACCAACTCGTCTTCACCCCGTCACCGGGCAGCGCGGCTGCGAGCTCGCCGCTCAGCCCGCAACCCGCCGTCTCGATCGAGGACAGCTTCGGCAACGTGGTCACCAGCGACAGCAGCGATGTGACGATCAGTCTCAACGGATCTGGCACGCTGACATGCACGGACGCCGGCGACCTCACAATGCCCGCCGTCAACGGTGTGGCCACGTTCAGCGGCTGTTCCGTCGATACCGTGGCCAACGGTGACACGCTGACTGCAACGGACACCGACGATTCGCTCACCGGGAGCAGCGGGGCGTTCAACGTCACCACTCCGATCGGCCCGCCGGCCCAGCTCGCATTCACCCCGAGTCCCGGTGGCGCGACGGTGAACGCGGCCTTGAACCCGCAACCTGCCGTCTCCATCGAGGACAGTGGCAACAACGTCGTCACGAGTGACTCCAGCGACGTGACCATCAGCCTGAACGGTCCGGGTAACCTGACATGCACAGATACTGGCGGCCTCACCGTCCAAGCGGTCAACGGCGTGGCGACGTTCAGCGGTTGCTCCGTCGATGCAGTCGGACCCAGCGACAGCCTGACCGCGACGGACACCGACGACTCGCTGACTGGCACCAGCGACAGCTTCGCGATCACCCCGCCAACGACGTTCAGCCTCAACCCGGTCTATCAGTCTCAGATCTCCAATCCCAACGGGACCGCGAGCATCTATCCGGACGGCGGTGTCGAGGACTCAAGCGGCGATGTGTTCATCGCTGATTCCGGCAATAGTCAGATCGTCGAGCGCACCAGTGCCGGGACCGTGCAGGTGATCGTTCCGAAGTCGTTCGGGCTCACCAACCCGCGTGGCATCGCGCTCGATCCCAACGGCAGCGACATCTGGGTTCCCGATACGCAGAACAACCGTCTCGTTGAATTCACGTTGAGCGGCAACGAGGTCAAAACCCTTGGGAGCGGCGCGAAGACCGGCGGAGCGCTGAGCTCTCCATACGGTCTCGTTCTTGACGCAACCAACGCGTACGTGGCGAATACCTACGGCTATGACGTGGTCGCGCTCAACAAGACCTCGGGCAAAGTGGACTGGACCGCAACATCCGCGTCGCCGGTGTCATCCAGCAATGGCTGCGACGGCAAGGCGCTCACGCGCGTCCGGGGCATCGGCTGGGGACCCGGCAACACAGCGCTGTACGCCACAGACACCGACAACAACCGAATCGTCGTGCTCAATCCCACAACGGGCGCATGCATGCGGGTCTTCGGAAAGACCGGAGCAGGCAACGGTGCGTTCAAGGCGCCGAGAGCTGTCGTCGCCGACCCGACCGGTAACGGGATCTGGGTTGCCGACGCGGGCAACTATCGCATCGAGCATGTGTCCACGACCGGGACATTCATCGGTGCGACGAGTGGTGGCCGCGGCAATGCGCCGGGCCAGTTCGTCTCGGCGCTCTCACTGTTCGCCTACAACGGGATGATCGCCGTCACCGACACGTACAACTACGACGTTGACCTCTTCACCATCAGCTCGAGCGGCAAGCCCGTGTACTCGTCGCCGATGCTCATCACCGGGACACCCCCCGCGGCGGGTGGGTTCAACGGAGCGTGGTCGGTTGCGTACGACCAGAACGGCGACCTCTACGCATCCGATTACTTCAATGACCGTGTCGAGAAGTTCGACCCCAACGGCAATTTCGTCTGCCAGTTCGGTTCATACGGGATCGTCGCCGGCACCTTCGAGTTCCCACGTGGCATCGCGGTCAGCGCCGATGGCAGCACGATCGCGGTGACACAGGAGGCCAACACCGTCCAGCTCTTCAGTTCCAACTGCAAATACCTGAGCCAGATCACGGTTGCCGGAGGTCTGCACCGGCCGCGCCAGGTCACCTTCGATCCCAGCAATGACGGCTCGCTCTGGATCGCGGATTACGGCAACAACCGTGTGCTCCACGTCTCGAGCACGGGCTCAGTACTGCAGACCATCACCGACGGTGGCGCGATGAAGTCCCCACAGGGCGTGGTGGTCGATTCCTCGGGCAATGTGTACGTCTCGGACAGCGGCAACAACGCCGTCGAGGAGTACTCGTCGACTGGGGCGCTCCTCGCCACGCTCGCCACCAAGGGAAGCGGTCCGGGCCAGGTGAACACTCCCAGCGAGATGGCGCTCGTCGGGCCGGCAGGCCAGCAGATCCTCCTCGTCGCCGACCAGGGCAACAACCGGGTCATCGGCATCCCGATCGGCTCGGCCCCGGCGGTCAGCTTCGGTTCCCTGGGATCAGGGCCCGGCCAGTTCAACACCCCGGAGTCGGTTGCCTACAACCCGCTCAACGGCTCGATCGCGGTCGCCGAGCTCGGCAACAGCCGCGTGTCGCTCTGGGGACCGGCGGCGCAGGAGGTCTTCTCCCCCGCCCCGATCGCGCCCACCGCATCGCTGTCGCCCAGCGCGAGCGTGACCGTCACGGTCACCGCTGAGGCCGGAAATGGGACCCCGGCTCCCGGCGTGACCATCTGGGTCTCGTTCGACCCGACGGCGGGAGGCGGCTCCGCAATGGTGGGCGCGGTGACCCTGTCGTCCACACCACAGCCATTCACCGCCGACGCCAATGGGGATGTGTCGATCACCTACACGGTGCCGTCGTCGCCGCCGGCATCGGGCAGCGACGTGCTGACGGCCCAGAATGCCGCGTCGTCACCGGCGTTCACATCCACCGACGCGTACGCGTTCGCATGAGAGGCTGCATGGCCGCCGCCGGCCGATCACGTCGCGCGCCGGGATGTTCTAAGCTCCCTACTATCAGTCACCGCAGGCCGAGTTCAGGAAGCTCGGCACCCGGCGGGACGATGAGTGGGTGAGCTGATCAGCTGATGAGGGGGTACTTTGGGATGGAAGGACAATCACGTCGGTCCATGCGTGGGTCGCACGGCTTCTCGCGTCTTCGCCTGGTCGCCATGTCCGGGTTGCTGGCACTGACCGCCGGTCTCGCGGTCGAAGGCACCAGCGCCGACGCGGCGCGCACCAGCGGACCTGCGGCGCCGGCAACGTTCACGGCTCCAACTCCGGTCATGACGATCGGCAAGGCCAGCAAGGCCTTCGTCTATCCGTTCAGCATGGCCTGGGATCCCACCAATGACTACGCCGGCCAGCCCAATGGCACGCTCATGGTGGACGACTACACCAACTACAACATCAAGCGTTTCAGCCCGTCAGGCACATATCTGACAACCTACGAGAAGAAGGGCACGAAGCCGGGGAACATCGGCGAGCAGCCGTCGGGCATCTCCGTTGATCCGACCAACGGGAACTTCGTGGTGGCCTTTGCCTTCAACGGTTTCGGCTACAACGAGTACACCAGCAACGGAACCCTGGTCTGCACCGCGAACATCGGCGAGGAGGCCTACTACTCGCCATACGTCGCGATCAACCCGGCCGGCGATGTGTTTCTTGTGCAGTCGACCTCGCTCACACCCACCGCGCCGAATGTCGTCTTCACGTTTGACAGCGACTGCAATCAGCTGACCCTCGCGAGCGGCGTCCCGTACATCGGTGTCAACGACACGACCACCTCGGCTGCGACGAACTGCGCCGCCGGACAATTCGGCGTCATCCGCGGTATCGACGCTGACCAGTGGGGCAACATCTTCGTCAACGACGTCACCAACCAGTGCGTCCAGGTGTTCACGAGCGCCGGCGTCTTCGAAGGCTGGTTCGGCAACGCGCTGTTCGGCAAGACCAACGCAACGGGTCTGAGCAAGGACACGCGCGGTCTCGGTGTCGACAGGAACAACGAGATCGCGTACATCGCGGACGCGACTCATCAGAACGTGGTCGCCATGAAGTACACGCTTGACCCCACGACCCACCTCCTCGTACAGGGAGGTTCCAGCTGGGAAGGTGACATCGGCACCCCGGAAAGCACCGTCAAGGGCACCTGCACAGGACAAGGTGTGCTCGATGGACCGCGGGGCGTTGCCGTCGGACCAACCGGCACCGTCTACATCAGCGACTACACCTGCTGGGTCATCGACTCGTTCAACCCCCTCGACACCGCGATCACGACCACTCCCGGCGCCTGGATCAATCAGGCGCCCGATCCGTCGATCCCCCCGCCGGCCGGCGGCTTCAACGCTGCGACCGGTGTCGCGGTGACGCCGAATGGCAGCACCATCTACGTCGCTGACACCTTCAACCAGCGGATCGAGGAGTTCGACGGGCTCAACAGCGCGAGCCCGGGGACGTTCGTCCAGCAGTGGGGCAGCCGCCAGCCGAATCTCGCGGGCTCGTACTCGCTCGACTATCCGCGCGGTGTCTCCGTTGACCCGAGCAACAACAACCTCTGGGTCTCCGACACGCGGTCGGGCGAGATCAAGGAGTACACCACCACCGCAGGTCCACCGCCCACCGTCACCTCCGACACCGTCTTCGGCGGCGTTGGGTACCCGGGAACACAGGGCCCGTTGCCGATCTTCTACTCGGACGGGATTGACGTCGCACCGGCTCCTGCCGTCTGGGGCCTGGCGTCGAGCGCGAACCTGCTGTACATCCCGGACAGCGGCTACGGATACTTCGCCGTCACCGACCAGCACGGCAACCAGCTGGCGTTCTTCGCATGCGGCGTCGTCCTCTCGGATCCGTCGGTCATCACCGGGTGCCCCGATGCGGTCGTCGGGCCGGGCGGAGTCATCTACGCCCCATCGATCAACCAGGGAGTTGTCGACGTCTTCACGCCGATCTACGACCCGGCGATCCCGTACGATCCGACTGCGCTCGAGACCCCGTACCTCTACGTCCAGACCGGGACGATCGGCACAGGACTAAGCGGTGCGTTCGGTGTCGCGCTGTACGGCACCACGCTCTTCGTGACCCAGTCGACAGCGAACACGGTCAGCGAGTACAGCACGATCGACGGCTCGCTCATCGGTAGCTGGAGCAGCTGGACGAACCCGACCACGCACGCGCACATGTCCTTCAGCGGACCGGACGGCATCTCCATCGACTCGGCCGGGAACATCTACGTCACCGACCACCTGAACAACCGCATCGACGTCTTCAGCGGGGCATGACATACATGCCCCGACTCCGCCTTATCGCGGTTGCCACCGCCATCGGCGCGATGGGCCTGACGCCGGTGCTGGCAAATGCCAAGACCGGCACCATCCCACCGCCGTCGCTCCTGTACACGATCGGCGGCCCGGATCACGCGTATGTGTATCCGAGCGGCGATGAGGTCGTCCCCGGCGGTTGCCCTGCCGCCGCTGCGGCGAATCCATCACTCGGGCTTCTGACAACCGACACGTGCCTCGCCGTCTCGGATATCGGCAACGACAAGATCGACGAGTTCGATGTCACCCCGGGCGGCTCGACCACCGCAGCGCCGGTGCTCCTCTGGCAGGACGGGTCATACGGCACCGGCACCAACCAGTTCAACAATCCCCGCGATGTCGGCGTTGACAGTGCCGGCGATGTCTTCGTCGCCGACGCGATGAACAGCCGCATCGTGAAGCTCAATCCGTTCGGCGTCTGGCAGACCGCCTGGTCCGCGAACGGCAACGGGACGACCATGGACGTCCCGATCGGCGTCAGCGTCGTCAACAACGTGGTCTACGTCGCTGATACAGGCCATAAGGCGGTGCGCGCGTTCAACACCGACGGCACGCCCGACACATCGATTGGTGTCAACGGGACCATCGCATCGAGTGGCGCATGCGTCATCGGCGGTCTGCGCGATGCAACCGCGGACTCCGCAGGCAACATCTACGTGGCCAACTACACGAACAACGACGTGTTGAAGTTCTCGTCGACGGGGGCGTGCATCACCACGTGGGGGACGACCGGCATTGGGAGCACGCAGTTCCGGGCGCTCTACGGCATCACAGTCGCCACCGATCCCGATCCTGCGGTGCAATTGGCCTATGGCACGCAGGAGCTGTATATCGCGGACGCGAACAACAACCGCGTTGACGAATACTCGACGGGCGGCACCTGGATCGCGACCATCGGCGTGGCGGGCACGAAGGGCGCCACGGGCACCCTGGGGTACACCCGCAGAGTTGCGGTGGACGCTGCCGGAAACGTCTGGATCGCCGATCTCTGGGACTGGCGCGTCGAGGAATGGAGCCGCACCAACAGCGACACCGGTCCGTATGCGTACGTGCAGCAGATCGGAACGACGCTGCCAGCGCCCACGTCGACGGCCGTGTTCAATCAGGTGAACCAGGTGGCGTTTGAAACCACGGGGGGCGTCGTCACCGCTATCGATGCGATGAACACCGTCGGTCAGCAGCTGACCCGCTTCACGGCTGGGTCGACGCCCACGCTGATCAACACCTGCGGCCTGCGAGCTGAAGGCACCGCGATTCCCGGGTACAACTGGCCACGCGGCGTCGCGGTCGACCCAGCCACCGGCAACCTCTGGACCCTCGACACCAAGCAATACCGCGTCGAGATCCTCAGCCCGACGTGCAAGGGGATCAAGGCGTTCGGCACCCACGGGACGGCGACGGATCAGTTCAACTGGCCGTACGCGATCGCCATCCGCGCAAGCGACGAGGTTGCGTGGATCGCCGACACGTGGAACAACCGGATCGTCTCGTACAACGTCAGCACGATGCAGCCGATCGCGATCTCCGCAGCACATTCGTTCAACAAGCCCGGCGGCATCGCGATCGATCCCGCGAACGGCAACGTGCTCGTCGCGGACAGCGGCAACAACCGGATCGAGGAATTGACCGATACGCACGGCGCGAATCCCACCAAGCTCAGGCTGTTCACGAGCCCGCAGTTCAACGACCCGCAGGGCGTGGCCGCCGACGCCGCGGGCAACATCTACGTGGCCAACACTGGCGCGAACGATGTGCTCGTGTTCTCGCCCACCGGCACCCTGTTGACGACGATCACCGACGGTTTCGATGACCCGGGTCAGATCGCCGTCGACCCATCGGGCAACATCTACGTCTCGGACACGCTCAACGACGTCATCGACGTCTTCGGCCCCATCAGCTGATTCCGGCGATCGTCATCTCCGACCTGATCCGTCAGTGCGCGGGTCAGGTCGGGTTGGCGAGCAGCTTGCTCTGATACTCCTGCAGGAGTGACTGCGCGATGCTGCTGTACTTGAAGATCTCGACGGAGTTCGCTCCGTGGGAGACCGCGAAGTCGAAGACCTTGGCGGGGCTGCCGCGCTTCGACTCGCCGGCCACCTGGAAGTAGATCGGCGGCCCGGCGGCAGCGATCGCCTGGTACATCGCGCTGTTGACACTGCTGGCCTCGATCGAGTTGTTGCCGTTCACCAGCTGCGCACCGAACATCGCTCGGGCCGTGCTGAGAAACGTTTGCGTCCAGTTCGGATCGCCACCCGGAGCGGAGTACGGGTTGTACGCGAGGTCCTGTCGCGTCGTCTTCCAGACCTTGTGCGCCTGGAGCATCGCCGTGAACGACTTCTGATCCACGGACAGGTTCCAGTGCCCTTTGGCGAGCACGTTGGTCGAGTACCGCAGGAACGGCTCCTCGTAGATGAGCGCGGGCAGCGCCATCGTGACCTCGCGCACCTCGGGGATCGGATCGAGCCACGCCGCAAGCTTGGTCTGGAAGTCGGTGTACGCCGCCTGGTAGGACGCAATCCAGAACGCGCCGACCTCGCCGGAAACGACCGGAGGCACGGGATCAGTCACCTTGTATGGGCCGCCGCCGATCGACTGCACATCGGCGGGAGCACCTGCAGCGGCGCCGGTTCGAAGCTTCAGCCCACGCGGTGGCTGGCTCGGGTGCGCGGCGTTGAACGCGCGAACGCTCGTGATCGCGCGCGTGAGGTTGGTGTTCTCGATGATCGGCCCGTGGGCTGTTGCCTGCAATGCAGACCAGTCAAGGTTGACCACGTAGCCGAGCATCCAGTCGTATTCCGGAACCGCAGCCTCATCGAGAAATCCGATCAGCGGCGGTTTGAGCGTCGTCTTGGCACCCGATGCATCGGGCGCCAGCGAGAACGGTTTTGCGTACGCCGCCACAGAGCCCAACAGTGGCGCGGCGACAGCGAGCGCGCCCGCACGCGCGCCGAGCTTCAGCACCTCTCTCCGGCTCATATCGCGGCCGGCCACCCGCCCGTCGGTCACGCGGCGACCATACTCGCCGCGACCGGGTTTCCGCTAGGCGCAGGCGCTCTGGTTACACCGCCCTCGGACCTGGAATGCCACCCGGCGGCGGTTGCAACAACAACCACGCCGGATTGGACAGCGCGACCACCGTGCCGGTCGAATCAAGCACCTGTGTCCGTACGAAGGACGACACGGCGTTGTCGACCTGCAACGTCACGGATCCACCGGCAAGCTCGGCCGTGCTGAGGCTGGCGATGACCGATGTGTTCGGTGTCGGTGAGGTCTTGCCGGCGTAGTCCACCGTTCCCTGGAGCACCTGCACCACTGCGTTGGTGGGAAGACCCGTTGCAATCACAGCGAGCTGGCGTGTCGCGAGCGTCGAGACGGAGACCGAGCCCATCGGGCACACACCGTCCACCAGCAGATCCAGGCCTCCGCGGAACCAGGGCAGCGATGCGCACCACGATCGTCCGGCGGCGAGCGCAGTGAGGAGGTCCGATTCAGCGCTGCTCACCGCCCACACGGAGGTGAACCAGTTGTTGCCGTTGCGCAGCCAGTTGGTGCCGACATGATCGTCAGACGGGCCGTTGCCGGTCAGGAAGATGCCGTTGCGCGACAGCACGTCCCACAGGCCGACGTGATGCGCGAGATCGATGCCGGCGCGGAGCGGGTAGCCGACTTCCAGCAGGTCCGTCCCCAGAGCGCTGTCGACAAGCATTGCTGCGGCGAGCGTCGCCAGCTTCTGGTCCTGGGTCGCCTGGGGCAGCGCTGCCCCGGACGACACGCCGAACGGGTGGTTGTAGCTCGCCAGCCCACCCATCGAGTGGATTTGCGGAATCACCGTTTCCTGCACGAATGCCTGGTATTTCGGCTGATTGCCACCGGTGACGGTGCCGTAGTCGGTCAGGACCACTCCGCTGCCGAACCAGTTGACATGCGGCACCGTCAGGGAGATCTCCATACCCTGGTACTGCGTGACACCCGGATACGCCGCCGCGTATCCCGCCTCCATCTCCGGCTGAGTTGCGAGCTGCACCGCGCCACTCGACCGCGTGAAGCGCAGGTAGTCGAAGTTTCCGGACGCGACATCGCCAGTCGACACTGCATTGAGGGTGAGCGCGTACATGCCGAAGTCGCGCGAATCCATGTCTGGCCACAGCGCGGCGATGTCCGTGGCGGGAGTGACCGCGATGGAGTTCCACACGCCTCTGCTCACAGCGACATTGACGACGCCGGTCAACCCGGACACCGAACGTGTCCCTGCGACACCTGATCCACCGAACCGATATGACAGGACGTACTGGCCGGCAGGCGTGCCCCCGGACGCCGGATGGTACGAGCTCGTGACGCGCAACTCCAGGTAGGCGCGCGAGCTGATCGCGGTCGGCAGCACTTCGATGGAGAGCGTCTGTCCGATGAGACTGCAGTGATAGTTCCAGTCCGCCGCGTTCGCGTCTGCGAACGCACCGATCTTGGCCACCGAGTTGTTCTGACTCTGGGCCGAGACAGCGAGGCTGCCGCCGACGACCGGGTCGAGCGGCGAACAGGGGTTGGTCACGATCGAGCCGCTTGCACCGGCAGCGAGGTCGCCGGAGCGCTGGATCTCCCACAGCCATGGCCGTCCCTCACCGGCTGCGGGTTGCTCATCCGTGAGACTCGTGAAGTGCACCGTCTTGCGATATGTCAATCCGCTCATGCGGTAGTCGTGATCGGTCCACCAGATGACGTCGACCGCGTTCTGCTGCGCCTGCAGGAGATGGCCCTGCATCGACCCGTACTGCTCGCTGAACGCCGAATGGATGTGCATCGCCATGCTCACGGGGATCGTTCCGCCGGCGCCCTGCAACGACATCGGCGCAGGGGCGGCCAGGACGCGCCGCGGCCACTCGGGGACTCCCACTGCGAGGGCCGCGAGTCCGGCGGAGTACGTCAGAAAGGCGCGACGGCTCGGCTCGCGCCGATCGATCACCGCCTCCGGTTCATCTGAACCGCACATCGTGGGCCCCTCCCTGAAAGAGAATGCCCTCCCGCCCAGAGTATATGGGCCGCACGGCCACACTGTCTGAGACACGAAAAGAGCCGGTGACCGACCTCAGCGGGAGGATGTCACCGGCTCGGTGAGCTTCAGTGCAGACGCGATGTGCGCGTCGTTGCGCTACTGCCCGTCGCTGGCCAGGTAGGCGAGCGCCGCAGCATTCGCGGGATTCACGCAATCGTTGAGGTAGACCTCGAGGTAGCTTGCGTGGCTCGCGACGGCGACATGGAAGGCGTCCATGAGCGTTGTCGACGAGTTGTCGCCGCCCCACATCTGCCAGCCGATGCGCGTGCTGGTGGAAAGGCCCTGCAGGGTCTTGAAGACCGACCAGTTCTCACTCGTCGTGCCCTTCAGGCCGTTCTGCTGAAAGTCGACGTTGGAGAACGAATGGGCGTACGCGAGGACCGCGGGGTCGATGTTCGAGTGGTAGTAGGTCTGGAGCGGCTCGCCGTAATCCATGCCCAGCTGCTTGTTCGGGAACACGGACTTGTATGTGCTGATCAGCGTCTCCCACGCGCTCGTCATGAGCGGGTCGGTGTAGCCGGCGGCGATCCAGCCGGGCCACTGCGGCAGAGCCATCTCACCCTGGTAGCCGCCACCGGTCATCTCGATCCTGGTCACGGCCGGGTTGTTGTTGTAGCGCGCGCCGTATGCCTTGATGAACGTGGTGAAGTCGTCGAGGTAGGTCGTGGACCAGGTCTTCGGCATGGTCACGGTCTGCTCGCCCTGAGGACCCATCGACTGAAACGAGAAGGTCAGCTGATCGGGAACCCACGACGGCGATGTGGCGCCGCCATCAATGCGAAGCATCGTCTTGCGGCCACTGCCTGATGAGGCGGCGATCGCCGCATCGACTGCGGACCAGTTGTAGACGCCGGGCGCTGTTTCGATCTGGTTCCATCCGAAGATCCAGCTCACGCCGCCGACGACCTTCGGCAGCGACGCGACCACGGCGGTGGGATTCGCATGGCTGGAGTAGGCGTAGACGGTCACCGTCTGGGGATCGCCGTTGTACCCGGCAGAACCCTTGCTCTTCGATGCGGAGCCGGCAGCTTCAGCGGGCGCCCCGGTGGCGCCGGCGGCAGCAGCGGCTTTCGCGGTTGCGGAAGGAGTGGAAGACGACGCCGCGGCGCCGCCCTTGGCGTGCGATGACGGTGCAGTGAGCGCCGAAGGGGCGAGCACGTGATCACTGCTGAGTCCGGGTGCAAACGAGGTGGACGTTCCAACGATGAGTGCACCGACTGAGGCGGCAACGGCGACAGGGAGGGCGAGCCTCACGAGGCTGTTGGACATGAGTTCCTTCCGTTGGTAGACATGAGCGTGACCTGACCGTAGTCGGCAGCCGCGACAGGGCCGTGGCCGCGTTGTCACAAAGCACCGATCTCAGCCATCACATGTGGCGATGACGAATTCGGCAGTGCCGTAGCCATCCCCGCGCGATCGAATCACCGCCCGCAGGGCGGTGCGCTCAGGTCAGCCGGCGCTCAGCGGACGGCGAGATACCGAGCAGCAGCAAGGAAGCGGACGCTCGACACCATGACCGTGCTGCCGGTCAACGTGTAGGAGAACTGGTCGTCGGGTGGATTCGCCGGCGACGTCCCTGCCGGGGTCGTCACCGTGACGTCGACCGTCCCCAGGACGCCGGCGGGGCTCGTCGCCGTGATCGTCGTGCCGCCGGCGCCCACCGTGACATCGGTGGCGGCATTGGTGCCGAACTGCACGGAGGTCGCATTGGTGAATCCGGTACCGGTGATCGTCACCGGCGTGCCCCCGGTCAGGATGCCGGTAGGCGGATTGACGTTCGTCACCGTCGGTCCGTAGGTGAATTCGTCAGCACTGCTCACCGACGACGTGGCGATCGGCGTCGTGACGGTGACGTCAACCAGCGTGGCGCCTGCCGGACTCGTTGCCGTGATCTGCGTTCCCTGGGCGTTCACGGCGACGCCGGTCGCAGCAGCGGTGCCGAACTGCACGGAGGTCGCATTCGTGAAGCCGGTACCCGTGATCGTCACCGGCGTGCCGCCGGCTGCGGGTCCGACATCCGGCGAGACACCCGTGACGACCGGGGGATAGCCATAGATGAACTGATCCGCGGCGCTCGTTGCCGAGATGCCCTTTGTGGTGGTCACGACGATATCGTCGGTGCCGGTCCCGGCCGGGCTGGCGACCGTGATCTCGCTATCGGAGTTCACCGTGAAGCTCGTCGCCTGAGTCGCTCCGAAGGCGACATTGGTGGCCCCGGTGAAGCCGGAGCCGTTCACTTGCACGCTGGTCCCGCCGGAGGGGGTGCCTGATGGCGGCGACACCGAGGTGACCGCTGGAAGCGGCTTCTGCGTCACCGCCGGGTTGATATCCCATGCGGTGGCAACGGTTGCCGGGTCCACGGTGAGCACGTTGGCGGGGATGGTCGCCACGGCGGCCATGTAGTCGGCATTGCAGTACAGCTCCGGCTCGCTCGTCCAGTGCGTCTGCCATGCGCCGTTGCAGTTCCAGGAGAGGCCGCCGCACGACTTGGTCGATGTCGAGCAGGTGCCGTTGACGAGCTTGTACATCTGCACCACGACCCACTGGTTGCCGCCGACGTTCATGAGATTGACGAGCGAGCTGGGAGCCTGGTAGTAGATGGCCTTGCCATGCTGGTTCAGCGTCGGCTTGGTCTCGCCGGGGCACGCTGACAGCGCTGACTCGTTGCACGTGCCACCGAGGATCGAGTTCGTCTGCTGCAGATCGTTGGGGAGCATCTGCCCCTCGATGTTCCGGCCTCCTCGGTAGGTGCGCCCGAACGCGTAGCACTTCGCCACCACCCCGGTCTGGATCGCGGTGGTGTACTCGTTGTTCGCGTACGAGAACATCCCCCACGCATCGCTGAGGCCATGCGCGTAGAAGCCGTCCGGGTTGGTCAGCGCGCCGCAGCTCTCAACGACCTGTTCCGGGGTGGTGAGCGTCGTCATGTACGCATGCGACTCACCCTCGCTGGCGAAGGACCAGCCGTACGTGTTCTTCAGCGTGTTGAGGTCCTGCCAGCTCGGATACGGGTCGTGATGGACGCAGGTCTCTGTCTGAGCGCCAACCCAATCGGTGACGGGATCCGCCACGCCGGTTCTGGGCGGCGACTCCGCAGCGAGCGCCTGGGCGATCGTCACCAATGTCGGCTGACCCGGGACCGGGACGCAGCTCGACGACGCCGCGACCCACTCCGCGCGGCCGAAGAGGAGGGTGAGATATCCAGGCGCGCTCTGCGTCGGAGCCGGGCCTGCACCGAACATCACAGACGCGGTTGCGGACTTACCGTCCTTGCCCTTTGTCTTGACGTTGAGGACGTAGTCGCCCGCGGGGAGCGACGAGAGTGAGGTCGACCATGACGTGGTGGTTGCACCGGGACTCTCCACCGCAGCGTTCGCGTAATACGCAGTCCCGCTCCACGTTCCGCCGGCCTGCAGATACCGCGATGATTCGCGCTCCTGCACCTGATACGAGACACCGGTGATGCCCGTGCTGTCCGTCGCTGTCCCGGTGAAGCTCACCGTTCCGGGCACGAAATACAGCTGCTCGCTCGACGGCGTCGTGACCTGCACCGTCGGCGCAGCGGTCGCTGCCTCGACGGGCGACGACGCGAAGACTCCGGCGCATCCGATGGCGGCGAGTGCCACCCAGACGGCGGGTCGCTGACGCATCAGGAGGTGACGCATCGCCCTCCTGATGGCTCCATCCACAGCACGATCCCCACCACGGACCGGAGTCTACACGAACGCCTCCCCGGACGTGGCCGCGTTTGTGCGCTTCCCGACAAATACTCCCGGGCTCCCATCGCGAGAGGCTACGGGTCCGGCCCCGCGACGAGGCCGGACCCGTAGCGCTGATGCGATCAGGGAGTGATCAGCTCGAAGGTGCCGCCGTCGACCCTGACGCCGTTGCCGCTCCCCGTGGCTCCGAAGCCACCCGTCTTCGTCGGGGCGACTCCTTCAAAGCCGAAGAGGTAGAGCGGGCTTCCGTCGTAGCTGACCTGCCTGCCCGCCGCCGAGTGCAACGTCCCGACCAGGTTCGCCGAGAGGCCGTTCGAAACGGCCGGCGTGCTGCCGGTCAGCACCCCCGGCCACGCGATTGCGCACGCGCCACGACAGGCGCTGTGATCCGCTGTGTCCTTCGTGAAGCTGTAGACGGGGAAATCGACCCACCCGGCTCCGGTCATCATCGGCGTGGCCAGGACCAGCTTGCCGCCGATACGTGTCGTGGTGAGCTCACCAGCCCAGGGCAGGGCGCGCCCGGACGGCGCCATGAGGTACCAGATGCCGTGCCACGGTGGGAGCGTCGGCTCGTCCCATCCCTCCCCGGTCACCTCGCCGGGACCCTGGTCGAAGAGATAGAGCGGATGCCCCGCGTAGGTGATCTGATCGCCGATGCCGCTGCGGTGCACCGTGCCGAGGAGTGACTGCGACACTCCCGGTCCCGCAACGGGCGCGCCCTTGGTCGTGATGGCCGGCCACTCGGCGTTGCGGTCATTCGGAGGTCCGGCACACTGGATCTCGCCGATGGGGGTCGACACCGGCGTGCTCGTGCACCCGAAGCTGGTCCCGTGATCGCTGGTGATGTAGTACAGCGTGAAGCCGGCGAACGGTCCCGACCCGACGACAAGCGCCCGTCCGAAAGCGGTGGGCGTCACGCTGATCACCGTGCCCGTCGAGGCCCGGGCGGTCGTCGTGCCCGCCGCGAGCACCGGCACACTGAGCATGCCTGCCGCCAGGACGCCTGCCGCGGCGACGCCACGAAGTCGCCTGACCCCCGATCCAATACCAACACTGTCTGTTCGAGATTCCATGCTTCCTGTCCCCTTGTCGTCTCTGCGGCGAGGTACGCCGTCTGTAGCAACGACGCTACCGGCGCACCGGGCCCCGGTCGATGGTGCGGGCGCCCGTTCCCGGTGCGTGGCAGCACCCGTTTCCGCGAGTGGGTTCACCCCACCCAGCTGCACGACGATCGCGCGGGGCAGCGACGAGTTGGCAAAACCGCAGCCCGCACGCGGCGGAAGCACCGACACTGGACTGCATGTTCGTGATCAGCAGCAGGCGAGGCGCTTGGCGATGAGCGCGCTGAAGCAGGGATCGCTTGCCGGCACGCCAAGCCAGACCCAGCTTGTCGTCCTCGGTATCAGCGGCACGCTCTGGCTGCTCTTCTCCAACTACATCGCGTCGCTGAGCCCGGGCACCGGCCCGGTCAACGTGGCGGTGCTCGGCACCGGGTGCCTCATGGCGGTGATGTGGATCGGCGCGGTGGCCACGGTGCTGATGCTCAAAACCCGGCCCCGCGTGGTCTCGGCGCTCCTGCTCGTGCTGTTCCTCGCCCTCGATTTTGTCTGGGCAGTCTTCGGCGGCGCCGCGCTGCGCGTGGGCCGGCTCGGAGGGCTGGGCATCGCACAGAACGTGGTGTTCACGGAGGTGAGTGTCGTGCTGGCCGCGACCATCCTCCTCGCCGCAGTGGTGCGCGTTCGCGCAATGCACATCGCTGCCGCTGCAGGCGCTGGCGCCGCCGCGGCAACCGGACTCGTGCTTGTCGTGATTGCACGCCTCGTCACCGTCGCGCCGGCGGTGTGGACGCTGTCGGAGTCCGGTGACACCTCAAGCCTCAACGCGGTGTCGTGTCCAACCACGCACCTCTGTGTCGCCGTCGACAGCACCGGCAATGTGCTGACATCGACGCATCCGAGCACAGCACCGGGCAGATGGGCCGACGTCAACGTCGACGGACGCAGAAGCCTCAATGGAGTGTCGTGCCCGACTGTGAGCTTCTGCGCCATCGTTGATGAATCGGGCAACGTGATCACATCGACGGACCCGACCGGTGGCGCAGGCGCATGGACAGTTGTTCCGGTCGACGGATCTTCGAGCCTCGACGATGTCTCGTGCTCCGGCCTCACGCTGTGTGTCGCGATCGACAATGACGGCAATGTCGTCACCGCGACAAACCCGCTCGGCGGCGCCGATGCATGGACGGTCACCAATGTCGAGGGCAGCGCGAACCTCAACGCCATCTCGTGTCCAAGCGCACGGCTCTGCGTGGCGGTCGATGACAGCGGCTTTGCACTTGCATCCACGGATCCAACCGGCGGTGCGGGCTCATGGATCGTGAACAAGGTCGACGGCTCGGTGAACCTGGCCGGTGTGTCGTGCACGACGACGGGTCATTGCATCGCCGTCGATGACAACGGCAACGCGGTGACCACCACCAACCCAACCGGTTTGCATCCTGTGTGGTCGATAGCCAGAGCCGATGCAGCCTCGAGCCTCGTCGGTGTGTCATGCCCAACCGTCTCGCTGTGCGTCGCCGTCGACTCGCGTGGATACGTCGCCACCTCCACGAACGCCGTCGCCTCATCCGCCACCTGGACGCTCACAGGGCTCGCAGGCGCGCCGAATCCAAACGCGATCTCGTGCACCGCCACCGGCTTGTGCGTGGCGGTGGACGGAGACGGCACTGTCGAGACGACAACGAATCCTCTGTAACGAGAACAGCCCCGGGCACAAGACCCGAGGCTGTTCTGTTGCTCTTGGTCGATGAGCTCTAGGTGATGGTCACCTTGAGCAGCGCCTTCGGATCCGCCTTCGGCCAGAAGTTCGTCTTGATCTTCCCGTTGCCGCAGACGTAGAGGCCGTCCTTCGGTGGGATCACCGAGCCGAGTGGGCCACCGCTGTACTCGACCTGCTGATTCGCCTTCGTGTTGTTCACGATGAGGAACGAATAGTTCCCCGCGGCACATGTGCCGGAAACCGGCTTGGCCTTGACGCTCTTCGGCGTCCAGGTGAGCGCCTTGCCCTTACCCGAAAGATTCACCGTCGGCTGCGTCGCAGCAACGGCGCCGACCGCAGTCACCAGACGCGGACCCGAAGTCGAAGCATGTGCGGTCGCCACACTCGCAGCGACACCTGTGATGGTGATCGCGGCAATCACCAGCACTCGTTTGACCGTACGCAACATCGGTTACCTCCCACGTGACGATGGCTGCTTCCCGGGCATGTTCACAACGTCACGCCGTCGCTCCCACCCCAGACTCGCAGTCGATTTTGATCGCCTGTACCACATGACGCAAGCCCTTACAGCAACACCAAGCACCGGATTGCGCAACCCCCCTGCGGCCCGAGCAGATTCGGTGCAAGGCGCGCTGAACAGCAAGGAGCGAACAGCGGCAGCGCTCGACGCACACGTCACCTGCGCGAAGGCACAACGTGTACGGCGGCGGTGGACGCGCAGCCAGCGCATAGATCAGCTCCCGTCTGAGGCACGACAGGTGTAAGGCGACAGGGGACGGGCGGCGCTCAGCGAATTTGGCCGCTCCCGAGAGAGCGCGACAATCTGCTTGCGCGAAGGAGGGAGCGGACAATCTGAGCCAGGCGACGCCCGTCCCCTGGCGCCAGACCACAGAGCGCTGCGGACCAACCTGACCGGCCCTGCAGCCCGACCACAGCGCGAACGTGACTACGGACCAGCCTGGCCCAGCCGCCGCCCGCCGTGTGCCGCCCGACCACAGAGCGTTCATCGACAGGTCGTGTAACGGGCCCGCAACGCGTCGGTGGCTACGCGGTAACTCGCCCCGAGTTCGAGGCACGCTCCGCCGCAGTCGTACAAGAGCAACCCCGCTGTGAGGCGGGTTCGCAAAGCCACGGGGCTCTCGATCGCGAGAGCTAGCCGGGTTGCCGTCTCATCCGCTCGAACGCGAGCTGATGGTGTCGATTTCCCGGTGCCCGCAGCAAAGGAGCATCAATGGGAATCGGATCGTTCAAGACACTTGGCAGGCGAGGCACTCCGGCCGTTCTCGGAGCACTCGCGATCGCCGTGGTGGCCGGCGCGGTGTCACTTGCAGGCCCCGCTACGACGCTGACCGGAGCGCACGTCAAGTCAGCGGATAGCTCCCTGCCGCCGACCGGGACCGTGCTGCCCCTGTTTGCACCCGCATACATGGGAAGCCACTGGTCGATGACAGAGACGGAAGCCGTCACCATCGCGAAGGACTTCAACCTCATCTCGGCGCAGGCGAACATCTTCGCCCCGTACACCGCGGCGATGAAGGCGGCCAATCCGGACCTCAAGATCGTCGCGTATCTCAACGGCACCTTCGATCAGAGCGCCGGTGGCACCAAGTACCCGGCCTCCTGGTACGAGCACGACGCAGCGGGCAACCAGATCAAGTCGAAGGGATTCGGCAACTACCTGATGGATCCCGCCAACCCCGCGTGGGCGCAGAACGTCGCGAGCGAATGCGCCGCTGCGATCAAGTCATCCGGTGACGACGGCTGCTTCCTCGACACGATGGGCACCGCACCGCTCGGCGCCGGCTACGTCACGGGCCTGCCGATCAATCCCTCGACCGGCGCCGTGTGGACCGCGAGTGCGTGGATCTCCGCAACCTCGAGCATCGCCTCGGCCGTCGAATCCGCCAACCCCGGCGCGATCGTCGTCCCCAACGGCCTTTCGAGCGGCGGCAAGTACTTCAGCGCCAAGGCGTCGACAGCGCCCCTCCTCCAGCCGACCGGCGTCGCCATGGCCGAGGTCTGGCTCCGCACCGCCGGCGGCTCGATCACCTCGTTCCCCAACGAGAAGAAGTGGCTCGAGGACGTGAACATGCTGGTTGACGCCGAGAACGCGGATCAGTCCGTGCTCACCACCACCAAGCTCTTCACGACATCGACCGCGGCACAGCAGAACCAGTGGCACAAGTTCGCGCTTGCGTCATTCCTGCTCGCCGCGGACGGTCACTCGTACTTCTCCTTCGACGCCTCGCAGGCCGACTCCTCGATCGTCGCTGACTCGCCGATGGACCACGTTGCGATCGGCACACCGCTCGGCCCCTACGCGCAGAGCGGCGGGATGTTCGACCGCTCCTTCACGAACGGCATCGTGTGGGTCAACCCAACCACCACCTCCCAGACGATCACGTTCACCTCGCAGCATCAGAACCTTGCGGGTGCACAGGTCACCACCGAGACGCTTGCCCCGGACACCGGAGACGTGTTCCTCGCGGGCTGAACGGCCTCGCGCGCCGGCTCCGTCAGGGCACTGACGGAGCCGTGCTGCGCGGTCCCTGGTACTAGAGGAGCCCGGCCTGCTGGATCAGCTGTGCTGCCTGGAGGTCGTTGCCGAGGGTTGCCAGGCTCACGACATCGGGATGGATCTGGGCAAGTGGCGGGAGCGAAGGGTTCGGCGCCACGCCGGGCCGCAACGGGTACTCGAAGTCATCGCCCGCAGAGATGATCTGCTGGCCCTGCTGGCTCACCACGAACGCGATGAACTTCTCCGCGGCCGCCTGATTGTGGCTGTTGGCCAGAATCGCGATGCCCGAGATGTTCTCGAGGCCCCCGGGATCGCCCGCCGGGAAGTAGTAGATCTGGCTGTGCATGGCATTCGCGCCAACCTCGAGTTGCAGCCGGAACCAGTAGTACGAGTTGATGATCCCGACCGCCTGGTTGCCCTGGTTCACGGCCGCCACCACCGACTCGATGTCCTGATAGACGGTCGCGTTGGCCTTGAGACCGGCAAGCCACGTCTTCGTGGTGTCCACCCCGTAGTGGGCGATCATCTCGCTGACGAGCGGGACGAAGTCCGAGTCGCTCGGGGCGATGGCGAGCTTGCCCTTCCACTGCGGCTGTTCGAGGTCGATCAGGGCAGCCGGCATCTGCGATGCCGTGATCTCAGAGGTGTTGTACGCGAGCGCGCTCACTCGAGCAGCCACGCCCACCCACTCGCCGTCCGGCGCGCTGTCCTCTGAGGGGATCTGGCTCAGGACAGACGCCGGCAGCTTGGCAAGCAGGCCGCGCTCCTGGAGCAGCGTCAGCTCGGGGGAGTTCTCGGTGAGATAGAGGTCGGCAGGCGACGCCTTGCCTTCCTGGAGCAGCTGCTCGGCGAGGACGATGCCGTCGTTGGTGCGCTCCGAGACGGTGATCCCGGTCTGCTTCTGGAACGCGGCGATCAGCGCCGAGGTCAGCTGCGGATGCTGGCCGTTGTAGAGCACCAAAGTCGAAGAGCCACTGCCGCAGCTCACGCCGACGATGGCGGCCATGGCCACCATCCCCCACGCGACGAGCCGTCTCACGACCGGGCCTCCACCGCGACAGTCGCGGCACTCTCGCTGGTGGCATATGCCATCACGCTGCCATGGACCGCGACGCGTACGGTCTGCCCCACGACGGGTGGCGTCTGGCTGGTCGACGCGGCGGTGATGGCAAGACCATCACCATCGAGCAGGCGCAGCGAGACCATGGTTTGACCGCCGAAGTACGCCGATGCGACCACATTGGCCTCCCGTGATGAGACCGCTGCTGAACCGTTCTCCTCGATGTGAATCTGCTCGGGCCGGAGCATGACGTCGACCGGTCCCTCGACAGGTTGGAGGAGCTGGAGCCGGCCGAGCGCGCAGTCCACCATGCCGCGGTCCGCGCGGCCCGGCAGGACGACCGCCTCGCCGACGAACTGCGCGACGCGAAGGTCGACGGGCGTCTGATACAGGTCGCGCGGCGACGCAGTCTGGACGAGCTCGCCGTGGCGCAGCACGGACACCTGGGTTCCCATCGAAAGCGCCTCGGCCTGGTCGTGCGTCACCAGGACCCCGGTCGTCCCCTCCTCCGCGAGGGCGCGAATGACCGCAGCGCGGGTCTCGACGCGAAGTGCTGCGTCGAGCGCTGAGAACGGCTCGTCGAGGAGCACCAACTTCGGCCGGGGCGCGAGGGCCCGTGCCAGTGAGACGCGACGCTGCTCGCCCCCCGACAGCTCGCTCGGGCGCCGCGGCGCGTAGTCACTGGTCAGCCCCACCATGCTCAGTACCTCGTTGATCCGGTCGCCGGCCTTTCTGGTCGAGCGTGGCAGTCCGAATCCGACGTTCTGTCCAACGCTGAGATGCGGGAAAAGGGCGCCCTCCTGGGCCACGTAGCCGACGCCGCGGTGCTGCGGCATGACGTGCGTTCCTGGCGCGTCGACCACCACGGCGTCGCCGATGCGCACCTGCCCGGAATCGGCCCGGATGAAGCCCATCACGATGCGCAGCAGGGTCGTCTTGCCGCTGCCCGACGATCCGAGGATGGCGCTGATCGAGCCGGCCGCGACGGTCAGGTTGACGTCGGTGAGGACGTTGCGGGCGCCGAAGCGCTTGGCCACCGCGGTGCATTGCAGATCGGTCATGCCGGTGCCGCCACCGCCGTCAGGCGGGTCTTGCCGAACCGGCTCATCAGCACGTAGGTCGCCCCCGCCGCGAGGAACATGAGCATGAGGGCGAAGGGCGCCGAGGCGCCGAACGCGACCGTCGAGCTGTCCGCCCAGAAATCGGTGCCGAGCGTGACCATTCCAGGTGGGAGAAGCACCTGCGTGGTCGAGAGATCGCTGAGGACGAACGCGAAGACGAGCACGCCGCCGGCGGCGATGCCCGGGCGTGCCAGTGGCAGGCCGACGCGGATCAGCGAGCGGATCGGACCAAGGCCGAGCGAGCGAGCGCTTTCATCCATGCTCGGCTCGATCTGGCCGAACGACACCCGGAGCGCCAGCACCGCGATCGGGCAGAAGAGCACGGCGTAGGCGAGGACCAGGATCACAATGTTGCCGTAGAGCGCACCCGTGTACTGGCTGGTCGCATAGGCGAAGGCGATGGCCGCGACGAGGTCGGGGAGCGCGAACGACAGATACGTGGCGCGCTCCAGGATCGAGACCGTCCTGCCGCGATACCGGGTCGCGAGGATCGCGATGGGCAGCGCCAGCAGCAGCGTGAGGATCGCCGCGCTGATCCCGAGCGCAAGCGATGTGAGCGTCGCAGGGAGGAGATCGCTGATCCCGGCGGCGGCTCCTGCGCTCGCCGCCGGCGAGGCCTGCTCGAACCAGCGGACAAGCGCGTACACCGGGATCTCGACGCTGAACGTCGCGAGCGCCGTGAATCCGATGAGCACAATCGGCGTGGTCCTGCCCAGCGCATAGCGCTCCGGCCGGCGTCGTGAGCCGTGGCTGACGCCTGTGTATGCGGCATTGCCGCGGAGCTTGGTCTCGATGACGAGGATCAGCGCGCAGAGCAGGATCGACACGCAGGCCAGCGTCGCCGCGCCCGATGCGGAGAAGCTGACCTGGTACTGCGAGTAGATGCTTGCCACGAAGGTCGAGAAGTGGATGCCGACGAAGGCGTCGAACTCGACGAGTGTCGCCAGCGCCACGATCAGGAGCCCGCCGAGCAGCGCCGGCCGGAGCTGCGGCAGGACGACCCGCCAGAACACGCGCCACGTGCCGCAGCCGAGCGCCATCGCCGATTCCTCGAGCGCCGGGTCCATCCCACGCAGGGCGGCCGAGGTGAGGAGGAAGGCGATCGGGTAGTACGTGACGGCCAGGATGCAGAAGGCCCCGAAGAAGCCCTGGAACTCGGTGCCGAGCGCTGCCCACGCGTAGCTGGTCAGGAAGACCGGGATCGTGATCGGCGCCACCAGGAGCAGCGCCCAGATGCGGCCGCCCGGAAGCTGGGTGCGCTCGACGAACCAGGCACCGGCGACCCCCAGGATGCCGCAGACGGGCGTGGCGACCAGCGCAACGCCGATCGTCCGCAGCAGCAGCGGTGCGAGGTCCGTGCCCTGGAACGAGTGGACCACCTCGCTCCACCCGCCGGAGAGCGCCTGCCCGATCGTGACGATGATCGGAATACCGGTCACCACCACCACGAGGGCGCAGATGGCGACGAGGCCTCGGGGGAGCCGGCGGCGCTCGATTGCGCCTACCACGGCAAGGTCCAGATAGCGGGCATGCTCGCTCCGAGTGTAGGTGGAGGCTCCCTTTTCGGCGGAATCAGCCGGGTGGAGAATCGGTCGCAATCACTGACCTTCCGAGAGCGGCCGGCAGGTTCCAGGATCCGGCTCAGCGTGACGCCCGGCGGCCTCCAGACCGGCGGAGCACCCGCTCGTAGACGGCTTCGGTGGCAGAGGTCGCCTGGTCCCAGTCGTAGTCGCGCACGACCCTTTCCCCGAGCTGCTCGGCACCGGCTCGTGCACCGGCGAGGTCGCCGAGCGTTGCCGCCAGCGCCGCCGTGAGCCCGTGCTCGTCGCCACTCGCGAACATCCGGCCTCCCGGGCCGTCCTGTCCGATGACCTCGCGATTCGGTGGAATGTCGCTCGCCACCAGCGGCAACCGGTACGACGCCGCCTCGAGCAGCGTCAACGCGAGTCCCTCCAGCCGCGACGGCAGCACGAAGAGCGCCGCATTCGTGTAGAGCTCCTGGAGCAGCTCACCGTGGACGGATCCGACGAGCAGGACCCGCGGATCGTGCGCAGCCAGCACCTCGAGCTCATGCACGTACTGGTCGGTGAAGCTGGATCCCCCCGCGATGACGAGCCTGGCTGTCGTGTCCACATGACGGAACGCGCGCAGGAGCAGGTCGGGCGCCTTCTCGGGGACGAGGCGGCCGAGGAAGAGCGCGTAGTCGCCGCCCTGGAGCCCGAACCGTTCGGTGATCAGCCGCGGGGCGCGGCGCACCGGCGGTGCGACGCCGTTGGGGATGTAGTACGCGTGGCGGCCGTAGCGCTCCTGGTAGTAGTCGGCGAGGTTCTTCGAGACGGTGATGGTCGCGTGCGGCACATGCGCGCTGATCCAGCCCGCGCTCTTCAGCGCGGTGCGCGCGCCGAGCCCCCACTTGTCGCGGTCGTAGTCGAGTCCATGGATCGTCAGCACGACGCCGCGGCGCGTGAGCGCGCGCGGCAAGGGCGTGAAGACCGATGGACCGATCGCATGGTAGTGCAGGATGTCGGCTCGGTCCGCGCCCGGGAGCATTGCCACCCCGGTGGAGAGCCCGCTGTGCACGAGCGCCTCGAGATGCTTGGTCGGCGCCGTGGGGATGTAACGGACCCGCATGCCACGATGCTCGGTGACACGGTCGGTCGTGTAGTTCGCGCGCGTGTAGACCGTGACATCGTGACCGCGCTCGACGAGCCGGGAGCCGATCTCCTCGACGTGGTGCTCGATACCGCCAATGGTGGCCGGAACACCTCGTTGCCCGATGAAGGCGATGCTCGCCGGTTTCATGCCGCGCGCGGCTGCATCGTCCGCGTCGCGACGGCATAGGTGTTGGTGATGCGCGCGAGATGCCGCTCCGGGGAGAACTCCGACGTGATGAACGCTCTCGCAGCGTCGCGCATCGTGAACGTCTGGTCCGGGGCGCGCACGTACGGCGTCAGCGCGGCCGCCAGCGCATGCGGATCGTTCTCCGGCACGAGCTCACCGGTCACACCCGGCTCGATCAGCTCCGGCATGCCGCCGAGCGCGCTGCCAACGACGGGCGTGCCACGCGCGAGCGCCTCCAGGACGACCATCGGCTGATTCTCATACCAGCGCGACGGCACAACGACGACGGCAGCGGCGAGCATCAGCCGCTGCACCTCGGCTTTGTCGACGAGGCCGTGGAACCGCACGCGGCCGGGGGCGACGGCATCGGCGAGACGGCGGAGCGCCTCCTCGTCCGGGCCGGTGCCCGCAAGGTCGAGCATTGCGCCGTCGAGCTCACCGACGGCACGGATCGCGACGTCGATCCCCTTCTCGGGCGACAGGCGGCCGGCCACGAGCACTCCCGATCCGGGGGCTGTCTTGACCGGGATGTCCCGTGTCTCGATGAAGTGCGGGATGTGCAGCATCCGTCGCGGAAACACACCGGCCGCGCGCATCCGGCCTTCGAGGAACGAGCTCGGACAGATGAAGACGCGCACCGGTGCATATGCACGCGTGAGCGTGTGCACGAACAGCTCGGCAGCCATGACGGCGCTGGACCCGAGTGACCCGTCCTTGCAGCGGCGCAGCACCGCGTGCTGGAAGTGACCGCCGAGACAGGCCTGACAGAGATTGCCGTGATCGAGAAACTGATACGTCGGGCAGGCGAGCTTGTAGTCGTGCAGCGTCATCACCGCCGGGATCCTGCGGCGCGCAACCGGGCGCAGCACCGATGGCGAGAGCTGGTGGTAGATGTTGTGCATGTGCACGACGTCCGGCTGGAAATCGGCGAGGACGTTGTCCATCCCGCGGCTCGCAGACGTCGAGTTGAGCATGCGCGCGACGCCGCGCACGCGGCCGCTCAACGTCGGCGGTGGCGGCTCGAGCTCGATGTGCGACGGAAACTCCGACGCATACTCGAGATGGGTGTTGAGCGGATGCGCCATCCCAAAGAACGCAACGGTGTGCCCCGCGGCGATCTGGAGATCGGCGAGGTCCTCCATGTACGCCTCGGCGCCGCCCCGGCGGTAGAGGAACTTGTTGACGTGGAGGATTCGCAACCTGGTGCTGCCTATGCGGTTCGCGCTACGGGGCGGGCGAGCCGCCCCGTCAGGCGCCCACTCGAACCGGCTCTGGCTCCTCCACGGGAGGCGGCAGACCGGCGAGTTCAGCGTTCTCGCGATAGCGTGTCACCGCATACGCGGCAGCGGCGAAGGCAACGTAATACCAGAGGACGATCACCTCGGTGATCACGTTGGACACGATGCTGATGATGACGAACGCGAGAACGCACGCCGCAAATCCCACGGCGATGGAGCGTTCATAGCTCCACGATCGCCGCTTCGTGAATCGCATCGACTCTCGAGCGACGAGCACCATGCTGACGAGCAACGCGAGGTAGGCGATCGTCCCGACGATGCCGGTCTCGACATACGCTCGAAGGAAGTCGTTGTGCGGCTCCTTCTGCTGGCTCGTCTCGTAGGAGCTCATGTTCAACCCGATACCGGTGATCGGGTCCTTGTTCGCAAGCGGCAGCACGTCTGCCCAGTAGTCGAACCGCCACGACAGCGAGTTCGACGCATAGCCCGCTGCGCTGGTGGAGGACCCCAGGTCCGCAAAGCGTCCCGCAATGGATGGCAGCGCAACCAGCGACACCATGATGCCGCCCACCATGAGACCGAGCATGAGGCGCCGCCGGCCCATGAACGCAACCGCGAAGAGCCCGATCACGCACGCGATCCACGCGCTGCGAGTGAACGTGTAATAGAGGCAGACGATGCAGAGAAAGAGCAGGATCGACATGCCGATCTTCTTCTTCTGGCTGAGATGGGGGAACAACGCCGCCCCCATGACGATCAGCATCGTCAGGTAGATGGCGAACGGGTTCGGCTGCGAGAACGTCCCCTCGAATCTCGAGAAGCCGCCGCTGGTGAACTGCGCGTGATGCGTGAGCACCTCGAACATCGTGTAGCCGACGGGGATGAGCGCTGACACGTAGATCGAAGCGATCAACTTCTTGATCATCTCGCGGTCGACGAGCATCACCTCGAGGACGGCAAGCATGACAACGACTGCTGAGACCCTGATGGCCTCGAGCAGGCTGACCGTGAAGTTTGCCGAGTCGATGATGCTGAGGAAGCCGGCACCCGCGAACAGGATCAGACAGATGCGATGGATGGACGCCGGTGGCGACTTGCGTCCCTCGCGCATTCGCGTCAGGAGCCAGAAAAACGCCACCAGGATGAACAGGATCGCGAGCGCTCCCGCCGGATCGAGACCTGATGCGGTGGGGTTTCCGACACCCGCGGATCCCGTGTTGCCCGCTTGCGGCTTGGTGATGTCGAGCGTCGAGCGGATCGCGATCGTGGTGAAGACGAAGTTCTCGAAGTTGACGAGCCCCAGGGCCACCATGCCCGCGCCGGCCAGCACACCGATCGGCACGATGAGCAGCAGCTTGTTGCCGCCGAGATACACCTCGATCCCGGCCTCGACGGCGACGGCAAGGATCAGGATGGAGATGACGGCGAAGAACACCTTCGAGCGCCGCGTCATCGTGGTGACGACGCTTGGCTGCCGGAAAATGGCCGTCGACATCAACTGATTCCCCTGTTGACCGGAGCGCCGGTACCGTCGGTGCGCGAAGCCCCCTTCCGCTCCAGGGTTGCGGCCATCCCGTCTCCGGGATCGTCACCCTGTCGGTACTCAGTGTAAGGGCAGCGGGCGTTCATGGCAAGTTTGGAGCGATTGGCGTGCTGTCGACAGCGTCTCCTGGAATGGTTTCGGTCCCCTGCTCAGTCGCAGCGTCGTCGCCCCCTGTGATTGTGGCGGATCTGCCGCCACCACCGGCCCCCGGCCTGCGCCGGCTGAGCAGCGATCGCCAGCCTTTTATCTCCCCGCCTGCAAGGAGGTAGACCACCACCAGCAGGACCGCCAGGCCGATCAGTCCAGCGATGGGCGTCCGGATGAGGAGCTGCAGGCGATCCCCCACCTTGGCGAGATGTGTCAGATGGAGAAGGGTCAATGCACCGAGCATCGCCGCGCTGCTTGCCGCGGAAGCCACCGCGAGCCGCAGCGTGAACCCGAGCACACCCTTGCCGGGATTCCCATCCGTCTGCACGACGCGATACCAGCCGTGCGCGACATTCACGTACTGGGCGAGCGAGTACGCGAGCGCCACACCGAGGATCGCGTACTTGTTGCTGAGGCCGAAGGGAAGGACGAGTAACGGAAGCAGCACGAGGTTGGCCGCCACCCCGTAGAACGCGTTGCGCAACGGCGTTCGGGTGTCGAGCCTGGCGTAGAAGGGTGCAAGCACCGCGCGTTGCACAGCCGAACCCACGAGGCTGATCGAGTAGACCATCAGGACGTAGCCGAGTATCTCGGCCGAGCTGAGGAGAAACTTGCCGCGGTCGAAGACGAGGACCGCCGCGGGCAAGCCGAGCACCGCCATGAACCCCGTCAGGGGCAGGCTGAGCGCGAGCATGATCCGGACTCCGAGGCCCGTATAGCGACGCACCTCGTCCTGGCCACCGCGGTTGTGCGCATCGGTGAGGCGCGGGAGGAGCGCCACGATCACCGAGCGGAAGAACACGGTGCCGCCGACGGCCGAGACGACGAGATAGCCGTAATTCAGGATCGTGATCGACCCCACCGGCAGGAACGACACCATCAGCTGCTCGCCGATTCGCGCCACCGGGTTGAGCCCGGCAGCGGCAAGCGGCCGGACGCAGAGCCTTCCGATGAAGCGCAACTGCTTGTCGCGCAGATCCAGAGCCGGAACGATCCGCAAGCCCTGCCTGACCGCCATCAGACACATGAACACCGCCTGCGCCGCTGCGCCGGCGAGATAGGCGTACGCGACCAGGTGGATCTCTTTGAAGCTCGGGTTGAGCAGCGGGAGCACGAGGATGATCGCCGCGCTCAGACCGTTGAGCACGACCGTCATCAGCGCGGGGGCCACAAACGCGTAGCGGGCATTGAGGTACGCGCGCATGACCTCTGCGATCGCGACGAGCGGGACCATGGCGAAGACGACGGGCACCATGGAGGCGGCGAGATTCACCTCGCTCGGGGAGATTCCCGGAGCAGTCGCGCGCATGAGCGGCCAGGCGATCAGCCAGGTGAGCGCGACCAGCGCAACACCGGCGATGAGGACCACCGCCAGCACCATGGAGATCAGGCGATCCGTCGACCGGTCTCCGTGCTCGGTCAGTGAGGTTCGGAACGCCGGGACGAGCGCCTGATTCGCCGCGGCCATGACCACCGCGACGAGCCCGAACGGAATTCGGGACGCCACAAAGAACGCGTCGGTGTTCTGTCCCGCACCGAAGCGGTACGCGATGCTGACGTCGAGGACGAGACCGGCGAGGATGCCGGCGCCTGCCGCAATCCCGGTGAGGCCTGACTGACGGAAGATCGCGCGATCCGACTGCCGGCCTGAGGGCCTGCCGCCTCCGTCGATGGTCACGGAGCAGCCGTCAGGCTGCGGCGCCGTCGCGCTGGCTGCGCAACGTCTCGTCGAGGCGTCCCTGCAATTGGTCGCAGAGGGCCCGGACGCGCGGGTCGAGGTCGAGAAGCCGTGCGCCGCCCGGCCCGCGCGGCGAGATGTGCTCGATCAGCGCAGGGCGGTACGCGAGCCCGAGGAACGTGCAGATCGCCTGCATCGCCACAACGGGCGTGGCGAGCATGTCCTGGTATGACGCAAGCAGAACGTCGTCGCGACGGTCGAGGCCGGTCTCGAAGTAGAGGCCGTTGCGGATCCACCAGAAGAGCGCGGCCGCGGTCTCGGCCGTCATGGTCGTGTAGTCATAGCTCGCGATCTCGGCGAGTGTCGCCTCTGAGAGACGCTGCGCCTGCCACATGCCGGCGCCCTTGCCGGCGGCGATGTCGCGCAGCGTCAACAGGTTGTTCCTGCCGAACTTTGACACGGCGGAGCGCACGCGTCCATCGACATCGCGATACGCCCAGATGGCCCGTCCGGGTGACGGCGTGCCGAGCGTGTCGAGCAGGTGGTCCACACGGTGCGAATCGCAGAGCGGCTTGAAGAGGACGTATTCCTGACGGCTCGCCAGGACGACACGACGGACGACGTCGTCATCGCGGAGCAGGAAGTGATCGAACACGGCTCGATCGTTCTCGTTGTGGACCTCGAACTCGGGCGCGATGTCGAGGCCGCGGGCAAGCATGTTCGTCCCCGAGCGCTGGAGTCCCACGAGATAGACCGGGGTCGCGAGCCCTGCCTCCCTCGGGTGTGAACGGCGCCATTCCCACTTCGATGCGGCGACCCGGGCGCGCGTCACCGGATTGAGCTCGTCCTCCTCCACGAGGCGGGAGAAGCCCTCGGTGCGGCCCCAGCGGAGATGGCGGCGGACACGGCGCGTGAACCGCGACGCGGTGCCCTCGCCGGGAGCGGCCCTGTCGAAGATGGTCTCGTCGCCCTCCGGCCGCCGGACCGCCGGGCGAAGCGGATATCCATATCGCAGCAGCAGCGGGGACGTGAGCGTGCTCACCAGCCGGCGGTTCCGCGGCGCCATTGCGCTGCGCCAGCGGTCGTCGCTCCGCAGCGTGATCACGCCATGACGGAGCCGGTCCGGATTGCCCGCCACGCTGTGGTTTGCCGATGTGCGGGCCTCGTGTGCATTGACGAATGGGAGCTCGGCATCCTCCATCCCGACCATCGCCAGGATCTTGCGAACTGCGGGCTGCGGGTCGGCGACGAAGTCCTCGTAGCGAAGCCGGAGGTAGCGTTCGGGGCCACTCTTGAACAGGACGCCACCCGCCATGTTCCACACATCCCAGAGGACGGCGCTCTTGGCAGGTCCGATCTGCTCCATGTGGTCTCGAGCCGCTCCGTCGGCGAGCGTCTTCTTGCTCGACCACGAGTGAGCCGCCCCGCGGGGGTCTCTGATGAGGTGGACGACCCGCAGGTCGATCCCCGGGGTGGCCGCGAGCACGTTCGCGTAGGCGGGGAGCTTCGACGAGTCGACGATGACCCGGCATCCGGTGACCGATCCGATGGCGGCGTAGAGGTCGCCCAGGGCCGCGCGTGCCGGTGCAAGCGAGTGCGCCTCCGCGGGATCAACGCGCGTCACCACGGAACCAGCGAGGACGGCGGGGAGATTGCGGATCCTGCCGGTACGCTGGAGCATCGAGACGATGGCGTCGACGCGCTCAGGATCGTCCAGCTCCCCCGCCATCGCAAGAACGCGGCTCCAGACCGGGCATTCGCGCACGGGCAGGCCGCACCCGCAGAGCCGGCCTTCCTTGAGGCCTCGCTGCCAGAGGTAGCGGACCTCACCGGCCGCGAACACACCCTCGACCTCGCCGAGGATGTTCGCGAGCACTGTGCTGCCGCTTCTGCCGGTACCGGCGATGTAAAGGACGACCGTGGACATGAGGTCTCCGAGATTCAGCGCGCTTGCCGCCGCTCCGCGGCGGCCTTCACGTTGCTATCGGCGGCGAAAGAGCCCGCCGCCGGCACGCTGCTGCTCGACGTCGGCACTCGGTGCGTCAGCCTGCCCATTTCCGTTGGCATGTCCGTTGCCGTTGCCGTCCCCTTCAGCAGGGACCGTCGACGAAGGCGACGCGCGCCATGGATCGCGTACCCCGGCAGGCGCTGCTGGAGTGGCTGCCATGGACGGTGCCGCGGGCGGCCCGGTCGGCCGGGTCTGCGCGGAAGGCGGCGCCCACGCGAACGCGCCCTGTCCGCTCCCGGCCGGCACGTCCTGACGCTTGCCGGACCGCATCAGCTCGAGGATGAGGATGAGGCCGAGCATCATGAGCAGCGCGAGTGCGAACGCGATGCCGGCGAACTTGATCACATCACTGAGCTTCGACAGGCGGCCGACGTTCTTTGTGAGCACTGTGCCCGGCGCCGAGTCGGTGGCGATGAGAGCCTTGGCGGCATTCAGGTCCGAGCTCGCATGGTCGCTCGCCGCGATGGCCGCGGACTGCGCATTCGCCAGCGGCTGATACTCCTCGACAGCTGTACCGAGCTGGGCGAGCGTGTTCTTGGTGTTGGTGATCAGCGCGTTCAAGGCGGTTTGCGCTTCGCGTCGCTGTTCAGGATCGCCGTCTGCAACTGCGCTTCCCAGTTGGTGAGCACACCCTGCTCGTCGTTGTACGAGACCTGGGGCGAGACATTGCCGTACGAAGCGTCGAAATTGGTGATGGCCGTATCCGCGTTGGCGAGGAGTGTCTGGGCGTTGGTGACCTCGTTTTGGGCCTGAACCAACTGAGGCTCCGCAATAGCGTTCAAGGTGTCGACCGTCGCCTCGCGCACGGCTTGCTCGAGCGGTTGCGGCTGCTTGTCATTGGTCCGCTTACCAACCAGAACCACGGTGATGAGGTTGCTCGACGCAGTAGTGGTGCTCGAGCTCAGCCCGTCGACGAGCTCAGCCTGGGAGATGCCGTACTTCTGAGCAACGACGGGGATGACCTGCTGAGACGTCAACACATCCTTGAACGTGTCGGCGTACTGCGACGCGGCGCTCTGCGAGATGCCGTTAGCTGTGATCGCGGGAACGACCGCATACGCATTTGCCTGATACGACGACGGCTGCGTCTCGATGAATCCACCGACGAGCAAAGCCGCCACGATCGGCACGGCGATGACCAGCCAGAGCACCCTGCGAATTGCCCGCAGGTAATCGCGGATCTCCACGTCTATCTCTCCCCTTCTCTCAGATGTCGATGCGACGTCCGCGCACCCCGACTGCAAGCATACCTGCTCCCGCGATCAAAAGCGCTGCTCCAATTGTGAGCCAGCCACTTCCTGCTCCGGTTGAAGGTGTACCAGTCGAAATGCCCTGGACCCCACCCGTTGTTGTGGGTGTTGCTGTTGCGCCACCGACGCCGCCCGTGGGCGAGGGTGTCGGTGAATCACTCGGTGTTGGTGTCGCAGTGGGCGTCGGCGTCGCAGTTGGTGTTGGTGTCGCAGTTGGTGTCGGTGTCGGTGTTGCGGTCGGAGTCGGCGTTGGAGTCTGGTCGCCCTGGCATCCGAGAACGCGAATGAATCCTGACGCGAGCGTTGCACGATCGCGACCGCCCTCACCGCTCGGCTTGATGGGCGCCCAGATGTCGAGCTGGTAGTAGCCGCACGCGTCGAAGTTGTAGGTACGAGCAATCGCGACGGTCGCATTGGGAGCCCACGTCTCGGTGAACGCCTGACTCCCAGGCATCAGTGCCTGCGTGGTGCCGGCGGGACCGCTGAAGGTGATGCCCGGCTGGCCCGGCTGGCCGTCGGCGACATTCACCCCGTTGTACGTGAGGATGTGATGCGCCGAGAAGTTCAGTGCAATGTTGTTGTACGTGTTGTGCGTGAGATTCGTCGCACTGACGTCGAAGTCGACGGTGACCGGACCCCCGGAGATGTCGTAGGCAGCCGGACTGCTGATGAAGCCCGTGGGCTGCGCCGCGGAGATGATCCCCTCGAAATCGGGGTTGCCCCTGGCGACGACAGCCTGCGAGGTCAGAACTGCAATGCCCAGAACGGCGGCACCGGCGAGCGCCGATAGACCCCCCATCCGCTTGATTGGAAAACCGGATGGTCTGTTCATGTTTGCCGACCTAAGTGTGCTTGCTGTCTAACTGTACTGACGTCCTGCTTATTGTCGGGCATCCGGACGCTTTAGTTCTCGGACAACAGGAGTTGGATCTCGTTCACATCGCCGCTACCCGCGTTCAGCTGGCCGAGCGAGGACCTGAATTGAACGAGCTGAGCGCGCACGTTCAGAATCGTCGCCTTGTTGCCCGGATAGCCAGCCGGTGTGAGCGCGAGAACGGTGTTCACGTCCGCAGAAGTGGCAGAGCTGACGGTCGCGATGATGTTCGCGAGGTCATTGAGGTACGCGGACCTCGGAGGAGTAGTTGGCCGAGCCCTGGGCATGACTGACTTGCTGAAGTCAAGTGCGTCCACTGAGTCTTGAGGATGTTCGCGGCGTTGAGCTCTTCGCCGGCCGCAATCGCAAGGTGGACGGAGGGCTCCACGAGCCCGAACACGCGGGTGGACGGACCGATGCTCGTGATGACACTGCGCAACTCGTCAACCAGCGAAGCCGATTCGATGCTGCCTGCCTGTGATTGCAGCTGGTCGTCGACGCCGTTGAGGAGGGCAAGGATCGCGTTGGCCACCGAGGTGCCGTTCACCTCCACGCCCGAGAGATAGGTGGTTCCTTTGACGTCGCTGATCAGCGCGCTGACCATGTGCTCGCGCTTGGCGATCTGGTTGGCACCGGTCGCGATGAGGCTGCCGAACGTCTCGGCCTGGATCAGGGACCCCTCGCTGTTCAGCGCGTTCAGCTCCACGAGAACCTCGGGCGGCTCATTGTCGCTCTGCGTGGTATTGATGGAACTGAGCTCATTGGCAACGGCCTGCTCGAGCCCGGCGAGGAAGTCACCACCGGTTGACGGGGGTGCGGCTTGAACTGCAGCGGGGGCCGCGATGACGGCGGGCCCGGCGACGCTAGCCGCGCAACCGGCCATGAGAGATCCGGCCGCGATGGCGCTGCCTGCAAGCAGTGAGAAACGCGTCAGTGACCGACCCATGTATCCCCCATGAACGCCCTTGTTTACTCCCTAGTGGACCGCACGGCCCGGCCGGCGACGAACTCCGCCAGACCCTTCCGAGGCAGTTCCGTCCGTTCGCAATCATGACCGAGATCCCCGAGAAAGTCAAAGTTGCAGATCGCGCCAAACTCTTCCAACGGGTCGCTCGACGGGCCCTTCCGGAAACCTGTACTATCAGGTCAAGCGCGTCAGAAGCGTCATTTGACTGCAGGTCGAACGCGTCGTTAGAATCAAGCGGGGAACGGGTTCGGGGTCGTGCAGGACCACCGGGGGGTCGCCGTTTTCCACGGCATCGTGGATGCAGGGGAGAGCCAGTCGTGGAGCTAGCAGAGGATCGTCTGCCTTCTAGTCTTACTCAGGAGGCCGATTGGAGCGATAGCCAGGCCGAGGGGGTCGAACTTGTCGGGGAGCTCCAGGCCAAGACCGCGCCCACGGCCATGACCAGGCAGACTGCGTCGCGGCACTGGCCACTTGTCCTCGCGATCGTCACCTTCGCGGTCGACCTCATCGCGGTCACCGGCGGGTACATCCTCGCAAAGGCGATCGCTCACGACACCACCGGGATCTCGCTCATCCAGCCGGTCTTCGCAACGATCGCCATCTGGCCGGTCGTGTTCGCGATCTACGGCCTCTACGACCTGCGCCGGCCCACACACGCGACTGCCGAGCTGCAGCGTCTCTTCAACGCCATCGCGATCTCGGTGCTGCTCGTGGTGCTGTTCATCTTCATCACCAGGCTCAACGCGGCCCGGGATTTCATCCCGCTGCTGCTGGTGCTCTCCGTGCTGACGGTCACGACCGGACGTCTGATCACCCGCCGGATCGGCCACTCGCTCAACGCGCACGCGGTGACCAGCCAGGTCACGCTGATCGCCGGCACGAACGATGAGGCCCGCGCCCTGGCACGGACCCTGCAGCGCCGCCCCTGGATGGGCTATCGCGTGTGCGGGTTCGTCGAGGTCACCCAGTCGGGCCTCGCCGTCATGGATGGGCTTCCAGTCTTCGGAACGGTCGACGACATCGCGCAGATCAGCCGCGAGCACAACGTGCGCTCGGTGATCATCTCCGGAAGCGCTGCAGGTGGTTCGACACTCCAGATGATCGATTCGGCGCTCAGCCCGGACATCAGCGTCCGTGTCTCGCCGGGTCTCGCAAATCTCGGCGCAGCGCGGGTGATCCTCGAGCCAATCGACGGCATGGCTCTGTTCTCCCTGCGCCGGCACCGGTTCTCGCGCCGCCAGCGCCTGCTGAAGCGAACGGTCGATCTCGGCGTGACGTCAGTCGCGATCGTCATCGCCTCGCCGTTCATGCTCGCGATCGCGATCGCCATCAAGCTCACCAGCCCGGGTCCGGTGCTCTTCAAGCAGCGGCGCGTCGGCGCCATGGAGCGCGACTTCACCATCCTGAAATTCCGCACCATGGTCGTGGGTGCGCACGCGCAGCGCGAAGCGCTCGACAACGAGGCCGACGGGCTGCTTTTCAAGATGCGCCGCGACCCGAGAGTCACGAAGGTCGGACGCTTCCTGCGCAAGACATCGCTCGACGAGCTGCCGCAGCTGTTCAACGTGCTTCGCGGCGAGATGAGCCTTGTGGGGCCTCGTCCTGCGCTCCCCGAGGAGACTGCGCGTTACGCGGAGTCGCAGCGCGGACGGCTGCGGGTCAAGCCCGGCGTCACCGGCCTCTGGCAGGTCAACGGTCGTCACGATCTCGCGTTCGAGGATTACGTCCGCTATGACCTGTTCTACGTCGAGAACTGGTCGCTGACGATGGACCTGTACATCCTCGCGAAGACGATTCCCGCACTGCTCACAGCGCGCGGCTCCTACTGATCAGACGTAGCGTCTGGTAGCGAGCGAGCTTGCAAGGATCCGGCTGAGCCGGTCGACGTCCGCAGCCGCGAGGTCGCGACGGAAGGCGTCGGATCGTGACGCTGTAAAGGTGTGGCGCTCGAAGCCACGCTCGAACTCCGCGTCCCACGGCAGCCCGCAGAACTCGAGCATCTTTGCGAACGTGGCTCTGGGGTTCGCGGCGACATCCTCGTAACGCACTTCCAGCCAGTCCGCAGCCGGTATCTCCTTTCGTGCGACATCGAAGGCATCGATGAGCATCTTCCAGAGCAATCCTGCAAGCACGACAAAGGATTGACCGGACTCGTTCCACTCAGCCGCAAGGTCCGCGGGAAGGGGTCCCCACTGCCAGTGATCGGGCCCTTCGTATCCGAGCCACCAGGGCATCTGCAACCACGAATTCGCGACTGCGCGTCCGTCGCGCACGACGTGAATGAAACGCGCCGATGGGAAGACGCCACGGATGAACCCGGAGCGAGGCCAGCCGGTGAACTTGTGCAGGAACGTGTCGGTGCTCTGTGCAGCAGCGCGCTCCGTGAAGAACGCACGAAATCGGCCTTCGAGCCATGGCGTCACATCACCGGCGAGAAGATCTCGCGGCGGTGAGACGAGCAGTGGTGACACGTCGCGCGAGAGCACCCGGTATGCCTCCGACGGCGCGTAGCGGAGTCTCGATTTCTGCGTGACCGCAGCGGGGAGTCGCCGGTACAGCGAGCCATTCCAGCGGCTCGCGCTCAGCGGCAGGTCGAATCGATCCTCGAGGTTCGAGACGAAGCCGACTGACGGGTGCCGGCAGAGCACTTCCTCAACGAGCGTGGACCCACAGCGCCCGGTGCCGAGAACGAAGACGAATCGCGACGCGCCGCCGGCGTCAGGCGTAGCCACGCTTGCTCAGCTCGCCGGCCTGCACTTCCTCGATGGTGGTCACCACTTCCGGTGGCAGGCCCTTCTTCCAGGAGTTGTTGCGATTTCTGAACTGAATGCGCTCGATGTCTCGACGCCAGCTGGCGACGTCGTCAAGCCCGGCGAACGCGGCCACCCGGAGGATCGTTTCCACCGGCTCTGCCGTGAACTCTTCGTATGTCAACCGGAGCACCTGCTTCGGGTTGAGCTCGTCGAGCCCGGAGTTGATCGCGCGCACCTCCTCGACCCAGTTGCGGGCGCAGAGCTCCCAGGGGTCGCGGCCGTCCTCACGCCATGCCTTCGGCGTGCCGCCGTACCACCAGACGACGCTGTCCTCCCACCAGTCGACACGCGACAGTGAGACGGCAACAGCGCGCCCGTCGCGCGTGATGTCGATGAAACGAGCATTGGGAAACGCTGCGGCGAGCAGCGGGATCCGCCGGACGTTCGCGATGCGCTTGTTGATGAAGTGCGTGCCGCCGCCCCAGCGCATCGTGCCGGCGACGGCGCGACGCAGCTCGCGCGCCGCGTTCATGCTCACAGTGTCGCTCGACACGGAGTCGGGAATGCCGCACGCGGCGTACACGGGTTCGCCCTCGACGGGCATCGGATAGAGGCGGTCGCGCAACGAGCGCTTCCCTGCGTACACGTAGGCATTGGATCCGCCGGAGAACCACACCCGGCTCCGAAGCTCGGGCGTCATTCGCGCGAGCCGGTTGGTGATGCTGACCGACGGGTGCCGTGGCACGCGACGCAGATAGTTGTTGAAAAAGGCCGCGTCAGGATGCAGGCACAGTCCTTTGTAAAGAAGACTTGTGCCCGAACGAGCTGCCCCTATCAAGAACGTCGGCTGTCGTCGATCCGTGCTCACCGATGAGCGATTCTGGCATAGGGATCAGGGCACGCTGGACGTGCACCTGGTTCGTTGACGTTCCGTTACGATGATTTGTCGCCACCCGATGACGTACCGGCCCACGACCCACAGAGCGAGCAACGGTCTCGAGGACGCCGAGAATCCGGACCCCGTGCCCGCACTGGCTCCGCGGCGGACCGGTCCGCTCAAGATCGCAGCGTTCGTCGTTCTCTTTCTTCTCCTCTCGCTGCTCGCCTTCGCCGTCTTTCTGGGGATCGCGATCGGCGTCACGATCCTCCTCGCGCTGATTCTGCCGAAGCAGGGAATCCTCGATCTGATCGCCCCGATCGTGGGCGTGGGCGTCGCGAGCGTGTGTTTTGGAGCTGCTTCTCGATTCCGCAAGGGCATGTTCAAGAATCGTTATGGGCTCTTTCGCAGACCTCCGAAAGATCCAGGGAGCCGTGTGGCCGGCAGCGGGACTTCCGAGTAACCCGACCGGCGCGGCCCCGGAA
>CAWHWM010000015.1:0-22780 GCA_963833055.1 Candidatus Dormiibacterota bacterium | reverse complement strand
CCTGACTTGACGCGCTCCGTGACGTTGATGGGAGTGATGGGGAGGGACGAATATACGTTTCCTGCACGGCGATCTTCGGACCTGCTGCGACTGCCGAAAGACCAGCTCGCCCGTCAGTACGCGACAGGGATGCTCTCGCCTGACCCGACGCTCGAGCAGATGGCGCACACCGTGTCGATGGCGTCGGGGCTGAACTGGAGCATCCTCTATGCCCCGTCGCCACCCAGAGTTGATGGAGACGACGAAGTCCTGCGTCCGGACCGGTATCCCGTGCTGTTCATGACGGGTGCGAACGACCGCATCACACCTCCCGACGCCGTCGCGCGGCTCGCGGCGACGTACGCGGGCGCGGCGATGAAAGTCATTCCAGGCGCCGGGCACCTTGTTCCGGTCGAGCAGCCGGGTGCCCTCAACCTGGCCCTGTCTGGACTGTGGAGTGGCAGCGACGTTTGACTTCGCGCCGGAGAGAGGACTACGCTTTCAGATTGAAACGCTGTCCCGCTAAACGGAACGCCAGGAGGAACCAGAAGAGTGCCCTATATCCGAGTCCGTGACACCGATCTCTTCTATCAGGAACGAGGCAGCGGTCCTCTTGCCATATTCCTTCACGGCTTCATGATGGATCACACGCTGTGGCTGGACCAGATAACTGGACTCGCTGACAAGCGGCGCTGTGTGACGATCGATCAGCGGGGCTTCGGCCGCTCCGACCCCATCGCCGTCAACGCGCTCGACCTGAATGACTATGCGGATGATGTCGATGCGCTCATCACCGCGCTCGGTGAGGAAAAGGCCGACATCGCCGGTTTCAGCATCGGTGGAGCAATCGCGCTCCTGCTGTGGGATCGTCATCCCGAGCGCGTTCGCTCGTTGAGCATTCTGAGTACGGGGTTTGGCCCTCCTGGACCGCCCCCACCCAACGCACAGCCCGGTGAGCGCGGTACCCCTCAGTACCTCGAGGGCAACGCACACAAGGCTGTGTTCCAGGGCAACCAGACCCTGTTCCTTCAGTTCAACGACTACATCTTCGGGCCGTCCGGCGGTAAGGCATCGCTCATGGCCCGTGCGCGTTACAAGTCGATGTTCGAGAACACGCGAACAGACATGAAGGTCGCGACGTTTCGCACCATGCAACAGTCCCGCGATCTCCGGCCCATCTTCGAGCGTGTGGATGTGCCGATCCAGCTGGTGGCGGGGGAGTTGGACATCTTCACGCCGGCTCAGGCTCGCGCGCTGGCGAGCACGAATGCGCACGCGACGGTCACTGAGCTTGCGGGTGTCGGGCGGCTTGCGCCCGTGGAAGATCCACCCGCATACACCGCCGCGCTCGGCGAGTTCTGGAGCTGACGCCGCCCGATATAGAAGTGGGTGGATGGCGGTTGACCCGCCATCCACCCTTGAAGGGCTTGGTACCGGAGTTGGTCTCGACTAGGCCGTCTTGTACCTAGGCCGTCTTGTACATCGTGTCGGCGAGGAAGAAGAAACCGGTCTGCGGATGGAAGTCGAAGACCTTCTTCGACCACGCGTAGAGATACGACTGGCTATCGAGGAAGACGATCGGAACCTGCTCGTGCAGGTACACACTCATCGCCTGGAGCTCTGCCAGCCGCGTTGCCGTGTTGATCTCCTGCCGTTCCTGGGTCAGCATTTGATCCCAGTTGGGATCGATCCACGAGCGTGTACCCTTCGCCGGCGGGATCGGTGCGGTCATCCACTGGAACGTGAGGTCCGCGTCATACAAGGGGCTGAAGTTGGCTCCGTACATCCACATCGGCACCGTCGTGCCATTGAAGAAGTCACCGATGAAGGTGGGGAAGCTCTGGTCGACAACAGTCGCTGTGACGCCGACCTGCTGCAGGTAGCCTGCGATACCGACCATGAGATCGTGGTACGTCAACGCACTGGCGATCTGCGTGCTGAATCCGTTGGCATATCCTGCCTGCGCAAGCAAACTCTTCGCCTTGGCCTGGTCGTACCCGAATGCCTTGATCGACGCGTCATAGCCGAAGCACTGCGCCGTTGGCATCTGACCGGCGAGGGGAACGCCGAAACCCTTGTTGACGGTCTGGCACAGCGTCTCGATGTCGATCGCGTAGTTCATGGCCAGGCGGACCATCGGATTGTCGAAGGGAGGCTTGGTCGTGTCGAGCCTGAGGTTCCGCGGGCCTCCAACCTGCGCCGAAAGCGTGTTGAACGCAGTGAGCTGTTCGACGATTCCGGAGCCACCGGTGAAGTCTGTGAAGTCGATCTGACCGGCCAGCAGGGCATCCATGCACGCGCTGGAGTCGCTGAACATCTGCCACGTGAACTTCGGGGTGACCGGTTGGCCGGCCCACGAGTATTTGTTGGCCTCCATATGAATGACCTGACCGGGCGTGTAATCGACGACCCGGTACTTACCGGTGCCGACTGCGTGCTGTTCGAAGGCCTTGGTGCCCACGCTGGAGTACACCGATTGCGGCACGATGAAGAGGAGCGAAGCGCGGCGCTCAAGCAAGGGATCCGGCACCTTGGTGGTGATCCGCACCGTCAGCGGGTCGACGATGTCCACCGAGGCGATCCCCGACACTTCGCTGAAGACGGCAAGCTGTTGACTGATCGTCGTGTCGTAGCTGTACTTGACGTCCGTGGCGGTCATCGGCGAGCCGTCCGAAAACTTGACGCCGGAACGCAGCTTGAACTCCATCGTCACGTCGTCGAGCCGTGACCAGGACGTCGCGAGGCGCGGGAACACTGCGCCATCTCGCGTGGGATCAACGTACGTCAATGCATCCCAGCACGCGTAGCTCTCCGAGTGGCCGAGCGTCTGGAGCGGATTGATCGATGTTTCCGTTCCAGCCTCACCATAGATGACCTCGTCTGCCTTCTTGACAGTCGCGGTCGGCGACGACGCTCCGCACGCCGCCAGGAGGTTTGCCCCCGACAGCGAGGCTGCGCCGAGCGCGCCGTACTTGAGGAAGTCTCGGCGTCCGAAACTCCGCTTCAAGAGGTTGGCCTCATGATCCATGACCGAAACACCTCACAAAGAAGGTTGTGGACTGCGCACACGGGTCAGGGTGGTCGGCCCCGAAAGGCACGGCCCGTACCGGGCTCAGCATCAGGAAACCCACGTCCAGTGAGTGGACTTGTTGATCCACTTGGTAGCGCCCGTCTTCTCGAGATGGCGAAGCTGCTGCGCGTTGGACTTGCTGACCGCGTCCCGCACATCCACGTTCACGACATGCCCGTCGGACACGACCTTGTTGCCACTGACAAATACGTGCTTGATCACCTCCTGGTTGGCGCCGGCGCAATAGACGAGGTTGTTGATGAGCGCGGCGTGTGGTGTGAGATGCACTGCTTCGCTGAGGTCGATGACGAGCAGATCCGCCTGCTTGCCGACTTCGAGCGAGCCGATCTCCGTGTCCCAGCGCAGTGCCTTTGCGCCGAGGATCGTTGCCATCTCGAGCGCCGTCTCCGGGCCGCCGAACTGATTCAGCGGTTCGAATCCGCCCCCAGGATTAGCCAGCCGATCAGCCAGCCGCTGGATGGCCGTGACGTGCCGGATGAGGTACCACAGGTTCTGCTGATACGCGATGACCGGGCCATCGATACCAAGCGCGACCGTGACGCCTTTCTCCATGAGGTCCCGAACTTCGGACTGGCCGCCCATCATGATGACGTCCGCGTGGACCGAGATCGCAGCCTTGGACTTCGCGATCAAGTCGTGTTCGCCCTCGCGAGCGCGGCCACCTCCCACGAGCAGCGTGTTCTCATCCATCATCCCGTGGGTGTACAGCCAGTCGTAGGAGCCGCGATCCCAGCCGCGTTGCCCCAGGAACTTGCCGTCCATGTACGTGGGGATGTGCAGATCGAACTGTGTGTTGTGTGCCTTGGTCCAGTCGAACAACGGCTGGATGTCGTCGAACTGCACGTACGCGATGCCGAGCGGCCCGGTCGTGACACGGATCCGGTCGGACTCCCATTCGGCCTTGACTTGCTCCGTCTCGCGCAGCCCCGTTTCCGCGTCCTCGTGAAACGCCTCAGGCGAAGTCTCGCTGTCGTTGACCAGCTGACGCGTCGAGCGGATGCGGATCCCGACGTCCTTGATCGCGTGGAGGACGCCGTCGATGGATCGTTTGTTGACATGCGCGAAGTGCGCGTCCTGCGTGGTGGTGATTCCCGATCGCACCATCTCGAGAATGGGTGCCATCGCTGACGTGTATGCCTCCTCCTCGGAGTTGCATGCCGCCATCATCGGGAAGTAGAAGCCGAAGAGACGCTCCTCGAAGGTCGTCCCCTCAGCCATGCCGCGGATATTCCCCTGCACGAGATGCGCATGGGTATTGACCAGCCCGGGCATGATCACGTACTCGCCCTTGACTGTCTCTTTTGTCGCAGTCCAGTTGTTATCGGACGCCGAACCGACATCGACGATCTTCCCGTCCTTGACGGCCACGTAGCCGTCGGTGAAGACGCGACGCTCGGGATCGACGGTGATGACGATTCCCTCCAGCAGCGTGTCGCACGTGCGCGGGGCTTGATCCTGAGACCCCATGGGTCAACCTCCTTGGCGTTGCTGATTGGCGGAGGGCGTGTTCAACTCCAGAACCGCACGAGCTCGGTGCTGAAGGCGTGCGGGTTCTCGAGCATGACGAAGCGACCCGATTGCGGGATGTCGGCCAGGCGCGCGTCGTGCATGCGCGTTGCGCGTGCCTCGATCTCAGCGCGTGCTGTGACCGACTCGTCCGATCCGCGCACAAAGAGCACTGGGAGGGAGACCTCGTCGAGCAATGGCGTGTAGTCGGGCTGCTGCTCGAGCGTCATGAACGTCGACACCATCATGTCGGTCCGCGTTCCTTCGAACATCGCCCGGTACCGAGCCTTGGCGAAATCGGTTGCCTCCGGACCGAAGTGATAGCCGGCGACCTGGAAGCGATCAAAGAGCGCACCCTTGCCCTCGAACACCGCTCGTTCCTGGTTCGTCTGCAAATAGTTGTCGGCCCCGCGCTCGCCCGACACGGGCACGTCGCCCACCGGGCGCGGAGCGGTGAGTCCCCTCAGCCCGGCACTGATGAGGACGAGGGAGCGGGCCAGATCAGGACGGCGAACCGCAACCTGGAGCGCGACCCCGGCCCCCGCGCTGAAACCCACGAGATCGGCGGGCCCTCCGAAATGCTCGATCACGGCGGCAACGTCATCGGCGTAGTCGCGGGCGTCGAGGAACCCGGGCACGATGGGGTCGGACCGTCCGAAACCAGGGAGGTCGATCGCAACCGAATGGCGCGAGGCCTCGAGGTCAGCCATCTGATCGAGCCACATGGTGTGGTCGGTCATGTAGGCATGGACATAAACCGCAAGCGGCCCACTGCCGTGCTCACGGTAATAGAGGTCCCTGTCGCGGATTCGCAGGTAAGGCAAGGCCCCCAGGCTCCTGTTCTGATCAGCGGAACGCAGTCCCAGGGCCGCAGCATATCCACGACTTGATCGCGTTGTCAAGCAGTACGCCGGGTTCGGGGCCGCCTCCTGCCGGCACTGCGAGGCGCGGCGTTTTCGCAGCGCCAGCAAGCGTACGCAAGCGTACAAACGAATCCATACCTGCGGCGCCCGAGGGGACCACGCGGCAATGCACCGCGGGCACGGCGCACATCTGTGGAACGCCGTCCTGGTCGCCTTGACAGGGAGCCTCGGCGCCTTGTACCGTTCACTGAGATCGCGTTCTGGTTGCCGGAACAGTAAGGATGAAAGATGGCTGAATCAGCTCACCACTGCGACGTCCTGATCACCGGCATTGTCGTGACGATGGACGGCGACCGCCACGTCTTCGAGGACGGGTTCGTCGCCATCTCGGGCACGAAGATCGTCGGGGTCGGCCGTCGAGCGGACTCCGACTGGACCGCAGACGAGACGGTCCACGGTCACAAGCTGATTCTTCCCGGCCTCGTCAACCTCCACGGTCATCTCGTCCAGGGAATCATTCGCGGGATGGGGGAGGGAGCGGGCGAGGATCGCGGCACACGCTTCATGGCGTTCCAGTTCCCCATGACCGATGTGCTGGATGAGGAGATGTCGTACACCTCGGCAATGCCCGGCATGATCGAACTGCTGCGGAGTGGCGTCACCACGTCTGAAGACACGCACTTCACGAACCGGCACAAGCGGTCGGTCGACGGCGTCATTCGTGCAGCGCGCGACGCAGGTCTTCGGCTTCGTGAGGCGCGGCTCATCGTTAACGACCCTGAAACCGTCCTCGAGACGATGCGCGAGAACGTTGATGTCGGCCTGGCCGAAGTGGATCGCCTGCGCAAGGAATACAACTCGGACACCATCGAGGTGACCACGGGGACGATCGGCATCGCGTACATCAACATGGACGACGTCAAGGTCATCCACGACTGGACGCTCGCCAACAACGCCCAGTTCGACATCCACGCGCCGTCGGGCGGCGACCAGCAGCACCTCGCGAAGCGCGGCTGGGCAGGCGGATCGTTTGAGTGGCTCGAAGATCGAGGCATCCTCGGTCCGAACGTTCTGGCCGGCAATGCACAACTGCATGTGCGTCCCGGTGAGCACGACCTCGTCGCCCGGCGCCACGCCAAGATCTGCGTTGTTCCGGACACGCTGCTGTTGCTCGGCGCATCTCAGTTCGACGTTCGATCGTTCACGGAGCGTGGCGTGGATGTCGGCATCGGCCTCGACGGATCTGTGATCGCGTACCACCAGAACCTGTGGGCTTCAATGCGGAGTTCTGTCGCGGTGCAACGTGTTCACGACGGTGCCGACCGCGGTGGAGACAGCATGTCGATGTTCCGCGATCCCAACTACACACCCTTCGGCACGGCCGAGATCGCGCTCGAGATGGCAACCATCGGAGGCGCTCGCGCCCTCGGGTGGGAGGACCGCATCGGCTCGCTCGAGGTGGGTAAGGAAGCGGACGTGCTCGTGCTCGATATGACCGAGGCGCTGCACCTCACGCCGAAGGGCTCGCTCATCCAGGAGCTCGTGTACTCCGGGGGCGCCAACACCGATATCGTCCAGAACGTCTACGTCGCCGGGAAGAAGGTCATCGACAACGGACGGCACGTGAGCGTTGATCCGCGGTCGGCGATCGAGGCGTCGGACCGGCTCCAGGACAAGGTGTTCGATCAACTCGGCATCGGACGTTTTCGCCGGGGCGACACGCGCTGGTCGTGGGTCTCGTGATGCCCTGCACATCGACCGCGTCGCCATAGGCTCGTTGTGACCGGAATCGTCGGGGTCGGAGGAATCGGCGACCAGAACGCTCCCGCGGACGTTCAGGTGGTCGAACCTGCGCTCGTACCCGGGGTGGATCCGGGGCCGATGGAGGAAGCCCTCGTCCTCGACGAGGTGATGCCCACGCCCCTGTCCCCGAAGGGCCGGCGGCGCGTGCTGACCGCTTCCACGCTCAGCTGGTTCCTCATCGCCATTTGCACGCTCGGGCTCTCGCCGGTGTACCCGAATATCGCGCACGACCTCGGGCTCACACCAAGCGAGTTCGGTCTCCTGCTCGGTCTGTACACGCTTGTGTCCGGTGTGCTCCAGATACCGCTCGGCGCAGTGGCGGATCGCGTGGATCTTCGCCGCATCATCGTCGTCGGTCTGATCATGTCGACGGCGGCTCCGATTCTCTGGGCCACCGCACCGAACTTCTGGTTCTACGCGATTGGTCAGGTCTCGATGGGCGTTGCGATTGTCTGCCTGCAGGCGGGGTGTCACACGGCGCTGGCAAAGGCGTACCCGCTGTCAAAGCGGTCGGCTGCGCTGAGCGGCCTCTGGGTTGCGTCCAGTGCTGGTCAGGCGGCATCACTGATCCTCTTCGGTGTCGCGGGAGGGCATTTCGGGTGGCGAGTTCGTGGCGCTCTCCGTCTGCTGGCTCCCGTTGCTCGCGCTGCCCCTCGTTGGAACCATGCCGGAGGTCGCGGCGCCTGACGTCAAGAAGTCGATCAGGGCCGTCGCGATCGAGTCGCGGCGCTATTTCCGCAACGCCCGCGCCATCGCGGTTGCCGGCATCGCCGCACTCATCGCCGGCGCGTCCATCGCCGTCCAGTTCCTGATCCCGTTCATGTTGCGTGCGCACTCGTACGGACCCGCAGCGACCGGGTTGCTCCTCATTCCACTGATCGTCGGCGGCATCGTGGGGTCGCCGGCGGTGGGGTGGCTCGCCGACCGGTTTGGGGCCACACGATGCCTCGTCACCTGTTTTGCGATCGGAACAGCATCCCTGCTGCTGATGGCGGGCACCGGTGCCGAGCTCTTCGTCCTTGGAGTCTGTCTCTTCATTCTCGGCGTGCTCACCAACGGAAGTCAGGCGGTGATGATCGGCCTGACCGCCGACCTGGCGAATCAGATCGGCGGCATCGGCACCGGCGCAGCGCTCGGCGTGACGCGACTCGCGCAGTGCCTTGGACCTGTCGTCGCACCGGCGATCACGGGATACCTGTTCCTGAAGGTCGGCAGCAGCGCGACACTGCTTGTGATCGGTGCGGCGTTCCTTGGCGCGTGCTTTGTGGCGCTCCTCGCATTGTCACGGCCCATCCGGCGGCACGATGGCACTGCCGTCTGATCATGGTCGACGATCCCGGGACGCAGCGCAGACGAACTGGCGTCACGTGGCAGCCGGCGTAGGGACCCTGTGCCGCAACGCCTGACCGTTGAACCGCGTAACGCGGTGGCGTCGCACCCTGATCACTACAAGTGGATCGCGCTCTCCAACACCACAGTCGGTGTTGTGCTGGCAACGATCGACGCGTCGATCATGCTCATCGCGATGCCGGACATCTTTCGCGGCATCAGCCTCAATCCGCTCGATCCCGCGAACAGCTTCTACCTGCTCTGGATGATCCTCGGCTTTCTCATCGTGAGCAGCGTGCTCGTCGTGGGACTCGGACGTCTCGGGGATATCGTCGGAAGGGTTCGCATCTACAACCTGGGCTTCGTCATCTACACCGCAGCCAGCCTGCTGCTGACGATCGACTGGATGACCGGTGCGGGTGGCGCGATCTGGTTGATGGTCTTCCGGGTCGTGCAGGGAATTGGCGCGGCGTGCCTGATCGGTAATTCGTCAGCGATCCTCACCGACGCATTCCCGGTGAATCAACGCGGTCTCGCCTTAGGCATCAACAACATTGCGGCAATCAGCGGCACGTTCATCGGCCTGGTCCTCGGAGGGATCCTCGCTCCGATCAACTGGCGGCTGGTGTTCCTCATCTCAGTGCCCTTCGGCCTGTTCGGCACGGTCTGGGCGTATCTGAAGCTCGAGGAGCGTGGTGTTCGCCACCGCGTCCCCATCGACTGGCTCGGCAATGTCACGTTTGCAGTCGGGCTGGTGCTCGTCATGATCGGTATCACGTACGGGATAGAGCCGTACGGCTCTGACGCAATGGGATGGACGAGCCCATGGGTGCTCTCAGCGCTCATCGGCGGCGCGTTCTTCCTCGGCTGGTTCCTCGTCATCGAGAGTTGCGTCGAGAATCCCATGTTCCGCCTCCCGCTCTTTCGGATTCGCGCGTTCACGTTCGGGACGCTCGCCAGCTTTCTCGCTGCAGTCGGTCGCGGCGGCCTGATGTTCATGCTGATCATCTGGCTGCAAGGGATCTGGCTGCCTGAGCACGGGTTCAGCTTCGATCAGACGCCGCTGTACGCCGGCATTTACATGCTGCCGTTGACAGCCGGGTTCCTGCTCGCAGGGCCGGCATCGGGCTACCTGTCGGACCGTTTTGGATCGCGCCCGTTTGCGACGGGAGGGATGATCGCGGCGGCGGTGAGCTTCGGGCTGCTGCAGTTGCTCCCGATCAATTTTCCGTATCTGCTCTTTGCGGCGATCCTCCTGCTCAACGGTCTCGCGATGGGCGCATTCGCGTCACCGAATCGGGCTGCGGTGATGAACAGCCTGCCGCCGGGCGACCGCGGCGCGGGCGGCGGTATGAGCGCGACGTTTCAGAGCTCCGCTCAGGTGCTCTCGATTGGGATCTTCTTCACCCTGATGATCGTCGGCCTCGTGGCGACACTTTCAACGACGATGATCTCCGGGCTGGAGACACATGGCGTACCGGTCGCCGTGGCGCAGCACGTGGGCCATCTGCCGCCGGTATCCATCCTGTTCGCCGCCTTTCTCGGCTACGACCCGATCCAGCAACTGGTCGGCGCACACGTGCTTGCTCATCTGACGGTTGCGAACGCCGCGACATTGACGGGCCGCCAGTTCTTCCCCTCACTGATTGCGGGTCCCTTTGAGAGTGGGTTGCACGAGGCATTCACGTTCTCAATGCTCGTCTGCCTCGGTGCCGCTGCGGCGTCATGGTTTCGAGGACGGCGCAGCACCGGCGGCAGTGCAAGTGCGAGCCTCCAGGACGTCTCGGTGGCAACCCTCGCGGAGTGACGCTAGACTGCGGACTGGCTGGCTCCCAGCACCAAGCGGCGGACGGACTGGTCGAATGGCGAGGCCGTCCAGACGAGAGGGATCCATCATGAGGAAGGCGCTCACGATCTTCGCGGCCGGCGCAACGCTGACGGCCGCCGCAGTTTCCGCCACAAGCGCCAGGGCCGCGCAGATCGACAGCGGACCTCGCGCAGTTGCAGGACCATGCACCGCCGGAACCTGGGTGCAGACACCCGCCAACGTGACATCAGCAATGGTCAACGGCAACCTGCTTGCAGACACGATCGTGTCGTCCACGGATGCCTGGGCCGTCGGCTTCTACGACTCTGGGCCGACACGTGGTTCGCTCTGGGAGAACTGGACCGGCGGGTCGAGTTGGAGCGTGATCACGAGTGGCGGGCTCAACGTGGAGCTCGAGGCCGTGACCAACTTCGGAGCTGACAGCGTCTGGGCGGTCGGTGCCCTCCAGAAGGGTTCCAAATTCACGGCGATCATCAGCATGTGGAACGGGGCGAAGATCGTGCGCGCCACCCTTCCGAAGAAGGGCAAGAGCTCATCACTGGCGTCGATCAGCGGCTCGTCGTCGTCCGATATCTGGGCAAGCGGTATCTGGACTGACGCCAAGGGCGGCCAGCACATCCTCCTGTACCACTACAACGGGACGAAATGGTCGCTGGCCCCGGTCCCGACCGGCGCGTTCTTTCCGCAGGGGATCATCGATCTCTCGCCCACCAGCGTGTACCTGGTCGCCGCGCTTCCGTCCGACAAGGTGGACGTGTATCACTACAACGGCACAGCGTGGTCGGTCGACCTGACCAACGTGCCGATCGACTTCGACCTCCCCGGCTTTGTCGGGAGCTCCGCAAGCGACTTCTACGGCCTCGACAGCACCGACTACGACGGTGTCGACCACTGGAACGGTGCGTCCTGGAGCCACGTGGGCACGTTCAACACTGACGACAATCTCTCAGGACTTGCCGAGGGTCCCGTCGGCGCGATCTGGTCGGACGGATGGTTCTCCAGTTCGTCGAACGAGGTCTATGTCGCGGAGAACGGCGTCCGGCAGACGAATCCGTCGTCAGTCATGACGCAGACCGGCATCATGTCCGGTGTTGCGTCCGGGTCGGGACTCGTGATCGCCGTCGGTGGGCAGGGCGAGGAAGGTTCGGTGCCGCATAGCGAGCCCATCGTGGTCATGAGTTGCAATTGAAAAGGGGCCGGCGCCAGGGCGACTGTTCTCACCTCGCGACTGTTCTAACCTAGGTGGCACAGGAGACCAGCGCGATCAAGGGGGAACCATGACCACACTCGAGAACCGGCCGAGGACCGCGCTCGTCGTCGTCGACGTGCAGAACGCTGTTGTCGGCGGAGCGCATGAGCGCGATTCCGTCGTCGCGAACGTCGGCACCCTGGTCGAGAAGGCACGACAGGAGGGCGTTCCGGTTGTCTGGATCCAGCATTCGGACGAGAACATCACCAGAGGCAGCGAGGGCTGGCGGATCGTCCCGGAGCTTTCGCCGGGCGAGGCAGAGCCACTGATCCACAAGAACTATCCGGACTCATTCGAAGACACGACGCTCGAGTTGGTGCTGTCGGACCTTGGCGTTGGGCGCCTCGTCGTGGTCGGCGCGCAGACGGACCAGTGCATCCGCTCGACGCTGCACGGTGCGCTTGCGCGAGGGTACGACGCAACGTTGGTCAGCGACGCGCACACGACAGAGGACCAGTCGGAATGGGGCGCACCGCCGCCGGACAAGGTGATCGCGCACACGAACCTGTACTGGACATACCAGACAGCGCCTGGGCGAACCGCCGGCACGGTCAAGACCCAGGACGTCGACTTCGCCGCGCCGTCCTGACCCTTCGCGCGACGTTTGGGCCCTGAAGTGGGGCCCCGACGTGCCAGTCTTGCGGCAGAAGAGGGCCTGATACAGCTTCGTTACCGCGGCGCAGGATAGGCTCGCCGGATCTCTGGCAAGCTCGACGCGGCGCCTTAGCCGTATACGGAGCTGGCCCCTCAAAGTTGCGTAATACCAAGGACCGGGTTCGTCGCTCGGCCCCGTTCGCCGTCGCGGGTCTTGTCGCGCTCGCCAGCACGCTGGTGCCGCCCGGGCCACGAAACCCGGTCTGGCTCCTTGTTGCCATCGGTCTCGCTGTCGCGCTCGCGCTTGACGGCGTCATCGGATTTTCCAAACGGGCGCCGGCATGGGTACCGACAGTCCAGCTTCTGGTGACGGTGGCCGCGATCACCGTGCTGGCGTTCGCGGCCGGCCCGTCGTCAGGCCTGACGGCGTTGCTGCTGCTCCCGGTGATCTTCTCGGGCCTGTACGGAAAGGCCTGGGAAGCAGCGTTTGTCATCCCCGCCATCGTGGTCGCGGACACGTTCATCTGGGCGCAGAGCACGGCCACGCCTGCAGCGCTCTTCCGGAGCATCGCCGTCTACGCGGGGATCGCGCTCCTGATCACCGTCGCGACCCACGGCTTGCGGCAGCGGTTGAGCACGGCACTGGGAGCGGCTGATGAGCGTGCTCGCCAGCTGGCCGTCATGGCGAACGCCGCCCAGGCGCTGAACAGCCTCGATCCCGATGAGGTGATCGCCATGTCGTCCCACCTGGCGGCGATTCTCGTCTCGCCACATGGCGCAGCACCTCGGCGGGGCCAGTATTTCGTGCTCGAAGGCGATGACATGGTGGTCGCAGCCGACAGTGACGAGGTGGGCATCAGCATGACCGGGGAACGCTGGCCGGTGGCCGAGCATCCTGCGGCCGCTGAGGCGATCCGAGCGGGCCGGGCAACCGGTGGCCCGATCTCCCTTGACGACTTCGGTCCGCACGTCCGGACGCTCGTGCAATTGAGCGGCGTGACCCACTCCGCGTATGCGGTCGTGAGGGTCGATGGGCAGGCCCGTGGCCTGCTGTCGGCGTCGAGCCGTGGGCGGCCGATCGCAGACGACCTCGTCGAACGGTTGGGCTCGCTTGCGCACCTCACCGAGCTGGCGCTGGCAAACGCGATGACCCATCGTCGTTTTCAACGTCAGGCCACGATCGACCCCCTCACCGATCTGACCAACCGTCGCGGGTTTGACCAGGCACTCCGCCGGATCTCAGGGCGCACGCCCTACGCGATCCTCGCGATCGACGTCGACGGGCTGAAGCTGGTCAATGACCAGTGGGGCCACTCGCAGGGAGACCGGCTGATCATCGAGGTCAGCGGTGCACTGGCGGGTGTGATCCGGCGGGGCGACACGCTGGCCAGGGTTGGTGGTGACGAGTTCGCCGTTCTCGTCCTTGATGCATCCCAGGAAGCGATCGCGCATCTCGAAGCCCGGATGCAAGCGGCGGTGGGCCGTTTACAGCTGGAGTCGGGAGTGGCCAGCATCAGCATCGGAGCGGCTCTTGGGGGCGAGGGTGAGCAGCCGCATGAGGTGTACGAGCGTGCCGACACGGCCATGTACCGCGTCAAGCGACACACGCACTCGGCCCAGCGAGCGCTTGCTCACGCCAGATCCCCGGAGCCCGTCGGCGTCGCAGTGCCGGCCACCCTGGATCCTCGCGATCCCTGATGGAAACAGGCGCGCAGAGGAGCGATCGGTCGTACGCACGGAGTCAGCGGGTTTCACAACCAGACCCTGGTGGTGCTCGCCTTCTGCTGATGGGATGAACAGGACCGATCGCGCCGCGGCTCCGGGCAACTGGTCGACTCAGCAACTTGCCGAATTCCTGGTTGCCGTCGCTGCCAGCACGGATCCACGCTCGGCGAGACTCTGCGCATTGCAGTGGGCGTCCGAGGTTCTGGGGGCCGAGGTCGCCGCCGTGGTCACCGCAGACTCGGTGATCGAGACGATCGGGTTTCCTCTCGGTCAGGTTCCGACCGCGGCAGTGCTCGTGGCCGCTCGAGCACCGCTTGATCGCCTTCGGCTGCCGCGCGTCGGCGAGCTGCGCTCGCTCAGTGTTCCCGTCGAGGAGATCGAGGGACATCTCATGGTGGCCCGTTCCGGTGATGAACGGTTCGAGGCTGATGAGGTCGGGCTGCTGCGTGCCATGGCACGCAGCCTTTCGATGACCCTTCGCGCGCTCCGCATGCTCGAGCAGGAACGATCCCTTCGTGCCGAGGTGGAACAGCGCGCGCAGGAGAACCTGCGGCTGCTGCTCATGGTGCAGGAGCGGCAGGCGGGCCTCGAGCGGCTCTCGAAAATTCGCATGTCCATCTCGCGCCGTGCGCCACTTCCCGAAGTGCTCGACGCGATTGTGGAGGGAGCGCGCGACCTGCTCGGCGACGAGGTGGTTGGCCTCCGGCTGGTGGACCAGGACGACCCCGGCTACGCGTACCTCGTTTCCTCCACTGGCGTTTCGCACGCGGTGGTCGCAACGACCAAACGCAGCTCGCTGTCGGTGGGCGCGGGAGGCCGGGCGATCGTCGAGGACCGCGTGGTCATCCTGAACGACTATCAAACTGCCGCGCTGGCGATGAACGAGTTCGTGGGTGACCAATTGCAGAGCGCGATCGCGGCGCCGATCCACGAGAACGGGCGTGCGGTGGGAAGCATCACAGTGGCGACCCACATCGCCGGGCGTGTGTATACCGACACGGACCGGGAGATGCTCATGGCCCTCGCGGACCAGGCCAGTGTCGCGCTGAACGATGCGAAGGCAGCCGACCAGATGCGCCATCTCGCATATCACGACGCATTGACTGGATTGCCGAATCGCCTGCTGTTCTTCGAGCACCTGGTTCGCGCGGTTGCCAACGCCAACCGAAGCGGAACAAGTACGGCCGTTCTATACCTTGACCTCGACCGATTCAAGCTGGTCAACGACAGCCTTGGTCACAACGTGGGCGACATTCTCCTTGAGGCGGTGGCAAAGCGTCTGCGCGCGTCACTGCGCACGGCGGATCTCGCAGCGCGGCTTGGTGGCGACGAGTTTGCGGTGCTCGCGGAGAACACAAGCGCGGATGGCGCAACGCTGCTTGCCGGGCGCATCTGCGAAGCGTTTGCCAATCCGTTCAGCATCGGCGGACATGAGCTCACCGTGAGCGCGAGTGTCGGTGTCGTGGTCGACGACGCGGGTCACACCGATGCAGATGGTCTGCTGCGCAACGCCGACCTCGCCATGTATCGGGCGAAGGTCGACGGCTTCGGCAGGCATGCGATGTACGAACCGGACATGCATGCGGTGGCCTCCGATCGCGCGCACCTCGAGGGAAACCTTCGCAGGGCTGTGCAGCTGGATCAGTTCGAGGTGCACTACCAACCGATCGTGTGGCTGGCGACCGGCAAGGTGCTCGGTGTCGAAGCCTTGGTGCGCTGGCGGCGCGAGGACGGTGTCCTCGTCTCACCTGCCGAGTTCATTCCCGTCGCCGAGGAGATGGGTCTGATCGTCGCGATCGGACGCATGGTCATGTACACGTCAATGCGACAGGTGCGCGAGTGGCAGGACACGCAGCCCGACGAGTGGAGCCTGAATCTCAGCATCAATCTCTCTGCGCGGCAGCTGTATGAACCGGACGTTGTGGGCGAGGTGGTGGAGGCACTCACCGCGACAGGCTTCGACCCGACGCATCTCACGCTGGAGATCACCGAGACCGCGCTGATGCATGACACCTCAACCGTGAGCACGCGATTGGAGGAGCTCCGCACCGCCGGTGCACGGATCGCACTCGATGACTTCGGTACCGGCTACTCATCGCTGAGCTACCTGCGCAACTTTCCAATCGACGTGCTCAAGGTGGACAAGTCCTTCATCGACGACATCGCGAGCAGCTCGGAACGGGCCAACCTCGCCCGCGGGATCATCGAGCTTGGGAGAACAATGCACCTCGACATCATTGCCGAGGGCATCGAGGATCCACTGCAGGTCGTCGAACTGCTGCGCCTGCACTGCAGCATGGGCCAGGGGTTCCATTTCGCGCGACCGCTCCCCGCCGACGAGCTTGGCCGGTACCTCCAGGCCCAGCACGGGATGCGGGTCGCGAAGCCATCCATCGTCGCGGTGTAACTCCGCCGAGTATCCCTACCGAGGTTCGCGATGCAGGGTCGCGGACGCGAGGCCGCACCATCACGGTCAGCCACTCGGAGGAAGCACGCATGGAAGCCACAGGCCGACATTCCTTGAGGATCCTGGTGGTCGCGATTGCCGCGTTGACGGGACTCGGTGCGGCCGGCCTGTTGCTCGCAGGCCTCACGCCCGCAACTCGGGCGACCCTCACGAGCGTGCGTGTGCCCGCGGTCACCGGCGCCGCGATCACGATCAAGGACGGCACATGCTCCGGTGGTGGCACAGAGTTCTGCTTCAATCCGGAGTCGGTGACCATCGCGGTCGGTACGGCTGTCGTCTGGACCAATGAGACGGGTGTCCAGCACACGACGAGCTCGTGCACCTCAAGCGCGTGTCCCGGAGCGCCGGCGAACACGGGAAGCCAGACCTTCAGCAACGCCATCGGGGCTGCCAAGGGGAGCACCGAGTCGGTGACGTTCACGAGCCCAGGCAAGTACACCTACTACTGCATGATCCACGGGTACGTTGCGATGCACGGCACGATCATCGTCACCGGTGCGGTTGCACCGAAGATCTCGAAGTTCACGCCGAAGTCCGGTCCGGTTGGCACCAAGGTGACCATCACCGGCAAGAACCTGGCGATGGCAAGCGCAGTGACATTCAACGGGACAGCTGCCGTCATCACAGCAGATACCGCGACCAGGATCGTCGTGAAAGTGCCGGCGGGGGCGACCACGGGAAAGATCGTGGTCACCGACCCGGACGGGACAGCCACCAGCGCGACCTCATTCAAAGTCACCTAGCACATCACTGCGCCGAGCCCGGGGTATTCTTGGGCCTTGCAAGGGCGTGTCGTGATCCCGGCCTACCGCTTGATCTTCGCGCTTGTGACGATCGCCGCGGTCATCAGTCAAGCGGTGTCATCGATCAATCTCGGGATCTTCCGCCCCGCCAACTACTTCAGCTATTTCACCATCGACAGCAATCTCATTGCGACGGCGCTGCTGCTCGTGGGCGTCGCTCGCTGGCGTTCCAGGAACCCGCCGGCATTCGACATCCTGCGTGGCGCCGGGGTTGTGTACATGTCGGTGACCGGGATCGTGTTCACGCTGCTGCTCAGTGGCGTCGATGTCGATACACAGCTCAAATGGGTGAACACCGTTGTCCACGAGTTGATGCCGCTCGTGATCCTTGCCGACTGGCTCGTCGCACCACCCGCGATGCGGCTCACGTTCCGGCAGGGAGCGCTCTGGCTGGTCTTCCCGCTCATCTGGATCATCTACACGCTGATCCGTGGTGCGGCGAGCAACTGGTATCCATATCCGTTCCTCAATCCGGCCAACGGCGGATACGTGAGCGTGACGCTGTACTGCGTCGGCATCCTGGTGCTGATGCTCGTCGTGTGCACTGTGATTGTCTGGTTGGGCAACCTCCGGCGCCCCGCTGGTGAGGCGCAGATGCAGCCCTCCTGAGCCGCAGCCATGCAAGGCATGGTCGGCTTGACCGCCGCTTCCCCAGGGGAGTACGTTCGGCGCCGAGTCGAGCCGTCAACGTCAACAGAGCGAGGACTGAAAGATGCATCGCACAGCAATGACGAGAAGGCGTCGCCTGGCGGTTGTTTCCGCCCTGGCGCTCGGGATCGGCACCGCTGCGCTCGGCGCCGGCCCCGCCACCGTTCTCGCCTCCGGAGCAACGAGGACGATCACGGGGACGCTCCACGATGGCGCGACGTATCTGATCCAGGTTCCCAGGCCGTGGAATGGCACGCTGGTCCTCTACAGCCATGGCTACGTGACGCCCGGCAGCGCCAACCCGGCGCTGGATGCCCCGGATCCCCTGACCGCCGGGTGGCTGCTGGACAACGGCTACGCGCTGGCCGGCTCCTCGTATGCCACGACGGGTTGGGCGGTGCAGCAGGCGATTCCGGATCAGCTGTCCACGCTGAACACCTTTGATCGACGGGTTGGCTCACCGGTTCGGACGATCGCGTGGGGCGACTCGCTCGGCGGCATGATCACGGCTGGACTCCTCCAGGTCGCTCCCAGTCGTTTTGCGGCGGCGCTCCCCATGTGCGGCGTGGTGGCGGGAGGCGTCGGCACGTGGAACGTGGCGCTGGACTCGGCGCTTGCGATCCAGCAATTGCTCGGGCCGGCATCGGGATTGCAGATCGTCAACATCAGCGATCCGACCACCAACCTCGGGATCGCTGAGGAGGTGCTTGCCGCCGCACAGGCAACTCCGCAGGGACGCGCCCGCATTGCTCTCGCGAGCGCGCTCGGCGACATCCCCGGGTGGTTCGACCCCGCGAGCCCCGAGCCTGCGCCGACCGACTATGTGACCCAGGAAGCAAACCAGTTCCTGTGGGAGAGCGAGGTCGACGGACCGTTCGCGTTCGACCTGCGTGCCGAGCTCGAGGGGAGAGCGGGCGGCAATGTCTCCTGGACCACAGGCGTCAACTTCACGTATCAGTTGAAGCACTCCTCGGACTACGCGGAGGTGCAGGCGCTGTACGCGGCGGCGGGTATGAACCTCAGCGCCGACGTCGCGACACTGCAGCACGCCACACCAATTGCCGCCGACCCGTCGGCCGTGCGTTATCTCACCAAATACATCGTCTTCAACGGCGAGATCCACCGTCCAGTGCTCACATTGCACACCACCGGCGACGGGCTGGTCGTCAACCAGGACGAGCAGGCGTATCGCAACGTCGCTCAGGACGCAGGTGACGGCCAGAACCTGCGCGAAGGCTATGTGAGCCGGGCCGGCCATTGCACGTTCACACCGGCGGAGACGATCGCCGCATTCGAGACACTGATGCATCGCGTGACCACCGGGATGTGGGGTTCGAGCACGTCGGCTGCGCGCCTCGAGGCCGCGGCGACGGCGCTCGGCCCGACTTACAACACCGTGCCTGCTGCGTTCGTCGTCTTCAAGCCAACGCGGTTCCTGCGCCCGTACGATCTCGGCACGAACTGACGCCCTCCGATGAGCATCGTCGTCCTCCTGGCCACCGCGGTGGCGGCCGGGGTCGAGTGGGTGGAGGCGCTGACGATCGTGCTCGCGGTCGGCATCGTGAAAGGCTGGCGCAGCGCGTTCGTGGGGATGGTGATTGCGTTCGCCGCGCTGGCGGTGCTGGTCGCCGTGTTCGGGATCACGATCACGTCACACGTATCGATCGATGCGGCGCGGACGGTGGTCGGCGTCTTCCTGCTCCTGTTCGGGCTCAAGTGGCTCCATAAGGCAATTCTTCGGTCCAGCCGACTCAAGTCGCTGCACGATGAGGCTGAGGCGTTCGAGGCGGCGAAGCAGCGGCTGGGTCCGGGAGGCACGGGTGGCACGATCGACCGCGTCGGGGTCACGACGGCGCTGGGAGGAGTCTTCCTCGAGGGGCTCGAGGTCGTCTTCATCGTCGTGGCCCTGGGTGGCCTCCAGGACATCCCCTCAGCGGTGGCGGGTGCGCTCCTCGCGTTGCTCGTGGTCGGCGGTGCCGGCGTCGCGTTCCGGAGCCCGCTGACTCGCGTTCCCGAGAACGCCATGAAGTATGTGGTCGGCATCATGCTCACGTCATTCGGCACCTTCTACGCGGGCGAAGGAATCGGCGTGCACTGGTGGGGCGACGACCTCAGCCTGCTGGTCCTCATCGCGACGTACGGACTGGCATCGCTCGCATTCGTGTGGCTGCTTCGACGGCCGTCGCGAGGAACTCGCATCCGCCGGGCTCGGACGCGCAGCCAAAGCGGTCGTTCTCGAGGTGTGGGGGTTGTTCGTTGACGACGGCGCCGTGGCGCTCGTCGCCATCGTCGCACTGCTGGCGGTGGCGCTCTTCGTCCAGCACCAGGGCGACGCGCACAGCATTGCCGGCATCCTGCTCATCGTCGGTGTGTTGATCGCCGTGGGCGTTGGACTGTCAGCTGCCGGGCGGGTCGCTCGTCAGCCGTCAACCCCGCAAGCCGCGCCGGAGCCGGAACAGCCCGCCGCGGCGACGCATCGCTAGCCGGTGTAGCGCTCCGCGAGAGTCTCCGGGTAGCCCGCGGTGCCGACGGCATCGCCGACCGCGATGCACGAGACAGGGCTCGCGCAACTCACGGCGAGCAGTTGCCGCGGTGTCGCGACGCGGTTCGGCGTCGGCTGGGTCGTCCAGGCGGAGCCGGCGGACCCTTCCGCGATCGTCGGCCCGTCACGGGTGTCTCCAACGGCCACACAGTCGGTAGCAGCGACGCAGCTCACGCCGGCGAGGACTGCGCCGCTCACGCTCCCGGTGGATTGCATTGTCCAGGTGGCGCCGCTCCAGGCCTCGACCATTGCCGTCTGCGTCTTGCCGGTCCCAGTGAACCAGCCCACCGCTGTGCACGACGACGAGGTGGTGCACGAGACGCTGTCGAGGTAACTGGCGGGTGCGCCGGCTGGACGGGCGATCGACTCCGCCGACCACGCGGCGCCGTTCCAGACAACGGCCATCGGTTGATGGGCATGGCCACGGCCGACAGTGGCCGCGCCGTTCAAATAGTCGCCGACCGACACGCAGGACGTCGCCGTGCACGAGACTGCGGTCAGACGTCCCTGCAGGGCGCTCGCCGGCATCGGGGTCGGTTGCACCGTCCAGGCGCCCGCAGTTTCCCGCTCGGTCAACGGCAGCTGATGTCCCGTGATGGTCTGCACTGCGCCCACCGCGACGCACGCGTTCGCGGACGTGCACGAGACCGCGGCGAACGTGGCTGCAGCGGAACCGGATGGCACCGGAGTTGTGAGGAGGGACCAGTTCTGTCCGTCCCATCGCTCGGCCAGGGGCTGCTGGGTTCCGGCGGCGTTGTCATACCACCCGACGGCCGTGCATGCGCCAGCACTCACGCACGAGACGCTCGACAACATCACGGTGAGGGCACCCGTCACTGCGGGCGTGTGCTGCATGCTCCAGGCCGACCCGTTCCACCCATCGGCGAGCGACGTCTGCCCGCCGGCGACGGTCTCCTGGTTGCCGACCGCGACACAGGCGTCGACGGTCGGGCAGGACACGGACACGAGAGCACCGCTGAGCACGCCGGGCGCGTTCGGTGTGGATGTGAGAGTCCAGGCGCTGCCGTTCCATGCCTCGCCGAACGTGCCTGCAAACGACCCGACCGAGACGCATGTGTCGGCGCTGGGGCACGAGACACCGTTGAGCATCGGCGTCACGAACGGCGGACCCGAAGGGGGAGGCGTGGGCTCCAACTTCCACACCGAGCCGTTGTACCGAAGCGCCATGGCGCCGGCCTGCGTCCATCCGACGGCTGTGCACGCAGATGCGGTCGAGCACGACAGCCCGGTCATCTGCAGGATGTAAGCGCCCGCAGGGCTGGGCGTCGTTTGCAGGGCCCAGGTGGCTCCGTTCCACACTTCGGCCAGGTTCACGTAGGTGAAGCTGCTGTTGATGTAGTCGCCGGCAACCACGCATGTCGTCGCCGATGTGCATGAGACGCCGAGGAAGAAGCCCTCTTCGCCGTCACTCGGGGTTGCCGTCGACTCCAACGACCATGCGGTGCCGTTCCAGCGTTCTGCAACGGTGCCGAACCCAGGTGCCGACGTCGATCCGACCGCGGTGCACGCTGCAGCGGCCGAGCATGACACGGCGGAAAGCACGGTATAAGGAGCGCCTGCAATGCCCGGTGTCGGCACGATCATCCACGCCGTGCCATCCCATTGCTCGGCGAGAGCGACAGTCCAGCCCGCGGCATTGCTGGTCGCCCCGACCGCTGTGCACGCGGATGCGCCGGCGCACGATATGCCGGCCAGCGAGCCGCCGCGTCCCGCAGGGGAGGGTTGGACGCTCCATGTGCTCCCGTTCCAGTGCTCCACAAGCGGGACGGCCGCTCCGGAGCCCTTGAGCTCGTAGCCGACCGCTGTGCATGCATTGGCGGCCACGCAGGACACCGCGTCCAGCACTGCAGCAGCCGCGCCGCGCACCGCAGCGGTCTGCTGAGAGGTCCACCGCTCACCGTTCCAGCTCGCCGCAATGGCGATCTGATTGGCGCGATCGTTGACGCTGGAACCAACCGCGATGCACATCGAAGGGCTCGCGCACGAAACAGCGCCGAGTGATCCGTCGTGCAGTGACGATGCGACGGGGTTTGGCGTGCGGACGATCGACCATCCCGCCGTCGTGCTTGCCCGGACCGATCCAAGCGTCGCGCCGATCGCCACGATGACGACGGCACATGCAAGTAGTAGCCGCCGCATTCGATGTCCCCTTGAGTGCTCAAGGAGTGTAGCCCGCGGTACCACCCAGTGCCGGACGAGGGGCAGGGCGCGGCTGACCGATGCAATGCCGCGGGCAGGCCGTGTCCATGTTGCCAAAGGTTGCGGAAACAGAGCGGAGCCGCGTTCCAAATGTTCGCAGAGCGACTCTCCAACTGCAGGGCTTGACGGACCG
>CAWHWM010000014.1:0-63729 GCA_963833055.1 Candidatus Dormiibacterota bacterium | reverse complement strand
GTTTGCCTGACCCTCAGGCGCAGCACCGATAGCTCACCACTCCTCCACGGCAGCCGCACGCGGAAGGAGCCAGACGAGCCCGAGACAGACAACGACGATTCCGGCGACGACGATGACGCTGGTGGTCATCGCCTGCGCGCCGCCGTGCAGGGCCGCAACGCTGAAGAAGACGGTGGTGACAACTGCCGATCCGATCGCCGCAGCAAGCTGCTGGACGGCGCTCAGCGCGCCACTCGCACTGCCCGCCTCATCGTGGGCGACGTCGCCGAGCGCCACATCGAAGGTGGCCGTGAAGCAGATCCCCATGCCGACGCCGAGGATCAGGATGGCCGGAATGGTCATCCAGGGCGTGACCTCGGTGCCCTTGGCGAGGACAGTCACCCAGAGCCCGAGCGCCCCGGCGAGCGAGGCGCCGAGTCCGATCACGATGAGCGTGCGACCGAGGCGCCGGAGCAGCGGCCTGCACACGATGGACGCGATCACGATGCCGGCGGCCATCGGCGCGAGGCCGAGCGCCGCCTGCGACGGTGTGAGGTGCAGCACAAGCTGGAAAAAGAGCGAGATCACGTACGCGAGACCGCTCACGCTCGCAAACAGGAACAGTCCGAGCAGCAGTCCTGAGGTGAAGCCGCGATTCTTCAACAGCGAGGGGACGATGAGCGGATTGGCAGCGCGGGCCTGACGGAAGCTGAATCCGATGAAGAAGATCACGCCGGCCACCAGGCTGACGATGGGCAGGGCCGTCCAGCCACTGGTCGAGCCCTGGATGAGACCGAAGATCAGCGTGAGCATCGTGGCGCCGAGCAATCCCGATCCGAGGACGTCGATGCGCTCGTGCGAGATCGCCGTGTCGTGAGGGAGGAGCACCCAGGCGGCCACCAGACCAGTCGTGCCGAGCACGATGTTGATGAGGAAGATGGGCCGCCAGTCGAGGCCGGCGAGATTCGCGGTGATGATGAAACCGGCCACGATCGGGCCGAGCACCGCCGAGAGCCCCATCGCAGGTCCGAAGGCGGCGAACGCTCGCGGTATCTGCTCGCGCGAGAACGCCGCCATCAGGATGGTGATCCCCTGAGGGATGAGCAACGCGCCGAAGCTGCCCTGGATGAGCCTGCCGGCGATGATCATCGCCGGATCCACGGACAGTCCGCACATCGCGGACGCGAGCGTGAAGCCGGAGATCCCCACCAGGAAGAGACGGCGTTTGCCGTACCGATCGCCGAGACGGCCGCCCACCACGAGGAACACACCCATCGCCAGGGCGTAGCTCGCGCCGAGCCATTTGATCAGCGACTGGCCGCCGCCGATGTCTCGGACGATGGACGGAGCCGCGATATTGGTGATCGTCGAGTCGAGCAGGTCGAGGATGTCGGCGATCAGCACCACCGCGAGCAGCCAGCGAAGCCTCGCGGTCAGACGGGAGGGATCGAGCGTTCCGCCCGGCGTCGGAGCCTTCGCCGGCGAAGCAGTGCTCGACGGCTCGACGGCCTGAGTCACGACGCCTCCATGGGCGGGCGCGGCGCCGCAGCGATGCCGGCGAGGAGCACGGCGATGCCCCAGGCGTAGCGTGATTCCGGGGAGCCGGACAGCAGGTCGGCCCCGATTCCGGCGATGTGCGGATAGCGGGCGCTGGGCGCGCCACGGAGCGCGGCGGAGAATGCCTCCTCCTGGGCCGGGACCTCGTCGGTGCCGTCGCGGCTGGCGTGCTCAGCGGCAAGCGATGTCGCAAAGAGCAGCAGGAGGTCGATACCCCATGCCGCCTGGCCGTCGGGAACGCCTCCCTCGTGGAGCAGGCTCAGCAGCCGCTCGACGAGCGCAAGGTAGTTGGGCCCTGACGGCCTCGAGACCAATGCGGATCGCGCGAGCGTGGCGTGGGCGACCAGCACTTTCGTGTACGAGGCGAGCACCTGCGTGATCCGCTCGTTCCACGGGGCATCGTCCCCCTCCGGCGCAAGCGTGACCGTCCCGAGCACCTCGTCCAGGACCGCGGCGTGCAGCTCGGCCGTGCTCTTCACATAGACGTACAGGGAGGCGGCTCCGGTGTCGAGCTCGGCCGCCAGGCGGCGCATCGTCAGATGCTCGAGGCCCTCGGCGTGGAGCACCGATATCGCGGCGGCGATGATGGCCTCACGGCTCAGGGCAGGCTTGGCTGGGCGTTCGCGGCGGCTTCGGGGAGCACTGGAAGTGACCATGCGAGCAGTATAACGAACATGTTCGTCACGATCAAGTTCGTAACGAACGCGTTCGCGACGGTGCCGACCTAGGAATGCGCGTCAGGCAGGTCGTGCGTCCGTGTGGCAGGACTGGGGTTCGCCTGGAGCCAGTACAGCAGCAGCATCGACGGGATCAGGAGCGCGGTCCCGATCGCCAGGGTCACGACGAGGACGACGAGAGTCGCCTGGGGAGCCGCGGCGCCACTCACCGTCACGGTGCCGCTCAGGATATCGGGGTACTGCGCCACTCCCCAGGCCCACAGGACGCTCACGACAGCGAGCGCCGCGGTGATCCGGACGGTGACGTGATTCCCCCGCACGAGGAGGACCAGCGACAGGGCGCCGAAGAGTGCGCTCAACACCACCAGCGGCAGGCCGTGATGCGTCAACCCGCTGTAGAGCAAGGGGGCGTCGGCATGCAGGACGGCGATCCCGAGCAGCGCGGTGATGCCGGTGATGACGCCCATGACCAGGGCGCGAATCCGGAAGTACCTGGCCATCTCCGTGTCGCCCACGCGTTCGCAATCGCGGATCAGGTACACGGCGGCCAGGTAGGCCGCCACTTCAACGGCAAGCGCGCCGCCGATGACCGACGTGGGATTGAGCCAGCTCCCGATCACGTTGCCCTGAGCCACGCCGAGCGGGACGCGACCGGACGCGATGGCGCCCGCGATCATGCCCAGGAAGAACGGGGTGATGACCGATGACAGCGCGAACGACGCACCGAAGATCCGTTGCACCGCCACCTCGGTCACCGTCTTGCGAAAGGCGAACGCGGATCCTCGAAGGATGATCCCGAAGGCGACGATCGTCAGCGGAATGTAGAGCGTCGAAGCGATCGACGCGAAGACGGTGGGAAAGCCCGTCCACGTGACCACCAACGCGAAGATGAGCCACACGTGGTTCGCCTCCCACACGGGGCCGATCGACTGGGCGATGCGCTGGCGCTGCGGTGCGCCGCTTTCTGCGGACCCGGCGAGCAGGTCCCAGAACCCTGCACCGAAATCGGCACCGCCCAGGAGCACGTAGGCGGTGATACCGCCCCAGAGAAACACGAGCACGACGTTGGCGAGCATCGCGTTCGCTACGCCTCGGCCGGCGCCCGTCCCGCGGCCGCGAGATGGCGAAGCACCAGCAGCGTGACGACGGTCAGCACTGTGTACACAACGATCAGCGCCACGAGCCCCCAGTACAGCCCCGGTGCCGGATTCACCGCCTGGGACGTGCGCATCACGTTGTAGACGATCCACGGCTGGCGTCCGACTTCCGTTGTGATCCACCCGCATTCCATGGCGACCACCGCGCCCGGACCGGCGATGACGGCGGCACGCAGGAACCACCGCGACGTGGGCGGCCCGCGCCTGCGGATCCAGCGCACCAGCATCCAGAGACCGAGGAACAACAGGAGAAACCCGATGCCGACCATCGTGTCGAAGGCGAGGTGAATGAGCGCCACCGCCTCGGGACGGTCGCTCGGCGGGACGCTGTCCAGCCCGGCCACCGTGGCGTTCACATTGCCTTTGGCAAGGAACGCGAGCATGTGCGGAATGACGATCGCAAAATGCAGCGAACCGTCGTAGAACAGGCCGCCGATGTGCTCCCCCGCACCTGCGGTGGTCTGCGCCAGACCCTCCATCGCGGCCAGTTTTACCGGCTGATTGTCGGCGACTTCACGAGCCGCGATATCGCCCACAACGATCTGCGCCGGCGTCAGCACGGCGGCGACGATCATGGGAAGGAGCAAGCCGAACTCGGTGATATCGATCACGCCGGCCGCGAAGTGTTCCCACCGCATAGACGCTGGCGACGAGAAACCCCGTCACCATGAACGCCGCCAGGATCATGTGCGTCGTCTCGACCGGCGTTGCGGGATTGAACATCGCGACGATCGGATTCGGGTCGGTGACCTTCCCATCGACGATCGTGAAGCCCTGCGGATCGTTCATCCACGAGTTGGCGGTGACGACAAAAAAGGCCGACGCCACGCCCGCGATCACGACGGGAATTCCAGAGATGAGATGTCGCATCCCCGAAAGCCGATCCCATGAGTAGAGGTAGATGCCGAGAAAGATCGCCTCGATGAAGAAGGCGAATCCCTCAAGAGCGAACGGCACGCCGAAGATCGCACCAAACTTGCCCATCAAACCCGGCCACAGGATCCCCATCTCGAACGAGAGGATCGTTCCCGACACGGCGCCAACAGCGAACAGAACGCCCGCAGCCTTGGCCCATGTGTGAGCGAGTCGCATGGAATCGGCGTCACCGCGTATCCCCCGCCACTCGGCGATGAGTATCAGCGCCGGAAGGCCGACGCCAAGACACGCGAGGATGATGTGCCAGCCCAGTGAGAGGCCCATCTGAGCGCGGGCTGCGCCGAGGTTGGACGCCGCATCGGCGAGCATGCTCATCGCAATACCAGTGGCACTGACCGCCTAGCTTAGTCCGCATGTCCGTCCGGGCAGAGCGCCGTCGCGTGAGGCGCCGCGGCCGCACGTGGTCGCGCAAGCTAACGGCCGTGGTGACGCCGCGGATACCCGCTCAACCGGGAAGCCATGCCGTGCTGTACCCGGCCATTGCCGAGGCGGCGCGCCGAGCAGGGGCGACCGCGATTGGACTGGTCGACTTCGGCGATCCGGCCGGGCCGAACCTCGACGTCGACCGCGTTGGCATCTCGTACAGCGACGGCCAATCGCTCGGCAACTCAGCAGCTGCCGTACAAATCTCGGCTTCGGTCGTGGGGAAACGGCTCATCCCTGCGCATGCGATCCCAGAGGTACTGTCCCGGACCGCCGTCAGCCTCGATCCGGAGTTGCTCGCCGACGCTGTAGCAGGTGTGCCCGCGAACACCCTGCCTGTGGTCATCACGACGTGGGCGCTCTCGCATCTTTCGCTCGAGCATCGCCTGCGGTTTCTGCACCGGCTCGATGACGCGACGAGTGAGCGGACTGTGGCGTGGGTGTCGTTGGAGGGTGTGGGGGTCGCGCCCGCGATACCGACGCTCGGCGACCGGCGCGCGTCTGGCCACAGCATCATCGGCCTGGCGCTCTTCGACCACATGTCGCTGAGCGCTGGGGCAATTGGCCGCTGCTGGTCGCGGGGCCGCTTCCTCGAATGGCTGGCGAACTCCTAGCCGGTTACCTCCCTGTGCCGGCGCCGTTGATGGCCTGGAGGTCGTTGCTCCAGCCGGCAACCGCCGTCGTGAGACCGGCGACCAGGCGGTCGAAGCTCCGGTCCACATCGACCGGCAATCCGAAGCCGCCCACCGCTTCGAGGGTCACGAATCCGTGGAACGCGGCGCGCAGCGCGCGTATCGCATCGACGGCATCGTCGTCGCGCAACTCGTAGCCGGCCATGACATCGAACGCGACCTGCGTCACGCTCGCGCTGGCGAGCTCGTCGTCAACGTCGCCAGGAACCGGGGCGCGCTGCGCAGCGGCATACCGCCCTGGATGCTCGTGCGCCCATGCGCGATATGCGCGAGCCATCGCTGCGACGGCGTCGCCACGAGCGCGTCCCACGGCGGCCCCACCGAGCACACCTGCGAGCTCGCGTTTCGCCCGCAAGGCAATGCTTCGTCGCAGCCCATCGATGCCGGCAATGTGCTTGTACAAGGAGGGCTGGCGGACACCCAGGCGTTCCGCGAGCGCGGCGAGGGTGAGATTCGCAAGCCCGCGCTCATCTGCGATCCGCTCGCCTTCCTCGATGACGCGCGTCTCGCTGAGCCCCGCTCTAGGCACTCGGGCCGATGCCCCGAAGAAAGGTGACCACTGCGCCGGTGGTTGCACCCGGTTGCTGCGACTGGGGGTAATGGCCAGCCTCGGCGATCATCACGGCAGATCCGTGAAGCGCTCCGGCGATCCACTCTGCCTCCCCCTTTGGGTCCGGAAAGTCGGGATCGCTCGCGCCCATCACCACAAGCGTTGGTGTCTGCACCTCGCCGATCCGTGCTTCCGCGACGTCGTGGTTCGTGTGCGTGGTGCGAGAGAACGCCTTGGCATGCCCAGGGCGATGGAGGCCCGCCACCACCTGGTCGCGATACGCATCGAAGTCGTCGGGGCGCCGTCCCGCGTACAGCTTCGGGAGGTAGGACTTCCAGACCGCCGGCGCCCAGAGCGAGATCATGCCGACCCGGAACAGCAGCTTTTGCACGGCGCTCGTCTTGCCATTGCGTACGAACGGCCCCATCAGCACGAGACCGCTGACGAGATCCGGATGCTCCGCAGCGGCGATTACTGCCGCACCTGCGCCCATGGAGTTGCCGACGATCACGGCAGGGCCACCGAGCTCCTCGATCAGCGCGACGATGTCCGAGGCTGTCTCGGCATCGCCGTAGCTCGAGAACGACGCGTCGCTGTCGCCGTGGCCGCGAAGATCGGTGGTCGCCACGCGGTAGCCAGCCGATCGCAGCGCGGGGGCCAGGAACCGGTAGGTCGCGCGCAGGTCCCCCATGCCCGGGACGAGCACGAGGAGTGGGCCAGAGCCATCGACGTCATAGGCGATCCGTCCTTCCGGGCCGGCCAGATAACGGGTTTCGGTGCTGCGGGTGGCCGTGTCTGTGTTCATGACGGCTATCTTGGCTAGCTCTTTAGCTAATGTCAATAGCTAGAGCGGCGGTCACGCGAATCTCCTGAACAGCTGATCGCGGCGCGCGCCCTCCGGTCGCCGGCGTTCAGAGCCTGCGCAGCGTCACCAGGGTGAGGACGACGGCGAGATAGGCGGCGACAGCTGCCCCAAAGAACGCCGGCGGGAACCCGTTGCGCTGCGCAAGCGCTCCCGCCACTGCGTTGCCGGCCGCGGTGCCTCCGCCGACTGCCGTCGACATCCACCCGAACGCCTCGGCGCCGCGAGCTCCCCCGTGTCGATCGATCAGCAGCGACGTGGTGGCGAACGCGGGGTTCAGCGCCAGACCGCCAAGGGCCAGCAGCGCCCCGACAACTGCAAGGGGCAGCACCGCGGCAAGCGGTGTCGTCGCCAGGGCCAGCAGGCCGAGCAACAGGATCAGGCGACGCGCGGGGTCCGCTCGCCATCGAACCCCTCCGTACAGCAACGCGCCGGAGATCCCGCCCACGGAGACGGCGGCGATGAGCACGCCTCCAAGCGCCGGGACCCCGCGAGCAAGAGCCAGTGAAGGCGCGGCAACCTGAAAGACGCCGAGGGTGGATCCAAGCAGGAACGCGACCGCGATCACGACCGGCATCGCCGCGCCTCGGTTGCGAGGTGCCGCCGTCTGATCGTGGGCGCGCGCTGCCTCGGTGGTTCCGAGTGCAGCGAAGCCGATCGTCGCCAGGCCACTGATCGCTGCGGCGGTGATGAGCGCAACACCGGCGCCGACGCCGACCAGTGCCGCGATCAGCAATGGGCCGGTGATCAGGGCGATCTCCTGGGTCAGAAACACCAGGCTGAAGGCCGCAGTGCGCTCGTGCGGCGGCACATGCCTGCCCCACTCCACCCGCATCGCCACCGATACGGGCGGCAGCATCAGGCCGGCGACCGCGCTGCAGATGACCATTACCAGGGCAGCGCCGTCCGCCCGGGCGATGAGCACCACCCCGATCAGCGCTGCAGTGTGCACAGGCCCGCAGATGAGCATCACCATCCGCGACCCGTGGAGGTCGATGAGGCGTCCCTGTATCGGTCGCGCCACGGCGGCTCCGACCCAGAGGGCGGCGCTCACCGCGCCTGCCGCGATCAGCGACCCAGTCGCCTGACGGACCACGAGGACAAGACCCAGCGGCGCAGCGCCCTGCGTGAGTTGGGCGAGCAGGCCCAGGAGCGCCTGGTTGCCGACATGCGGCGTGCGCAACAGCGCGGCGTACAGGCCGCGCCGCGGCGTTTCCTGCTGCAGCGACACGTCAGGACAGGTCCTGGGCAAGCTCCCAGACATGGCCGCTCGGATCGGCGAAGGCAGCCGTGCGGACGCCCCAGGGGCGGTTCATCGGGCCGTTGAGCAGAGCCACACCGCGCTCGTGCAGTTCTGCGCATGCTGCATCGACATCGCTCACCCCGATCGTCATCTGCGAACGCGGAGCCGTTCCCTTCGTGCCCGCCGATGCCGGGGCGAGGAGGCCGCCTGCTGCCGCCACATCAAGCAGATTGATCAGCACGCTGCCGAAGCGGAACACCGCCGAGTTTCCGTCTTCCCAGTGCACGGGCAGGCCGAAGGCATCCTGGTAGAACTGCTTCGCCGCGCCGAGATCATCGACGAAGAGCGTGATGGCGCGAATGTCCTTCGGTGCCTCGGACCACTGAGTCATCGCTTCACCCCAGATATGCGGATCCCGCGGCGTGCGCAGGCCGACACTGTACGGGCAACCCCGCGTGCCCGGGGGTTACCGATTCGGGTTCGAAACGCCAGGGACGCTGTAGCCGCGCATCACGCTGGCGACGATCTGCTCGGCGAATGCGTGATCGAGCACACCGCCGAACATCAGTCGAAAGTACACAGGCCCGACGAGGAGCTCTGTGGCGACGGTCACGTCGGCATCCGGTCGGAGATCGCCGCGGGCGATCCCTCGCTGGATGACACGCGCGACCTCGGTTCGACGAGCCTCGACCACCGTCGCCCGAAACGGATCGCCGAGCGTAGGGTTGCTCGCGATCTGTGAGAGCAATGCCTTGATCACCGGCCCGAAGTCCGTCTCCGTCACGGCCCGCATCGGGTTGGTGACTGCGGCAAGCAACTCGTCGTGGGTGTTGCCTGAATCAGCGACAGCGATGTGGGGCGCCGCGAGGTGACTGAGAAGCTCCTGGGCAAGCGCCTGTTTGGAGGGCCATCGCCGGTAGATCGCAGCCTTGCCCACGCCTGCCCGCGCGGCGACGTGCTCCAGGCGCATCGCCGCGAAGCCCTCCTCCATCAACAGCTCGCGCGCGGCGGTGAGGATGGCCTGATGCACACGCTCGCTGCGCGGCCGCCCGCCTCGTCGCGGGGCAGCGCCGCTCGAGGCCAGACGAGGCTTTGGAGGCTCTTGAATTGCCATGCTGAGCTATAATACGAAACGCATCGTATCGGTGCTATGGAGATCAAGAATGACGACGAAAGACAACACCCGCATTGTTGCGCTCATCGAGCGTGCTGAGCGCCAGACGCCCTATTGCGACTGCGGCGAACCCACCGCTGCGATGGCGAACGACCGGCAGATCTGGCTGTCATGCACTGCCCATCCGAACCCCTCTGGAGGCAGGTTCCGCCGGCTCCTCGCCACGCTCGCGTCCACGGGGCACACTCGCAAGCTGATCGTCGAACCCGCGTAAACGTGGCTCGCGAGGCGAGTTCGGGAACGATAGGCTTCTGCGGACAATGATCGATCCGCACGCGGTGATCGCCGCGTACTGGGCGGCAGCGGATGCGCGAGACTGGGCGGCGTTCGGCGCGCTGGTCGCGCAGGACGTGCTCTATGAGGCTCCGCAAACCCGCGAGCGCGTGCGCGGTCGCGCAGCGTACGTCCGCTTCTGCACCGAAGGGTTTCCTGGCGACTGGCATCTCAGCGTCCAGCGGATCGTCGGTGAGGGCCGGCACGCCGCCAGCTGGACACAGTTCTCGGATGCGGGCGATGAGTATTCGGGCGTCTGCTTCTTCGATCTGGACAACGATGGCCTGATCGCGATGATCACCGACTTCTGGCCGACCGTCACTGCACTCCCTGACAGCCGGGCGCATCTGGTGGAGCGGTTCTGATCCTGTGTCAGCCGGCTGCTCGTAGCCCCGTCCGTTTCTATGGCTCGTACGAACCCGGCACCCACGCCCGGGTGCTCACACCGATTGCGTTCCAGGCATTGATGACGACGATCAGTGCGATCAGCGCAGCAACCTCGTCGAGGGAAAACTGAGCAGCAACCGCATCGTATGCATCGGCGGGGACGTGCTCCACTGCGAGCAACGTCACGGACTCGGTGAACGCAATGGCGGCCCGCTCGCGCTCGGTGAAATATGGGGTTTCCCGCCAGACCGGTAGCGCGTAGATGCGCTGTTCCGTCTCGCCGATCGCCCTCGCGTCCTTGGTGTGCATGTCGACGCAGTACGCGCAGCCGTTCAGCTGCGACGCGCGAATGCGAACGAGCTCGCGCAGTTTCGGATCGAAGCTCACGCGATCGAGTTCCCTGGTGGCAGCGCCATCAAGCTGGCCCATCGCGCGCGAGAAGGTGGCGGCGTGGCTGTCGAAGTCGAGCCGGACCGGGATCCGTGTCGTGAGGTCGGATGCGATATTCATGGGTCCAGACTAGGATGCGAGCGGCCCACGCGTAAGATCCATTCGTATGGCAAAAACATGGGCCATTTCAGGCACTGATCTCCACCTCGACCTGGCGGGCACCCGAGTCCGGGCGAGCCTCGAACAGGGACTCCGCGACGCGGTGAAGACTGGCCGGCTGCGACCCGGAGCTCGGCTTCCGTCGTCGCGGTCCCTGGCCCTGGACCTGGGCGTTGCGCGCAACACGGTCGCCGAGGCCTATGGACAGCTCATTGCTGAAGGCTGGCTCACCGCGACGATCGGGTCGGGGACGCGGGTGGCTGATTTCGTGGCGCTGCCGCCTCCCCCAGCGCCGAGAGCTCTCGGCGGAGACCGGCACACGCGATACGACCTGCGGCCTGGCACGCCCGACCTCGCGTCCTTCCCGAGGACCGCGTGGATCGCCGCAGCTCGCAAGGGATTGCTGGCGGCTCGGTACGAGGTCCTGGGGTATGGCGATCCCCGTGGCCGGCACGAGCTTCGCTCGGCGCTCGCCGATTACCTCGCTCGAGCGCGTGGCGTGCGCGCAGACCCTGAACGGGTCGTGATCTGCGCCGGGTTCAGCCACGGGCTCGGTCTGCTGTGCCAGGTGCTGCGCGCGCGGGGCGGATCGACACTCGTCACGGAGGCTTATGGCCTCCCGAGCAACCGGCAGATCGCCAGTGCACACGGGCTCACGCTGACCACGCTGCCGGTCGACGATCGTGGTGCGATGCTCGGCTCACTCGGCAGCGCTGCTGGCGTCCTGTTGACGCCCGCGCATCAGTTTCCGCTCGGCCCGGTCCTGGCCGCAGAACGGCGCACCGCCGTCGTCGAGTGGTCCACGCGCACGCGCGGCGTGATCATCGAGGACGACTACGACGGCGAGTTCCGTTACGACCGCCAGCCGCTCGGTGCGCTGCAGGCGCTCTCGCCGGAGCATGTGGTCTATGCAGGCACTGCGAGCAAGACGCTGGCACCGGGATTGCGACTCGGCTGGCTGGTCCTCCCCCACGCTCTCATCGACGCAGTCGTCGGCGCACAGGTTGAGAGGGCCGGCCATACCGGCGTCATCGAGCAGCTGGCGCTCGCTGAGATGATCACCTCAGGGGCATACGACCGGCACGTGCGTCGCAGCCGCCTCGCGTACCGGCGACGGCGCGACCGGCTTGTGGCTGAACTCCAGCGCAAGGCGCCCCATGTACGGGTCACGGGCATCGCCGCGGGGATGCATGCGCTCGTCGAACTGCCCGACAGAGCGTCGGAAGCAGCGGTCATCGAAGGCGCCGCGCACCGTGGCGTTGCCGTCAGTGGCCTCGCAACCTTCAGCTTCGGCGAACACGCACGCGGTCCTGCGCTCGTGGTCGGCTACGCGACACCGCCCGACCACCTGTTCACGTCGGCTGTCTCACGGTTGTCCGCGGCGCTCAGCGAGCTTTGACCTGCGTGTGCAAGTCCTTGAGGGCGGCGACATAGATCTCCGAGAAGGTTGGGAAGGGCTGGATCGTGTCGCGGAGGACATCGAGCGGAACGTGGGCTCGGATGGCGAGGGTCGCCTGCTGCATCCACTCCCCGGCTTCGGGGCCAAGCGCATAGGCGCCGGTGAGCCGCTCGCCGTCACTGACCAGCGTCAGGAAGCCGTTGGACTCCGCATACGCACGGGAGTATGTGGCTGTTTTGGCCACGTCAACGAGGCGCGCGGTTGCGCTGAATCGGTCCTCAGCAACGCCGACTGAGGCGGCCTGCGGGTCTGTGTAGACGACGCTCGGAATGGCCTCGTAGTTCGCCTCACGCAACTCGCCGAGGATGTTGGCGGCGACGACCTCACCCTGGTACTTGCCGACATGTGTCAGCAGTCGCACGCCGGTGATGTCGCCGACGCCCCAGAGACCCTCGCCGAAGCGCAGATGAGCATCGACAGGGAGGCCGTGCGGGTCGGGCTGAATGCCAACAGTCTCGAGGCCGATGCCGTCGACGCGCGGACGCCGTCCGGTCGCCACGAGGAGGTGGTCGCCGCGCTGCTCGCTGCCATCGTCGAGCTGCAGGACGTAGTCATCGGCATCACGGCGTGCCCCGACGACGCGGCCTCCCAGCACGAGCTCGACACCGTCTCGCCGCACCGCCTCGGTGAGCGCCTCGCCGAGCGCGGCCGGTTCGCGGGCGATGAGCCGCGGCGCGCCCTCGACGACGATGACCTCACCACCCAGGCGGCGCACCGCCTGCGCCATCTCGACGCCGACAGGTCCGCCCCCCAGCACGAGCAGCCGGCGTGGGACGGCTTTCATCCCGGTGGCCTCGCGGTTGGTCCAGATGCCCTGCAGGTCCCGGAGTCCCGGGATCGGCGGAATCACCGCATCTGAGCCCGTCGCGACGACGATGTTCTTCGCGGTGTGGCGCACCCCGTCCACCTCGATGGCGCCGGGCCCTGCGAGCCGGCCCGTGCCGCGAAGCAGCTCGATGCTCTTGCTTGCGAGCCATTTCTCCTGCCCTGCGTCGGAGTAATCCGAGACCATGAAGTCACGCCAGGCAAGTGCGGCCGGCGGATCGATCTGCGCTGTGCTGACCGCATCGCGCGCACCCTGCACAGCCTCTCCGGGGCGGAGGAGCGTCTTCGAGGGAATGCAGGCGTAGTACGAGCACTCACCGCCGACCAGCTGACGCTCGACAAGCGCGACACGCAGACCGCCGTCGGCGAGCTCGCCTGCGCAGTGCTCGCCCGGCGAGCCGCCGCCGATGACGATGACGTCGAAATCACTCATGTGCTTGATCCCTGACCGGTCGCTCCGGACGGCTGGGTCTGCTCATCCAGCATGTAGGCCGCATACCAATCGGGCCAGTCAGGGTCGGGAGCTCCGATCTCCTTCTCGTGTCTGCCATGTGCCTCCTCGGCGCGGCGCAACGCGGCGGCGAGATCTTGAACCGTTGCATAGGTTGCCGGCACAGTCGAACCTCCTTCGTTGTGGATCACTGCCACTTGGCGTATCCCGTTGCCCGAGCTGACGGGTTCCTCATCGGCCGGGGAGTCGTGTGGTGACTTCCTGGATGAACCAGGAGTTGCCGTCAGGGTCACGGAACGAGATAAACGAGCCGTAGCTCTTGTGGTTGTCGGCCGGCCCGGCAGCACGAGCGGCGTTGCCGGCGTGGTGGAACACACCGCCTGCATCGTGAAACACATCGCTCACGGCAACCCCGCGTTGCACCAGGTCGGCGCGGGCTGCATCGATGTCGTTCACCACGAGCTGCAACCCCTCGGCCGAGCCCGGCGCAGCCCCGGTGACCTCATCGCCGAAGATGACCGAACATGCGGAACCGGGCGGGGTTACCTGGACGACCCGGAAGCCTTCTGCGCCGGCGAAATCGGCGTCGAGCCGCCAGCCGAGCAACTCATAGAACGCCTTTGCCCGGTCGACGTCCGACACGGGAATGACCACCACCTCGAGCCTCATGTCCACAACCGTCACCTCGGTGCGCTGACGCCGACTTTCGCTCTCGGCTGGTCAGCGCTTGGTCCGCGAGCGTACAGTGCAAACCTGGCAGCACGCTTGCTGCGTGGTGCCCAAATGGCTTCCAGTGTCGACCAATTTCAGGAGTTGAACATGGCCAGTTTGCCAGAGGTCGTTACGGACGAGCAGTGGCAGGCGGATCGCGAAGAGCTGCTTCGCACCGAGAAGGAACTCACGCGCGCGCTCGACGCGGCCGCCGCGCGCCGCCGCCGACTCCCGATGGTCGAGTTCGACAACAGCAAATACGTGTTCGACACGCCGGACGGTCCGAAGCATCTGCTCGACATGTTCGGCGGCCAGCAACAGCTCGTCGTCTACCAATTCATGGACCGGGGGCCGGACGAATACTGCCCTGGCTGCACGCACTTCACCAACAATGTGAGCGACCTCGGGACACTCGCGGAAAACGGTGTCGCATGGTTGACGGTGTCCAACATGCCGCTCGCGCAGATTCAGGCGTATGCCTCGAGAAAGGGCTGGACGCTGCCGTTTGTCTCATCCCACGGCACGACGTTCGCGCACGACTGCGGCACCGATGGCGGCTTCATGCTCACCGTCTTCATGCGCGACGGCGACCATGTGTATCGGACGTACAACACCACCAGCCGCGGTGTGGACAGGCTGCTGTTCGTCAACAACATCCTCGACCTTGCACCATACGGACGTCAGGAGGACTGGGAGGACTCGCCGCCAGGCTGGCCGCAACACCCAACCTACGGGTAGCTCTCGGGGGGCGCGACACCCTCGAGGATCGATTCCGGCCCTGGGCGGCCCTCGCCTGACGACCGACGTATCAAAGCGATAGGATCGGGCGCATGAGCGTGGGGGACGGTCAGGAGATGCTGGATTCGCGTGCACCCGCGAGACTCCACGCCATGACGCCCAACGGGCGTTTCTTCTTTGACGGTCAGCAATGGCAGGCCACACCGCTTGCACCCGAGGTGACGCGGCCGCGCCGGCGGGTGTCCCCAGCACTGATCTGGACGCTGATCGTGCTTGCCGGAGTGGTCGGCGGATTGATCATCTTCGAGCTGCTCGTCGTCGTCGGGTTAGAGGCGACGCACTAACCCGAGAACTTTTCAGGCCACTCCGCCGTGCATCACCGATCTGCTCAATCGGCCGTACTGCTACATGCGGGCCTGCCGACCCGGGACAGGAGGCCCGTTACTTTTCGCCGGCCCGTCGCACCGCCCATTCATCGGCCAGGATCGCGTAGACGAGCTCGCTCTGCCATTCACCCTTCACCCACTCGTTCTCGACGAAGTGCGCTTCACGTCGCATGCCAAGCTTCTCGAGGACCCGCGCTGACGCGATGTTCCGCGCCTCGGTGCGACCAACGACGCGATGCCACCCAACCGTGCCGAAGCCGAAATCCAGCAGCGGCCGCGCTGCCTCGGTTGCATAGCCCTTGCGCTGATGCGCTGGGTGCACAGTGAATCCGATCTCACCCTGTGCATGGCCCTCGCTCACGCACCACAGGGACATGTCGGCGACGACCTCACCTGTCTCGCGCAGCACGACCGCGGCGCCGATCCCATCGCCCTCGCCGGCGATTGCGACGGCGTCGATCTTCCGCACGAGCGCCACGCGCACCTCATCGAGTGAGCGAGCGTCTTGGTACAGATACCGAACGACTTCCTCATCGGATTGCATGGCGTGCATTGCCTGCAGGTCAGTCTCCACAAACGGACGCAGGAGCAAGCGATCGGTTTGTATGGGCCACTCCGGTGCGTACAACGTCATCGATCCGGCACGACCCGACCCGTGGTGCCGGTCACGAAGGATTGCCTCCGAATCCGAACTCGTTACCGTCCGGGTCGTAAAAGATCGCCTTGCGCACGCCGTTCTCCAGGGTCTCGCGCCTCCCCGGTTCCAACCCTCGCGCGGCGATCTGCGCGACACGATCGTCAAAGTCGCTGACGAACAGCAAGTGCACAGCGTGCCCGCAATCCTCGGGCCGCACCACGATGTACACATACCCGTGCTCCGAGACCTCCCACACGGCTTCCGTGTCGTTGGGAAAGAATGAAGGTGCGGAACCGATGAGTCGCTCGTACCAGGCGATCGAACTCGGTGTAGTCCGACACGGGGATGCCCGCAAACAGATCGTTGGCCACGGAGTCATGCTACCCAACGGTTCACCATCCCGGAGAGCCAACTGATCCTTGACTATCCAGAACGGCGAACCGCCAGAGCTCGTCGACGGCCCCATGAGTTGCTCCAAGTGGCTAAGCTGGAGCAGCCGTAGACATTCAGGAGAGGGCACATGAAGCGTATTGCGCTTGCTGGATTGCTTATCGTCGGCGCTGCACTTGTGAACGCCAATGGCGCCGAGGCCGCCGGCGGATCGGCATGGAAGTTGCAGTCGACCCGTGCTGCCGGCCTCCCGAGCGACTCCGACTTCCGGGGAGTCGCCTGCGCGACCTCCACGATGTGCATCGGGGTCGGGGGCAGGGCCGAATCGCCTGGTTTCGCGTTCGCCGAGCGATGGGATGGGAAGAGATGGAAGCTGCTCTCCGTGAGCCAGCCCGCCGGCGCGACGTGGAGCACATTCAGCGGCGTGTCCTGTTCTTCGTCGTCGGCGTGCACCGCCGTCGGGAGCTATATCGATGGGTCCGGCAACGTTCTGACACTTGCCGAACGATGGAACGGAAAGTCATGGGTGATGCAGACCACGCCCAGTCCGGGCTCCTACGGCCCGAGTCTGTTCGGCGTCTCATGCTCCACCGGCTCTGACTGCGCAGCGGTAGGGGCTTACCAGGCAGTCTCCGGCGGTCCCGAAGTGACCCTCGCCGAGCACTGGAACGGCCACACGTGGACTGTGCAGTCAACCCAGAATCCGACCGGCGCCGGTCGTTGGAGCCAGCTCAGCGAGGTGTCGTGCTCCTCACCGAATGCCTGTACCGCCGTGGGCACCTTTTTCGAACTCGTCGAACCTGGAGCACATGGTGGTGGAACGCTGGAATGGGACGAGATGGGCGCTGCAGAGCCCCGCTGTTCCGGCGGGCTTCAACCAGGCGTGGCTGTCCGGCGTGTCGTGTGCCTCGGATTCTCGTTGTACCGCCGTTGGGACGGAAACATCCAGCACCCAGTCGCTCACGCTGGCGGAACAGTGGGATGGCCACGCGTGGGCCATCCAGTCGACACCGAGTGGTCTATCAGGTGAACTCATGTCTGTCTCGTGCACAACGACCACGGCATGCACGGCGGTAGGTACCTACCAGATCGTCAACGGCACATCCGTGACGCTGGCTGAGGTGTGGGACGGCAGTACCTGGTCCATAGAGTTGATTCCGAGTCCCGCCGGACGGCGATATGCCGAGCTGGATGGCGTTTCGTGCGGGAGCGCCGCCACCTGCGAAGGAACTGGTATCAGCATGAACAACCAAGGCAATGACTTCACCCTCGCCGAGGGCAATTCGACCTAAGGATGCTGAGTATTTCCCTCGGGTCGATTCCTTATTCTGTTGTGGAACAACGTCAGAGATGAAGTCGGTTTGCGCTCGCACGTTTCTTGCGCGATTCTGGTGGCCGGTCATCGCGATGGCTGTTGCGCTGATCAGCTGCCTCGCGACGGCGTGCGCCGGCCATATTTGCGCGGTGACTATTCGAGCAGCCTCGGGATCCGCAGTCCTTGGCGTGAGCTATCCAGACACGTGTTTGCGATCGGGCGACGGCGCCGTTGACTTCGATGGACAGTTCTGGGTGCCTTCACCTTCGGCTAGCGCGGCGCAGACAGCGCTCCGCCTGTGTTGGCAGTTACGCACGGGTCCGTCACCACAGCCCGCTCCTCCTCCAGCCACGCTGACCCTCGTTGACGGCGGCCACGCGAGATGGAGCGACGATGCGTCCACCTACATCCTGGTGTCGGCGGGGCGCACGGAGCGTGAGCGCCCGTGCGGTTGACACGCGCGACGACAGCACCACCACCCTGAGGGCAAAGGGCAGTCTCGCCTTATCAATCCTCGTTGCGCCTGACGGCTTGCGCCGTCCGTCGCGCCCGACGGCGTTCCGACGGCGACGGCTGTTCCCTGGCTGAGGCGGCGGTCATTGAGCTTTGCAGCTTCTCGAGGAGCTCCGTGAGCGTCCGCACCTGCTCAGGGTCCCAGTCGCTGACAAACAGCGCGAAACGCTGCAAACCTATTTTTGTCAGACGATCCAGTTCGTCGAATCCCGCCGGCGTCAGCGCCACCAGATACGAACGCCCATCATTCGGATCGTCTGCCACGGAAACGTGGCCCGCATCCTCCAGGTCGCGGATCTGCCGGGTGACGAGTGACTGATGCACATGCTGGCGGGCGGCAATCTCACCAGGACGCATCGCCCCTCCGGCGGCGATCACTTGCAGCAACGAGAGGTCGCTCGCGGCCCGTCGTTCGTGCCGAGCCCGATCAACCTTGGCCATCAGCGTGAAGAGCGCAACGACCATGGCTTCGACATCGACAGCGTCCGGGGACATCTGGCTGAGTCTACCAGTTTCGTTGCTATACTTAAGCAACTTTCCGCTATCGACCCGCGAGGAGCTTCCCAATGGCCGACGTCCGGAATCTCGCGCGGCTCGATGCGGATCCCGCCGTGCCGCCGGGCAGACACGCATTCGCGTGGGGTGCCGTCGGGGCGGCGTCCCAGGTGATCTTCACTGCAGGGTGGGTCGTCGCTGAGACCTGGCAGGGTCCTCGGTACAGCCCCATCGCCGACACCATCAGCGACATGCAGGCGCGCACTGCCCCACATGTCTGGTTTCCCATCGCATGCTTCGCTATCGGGGCGCTTGGCACCTTCGGCTTCGCAGTGTTCGGGTTGCGTCCCGCGCTCTCGGCAGCGGGGAAGATCGCCGCCTACTCGCCGTGGCTGCTGGCGATCTGTGCGCTGGCAATCGGCAACTCCTTTCCCCTGATTCCGTGCCGGCTTTCCGATGCCGGCTGCACGGCCAACGCGCAACTGCTCAGTCCTGGCGGACTCACCGATGCGATCGTTGCCGGACTCGCTTTTTTGGGACTTGCAGTTACTCCCTTTCCACTCGGCCGCCGCATCGCGGCGCTCGCATCATGGCGCCGGCTCGCACCGGTGACGCGGGCCGCACGTATCGCGTGTCCAGTCTCATATCTGCTGCTCGCAGTCTCAACAAACATTGCGGCAATGCCTGCTGTCGGGCTCATCGAACGGGTGCTGGCGACATCCTGCGTGCTCTGGATAGGCGCACTCGCCGTGAACCTGATGATCGAATCACGAACGCCCGCGCGTCAGGCCTGATAGCAAACAGGTGGTTGGTCACACGGTGATGCCACGGGGGAGCATCGTGCAGATGTCAGAGTATGCGGTGCCATGACCAGTATCCAGCCCGAACTTTGGGTGGATGGCGCAAGCGCGGCCGTCTCCTTCTATCAGGCGGCATTCGGTGCCGTCGTGCTGCACCGCGTCGGCGACGGGGACGACATAGTGGCCCAGCTGGCGGTCGGGAACGCAGAGTTCTGGGTCACCGAAGCGAATGCGGACATGCAGCGTTTCAGCCCCCGAGTCATCGGCGGCACCACGAGCAGAACCCTCCTGGTCGTCGACGATCCTGACGCGGTGCTTGCTCAGGCCGTGCGCGCCGGAGCGACCGAGATCGCTGCGGTGGGTGAAGAGCACGGCTGGCGATTGGGTCGGATCACCGACCCGTTCGGCCACGAATGGGAGATCGGCAGACCGCTTCAGACCTGATGCCGCATCCAGATGTTGGGTTCCCAGTAGGATCCGATGCCCTGGCGGACGCGGAGCGGAGCAAGGCCGGCGGGAAACACGTATTCCCCATCATCGGGAAACGTCATTCCCGTCCACTCCTCCCAGTCGCCCACCGGCGCCTCGATCTGCAGTGATCTCGGCTCCGTGCCCAGGAGGGTTGCGCCGAGGCGAACGTGCACACGCACCCAGGGATCGAAGGGAAGGCCGTCCGGTCGAACCCACTGCGCATAGCGATCGATCGGGATAAGCGGATACCGGTCCTTCCAACTGGGGCGGACGGGTGCGACCAGCGGCGCCAACCCGGCTCGGCGAGCGACGGTTGCCATGGACTCGATGATCAGTCTGCTGAGACCGCGGCGCTGGCTTCCGGTGTCAACTTCTGCGGCGAGCGCCGAAAGCGTCGTCGGTGGGGCGGGATCATCAATCGCTCGTTCCCCAACTGCGTCTATACCCGCCGGAAGATCCGCGAGGCTCCCGTCCCATCGAAACGGAATGGTTCTGCCGCGACCGACAACGATGTCCTGGCTCACGTCGTACAGGAGGATCTGGAGGTGCGCATACTTCGGATACAGCGCGCTGAAGTAGCGCGCCGTGTGGTTGCCGTGCATGTTGTATTCAGGCCACACGCCGGTGAAGAGCGAGCGTGCGCGCTCCCAGAGATCTGGTCGCTCCTCCGCGGTGAACACCTGAATCGGATCGTGTTCCAACACCGTCTCCTGGTTTGATCGAGTCCAATCGGAGCAGGTTAGTGGCTAGGCATTCCCTGCTGACCGCCGCACCCGGAGACCGACTTGGCGCGCAACGCCACGATGCTGTTTGTCATCCACCACGAGCAACACGGAAAGGACGGCACACAGGGCTGTCGCTGCCTGAAGGACGTAATAACCGGGCGCGGGAACCGTCGGGATGGCATATGGCCACCCCAGAACGCGGGCCGCGCCATTGAGGCTGTCGATGCTCACGAGAACTGTGGCCACAAGCATCAGGGACAACGCGGTGATGGAAGCGCGCCGCTTGCTCCAGCCCACCAGATGCGCTGCCATCGCCAGCGCCGTGGCCACAAGCAACCCGATGACGATCCTGCCATCCATACTCGCCGCGAAGGCCCCTGTATAGGTCGCGGACGTCGGCGTGTCGGGCGGGCAACCGTTGCCGCAACTGACTGTCACAAACGGGAGGAACAACCCGATAGTGGCGGCCGCCAGCACGCACAGTGACGCCCAGGCTGCGGACGCGAAACCTGGGGTGCGCGACGACAGTTCCCCAGCAACGCTCCGCGAGCGGCCGGCGACAACCAGCATCGCCGCGGTGGCACACACCGCGATAACGCCCCCGATGAGGAAGAGGAAATACCCCACGCCGAACACGAAGGTGGGCGTTCCGACCACGTCTTCGGCCGTGTCGAGTACCCGCGGGAATGAGACGACCCCTTCGAAGACCGCAAGGCCCAGGCCGGCGAGCGCGGCGAGCGCGTTGACCGCCGTCATGAGCCGGCTGGCCATGCGAGTCAGGACAAGGAGCGCGGTGACCGCGAGGATGCCGGCGATCCAGACGACCGCCCACGCGTCGGGACTCTGCCGCAGGGGCGCTGCCGTTCCCACACAGTTGCCTGGACAGACCTGGCTCACAAACGTTGGGTACAAGGCCGCCACGAGTATCGCCGCGGCGGCAAGACTGCAGCCGCATGCTCCCGGCAGGATCCACCCGCGACCGCGGGCTCTGGACCTTCCTGCTGCGGCGATCTCCTTCACCATGACAGCATCCCACCTCGCCGGGGGAAGGTGACGTGTCTGTATTTAGGGGGAACGTTCATGCACGCGACGACCAGCGACATCCGTCGTGTCGACTTCGGGTACTTCATCCGGCCCGCCTCGGAAACCGGAACCGGCGACGCGCGGGTCGAGTTGCTGCTCGGCTACGTCATCGCGCACCCCGCCGGCCTGGTCCTGTTCGACACGGGACTTGGCGCCGCCGATGAGGAGACCGACGCGCATTACCGTCCACAGCGGCGGGCGCTTGCCGGCGCACTTCGCGGAGCCGGCACTGATGTGGACGACGTGCAGATCGTCGTCAACTGTCACCTGCACTTCGACCACTGCGGCAACAACCCAGCATTCGCGGGCCGGCCGATCGTCGTGCAGTCGAACGAGCTGGACAATGCGCGCCAACCTGACTACACCGTCCCCGAGTTGGTGGACTTCCCTGACGCCAATTACCAGACCATCAGCGGCGACCTCGAACTCCTGCCGGGGCTCTGGGTGCTCTCGACCCCGGGGCATACGGCCGGGCACCAGTCAATCGTCGTGCGCTGCGAGGACGGGAGCGTGGTCCTGGCAGGGCAGGCGCATGACACGGCGACGGAATTCGCGGCGGATCTGCGTGCCGCCGTTCTGAGTTGAGAGCGCAGCAACCATGTGCCCCCGCATCGGGCTTGGATGGATCGCGTGCTGGAATTCGACCCGCGACGAGTTGTCTTTGCACACGATCTCTCGGTTGTCGAGCCGCTGCGATAGATGGCGAGACCGGTCCGTCGGTGCGAAAACGCAACGGCCGTCAGCGCTTCTGGAGCCGGACCTCGAGCGAGTTGCGAAGGGCGTCACCGATGAAGTTGAAAGCGACGACCGTGAGCACGATCGCGAGCCCTGCGGGGTAGATCAGCCACCACCAGCCGTTGGCAATGTACGTCGTGCCGTCCGAGAGCATCGCGCCCCAGTTGGTGGCCGGTGGCGCTATCCCGAGACCGAGGTAATTCACGGCGGCTACTTCGAGGATGGCGTCGGCGACCTGGAACGTCGCGTTGACCATGATCGTTCCCATCGAGTTGGGAATGATGTGGCGAAGCACGATGCGGAACCCACCGCCGCCCATCATCGTCACGGCCTGCACGTACTCTCGGGTTCGCAGCGTCAAGGCTTCCGCACGAACAAGACGCGCGGGGATCAGCCATGCCGTGACGGCAACGACGATGATCAGCGTCAGCACGTTGCGGGGAAAGGCGACTGCGAGGAAGAGCAGCAGGAAGAGCGCCGGGATGGCGAGCATGACATCCACAAAGCGCATGAGCAGGTTGTCGACCCATCCGCCGAAAAAGCCTGCGACTGCACCCCACAGAACGCCGAACATCGTGGCGATCAGCGCTGCCGCGATGCCGATCTCGAGCGACGTCTGGCCGCCGATCATCAGGCGTCCAATGATGTCGAAGCCGTCTTCATCGGTACCAAGCCAATGCTTCGGCGACGGCGCGAGGAAGTCGTTGGCAAGGTTCGTATCCACCTGATTCGTGTGGTAGATGAGCGGTCCCACGAAGCAGAACAGGACCATGAACACGACGATGCCCACGCCGACCACAGCCAGGCGGTTCTGCACGAAGACGTTGAATGCCAGCCGCCAGACGCCTTGGGCCTCGAAGGCAGGGGCGACGTCCTGCACCTCGCCCGGGATCTCCTTGGGTGCTCCGGGAATCGGGAGCGGGATCGTCTGCGGTTGATCCAGCGTGCTCATGCCGGGCGGATTATCAGCTACTCGAGGGTGGGTCGGGCCGCCACAACCGCGCCGTCTCGGCACACGCGCTCGTAACGAAGCAGGCAGTACTCCGGGAGAGTGCAGTACCGCTCGCCCACACTCGGAGAGCCCTTCCAGTTCATCTCCTACCCCGCGGAGTTCGCATGTCATATCCGTTTTCGCACGCCTTTCGGCGGCCGGTCTCCTTCGTCGTCATCGCTGCGCTCGCTTCCCTCGGCACGGTGGTGCTGATGCCGAGCGTCGTCAGTGCAAGTGGCACAGATACATGGACCGGAGCGGCGGGCGACGGCAACTGGGGGACGGCAAACAACTGGGCTGGGCATGCGGTGCCGGCGAGTGGCGACAACGTCGTCTTTCCTGCCGGCGCGCCTTTGACAGTCACCGTGAATGTGAGCGCAACCGTTCAAAGCATCACGATCAATGCGAGCGACACATTCACAGGCGGCACAATCAACCTCACCGGCAACGCCACGATATCGCAGCCGGTGACCAGCACCAATACGTATTTCGAAGACCACATCAACTTCGCAGGCACGCCAAGCGTCACCACATCAACGGGGTACGGTGCGGTGATCGCCTTCAACACGGTATCCGGCACCACGACCGCTTTCAACATTACCAACGGCAGCGGTGGTGCCGTGATGCTCGTCGGCCCAATGACGTATACGGCAACAGCCATAACGGTGGTCTCTGGAACGTTGCAGAACCTTGGCGAGGGGGCGTATGGAAACGGGCCGATCACCGTGGACAGTGGTGCGACGGTCGAGAACAACATCTACAGCATTCCCAACAACTTCACGATCAGCGGCAACGGCTACGGGGGGTTCGGAAGCGCGGCAATTGAAACTGGCGCCTCCCCGACGCTCCTCACCGGGACGGTCACCCTCGCCACCGATGCGACCGTCGGGCCCGAACCCATCTTCCAGAACGTTGTGAACGTCGGCACACACACCTTGTCGATCGTGAACCCCTACGGCACGGGGACACCGACATTCAGCGCAGCGGTCGTCGGTACGGGCGCGGTTGACCTCAACGGTCCCGAGACCTTCCTCTTCACCGCCGCGGGGACCACGGTCCCGAGCATCGCCCTCGTCAGCGGAACCCGCCAGATCATCGACGTGACAGGCTCGATGCCGTTCACGGCCATCAACGCGAGCGGAGGTCTGATCGAGGGGACGGGGACCATCGGCAGTGTCACATCGGGCGGCACGATCCTCGGTGGATCGACCGTCAACAACAACGCTGCGGGCGGGATCTTGACGATCGAATCGCAGCCAAGCCTCAGTCCTTCGATGCAGCTCCAGGTCGAGGATGCGAGCGCTTCCCAGTACGGATCCGTTGCAGTCATCGGTGCCCTGAACCTGGATGGAGCGACGCTCCTCCAACCCACTGACGGCGCCTCGAGCCTCGGCAATGTCTACACGATCCTCACCAGCACGGGGGCACTCACCGGAACCTTCGCAGGTGATCCGGACGGCACGATCATCCAGGACAACAATGGGGCCGACTTCGTCATTCACTATCTCGCCAACTCGGTCACGCTGACCGACGTCGGCCCGATCCCCACCTCTTTCACGGCCAGCGCGACGCCGTCGAGCGTGGCCTATGGAGCCACCTCGACCCTCGCCGAAAGCGGCCTGCCCGGCGGTGCCACGGGGACGGTGACGTTTGCGTCCGGCGGCTCGACGCTGTGCGCCGCCACGCTTCCCGCCACGAGTTGCACCACGTCGCCCACGCTCTCAGGCGGGACCTATCCGATCACCGCGACGTACTCCGGCGGCGGCCTCAATGCCGGCTCGAGTACGACCACCTCGTTGACCGTGTCTCCCCTCGCGACGTCATTCTCGGCAGCCGCGACACCCCAGATCATCTCCTTCGGGAGCACATCGACGCTCTCTGAGAGCGGACTTGCAGGCTCTGCGACTGGAACCGTCGCCTTCACGTCAGGCGGTTCCACGTTCTGCGTCGCCACGCTCCCGACGACCACCTGCACGACATCCGCAACGCTTGCCGCGCGGGCGTACTCGATTGTGGCCACCTATTCCGGGGATGCGGATAACGCAGGTTCCACCGCTTACGCCTCGCTCACCGTGATGGTAGCGAGCACCACATTCATCGCGAGCGCGACGCCGGCAAGCGTGCCGTTCGGAGCCAGTTCGGCTCTTGCAGCAAGCGGGCTTCCCGGGGCAGCAACCGGCTCGGTGACCTTTACCTCAGGCGGCACGACGCTCTGCACGACGCTCCTGCCGGCAACGACATGTGACACCCCAACCACCCTCGACGCCGGGAGCTATCCGATTTCCGCGACGTATTCCGGCGACTCGAATGACACCGGCTTCACGGCCACCACATCGCTCACGGTCACCCCGGTAACGACATCGTTCACCGCAACGGCGACACCTGCGAACGTGAGCTACGGCACATCGTCAACGCTTGCGGAAACCGGCCTGCCCAGTGGCGCGACCGGCACTGTCGTCTATGCCTCAGGCGGATCCACGTTGTGCACCGCACTCCTTCCCCAGACCACGTGTGACACCGCGGCATCGCTCGCTGCGGGCACCTATCCGGTCACGGCCACCTACTCAGGGGACCTCGACGATGCGGGTTCGACAGCGTCCACGGCGTTGACCGTTGGTCTTGCGGCCACGTCGTTCACTGCAGCGGCAAGCCCGACGAGCATCACGTACGGTGACAGCGACAGCCTGAGTGCGACCGGACTGCCTGGTGCAGCCACGGGATCCGTGACCTTCGCGTCCGGCGGCTCGACGCTGTGTGTCGCCTCTTTGCCAACGACCACGTGTGGCACCTCTGCCTCCCTGGGGGCAGGCGCCTACTCGATCACGGCCACCTACTCCGGCGACAGCGATTACGCAGGCTCCACGGCATCCACGTCGCTCACCGTGACGCGCGCGCCCACGGCCGTCTTTGCCTTGGCGTCGCCGTCGAGCGTGGCGTTCGGCACAAGCACGACATTGGAAGCCATCGCGCTTGATAGCGGGGCAACCGGGACGGTGACCTTCGTCGCAGGCGCGTCAACCTTGTGCGTCGCCACCTTGCCGGTAACGTCGTGCGCGACCCCAACCACCCTTGCGGCGGGCCTGTATCAGGTCATCGCGACGTATTCGGGTGACGCGAACTTCGCCGGCTCCGCTGCGTCAACCGTGTTCCAGGTTACACGGGCGACGACGTCGTTCACCGCCAGCGCCACACCCGCAAGCGTTGCGTATGGAACGTCCGCGACCCTGACGGAAGCCGGCCTCCCCGGAGGCGCGGCGGGCACAGTTGCGTTCGCTTCGGGCGCAGCGACGTTGTGCACAGCCACCCTCCCGATAGCAACGTGTGAGACCGCAACCACACTCGGAGCGGGGACCTATCCGATCATCGCGACGTATTCCGGTGATGCGGATCATTCGACCTCGACAGCATCCACGTCGCTCACGATCACCAAGGCACCAACACTCTTCACCGCCAGCGCAACCCCGGCGACGGTGGTACACGGCTCGTCCGCAACGCTCGCAGAGACCGGCCTGCCCCTCGGCGCAACCGGCACCGTCGTGTTTCGGTGGTATGGCACGACGTTGTGCACGGCCACGCTGCCGATGACCTCGTGCCTGACCCCAACCACACTCGCCGCGTGGACCTATCCGATCATCGCGACGTATTCGGGGGATCAGGATGAAGCGGGTTCAACGGCGACCACATTTCTCACCGTGAGCATGGCAACGACATCGTTCACCGCCAGCGCGACTCCGACGACTGTGCCATATGGCACCTCCTCCACCCTCGCGGAAAGCGGGCTGCCCGGTGGCGTGAGCGGCACGGTCGTGTTCGCGTCGGCCGGAGCCACTCTGTGCACTGCCACCCTGCCGTCGACAAGCTGCAGCACTGCGACATCGCTCGGTACCGGCACCTATCCGATCACGGCCACATACTCCGGCGACGGAGGCGATTGGGGATCCACCGCGTCGACGTCCTTGACCGTGGTTCGAGCGTCAACGGCATTTGCAGCCACCGCAACTCCGTCGAGCGTTGCATTCGGGACCAGCGACACTCTGGCTGCGGTCGGACTTCCTGGTGCGGCCACCGGCACGGTGACGTTCGTGTCAGGTGGAGCGACCTTCTGCGTTGCCACCCTGCCGACGACGACATGCGCCACCTCAGCGCTCCTCCCAGCTGGTGTCTATTCGATTACGGCGACGTACTCCGGTGATGCTGACGACACGGGTTCCACAGCATCCACGTCGCTCACGGTCACCCGGGCCGCGACAACGACCGCTGTGACCTCATCGCTCAATCCGGCAGCGCCCGGCCAGGCCGTCTCGTACACCGCTCGCGTGGCCACCAATCCCGGCAGCGGGACTGTGTCGTTCACCGACAACGGGTTGGCGATCGCCGGCTGCACTGCGGTGCCGGTCAACCCGCTCACGGGCAACGCAACCTGCTCGACCACATACCCTGACGCGGGCACGTTCCTCATCGGCGCCACCTTCAGCGGCAATGCCGACTTTGCGGCCAGCAGTGCGCCCACGAGCGGTGCGCTCGTGTTGGTGGAAGCGGTGGACGCAGCGGTCACGGTGCCGTCGACAGGATCTGCGGGCGGAACGAACCTGGCTCAGGAGCTGGCCGGCGGTGCGGTGGCGCTGCTTGGTTTCCTGACCATCTGGGGAGCGCGACGCCGACGCGTGCGCACGGATTAAGCGACAGAGCGCTTACGCCTGCTCCAGCTGCCGGGCGATGTCCTCTGCCGAGCCGCGGACGAAGAGTGTCGATGAGTCGTTGTGGCGCAGCGTGATCGAAGCCCGATCCTCGCCCACCTGAGCAACTGCCACGACGTCGGCGGGATTGACATAGACAGGACCACTGTCGGCGTCCGCCGTCCCCGCGCGCTCGAAGCGGACAAAACGAAGTCCGCTTCGTGGCGATGCTGCTCGATATGTCCGTGAGACGGATTGCCATGAGGGTTCGGCGCTATCCCCCGCCTCGACGACGGCTCCGGAGGTCCGTACCGTCTCGACCGCTGCTCTGACCTTCTCGAGCGTGGCGCCCATATCCACGAGGATGTGGGCAGCAATGCCCTCACCTTCAACGAGCAATGCGAGCAGCACATGCTCCGTCCCCACATACGCATCGCCCATCGAGCGGGCCTCCGCGAAGGAGAGCTCGATAACGGTCTTGACACGCGATGTTGGGATCGTGTGCTGTACGGCAGCCTCGTGGCGGGCGGTTTGCGTGACGGGGCCGATGATGCTGTCGGCGCCGGCAAAGTCGATGTTGAGCGCCTGCAGCACTGCGCCTGCCACGGTGTTTGGCTCGCGCAGCAGTGCGAGCAGAACGTGCTCGGTGCCGATGTAGCTGGTGTGCGCGCGCTCGGCCTCTTCCTGCGCCAGCGAGAGGACTCGCTTGGTCGCATCGTTGAATCGCTCGAAGGGATACACGGCTCGGACGTCACCTCAGGTTGGCGCGTCCCGCCAGTATGCCCCGGTCGCCCGGAGCCGGTCCGGGCTCAGGAGGACTGGAAGCTGCTGATCGCTGCGTAATTCGCCGGGTTGGTGGCGTCCGAGTAATACACCTCGACAAAGGAAGCGCCCAGGTTGCTCGCCAGCTGCAGCGCCGAACCGAGTCCGGTACCGAGCGCACTCGCGGTCTGATAGCCGAACTCGATCACCGTCTGATTGATCCGTCCGTATTTCGTCCCGGTGAGGCCGTTGTTCTGCACGACGATGCCGGCCTGCTCGCACGCGCTGAGGAAGCCCTGCAGCAGATTGGGCGTCGACGGAGCGCCAGTCGGTCCGCTCGCTCCCGCGAAGCTGATCTTGTGGCTGGGGAAGGCTGCCTTGAAGTCCGCGATCTCCGTCGAGATGGCCCCGACATAGGTCTGCTCGGAATATCCGGCGGCCTGCCATTCCGCGTAGCTGCCGGCGAGATTCGCCTCGCCCTGAGGTCCGTCACCGCCGCCCTCGATCTGGACGATATGCGTGTTGGCGTTGTACCGGGCGCCGAAGGCGTTGATGAACGTCTTCCATGAAGCGAGGAAATCGGCGTTCCACGGGATCGGCTCCCAGGCGTTGCCGCCCTTCGGATTGGCCGCATCGATGCCGTCGGCGCGTGGCAACCAAGCCGGCGACACATTGCCGGCGATGACGCGGAGAAACACCGGCTTGTTGCCGGATGCCGCGAGAGCGTCGTCCACCGTGGTCCAGTTGTACGTGCCTTCAGTGGGCTCCAACGTCCGCCACGGGAACACCCAGGAGATGCCTGCACACGGCGACGATTCGAGTGCCGCAGCGTGATTGAGGATCAGCTTCGGCGACCCTGCGGAGAGGTACGCAAAGCACTCCGGACTCGTGCCGGCGGCAGCAGCATGGCCTGCCGTTCCGGTGGCAGCGGTAACCGCTACCGCCGCAGCGAATAGGCCTGTCAGTAGTTTTGCTTTCAAGGCATCTCCAACCTCGGTCCCGATTCCGCAGCCCTCTGACGTTCGAGGGCCGCTCCAGACCGTTCGTTACGAGCCTATCGGACGAGGACGGGAGGTTATGGCGGCCCTGTGACGAAGGTAGCCGGGCCGGAACGTGTCGGGGGTCACAGGTCGCCTATGGACCTGGATTCAGGCTCTTTCCGAAGCTGGATGAAACAGGACGCCGCACGCCAGGGACCGTCCCTGACCTGCAACGATCCGCCATCGGTCATCTTGGGTTGCCCAAGGTCGGTATAGCGTCGGCCGCAGGATGGAACCACAGCCGCCTCCGCTTGACGGCTGGCCGCAACCGTTGCCGCCGCCTCTCTACGAGACCCCTCCTGCGCCGCCTCCGTGGGCGGCCACGACTGCCGCGGAGGCCCCGGGCCAATCGCACGTGGTGCGCTGGATCCTCGGCGCCAGCGCGTTGCTCGCGGTCGCGGCAGTGGTGATGGTCACCCTCGTCGGCTGGCACCCCGCTGGGCTGACCTCGAGCCCGGCTGCCAGGGCGACCACGAATCCGACGAGCCCCGTGATCGCAACGGCTGCCGCGACCCCATCCACAACAAGCGTGCCGGCCGCCGTTGCCGAAGCCGGACAGCTGTATCTGGCCGCCGTGGCCCCCGTGAACGCGGATGGAGATCGCTTTCTCGCAGCGCTCGAGGCAGATGAGGCCCTGCCGTGCACGTGTTCTCCCGGGGAGTTCGCGGTGCGTGCCGATGCCATCGCCGTGATCCCTTCCATAGAGAGTGACACTGAGGCGATGCAGGTTGTGCTCCAGGAAATCAAGCACGACGTGCCGGCGCTGAGCACGGACATTGACGCTGTGGTGCTCGACAACCAGAAGTACACCGGCTACCTGGCTGCGGCGTATCGAGCATCAGAGGTCAAGAACGGGGCCGTGGGCTATGACATCAACGAAGCTGAGGCCGAGGATCAGACATCCCGGCCCGACTTCGCGCGCCTCCGCAGCGACCTGGGGTTGCCCCCGCCACCGAGTTCGTAGACCCAGCGCTTGCTCTGAGCGCCGGCAGTTCGCTCGGTTGCGAGGCGATCGTGCGGCCTACCATCCGGCATGGCCGTTCAGGCGGTGAGCACCGCTTTTGGGTGAGTCCCGAAAAGGGCGCGAGAACGTCTTATGAGCATGCGAGGCGCGTCATGGTCGAACAGCGCGGTGCCTGATCTCTCCACGCCCTTCGCCGCGGCGGAGCCGGACACGACTCGCTTCGAACGACTCATCGTCCCAGTGCTCGGGCCGGCGTCCGCTCTTGCACAGTCGCTGTCGACGGATCGCGCCAGCGGCGAGGATGCTCTGCAATCCGCGGCGCTGAAAGCATGGAAACACCTCGGTCAGTTGCGGGACGAAACCCGTGCGCGAGCGTGGTTTCTGACGATTGTGGCAAACGAGTGTCGCAGCGCCAGGCGGCGGCGTTGGCTGACGGCACCTCGGGATTCGCCGTCAGAGGCTGCGGCGGAAGCGTGGCCCGAAGGAATCGACGAACGCAATGACGTCAGGCGTGCGATGCAACGCCTCAAGCCTGCGGATCGATTGGTGCTGGCGCTCCGCTATCTGCTTGATATGAGCATCGACGACGTGGCGGCAATGCTCGAGGTCACGCCATCGGTCGTGAAATCGCGCACAGCGCGGGCGCTCGGACGTTTCCAATCGCTGATGACCGTTTATGGGGGCGACGCAAGCCATGAATGAGGACGAGGCGCGGCGACTCCTGCGCAGCGCATACCCAACGCCGAATGTGGGACAGATGACATGGCGCCCATGGATCGATGGGCCGACCGCCCTGCGCCGGCCGCGGCGCGCGCTCATGGCCGCGATCGTCGCCGCCGCGGTGGCGGTTGTCATCGCCGTACCCGTGGGTGTGACGCTCGCGCTGCATCGTTTTCCATCTGGCCCCACCCCGTCGGGCCAAGTACGGCCTGGCGTTGCGTGTTCACTGGCCGACGGCGTGACCAGCGCCGAATTCGACCGAGATTTCGCATCGAAGCTCAATTTCGCGTTTCCGGCTGAGGCGCAGATCACCGACCCAGGCCGCATCTCCGACCTCGTGTCGGCTCTCTGCGCCTTGCAGCAGCAGGCGCCGGGTGTCTATCACTGCCCGGCCGTCGCAACCCCCATGGCATATATGGCCCGCCTTCTTGATGGGAACACGGTCACCCATGCCGTCACGATCTTCGCGGATGGTTGCCCGCTCGTCTACGGCCTGGGTGGCACTGGCACGCGTCTGGTGAAGGACCCGAGGACCTGGGAGTTGATCGGCCTCGCATTGGGCATACCTGATGCCTCCTTGCAGACATTCGTCGGGAGCACGTCGCCCCCGCCGACCGTCGCCGCAAGTCCGACACCGGCCCCGGTCCTGGTCCCGGAGGCAATCTCCTGGACAGGCGCGGGAGGAGGACGCCTCACCGAAGCGTACGGGACCTGCGATGAGCCATACATCGGTGGGATCGTCCTGATCTCCACCGACGTCAACGGCAACGTCCAATTCGGAGTGCCAACCCATGCGCCTGGAATAGTTTCGGTGGATGCGCCGTCAATGATGGTGAACGGCGGAGTCAGTCTCCACCTGAATCATCCGGCCGGACCCTACACGCTGTTTCTCGGGGTCTCAGGGACCGTGACCTATTCGTCGAACGGCATCTCGGGGTCGATCGATGCGTGGCTTGCCCCGCAGAGCAACGTCCAGACATCCCCCTCGGTCCATATCACGGGCACGTGGCGATGCGGTGTGTAAACCGACGTCCATGGCCGCGACGTTCGATCTGACAGCAGCCGGAGGCGGGGTTGCGGTCGGCCTGTGGACGACACTGCCATTGGCCTTCACCTGCCAAGCGTTCTGCATCGGAAGCCCGCCATTCTTTGCCGCCTGGCAGAGCTCGCTGATCGGAGCCGCGGCGGCGGCAGCGATCGTCATCGTCGGATGCGCCGCGAGCGCAAACGTGCGCCGCGCCAATCTGGATGCCTGGCAACGCGTGCAACGCTGGCTCTTCACGGACCTTTCGCGCTCCCCAAAGGAGCAGGCGGGAGTTGATGCGACCTGACTGACAGCGCCCCCTCGCTGCAGTCTCGGTTCGCCATGCGAGGCGTCTGAAGTCTTTGCTGCGTTGATTGGTGTAACGTCGACCCGCATTCGCCGGGGACGGATGAGATCGATCCGACCCAAATCGAAGGGAACTCAAGATGGGGGCTCGTAGCACGCAGCGCTGGGCGCGGAGTCTGGCCGCACTTCCGCTGGTCACTGTTGGTCTTGCGGGGGCCGCTCTGCCGGCGCAGGCAGCGGTCTCCGGCTCAACCGTGCTGAGCGGCACGCAATCGCCGGCCGCCACTCGCGCACATTTCGCCGGCGCGCTCAACCAGGCCCAGAGCGTCAGCTTCGAGCTGGTCATGGCGCTCCCGGACGCTGCCGGCGCCGAGGCGCTTGCGACTGCGGTGTCCACCCCGGGCAACGCCTCATACCGGCACTACCTGACCGCAGCACAGTGGGAGGCGCGCTTCTCGCCCTCGCAGTCAGCGATCGCGAACGCCGAGGCCTGGCTCGAGCATGAAGGGCTCCACGTCGGTGCGGTTCCCGCCGACCGCATGACGATTCCGGTGACGGGCACCATCGCCCAGATCGACCGCGCGTTCTCAACAACGCTCGCCAACTACCGAGTCGGTGGGGAGACAGTCCGGCTCGCGAGCGCGGATCTCACGATCCCGAAGCGCGCTGGCGGATTCCATCTCGGGGACGGTCGGCCTCAACCAGTCGCTCGCCACGGCAACATCGACCACTGGCGCGGGCACCGCGGCATCAACGGGATCCGGCAACGACATCTCGCAGCCTGCCGCCTTCCGCAACGCTCCGCCGTGCTCGACGTACTACGGACAGAAGGTCGACACGACGCATCCCGCCTACGGCAACGGATATCCGTCGCCGCTTCCCTATCAGCTGTGCGGTTACACGCCGCCACAGATGCGCTCCGCCTATGACATTGCGGGCGAGGTCGCGAGCGGTGATGACGGCTCGGGAGTGACGGTCGCGATCGTCGATGCGTACACCTCGCCGACACTGCTCTCCGACGCCCAGCGGTATTTCAAGCTCAACGACCCAACCCATCCGCTCACGTCGTCGCAGTTCAGCGAGATCGTCCCGTCTTCATACAACGAGATCCATGCGTGCGGTGCCAACGGCTGGTTCGGCGAGCAATCGCTCGACCTCGAGGCCGTGCACTCGATGGCACCAGGCGCGAACATCCTCTATGTCGGTGGGAAGAACTGCGAGAACGGGTTGCTCGACAGCCTGCGGACGATCATCGACGGTAGCCTCGCCCAGGTGATCACCGATTCGTGGGGCGACGACGCAGGTGATGTCGTTGACAGCGCGAGCGATCGCGCCGCATACGACCATCTGTTCATGATGGCCGACGCCACCGGGATCAGCGTGATGTTCTCCGCAGGCGACGACGGCGACGAGTACACCACCGTCGGCTTTGTCGCGGCGGACTACCCACCGTCCAGCCCCTACATCACTGCGGTCGGAGGCACCAGCCTCCAGGTCGGCTCCACAGGCGCGCGTGTCGGCGAACTCGGCTGGTCGACTGCACGGAGCGTGCTGTGCACCACCGACCTCGTTGGTGAGGAGCCCGGCTGCTCGGCGCGCACCCTGCATACATGGCTCCCGACCGCGTACGACTACGGTGGCGGCGGTGGCGTGAGCGTTCACTATGCCGAGCCTGCGTATCAGGTTCCCGTCGTGCCGGCTGCGCTGGCCGACCTCAACAAGGCCACCACCGGTGAGGCGAATCGCGTCGTGCCGGACATCTCGATGGACGCTGACCCAACCACAGGATTCCTCGAAGGCGAGACGCAGACATTCCCTGACGGTGTGCATTACGGCCAGTACCGCATCGGCGGCACCAGCCTCTCGTCGCCGCTCTTCGCGGGAGTGGTTGCTGATGCCGACCAAGCCGCCGGCGGCTCGTTGGGCTTCTTGAATCCTGCGCTGTACAGCGTCGAGACTCACGATCCATCAGCGATCTACGACGTCGTCCCGGGCGGCAAGCAGGCGCTCAGCCGGGTGGACTACCTGAACGGCGTCAACGGCACGGACGGTCTCGAGTACAGCACGCGCATCCTCGCGTACGAAGGTGTCGAGACGTATTGCACCAGCAGGAAGAACTGCCAGTCGCGCAACGTGCTGCTCACCACCACGCGTGGCTACGACAGCATGACCGGCCTCGGTACAGCGGGCCCCGGATTCGTGCATGAGCTCGCCCGCATCTAGCGACTCGTTGATGCGAACCGGGCCGGTTCGTTAGGAACAGTGGCAAGAGGGGTCGACCATCGGGTCGGCCCCTCTTGAGTCCACGACCGGGAGATTCGCTCCTTACGCTCCGCACTCGGACGGCTCATCGCTCGGCTTCCTGGCGACGAAACGCACGTCGTATCCCACCGACACCATCACGTGATCGAATCCGACCGTCTGGAGGCGGGAGATCAGCGACGCGGGGTCGATCGGATTGTAGGTATCGCCTTCATGGAACTCGTGCAGCCCTGTGGTGCCCAGGCTGTCCGATCCAACCAGGATTCCCGCCGGCCGCAACACGCGCCATGCCTCTCTGAGCACCTGGTTCTGCAGGGCAAGCGTTGCGAGGTGATGCAGGACGGTGAAGGTTCCGACAGAATCGAACGAGGCATCCTCGAAGTCGAGCCGTGATGCATCACCCGTCAGCACCTCGACATTCGATCCGCTGAAGCGATCCGCAAGGCTCTGCGCGACATCGGAATCGACCTCAACCGCGACCAGCCGGCGGACGCGCTTACGAAGCCATTCCGTTGCCGCACCAGGCCCTGGCCCGATTTCGAGCATCTCGTCACCAAGGTCGATCTCTGACAGCAGCGAGCCGAGCACTTCGCGGTGGATGTGGTCGGCCCAGTCGGGGGTTGCGCACAAGGCGTGGTTGTCATTCATGCAGCTCACGTTGACGTTCCCCGCCGCAGCGGGCAAGGGCGTACGCTGACAAACCGTGTCGCAAGAACGACAAACCGGCATCGCCGCATGCATGTTCCCCATGGCGCCCGGGGACCAGTTCGACTGGCATACGCATGGCGACGACCAGCTCGCCTGGGCGTCGCACGGCGTGATCACCGTGGTCACCGATGCAGCGACGTGGCTCCTGCCACCGTCACGCGCGCTCTGGATCCCCGCTGACACGCGGCATGAGGTGCGTGCGCAGGGAACGACCATCATGCGCTCGCTCTACGTCAAGACCAAGCTCCTCTCCATCGACTGGACAACGCCGACTGTTGTCCGGGCGCGGCCGCTGCTGGCCGAGCTGATCGAGTATCTCGAGGACAACACGCTGGACGATGCAAGGCGTGCACGCGCCGCTGCGCTCCTCGTGGATCTCCTCGAGCCACTGGCTGTCACATCCATCGAGGTGCGGATGCCGGCCGATGGGCGTGCCCGGTCGGTCGCCGAGGCACTCCTCGACTCGCCTGCAGAGAACCGGACCCTGACGTCATGGGGCCGGACGGTGGGCGCCAGCGGGCGCACGCTGGAACGCGTCTTCCTCTCGGAGACCGGCGTGCCGTTTGGCAGATGGCGGACGCTCGCACGGCTCAAGGCGTCACTCCCGATGCTCGCCTCCGGCCGGCCGATCAGCCAAGTGGCGCCGGAGGTCGGATACGAATCGACGAGCGCATTCGTCGCCGCATTCCACCGAGAGGTCGGATTGACGCCGACCGCCTACTTCCAGACGAAGTAGTAGCCGCCCGCGCCGATGACGCCGGCTGCGGCTTTCGTCAATCGCGTGTTCACCGGTTCGCGGATGCGACCCAGCTCGCCACCTGGGCTCGCGAGTCGAATCCGAGCTTGTTGAGGATGTGACCGACGTGCGTGGCGACGGTGCGATCGGAGATGAAGAGGCGGGCTGCGATCTGCTTGTTGCTCATTCCTTCGGCGATCAATCGCGCCACCTCGACCTCGCGTTTTGCGAGCGGCCCGGCGTCCATTGCGTCCGCGCCGACAGGAGCGTCGGGATCCTCCGATTCGCCAAGTGCAAGGCTCACTGCTGCGCCGCGAGACAGCCGCTTGCCCGCCTCGGTCGCGGCGTTGAACCTCGCCTCCCCGATCGCCGCAACGGCTGACTCCCTGGCGGCGGCGAGCATCGGAACAAACGGTCCGGTCACACTCGATCCGGCAGTGGCGCCGACGGCTTCCGCCGCACCAAGCAGTTGCGCTGCGAGGCGCCCCTGCCCCGAGTTGGCGGCAAGCCAGCCGAAGGCGTTGAGCAGGAAGAACTGCGCGGCGCGGTCGTCAATCTGCCGCGCAGCGCGCATTGCTTCTATGAAACGTGGCTTCGACGTTGCCAGGTCGCCACCCATCACAGCGGCGAGTCCAAGGTAGACCAGCATCTGTCCAAGCGTGTACAGGTCTCCCACTCCGCTGCTCAGCCGCACCCCTTCGGCAGAAGCAGCTTCGACGGCGGCGCGGTCCCCCAGGAACATCGCTTCCACGGCTCGAGCATTGAGGACACCGACTGTCGCCGGATAGTCGCGCAGCGTCAGTGCCAGAACCTCCGCTTCGTCGAGGAGCTGATGGGCCGTGGCAGCATCGCCTGCGACGAGCTCCGCGTTGGCGGCAGTGGCCAGTGACTCCGACAGCAGCGAGCGTTGCTCTGCCGCTCTGGCGGCCGCGATGGCGCGAGCAAGCCACGGTCTGGCGCTCTCGGGATCCACCCGCAGCAGGCTCAACCAGCCGCGAAGCCGGTACGCGCGCGCGTTGGGATGCGCAAACGCTGTGTCACACGCGAACAGGGCGTCGAGCCAGCGCGCGGCCTCCGTTGTCGCCCGCATGATCCAGTAGTACCCGAGCGAGCCGGCGACATCGATCCCTCGTCGCGCATCAGCGTGCGCGATGCACCGCTGCAGCACCGATCGGATGTTGTCGATCTCCAGCTCGTCCCATTCGAGCCACTCGCGCGTCCGTTGCCACGCATCGTCAGCAGTCCGCAGGCATCTCGACTGGTAGTACTCGACGAATCGTTCCTCGAGGAGATCGTCCTCGTGCGCTTCGTGCACCTTGAGCAGCGCGTATTCGCGCATCGTCTCGTGCAACCGGAAGCACGCGGCTCCCTTGACATCCTCCTTTGCCACCATTGATTTGTCGATCAGGGACGTCAGCGCGTCCAGCGCGTCAGCTCTGTGGAACATCGGTGAACGTGCAGACGCCTTCGGCATCCTCGAGCGTGAAGCGGCCGGCGAAGATGCTCAACCGTCGCAGCAGCGCGCGCTCGACCTCCGTCAGCAGGTCGTAGCTCCAGTCGATTGCAGTACGCAGCGTTTGGTGGCGCGGGAGCGCAGCGCGAGCTCCGCCGGTGAGCAGCGCGAATCGGTCACTCAAGCGGTCGACGATCTGGTCAACGGAGAGGACTCGCGTCCTGACCGCGGCGAGCTCGATCGCCAGAGGCAGGCCGTCGAGCCGCCGGCACAGCCTGATGACCGCTGCCTGGTTGGATTGGGTCAGCTCGAATGCGCCGGATGCCGCCGCTGCCCGCTCGATGAAGAGCGCAAGCGCCTCGTTCTGGCGGAGCCGCTCGAGGGGTTCCGTCCCCTCCGCTTCCGGGAGCTCGAGAGGCGGAATCGGGATCACGTGCTCGCCCGCGACCTGGAGCGGTTCACGGCTCGTCGTGATGATGCGGACGCCCGGAGCAGTGCGAAGGACGCTGGTCACGAACGCTGCAACAGCGCCCAGAAGGTGCTCGCAGTTGTCCAGGAGGAGCAGCAACTCCTTATCCTGCAGATAGGCCTCCACGATCTGCGCGGGGCCCGTGGCAGCCTGGTCTCTGAGGTCGAGGGCCGCGACGACAGCATTGGTCACGAATGCCTCGTCGCTGACCTCGGCCAGGTCCACCATCCATGCCCCATCGGCGAATCCGCGTTCGTGGCTGGACACTGACCGCACAGCGAGCCGTGTCTTCCCCACGCCTCCCGGCCCCACGAGGCTCACCACGTGAGCGGTGGCAAGCTTCGCCCGGATCTCTCCGAGCTCGCGCCGGCGGCCGACGAAGCTCGTCACCTCAGCGGGCAGGTTCCCCAGCCGTCGGCGAGGCCTGGCCATGGCGCGTCCTTAACCGGCGATCGTGGTTCGACTCGGGTGACTACGCATGCAATCAGTAATCCTGACGATTCGGCCCCTCGGCTGCAGGAACACGCTCACAACCACGCCACGAGCGCTACCGAACCGCGTCACACACGAGGAGCTTCAGATGAATGCAGCGACTGTCGCGACAACCACGGCGTCAGCCAGGGAACCGCAGGTTCACCCGACGCGAAGGATCGCGTTGGTGGTGGGAGTGCTCTTCCTGCTCACCTTCGTCACGTCGATAGGAGCAGCCTTTGCGTACGGACCAGTCCTCACGGACACCCATTACGTCACAGGAACGGGAGCCGACACCCGCGTCTTCCTGGGCGCCTTTCTCGAACTGCTCCTCATCATCTCCAACGTCGGATGCGCCCTGGTGCTGTTCCCGCTCCTCAAGCGACGGAACGAAGCCATCGCGCTCGGCTATGTCGCCGCTCGTCTCGTTGAATGCACTTTCATCCTGATCGGCATCCTGAGTGTCCTTGCGATCGTCTCCCTGAGACAGGGAGCCGCCGGCAGTGATCCAGCCACGCTCGTCACGGTCGGCAAGGCGCTCATCGCCATCAAGCATTGGACGTTCCTGCTCGGGCCTGGCTTCATGGATGGGATCGGCACGGGGGCGATGCTCGGCTGGCTGATGTATCGATCGGGCCTGGCGTCGCGGCCCGTCGCGCTGCTGGGCGTCATCGGCGGGCCGATGCTCGCCCTGTCCGGGGTCGCCGTGCTCTTCGGCATCATCAAGGCAGGCTCGCCGTGGCAGGACGTTGCGACGCTGCCGGAAGTCGTCTGGGAGGCCTACCTGGCGCTCTGGCTCATCTTCAAGGGGTTCAGGGTCAGCTGATTCGCTCGCTCAAGCGCGCGAGTGCGGCAGAAATGCAACCCGGATGCTCGTGCCACGGGAGGTGGCCGGCCTCAGGAATCACGGTCACCTCCGCGTCGCGCATGGTTGCTGCTGTCGCCTCGCCGCACCGATGCGGCACCGGGCTCTTGCCCCCGAGCACGAAGGCCGCTGGTATCGCAACCGTTGCCAGCGCGATGGCGAAGCTTCCCTGTTCGAGCTCGGTCATCATTGAGGTGATCGCCTCCTCGTTCGCCACCAGCGAGAGCCGCATCGTCGCCGGAAAGGCAGGTGCGGCCGGCGGATCGGCGAAGTATCCGGGCCAGCGCAACGCGAGTGCTTCAGTCACATCGTCGTCGGTCGGGGTGTGCGTTGCGAGGTACTCCATCCAGCTCATCGGCTCGCGCTCGATTCGAAGGAAGGATGCGCGCCTCGAGTGCTTCCGCCGCTGCAACGAGCCCGCCATCGCCGGCGCTGCCGGGCGGGTCGATGAGCAGGAGCGCCGCGACCCGTTCCGGGTGGGCAACGGCGACCTGCTCAGCGAGGTGACCACCCCAGGAATGGCCGCCGATGATTGCCCGGTCGATCCCGAGCGAGTCGAGCACGGCGATCACATCCGCGACGTGACGCGGCACGGTGAGCGGGCCCTCGAGTGACGAGGGAGCCATGCCGCGTTGCTGGTATCGGATCGCGCGATATCCGTGCGTTTCCGCATCGAGCTGGCCCATGTAGTCCGAGAGGCCTGGGCCACCATGCAGCAGGACGACGGGAAAACCGGTGCCCTCTTCAACGCCGCAGATGTCACCGGCATCGGTGTGAGCCGTGAACTGGGCGCTCATGAGCGGGCCTTCACTGAACTGCCATTGGGACGCACGAGATTGCCCGGATCCTGCGAATCATTCGTCTCGCCTCCATCGCCTGACGGCGACTGTTCGGCCGCCGCCGCGGCCGCAGGGACTGTACCGCGGTCCGCGCCGCCAGGGCGTCTGATTGGCCTGAGGCCCCTTCGTCGTGCAGGCCTACGGCGCGACGTTACCCGGAATCGCGGTGGCGCCTCCCTGCAGGCTGACACGCTGGCCCTGGGCGGAGGATTGCCCCGAGATGACGATGAGGCTCCCATTGTTCGCGGCCGCGCTTCCGGAGATCTGAACGATCCGAGACCCGGGCGGTCCGAATTCCGCCGCGGCCGCCGGTGTCGCCGGGGCAACCGGTTTGCTCACGTCAAGGGCCACCAGGGTCGCCGTGGCCGAGAGGCACGTGGCAACGATGGCGAGCAGCATGTATATGGCTGTCCTCGGCTTCACGACGCCATGAGTATGCATCCAGCAACGCACTCCGAAGTCACGATGGGGATGGGCTGGGAGCTCCCGCCGGACGCGGCGGCTCGGGATTCAGGAGCGCCTCCTCGTCTGCGAGCGCGATGGCGATCTCCCCCGCCGCGTTGGGGTGCAGCGGCGCAGCACCATCGAGACCCTGAACGAAGGACTGCTGCGTGCACAGCTCATGTCCCATGAAGCTCGGATCCACAGCCTCGAAGCCGAAGCTCGCAGCGCCGTCTGCAAGGACCGTATTGAATGTGGTCAACCGGCTCAGCAGCACCGCCGACTTGGATGCGGTGATTGCCGGCTCGCCCGGACACACCGGGTCCGCGGGGAGCGGATCGTAATACTCGTTGACGATGACCCTGGGGAGGCCGGGGAGCGCGGCGAGCCGCTGCAGCAGGTCGTAATAGTCGAAGGTGAAGCTGTCGAGCGCCTGGGCAAACCACGCTGCCGAGGCGCTGTCGTCGCATTGCGGCGAGACGAGACAGAGCTCCATCAGCTGCGTCCAGTGCATCTCGTTCGCGCCGATACTGACAATAACGACCTTCACACCGTGCATCGCCTCGAGCCGCGCGAGCTGCGAGGGCACCAGCACGCTATTGATATCCTCCGGATCGAACAGGCCCTGCTCGATGGATGCGTTGGTGCAGGCGAGATTGATGACGGTGCTGTTGTTGACGGCTGCGATATCGGCAGCGTAACTGTCCTGGCTGCGCCGGCAGGCCGTGTCTTCCGCGGTGGCGTGGGCCAACGGCGGGTTCCCCGCTCCAGCCGCCGTCGAGTCACCGATCACCACCGTGCTCGCGGTGGCAGCCGGCGCCTTGCGGCTGGTCGGGATGACCGCCAGCGGTGTGCGCCCGACGAGTTGGTCGAGCGTCCGCACCTGTGAGAGCTGCTGCAGGCCCTGGGCGGCGCTGTTGATCGCCAGCGCGTCGACACCACCAGCCACCAGTCCCGCAAGGACAACACCTCCAACGATCAGCTGCCATCGGCGTCGCAGCAACGCAAGGGAGAGTGCCGCGAGGATCGCTGCCGCAAGCACCGTGATGAGCAGTTCCCGGATGAAATACCCGCTCCATCCATCGCGGAGCGCCCGCCCGAGGTATCCAGGGTCTTTCAGCGCAGTCAGCAGTTCGTTGTAGTGGGTGACCTCCGCCCAGAGCAGGCGCGGGCGGATCGGGCCGGAGAATTGCTGCGTGGTTGGGATCGACTGCCCGAAGAGCTCCAGCGTTCCAGGCCCCGATGCAGACGCCGATGGACCTGCGCTCAATGCCAGCGACTGTCCTCCCGCCTCGACATTCTGCGGGGGTGATATGAGGAGCGACACCTCGATGCTGGCAAGCGGAATAACGATCGCCAGGCCCAGGACCACCACTGCGATGCTGAGGAGTCGCGAGATCGATGGCCGCCGCCGCATGGATTCAGGCTACGCGGCGGTTCCTTTTACGGAGTCTCCGATGGAGCATCGTGACCCGAGGGTGGATGTGCGCACCCGGAGCTCCGTTACTCGTCGATCGGTCGCCCGTAGGTCACCGCTTCCAGCACCGGCCTGGGCGCGCTCGTCCGGAACGCCGAGTTGGGCCGTGCACCGAGCGCGTCATTGACCGTCGAGAAGGCAATGCGGAGCGCGACGTATGCGGTCATCGCGAAGATCTCCCGGTCGCTGAAGCCGCAATCGCGCAGTGCCTGCACGTCGGCGAGGCTCGTGTGGTTCGGATCGTGGGCGACTTTGCGCGCCCATTGCGCCATCGCCTGCTCGGCAGGGGTGAGCAGCGCGTCATCGCCCGTAAGGACGCTCGCGGCCGTCTCCGCGTCGGACTTGTTCGCGAGCTTGGTACCCCACGCGATCGAGCAGTAGGCGTCACCCAGCGTCGATGCGCAGGCGGTGACCAGGATGCCGCGCTGACGGAAGCTCAGATGGTCATTTGCGTAGGTCTCTCCCATCAGGTCGAAGAGACGCGTCAAAGTCGTGGGTTGGTATGCCCAGAGCCTGGTGACGTTCATCACGTATCCATCCTCTTCGACGTCCTCGTCAAACAGGCGCTGGGCGTCGGCGTCAGGCGCCTCCTCCGCGAGAAAACCAACTGCGCTCACGCTGTCTCCTTCCTGGTGGCACCCGGTTTGCGGGCGATGTAACCGACGACTTTGATCTCTGCTCTCAGCGGTAGCCCGTCGCGGAGGTGCGACCGCGCCTCGTCGGCGGCGGCGGCAAGGAAAGCCGCTTCGCCAACGTTCTGCATCGCCTCGTACGCCGGGCCGGTGGAAGCCAGCGCACGGGCATACATCTCCGGGTCTGAGAATTCCCATGCGAAGGGAATCTCCACGCGCTCGACATCGACGAAGCCGAACTGCGCAAGCAGTTCCTCGCCGGCTCCTGGCCGGCCGAGGGCAACCATCGCCGCCTGGTTCTCCACCTTTGGGGTCGCCGCCAACCGAAATGGGGCGAGCGCCCAGGCACCCGGCGACAGCTTGATGTGGCCCCACACGGTGAGCCCGAATCGGCCGCCCGGTACGAGAACACGGTATATCTCACCGAGCGCCTGGGGGGTGGTCCCCCAGATGCCGCGGAAGCTTGTCGCAACATCGAAGCTCTCATCTGCCCATGGCATGGCGTGCATATCCCCCACCTGGATATCGGCGTCGGGGTTTCTGTCATTCGCGACGGCAATGAGCCGGGGCGACGCATCGATGCCTGCGCACGTTGCGCCCAGCGCACGCGCCAGCTCGATGGCCAGGCCGGAGCCGCACGCGACATCGACAAGGCGGTCGCCCGTCGTGACGCCAAGGTGATGATGCAGGGCAACGTATTCGCGGCAGTTGCCCGGTTCGCTGAGCACGGCGAAATCGACGGCCTTGCGACCCCAGCCTTCGTCAACGACCGTCCAGTCACTCGTGCGGCTGAGCTCCGTCATCCTGCTGCTCCTTCGACGCACGGTGGTGGCGATGCAGTTCCCGAGTTCATCTCAGGCGGTCTCTCGCGACGGCACCCGGAGTGAGAGCGCGCCGGCCAGCGTCCGCCATGCAGCGCGCGGCAGGGCGGTGCGCGGCTCGTCGGTGACCACCTGGATGGCCACGTGATCCGCTCCTGCCGCGTGGAACGCCTCGACCTTTGCAGCAATCGCATCCACATCGCCGAGGGCGAAGACACCGTCGAGCAACCGGTCGCTCCCGCCGCCGGCGAAGTCGTTCCTGGTGAAGCCGAAACGCTCGAGGTTGTTCGTGTAGTTCGGCATCTCCAGATACCGTCCGAGAAACGCGCGTGCCGTGCTCCGAGCAACGTCCAGGTCGGGTTCGAGAACCACCTTCAGCTCGGGTGCGAGCAACGCACGGTCTCCGAGGATCTCGCGGGCATACGCTGTGTGCTCAGCCGTCACCAGGTACGGATGGGCACCCGCCGCCCTATCGCGCGACAGCGCCAGCATTTTCGGTCCGAGCGCCGCGAGGACGCGTGCGTCGACCGGCACCGGCTGGGGGGCAGAATCAAGGGCGGAGAGATACGACTCCATGGCGGCGCGCGGATGTGCGTACTCGGCGACCATGTGGGGGTGGCTCACGCCGAGACCGAGGAGGAATCGACCCGGATAGTCCTGTTCGAGCACAGCGCGCTCTGCCGCGACATCGACGGCCTCGTGCTCCCAGATGCTCAGGATGCCCGTGGCGACGCTGATCCGTGATGTCGCCGCCAGGACATTTCGCGCGTAGGCAAGCGGCGGGCTGCCGCCAAGCCACAGGGCGCCGTAGCCGGCGCTCTCCAGCTCGGCGGCCGCGTCGTCCAGCTCGGCATGGAGAGACGAGAGATCAGCGCGGTACGCGTTGCTCCACGCCGAACTCCAGATCCCGACCCTTCCCAGCCTGTCCCGTTCCGTCATCTCACGCCTCGCCCACGCGGCCATTCGTCATCCCCAACAGTGTCCGAAAGCCTAGAACACGAGGGGTCCGGCGGGCCGTGGAACGAGTTGGTACCATGCGGTCTGGTCGATAGTGACGATTGTCGCGCTCGGTGCAAGTCGCGACCAGATGCAGGGGGAAGACACATGCGACGGATCCAGAAGTTGTTCTGCGTTGCGGCACCGGCAGTGTTCGCAGTCGCCGGCGTCAACGTCGGGACGGTGTCGGCAGCGAGCCAGCCGCAGACGATGCAGCAGTGGCAGACGGCGATCAGGCAGGTCCCCGAGGTCGGATCCGGTTGCTTCCAGGCGTCGTTTCCCTCTCTGGTATGGCATGCGACGCAGTGCGTGACAGCACCTGCGCAGCCGCTGGCGCCCGCGTCGCGCAAGGGCGGACCGGCGACGGTCGGCGACGGCGCCGACTACTCGGCAGTGGTTACCGGCAAGATCTCCAAGGCCACGGGGACCTTCACCAACGTGAGCCCGAAGATCACCGAGAAGGGCCAGATCGGTGGCGTTGGGCCGAAGAAGGCGAATGAGTTCTCACTGCAGCTGAACACGCAGTTCTTCAGCGGTTCCCCGGCGTGCGCCAAGGCTGGGACGCCGTCCAAGTGCCTGGCGTGGCAGCAGTTCGTCTACACCACGGACTCGAACATCGTCTTCATGCAGTACTGGCTGATCGACTACGACGCCAAATGCCTCTCCGGTTGGATCCCCGACGGCAGCGACTGCTACAAGAACAGTGCGGAGGGCAGGCTGAGCGGCAGCGCGCTCACCGCGGCGAGCCTCGGATCCCTGTCGCTCACCGGTACTGCGAAGGCGGGTGGGAACGACCAGGTGGAGATCGTCACCGGGGGTCATGCAACGCTCGCCACTGGAAACGACAACGTGGTCGACCTTGCGCCCAACTGGAATACCACCGAGTGGAACGTGTTCGGCGACGGTGGCGGCGGCGGAGCGTCCTTCGGCAAGAACACCACGCTCGAGGCCGTGACGCAGCTGACTGCGACAACCTCCGCCGCGCCAAGCTGTGTCAAGGAAGGCTTCACTGCGGAGACGAACAACCTCAAGCTCGCTGCCACTCCGGCGCTCGGACCCGAGTTCATCCCCGACCTTGGCGTCGAAGCAGACCAACGGATCGGCCGGGACCGCGAGCTGCGCGGTCGCTTCCTGACACTTTCCAGCCGCACGCTGTGCGCTGCCCGAGGCCGTGACGCACCTGCAGCGGCAGGGCGTCATCATCGACGACACCGTCGACACGGCCTCGGCAGCGCCGTTCACCGCTCCGGCTGCGCAGCGGCCGGCCGCTGCTGACGGCGGGTACGGGCGATCGAGAAGACAAGCCAGATCGTGAGAGCAAGCGACACAAGCCCACGAATCACGAACGTGACATTCGCGGTGGCAATGCCGATGGCGAGGAACGCCAGGGCAGCGATTGCTCCGAGCACGGCTCCGAGCGTGCGGTTGCGGCGGTTCATGAGCAGCAGCATCAGCGGATCTCCTTCGTACCGTTGTGGTCGTGACTGATGGATAGACCGGGGTTGGTGAGGTCGATGCCCGCAAGCGCCATCGACAGCGCCGAGCGGACCAAGTCGGCAAGCGGCGCCGACGGGCGCATCCGGCGGGCCCAGTGCCGAACGGCAACCCGTTCGGCTCCCGCCACAACTGCAGCCAGCACCTGAGGCGCGAGCTCACCTGATTCGACGCCCGCTCGCGCGGCGATGCCCGCAGCCAGCGCCGTCTCCGCGGCGGCTGCGACCTTGAGGTACTCGCCCTGGAGCGCGGGCTCGGCGGCCACCAGTGCTCGGAAACGGGTCAGCCAGCCCTTTGGCAGTCCGTCAGCCTCCGAATGTCCATACAGCCCCATGACGGCTGCAACCAAGGCATCGGCAAGCGGCTCGTCCGTCGGCCGGCCGGCCAGGCCGGTGACGAGGCGATCGGACCGCAGGGTGAACGGCCAGACGATCGCCGCCTCCTTGCTCGCGAAGTAGTTGTTGAACGTCCGAGGCGAGACGCCGACAGCGGCCGCGATCTGGGGGATCCGGACATTGGCAAGGCCATTGGTCTCGGCGAGCTCGAAAGCGGCGAACGCGAGGTCGAGGCGGGTCTCCTCCTTCTGGAGGTCGCGCCGCCGCGTGGGTTGGGTGCTGAGGGTCGTGATCGAAGGCATGCGCACACCCTAGCAGAATCTTGCGTGATACGCAAGTTCTGCGTATCACGCAGGTTTGCTTGTACCCCTACCTGCCGTCGTTTGGCTGCCTCAGGGTTTGAACTCGACCACTCGCGAACCGCCGTAGTCGACCACGTAGATATTCCCTGCGGCGTCGATCGAGATGCCGCGGGGCGATGAGAATTTGCCCGAGCCCGTCCCGCTCCAGCTGCCCAGGAACTGCGCGTTGACTGGGTTTGCGATGTCGAACTCGCTCACCTGGCTGGAGTTCAGGTCGGTGACAAAGAGGGTGGTGCCGGAGACGGCGACGTCATACGGGCCGTTGAGATTTGCCGGTCCGATTGTGGTGAGCAGCTTGCCGGCGGCGTTGTACACCTCGACCAGATTCTCTTCCTGAGCCGCCGCGTAGATGTTCCCTGCCGAGTCGACGGTGACCCCCGTGCACCCTCCGTCATCCCCATACCCGATGCCGGTGCCGCACGGCACGGGGAACCCGGCCACCTCGTCCCCCGTCTTGGTGCTCAACACCTGCAGGCGATCATTGTTGCTGTCCGGGGCGTAGACCTCACCGTTGGCGACGAAGATGCCCACCGCGTAGTTGAAATCCTTGGGGCCTCCGTACTCGGCGATGTAGGTCCCGTTGGACGTGTATTCCTTCACGTAGCCGGATCGAGTGTCGTTGACCCACACGTTGCCGGTTGCAGGGTCTACCGCAACCCCACGCGGATAGTCAAGCGCGTACGGCGCATTGAGCTGGTCGAGGCGAGTCCCCCAGTAGTTCAGGAGCACGCCCTTCTTGCTGAACTCCTGGATACGCTGATTGAACGTGTCGCCAACATAGATGTCGCCAGCGGTTCCAGGGTATGTCGACACCGAGACACCCGTCGGGCTGTCGAACCCGCCGGGAGGCGGGGGCATCGGCGTTGCGGGAATCTGCGTGAGCCATTCGCCCGGAGAGCCCAGCGACGACTTATAGAGTGGTGCATACGAGTTGATGCGCCAGTACGTGTAATCCGAGACCCACACCGTGCCCTGAGCTTTCGTTCCGGCGAGGCCGATGGCGACACCGCGTGCGCCGCCGAGCTGCCCTGGATCCGGCCCCGGCGTTCCAATCGTCCCCTTGAAAACGCCGCCTTTTCCACCGTTCCACGTGCTGAAAACGTCCACGACGTCATTGCCCGCATCCGCGACGTAGACCATGTTGTCGGCGCGGTCGATCGTCAGGTTGCGCGTGTCACCGCTCAACTGGGCCGACGAACCGAAGCTTCCTTCGAACACCCACGCGCTTGCAGCAGCGCCATTCTCGGTGTTGAAGACCTGGATGCAGTGATTCGTCGTGTCGGTGACGTACAGCAAGCCCGACGCATCCACGTCGATGCCGCGGATGTTGCCGAACTGACCCAGCGCGCAATCGGTCCCGTCCGTTCCGACAGAGGTCGCGATCAACGTTCCGGATCTTGCTGTACTCGAAGATCTCGTTCGTCCCCGTCACGTCGGTGATCTTCACGGCAGCGAGCGACGAGCTCGCGGGCAAGGCGCGCCACAAGACCAGGCACGGCATCGAGCCGGCCGTCGACCGCATCGAGATGCTTCACCTGCCTCAGTCCGCGGCTGGCGGCTCCCACGAGGGATCGATCTCGTGGAGGTGCCATCGAAGCCGGTTGACGTTGCGCGTCCGCTCTGCGACCAGTGCCTCGCGATGGGCAAGGAGAGGCGGATCTCGCGGTCGGGCCCGTCGAGGTGTGCCGTCGGGAGGTGCGGCTCACGAAGCGCAGCTCGCGCAACAGCCAGGGCGTCGATGGGGTCGGACTTGCCGAAGGTTCGCGCCAGTCACGGCTGTGCGCCATCAACTTCGGCGGCACTCGCACAACTGTTTCTCCAGCGCCAAGCAGGTCTCGCTCGAGCCGCCAAGAATGGCGGCAGTCCTCGACCGCCCAGAGCCGCGTGCATCCGAAGCGCTCGGCCCATTCGAGCAGCGCGAGGTGGTCAGAGCTCATCGCCGTGACACAGCGTTCGCCGAGCTTGCGACCGAGTTCGTCGACGGCGACGACAGTGTGGCTGCGCTTGTGCGCATCGATGCCGAGTATCACCATGTGCCTTGTCTCCCCTGTGGGTGTTGGGTGACAGGACCGATCGGTGGGCAATACATCAGTTGGGGCGGATGCCACGCTCCTATCAAGCCACGCCGGTCGGTCCTCTTCACCCGGTGAGCCGCACAACGGACCAAGCCGCCGCAAAGAGTTGAGCGAACCCACCGCTACCAATGACACTATAGAGTGGTGCATACGAGTTGATGCGCCAGTACGTGTAATCCGAGACCCACACCGTGCCCTGAGCTTTCGTTCCGGCGAGGCCGATGGCGACACCGCGTGCGCCGCCGAGCTGCCCTGGATCAGGCCCCGGCGTTCCAATCGTCCCCTTGAAAACGCCGCCTTTTCCACCGTTCCACGTGCTGAAGACGTCCACGACGTCATTGCCCGCATCCGCGACGTAGACCATGTTGTCGGCGCGGTCGATCGTCAGGTTGCGCGTGTCACCGCTCAACTGGGCCGACGAGCCGAAGCTTCCTTCGAACACCCACGCGCTTGCAGCAGCGCCATTCTCGGTGTTGAAGACCTGGATGCAGTGATTCGTCGTGTCGGTGACGTACAGCAAGCCCGACGCATCCACGTCGATGCCGCGGATGTTGCCGAACTGACCCAGCGCGCAATCGGTCCCGTCCGTTCCGACATAGGTCGTGATCGGCGTTCCGGTGTTGCTGTACTCGAAGATCTCGTTCGTCCCCGTCACGTCGGTGATCGTGGACTCGGAGATGAACAGATCTCCCGCGGCGTTCACGGCGACGTACGGGGCGTAATACCCCCGCGGTGGCGTGATGACGTACTGAAAGACGCCCGCGTCGTTGAATTTGTCGATGCGCTTCTTGTTCAGGTCGGCCACGTAGATCGAGCCGTCGTTGGGATCGACCGCGATCCCGTATGGCTGCCCCATCGGGCCAACGCTCGAGCTCAGGGCCTTGCCTCTCGTGTTGAGCGTGTCGACAAGCGTGCCTGTTGGGCTGAAGATCTTGATGACGTAGTTGTTGTAGTCGCCCACCACGATGTCGCCGGCGTAGGGACCAAACGTTTCGGTCGCCATCCCCCATGGATACACGTAGGCGTCGCCGGCTTTGCCGATGGTCCGCACAAATTTCGGCGCCGTGAACCCTGAAGCAGCGCGACTTGTCACGGCGGCGTTCGCCGGACTGGTTGCTGCCACGACCGACGCCGTCAATGCGCCGATTCCTATCGCCGACGCGACGAGCCGCTTCCGGCTGCGCCGTACAGTCCCTGCCCGCATGCCACTCCCCCCAATCGAGGCCGAGTGGAACACCCGGCTCGTATCTCCCACTCGACTCTAGCGGCAGGGACCATGCCGCTGTCGCTCGGCGCCTTGCGAGGATCCCTCGCCGCTCCATATGGGCAGGAGCGAAAAAGGCGGTAGCGGACGTCGGTGCGCAAGTTCTACCATCGTTCCAGGGGGCCCGCTCAGCCAGGACGCCGATCGACCGGGACATTCGTCACAGGGATGCAATGTCAGGGGGAAGGCTGAGTTGTAGGTTGTCGGCACCCACAGCGCGTCAGCACGAGGTGGTGATCAATGGGCGACGGCGAAAACATTGAGTGTCCGGAATGCAGGTCTGCCGAGGTGGTGGTGCACAAGCCCACGGCCACGGGGCTGACCGCTACCACTCGGACGGTCGTCTCCGGTTACGAGTGTGTCGAGTGCGGCTGCCGGTGGGTCACCGACGTCGAGTTGACGGGGCAAGCGCTCCGGCCGGTGAAGCGCTAGCCCCGTCCGCGTCTCGTTATCCCAGACGGCGCATGTCCTTGATGAAGTTGGGCATGTCCGGGGTCCCCACACCGGTCATGTTGTCGTAGCCGGCCGCTGTGACCTGCCCGGTGTATCCGGCCATGCTGGGGCTCTGATCGTCGAAGGTCGTCAGGCTCGGGATGCGGTTGTCCTTCGGGCCGAGGCAGATATTCACGAAGACGAGGATGTCGCACTCGAGGCCGCGATACAGCGCGGGGCTCGTGCTGGTCAGCGGGAGCGTGTCAAAGAAGGCATTGGTGCCACTCAATTGGTAGATGGCCGGATTGATGAAGCCGAACGCGGTCTTCTGGCCCTGCTGAGCCGCGATCACCATTCCCGCAACGAGTGGCGAGGACTCGCTGGTGCCGCCGATGCTCTCCTCGTAGAACGTGGGGTTCTTGCCGCCGAACTTGAGCAGCCCAACATCGAGGCCGGTGAACGCGTCGGCGTCGGCAGAGATATCGGGCGCGCTGCGGGTGGTGCCCATCGATTTCGGTACGACGCCTTTCTGATATGCAGGCTGCGGCCAGTAGACGCTGGGACCGCCGCCTGACGCACCGTCTTCGCCCTTGAACACCCACTTGCCGTGGCGAAGCTGGGAGATGCCCGTGGACCAACCGGTCTCGAACAGCCGGTTGCCCGACTTGCCGATGCCCAGCGTGGTCCCGCCCACCGCAATTGCGTTCGGGTCGATCGACGGCTCCAGGACGCCGGATCCGTCACCGGCCGAAAAGTACATGCCCACGCCTTCGGCGGCGGCACGGACGAGATACGCGTGCACGAGCTTGGTCTGCGACAGCGGCTGCGACTCCGTCCCGGTTTCCCAGGAATTGGATGCGGCAGTCGCGAGCGGGTGGTTGCCGGCACCATCAAGAATTGCGACGTCCGCGTTGTACAGCGCCTGGTTTCCATCCTTCTTGAGGTCACAGCTGTCGCCGCCCACAACAAGCTGATTCGCGCCTGGCGCCATGTCGTAGGAGGCCTCGACGTCGAGCTGCTCCTCGATATTGAAGGGGTCGCCGCACGTGTTCTTGCCGAGTGACAGCTGCTCGAACCGCTCGGGCGACGGCGCGGGCATGTGATTGTCTTTCGCGTAGTCCTGCAAGGTGAGGAACATGTCTCGGGTCAGGCCGTCTTCGACCAGCGCGATCGTCTGTCCCTTACCGGTCGCAGCGGACGTCGCTCCGTAAGCAGAACGAATCTGCGTGGCGCTGTAGCCACACACGAAGGACGGAAATGAGGTGACACCGAATTGCTCGGGCAGCCCCTTTGCCATGTGCTGCCCGTAGTACTGCGAGCACGGTGCGGCAGCCCCGCTCTGGCTGGACGTGTCAGCGACGTCGAGCGGCAGCGTCGGTGCGGCGTTGTCGAGGCCGGTCACGGCGAGAACGTCTCCGGCCAGCGACGCCGGCAGTGACACATCTCGGTCGTTGGCGTGGAGCGGAGCACCGTCGGCGTGCACCGACGAAGTGGCCGCGTACGTCTCGAGGCGGACCTGGAATGCGGCGTTGATCGTGGACGCGGCGGCGGTCGCCCGCACATAGCTGCGTCCCGAGTCAGCCGCGACGGCCGTGAATCCCTCCGAGCGCAGCCAGGACTTCAACGCCGGCCACCGCGGCTCGAGACGCGCCGAACCGGGCGGTGTAGGCGTCCGGGGTCAGGTACTCACCAAACAGCGCGCTGCCAGGGGTGCTGACCTCCGCAGCGAACTGTTCGGCGGCCGCCTCATCGGGCTTGAGCCACACCTCGATCGTCAGCTGCGTCGAGCCGGCGACGTCTCCGGTTGCGCGGGCCGAACTGACAAACGGATCGGCGCTGCCGGCGAGGACTGCCTCGGCTGCTCTCGGGGCTGCCTCAGATGTCCCAGCGGTCACTGCCGTCGTCCCCACGGCCGCGGCTGTCGCGGCCAGGACCGCCACGGACACTCTCAATCTCGACATGGCTTCTCCTGACAAACCCTGACGAAAGGTAGCCCGGCCAGCATAGTGCGCGGGACCTCTGTCGCTTCAGCGCGGAGGCTCTGTTCGCTTCAGCCCTGTAATGACCTGAAGCCGCTCGATATTACTGGTGGTACTTGTTGTCGATGTACGACTCGCCGGGGTTGATCGCTGTGACCCTCACCGCCCTCATCCGCACCACGTTCCAACGCCTCCGTAGTCGCCGCGCGAGGCGCCGCCGACTACCCTACTGGGCATGCCTGAGGACGATCGTGGCGTGAACCGGTTCGGCGCAGCGGAGCAGGCCGTCGAGTGGGATGCGCGGTACGGCCAGCAGGAAGCGGCGCTGTGGAGTGGCCGGCCCAACGGCCGGTTCGTCGTCGAGGTGGAAGGTCTCACGCCCGGTCGTGCCCTCGATGTCGGATGTGGCGAGGGCGCAGATGCCATCTGGCTCGCCAGGGCCGGCTGGACGGTGAGCGCGATCGACATCTCCGAGGTCGCGCTGAGCCGGGCGCGGGCGGCAGCGGACGTTGCCGGCGTTGAGGTCGAGTGGATCCGCGGCGACGCCCTGCAAACGGCGTTTCCGGCCGGATCCTTCGACCTCGTGTCGATGCAATATCCGGCGCTCCCCAAAGCGGCCGGCGTGATCTCCGTGATGACATTGCTCAACACCGTGCGGCCCGGCGGAGTGCTGCTCGCGATCTACCACGACCTTGACCACGAGCACCGCGAGCACATGAAGTCACGCGGCAACGACCCTGCGGACTACATCGATGCCGACGAACTCGCCCACTTGCTCACCGACGACTTCACGGTCGAGCTCCACGCGGTGGAGCCGCGCATCGATCCACCACCGGACAGCCCGCACATCGCCGACATCATCCTGCGAGCGCGTCGCCGCTGAAATCCCCCGACCGCCAGCACTGCCATGGCAGGATCCAGAATGCGTGACCGTTCCGCTACGCCGAGGAGAAGAGCCGTGAGTTCCGTTCGCCGTCTTCTGGTGGCGCTCGTGCTCTGCACGCTTCCCCTCTCAGCGTCCACAGCGATCGCGCGCGCGAACATCGCAGTCCCGTCGGGCACTATCGCTCCTGGGGCTTTCGCCTCACCGCGGCAACTCCCGTCCAACGGACTCATCCTCTTCACGAGCTCTCGCTCGGGCGGCGGCACCACGCAGCTGTACACGATGAACGCCGACGGTTCCGACGTGACCCAGTTGACGCGCGGCCCTGGTTCGAGTGACCGCGGCGCCTGGTCGCCGGACGGACAGCACATCGCGTTCATGTCCAACCGGTCGGGCACCTGGCACGTGTATGTGATGAACGCCAACGGCACCGACGTCGTGCAACTCACCACCCACCAATCGCACTCGCCGAGCTGGTCTCCCAATGGTCAGCAGATCGCGTACATGCAGATACCGGTGCCGCCCAATGGCAACTTCGATATCTTCACCATCAACGCAAACGGCACCGATCCGGTTCGTTTGACGACCGATCCGGCCGAGGACTGCTGCCCCGCATGGGCGCCCACAGGAAGCCAGATCGCCTATGAGTCCAAGGAGCCGGGCAACTTCGACATCTACACCATGAACGCCAACGGCTCGGACCAAACCGACATCACCAACAACGCGTCGTACGACGGGACACCATCGTGGTCACCAACCGGCACGCAGATCGCATTTCGCAGCATTCGTTCGGGTGCGAATGACATCTGGACGATGGATGCGGACGGTACCGATCTGTTCAACGTGACCAACAAGCGCATCTCGGCGTTCACGCCGGATTGGTCGCCCGACGGGACCAGGATACTGTTCTCCGGTAAGGTCGGAAAGCTGATGCAGCTCTACACGATCACCCCGAGCGGAACCACCCTCACGCGCATCACCACTGACGCGTTCAACGACACGGATCCAGCCTGGCAGCCGGTGCCCTGACCCTACGCCGCCGTTCCTTGCGCAAGCCACTGTCGGAACACATCGACTCGATCCGCAGGCCATGCACCGTCACAAGGCATGGTGCCGTCCTCGAGTCGGGCGAGGATCGCGGGACCGTGCTGACTCACGTCGTGAAACGACCAGAGGTCGAAGTGGCGCAGCATCGAGGCGCGATCCTTCTCACGAAAGAGCGGCTTGACATCAGCCGCGAACCCGACCGGATCTGCGTTGCGCTCCATCGACATCGTTGCTTCTCCTCTTCCCCGTGACACGCACGTCCCTGACCGTGCCCCGGGGCCACTCTGACGCTGCGATCATAGGACAGCCGCCGAGGTGCCGACAGATCGACGGAGCGTAGACTGGGTGCCCGGCGGCCGTCCCAATCCATGCCTCCCGCCATCAATCGTGTGCACAGGAGCCTCGGGCCGATGACACAAGAGTCCACCCATCTCAACAACGCCCATCGAGACACGCTGTCGCGTCTGTTCCAGCATCCCGCCAGCCACAACATCGAGTGGCACGACATGTTGTCGTTGCTTGAAGCAGTTGGTTCCGTCGAGGAGCGTCACGACGGGAAGTTCGTCGTCACCGTGGGGGCGGAGACGGAGACGTTGGAGCGCCCGCGGGACAAGGACATCGACGTCCAGCAACTGGTCGATCTGCGCCGGATGCTCACCAACGCCGGGTACGCAAGCGGACTCGAGCACGCCGATTCCTCAGGCCGGGAGGACTGACGGTGGCTGACGCCGGCGCAGGAACGGAGTCGCTCCGCGGCAAACGAGTCGTTGCTGCTGTCGACTTCCGCCACACGGTCATCTACGCGACGGATGCTGCATCAGGCGATCACCCCCGCCAGCTCGTCGCCGATGACCCAAAGGGCTATTACCACAAGGTGTCTCACCACGCGGGGAACCCTCGCGGCACCTACGAGCCCGACAGCAATGAGTACTGGCAGGAGATCGGCGAGGTGCTCGCGCCGGCAGCAGCAATTCTGCTCCTCGGCCATGGGCAGGGCCGTGCGAATGCGTCACAGCATTTCGTCTCATACCTTGAAGAGCACCGCCCGGATGTCGCGGCGAAGGTCGTGGCCGACGTCCGCGTTGACATCGACGCACTGACAGAGGATCAGGTCTTTCGACTCGCCCAGTTGCACTTCGGCGACGAGCCACCGCAGGATCGCGGCGACGGCCGCTGGGGTGAGCCCGGGACGGCACAGGATCGAGGGTGACGATGTTCCGTCCAGAATCGGCCTTCAGCGGCTTCTCAGTCGATGACCTCGCACGGGCAAAGACGTTCTATTCCTCGACCTTGGGGTTGACCGTGGAAGCCGATGCGGTCGGGGCGAGAATTCACCTACCCGGGGGCGGCACCGTCTTCTGCTACCCCAAGCCGGATCATCAACCGGCGACGTTCACGATCCTCAATTTCGCCGTTGAGGATATCGACGATGCCGTCGCGAGCCTTACCGCCCGCGGTGTGGTGTTCGAGCGGTACGAAGGCATGGAAGGGCTCGACGAGAAGGGCATCCGTCGCGGACGGGCGCTCAATGTCGGCCCCGATATCGCGTGGTTCCTCGATCCGGCTCGGAACATTCTGTCCGTTCTGCACTGATGGACCCAGTCTCGGCAGCACCCTCAACTGAGGTGGTGCGCGACACCGCTCACCACCGCCTGCTCTGGGCGCAGGACGGCAGCGAGGCCGAACTTGTCTACCGACGCAGGGGCAACCGTCTGTTCCTGATTCACACGGGCGTCCCGGAAGCACTCAGTGGCAAGGGGATCGCGGGCAAGCTCGTCCAGTCCGCAGTCGATTGGGCGGAACGCGACCATCTGACGCTCGTGCCAATCTGCGCCTATGCCCGCAAATGGCTGTCGGAGCACCCAGATGCCGTGACCAACGTGGAGATTCACTGGAGAAAGCCGGCCTCAGCGCCGGACCAGACGCCGGCAGAAGAAGGGCACGAACCGCACTAACGCTCGCGCGTCACACCGGCCGGCGAACCATAGGCGCCAGCACCGCGATCAACGCACAGCAGACGACCACCACGAAGAGCGCACGGGTGAGCGTGAATGCCTGCGCGACGAACCCGATCAACGGCGGACCGGCGAGGAGCCCTGCGTAGCCAGTCGACGCGACTGCGGCAATGGCCACCCGGGGCGCCAGGGATACCGATCGACCGGCAGCGCTGAAGAGTGTTGGGACCACGTTGGAGAGACCGAGGCCGATCAAACCGAATCCGGCGACGGCGAACGCGGGCCGGCCGAGGAGCAACGTCGCCGTCAAACCGAGAGCGGCAACGGCTCCACCGATGCGCAGCAGCTGCGTTGCGCCGAGGCGGCTCGTCAGCCAATCGCCGCTTAAGCGTCCCGCAGCCATGGCCACCGAGAACGCCGCGAACGCAATTGCAGCGAAGGCCGCTGTCGTCCCGAGCGATTTGTGGAGATAGATGGCGCTCCAATCGCCGCTGGCGCCCTCTGCCAGGAGGCTGCAGAGCGCCATGAACCCGAGCGCCGCCAGCGGCCAGGACAGCCGAAGACCACCTCGTGCGCGCTCCGTTTCCGGACCGCTCGTCGTGTGCGGCTGTGCAGCCGGGAGCCAGTGGTGCGCGACGATGGCGGCGACACCGAGCACAATCGCAGGCCCGAGCGCGCGATGAAACGGCGCAAGCCCGATCGCCGCGAGTGCGCCCCCTGTGAGTGCGCCCGCGAACCCTCCGATGCTGTAGAAGCCGTGGAACGTCGACATGAGCGGGCGTTGATACAAGGCTTCGACGACCGAGCCATGGATGTTCATGGCGACGTCCATCGTGCCGAGGGCAGCGCCAAAGACGACCAGGGCGAGCGTGAGCATCGGGAGCGTCGGCGCCACCGGCAGCAGCGGCAGGACAGCGCAACTGAGGACTGCAGCCAGCGTCACGACCCTCCGTCCGCCCGCTCGTCCGACCAGCCAGCCCGTTGACGGCGTTGAGATCACGGCACCAACCGCCACGCCCAGGAGCGCGATGCCGAGCTCGCCGGCACTCAAACCCAGCTTCTGTTGCGCTGTGGGTATGAGTGGCACCCACGTTGCCGCGGCCGCGCCATTGATGAAGAACATCGTCAGGACAGCACCTCGCGCGGATCGATGGCGCGTCGGCGACTCAGCGACCAGATCGCTTCCAGGGGATTGGATCACCACGGGATCGTCGCGTTCTCCCACCGGGTGAAGGTCCCGGTCGGGCCGTCGGGGCCAAGCAGCGCAACACGAACGACCTCGCGGGAACCGTTCTCGAGCGACTCCACGCCCGCGTATCCGTTGAGGTTGGTCTTGGTGAACCCAGGGGAGACGAGGTTGATCTTGATGTTGGTCGACTCCAGCTCGATCATCATCGCGAGCGTGATCGCGTTCTCGGCCGCCTTGGACGCCGGATACACAGGCCCGAACATTGCCCGATAGCCGTAGCTCGGGTCTGCGTTCGTCGTCAACGAGCCGACGCCGCTGGACACGTTGACGATGCGAGCATCCGACGACTCACGCAGGAGCGGCAGCATCACCTGGTACACCGCCAGCGTCCCGAATACGTTCGTCTCCCAGACGGCTCGCACTTCATCCAGTGACGCGGTGCTCGCCTTTGTCACCGCGGCGTACTCCTCGAGCGACATCGTGCCTTTCGTCGTGTTCGATATCCCGGCGTTGTTGATCAGGAGATCGAGGCGTCCAACTTCCTCGACGGATGTGCGCGGCCGCTGCTTCTATCGAGGCCCTGTCAGTGACGTCGAGCTGGAGCGCGATCGCTCCGGCGCCGATCTCCTTCGCCGCCGCCTCACCGCGCTCAAGCACCCGCGCACCAACGAACACGGTGAGGCCGTGGGCGACAAGTTCTTTCGCTACCTGAAAACCGACCCCCTGATTGGCTCCCGTGACCAAGGCGATGCGTTTGTTATCCATGGACGTCTCCTCACAATCAGGACCTTCGACCGCTGCCGGTCGGCCCTTTCGTCGCGTCCGAAGCGTAGCGCCGCTGCTCGGCGGACGGCCATGGGGCCATCCGGGACACGAGAGGTCGCGCTACTGGAACCAGCCCGCCACATCCAGGATGGCGTTTGCCGAGCCCTCGGCATTGAACAGCGACACGTCCCCCGCATCAATACCCGTCTGGGCAATCTCGACGATTGCCAGATTGGCGATCACCTCTCCGGCACCGCCGTTGACGTCGGACGCGAACGGACGCGCGACATCAGTCGGGTACAGCGTGAAGTACGTCGTAGCAGTGCTGGCGACGAGCGTGAGATTCGCGACCACCGCAACCGGAGGGGTCTCCCCCATCTGTGGCACTGCGCGAACGCCTGCGATCGGAACGACCAGTGACGATGTCGGACTGAGTGTCTTGTCCGCGCACTCCGTGGGTGACCCTGCGCGCGTGTCGCAGACGCGCGTCGGAGCCAGCGAGTTGAAGAATGTGCCGGTGCTGGTTTCGGCCCCGTCACCGAACCACCCGTTCACGTCGATGATGAAGTCGATGCTGCCAACGGCATTGAACACGCAGATATCGCCCCGCGGGCCGAGCTGCGAGATCACGCGATTCGCAAGAGCGTCGCCTGGTGCTGGGTTGACGTTCGATGCAAGTGGGTGAGCCGGGCATTGATCGCTGCTGTTGGGTGGCGCGACGGTCAGAAACGTGGACGCCGTGCCATCTGCCGCAGTGAGGTTGAACACCGCCGCCGCAGCCGTCCCATCAGTGGGGATTGACGGCGCACTGCCGCTTGCGCCAGTGAGCACGACGTCACGCCACGTCCCGCCGATAAGTGGCCCGCTGCCGCTCGCTCCCGGGCACAACGATCCCAGGCGCGTGTCGCACTTTCGCAGCGGCGGGATGCTGTGGAACTCGCCGGGCACGGTGCCGGAGCCGACGGGCGCCGAGAAGTATCCCTCGACGTCCACGACGACATCGAGCACTCCTGCGGCGTTGTAGATCGTGAGCGCGCCACTGGCGGACAGTTGCACGATGGCGAGGTTGGTACCGACGCCCGGTTTGCTGAGGTTGATATTCGAGGCCAGCGGCAGCGCATGCCCGGCTGGGTACGCCGTCACATACGTCGGAGTTGTGCTGTCGTTGATCGCGGTGATGTTCGCGACCACAGACTGCGCGCCAGATGGAACGGCACCGCCCGTGATCTGCACGGTGACGGTCCCCTTGGCGCCAAGGGTCTTGCCCTTGCACTGATTCGCGGGCGTGCTCGACACGGATCGCGTGTCGCACGTCCGGAAGGGCGTCAGTGCGTGGTACGCCGTGGGATCGAGGTACACGTATGCGGAGGGATCGACGGCGGTGCTGCCGTCGGGGTTGCTCATGGTCAGCGTCGCCGCCCCAGCGGCAGTCGTCGCCGGCACCACAGTCGACCACGAGTTGGTGCCCGTGTTTGTGAGCGTCAACGGCTGGCCGCCAAGGGTCATGGACATGCCTGCCTGAAGGTCGACACCGGTGATGTGGATCGTCGTCCCTCCGGTGAACAACCCGGATGACGGCGTGACGGTCAGGACGCCTGGTCCGACTTCAAGCTTGCCCGCCCCCCACGTGGTCGCCGCTCCACCGCTTGTCAGCGGCGCCGTGTTTGCGGATTGCGCGAGCAGCGACTTCGCCTGGGCGACATCGATCGTCGGTTGCTGCGCCAGCAGCAGTGCAAGAGCACCGGCAACGTGCGGTGCGGCCATGCTTGTGCCCTGCAGAAACAGGTGATTCCCATCCGGAGAGATGCAACCCCGCGCTGTTCCTGCTGGGCATTCGCTCGTGATCGAACCTGCTGCCGACGACAATGACGACCCGATCTCTTCACCCGGGGCGACGATGTCGATGCCGTTGCGACCGTCCAGCGTCGGCCCATGGCCGCTGAAGCTGCTGATCGCGCCGGTGCCGACGTTCTCGGACTCCGTGCCGAGCTCACTCGGCCACCAGTTGCGGCTCACGTAGCTGCCGACACTGATGACATCGAGGGCGCTCGCCGGCTCGTCAAGGGTCGAGTTGTCATTGCCGTCGCCGCCGTCGAAGAAGTAGTCGCCCTGGTCGTACGTCCATGTGTTGTACGGGGTCGGCGCGGCGGTACCGGTGCGCAGCAGGAGCTGGAAGTTGTTGATACACGCGGACCCCTCGGAGCACTCATCGCCACTCGTCGGCGACACGAGACTCTCCTGGCTCCCCGTCGTCGGGTTGAAGATGGCGATCTGGATCTCGTTCATCCCGTTGTTCGGCATATCCGCACACGAGAGGATCTCGATGACGTTGTTCTCGCTATCTTCAAACTCGTCCTGCCCTGGGGTGGGCTGTGTACACGTCCCATCCTCACCGGCAACGCCGCTCGTGTCCGGAGCGACCCACGAGGTCTCACCGGATCCTGGCTCGTTGATCGCCGCAGACAGTGAATCGGCGCCCGGGTACCAGAGGTCGAGGAATACGGGCATGGACTCGACTGCCAATGCGTCAGTGCGGACCTGCCCGATCGTGATCACACCACTGGCGTGATAGTGATAGGTCGTGTTGCCGGTCGATTCGTTGCCTCCGGCAACCGAGATGAGCTTGCCCGGTCCGGTGAGCGCGTCGAGCATCGTCTCGAACATATCGCTGCCGTCGTGCGGCCCTTCGTTGGTGCCGAGGCTGATGTTCACGGACGCGGGCTCTCCCCGAGCCGCCGCGACCTTGAAGATGTACGCGACGCCGTCGATGATGTGGGCGAGGTTGAAGTCACTCTTGACAACGACGAGATCGGCCTGTGGCGCGACACCGATGTACGTGCCGAAGGGCGCCGCACGGCCGTTGGATGCAGCGATACCGGCCACGTGCGTGCCGTGGCCGTCGCAGTCCTCCTCGGGCAACGACTCCGTCGTTGTGCCGATCGATCCGACCGGCGTATTACAGGGGTCGTCCGTGGCATTGCCGTAGGAGAACGGCCCGCACGTGGAACCATTGATCGCGGCTTGACTGCACTCAGCGCCGTACGTGAATCCCTGCGAGTTCGGCGGCTGCGCCGGGCAGGCGTTGCCTGAGGGATTCGGACACGCTGCCTGATCCCACAAATCGACGATCCGCGTTCCCGAATTCGTCTGAAAATCCGGATTCGTGATATCGATGCCGGTATCGACGATGCCGACCACCGTGCCCTGCCCGGTGTCACCGCTGAAGGTCGGCGGGGCTGCGGGGCTGACCGCGCTTGGCGAGAAATCGATAAAGCCGTCGTCTCCGCCGGAGTAGACACCCGCATCGCTGACAGCAGGTGGTGCGATGTCCGCCGTGCCGAAGCTGTTCGACTGCACCACGGTCCCAGTCAGCTCGTTGAAACCGATCGTCGTCGCAGTGGATCCACCGTCGTCGGCCTCGACATAGACGATGCCATTCAGTGCAACCGGAGCGACCGCCGCGGCATATGGAAACGGTGAGAGCGACCAGTCCAAGGCGCCGGTCGTCGCGTTGTAGGCGTTCACCTTCGTACCGCCGGTCGGCAGCGTCTCCGTAAAGACCCGCCCGGCGTCATAGCCGAGTCCTGAATCCCCGCTGTTCCCGAGTGACGCCTGCCACGCGACCGATCCGTCCGACTCATTCAGCGCATAGAGCGTTGTGGCGCCGTATGTCTGCGGGGGCACGACGGCCGCTTCGGCAATCACGTACACCAAGCCGTTGGCAATCAAGGGGTTGGAGACGCTTGTTCCGAGTGTCACGCTCCATTTCGGCGAGGCCGCGAGCGGGACCGTGAGACTGTCATTGGGCTGGTCACCGTCGTGAGCTGGATCAATCTGATACGACGTGTCGATATCGGATGACGAGGTCACCGTGGTGTCTCCGAAGGCGGTGACCGTGCCCGTCGCCGGGACGATCAACATGCCGCCTCCAACCCCGAGACCGCCCGTGAGCTCCGTGTTGATCTCCTGGCCCTGGAGGTCCTCGACCGGCGCGAGAATCGACGCTCCGGCGTTCCCCACCCAGGTGGGCGTGTTGACCGCGATGCCGCCGTCGTCCTCCGGAAGCGCGTACACCTTCCCCGACGCGGCGGCGATGAAGACGGTCCCATTGACGAGGATTGGGGCCGTGATGGGCGCATCGGCCGGAGGTCCATCACCCGCGTACGTCCAGTTGTCGGTGCCGGTCGCGGTGAGTACACCGGCGCTCACGGTGAACCGATCGTGCGTATCGAACGCCGGCGCCAGCGCGGAGGTGAACGTCCCCGTCGACTGACCGGTCGCGGCGACGAGCGTCTGGTTGCCGCTCTCGGTGTTCCGCGCATACACGAGGCTCCCGTTGAGCACCGGCACTCGCACATCGCCTTCACAGCATCGCGTGCCGCCCAACCCGTCCTGCCACACGACGGTCCCGCCCTGGGTGGAGACGTAGGGCCCGTCTGAGCCACCAGTGCCCGACCACAGGTGGGGGACGCCGGCGGTACTGGCATGCCCGGGTTCCGAGGCATGGATCGCCGGCACGCTCACGCTCAACTGTCGGGTCGCCTGGCCGGCGAGCTCCACCTCGGTGATCCCGGGAAGCGCGGCAAGAAGGCTCAACTGAGCCAGTGTTGCGTCGGCGGTCGCGCCAATGCTGAGGACCGTGCCCGGGACTGCGCCTGTCGCTGCGATCGCCTGGGCCGTCGTGCTGCCTCGGAGGAACACTCCATAGGTCGTGCCTTGACGGGTTGCGTGGCCCTGCAGCCACGCAGCAGGCAGGCGATGTCCGTTCGCGCTTGCCGAGAGGGCCGCCTCAGCGAGAGGGCCGAGCGTCGCGTGATGCGAAACCGGCTGCGGCCCTGCCACGCCAGTGACTTGTTGCGACCACAGCGCAAGGGCAAGCGCCACCGCCGATGCCGCACATGCGAAACGCTTCACTCCGTCCCTGCCTTCCGCATCAGCGGATTTGAACTTCAGACCTGGGTCGCGCGGCACGCGGGCGTGCAACGCTTGGCAGTGGTCAATGTGCCCTGGCGGTCCCTCACCGAGGTCACTCCTGCGAACACCACTGACTGTAACCCACCGTCACCCTCTTTCCTGGAATGTCGTGCATTTGGGCTCCGTCAG
>CAWHWM010000013.1:0-16407 GCA_963833055.1 Candidatus Dormiibacterota bacterium | reverse complement strand
AGGCCGGTTTTGAATACAGATCGCGGATTTTGCGCGCCTCAGAATCCACCCGGCCGTTGACGCCAGGACGCCAATACCCCTACAGTACCCCTACAGATTCCGGCGTTCGGAGGACGGGGTGACAAGCAGGCGCCGAGGCCTTGGCGAAGGGACGATCCGGGAGCGACGCCCGGGTCAGTGGGAGGCGCGCGTCACGGTCGGCTTCGACGCGAGAGGCCGCCAGGTACGGCGCAGCCTCTATGGCAAGAGCCGCGCGGACGCGGTCGCGAAGATGAACGCGGCAATCCGCGGGCTCGCTCTCGGCGTGGCACCGGCCTCCGACCGGCAGACGGTGGGGGACTTTCTCGCTACCTGGATCGAAGGGCAGACCAGCATCCGCCCGACCACCATGCGGCGGTACCGCAGCCTCATCAAGTACCAGCTGATTCCTCTGTTGGGGAGGGTCAAGCTGGCGCAGCTGACCCCGCAGCAGGTGAACCTGGCGATGCGGCAGGCGCTCGCCGGCGGCCTGGCCCCGCAAACCGTCAACCATGCCCGCGCGGTCCTCCGTTCGGCGCTGGCTGACGCGCAGCGATGGGGCACGGTGGCTCGCAATGCCGCGGCCCTCGCCGAGCCGCTCGAGGTGTCCGCGACGAGGGCAGCCGCCATGCGCCCCGAGGAAGCGCGAGCAATCCTCGACGCCTTTCGCGGTACTGAGCTCGAGGCGGTCGTGGGTACGGCCCTCTATCTCGGCATGCGTCAGGGCGAGATCCTCGGACTGCGCTGGGACGACGTCGACCTGGAGCGCAAGGTGCTGCGCGTCACCGGCGCACTCCACCGCATCCCTCGTGACCAGCGGTCCGACCCGGAGGTGCTCTTCAAGATCCTCGAGCCGAAGACGAAGCGGTCTCGGCGGACATTGCGGATTCCCGAGCCCCTGGTCGCGCTGCTCACAGTTCAGCGGCAGCGGCAGCGCGAGGCTCGCCTCCGCATCGGATCGGGATGGCACGAGCCGATCGCCGGGCTGGTGTTCACGCGCCCCACCGGTGATCCCGTGGAGGCGACGGGGATGACTTATCGCTTCGAGAACGGCCTTAGCCGAGCCGGCCTGACCGTGCGTCGCTTCCACGATTTGCGTCACGCCGCCGCGACCCTGATGCTGGCGAGCGGGACGGAGCTGAAGGTGGTCAGCACTGTGCTCGGACACTCCACGATCGGCATCACGGCGGACACGTACGCCGACGTCCTCCAGGAGTTGTACGACGACGCGGCCGACCGGATCACCCGGCTCATCACCACGGGTTGACGTGCCGAGGATCAGCGCCTTCTACGGCATCGTTATCACCATGTACTGGGAGACCGGCGGACAGCACCATGCGGCCCACTTTCACGCGACCTACGGGGAGCATGAAGCGTCGATCGGAATCGGGCCGCCGGTGGTGCTTGACGGTTCTCTACCGGTGAGAGCGCTCGGGCACGTCATGGAATGGGCGGCTCTGCACGAGCAGGAGCTACGAGACAACTGGCAACGTGTGATCGAACGCACGGCGCTGGCGTCCATCGAGCCGCTCGCATAGGATTGAGAGGTGGTCAAGGTCACACGCGTGGAGCGCCTGGGTGAGTACCGACTCCGGCTCACGTTCAGCGACGCGGTCGTCGGCGACATCGACCTGGCCGACGAGCTCTGGGGCGAGATGTTCGAGCCGCTCCGTGACATTGCTCGGTTCAACAGGGTCAGCGTGGATCCAGAGCTGGGCACGCTGGTGTGGCCGAACGGTGCAGACCTCGATCCGGAGGGGCTTCACGACGCGGTGCGACCGGTACAAGCGGCGAGCTGACGCGGCTCGAACCCGGGGGTCACGCAGTGTGCTCGTCGACCCAGCGGCGTAGCGCATCGCGCGGTACGCGGAGTGCGCGTCCGACGCGGATAACGGGGATGGAGCCCGAGCGCAACAGCTCGTAGGTTCGTGTGCGACCGAGTTGCAGTTCAGCTTCCAGGTCGCGAACGGTGAGCAGCATCGGAGCGCGTGTCGTTGCAGGCGGAACCTCGGCGGCTGTCGGCGCGGCCGAACTCGATCACGTGAGTTGGCGTGGTGGGCGTTTCTCGTCGGCCTCGTGCATCCGTCTCAGCGTGAACTCCGTGTGTGCCTTGAAGCGACGTCAATTCATCGGAAATCCACGGGAGATTCGCCTGCTGCACGCGGGGCATGGTGCGCGGATCGCCGGCATACGGCGGGACGTCCGCAATAGCCATGGGACGAGCATGCCAGGTATTTGCCTACGTAGCGCTTACACTTTTTTAGCAAGCCCGGGCGTGCAGGAGTCCGGTAGACACTCGACGCCGCGTTCCAGGACCTGGTTGACAGACGGCTCAGGACGCCTGCGCCTGGCGACATACGCGCGACGTTGACGCGCTGCCAAGGGTGACTGCTTGGTCAGCGGCTTTCGCGCCTTCCACGTGACATGCGAACAGAGCGGATCGCGCGAACTGCGCGCACATCGCGCTTCCGGCGCACTTCGCGCTACCCGCAGACGTCGCGCATGCAGCGCACGTCGCGTGGTTCGTGCGCCCTGCTTCATTCGCGCACCTCGCGATATTCGCGAACGGCGCGTCCGCTCGTGCTGTGACCTCCGCTTCGCGGTCAGCGCCCGTGTCGGTAGCTGCGCGAATAATCGATCCAATCCGCGCGCCCGCGGCACCCTCGACATCAGCTCTCTGTCTTCCACCAACCGGCCATCTCCTCTCCACCTCCACAAACGCAGCCGCATCACCCCCGTCACTGCGTTCACGTCCGGGAGACGCTTGACACCGCGGGGTCAGTCTCCCCTTGACACCATCCGGCGCGTCCGCCGGATGGTGGACACTCCCCGCCCACGTGGTGGGCCTGGCACGACCGATGTAGGTGGCCGTGCCAGGCCGAGTCGTCGTCCGGCCTCAGCAGCACCCGCGTTGGTACGCGCTCGGCGCGGGCCGCGCGGGGTGGTGCCCCCGGCGTCCACGAGCGCCGCGCCGGCCATCCGGCGCATCCTGCGCGGCTTCCCCGCATCCCAGCCGGCACCTCGACAATCCCCACCCACAGACACAGCTCCAGCAGCCTCGCACACACTGCTCCCACCCCCGCACTCACCACCCTCAGTTCCCGACCTCGCGCCTTCACATCACACACACTTTCACCTGCGGTTTTTTCGCCGTTTTCGACCACAAATGTAAGCGCTCTGTTGTCGCTTGCTGCGCTTGAATATGCGTGAAATGCAAAGCGTTGTTCATGACGAAACCCCAGGCGTGGGAGCGCGGTGCGCTGCATGCCGCCGGGCCCTCCGTCGACGCAGCACCGGTCGACCGCCGCGCTTCTGCGGTGGGGTGTGTCGGAGCAGCGCACATCGGCGACGGCAACAGGGTCTCAGCGAGTCAATGCCTCGATGGGCGTCCGCTCGCGGTCGCCTGTCCCTGCGAGGGGCGAGAACCTGGCGAGCACGGAACGCCGCGCTCGCACGTCGGCGAGAATACCGCCGCCGCGCCCGGGCTCATCTGGCGGCGCAACGCCTCGCGCAGCGTCGATGGCGAGCGGCAAGCGCCGCGTTGACTCGGCTTCAGCGCGACGCGGTCACGACAGCGACGTGGCCGGCGATCAACTCCGCATGCCGCCGAGTGGCGGAGTCCGCCGCGGAGTGTCGTCGCCTGAAGGCGTCAGGCGTCGACTCGAGCGCCGAGGTCTGGCGCGCCATCGACGCCTCGAACGTTGCTGAGCAGCAGTTGCATGGTGTCTCGAGGTAGCGCTAGGCGAAGTGGATGGCGCGAGCGGGCTGATGCTAAGCCGGCTCACATCGACTTTGACACGTTATCGACGCCCATCCTGGTGGCTCGCATACCTACAGATGTCCCTTGACGGCCATCACTGCGCATACGGGCGGGCTTACGCCCTCAAATGAGACTCAGCGCTGCGCCGCGATGCGCTCAAGTGCATCGGCCACCTCCTCCAGCGGCGCACGCGTGTCGATTTCAGCCGTCGCACCCGCACGGAGCAGGGGCTCAACCTTCGCTAGGTCGTCAAGAATCCGATTCCTCTCAGCCTCACGCTTGCCAAACGCGTTCGACTCTCGACCGGCCACTCGCTCGAGAATCACGTTCGGCGGAGCAGCCAACAGGACAACCGCGTCGAAGCGCGGGTAGAACTTTGCCTGGTTCGAAACACATCCTGAGATGAACAACACTCCCTCGCGCGGTCCGTCAAGCAGCGCTTCTATTCGATCCTCCCGCCATAGCTGCTGCCGATCGCCGGCGTCGGAACTCGGCACGTCTTCCGCATACGCGCCGTAGTCGGTGTCCACGACCAAATGTCCTCTGCGCGCGAGCTCGCCCAGAGCTGCCGACTTGCCCGTCCCAGACATCCCGGTCACGAACACCACGGTCACAACGCCACTGTACTGGGCGCAGTCAGCGCCGCCAAACGCGACGTCTGTCGGGTCCTCGGCTGTATGCCGAACAGAGGGCAACGGCGCTCCGGCCCCGCCAGGCGGCGCGGTGGTGCAGCCTGGCCCAGGCCAGCATCATCTCGCTCGCCCAAGTTGACACCTTTCCGACACCCTATTTCACGGTCACCCGCGGTTCTCGGCGGACGGAGACTCCGGGCCGATCACGGGTGCGGGTACGACGCGACGATCGACGGACACGGGCACACTCCCACTGGCCGGTCTCAAGAACCGCGCCGATCACCGTCCATCCTGGGTCGGGGTAACGGGATGCTCGCCCAGGCTTAGCATCCGCCAGTACCTAGAACACCTCACGCTTGTGACGCTTCAGTAGGGCAGGAGGCCGCAGCGCGCGCATGATCCAAGGGCCATGACAGGCGGACTGGGCAGCAACAGGGTGCTCATCGGGTTAGCGTTGGCCGGAATCGTCGCTGCCGGCGCGGTAGTTGGGCTGTTGCTGTCGGCAAAGTCGCCTGATCGGACACCCTCCCCCTCGGCAGCGCCGATATCACCCATCACTTCCCCCTCGGTCGTCAACCTGGCCGGATGCCTTGGCGTCCCCTCGCAGGCTCCGTTAGAAGTGATCCCAACTCCCACACGGGCCGTCCCAGCCCAGCCGGTGTCGAGCTACGGGTACAACGTGGTCGAAGACCCGGCCACCGACCAGATTGTCCTGTTCGGCGGTATTGACGACTATGTCGACACATGGCTCTGGAACAGTCAGCGATGGAGCCTGGCGCACCCGAGTAGCAGCCCGCCGGGGCGCTTCGGCGCAGCCGCAGCTTACGACCCGGTATCTCGTGAGGTGATGATCTACGGAGGACGCCTGGCAGGAGGCGATGTCGTCTGTGACACTTGGGCGTGGACGGGGTCGACTTGGATCGAGCTCGACAAAGGCAACGGTCAGCTCCCGCCCGGGGAGGGAGCCTGGATGGCCTGGGACGCAAGCCGCCAAGAGATGGTGCTGGTAACTCACTCGGATAACGCCCTTGAGACGTGGGTGTGGAAGAGCGGGTGGGTGCGGCAGCAAGGCGGTGATATCGCCGCCAGTGATACGGGCGGCCTGGGCTACGACCCTGCGTCCGGATCGCTCCTGCTGCTGGCGGCGAGTCCAGGAGCGGTCGACGGGTTGACCTGGGCGTGGGATGGCTCGACGTGGCGGCGGGCGGCAGGTACGCCACCGCCTAGTACAGGCTGGATGGCTATCGATCCGACCTCCCAACGTCCGGTGCTCCTCGCCTATTTCTCGCCAACAGAGAGCGCGCCGGCGCTCTGGGCCTGGAGCAGCGCAGGCTGGGGCCTCGTGGCCGGCTCGAGCGTCCCCTCCATCGACGTTTCGGAGATCGCCACGGACAGTGCCCGCGGGCTCGTTCTGCTCTTCGGGTCCCTCAGGCCGAGCACCCAGCAGGCACCGCAGGCGCTGCATGTCTGGGGGTGGATCAGGGGTGGATGGCACCAGTTGGAATAACCGTCCCATTCCACGATCGGCCAGAGTCGCTGGGAGCCTATGGAGCAGGGCAGCTGTCTGCACCGTGACCAGCGTCACTAGGCCAGCCTTGTCCGACGTGAGCCCATTGACACCCTATTTGACACCGTATTTCGCGGTCACCCCCAGCCTGCGACGGACAGAACCGAGGTGCGGATGGCCGATCTGCGAACGAGACGGTCGCTGGCGTGCATCCCGCACGCTCCAAAGACGAACTTGAAAACCGGGAGAGCTCGGTTCGCCGCGCTTGAGGACGCCGTAAGGCTGTCCAGATAGAAGGAACCCGACCACCGCGGGGAATTGAGAGTCATGATCCCGGCCATGGCCTCGAAGGGACTGTGGCGGATGATCGGCCGTCAGGTGCGATCGCGCCGGGATCGGTCCATCGCCCTCGGGGCCGGCATCCTGGTCGCCTCGGTGAGCTTCTCGCTGCTTACGGCCGCTGCATCGACCAGTCAGCTCGAGGTTCACGGCACCGTCGATGCCGCGGCTCGTCCCGCCTACGACATCCTCGTGCGTCCAAAGGGGGCTGCCGATGCGATTGAGACCGAGGACAACCTGGTTCGGGACAACTACCTCGCGGGCACTTTTGGTGGGATCTCGATTGCGCAGTGGCAGAAGATTCTCGCGCTCCCCAACGTGACGGTGGCGGCGCCGATCGCAAACATTGGCTATGTGATCCCCGAGGCAAGCGTTGTTGTACCGGTGGGACCGCTGACCAGTACTGATGCCCAGCAGATCTTCCGTGTCGACGTGACCTGGAAGGCCGCTAACGGCCTCTCGTCGTATCCCGGCGGCACGTATTACGTCTATTACAGCCTGACAGACCGGCTGATGATTCTGAAGGTGCCGTACGGAACCAACAGCTCGTACAACACGCTGGTGAAGGAAGTCCCCGGTGCCGCGAAACCGATCCCGGCCTGCCCAAACGTGGAACCGTATGTGAGCGGTGTTAACACCGGCGAACAAGAGAACATCGCGTGTTATTCGGCCCTGACCCCGGCGGCCAACAGCGCGTACCTCCTTGGGATGCACATCACCGTCCCGGCGGCGCTCGTGGCATTCAGCTTCCCCATGATGCTGTCGGCGATAGATCCGGTTCAGGAGGCCAAGCTCGTCGGTTTGCCGCAAACGGTCGTATTCGGGAAATATCTGCCAGAAACAGAAGGGTTGTTGCCGCCGGTCAACGAATCGTCCGGACTGCCCGTCCTCGCCGCCTCACGCACGTTCCTGGATGATTCGCTCACCGCGAGCGTGCAGCAACTGGACATTCCGGCTGGTACGAATGTTGTCAGTCAGCTCGCTGACGCGGACACTGTTCAAAGCTTTCTCCACGGTCTCAGCGGACCCGTCGTGCAGCATCACACGCTCTCAGCGCAATCAGCGTATGGCAGCTTGCTCGATGAGCTGTCGAACCCTAATGCCTCGGTCGAAGGGGCCCCTGGGGACCCTGGTGTCGTGTACGGCTACTGGACTTCCTCCGGCGTGCAGTACCAGTCTCGGGGGCAGTCGCTTGCTCCCGTCACAACCTCGAATCCGGCATCAGTGTGGATTGCGCGGGTCAGCGAGCTCCCGATATTGGCACCGCCTGGCAACGAGGACACTCAGTTTCAGCAGTTGACTGTGCACCACGCCAACGGTGCGTACAACTTCTCGACAGGATATGCCGGCGAGGTCGCACTTTCGGTTATCGGTCGCTTCGATCCGGACAAACTGCCTGGCTTCAACCCGCTCAGCGCAGTGCCACTGGAGACGTACTACCCGCCGGCGGTCACAGGCGCGAACGCCGCGTCGCGCAAGGCACTCAACAATCAGCCGCTCGGACCCACCGCTAATCTGGGTGGTTACGTGGCTCAGCCGCCACTGCTGCTTACGACACTTACTGCCATGGAGCAGATGCTCTCCCAGAACTGCTACATCAACCTGCCGGAGTTTGAGGGCGGCTGCACTCGATACACCGACACTGATGTCAACGCCCCGATCAGCGCGATCCGAGTCCGTGTCGCGAACGTGCACGGCTTCGAGCCAATCGATCGCGCTCGCATCCTCGCGGTGGCCACCGCCATCAAGAAGGACACGGGTCTGCAGGTCGACATAACAGCGGGCTCGTCGCCGACGACGGTGGACGTTGACCTCCCGGCGGGATGCTGCGGTGAGCCGGCGCTGACCGTCGCCGAGGGGTGGGTACGCAAGGGCGCGGCGCTCGCCGTCCTCAACGCCGTCGACGCCAAGAGTCTCGTCCTCTTTGTGCTCGTCCTCGTCGTGTGTGTGCTGTTCCTCGCCAACGGGGCATATGCGAGCGTGCGCTCACGTCGAACCGAATTAGGGGTACTCGCGTGTCTTGGGTGGGGTCGTGCAGCACTCTTCAGACTCGTGCTCGGCGAGCTTGCCTTGGTCGGTCTGGCCACGGGGGTTGTAGGCGCAGCGTTGGCTGAATTCCTCGCCCTGGCCTTGCGTCTGGATCTACCGTGGTGGCATGCCTTGTTGGTCATCCCGATTGCGCTGGGGTTAGCGTGTGTCGCCGGTACCGCGCCAGCGTACGCGGCTACTCGTGGCCGTCCTTTGGACGCCGTCTATTCCGTGCCCGGCGGAGGCGGGCGTCATCGCGCGATTCGCCGTGTGTCCGGCATCGCACGCGTCAACTTGCTGCGTCGTCCGGCGCGCTTGATCAGCGGCGCGCTCGGACTCTTCATCGGAGTCGCCGCCTTTGCGGTGTTGTTGGCAGTGCAGCTCGCATTCCAAGGCCAGGTCGTGGGTACTGCACTCGGCAACCTCGTCAGCGTGCAGGTGCGTAGCGTGGACCTGATTGCCGCAGTGCTCGCGCTCTTGCTCGGTGCCTTCAGCGTCGCCGACGTCCTCACGGTGAATCTGCGCGATCGCGCCGGCGAACAGGCGGTGCTCGCGGCCACCGGTTGGCGGCAGGCGACCCTGTTCCGGCGCGCCTTCACAGAAGGGATGGTCGTCGGCATCGTCGGCGCGATTGCCGGCGGCGCGGTCGGTCTTGGACTCGCAGCGATCCTGACGGGATCCGCGCTGGCAGTGGCGCCCTCCGCAATACTTGCCGCAGTGACCGGGCTGATCCTGGTCGGCGCTGTGCTCATGGTGCCGGCGTGGCAGGCTTCACAAACTGCGCCCGCCGCAGCGCTGGCGGAGGATTGAACGATGCCAGGCGTCTCCGTCACGTGCCGTGGGCTGACCCGCGATTACCCTGCCGGGGAACGCTCGCTTACAGCACTGGCCTCGACGCAGGTTCCATGCTCGCGATCACGGGCCCGTCAGGGTCTAGAGATGCCTCGGCTGCTCTCATTGCTTACACATCCGGAGGAATCGAGCATCTGCGCGGCCCTCAGGCGCACTGCCACGTGCCCGTGATGTGGATCGACGGGGAGGTCGAGACGTTGCTCTGGGGGGCGAGCCATGCGTTCATCGATCCAGAGATCCCGTTCGGCGAATATGTCACGGTGCCGGATGCTGCGAGGAAGAGCGTGTATGACTTAGGCCCCACCCCGTGGTTGAGATGGAGGCCGAGCCCGCCGTCGTCCATTGACGGCGACGTCACCGATACGGTTCCCGGGGGATGGCTTGGGAAATCGACCTCTACATTGCCGTTGGGGTCGGTGGAGATCAGCACAATCTCATTGGTACCCGGCTGATCGCAGGTACCATACGCTTGCGTCAGTGATCCTCGTGCCGCCCCAGTCCACGAGAGCCCCTCAGGCACCAGGACCGGTGCCGGCGTCGGGCTCGGGACCGCGGTCGGTGGTGGCGTGCTGCTCCCGATAAATGTTTGCGACGTGGCGTCGGGGATGCCCAGCGCGTCGCCGATCAACGTCCAGGTTTGCACGTCCTTGACCAATCGGGTTCCAGTTCCACCAAGCCCGTAGACGAGCGGGCATGAGCTTGCAAATATCGTCACGTTGGAGGTCACCACAGTCCCGGCGAGGAGGCGGACGGAATAGGCCAGCGGGACTCCTTCCGACGGGCAGTGGTAGACGCCCGGAACCTGCCGCTGCAAGGCGCACAGGGCGGCCGTGAGGTCGCCGATACGAGCGTGACTCGTGATCCGTACCGAGTCCGGAAACACGAAATTCTGCTTCGACGCAGAGACGCGGTCGAACTCGGCGCTTGTCACGCCGTCGGCAATCGCACAGGTCGCACCTGGGCTCACCACGCCGGGAGGAGTCGAATGTAGCGGCGGCTGATGGAGCGCGAGGGTGACGCCGACGGGAAGGGCGATCACCACGACCACGACTGCAGCGATGATCGCGGCCAACAGTGCGCGCCGGGGTGGGCGCGGCGCGACTGGATGCTCGATCCATGGGCGCCATGCCAGAGTGCTGCTCTCCGGGATCGGGTAGGTGCTGCGCAGGAGTTGGCGCGCCTCGTCTTCATTCATGCGTCGTGTCACCCCCGTAGACCGTCATCAGCGAATGGAACCGTTGAAGTGCCCGGGCCGTGCGGGCTTTCACGGCGGATGGAGACACCTCGAGCGTGGCTGCCACCTCGTCGATGCTCATGTCGAGCAGGTACCGGAGAGACAGCACCAACCGGTCACCGGCTCTGAGACGCTGCATGGCCCGTCTGACGTCACTGCGCTCATCCACCTCGTCCGGCCACGCCTCAGATGTGCTGCTTGGGCGCGGTCCTTGCGGCGAATGCAGCAGCCAACGTCGGCGCCTTGCGCTGTGGCATTCGTTCGCCACGATCGTCATGAACCAGGCTCGCGCCCGGCCTTCGTCGCGCAGCTGACCGAGATTTCCCCAGGCCTTGAGCGCAGCTGACTGGAGGGCATCCTCGCCGCTGGCGCGATCCGGCGAGAGGGATTGCGCCAGCGCTGAGGCGGCACCGAGCACGGGGACGATAAGACGTTCGAACCGAAGCGTGTCGGTCTCGCCTGCCGCCGCCACAAGGGTGGGCCGATCAGATGCCACGTCGGACCATGAGGAGCCTCGCATATTGATACGACGCTCTCACCGCAGCCCAGGACTCAGCCAAAACGAGCGGTGACCGCCGGGGCTCGCCACGATCGGATGGTAGTCGCGTGCCGGCGGAGGAGTTGCCGAAGCAGTAGCTCGGCGTCGCGACTACTGGCATTGGACTGACCTCGCGCGGCTATCTCCCCCCAATCCCGCGCTGCTTGGTCTGCCGTTTCTCATTCGATCGGGGGATGCCTGCGGACGCCGACCGGGAGTCATGATCGCGGGGATGGCCTCGAAGGGAATGTGGCGGATGATCGGAAGACAGGTACGATCGCGCCGCGACCGTTCGATCGCTCTTGGGGCCGGCATCGTCGTCGCGTCAGTGAGCTTCTCGCTTCTGACCGCCGCGGCGTCCACGAGCCAGCTGCAGGTCACGGGCACCGTTGAGGCATCTGCACGTCCGGCGTACGACATCCTCGTACGCCCGAAAGGCGCGGCAGACGCGATTGAGACAAAGGACAACCTGGTTCGGGACAACTTCCTCGCGGGCACATTCGGCGGGATCACCGTCGCCCAGTGGCAGAAGATTCTGAGTTTTCAGGGCGTGAGCGTGGCGGCTCCCATCGCCAACATCGGGTATGTCATCCTCCAGACGACCCTGAACCTGCCGATCGGTCCGTTCGTCAGTGCGGCGCCGGAACAGCTCTTCCGGGTCAAACTCACATGGAAGGCCGCCAACGGACTGTCCTCTTATCCCGGCGGCAATGACTACGTCTACTACACACCAACCGCTGGCTTCATTTTGGCTCCGGCGATTGACAGCGGATATACAATTGATCAGACAATCCCTGGTCAGAAGAAACCGGTCGATATCTGTCCGAATTTTCCGCCCTCGACCGGGCTCAATGCTAGTGAGCAATTGGACCTTTCGTGTTTCTCCGCACTCACTCCGAAGGTGAGCGCCGCGCTATACGGCCCGCAGGCTGGCCCCAGTGCCCCCGTCACGTTCAGTTTCCCGATCATGCTCTCGGCCATCGACCCGGTCCAGGAAAGCAAGTTGGTCGGTCTTCCACAGACGATCGTCTCCGGGCACTATCTGACTGAGGACGAAGGCTTGGGTCCGACGATTGGCAATACCAGCGGACTCCCCGTGATCGCGTCGTCGCGCACGTTCCTGGACGAGTTGCTTGCCGCGTCGGTGCAGCAACTCACGATACCGGCAGGCGTGGATGTGGCGCAGCAGCTCGCTAACGGCGTCACCGTCGAGAGCTTTCTGCAAGGTCTTGCGGGATCAGCGGTCGCGACCCAGACGGTATCGCCGCAGTCTAGCTACGCTGCGCTGCTTGCCGAGCTACAGAATCGCTCGACCGACAGCAACGTCTTTGTCAACTACTGGACGACATCAGGGGTGCAGTACCAGGATACTGGCGGCGCCCTCAGCCCGATTGTCACAGCGAATGCCACGTCGGTGTGGGATGCGGGTGACAACGAATTCGAGTATGAGTTGTTGGCGCCTCCCGGTAACCAGGACACGCAGTTTCAGCAACTCACCTCGCATCAGGGAAACGGTGCTACCAACCTCACAGACGGTGTTGCCGGGTACGTGCAACCGCAGCTGATCGGGCAATTCGATCCCGACAAGCTTCCGGGCTTCAATCCGCTGAGTGCCGTACCGCTTGAGACGTATTACCCGCCGGTCGTGACCGGTGAGAACGCGGCCTCACGCACAGCGCTCAAGAATCAGCCGCTCGGACCGACGATGAATCTCGGTGGGTACGTGGCACAGCCTCCATTGCTCTTGACAACCATCTCCGCCATGGACCAAATGCTGTCCACCTCGTGCTACATCCCTGCCAACAAAGAGGTGCCATCCTGCACGCGCTACTCCAACACGGATGTTGCAGATCCCATCAGTGCCATTCGTGTGCGCGTGGCGAACGTCCGCGGCTTCTATCCGATCGACCGCGCCCGCATTCTCGCGGTCGCTACAGCAATCAAGAAAGATACCGGTCTGCAGGTTGACATCACTGCGGGGTCGTCGCCGACGACTGTTGACGTCAACCTTCCAGCAGGATGCTGCGGGGAACCGGCTCTCACAGTCGCCGAGGGGTGGATATCAAAAGGCGCCGCTCTTGCCATCCTCAAAGCCATCGATGCAAAGAGCGTCGTCCTCTTCGTGTTGGTGCTGCTCGTCTGCGTCTTGTTTCTCGCCAACGGCGCCTACGCGAGTGTTCGTTCGCGGCGCACGGAACTTGGAGTGCTTGCGTGTCTCGGCTGGGGTCGAGCCGCACTCTTCAGACTGGTCCTCGGCGAACTCGCCCTGGTGGGTCTCGTCACCGGGGTGGTTGGCGCCGCGTTGGCTGAGGTTCTTGCACTGGCGCTGCGCTTGGACCTGCCCTGGTGGCATGCACTGCTCGTCGTGCCGATCGCACTCGGGCTCGCATGCGTTGCTGGTCTCGCGCCTGCCTACTCGGCGACTCGCGGCCGTCCGCTCGACGCCGTGTATTCGGTGCCAGGCGGGAAAGCACATCACCGCCAGGTGCGGCGCGTGTCCGGGATCGCGCGCGCGAATCTGCTCCGTCGCCCCGCACGGCTCGTGAGCGGCGCACTCGGACTCTTCATCGGCGTGGCCGCGTTCGCTGTTTTGCTCGCCGTCCAACTGGCGTTTCAGGGCCAAGTGGTTGGGACCGCGCTGGGCGACATCGTCAGCGTGCAGGTGCGCAGCGTGGACCTGATTGCAGCCGTGCTGGCGTTGCTGCTTGGGGCCTTTAGCGTCGCCGACGTACTGGCGGTGAATCTCCGCGATCGCGCCGGTGAACAGGCGGTCCTCGCTGCCACGGGTTGGCAGCCGGCGACCTTGTTCCGGCTCGCCTTCACAGAAGGGATGGTCGTCGGCATCGTCGGCGCGATTGCCGGTGGTGCGGTTGGTCTCGGGCTCGCAGCGATCCTGACCGGATCTGCGCTGGCAGTGGCGCCGTCCGCAATACTGGCCGCAGTGACAGGGCTGATCCTGGTCGGTGCCGTGCTCATGGTGCCGGCGTGGCAGGCCTCACAAACGGCACCCGCAGCAGCGCTGGCGGAGGACTGAGCCATGCCAGGTGTCGCCGTCGTCGGCCGTGGATTGACTCGCGATTACCCCGCGGGGGAACGCTCGCTGACAGCCCTCGACCACGTGGACGTCGACATCGACGCAGGTTCACTCGTTGCGATCACCGGTCCATCGGGTTCTGGAAAGTCCACACTCCTGCACGTCATCGGTGGGATGGACATCCTCACCTCCGGCACGCTGCGAGTAGGGGACACCCAACTCGACGAGTTGCCCCCGCGGCGAATGGTGACCTACCGGCGCAAGGTGGGGTTCGTGTTCCAGCGCTTCCACCTGTTGCCCGCGCTGACCGCCGCAGACAACGTCGCCGCACCCTTGTTGCCCTACGAAGCGGGGAAGAAGCTGCAACAGCGTGCTCGCGAGCTCCTCGACCAGGTTGGCCTGGGTGGCCGAGCCGATGCACTCCCTTCCCAGCTGTCCGGAGGCGAGCAGCAGCGGGTGGCGATCGCGCGGGCGCTGATCGTGGATCCGCCGTTGCTACTCGCAGACGAACCCACTGGCAACCTGGACTCTTCGACGGGCGAGACCATCATCGAGTTGCTGCTCGAACTGCATGCCCGCACCGGCGCGACGCTCTTGATCGCCACACACGATCCGGCGGTGGATGCCCGATGCGATGTGCACCTTGCGATCCGCGATGGGAAGATGGTGGCCCCCACACCTACGGGAGCGCGAAACAGCTTCGCCCGTCCAGAGACGGCGTAGAGCCTTCGAGACGTTCAACGCGCGGCGCGTCAGGAGCCATGCTGCGAGTCCGATGCGATCAGGACCCCTACGCGTACCCCTACGGCGCCGTCAGCCCATACCCTGCAGCGGCCCACAGAGTCACATTCGGCGGGTCCGCCGAATACAAGACGGCCCCGGATGGCACGCGAAAACGCTCAGACCGGGCTCTCAAAAACCGCCGAGGACAACCTCGTGAGGGTTCGACTCCCTCTCCCGGCACGGTTGTTTCTGAAGGTTTGCGTATGAGCGGAGCCCTCGGCGGAGCCACCGTCCATGATTGCTGAGCTGCTCCGAGACACGGTGCGGATCCTTGTGTTCAGGAAGCCAAGCTAGATGGTGATGGCATAGACCCTGGGAGGGACGAACGGGTCTGGTCGAGACCAACCAGCAGCATCGGCGCAACTATTCGGGTACGTGGCAGAGCAGGTCACTCTTGCTGCTCTCAACCAGAGGCGATCACTTCGGTGTGGACGTGCAGGCAATGGCGCGGCATGGACATGAACTCGGTACCGGAGGAGCCGATATGGTTTCTCAGGCGGCGTACCTCGAAGGGCTCGGGAATATGATCACGCTGGAGGTTCTCGCACGGATTGATGACTAGTTCAGTGCAAAGTTCGGGTGGAACGTGGCGGCTCAATCCTTCCTCACCGACCGAGTTGTCTTTGCATCGTCCGCGTGCGCCACTGCCGTTCCCGAGAACTTGGCGCGGCTTGAATCCGACGTAGTCAGAAGCTAAGGTTGCCGGCGTGTTGACAAGCTCGGCCGGGACTGACTGGCTCGCAGTCACGACTGCCGCCTCAGCTGCCGTCAGTACAATTTTCGTCGTCGGTGGCGTGGTCGTTGGCGTTCGACAACTGGTGTTAACCAGGCGCGCGAACACCGTCACGATGCTGGCCCAGATGATCGTTCAATGGGATGGCCCGTCGTTCAAGGATCTGCGTAGGCAGGCCGCGCGCGGAATGTTGGCGGACCCACCAGAGTATGAATACGACTGGCTCGACTTGCTGGCCTGGCTGGAAATCCTCGCGCTCTACGTCGTAGGCGAACGCGTCATAAACCTCAAGGACGCGTGGAACGCGTTCGCAGAGGTCATCATCTCTTACGTCTTGTGCTCGGCCACTCAGATCGCCGCATACCGCCAAGTTCAACTCGACGTATTTTCAGAACCTGATGGACCTGAATGCGAAGTTACTGGAGTTCGACGCAAAACAACGCCATCTGACGATCGCAGCCGTCACACCGTCTGCCGTACAACTCCGAGAGTTCCTAGAGTGGGAGAGCCAGCTGCCGCAGGATCCCGGCGAGCATCGCCTTGTGGAGATCTGGCGACGGCCCCCCGCGCCTCGCTTCGACTAGCTCGTCTTCGGCTTGCGAGGCTTGGACGTTGCGGGGTGCTTGGTAACCATCACCCCCCAAAGATACCAGTTCGCCTTACGGCAGACAAGTGACGCGAGAGCTAAGAAACTGAGCGAATAAGGTGGTCACCGAACCCAGATCGAGTGGTCTCGTCGCCCGGTGGGGCAATGCGACCAGCCGGTGACGGGCTTCGAACCGCAGGGGCGCATCCCTCTGCCTCGCCCGCCACGCCTCTGGCTTCGTCTCTCTGTCGCCGCGGCTATACGTACGCAAGATCTGCATGTTTTGGGGCGGATGAGATCCCGCACCTACGCCTCGACTATTCAGAGCCGAGAGGATCTCGCTGCGTCTGTTACTGCCTTAGT
>CAWHWM010000012.1:0-3786 GCA_963833055.1 Candidatus Dormiibacterota bacterium | reverse complement strand
AAGCCATGTGTCACCGCGCCAGCCGTTGCGGTTGAGGAGCTGATGGCCCAGCGAGCTGACCTGACGAATCAGGGTTGGTCGCCGGCTGCGAGCGCCTTGCGCGCCAGGTCGGCGATGTCCGCGCCGGTGTTGGCGTGACCGGCGATCCCCCAGCCACCATCAGGCGATTCCACGATCAGCACCCAGGTGCGCGCGGCAAGTTCCGGGTCACCCGCGGCCGCGACAACGATCTCTGTCAACTCTTTGACCACTCCCAGCTGCTTGTCCCGGTTCAGCACACCCGCAGGGGTCAGCACCTGCACACGGATATGGCGACCGTTACTCGAGACGTCGGAGATCGAACCATCCGGAAGCTCGTGAATGAAGGCAGCCGTGTTGTCCTTGAACAGCGCAATCGGTGGGACCCCTTCCCAGCGCATGACCGCCGCGGCGAGATCGCGCGCGAGCGTCTTGCGGTCGTCGAAGGTTCCTGACGTCGCGTAGACATCGATCATCGGCATGGTTGGAGTCTCCTTGTTCGGGCCCACGCGCCATAGACGAGCACCACGTTGGGCTTGTCGCTCATATCGGCTTCCTCGAGTCGGATCTGACTGACCATGATCCTGGGCCGAGGAGGGGCGCTTCGCTTGAGTAAAACGACTGAATTTCAGTCGGCGATAGTGCTCGCCAGCGTTTCGCGCAGCTGACCGCGCCCGGTGATCCCGAGCTTGGGATAGATGCGATAGAGGTGGGAGCCGATCGTCCGATGAGACAGAAAGAGTTGCTCACCGATTTGCCGATTGGACAAGCCCACGGCCGCGAGTCGCGCGATCCGGAACTCTTGCGGCGAGAGGCGGTCGCGGGCATCCGACGTCCGCGGACCGACTAGTTGACCTGTCGCGCGGAGTTCCTGCCGCGCTCGTTTTCCCCAGGACGGCGCACCAAGCAGGTCGAACAGCTCGACGCTGCGGCGTAGCGGCTCGCGCGAATCGGCAATGCGCCGTCGACGGCGCAGCCAGCTCCCGAACGAGAACAACGTCCGAGCCAGCAGGAAGGGATACGGCGCGAGATCGGTCGAGAGTGCTGCGGCGAAGAGCGCTTCTGCGACGTCATCAGACGCGAGGAGGGGCCTCGCGCACGCCAGCGCGAGGCAGAGAAATGGCGGTTTGCTCCGAGCGGCAACGCGGTCGAGATCTTCCAACACCAGTGCGAGAACTCTCGGCTCGCCCACTGCGCGCCGCTGCTTCGGCGACATCGACAATCGCGCTCCACCGCATATACCGATGGAAGGCATCGCCGCTTTCGTCGAAGACCGGCCAGAGTTGGCGGAATGCATCGTCGTTGCGCCCCTCGCCGAGCGCTGCCGCACCACGAGCAAGACGCGACGTTGTCAGCAGTGGCCTGCTTTGCAGGGCGAGCGCCCTGCGCTCGGACCTGGCGAGCGTCGCGTCGAGGTCAGAGGCGTTGCCGAGCAATGCCCTGGCGTACGCCGCCATCAGCTCGCCGGTAACGCCGTACTGCGGCTGGCGAGTGTCACGAGCGAGAGACGCCGCCTCCTCGCCGGCCGTCACTGCGGCACCCCAGTCACCGGTGTGCGTGGCGGCCCATGCGTAATGCACAAGGGCCTGTGTCAGCGGCCCAAGCCGAACCTGTGCACGGAGCTCTTCCACGGCGCTCGACAGGAGTCGCGCACCCAGGGCGAAATCACCGGACTTCTCCGCCGCGATCCCAACGAGCATCTCATCAACTGCGCCGGCGAACTGGGCGCGCCGGAAACGTGAGGCGACCCGGAGCACCGTTTGCCCCGCCGACTCAGGATCGGCCATGGCGGTGACCGCGAGCAGGCGCGGATCGTCATCACCGACGCCGAGTTGCTTTGCCGCATCCACGAGGTAACGCCGGGTTCGGCCTTGCGGATTGGTCCACCAGCAGCGATGCGCGATCGGCAGCAATGACCGAAGCGCCATGTCGGCGTCGCCGCTTTCGGCAATCTCGCGGGCGAGTGTCACGAACGTCTTCGTCGCGCCCGTCTCAAACCAGACATCGCCGCTGATCACCTCGTTCAGCCAGGCAAGACGGGCTGCCGCACTCCTGCTGAGATCCAGTGGGCCGATCTCGTCGAGCAGCCGGCGGACGTCGCCGACGAGTCCGAGGTCGTGCGCTGCCTCAGCTGCCGCCAGCAATCGTTCGCTCTTCTTCTCTGGCCTGCCGCTCAGCGCGGCTGCGCGCTCGAGCGCAGCACCGGCCACCGCGACCGCTCCCCGCCGTACTGAGGCACGCGCATGTTCTTCAAGCGCCACGGCAACGTCCTCGTCGCTGCCGGTGGCCGCCATGACGCGGTGCCAGAGCCGGCGCTCGGGGTCGTCTACGACCGCAGCAAGCGCGGCGAACACGGCGAGCACCTGAAGCGCCGGCGCAGCTTGACGGACCGCCGAGCGGATCAGCGGGTGCCGGTAGTGCACAGCCCCGTCTCGCACGTCGATCAAGCCTGCGTCGACCGCAGGCCCGAGCGCCTCCAGCGACACCGGTGTGCCTTGCACAAGCGTCGCCGATTGCACGGTCTCATCGAGCGATGCGCGGCTATCGAGTGCAGCGGCGAGCAATATCAGGCGGCACTCGTCGGTGAGGTCGAGAAGGCTCGCCGCGAATGCCTGCACGAGCCGCGCGTTGAGGGTGGTCGGCGTGGGAAAAAGGCGATCAGGCGACGTCATCGTGAAGGGAGCGGTGCGCGGCAACTCCACCAGCGCAAGCGGGTTACCGACGGCTTCGGCAAGAACCCGTGCGCGAGAGACCGGATGCATTCCAGGGGCGCTGCGGTCGAGAAGCGCCCCCGCGTCGTCGACGCTCAGTCGCTGGAGCTCAAGGGCCGGCAGGCGAGCGTCCGCGAATGGCGACGCGGATCCGGTTCGCACGGCTGCAAGCAGCGCTATCGGTTCACGTTCCAGGCGGCGGGCGATGAACGTGACCACACCGAGACTCGGCCGATCAAGCCACTGCGCATCGTCGATGAGCACCACCACAGGACGAGCGTCCGCCGTAGCACTGATGAGACTGAAGGACGCCATCGCGACCAGGAACGGATCCGGGTCGATGCCCGTCGCTCTCCCGAACGCCGCTTCGAGAGCCTTCCGGTGCGATTCCAGGAGCAGATCGAATGTCGGGAAGATGGGGAAGAGGAGGTGATGCAGCCCGGCGAAGCCGAGCTCGGCCTCGGATTCCACCCCGGCCGTGGAGAGCACGGTGGCACCCACTGCGAGCGCGTGCTCGCGCACATGACCGAGCAGTGCGGACTTGCCGATGCCGGCTTCTCCGCTGATCACCAGCGCGCCTCCACCTTCATGCAGGTGATGCACGAGGCCGTCCAGGCGCTCCAGATCTGCGTCACGCCCGATCAGCGCCTGCGCTTGGTCGATCATCGCCTGAGCATAGTGACGGGGTGCATGGCCCGCCTTCCTACCCCTTCTTGTGTGATCGGCGTGCCGCTCAGTGCAGCGCTGGTAGGCTGGACAAGAGATGCGACCCGCGACGGCTCTTCACAACCATTCAGTTTGTTCGCCGACCAATCGCGAATCGCGAACATGTCATTGGTGTCTTGAACGATCCGCTTGCGCTGAAGTTGATCAGCCGGCGGGCGTGACATGACCGGCGATGGCCTCACGATGCAAGCGACGGCCAACATCGGAGGCGGGCCAGGTGCTTCAGCGGCTCCGGGCTCGGAGGCTGACAGCACCTTCGCCGTTGTGATCTCGCATCTGCGCAAAACGTATGGTTCGCTGGTCGCGGTCGACGACGTCTCCTTCTCGGTGA
>CAWHWM010000011.1:0-282607 GCA_963833055.1 Candidatus Dormiibacterota bacterium | reverse complement strand
CGCCAGCCGCGTAGTCACGTGTCAGACCACGACCGGTGATGGCAACTCCGGGCATCGCTCAGTCCTCTGCCAGCGCGGCGGCGGGCGCTGTTTGTGAGGCCTGCCACGCAGGGACCGTGAGCACCGCGCCCACGAGGAGCAACCCGACCACTGCCGCCAGAATCGCGGCAGGGAGCACCGCGGCCGCCGTGCCGGTGAGGATCGCCGCAACCCCCAACCCCGCAGCACCTCCGGCAACCGCGCCGACAACACCGACGACCATCCCTTCCGTGAAGGCGAGGCGGAACAATGTTGCCGGACGCCAGCCAGTGGCCGCGAGTACCGCTTGTTCCCCGGCGCGATCACGGAGGTTCACCGCCAACACATCGGCGACGCTGAACGCTCCGAGGAGCAGTGCCAGCACCGCAGCGATCAGGTCGACACTGCGCACCTGCACGCTGACGATGTCACCCAATGCAGTCCCGACGACCTGCCCTTGAAAGGCGAGCTGGACCGCGAGCAGCACAGCGAACGCGGCCACACCGATGAACAACCCAAGAGCACCGCTCACCAGACGTGCAGGTCGTCGTAGGAGGTTCGCGCGCGCAATCCCGGACACCCGCCGCACGGGGCGATGACGGCCACCTCCACCCGCGACGGAGTACACAGCGTCGAGCGGACGCCCCGCGTTGCCGCGTACGCAGGAGCGAGTCCGGCGAAGCACGCCAACCCAAGCGCGATCGGGATCACTAGAAGCGCATGCCACCATGGCAAGTCCAAGCGCAGCGCGAGCGCGAGGACCTCAGCCAACGCTGCGCCGATCACTCCCGCGGCGAGGCCGACCACGGCAAGCTCTCCGAGGACAAGTCGGAACAGTGCGGCTCGGCCCCAGCCGAGACACGCAAGCACTCCCAGCTCAGTGCGTCGCGATCGCACGCTCGCGTAGGCACCGTTGGCGAGAAAGAGGACACAAACGACGAGCACCAGCACGAACAGCACCAGACTCTTGGCATCGACGGCGTTGAGTACCGTGAGCGCAGCCCCTTTGCGCACCCAACCTTCTGCAACCGTCAACGCTGGCTCGCCACAACAGCCCGCGGGAAGATCAACGTCTACGGTGGTAGGCGATGATCCGGCTGTTATGTCGACCTGTAGCCCCGTGGCCTTCTTGATTGCTGTGGCCACCGCGAGGATGCGAGCGCGATCGAGCGGCTCGAATCCATGCACATTCGCAACTCGAACCCTGATGGCGCTGATGGGATCTGCTACATCGGTAACCCCGTACCGCGTACAGAAAGGCACATCCTTAGCCGAAACGATGTAGCAGGACTGGGAAAGCATCTGCTCCATCGCTGTCAGGGTGGTTAGCAGGAGCGGCGGCTGGCTCACGTATCCGCCCAGGTTCGTCGTGGGTCCGAGCGGCTCGTTGCCCAGGGCCTTACGCGATGCGGCATTCGCGCCCGTGACAAGAGGCGGGTAGTACGTCTCCAGTGGCACGGCGCTCAGCGGATTGAACCCCGGAAGCTTGTCTGCGTCGAACTCGCCGATCGGCCTGATCGCGACGAATCCTTCGGTGTTGGTCTGGAGATTGTCTGCGATGTTGGACTGGTGGACAGTCAGCTTCTGGAACTGCGAGTCCTCATTGCCCGGCGGAGCCAACGCTGTTTCTCCACCCTCCTCGGTCCCCACGTCCCATATCGATTTGGGGTTCGACGTCTCGATCGGTGCGAGGACCCCGCCATCGCTTTGGTACTTCACACCCGAGGATGTCCAGTAGTCCCACACAGCCCCCTCGAGAAGCGTCGCCCCGTTGTTGTAGAGGTTGTCGAGGTAGTCAGGAGGGTGCTGGAGTTGATCGAGCAGAGTTGTGTAGGCCGATTGCGCCGTCAGCGTGCGACGTTGCACGTCTGTTCCAGGTAGATCCTCAAGGAAGTGGTCGACTTCAGCTATGTCGGGGTTAGCGAGTTGCTGCACGACATTCACACCCGCGGGTTCCGTCAGCAGTTGCACATCTGCCGTCAAGGACTCATCCAGGTAACTGCGCGACGCGGCGATCACAGGAAGACCGTCGGTATCCGCAGCTAACGGAGCGGCGAGACCTTCTGTCTCTGATAGGTACTTGCCGGAGACAATCGTCTGGGGCAGTCCGACGAGCTTTGCCTCCTGTATCGGGTCCACAGCCGAGAGCATCATCGGAAAGTTGACGGTCACTATGTCAGCCGGCCCTGAGCGAATACCAAACTGAGCAGCCGTATTCACCGTCGGACTCACGCTTGAATAGCACGAGAGGCTCTCTTCCCCGCCGGTGTTCACCCCTGTGGGTTGGTTCGGATAGTTAAGATACGGGCACATTTCGACTGGCTTGGCGCTTCCGGCGGCGACTTCAGCCACGACGTATCCCCCGTCCAGACCCGGTATGAAGACAAAACGATCGGTTGGGGTGACGTACACGTAGTCCGTGCCACCGGGATATGAGGACAAACCGTTGGCAGCCTTCCAGGTCAAGTTCACTCGATAGAGCTGATGTGGGTCCGTGCTACTGACCGGGTTGATCGGAAGCACAACAGTCGCCTGCGGAATGACGTAGCCGATGTTCGCGATGGGGGCGGCTACGGTGACGTTGGGCAGATCGAGAATCTTCTGCCACTGGGCGATCGAGATCCCGCCGAAGGTACCGGCGAGGAAGTTGTCGCGCACCAAGTTGTCCTGAGTCTCAATCGCGTCTGCGGCGCCCTTCGGGCGCACTAGGATGTCGTACGCGGGGCGCGATGCCGCATCCACGATGCCATGCACTTCGAGCTGGCTCGTCGCTGCCGCGGCCGTCAACAGCGAGAAACTGACGGAGGCCACGAGGATGCCCACGCCAAGAGCGATCGCGCGGTCGCGGCGAGACCGAACCTCCTGGCCGATCATGCGCCACAATCCCTTCGAGGCCACGAGCGATGATGACTCGGTCCACCTTGCGGGTGTCATCCCTCAAAGGGGTGAGAACGCGAGCCAGTGCCCCGGCAAAAGTGGTGCCGAGGGACAGGATCGAACTGTCGACACCAGGTTTTTCAGACCTGTGCTCTACCAACTGAGCTACCTCGGCGATCCGCGACGCAGTGTAACGGCAGACCGCGGGGCCACCCCTCAGCGCAGGATCTCGACCAGCAGCACCCACGCGTCAACCACGCCATCGATGAGGCAGATCAACAGCGCTCCGGCCTCGACATAGAGCCCCTGCTCCACGCCGGCGACGAGCATGGCGCCCGCAACCAGCTGTGAGAGCGTTGCGGCTTCCGCGAAGCCGACTCGCGTCAACCGCTGCCAGACCGGTTGCTTCGCCAGCAGCGTACGCGCGTCCCAGATCATCTTCGTGATCTGGTACCAGGTCAGTCCGCCGACGACGAGGATCTCGATCCCGACTGCAACGAGGCGCTGCTCCGGGATCAGCACCAGTGCGCCGACGATCACCGGCTGCATCAGCAGGATGATCGCCTCGGCTGAGCGGCTGGGCAGCCCGGGGAACGACAGGATCTGCTTGAGGTTGATCGAAAGGGCGACGAACACCAGGCCGGTCAGCGCTGCGCCGGCTCCCACCTGTGCGGCGAAGAACGTCGACCAATCTCCCACCATCGTGCGGCGGATGATATCGGCAGGGTTGGCTGCGCGGCCCGCCCGTACAATCAGCCCATGGCCCGGGTCATCCACGTTCGCCTTCGCGGAGTCGCAGCGGCAGACCGGGACCGATTACAGCACCGCTTCTCAGAGCTGATCAGCAGCCGGGAATGGCGCGATCAGCTGCCCTGGCTGGCCGATGCCGGCTCGACCGACCTCTTTGCACAGCTCTTCTTCGACCAGGCACTCGTGGCAGACCTTCACGAGGATCCGCCGCGGACCGATCTCTCTGCCGCCGGGTTCATCCGTGTCGCCGGCGACGAGACCGACGCTCTCGCTCTGGTCTTCGTGCTGCGCGACCTCTCCGAGCGCTTCTCGTGCTGCGTCGGTATCCGGGATCCCGACAACCCGATCGCCAAGCTCCGCATCGTCGACCTCGTCAACGGGAGGCTGGCGGACCAGCGGGCGCTCGAATCGATCCTGGTGCGCCGCCCGATCTTCAAGCGCATGCGCGACGGCAATCGGATCGAGATGTACCCGCCCCGGGCCCTCGGCAGCGCCTTCGGGACGATCGACGGCGCGGACGGTGAACGGCGTGCCTGGAGCTTCCTCGTCCACGGGATGCGCGATTCGCGGCCGAGCTTCCTCGAAGCCGAGGCGGAGGCGATGCGGATGTGGCGCGGCCTCCGCTTTCTCGAGTGAGGGCGGTCGTCCAGCGCGTCTCGCGAGCGAAGGTCGATGTTGCTTCGGAGACGGTGGGGTCGATCGACGGCGGCCTCTGCGTGCTCCTCTCCGTCGGCCCCGACGACGACCTCGCCGTGGCGCAGCGATTCGCGAGCCGCATCGCCACGCTCCGGGTGTTCCCGGATGCCGACGGCCGGATGAACCTCGACCTGGCGGCGTCAGGCGGTGCGGTGCTCGTCGTGAGCCAGTTCACGCTCCACGCCGACACGTCGCGGGGTCACCGCCCGTCCTTCATCCGCGCGGCGCCTCCCGACCGGGCTGCAGCGCTCTATGAAGCCTTCGTGGCCGCCATGCGCGATCTCGGGCTCCACGTCGAGACGGGGCGCTTCGGCGCCCACATGGACGTGGACCTCGTCAACGACGGCCCGGTGACCCTCGTGCTGACCAGCGCCGAGCCCGACTGGCCCGCCGACGCCGGATAGCGCTCGAGATCAGCCCGCGCGGCGTGCCCGGAGCGCTGCCAGCTGCTCGTCCTCGCCGCCGGCGCCGGAATAGCGCAGCAGCTCGGGCGGCCTGCCGCCGGTGCCCGCAGGCGACCGGAAGCGTGGGACCCGAAGGCGCAACGCGGCAACCTCGGTATCGCGCACGGGCTTGAGGACGCCGGAATCGCGCAGTTCCTGGATCCGACGCCTGAAGGTGCGCTCGCTGCCCTCAGGGCCACCGTGGAGCGCGATATGCAGGCGGAGCAGGTCATCACCCGTGAACACCTCGCCCACCAGCGCCGCGGCGCCGGCGAGCTGCCGGGTGTCGGCACGGAGCCGGTCAAGGGCGGCACGCAGCGCAGTCGCGCCAGGTGCGTCGAGATGGAGGCCACGACCCGTTGCCGACCAGACGCCCGGGCCTGGGACGGCTCCATACGGGGCGGCCGCGTAGTACCAGACGGTTACGCTCCGGGCCCGCGCCGGATCATCCTCGACACCGACCAGGTGCAGGCGCTGGCCGCCGCGGGTGCCGCGACGGACGCCCAGATCGATGCCCGCCTCTGTGGCTGCACGGAGTGCCGCTTCCGCGAACCGCTCCTTGGGGCCGAGATCGCCCGTCGGCAGCGTGCGCTTCAGCGTGAGCACATGCAACGCCCGGCTCGCCGGGGTCCCGGGCTCAGGATCGAACCCGAAGACGGCAACCCCCGCGCTCAGCGCCGCCATAGCTCCCTTGGTCATGCTCCGGCCTCCTCCAAACTCGGCTTCGTTTCGGAAGATGATGGCACGAACTGAGCAAATTGTGCCACCTGGAGTTGAGGTTTCCCCCTCCCCGATCTCGCGGAGCCCCGCTGCGCTACTCCGTGACGGGGGGCGGCGCGGGCGCCGGACGGCTCCAGCTGACCGCCGGATCCTCGAGCGCCTGGTCCTTGGAACCGGCCAGGGCGCGAGGCCAGCTGACCACCATCCTAGCGCCGCCGAGCGGTGAGGTGGTCACTTCCCAGCGTCCGTGGGTATGCCGGACGACCGCGTCCGCGATCGCCAGACCAAGGCCCGAGCCATAGCCCTGGTCCATCGCACGATGGAAGCGATCGAAGATCTTGGAGCGTTCATCCTCGGGGATCCCAGGGCCTGAGTCGTCGACCACCAGGCGCACACGGTTGCCTTCGGCACCGACGCTGACGCCCACCACCCCTCCCTTGGGCGCGTATTTGCAGGCGTTGTCGAGCAGCACGCCGAGGAGCCGGTCGAGCCACTCGGAGGAACCCAGCACCACCAGCGGTCCCATGCCGATCGATATCTGCAGCGTGATGTCGCGGCTCTCGGTGACGGCCTCGAAGCGCTCGGCCGCCTGCGACACGATCACCCCCACCTCCACCGGTTCCGCGGCGGGACGCCCCTGTGGCGTGTCGACACGCGCCAGCCAGAGCAGGTCGTCGACGAGCCTGCGGATCCGGCCGCTCTCCGAACCGATCCGCTGGAAGGCATGCCGGTACCACGCCGGCTCTCGATCCTGGCTCAGCGCCAGGCTGGTCTGCGCCTCGATCACGGCAAGCGGGGTCCGCAGTTCGTGCGACGCGTCGGCGGTGAACTCGAGCTGCCGCTGCCGGGCCAGCTCGATCGGCGCCCCGACGCGGCGTCCGACGAGCAGCGCTCCAAAGAAGACGAGCAAGAGCACCCCGAGGCCGGCGGCTCCCTCGGTGGCGATCAACGAGGATCGGGTCTGCGAGATGGAGTCGACGTTGTACCCGATGACCAACCGGGCGGGGCCGGTCACCGGACCGACCGAGGTGTATGGCAGCGTCACGACCCCGAGGTAGGTTCCCGCGATCCGGACGTCGACACCTCGAACGGTCGTGGTGACCGCGTCAGTGACGTCGGCATCGGAGCTTGGCAGTGTCGTCCCGTCCGCGACGCTGCTGATCTGGGTTCCCGAGGGAAGCACACCAGGCGGGAAGAAGAACCAGAACAGGGTCGGCGAGGCGAGGCCGCCCTGCTCGGTCTGACCCACCTGGTTGACGGTGTTGCGATACGGCAGGTGCTGCCGGTAGTACTCCATCGACTGGGCGAGCTTCGCGTCAATCTGGGAGGTGAGGTTGTTGGTCACGAGGACCACGATCACCACGGCCACGATCGCGTACACGGCCGCCACGATCCCGGTGCTGATCAGGGCCACCCGGAGCGAGGCAACGGTGACCCGCTCGAGCCGCCGGTTCACGCCTCCTCCAGTCGGTAGCCAGCCCCCCGCACGGTGACGATGCTGACGCCCGCGTTGGGAAGCTTGGCGCGAAGACGGCTCATCTGGACGTCGATGGCGTTGGATCCCAGCGGCTGGGTCTCATCACGCCACGCGTGCTCGGCGATCGCCTTGCGATCCACGACAGCCGGCGAACGCCGGAGAAGCAGTTCCAGGATGTTGAACTCGGTCGACGTGAGGTTCACCTGGGCGCCGTGGACCTCGATCTCGCGCCGGGCCGGATCGAGCGTGAGCGACCCGCGGCTGATCGCCGGCCCGTCCACCGTTCGCGGACGGCGCTGGAGGGCCCGGATCCGGGCGACGAGCTCGCCGAAGTCGAATGGCTTGATCAGGTAGTCATCGGCGCCGGCGTCGAGGCCCTCGATGCGATCGGACGGGGTATCCCGGGCCGTGAGCATGAGCATCGCGGTGGGCCGGTTGTTCTTGCGGGCCCAGGCCACCACCTCGAGACCGCTCACCCGGGGCATCCGCCAGTCGATGACCGCGACGTCGTACTCGTAGAAGCGCAGCTGATCGATGGCCTCATCGCCCGCCGCGACGGCGTCGACGAAGTACCCGGCCTCCTCGAGGCCCTGAGCCAGGACCTCCCGCAGCCCGCGATCATCTTCCGCAACCAGGACACGCATTCAGTTCACCAAGTTAGGCGCTCGAGCCCCCACCACCGCCGACCGCCGAAGCCGCCTCCGCCAAATCCGCCGCCCCCGAAGCCACCGCCGCCGAACCCGCCGAAGCCCTCGGTGCAGCCGTTGGCGCCGGCCGGCGTGATCGTGAGCGACCGAGCCGTCACGGTGCCGGAGCTTGCCTTGGCGCCGATCGCGGTCACGCACTCACCGGTCTGGAGCGCCGATGCCTGGATGGTGGTCGACGTGGTGACCTTCACCGTGGTGGGCACCGTGATGGTCTCAGCCGTGCCGGTGGACTCGGTGATCGTCACCGAGGTGCCGGTGACCGACTTGACCTGCCCGCGTGCAAAGTCCAGCCCGGATGCACCTGCGGGTGGCGAGAAGCTCGGCCGTGGCGACGCGCCCGGACGCGGGGTGAAGGTTCCACCGCCTCCTCCGGCGCCGCCGAAGCCGGCCGTGGCACACGAGCCGTTCACCGGCTTGTCGAGGATGACAGTGGTGGCAGTGATCGCCCCTGTCGCGTCCTTGGTTCCGGTGGCGGTGATGCACAAGCCCGGGGTGATATCCGCCAGGGTGCCGGTGCTGGTCTGCGTGATCGTCGTCGTCGCAGCGAGGGTCACCGTCGAGTCACCGGTGCTGCTGCTCAGCGTCAGCGTTGATCCGCTGATCTGGACGAGCTGGCCGAACGCGGCGTTGCGGGCGAAGCCGCCGCGACCACGGGCAGACGCTGATGGCGACGGCGTCGAGCCGCCGCTTGCTGCCGCGCTGCCGCAGGCGACGACGCCGAGGCACGCGGCGAGGCCGACGGCACCGAGAAAGGCACGGTTCATGAGATTCTTCCTCCCAACAGGATGACAGCGTTCGAGGTCATTCGGCTCGCAGGGCGGCAATCGGCGCGAGGCGAGCGGCACGCGCGGCCGGATAGACACCAAAGATCAGGCCAACTCCGGCAGCAACTGCGACGGCGATGATCACCGGAGTCGGCGTGATCGTCACCGCGATGTTGGCGAGTCGCGGCACGAGGACTCCTGCGAGGAGGCCCGCGCCGACACCGAGCACGCCGCCGACGAAGCTCAGCGTCGCCGCTTCGATGAGGAACTGGCGCAACAGGTCGCGAGGAGTCGCGCCGAGCGCCTTGCGGAGTCCGATCTCCTGGGTCCGCTCGGTCACCGACACCAGCATGATGTTCATCACGCCGATGCCGCCGACCAGCAGCGAGATCGCGGCAACGCTCGCGAGCAGGATCGTGAGCGTTGTCGTGACCGACGCGGCCGTGCTCGCCAGCGTCGACGCGGACGTGATGCTGAAGTCGGCGTCCGCAGTGTTGGTGATGTGGTGTGTCTGCAGGAGCAGCTGATCGGCTTCGAGATACGCGGATCCGATGGTCGCCGAGCTGCTTGCGCTGAGCAGGATCCGCTGCACGGAGTCAGGGCTGCCGCCGGTGATCTGATCCTGCGCGGTGGTGATCGGCACGACCGCCAGGTCGTCGTTGTTCACGAAGCCGGTGCTTCCACTTGACGCAAGCAGGCCGATGACATCGAACGGCGCGCCGGAGATGCTCACCTGGGAGCCGACGGTGGCGCCCAATTCCTCGGCGGTCGTCTGGCCGAGCACGGCGACCTGCGCGTGCTCATCGACCTGCTTCTGCGTGAAGAACACTCCCTCGGACAACGTTCGCGCGTTGGCCGTCAGCCACCCGGGGGTGCTGCCCTGCACCGTCGTCGACCAGTTGGTGCTCGTGCTGACCAGGGTGGCCGTGCCCTCGACGACAGGCGCCACCGCGGACACATCTGGCACGTCCGCTTTGTCCTCGAGCCCGGCGACGTCCTCCATGGTGAGGGTGTTCGCCGAGCCTCCGCCACCCCGAACCCCAAAGCTCGATGTGCTGCTGCCGGGCGAGATCGTCAGCAGGTTGGTGCCCAGCGCGGCGATACGCGAGTTGACCGAATCGGCGGACGCCGTACCGATGCCGACGGTGCAGATCACCGCGGCGACGCCGAAGAGGATGCCCAGCGTGGTGAGGATCGAGCGCAGGCGATGACCGAGCAGTCCTCGCATGCCGGTGTCGAACGTGCGGAACAGGTTCATGCGGCGACCCTGTCTCTGAGGTGTCCGTCAGCCATCTCGACCACCCGCTCCGCAACGCCCGCGACGTTGGGATCGTGCGTGATGAGGACAATCGTGTGACCCGACTTGTGCAGCCCGGTCAGGATGTCGAGCACCTCGCGGCTCGCCTTTGAGTCGAGGTTGCCGGTGGGCTCGTCCGCGAGGATCATGGTGGGGTCGGTGACCAACGCACGGGCAATCGCAACACGCTGCTGCTGACCACCGGAGAGTTGGTTGGGGCGGTGTTGTACACGGCTGCTCAGGCCCACCTGGGCGAGCGCATTCATCGCCGTTTGCTTGCGATCCCGCGCCGTGCGATACAGCAGCGGCAGCTCCACGTTGCGCCACGCCGACATCGACGTGAGCAGGTGGAACTGCTGGAACACGAAGCCGATGCGGCGGTTGCGGATGCTCGCGAGCTCGCGCTCGTTCATTGCGGCCACATCCTCGCCGGCGAACAGATACTCACCACTCGTCGGGACGTCGAGGCAGCCGAGGATGTGCATGAGCGTGGACTTCCCTGAACCCGACGGCCCCATCACTGCAAGGAAGTCCCCTTCCTTCACCGAGAGCGACACACCGTCGACGGCACGCACCGTCGCGTCACCTTCCCCGTAGACCTTGCTCACGTCGACGAGGCGGATGATCTCCGCGGCCACGTCAGCCTCCGCCGCGGCCGGCGAATCCGCCGCCCCCAAATCCACCACCGCCGAAGCCACCGGTGCCGGTGATGGCGCGTCCGGTGCCGGACGTTGCCGACGGAATCGTGCTGGTGATCGTCGCGATGACAACGGTCTGGCCAACCTTCACCCCGGAGAGGATCTGCGTGAGCGTCGCGTCAGCGGCGCCAACAGTCACAGCGACGGGATCAGGCTTGCCGTTGACGTAGAGCTCCACAGTGCTGCCGACCCCGGTGGTGTGCACTGCGCTGGTGGGCACGGTCGTCACGCCGATGACCTGGTTGATGATCACGCTGACCGATGCCGACATGCCCGGCCGTAGCGACGGGCTGGCGCCGCTCAAGACAACCGTGACCGGGAAGCTCGCGACACCCGACGTGACCGTTGCCTCTTCAGCAACCTCCGTCACCTTGCCTGCGACTGCTTCACTCGACCCGGCGGCGACAACCTCTGCGGGCTGCCCGACGGCGATCTCGTTGACGAGCGTGTCACTCACCGATCCGGTGACCTCGAAGACGCCCGGCGTGATGATCACGACGGCATGGGTGGAGGTGCCGCTCGTGCCGGAGGACGCACCGCCCGTCCCGCCAGTCGCGATCTCCTCACCGTCGGTGACATTCACCTCCTCGACGATGCCGCCCGACGGCGCCTTGAGCGTCGCATCGTCGACGGCGGCCTGCGCATTGGTGACGTTGACCTGGTCGATCTCGACCTGGCTCTCATCCATGTCGACCTGTGCGGCCGTCGACGTCGATCCGTCCTCGAGTGCCGCGAGCGACGACTTTGCGTTCTCCCACTGCACCTTGTCGGCGTTGACCTGCGCCTGGGCCTGATCGTCGCCCTGCGTCCCCTTGACCTCGGACGCCTGCCACGCCTGGTAGTCCTGCGTGATCGCAGCCTCGTCCTGCGGGCAGGGCGGCGTCGAGTCGCTTGGCGTGCAGCCGTCGGCGCTGGCCTGCGACTGCGCGGAGGTGTATGCGCTGTATGCCTGCGCGGTCTGCTCGGCATTGACGGCCTTCGTGTCGGCAAGGCTCGTGATCGAGGACTGGTATGACACCTCGGCGCTGTTCACCTGCCCCTCGGCCTGGGTGAGGCTCGAGGCGGACGTGCCCGCCTTTGCCAGGGTGAGATTCGCCTCGGCGCCGGCCAGCGTGGCATCGGCCTGTGTGAGGCTCGCGTCCACGGTCGTCGGGTCCTGGGTTGCCACAACCTCGCCTGCGGTGACCGTCTGTCCCGGTTGTACGTTGACGGCGGTGACCTTGCCCGCGCCTTCGAAATCGAGATCCGTCTCACCGTCCGGCGCGAGGTTGCCGGAGAGCGACACGGTCTGCGTCACGGTTCCCAGGGTCGCGACGCCGGTTCGATAGGAGACGGTCGCCGGGTCACCGCGCGTCAGCAGGAAGGCCCCTGCGCCGGCAGCGATGAGCACAACAACGATGCCGATGATGAATGGCTTGCTGAGCAAGCGTCGTCTCACGGTAAGGAACTCCCAAAAACTGTTGCGACAGCGACCAACGCGGCTGATCGTCGCGCCGGCATCCTTTCGAGAGAGTGACGGCGTACGGACGTGTGGCGGCCGGTGCTCACGATACCGCCCGCACGACGTGGGCGGAGCAGGGATCGAACCCGCGACCTCCTCGGTGTAAGCGAGGCGCTCTAACCAGCTGAGCTATCCGCCCTAGGCGACTGTATCGTCAGGAGCGGCCAGTTGCTCGACGCTGCCATCACTGTGGCCCACGAACACCAGGCTCGCCATCCCGATGAAGAGCCCGTGACCGGCCACGCCGGGCACCGATTCGAGCAGTGCGGCCAGCGCCGCCGGGTCCTCGACGTCGGTGTAGTCGCTGTCTGCGATGAGGTTGCCGTTGTCAGTGGTGAAGGGCGCGCCGTCGGCACCGCTGCGAAGTGAGAACTCGATCGAGGTGCGCTCGGCGAGCGCGCGCACCGTGCGAGCGCACCCGAACGGCACCACCTCCACCGGGATGCGTCCCCGGAGCCGGGACATGTATTTGCTGTCGTCGACAATAACCACGAAGCGCGCGGCAGACTCCGCGACGATCTTCTCGCGGAGCATCGCTCCGCCCCTGCCCTTGATGAGATGCAGCGCGGGGTCGACACTGTCGGCGCCGTCCACGTCGAGATCGAGACCGTCAGCCCCGAGCTCCTCCTCCACCACCATCCCGTGCTCGCGCGCGAGCTCGGCGCTGGCCACCGATGTTGCCACGGCTCGAATCGTCAGTCCCTGGCGGACTCGCTCCGCGACACCGAGGATGAACCAGCGCGCCGTCGTGCCGGTTCCGAGGCCGACGCGCATGCCGTCGCTGACCAGGGGCACCGCTGCCTCCCCTGCCGCGCGACGTGCGGCGTCGACGTCCAAGCGTGCAGCGTCCCGGTCAGGACGCGAGCCGTCTGCTCAGGTCGCCGGCCGTGGTGACCGCGTCGCGATGGAGCCCGTCAGGCTGGCGCATGAAACGCTCCTGCACCACGAACACCGCTTCGATGAGTTCCGCCGCCGAGGTGCGGGGACGGAACGCGACTCCACGACGCCGGAGTGCAACGAGGACCCGCGTCGGAATCGGACCGCCGCGAAGATTCACTTCCTCGAGCTGTGTCAACAGCCCATCGAGCTCGCACAGCGTTTCGCGTCGCTGCACCCGTTGTCGCTCCTCTTCTGCTGACCACACCAATTGATTGAGGACGCGGTTTCGGACGAAGGTGGCCATGACGCTCCCCCGGGGCGTCCACCGGTTTCGGGGTTTTGATGTGACGTAGGGTGAGTTGGACCGAACAGATGGACGTCCTGTGGTCGCGATCCTACCGATTTGTGGGCCATTTGCATAGCGGAACACATGTTCGCTGTCGCAAACAGCAAGAAGGGCGGCTCCGCAATTGGAGCCGCCCTTGCTGTTGGGAGGGGAGACTGTGTTATCCGAGCAGGGTCAGGATGTCGGTGATGTCGGCCCGTGCGCCGTCCAGATCCTTCGCCGCGTTGGTGATGTTCTGGCGCGCGTTCTTCAGGTCCGTCTGGTTGCCGGGCCAGCCGGAGGGAACGAGGTTGATCACCGAGGCGGTCACACCGGAGATCGATGTCTGCGACGAGGTGACCTTGGCGTTGAGCGCGTTGAGATCCGCCTGCGCCTGTGCCTTGACCGACGCGGACGCGGTCGAGGTGTTGATGACGCCCTGCAGCTCGGGGACCATCGTCTCCAGCGCGCTGTCGACCTTGGTGACACCGTCGGCCGCGATGACCTCGTGGATCTTCGGATCCTCCATCACGTAGACGCGGTAGTCGGTGACGATCAACCCGCAGTCCGCGAACACCTTCGCGTACGTGTCATCGCTCTGGATCGTCTGATCGAGCGCGGTGAGCCCTGTCTTGTCAGCGCTGATCTGTCCCTCAAGCGTCGCCTGGTCGCCGCTCGTGAGCGCGACTGACGTCTCGACGAACGTGTCGTCCGCGGAGAGCACCGCGAGACGTCGCTGAACGCCGATGTTGCAGAGGGACTTGACGCCGCTGAGGAGCGCCGGGTTGGTGGGATTCGTCACCGGCGACGGGCTTGGGAGCGCCGCTGCGTCAACCGCCACCGAGCCGGCAAGGCCGAGACCCGCGGTGACGGTGAGCGTGGCCATGCCGCGAGCGAGCATTCGCGTGTTCATTGGGCTGGATTCCCTTCAGTCGTGCTCAGCCCCGCGTTGGCTGCGTTGAGCTGCCCGTCGATGGTGCTGAGCTGGTTGTCGATGCTGGTGACCTGCTGGTTGATGCCGCTCGTGTCCGGAGTGGCGACGGGTGCCACTGTTGGGGCGGCGGTGGCGCCGGCCGTCGCGGTGGCAGGCGGAGCCGCGGCGCTGGTCAGGTGAGCGGCGCCGCATCCGGCGACCGCCACGACGGCGAAACCGCACAGGACGCTGTTCCTGAGCGCCGAGAGGTGAGGCATTTCGGTCTGTCTCCTTGGTGTCGAGGGGGATGTCTCCATCCAACCATCGGCACGCGCACGAAACCTGAGACCGTCCGGTGACGACGCTGAGAAACCCCTGAGGCGTCGGAGCGACGCCTGTCCCTTCTTCGGGTCAGGCAGCGCTTGAGGCGGGCGCTCCGGAGCGGAGGACTGCGGTCAGCGGACCGGCGTCTTCGAGGCGGCGCCCGAACGCCGTGGCCAGGCAACCCGCCAGCACGGGCGCGACGAGCTCCGGCGTGTGTCCGGGGGCGCCGAGCGACTCGAGGGACGCAACCTCCGATCCGTCGATGCCGCACGGGATGATCCGGTCGAACCAGCCGAGGTCGGTGGCCACGTTCAGCGCCACGCCGTGGGTGGTGACGCCGCCCGCCAGCTTGACGCCGATCGCCCCCAGCTTCTGATTGCCCGTCCAGACGCCGGTATAGGGCGGCCGGCGGGTGACCTCGACGCTGTAGGTAGCTGCCGTGGCGATCAACGCCGCCTCGAGCGCCCGAAGGTAGTGATCGACGTCGCCGTGGGCCGGATGCCCCGGGATCGGGAAGACACCGGCGAGCCGAACGATCGGATAGGCGACGAGCTGCCCCGGCCCATGGAAGGTCACCGAGCCGCCCCGATCGACCTCCAGGAATTCGGCGCCGGCGGCGATGAGCGATTCCTGACCCTCACCGAGGTGCCGGGCCTCACCCTGGCGGCCCATCGTGTAGACGGGCGGGTGCTCGAGGAGGAGCACCGCGTCGTCGGTCAGATCCCCATTGCGGCGGGCCAGCGCGACCGCTCGCTGGAGCTCCCACGCATCCTGGTAGCCGACCGTCCCGAGCCACGCCCAGCGCAAGGCGGGAAGGCCTGTCTCCTCGCTCATCCCGCGTGCGCGGCGACCGCCTGCTCGTGCGCGTGGTAGCTGGATCGGACGAGCGGACCTGATTCGACGTGCTTGAAGCCCAGCGCCTTGCCGTACGCCTTGAGCTCCGCGAACTCATCCGGATGCCAGTAGCGGATCAGCGGGTGGTGCTTGAGCGACGGGCGCAGGTACTGGCCGATCGTGATGATCTCGATGTCGTGCGCGCGCATCTGGTCGAGCAGTTCCTTGACCTCGGGCATCTCCTCGCCGAGCCCGACCATCAGGCCTGACTTGGTCCGGCTCCGCGGCTCGATGCGCTTGGCCGTGCGCAGGAGCTCGAGGCTCCTGGGGAGCTCGGACTTCGGCCGCACTCTGCGGTACAGGCGGCCGACCGTCTCCACGTTGTGGTTGAAGATCTCGGGGACCTCGTCCATCACGATGGCGAGAGCGGCATGGTCGCCCTGGAAATCCGGCGTGAGCACCTCGATGGTGGTCCCCGGCGACAGCGCGCGGATGGAGCGGATCGTGGCCGCAAAGACGCCGGCGCCGCCGTCGGCGAGATCGTCACGATCGACCGACGTGACCACGGCATGGCGGAGACCCATCGTCGCGACCGCCTCCCCCACACGGCGCGGCTCGTCCCAGTCGATGTCGCCGCCGCGCTTGCCGCTCTTCACGGCGCAGAAGGCGCAGGCCCTGGTGCAGACGTCGCCGAGGATCATGAAGGTGGCGGTCCCGTGCCCCCAGCACTCGGCGATGTTCGGGCAGCGAGCCTCCTCGCACACGGTGTTGAGGTTCTGGCCGCGCATGATCGTCTTGATCTGCGAGTAGCCGTCACCGGCCGGGAGCTTGACCGTGAGCCACTCCGGGCGCCGATCGACACCCTCGGGGAGGAGCCGCTGATGCAGCGGCCGGGGATCGGCCACGGGAACGGGCCGCAAGCGGATCTGGTCCATGGCGCTCTCTCACTCTACACACTCACTGCGCCACAATCGCCGCGATGAGTTCTCCGCCACCACGCAACGAGCCAGTTCAGCTGTACGCACCGGGATCACCGGAGCGCGCCCGCCTCCGCGCCGCCATCGACGACCTGCAGGCAAGCGCGCCACACAGCGTGCCGCTCCACATCGGCGGGCGATCCGTCGCCGGCCACGGCGAGCACCTCGTGGTCAGCGCCCCGCACCGCCACACCCTGGGCATCGTCGAGACGGACACGGCAACCACGGACGACGTTCGCGCCGCGGTCGACGCCGCGCTGAAGGCCCACCACGACTGGTCCACGGCATCGTGGGAGAGCAGGGCCGCCGTCTTTCTTCGCGCGGCCGACCTCCTGAGCGGGCCATTCCGCGACCGGCTCAACGCGGCCACCATCCTCGGACAGAGCAAGAGCGTGCAGCAGGCCGAGATCGACGCCGCTTGCGAGCTCATCGACTTCTGGCGCTGGAACGTGCACTTCGGCGAGCAGCTCCAGGAGACGCAGCCGGTGTCGTCGGCCGGGACATGGAACCGGATGGACCACCGCCCGCTCGAGGGGTTCGTGCTCGCGATCAGCCCCTTCAACTTCACGTCGATCGGCGGCAACCTCGCCGTGGCGCCGGCGATCGTCGGCAACACCGTGGTCTGGAAGCCGGCAACCACCGCACTCCTCGCAGCGCAGGTGATCATGGAGATCCTCGAAGCGGCCGGGCTGCCGCCTGGGGTGATCAACATGATCGCCGGGCCGGGTGCCGCGGTCTCGGAGGTTGCCGTGAAACACCCGGCGCTCGCCGGGATCCACTTCACCGGTTCCACCGACACGTTCCAGCACCTGTGGACCACCGTGTCGGCCAATCTCAGCGCCTACCGGACGTATCCGCGCCTGGTCGGCGAGACGGGCGGCAAGGACTTCGTGCTTGCGCACCCGTCCGCGTCGGACGACGCCCTGCTGGTCGGGCTCCTGCGCGGTTCCTTCGAGTACCAGGGGCAGAAGTGCTCTGCGTCGTCGCGCGCATACATCCCCCACTCGGTCTGGGAGCGCCTGCGCGAGCCGCTGGCCGCGTCCACGGAGGCGATCCCGATGGGCGATCCGGCCGAGTTCAGCACCTTCATGGGTGCCGTGATCGACGAGGCGAGCTACCGCAAGCACGAGGCCGTGCTCACGGCGGCGCAGTCCGACCCCGAGCTGACGCTCATCGCCGGGGGCGAGTGCGACTCCGAGGTGGGATGGTTCGTGCGACCGACGATCCTCGCCACCACCAACCCGAACCACGACCTGCTCCAGCGCGAGCTCTTCGGCCCGATCCTGACGGTGTTCCCGTATCCGGACGCCGACTGGCACTCGGTGCTCGATCTCGTGGATCGCACCTCGCCCTATGCACTCACCGGCGCGGTGTTTGCGGACGATCGCGGGGCGGTGGACGAGGCGATGGCCCATCTCCGCTACGCGGCGGGCAACTTCTACGTCAATGACAAGCCGACGGGCGCGGTGGTCGGTCAGCAGCCCTTCGGCGGCGCCAGGAAGAGCGGCACCAACGACAAGGCTGGGTCGATCCTGAACATGCTCCGCTGGGTCTCACCGCGGGTCATCAAGGAGACGTTCGTCCCGCCCACCGACTGGCGCTACCCGCACCAGGACCCGGACTGAGGAACGGCCCCGGCTCAGCCGGGGCATCAGGCCGCGCGACGAGCCAGATGGCCGCTGCGATCAGAGCAGGGGACGGCCGTTCATCTCCTGACAACGTGGTGATCTGAGGTTGGCTTGACATATCACTATATAGACATATAATCGCTTTCATGGCCCGGGCAGCGACGACGACGGACGCTTTCAACGCGGTGGCTGAGCCCCGCCGCCGGCAGATCCTCGATCTGCTCTCCCACGGCGAACGTCCGGTGAACGACGTGGTGGCGGTGCTTGGCATGTCCCAGCCGCTCGTCTCGAAGCACCTGAAAGTGCTCCGTGACGTCGGGCTGGTGGCCGTGCGGGACGCCGGACGGCAACGGGTGTATTCCGTGAACGGTGAGCCGCTCAAGCCCATCCACGACTGGGTGCGGGCATACCAGGCGTCGTGGGCTCGCCGATTCGATCTTGTGGACGAGGTGCTCAAGGAATTGACGGAAGCAGCAGCCAAGGACAAGGAGGACTGACATGGCAGCGACGGCAACCAGCGGGACGGCGGTGGTGACGCTTCCCTCCGACACGGAGATCCTCACCACTCGGGAGTTCAACGCGCCGAAGCACCTGGTCTACAGGGCGTGGACCTCGCCGGATCTCATCAAGCGGTGGTGGGCCGGGGACCGTGGCGTGGTCACCGTCATCGAGATCGATCTCCAGGTCGGCGGCTCCTTTCGTTATGCGATGGATGCGAACCCGGGATTCGAGGTCGCGTTCCACGGCGAGTTCCGCGAGATCGTCCCCAACCAGCGAATCGTGTCGACTGAGACCTTCGAGGGCAAGCCGGAAGCCGGGGCCGCAATGAACACCGTGACCTTCACCGAGGAGGACGGCCGGACGACGCTCACCATCCTCACCCGCTATCCCAGCCGCGAGATCCGCGACATGGTCATCGCCACCGGGATGGAAGGCGGCCTTCAGGAATCCCTGGACGACCTCGAAGAGGTCGCCATCTCACTGAGCTGACGAACGACTTGACTTGCCGGCCCGATGGTGAAACCAGCGTCGGCGGGGATCCAGGCCGAGGCTAATAGTGCGGGTTGAAGCGGTAGCCGGAATCCCCGTCGGCGCCGGCCGGGCCATTCGAGCCTTGGTCGGCCGTCAGCGCCGCTAGGCCCGCCAGCGCGTGCAGGACCGGGTGGGCTTGCGCCTGCAGGAGCAGCTGCCTGGGTGCCGCGGGGTGCGACGCTGGATCGACGGATCCTCAGATGCAACGCGGATCAGGGCGTGGAACCTGCTCTCGTCGATGATGCCCTTCTCGAGAGCGCGCTGCGCCCAGGCCGGCGGGGTACGAAGCCCCCACGCATCGAAAGCGCCTTGCTCGATCATCGTTCCTCCTGATGATAGCCAGGACGGGCTAAACGAGAGTCCCTGACGGGTCCAGCCCTTCGAGAGACTTCTGGACCGCTGTCACAAAACGCGTCGCCTGGAGGCCGTCGTTGATCCTGTGATCGAACGAGAGACCCAGGTTCATGATCGGCCGGATCGCGATCGCATCACCGACGACGACCGGTCGCTTCACCACCAGATCCATGGTCATGATCGCCGCCTGCGGCTGGTTGATGATCGCCTGGGTCATCACCGCACCCAGCGCTCCGGTGTTGTTCAGCGTGAAGGTCCCACCCTGGATCTCGTCGAGCTTGAGGTGATTGCTCCGCGCCCGCGCTCCGAGGTCGGCCATCGTTGTGGCCAGCCCGGTGATGCTCAGCCTGTCCGCATCCCGAACCACGGGCACGATGAGGTTGTCCTCGAGCGCCACCGCGATCCCGAGGTTGATCGCCTTCTTCACGACGATTCCCGCATCGCTCCACGACGCATTGAGCGTGGGATGCCGTTGCAGCGCCTCAATAACGGCCCGAGCCACAAACGGCAGGAACGTCAGCTTGACGCCATGGCGCTCCTCGAACGCCGCCTTCTCCCGATCCCGAATCCGCCACACGGCCGACATGTCGACTTCGACCATCACGTACGCATGCGGCGAAGTCTGCTTGCTCCGAACCATGTGCTCCGCAATCGCCTTCCTCACCTGAGTGAGAGGCACCACCGTCTCCCCCTCACCGGTCAGTCCCTGCGTGAAGGAGGCCGATGCAGCAGAAGCTGCTGGTGGTGCTGCCGCGGCCGGCGCAGACGAAGCCGGCTGGGGTGCCTGTGTAGGCGACATAGCCCGGGGAGTCGCCGGAGCAGGCACCCCAACCGGCGTGCGCGCGGCGCCAGACGCACCAGCACCACCAGCAGCGTCCCTCCGCTGCACGTACTCAAGAACGTCTTTTTTGGAAATTCGTCCCCCGATCCCACTTCCGGTGATCTGCGAGAGGTCGACCCCGTGCTCGCGGACCAGCATGCGCACCGCCGGCGTCACGTGATACCCGCCTGCCTGCCCGTTGCCCTCGACCGCGACTTCCGTGGCCGGAGCCTCTGCTGCGCCTTCGGAGAACGCTTCCTGGATCGGTCCGACTGCACTCTCCGCTGCCGCCTGCGCCTCGGAGGCTGGCGCGGACACAGGCTCTGCGGGAGCGGGCTGCGCGGGTACTTCCTGCGCGGGCGCGCTTGCAGCAACGGGAGCTGCCTCGACCGGCGTGGCCACCGCACCTCCATCCGCCGCTGCGGCAGCACCGTCGGCGGTGTCGATGGAGCAGATCGGCTGCCCCACCGGGACGACCGTTCCTTCAGGCGCGATCAGCTCGGACATCACGCCGTCAGCCGGCGCCGGAATCTCGGCGTTCACCTTGTCGGTGATCACCTCGGCGATCGATTCGTATTTTGCGATCGCGTCGCCGGGTTGCTTGAGCCATCGGGCGATGGTTCCTTCGGTGACGCTCTCACCGAGCTGCGGCATTGTGACGGTCAGTGCCATTTCGCGAGATTCCTTGTATTCGTGATTCAGTACGCGGCAAGCTCGCGGAGCTTGGCTTCGACCTTGTCTGGAGTCACCAGGTAGAACTGTTCCAGCGGCGGCGAGAACGGCATCGCCGGAATTTCCGGCCCGCCGAGGCGCATCACCGGCGCGTCGAGGTGGTCGAAGCAATCCTCGGAGATGATCGCCGCCACTTCGGACGCAACACTCACGGCGAGGTTCGCCTCCTGCACGATCAGCACCTTGCCGCACTTGCGTGCGCTCGCGACGATTGCCTCGCGGTCAAACGGACGGAGCGAGCGAAGGTCGACGACTTCGCAGGAAAACCCATCTGCAGCAAGGCGATCGACGGCTTCGAGCGAGCTGTGCACCATCATCCCGTAGCTGAACACAGCGATGTCGGTCCCTTCGCGCACAACACGTGCGCGGTCGAGCGGCACTGTGTATTCGCCTTCCGGCACCTCGCCTTTGATGGCTCGGTAGCACCGCTTGTGCTCGAAGTACAGCACCGGGTCCGGATCGCGCAGCGCCGAGATGATCATGCCCTTGGCGTCGTACGGCGTCGACGGCACCACGACGCGAAGCCCGGGAATGTGCGCGAAGATCGCCTCGATCGACTGCGAGTGATAGAGCGCACCGTGCACTCCCCCGCCGAACGGAGAGCGCAACACCATCGGCACACCCCAGTCGCCGTTGCTGCGATAGCGCATCTTCGCGGCTTCACTGATGATCTGATCGACCGCGGGCATGATGAAGTCCTGGAACTGGATCTCGGCGATCGGTCGCAGCCCGTTCATCGCGGCGCCGATGGCGACGCCGACGATCAGCGACTCCGCGAGCGGGCTGTCGAGCACGCGCTGCTCGCCAAACTCCTTCTGCAGCCCCTCGGTGACGCCGAACACGCCACCCTTGGCGCCCACATCCTCGCCGAGGATCATCACGCGCTCGTCGCGCTGCATCTCCTCGCGGATGCCGTCGCGAATCGCCTCGATGTACGTCTTCTCAGCCACGCCAGTCACCCGGTTCCGCGTACACATGGAGCATCGCGGTATCGGCGGCCGGCAGCGGCGACTCCTCGGCCTCCTCGGTGGCGTCGTTGAGCTCGATCACCAGTTCGGCGCGCATCTCCTCGGCCTCACCGGGCTGCATGACACCGATTTCCTCGAGTGTCGCCTGGAAGCGATGCAGCGAGTCGCGCTCCTTGTCGGCCTCGAGATCTTCCGCGGTGCGGTACCGGCGCTGATCGTCGTCCGAGCTGTGCGACGTCAAGCGCAACACCTTTGCCTCGACGAGTGTCGGGCCGTCACCACGACGCGCGCGCTTCACCGCGTCGCGGGCTGCCCGGTAGCAGGCGATGGCGTCGCACCCGTCGACGATGACACCGGGGATGCCGTATCCCTTTGCGCGGTCGGCGACATCCTGGGTGGGCATCTGCTTCTGCCACGGCACGCTGATCGCAAAGCCGTTGTTCTCGACGAGGAAGATCACCGCCAGCTTGTGCGTCGCAGCGAAGTTCACCGCCTCGTGGAAGTCACCTTCGCTCGTTCCGCCCTCACCGATCGACGTGAATGTCACTGCGTCCTCGCCGCGCATCCGGGACGCGAGCGCGATGCCACACGCATGGATGAGCTGGGTGCCGACGGACGATCCCGTGCTGATGATGTTCAGCCGCCGGCAACCGTAGTGCGCGGGCATCTGCCGCCCGCCGCTGTTGGGATCGGCAGCACGCTGCAGCACCGAGAGGATGTGATCCTTCGGCGTCATCCCGAGGACCAGGGTGAGCGCGAGGTCGCGGTAGTACGGGGCGATCCAGTCGTACTGGGGTCGCAGATTCATGCCAAAGGCGACTTGAACTGCCTCGTGGCCCTCCGCCGAGATCCAGAACGGCGCGCGTCCCTGGCGGTTCAGGACCCAGAGGCGCTCGTCCAGCAATCTGGAGCGGAGCATGTGCCGGTACATGAGGCGGAGCGTCGCCGCGTCGAGGCCGGCGCGCGCCTTGGTGTCGGTCTTGGTCATTGCCACGTGTCGATCATCCCTCCGAACGAAGCTGACACCGCAGGCTGGTGCCCACATCCCCCACAGCAGCTCAAATGTGAATTGCCTCGCCGCTCACGGCGAGGGCGGCTTCTGAGAGCACTTCACTGAGTGTAGGGTGTGGCGCGACCGCGTGGCCCATCTCGAACGCGGTGGTCTCGAGCAGGCCGCCCAGCGCCGGTCCCCAGATGAGCTCGGTCACCTCGTGGCCGATGATGTGGACGCCGAGCACCGTGCCGTCCGACTTGTCGGCGACGACCTTGCAGAAGCCGCCGGTCTCGCCCCAGATCACGGCCCTGCCGTTGCCGACAAAGGGCATCACGCCAATGGCGACCTCGTAGCCGGCCACCGCGGCCTCGGCTTCGCTGAGCCCCATCGACCCGATCTGCGGCGTGCAGTAGGTGGTGCGCGTGACGAGCCTCGGATCGAGCGGATGCGGATCCCGCCCGGCGATCGAACTCGACGGCCAGGACCCCTTCATGGAGCGCCTTGTGCGCGAGCTGGAAGCCACCGACGACGTCGCCGACCGCGCGCACCCCCGGCTCGCCTGTCCGGAGCATCGGGTCGACGGTGATCACGCCACGCTCGACAACAACGCCCGTGCCTTCGATGCCGATGTTCTCGACGTTGGCTGCTCTGCCCACCGCAACAAGAAGCATCTCCGCCTGGAGCCGTTGCTCCGTGCCGTCCTCACTGGCGACGGTGACTGCGACGCCACCCTCGTTGCGCTCGATCGAGGTGAGATCCAGACGATGGCCGGTCAAGCAGACGATGCCACGGGCCTCGAACTGGCGGCGAAGCTCGACGCCGATGGCCTCGTCCTCGAGGGGCACCAGGCTCGGGAGCATCTCGACGACGGTGACCTCTGCCCCGCAGCTGCGGTACAGCGAGGCGAACTCGACGCCGACCGCACCGGCGCCCAGGATGATCGCCGAGGCCGGCACGCGGTTCATCTTCAATGCCTCGTCGCTGGTGAGGATCACCGCACCGTCGGCAGGGACACCCGGCAGCTGCTTCGGCCGCGACCCGGTGGCGATGATGATGGAGTCCGCTTCGACGCTCTCAGGATCGCCGGTGGCCGGGCTCACGACGAGGCGTCCCGGGCCGTCGAGGCGCCCGCGACCACTGATGACTCGCACCTTGTTCTTGCGCAGCAGGAACTGCACCCCACGGTGGAGCTGGCTCACCACCGAATCGCGGCGGCCGCCCGCCACCGCGTAGTCGAAGTGCACGTCACCCGTCGTGACGCCGAACGCGTCGGCGTGGCGCAACTCATCGAGGAGTGCCGCGCTCTGCAGCAACGCCTTTGCAGGGATGCAGCCCGCGGTGGAGGCAGGTGCCGCCCACCTTGTCCTCCTCCACCAGCACGACGCTGAGACCGAGCTGGGCCGCGCGGATGGCCGCCGGGTAGCCGCCCATTCCGCCCCCGAGAATGGCGATGTCAACTCGTTCGGCCACGGGCTCTGAGTATATCGGCGGGGCACTCCGTGCCAGCCGGGGTCAGGCCTGCAGGAACCTGCGGACGCCGAGGAAGCTGCCGAACGCGCCGACGGCGACGCCACCGACGAGCAGGACGATGAGCAGCGTGATCGTGTAGCGAGCGTCAAACGGCACGCTCAGGAGATTGCCCTGGGCAGCCTGCACGAACAGCCGGTACGCGCCGAAGACAACAGCCCCCGAGAAGATCGCGGCAAGCAAGCCGCCGAGCATGCCCTCCAGGATGAACGGCCACCGCACGAACCAGTCCGTCGCCCCGACCAGCTTCATGATCTCGATCTCGGTTCTTCGCGAATAGACCGCCGTCCGGATCGTGTTCATGATGATCACGATGCTGATGGTCAGCAGGATGATCGCGATGATCGCGCCCACCCACTCGATGACCGTGATCACGGTGTTGAGCTTGGAGATGACGTCGGAGTTGTAGTCGGTGGGCGTCGTGCTGTCGACGATCGGGGACAGCTTGGCTTCGTTGTTGAACTGGCTGAGATCGGTGAGCTTCTTGACGTCGAGGTTCAACGACGCCGGCAGCGGGTTGCTGCCGAGCACGTTGAGAGCACTGGCGATATCGGGGTTCTGCGACGCCTGCTCCGCAGCCTGGTCCTTGGTCTCGAAAGAGACGGAGATGACGCGCGGGTCGTGCCGGAGCCGGCTTTCGAAATTCGTGATCGCGGCCAGCGAGGCGTTGTCCGACAGGTAGATCTTGAGGTGGCTGGCGTTCTGCTCCTGGCCCTGGAGCACGGTGTCCACGGAATGGGTGAAGAGCAGCGACCCACCGACCAGAAAGATGATCAACCCCATCGTGAAGACGCCGGCGAGCGAGACGCCGAGGTTGCGCCGGAAGTTCTGACCGGCGCTGTGGAGTGCGAACCACAGCGACGCGAAGACCTGCCTCACAGGGTCGCGGTTCCTTCGCGGAGGTACTGGCCCTCGGCCTCATCGCGGACCACGCGCCCGTTGTCGATGGCGATGACGCGGCGGCGGACGAGGTCGACCACCTCGCGGTTGTGCGTCGCCATCAACACGGTGGTGCCCCGGTGGTTGATCTGAAGGAGCAGCTGCACGATGCCCCAGGACGTGTCGGGATCGAGGTTCCCCGTGGGCTCGTCCGCGAGGAAGATGCGCGGCCGGTGCACGAGCGCTCGCGCGATCGCCACACGCTGCTGCTCACCACCGCTCAGCTCATCGGGAAACTTGTCGAGCTTGTCCTCCAGGCCGACGATCCAGAGAACCTCCTCCACCTTCTCGCGCATGTGGCGCTGGCCCGGGCGGGTGACCTGGAGCGCGAACGCCACGTTCTGGGCCACGGTGCGGCGCTGGAGCAGCTTGTAGTCCTGGAAGACGATGCCGAACTTGCGCCGCAGCTTGGGGAGCTTGCGGTGTGACATCCGGCTGACCTCCTGCCCGTCGATGAAGATCCGTCCGGTGGACGGCGCCTCGTCGCGGATCAGCAGGCGGACCAGCGTGGACTTGCCGGCGCCGCTCGGTCCGACCAGGAAGCAGAAGTCGCCCTGATGGATCGCCAGATCAACGTCGCGCAGGGCCTCCGTTCCGTTCGGGTAGACCTTGCTCACGCCGTGAAACGAGATGACCGGGCGCAGCGCGTGCTGAGGGGTGGCCGCAGATCGCTCGGCGACCGCCACGCTCACCAGGCTGCCCCCTGGGGCGAAGTGTTCATAGGATGGTTTCTGGGATCGCTAGTGAGTCGGCGGCCAGTATAGACCGGGGTTCCGGCGGACTCCCGCGATATTTCACAGATTGGTCACTTCCGTACGGGATTGGCCTCAGCCGTGCGATCAGGACGCCTTCGATTCTGAACCCTCGCGTGCGGCCCAGTGCAAATACCCCTCGATGAAGGGATCGATGTCGCCGTCGAGCACACCCTGGGCGTTGCCGACCTCGACGTTGGTCCGGTGGTCCTTGACCATCGTGTACGGCTGGAGCACGTAGGAGCGAATCTGGCTCCCCCACTCCGCGGCGATCAACTCGCCCTTGAGATCGGCGACCTTCTGGGCATGGGCCGCCTGCTGCAGCGCCAGCAGCCGCGAGCGGAGCACCCGCCACGCGACGTCACGGTTCTGCTGCTGGGATCGCTCGTTCTGGCAGGTGACCACGACGCCGGTCGGGATGTGGGTGAGACGGACCGCCGATGAGGTCTTGTTGACGTGCTGGCCACCGGCGCCGCTCGACCGGAAGACGTCGGTCCGCACGTCGTCGGGATCGATCTCGACCGTGACCGTGTCCTCGATCTCCGGGGTCACCTCCACGAGCACGAATGACGTGTGGCGGCGGTGGGCTGCGTCGAACGGGCTGATCCGGACCAGGCGGTGCACCCCGTGCTCACCCTTGAGGAGCCCGTAGGCACGGGCGCCGGAGACGCGGATGGTGGCGGACTTGATGCCCGCCTCATCCCCGACCGATTCCTCCAGGAACTCGACAGGCATGCGGTGCTGCTCTGCCCAGAGCAGATACATGCGCAGCAGCATCTGCGCCCAGTCCTGGGAATCGGTGCCGCCGGCTCCGGCGTGGATGCCGATCAGCGCCACGTGGTCCGTGTACGGGTCGTTGAAGAGGAGGTCGATCTGGCGGCGCCCGATCTCCTTCTCGAGGGCGCGGAGCTCCTTCTCGAGATCTGCGGCCATGGCGTCGTCCGGTTCCGCCTCGAGCATCGTCGCGAGCTCGCGTGTGTCGCTGGCACGTTGAGTCAGCGACTCCCAGGTGGTCAGGTCGTCACGAATGCGCGCGGCTTCCTGGTTGAGCGCTGCCGCGTTGCGCGGATCGTCCCAGAGGTCTGGGGCGGAGATCTCCTGATCGAGCTCGATCAGGCGGAGGCGTTTCCCAGCGAGGTCAAAGATGCCCCTGGAGCTCGGCTATACGGGCGGCGACGTCGGTGGCGCGGTCTGCAAGCTCGCTCATTTGCGGAGTATTCCACAATGAACTGATGCAAACCGCGGCAGCAGTGCCGTCCGAGGCGATTGGCGAATTGTTTGCCGAGATGCCGCGGGCCTTCGATTTCGACGATGTCTCGCTGGTGCCGCGCGCGCCGTCGACGCTTGCGCACCGCAGTGAGGCGCAGCCCGCGGTTGACCTCGGTCCGGTGCGATTGACGGTTCCCTTGATCGGCTCACCGATGCCGGACGTGTGCGGCGTCGACATGTGCGTGGCGCTCGGTGAGCACGGCGCACTCGGCATCCTGCCTCGCTTTCAGTCCATCGACGAGCAGGAGGCGGAGCTCGTGCGGGTTGCCGCTGCCGGTGGGCCGGTGGCTGCGGCGCTCGGCGTCACTGGTGACTACCGCGACCGCTTCGCCCGCATCGTCGAGACCGGCTGCAGGATCGTCTGCCTCGACACCGCCAACGGCGCGCACGACCAGGTCGCACAGGCGGTGCGGTGGGTGCGTGAGCAGGATCCTGCCGTGTTCCTCATCGCCGGCAACGTCGCGACGGCCGAGACCTTCGCGTGGCTCGAGGATCACGGCGTCGACGCGATTCGTGTCGGCATCGCCGGCGGTTCGGTGTGCGAGACCCGGACGGAGACGGGCGTGCACGCGCCAACTCCTTACAGCGTCTACGAATGCGCGCAGGTGCGCAGGGACGCACTGATCATTGCCGACGGCGGTATCCGGAGCCCCGCGGACATGTGCAAGCTCCTCGCGCTTGGAGCCGACGCCGTGATGGTGGGCTCGGCGCTCGCCGGAACCTACGAGGCGCCAGGGCGCGTCATCGTCGTTGACGGCAAGAAGTACAAGATCATGCGCGGGGCCGCGTCGTTCTCGGTGCAGCAGGAATTCGCCGGCTCGGATCCGGAGTACATCGAGGGCGCCGAGTTCGATCGTCGCGTACAAGGGCCGCGTCACCGACGTGATCCAGCGCTACGTGGCCGGTTTGCGCAGCTCCATGTCGTACATGAACGCGCGGACACTCCAGGCGTACCGGAGCAACGCGAGCTTTATCCGCACGCGCTGAGGCGGCGCGCGCTCTCGGCTAGCTGAGCTCCGCGATCACCTCAGCGGATGTCATCGGCTTGGAAAACATCGGGTAGTCGTACTTGAGCGCGTTCTCGTGCTCTTCCTGGGACGTCGCAGCGACGCAATCGCTCAGCGTGATGACCTCGTACCCGTTCTCGTAGCCGCTGCGCATGGTCGACTCAACGCAGCAGTTGGTGAGGAATCCGCCGAGCACGATCGTCGAGATTCCCTTGCTGCGCAAGATGAAGTCGAGGTTCGTGCTGGCAAAGGTGTCGAGCCCGCGCTTGCCCTCGATGACGATATCGCCCTCCTTCGGGTCGAGCTCCTCGGTGATCGCAGCACCCCACGTGCCCTTGACGAAGGCGTTGCCGTCCACCACCCCTTTGAGGATGCCGTAGGGGTGCGCGCTGAGCTCGTTGTATCCCTTGGCGAACGTGATCGGCGCATGCATGATGGTGGCGCCGGCGGAGCGCGCTGCCTCGACCACTCGCTCGGTGTTGGCCAGCATGTCCGTCTTCTCCATCACACCCTGGACGGCGCCGTGCAGCACGCCTCCCTCGGAGGTGAAGTCGTTCTGGTATTCGATGAGCACGACAGCAGTCTTCGCTGGGTCAATCGACATCGCCTGGTCCTCCTCGTGCCGGGTGCCCCACCGCTCGCTCGGTGGCGGACTCAGATGGTAGTCCGCGCGCGTCGAGCGTGCTCCGCGGTCAGCCGGGAGGGTGACCCGACGGCGCGATGCAGGCCGCGACACTGAATGTGCCGCTCGCCACGGTGCTCCCTCCACTGGTCTCGACGTACGTATCGCCGGTGCTCACACCGACATCGTTCACCACGAACGGGTTGGAGCTGATGACGAGGTCGTTGGAATCCATGACGTCCAGGTTGTCTCCCGGAGTCACGCCAGAGAAGCGAACGCTCGCCGTTGGGCCGGTGGTCGCCGAGCACGTCGCCACCACGGTGACGACCTGGCACTCGGGGACGGTGAGCAAGCCGTTGATGCTGAGGTTGAATGTGTGCACACCTGCGGTGAGCGGACCGTATGTGAACGGGTTGCTCGTGACAGGGATGGCGTTGCCATCAATGGTCACCGTGGCAGGCAGGACGGGTTCCGTCTGTCCGGCGCCGGCAGTGAACGTGACGGTGACGCTCCCGCCTTGAGCGGTGCCGGCGACAGCGCAGTGGGTCGTAAATCCATATCCGGAGCCGCATGGCGCGTACCCGCACGGTCCCTCGGTTGGGCTCGGCGAAGGACTCGCGCTCGGCGAGGGGCTTTCCGCAGGTGACGGCGTGGGGATCGGTGTTGCGGTAGGAGTCGGAGCGACCGTCAGCGCGAGCGTCGGAGAGACAGTCGGTGCGGCCGTCGAGCCACATGCTGCCAGGCCCAGTGCAGCGACCAGCGTGCCGACGATGGTGGTGATTTTCATGTCTGCTGTGGTCCATTCAACGCAAACACGCCATCACAGTTACGGATTATTCGCCCGGTGCGATGTGTTCACGGGACGATCCTCACCCGACGGAGCGGCCGTCAATGTGAGGGCAGGGACTCTGTCGGTCTGCCGTTACTTGCCGTGGCAGTACTTGTACTTCTTCCCTGAACCGCACGGGCAGGCCTGATTCCGGCCCACCTTTCCCTGCACCGAACCGGCCGCCACAGCGCCGGCGCCGTTGCCGTTGACTTCCGAACGCCGTGTTCCCTCGGACGACGACTCGACGATGTTGCGCACGATCGGCTTGGACACCACCGGCGCTGACACGCGAGTCCCGGTTGCGCGAGCCAGAGCACCACTGGCGAGCGCCGCCGCCGGGCGAGCCGGGGGCACGAGCGCGCCGTCGGTCGCACCACCGGGGCGATCGGCGCGGGGCGATGGCGGTGCAGTCGCCTCTGCGGCCCCCTCCGTCGGGGCCGGCGCGAGCGGTGCGCCACCATCGGGTCCGGGGACGCCGCCGTCGGGGTCGGCGCCCGTCTCGTTGGGATCCACACGCCGGATCTGCACGTTGAGCAGCGCCCGGACGATCTCGCGCTGGATGTCCTCGGTGAGGTCCTGGAATGCGGTGAATGCCGCTGCCTTGTACTCGACGAGCGGATCCATCTGGCCGTATGCCTGGAAGCCCATCCCCTCGCGGAGGTGGTCCATCTGGGTCAGGTACGTGAGCCAGCGGGAATCGATCACCTGGAGCATCACGCTCTGCTCCACCTCGCGGAGCAGTTCCGCTCCGTATTCCTGCTCCTTCTCCTCGTAGAGGCCGACGAGCTCTCCACTGAGCGTCTCGATCACCTCGTCGACGGAGTTGCCGAGGCTTTCCATGCTCACCTCGGAGAACTGCGGCAACCCGGCTGCGAGCGTGTGCATCTGGGTCCAGAGCCCCTCGAAGTCCCACGCCTCGCGATGCCGGCTCTCGCAGTATGTCGGCACCTCGCTGGCAACCACGTGGTCCACCATCGAGACGAAGTTCGCGCGGGTGTCCGTGCCCTCGAGGATCTTGCGGCGCTCGCCGTAGATGATCTCGCGCTGCTTGTTCATGACGTCGTCGTACTCGACCACGTGACGCCGGCTGTCGAAGTTGTGCCCCTCGACGCGCGCCTGCGCACCCTCGATCTGCTTCGACACCATCTTCGACTTCGAGCGGCGTGTCGTCATCGACGCCGAGCTTGCCCATGAACCCCTGCATGCGCTCGCCACCGAACACGCGCATGAGGTCGTCCTCGAAGGACAGGAAGAATCGCGACTCGCCGGGATCGCCCTGGCGGCCGGCGCGGCCTCGCAGCTGGTTGTCGATGCGCCGCGATTCGTGGCGCTCGGTGCCGATGATGTACAGGCCACCGACTTCGGCAACGCCTTCACCGAGCACGATGTCGGTACCACGACCGGCCATGTTCGTCGCGATGGTCACGCTACCTCGCTGACCGGCGTTGGCGATCACGTCGGCCTCGCGCTCGTGCAACTTGGCGTTGAGGACGGAGTGCTGCACGCCCCGCTTGTCGAGCTCCCGGCTGAGCCGTTCACTCTTCTCGATGCTCGTCGTGCCGACCAGGATCGGCTGGCCCTTCTCGTACCGTTCGGCGATCTCCTCCACCACCGCGCGGTACTTGCCGTCCTCGCCCTTGTAGATGAGGTCCGGCTCGTCGAGACGCACCATCGGACGGTGCGTCGGGATCGGCACCACCTCGAGCTTGTAGATCTTGTGGAACTCCTCGGCCTCGGTCAGCGCCGTACCGGTCATGCCGGCGAGCTTGTCGTAGAGGCGGAAGAAGTTCTGGAAGGTGATCGTGGCGAGCGTGACGGTTTCCTGTTGCACCGCAACGCCTTCCTTGGCCTCGATCGCCTGGTGCAGACCGTCCGACCAGCGCCGTCCGGGCATGGTGCGCCCGGTGAACTCGTCGACGATGATCACCTCGCCGTCGCGCACGATGTAGTCCTTGTCGCGCAACCACAGCGCATGCGCGCGCAGCGCCTGGTTGATCTGGTGCGCCTCGGCGGCGTGCTCCATCTCGTAGACGTTGGAGATCCCCGTCCACTTCTCGATCTTGTCGACACCCTCTTCGGTGAGCGTGGCGGACTTGGTCTTCTCGTCGATCGTGTAGTCGTCCTCGGCGACGAGCCGCGGGATCAGCCGCGCGTACGTGTAGAACTTGTCGGTCGCCTCACTCGCCTGGCCGCTGATGATGAGCGGCGTGCGCGCCTCGTCGATGAGGATCGAGTTCGACCTCGTCGACGATCGCGTAGCGAAGCCGCCGCTGCACGCACCGGTCGAGCTTCTGCGCCATGTTGTCGCGCAGGTAGTCGAAGCCGAGCTCGTTGTTCGTCGAGTAGGTGATGTCGGTGGCATATGCCTCGCGCCGCGTGCACGGGCGCAGGTGCTGCAGGCGCGGATCCGGATGCGTGTCGTCGGAGAACTCAGGGTCGTAGACGTAGGAGAGATCCTGCCCGGCGATGACGCCGACCGACAGGCCGAGGAAGTGATAGAGCGACGCGTTCCAGCCGGCGTCGCGGCGGGCCAGGTAGTCGTTGACCGTGACGAGGTGCGCGCCACGACCCTCGAGCGCGTTGAGGTAGAGCGCGAGCGTGGCGACGAGCGTCTTGCCTTCTCCGGTTTTCATCTCGGCGATGCGCCCCTGGTGGAGCACGATGCCGCCGATCAGCTGGACGTCGAAGTGGCGCATCCCAAGGGTGCGTTTGGAGGCCTCGCGAACCACCGCGAAGGCCTCCGGCAGGAGATTGTCGAGGGCCTGGCGTCGCTCGGCCTCGCGCAACTCCTCCTCGGCGCGTTCCATCGCCATCTCCTCGGTCTCCTCGCCGAGCCCGGCGACGAAGGACTGGCCGTGGGTGATGTCGGCGCCCGTGACACCCAGGCGCTCCCGGAACTCACGGGTCTTGTCGCGAAGCTCGTCGTCGGTCAGCGCCGAGATCTCGGGTTCGAGCTCGTTGATGAGGTCCACGACCCCCTGGTAGCGCTTGATCTCGCGCTTGACGGGGTCGCCGAGAACCTTGTTGATCGGCTTCTTGAAGACGGACATACTCCCCCTCATTCTGGCAGCCCTCGCCGTTCACGGCACCGCAGCCACCACCACCGCGTCGATCAGCGAGGCGCCGGCGCCGCTCAGGACCGCTGCCGCCGCCTCGGCAGTCGCGCCGGTGGTGAGCACATCGTCGACCAGCCAGAGGTAGGCGCCGCCGAGATCGCCCCCTGACCACGCAAAGGCACCAGCGACGTTGCTGTGCCGCGTCGTCTCGTCACGAGCGCTCTGGGGCCGGGTATCGCGAATGCGGCTGAGCTGGTCGAAGAGCGGCACATCGCGCGCCTCGGCGATGACGGCGGCCAGGATGTCGGCCTGGTTGTAGCCGCGCTGCCGGCGCCGTCGCGGGCCGAGTGGGCACCGCCACCACCGCGTCCGGGGTGAAGAGGCGCGGCCCGCTGAGCCGGGCAGAGGTCATGGCGGCGAGCTCGAGGAGCACCCGGCGATCGCCGCCGTACTTGCCGCGGTGCAGCGCCGCCCGCACCGGCTCGGCAAACTCGAAGCCCGCGTGGGCGCTGCCGTGGCGCATGCGGCGGACCTGCGGCACCGGCATCGCGCTCATGACAGCCGCACAGCCGGCGCAGATCGGGGGATCCGAGACGGCATCGCATCCCGCGCAGCGTCGCGGCGCCACGGCGTCGAGCAGCATCCTGGCAAGCTCGGCGAGCATGCCCGGAGGTATGCCCCGTCCACGCGGACGCCGGCGGGACGACCGCCGCCCGCCGCGCCCTAGCTGCTCGGCGTGATCCGCGCTCGCGGGTCGCGTCCCGTAAACGCGACGAAGCGTTCCCAGTCGTCGGCGCCGGAGGGTGGTGGTACCTCGGCGGCGAAGGGGGCACCGGGACCCACCATGTCCCGGAACTTCGGCTTGATAAAGGCGCGCGCCGCGCTCAGTGCCGGCGCGGCGAGGGTGGGATCGAGCCGACTCGAGCTGCTCCAGTGGCCCAGGCCAGGTCCCACGCGTGGACTGCCAGCTCGAGGAGATACATGTCGATGAGGGCGGCACCCGTGTACTGCTCGCCCCAGGGCATGGTCGCCGTCGACACCAGGCGGATGTCGTCCGCCCACGCCGCCCCGGCATCGCGAGCGGCGCTCCGCAGCCGGCCGGGCGCTTCAGTCAGCTCCACGTGCGGCGATGCGTCCCCTGACGGGGGCGCTTGCCCATGCCCGAGCGCGGCAGCTCGGTGCCCGGCTTCGACCACATGGTCGATCAGCGCCGCAACGTCGTACCCGCTGCACGGTGTGGCGTTGCGCAGTTGTTCGTGGGCTGTATCCCGGAGACGATGACCGCCGCGTTCTCGTAGGCATCGATGAGGGTGCTGCGGCGATCCGGCGTCGCCATGTCGTCCTTGCCTGCTCCGTCGACTAGGCGCCCTCGCCGAACGCGTCCAGGGCGGTCTGCATGGCCGTGATGAGGTCCCGCGCCGACGCGACGCTCAATTCCAGGGCCACACGCTCCCCGACGGGGCGCCCGTCATGGACGAAGTCGACGATCAACGCGTGATCGAGGGTGGCGTGCGATGGATGGTCGACCGCGACGACGGCCGTGGTGATCGGCCGCCACGTGCCTTCCGCCTTGGCACAGCCGGTCAGCGCGGCCTTCTCAACGATGTACGAGCACATGAGGATCTCCTAGCGCAGCGCGCGGCCGTAGAAGTCGAGGATGAGCCGCCAGCCTTCGACGGCGGCGTCCACCCGGTACGACGGCCGGTCCGTCGAGAAGAAGCCGTGACCCGCGTTCTCGAAGATGTGGAAGTCGTGCTCCTTGCCGAGTCGCGTGAGCTCGGCGTCGATCTGGCCGACCTCGTCAGGCGTCGGGTTCTTGTCCTCGACCCCGAAGAGCCCGAGGATCGGGCAGGAGATCTTGGAGGCACGATCGATGACCGGCTCCATCGCGTACGGCATCTCGGCCGGCGGCGGTGCGATCACGAAGGCTCCGTAGCAGTCGACGGCCGCCTGCACCGGCAGCTCGCACGCAGCCAGGAAGGACTGGCGGCCGCCTGAGCAGTAGCCGATCGTCCCGACCTTGCCGTTGGAGACCGGCATCCCGCGGACGTAGCGCACCGCCGCGCCGGCGTCGCCGAGGAATTGATCCGTCGTGACCCAGCCACCGGCCCGAGCTGCGGCTGCAGCATCGTCGGGTGCGAGGTCAGGCCCGAAGCGGTGGTAGAGGTTCGGGCAGATCGCGATATAGCCCTCGTACGCGAATCGCCGCGCGATCTCCTTCATCCCGGTGTCCCAGCCGGGTGCGTGGTGGATGACCAGCACGGCGGGAAACGGTCCCCCACCGAGCGGGCGGGCGAGATAGGCAGCGATCTCCTCGTCGCGGTATCCGGTGATGGTCACCGTCTCCGCAAGCAATCCTTGGTACACGTCAATCCTCCAGGTCACGCGAAGTGCTGAAGGGGACCGTACCGAATCAGGACATCGTGAGGAGTTCTCCGACCTGCTTGAGTCGTGAACTCGGATAACCCGCGCTGAGACTGGCACCGGGTGCTACGCGCCTGCGGTTGCGACCTCGGCGGCATCGCTGTGGTTTGCGTCCTTCGGGAGCCGCACGATCAACTCGATGCCATACCACCCCAAACCGATCATGTAGGCCACGACCCCGAAGGTTCCCGTTGTCCCCCACCACCACGAGAGTGGCAGCCCTCCGCCACCGGGCAGGCTCAAGAACCCCAGGATCAGGCTCGCCACGGAGAGGACGATGAAGCTCACGCCGAGCCGGCGTGAGAAAACGCGTGCCCGAATGGTCGCGATGCCGAAGACGACGCCCCCGAGAGAGACCATGCCACTCGACGCAGCGAAGAAGAAGTTGAACGACTCCGGTCCGGCGTCGAGGATGTGATTGGAGACGTCCAGTGGCGAGAGCCACGGATAGATCAACAGGAGGATGGTCGGAAAACCGACTGTGAGTGCCATGCCCGCCAACAGCACGATGGCGAATCCGACGAAACCGGTTCGACCACTCTGCAACCGCTGATACAGGTAAACGGTGGGCCAGCCGGCCATGAGCAGCAGGCCGCCGACGACGTTGACGATAGCAACCGGATAGAAGCCGGCGCTGGCGATCGCAGACCGCGCATCGCCCTGTGGCCCCAGAAGATTGGCGATGGTAACGAGCACGGCTCCCGTGACGAGAGATAACGCACCGATGCGGTAGAGGGAATACCGGGCCATGTGCCTTCGCGTACCCGCTGTTGCTTATGCCACCTACTCTACTGCACGGTGCATATGGCCGTCTTGAGACTTGATGTACTCGTATGACTGCTGCACGAGTTGTTCAAGAATTGGCATGTCGATGTCGCTCAGGCGGTTGATATAGACGCAAACCCTGCTCGTACTATGTTTGCCCAGCCGAGCCAGCAATGCAGCGTGCCGCACCGTACCGTCCATGAGATAGACGGTCATCTTATTTTTTCTTGGATAGAATCCCATGGCTTGCGCGTCGCCTTCACGTCCACTGCCGTATTGATAGTGATACGTGTCGAAACCAATGGTGCCGACATTCCATAATTCGGGCGCGTGTCCGCTTATTCGCTGCATCATCTCGATAAGCACGTGGGCGTCTTTTACAGTGCGCTCGTCGTGAAGTGAAGCAAGGTACGCATCCACTGCTTCGCTAGTGCTCATGTCCTTATGCTAGCTACCACTTCAGGATTGAGACGGAGCCCGGATGTTGTGGTCAAGCCGCAAGCCTTGACGATGACGGAGTCAATTCTTCTCACGCCACCGGGCAGCCGTTCTCGGTCCCAGCCTCATGTGATGAGCCCGGCAGACCTTTGATGCGCCGCATCACCTGCTCGACCATCACCGAGCCGCCCAGCACGGTAATCCTAGGCCGCACGTCACGAGCAGGATCTGCAGGCGCAACGGTGCCAGGACTTTGCTTGACCATCACCGTAGTCAAGTCCTTTACCTTGAAGTCGTCAAGTTCAAGGCAAATACCCTTACCAATGACCACTGCGTTGATCATGATGCATGAGCCCAGGATCATACCTGGCCTGTCGAACAGATGTTCGCTCCGGCCGTCGAAGATTCGCGGGCGAGCTCTACGTCCACCCAGCCCCACGGGCTCCGGCGCTAGATCGGCAGGGTAAGTCGGTCCCCGACCTGGACCCCGGCCCTTGCCAGGGTGCCAGCGGGAAGTTCGATACAGGACTTGGCTTTTTTCACCACGCGTGTGACCCGCCAGGGGCGTAGCGAGGCATAGATCCGGACCACCACACCGTCCTTGTCGAGGAAGACCGCGTCGAGCGAAATTCGCATGAAGAACATATGGATGGAGCTGCACGGGCGAAGGCAGAGCCCGGCATCGGCCGCGAGCTCGCGCTTGCCCATCAGGCCCATGAATCGCTGCCAGGGGTTGTCGGCCATCACCACCGAGCCGGCGACCGTGGTCCCGGCTGCCGTGGTCAGGCGGAAAGGCCCTTGTGTCGAGGACATGCCCGCGATCCTACGCGGCGATTCGCGCTGCGCTGCCGCCGTCGCTAGGTCGTCGCGCGGCCGTCAGGGATGGTGACGCGGACCTCGGTCCCGAGGCCGAGACCGCTGCGGACCTGGACCCGCCCACCCACGAGCGACGCGCGCTCGCGCATCTGGATCAGCCCCAGGCCGGCCGTGCGCCCCAGGCGGGCGTCCGTGGCACTGACGTCGAAGCCGTCGCCGTCGTCCTTCACCACGCCGACCACCAGCCGGGGAAGGAACGAGATGATCGTGTCCACTCGCTGGGGGCGCCCGTGGGCCAGAGCGTTGTCGATCGCCTGCTCGACGATTCGGTACATGGTGATCTCCGCCAGGGACGGCATGGGCCGCTCGCTGCCGAGGATGTGGAGCACCACGTTGCCCCGCGGCGTCCAGGCGGCGATGAGATCGCGGGTGGCACCGACGAGCCCGCGCCCTTCGCTGAGCGGCAGGAGCCCTGCAATGACCTCGCTGAGTTGCTCCGATGCCTCTGCCGTGGCGGTCCTGCACCGGGAGCTCGCGCCGACTGCCGTCGCAGGCTCCTGGGCAAGGCTCCTGCCGATCAGCTCCGCCTCGAGCGCGGCATCGGCCAGCCGCTGCATGGGTCCTTCGAGGATGAGCCGCGCAGTCTCGGCGTGCTCGACGTCGGCGATCTCGTAGATCTGGCGGGCCGCCTGGCTGTACCGGCTCGCTCGTTGATGCGGATCCGCGACGGTGTGCCCGGGGACCTGGGTGAGCTGGCGGCTCATGGTGCGCAGGAGGGACTGCTCGGCGGTGATGTCCGCCAGGCGTGTCTTGAGGCCTTCGGCACGGGTCTCGAGGCGCGTCAGCTCGGTGCTCATCTCGAGTCCCTGGGCGAAGGTCGTGGCGACGTCATCGACGATCGCCTGCGACGCCAGGCCTGGAAGCACCTCGAGCGCCTTCTGCCGGGACTCCTCGACGCGGCGAAGGTGGACGAGCAGATTGGCCCGGCGGGCGCCGACGTCGATCAGCTGGCGCTCGAGGTCGGCCACGAGCTCATCGAGATCCGATGCACGCGCGTCGAGATGAAATCGCAGCCCGACCAGAGGAGTGCCGGCGACCCGGACGTCGATGTGCCCCGACGTCGCGGCTCGCTGGGCGGTTCTCACCCCGCGATTATCGCCGGACAATGAACCGTAGACGCACCAAGTCGTAAAGAACGCCGACAGAGTCACGCATCGCGCTCACCCGGGAGTCCTCCTTGTGCTCCCAGCGGACCGGCACCTCGGCCACCGTCCAGCCGAGCCGGCGGGCCCGGAGGAGCACCTCGGCGTCGAAGCCGAACCGGAGCGTTCGCAGCGGTGTGAAGCACGCAACCGCGGCATCGGCGGTGAACGCCTTGAACCCGCACTGCGTGTCGTGCAGGCCGCGCAGCGCCGCAAGACGCAGCAGCCGGTTGTAGGTCCGGCCCATCACCTCTCGCTTCCCCGGCTGATGGACGTCGATCTGCGACTCGGGGAGCGCCCGTGAAGCGATCGCCACTGCGCAGTTGCCGACCAGCCGCGCACGCAGCTCCTCGACCTCCTCGATGGGAGTGCTGAGATCGGCGTCGCTGAAGACCCGGTGCTCGCCTTGCGCCGACAACATGCCTTTCCGCACCGCAGCGCCCTTGCCGGTATTCCGCTCGAGGGCGAGCACCTGCAGCTGCGGCCACTGTTCCGCGATCGCGCGCGACATCTCGAGCGTGTTGTCGCTGCTGCCGTCATCGACGATCAGCACCTCGTACTCCTCGTCCCGGGCGTCGAGGTAGGCACGCATGCGGACGAGCGTCGCCGGCAGGCGCTGCTCCTCGTTGAAGGCCGGGACGACGATGCTCAGCACCCGCCGGTCACCTGCCCGAACCCGATGCGGCAGCCTCACGACGCTCGAGCCACCAGTACACCGGGAGCACCGACTGGCGGCGCAGGCGCCAGGGCTGGATCGCCAGCCGCCACGCCCACTCGAGACCGAGGCGGCGGACAGCCGCCGGAGCCCGGCGGACGCGGCCGGCGAGGAAGTCGAGCGATCCGCCGACCCCGATCCCGGCGGCCGCCCCGATCGGTCCGAGGTAGCGGTCGAGGAACAGCTCCTGGCGGCCGCCGCCAAAGGCGGCAAGGACAACGTCCGGCTTCGACGTGTTCGATCTCGGAGGCGGTTGCCTTCCCCGGCCGGCCGTCGCTCGTGGCCACCACCAGCAGCCCTGGATTGGCGGCGACCATCCGCTCTCCCGCCGCCTGGGCGACACCTGGAGCTCCGCCAACGAGCGCGATGCGATGGTCGCGGCGTGCCGCCTCGGGCAGGTATGCGCCGATCAGGTCCGCCCCGCCGACGCGCTGCGCTTCGGGGTGACCGCGACGGCGGAGGGCTCGGACCAGGCCGATGCCATCCGGCACGACGAGGGTGGCGGACTCCACCACCGCGCTGAATGCCGGGCTACGCCTGGCCAGCATGACCATCTCGGGGTTGAGTGTGATGACCACCGCCGGGTGCGACGACGGGTCTGAACGGTGCCGTTCCACGATCTCCACGAGCGTGTGCACGGCTGTCGCCATATCGACGACATCCACCGGACAACCGAGGACACGAGCCCGCACCGTCGTTCGCGTGACGGGCGGTGGCGCCTCCACTACCGCTTGGTGTACTGCGGCGCCTTCCGTGCTCGCTTCAGACCGTACTTCTTCCGCTCTTTCTCGCGCGAGTCGCGAGTGAGCAGGCCCGCCGCCTTCAGCACCGGGCGAAGCTCCGGGTCGGCGGCGATGAGCGCACGGGCGATGCCGTGGCAGACCGCGCCGGCCTGTCCCGCGATGCCGCCGCCGAAGACCTTCACCGAGACCTCGAAACGGCCGGTGGTGTCGGTGACCCGGAGCGGCTGCGTGACCACGGTCTCGAGGTCACGGCGTCCGAAGTACTCGCTCGGCGGACGGTTGTTGACGACGATGACACCATCGCCGGGGACGATGCGGACGCGCGCGACCGCCGTCTTGCGACGGCCGGTGGCCTGCTTGTATGCCTCAACTGTTGCGGGCAATGATCTCCCCTAGCTCGCCGAACGTGATCGGCTGCGGTCGCTGGGCCTCATGTTTGTGCTCCGAGCCCGCGTAGACGCGAAGGTGGGTCAGCTGCTCTGCACCGAGGGTGTTGTGCTGCAGCATCCCGCGGACGGCATGCATGATCGGGAACGTGGCGTCGACGGCCATCGCCTCATCGAAGGTGCGGACGCGGCGGCCACTGGGATATCCGGAGTACCGGTCGTACTTCTTGAGCGTGCGCTTGCGGCCGGTGACCACGATGTCACGCGCGTTGATGACGATCACGTGCTCGCCGGTGTTGATGTGCTGCGTGAACTGCGGACGGTGCTTGCCGCGAAGGACACGTGCGATGTTCGCCGCGAGGCGGCCGAGCGTCTCCCCGCGCGCATCGACGAGGAACCAGCGCTGCTCGAGCTCTGCCGGCTTGGCCTGGTACGTGAGCGTGCTGGTCATGCGGCGAGCTCCTGAGGTGTTGGTTCGTAGCGCACCGACCACTGGTGCAGGCCGCGCGCGGGAGCGACCGAAAGCGAGGAGTCACGCGTCGTTGCAGTATCGACGAGCAACTCGAGCCACTCCGGTGTCGCCCGGCCCTGGCCGATCTTCACGAGCGCGCCGGTGAACGAGCGCATCATGCCGCGCAGAAACGCGTCAGCATGCACCGTGATCACCACGGTGTCGATGACGGCTTCGCCGGCATCGCTGCCGATCTCGGTGCGATCAATGCTGATGTCGGCGACCTGACGAACGGTGTGACCGCCGGCGCGCGGTGCGCTCCCGAACGCCGCGAAGTCATGCCTGCCGACGAGGTGCGCCGCTGCGCTGCGCATCGCATCGACATCGAGCGGTCCGCGCACGGTCCAGGCGTTGCGGCGCAACACCGGAGCCCTGCCGTCCCGGCACACCACGACGTAGCGGTAGGTACGCTCGACGGCGTCGCGGCGAGCATCGAAGCCCGCGTCGCGGATCGCAACACGGCGCACCGCGATGTCGCCGGGAAGCGTCGCGTTCAGCGCGTTGCGCAACGTGTCGGGCTCCCAGCCACGCTCGAGCGTGCAGCCGACGACCTGTCCATGCGCGTGTGCGCCCGCGTCGGTACGGCCGGCGGCGGTGAGCGCGGGGGTCTCGGTCGTCACGGCACCGAGCGCGTCTTTGAACACGCCCATCGCGGTCCGCGCGCTCGGCTGGATCTGCCAGCCCGCGAAGTCGGTGCCGTCGTACTCGAGGGTGATGCTGTATGTGGGCACGAGTGTCTCGTTCCTACTCGACCAGCTCGATGATCGCCATCGGCGCTGCGTCGCTGCGGCGCGGCGGCAGCTTCACGACCCGCGTGTAACCGCCGGGACGCTCCTTGTAGCGCTCGAGGTACGTCGAGAAGAGCTTGTTCGAAACATCGCGATCGTTGACGTACAACGCGACCTTGCGGCGCGCGTTGAGGTCATCCGGCTTGGCGTCCGTGATGACGCGCTCGACCCAGCGGCGCAACTCCTTGGCCTTCGCCTCGGTGGTTGTGATGCGGCCGTAGCGCAGCAACGACGTCACCTGGTTGCGCGTCATCGACTGACGATGCGCAGCGCTGCGCCCAAACTTCCGCCCCGCTATGCGATGTCGCATGAGTGGTTCCGGTTACCTCGCCATCGGCTGGAATAGCGTGTCCAGCTCTTCCGGCGTGACCAGTTCGCGCTGCACGAGCTTCTCGCGAATCTCGTCGAGCGACTTCTGTCCGAAGTTGCGTAGCGTCAGCAGCTCTTCCTGCTTCATGGCGACGAGCTGCCCGACCTTGGTGATGTCGTTTGCCTTGAGGCAGTTGAGCGCCCGGACGCTGAGCTCGAGGTCCTCGATCGGGACATCGGCGAGACGGCTCGGGAGGTCGTTGCCACGCGCCTGACGCTGCTGCGGGGCGGCGAGGTTGTCGCCGAACCGCACGAAGAGGCCGAGGTGGTCGGTGAAGAGGCCGGCAGCGCGGCTGACCGCCTCCACCGGAGCAAGCGTGCCGTCGGTCCAGACCTCGACGACGAGCTTGTCCCACTCGGTCTCCTGACCGACACGGGTCTTCTCGACGAAGAAGTTGGCCTTGCGCACGGGGGTGAAGATCGCGTCGATCGGGATGACCCCGATCGCCTGACCCTCTTTCTTGTTGCGCTCGGCGGTGACGTAGCCCTTGCCGCGCTCGACCATCAGGTCCATGCGGAGCTGCGCCTTGGGCGAGTCCAGCGTGGCGATGTGCTGGCCGGGGTTGCGGATCTCGATGTCACTCGGGCACTCGATGTCGCCGGCGGTCACCTCGCGAGGACCGTGCTGGTCAAGGCTGATGCGCACCGGATCGGCGCTGTGCGAGAGCACGTTGATCTCTTTGATGTTGAGCAGGATCTCGGTGACGTCTTCCTTGACGTTCTCGATCGAGCTGAACTCGTGGGCGATGCCCTCGATCGACACCGAGGTGATCGCGGCGCCCGGCAGCGAGGACAGGAGCACGCGGCGGAGCGAGTTGCCGAGCGTGACGCCGAATCCGGGCTCGAGCGGCTCGATCTCGAACTTGCCGTAATCGGCGCTGCTCTCGATCTCCTTGACCGCGGGCGTGGTCATCATGTCAATTGCCATTCAGGACTCCTCAACAGGGGGCAGGGACGTTGCGCCGATCCCGGCGCGGAGCATGGTCATCTCGAGTAGTACTCCACGATGAGCTGCTCTTCGATTTGTTGTTCCATCTCATGGCGCTCGGGTAAACGTATGACCGTGCCCTTGAGCGCGCCGGCGTCGAGGATCAGCCAGTCCGGGACCGACCTGCCCGAGACGAGGGACTGCGCGTTCTCGAGGACGAGCATCTTGCGGCTGCGCTCACGAACCTCCACCACGTCTCCCGGGCGGAGCTGCGCGGAGGCGATATTGAGCGCGCGGCCGTTGACCTTGAAGTGCCGGTGGCTCACGAGCTGGCGCGCCTCGCGACGCGAGCTGGCGAGGCCGAGCCGGTAGACGATGTTGTCGAGCCGGCGCTCCAGCTGCTGGAGCAGCACGGTGCCGGTGACGCCTTCGGCGCCCTCGGCGCGCTCGAAGTAGTGGCGGAACTGGGTCTCGAGGACGCCGTAGATGCGACGCGCCTTCTGCTTCGCACGAAGCTGGATGCCGTAGTCGCTCGCCTTGCGGCGCCGGGCGAGCCCGTGCTGGCCGGGGAGCAACCCGCTGCGCTTGTCGAACGTGCAGTTGGTGACGCACTTGGCGCCCTTGAGGTAGAGCTTTGCGCCTTCACGGCGGCAGAGACGGCAGACAGGACCCGCTTGATTGGCCATCGAATCCCCTAGACCCGCCGCCGCTTCGGCGGACGGCAGCCGTTATGAGGGATCGGGGTCACATCGGAGATCGCGCTGACGTCGAGCCCGCTGGCCTGGAGGCTGCGAATCGCCGCCTCGCGTCCGGCGCCCGGGCCCTTCACGAAGATCTCGATCGACTTCAAGCCATGCTCCATCGCCCGGCGTGCGGCCGCCTCAGCGGTGACCTGCGCGGCGAACGGCGTGCTCTTGCGCGAGCCCTTGAAACCCTGCGCACCCGCGGATCCCCAGGCGATGACGTTGCCATCGGGATCGGTGAGGCTGACGATCGTGTTGTTGAACGTGGCCAGCACGTGCGCCTGCCCGACCGCGATGTTCTTGCGCTCGCGGCGGCGCGTTCGGACGACTTTCTTCTTCTTGGCCATGGGTTACTTCGTCGCCTTCTTGCGGCGCACACCCACGGTCTTCTTGGGACCGCGACGGGTGCGTGCGTTGGTGCGTGTGCGCTGGCCGCGAACCGGGAGCCCGCGCCGGTGGCGGAGGCCACGGTAGGTGCCGATCTCGGTGAGCCGCTTGATGTTGAGCGCGATCTGACGGCGGAGGTCGCCTTCGACCCTCCCCTGCAGCTGCTTGGCGATGACGTCACGCAGCTTGCCGACCTGGGCGTCGTTCAGATCCTTGGTGCGCGTATCACCCGAGACACCGGCGAGCGACAGCATTCGCTTTGCAGTCGTCGGCCCAATCCCGTAGATGTACGTGAGGGCGATCTCGATCCGCTTGTCGCGGGGGACGTCAATGCCGGCGATACGTGCCATTGCCTGGCGCTACCCCTGCCGCTGCTTGTGTTTCGGGTTCTCGCAGATCACTCTGACGGCGCCGTGGCGCTTGATGACCTTGCAGCGCTCACACAGGCGCTTGACCGATGCTCTGACCTTCATCCTGGTAACGGGTTCCTCATGGTTGGCGGCGTAGGCAGCCGATGGCAAGTGCTCGATGCGTCCCGGGGCGATCCGTGACGCTGGTGCCGGCGGTACCACGTTGCGTGCGCGCCGAACCAGGCTCATGCGAGAGCCCGAGGTGTTGAGTATAAACCGCGCCCGCTCCGGCAGGCAAATCGCTCACCTTCACGACGGCACGTCCGCCAGCACATGGTCGGGGCGGAGCGTCAGGACCTCAGGCCCCAACTCGGTGACCGCGATGGTGTGCTCGAAGTAGCAGGAGAGCTTGCCGTCGGACGTGACCACCGTCCAGTCGTCGTCGAGGACCCGGGTGTCCGGACGGCCCACGTTGACCATCGGCTCGATGGCGATCACGTACCCGGGCTTGATGAGGTTGCCGGTGCCCGGACGGCCGTAGTTCGGCACCTGCGGAAGCTCGTGCATGTCGCGCCCGATGCCATGGCCGACGTACTGGCGCACGACCGAGTACCCGTTGGCCTCGACAAAGGTCTGGACCGCCGCACCGATGTCACCGATGTGGTTGCCCGGGCTTGGCCGCGGCGATGCCCAGATCGAGCGCCTGGCGCGTCACGTCGATGAGGCGATGCACCTGGGGGCTCGCCTCCCCGCACGCGACCGAGAGGCCGCTGTCCGCCCACCAGCCGTCGAGGATGAGCCCGCAGTCGAGTGAGACGAGGTCGCCCTCGTTGATGACCTGGGGGCCGGGGATGCCGTGGACCACCTGGTCGTTGATCGACACGCACAGCGAGTTGGGAAACCCGTCATACCCGAGGAACCCGGGAATGCAGTGGTGGTCGCGGATGAAGGTGTCGGCCTCGCGGTCGAGATCGAGCGTGGTCATCCCGGCACGCACGGAGCTTGCCAGCTGCGCGAGGCAGGCGCCGAGGATGCGTCCGGAGACCCGCATCTTCTCGATCTCCTCCGGCCGCTTCAGGCGGAACCCGTCGATGCCGTATGGGCTCATGCGCTCCCCACCGTCGCGTCGTTGTGCTGCAGCGACGTCATGATCCGCTCGGTGATCGCGTCGATGTCACCGACACCGTCGATGGCCTCGATGCGCGTGCCCGATCTGCGGTAGTGCTCGAGCACCGGCGCGGTGTCCTGCCGGTACACGACCAGACGCTGGGCAAGCCCCTCGGCGGTGTCGTCGCTGCGCCCTTCGATGGTGGCCCGCTTGAGGATGCGCGTCTTCAACTCGTCGTCCGGGACTTCGAGGGAGATCACGTTCGCGACCGACTCGCCGCGCCGCCCGAGCATCGCGTCGAGCGTGGTGGCCTGCGGCACAGTGCGCGGGAAGCCGTCGAGCAGCACGCCCCGCTTGGCGTCCGGCTCGTTGAGCCGCGCGTCGATCATGCGAACGACGAGGTCGTCCGGGACGAGGCCGCCGGAATCCATGATCGGCTTGGCCTCGCGGCCGAGTGCGGTATCGCGAGCGACCTCGCTGCGAAGCATGTCGCCCGCTGCCACGTGGGGGACGCCGAGCTTCACGGCGACGCGCGCCGCCTGCGTGCCCTTGCCGCTGCCGGGCGGTCCGAACATGAGCGCAATCACTTGATGAATCCCTTGTACTGCCGCATCAGCAGCTGGGTTTCGATCTGCTTCATGGTGTCGAGCGCCACGCCGACGACGATGAGGATCGCTGTTCCACCGAGGTAGAGGCTCGTCGACGGGACCCCCGTGAGCACCGCGGTGATGAGCGGCAGGACGACGGTGATGAGCGCAAGGAAGAGCGCACCGGCAAGCGTGATCCTGCCCATGACCTTGCCGAGGTACTCGGCGGTGCTTCTGCCAGGGCGGATGCCGGGGATGAACGTCGACTGCTTTTTCAGGTTGTCGGCGACATCCACGGGGTCGAACACGATCGCCGTGTAGAAATAGGTGAAGCCCATCACGAGCAGGAAGTAGATCCCGTTGTAGACGATGTTCAGGAAGATGCTGCCGCCGGTCGCCTGCCAGTTGGTGGTGATCCATGCGGCGACGGTCTGCGTCCAGCCGCCGCTGCTCGAGAAGAGATTGGCGAAGATCGTCGGGAACGTCATGATCGAGATCGCGAAGATGATCGGGATGACGCCTGCGGCGTTGACTCGAAGTGGTAAGAAGTTGCGCCGTCCCTGCGATGCCTGACCGGTGCGCACGTTGAGGACGCGTTGCGCGGATTGCACCGGGACCTTGCGTTGGGCCTGCTGCACCTCGATGACACCGGCAGTGACCGCAACGGCGATGAGCGCCATGATCACGATCTGGATGATGTGCGCGGTGCCACCAGTGCCGCCGTAGCCCACGATCGCCGCCGGCAGCCGGCCGATGATGCCGACGAAGATGATCAGCGAGACGCCGTTGCCGACGCCGTACTCGGTGATCAACTCTCCGAGCCACATGGCGATGATCGTGCCCGCGGTGAGGGTCAGGATGATGCTGAGCTCGGTGGCCGCCGTGGGGTTCGCGATGATGGGACCGGCGTTGCCGACGGGCTGCTGGAACAGCGCCAGATAACCGAATGCCTGGAGCATCGCCAGCGGCACGGTGAGCCAGCGCGTGTAACGCGTGATCTTCTTACGACCGATCTCTCCTTCCTTGCTCAGCTCCTTGAGCCGGACGGAGACGACCGTCATCAACTGCATGATGATCGTGGCGTTGATGTACGGGTTCAATCCCAGGGCGACAAGCGTGAAGCGCTGCAGCCCGCCACCACTGAAGAGGTTGAGCAGGCCGAGCAGCGTGTTCCCGGAGAAGAGCTCGGCGAGCGCCGTCGGGTTGGTGCCCGGGATGGCGATCGCCGCAAGGACTCGAAACGCACCCAGCAAACCGAGCGTGAAGAGCAGCTTGCGCCGCAGCTCCGGGATCCGGATCGCCTGACCGAGCGCCTCGAGGAGGTTCACTCCGTGTCCTCGGTCCCCGCCTCGTTGCTCTGTGGTGCGTCCTGCTCGCCGTCTGCATCCGCGGCCTCCTGGGCGGCCTTGCGCCGGGCGCGCTCGAGGCGAACCTGCTCGGGTTTCGCTTCTCTTGCGGCAGCGGCTCCCTTGGCAGGCTTCTTGCCGTCCGGTTTCGGCTCCGACACGCGCGGTGTCTTCGGCCGGGCGAGGATCTCGGCGCGTTTGATGACTGCGGCGGCTCTGCGCTCGGCGCGCTTGCCGACCGGCTCGGCATCGGCCGGCGCGGGCTGCTCGCCGAGCAGCTCGACAGACCCGCCCGCGGACTCGACAGCGGTGCGAGCGGCAGCGGAGATCCGGTGGACGCGGAGCGTCAGCGCGTGGCCCAGATGGCCGGCCGCGAGCACCTTGACCTGTGACGAGGCGCGCGGGATGAGCCCGGCCTCGGTGAGCGTGTCCGGATCGACGACGCTCTCCTTCTCGAAGCGAACGAGCTTGCCGAGATTGACCACGACGTACTCACGCCGCCAGCGGTTGTGGAAGCCGCGCTGCTTCGGGAGCCGCTGCTTGAGCGGCATCTGGCCACCTTCGAATCCGGTGGGCAGCCCGACGCTCGACCGCGATCCCTGGCCCTTCTGGCCGCGACCACTGGTCTTGCCCTGGCCGGCGCCTTCGCCGCGGCCCGACACGCTTGCGCGGTTTCCGGCTGCCTCTGGCCGGCTTCAGTTCGTGAAGCTTCACGCCGCACTCTCCGATTCCGCCGCGAGATCCCGGAGCAGCGCAACGCCTGCCGGGGAGTCCGCGGGCTCGCCGTTCACCGCCACGAGGTGGCGGACCTTGTGGACCATGCCGCGAATCGAGGGTGTCGCCTCGTGCTCCACCGTGTGGTTGAGCTTCTTGAGGCCCAGCGCCCCAAGCGTCGCCTTCTGATCCCAGGCATAGCCGATGGCACTTTTGCGATACGTCACGCGAACCGTGCTCATGGCGCCACCACCTCGACTGCCGGCGCTTCGGGCACCGCCGGGACCCGGCCGAGCATGCGATCGGCCATCTTGCGACTGCCGACGATCTGCTCCGGCGTCCTGCCCCGCAGCTCGGCGACCGAGGCGAGGGTTCGCAGGCTGGCCAGCGCGGAGACGGTGGCGCGCACGACGTTGATCGGGTTGTCGGTGCCGAGGCTCTTGGTGAGGATGTCCTTGATGCCGGCCGCCTCGACGACAGCACGCATCGAGCTGCCGCTGATGACCCCGGTTCCGGGGACGCCCGGCTTGAGGAGCACCTTGGCCGCGCCCAGCTTGTACCGCACCTCGTGCGGGATGGTGGTACCCACCATCGGCACGGTGATCATGTGTTTCTTGGCGTCGTCGACACCCTTGCGGATGGCGTCCGGCACTTCACCGGCCTTGCCCAGCCCGGCGCCGACACGGCCCTTGCCATCGCCGACCACGACCAGCGCGCTGAACGAGAAGCGACGTCCGCCCTTGACCACCTTTGCGACGCGGTTGAGCGAGACGATCTTCTCCTGGAACTCGCTGCCGCGATCATCGCGGCGATCCATGCGCATCCCCATCAGAACTTCAACCCGCCTTCACGGGCCGCCTCGGCAAGGGCTTTGACCCGGCCGTGGAAGAGGTACCCGGCACGGTCGAACACCACCGTGTCGACGCCTGCCGCCTTGGCGCGCTCGGAGATGGTCTTGCCGATCGCCGCCGCACCGGCGGTGGTGCAGGCGTTGGCGTCGCCGAGCACTGCGCGCAGCGCCGGCTCGGTGGTCGACGCAGACGCAAGCGTGTGCCCGGTGGCATCGTCGACCAGCTGTGCACCGATATGGCGGAGGCTGCGGAACACCGCGAGCCGTGGACGCGCAGCCGTGCCGTTCACGTGCTTGCGCACGCGGCGGTGGCGTCGAGCGCGGGCGGCGCGTCGATCGTGCTTCGTGAACATCTGATCAGCCTTCTACTTGTTACTCGTTCTCGTTACTTCGTCTTGCCGGCCTTGCCGGACTTGCCCGCCTTCCGGCGGAGCTTCTCGCCCCGATACAGGATGCCCTTCCCCTTGTACGGCTCAGGCTTTCTGAAGGAGCGGATCTTGGCAGCCACCTGACCCACGACCTCTTTGTCCGAACCGCTGATCGAGATCTGCGTCGGAGCGGGGACCTCGATGTTGATCCCCTCGGGCGGGGTATAGCGGATCGGGTGCGAGTATCCCAGGGTCAGGATCAGATCGCCGCCCTGGCGCGCGGCGCGGAAGCCGACACCGACCAGGTCGAGATCGCGCGTGAAGCCGCCGCTGACGCCCTGCACCATGTTGGCGACGAGCGTCCTGGTCAGGCCGTGCAGGGAACGGTGGATCCGCGCGTTGGACGGGCGATCGACGGTGATCGTCCCGGTCTCGACGTTGATGAGCATCGAGGGCGCAAAGGTGCGCTGCAGCGTTCCGCGCGAGCCCGTGACGCTGAGGCGATTGCCCGTCTCGAGGGCAACCTCGACGCCTTCGGGGACGGGGATCGGAAGCTTGCCAATGCGCGACATCAGTTTCGACCTACCACACGAACGCGACGACTTCGCCGCCCAGTCCAGCGCGCTGCGCTGCGCGTCCCGTCATCAATCCACGCGACGTCGAGATGATGGCGACACCGAGGCCGCCGAGCACGCGCGGGATCTCCGACTTGCGCGCATACACGCGCAACCCGGGACGGCTGATCCGGCGCAATCCGGAGAGCGCGCGTCCGCGCGGGCTTCCCGGCTTGAGGGTGACCGTGAGCAGCTGCATCGGCGCCTCTCCCGAGACCTCGTACCCGTCGACGAAGCCTTCCTCGGTGAGGACGCGCGCGATCTCGACCTTCATCTTCGACACCGGGATCTCCACGGTGCGGTGATGGGCCTGGTTGGCGTTGCGGATGCGCGTGAGCATGTCCGCGATGCTGTCACTGGTCATGGGTCACCACGAGCTCTTCTGAACGCCAGGTATCTGTCCGATGCTGGCGAGTTGGCGGAAACAGATCCGGCACATGCCGAACTTGCGCATGTAGGCGCGCGGACGGCCGCACACACCGCAACGGTGATGCGCCTGCGTGGAGTACCGGGCGGGCCGGTTCGCCTTGGCGATCAGGGACTTCTTAGCCATCGGTCAGTTCTTCCTGAAGGGCATCCCGAGCCCGGTGAGCAGCGAACGGCCTTCTGCATCGGTGCGAGCGGTCGTCACGATGCACACCTCCAGCCCGCGAAGCTTGTCGATCTTGTCGTAGTCGATCTCCGGAAAGACGAGCTGCTCGCGCAACCCGAGGGTGTAATTGCCGTGCCCGTCGAACGCCTTCGGATCGACGCCGCGGAAATCTCGAATGCGCGGGAGCGCAACGTTGAGCAGCTTGTCGAGGAAGTCGAACATGCGCCGCCCTCTCAGCGTCACTTTGACACCGATGGGCATTCCTTCGCGCAGCTTGAACGCCGCCACCGACTTCTTCGCCCGGATGACGATCGGCGCCTGGCCGGTGATCAGCTTCAGGTCGATGATCGCCGCGTCGATTGCGCGCGCGTTGGTGATCGCCTCGCCGAGGCCGATGTTGACCACGACCTTCTCGAGGGATGGCACCTGCATCGCGTTCAGGTAGCGGAACTCGGCGACCAGCGTGGGCACGATCTCGTCGATGTACCGGCGGTGCAGACGGGGCAGCTCGGCGACGTGCACAGCCATCAGACCTGCGCCCTGTCGTACGTCTCGCCGCACTTCTTGCAGACGATCACCCGCCGACCGAGCTCATCCACGCCGTGCGCGATCCGCGTGGGCTTGTCGCAGCGGTTGCAGACGAGCATGACGTTGCTGTAGGCCACCGGCCCGTCGAAGTCGACGATGCCGCCCTGGATGTTGCCCTGGACGCCGGACTTGGTGTGGCGCTTGAGCAGGTTCACGCCGCCGACGGCGATGCGTTGCTGCTCCGGGAGCAACCGCTCCACGACGCCTCGCTTGCCCTTGTCCTTGCCGCTGATGACCTCGATCCTGTCGCCCTTGCGGATGTCGAGCGGGCGGACATGGCCACGCGCCCAGCCCTCGTGCAGGAGTGTCATCCGGTGTCTGCGCTCGACTCTCGACGTCGCCATGTCAGATCACCTCCGGAGCGAGGCTGACGATCTTCATGAAGTTGCGCTCGCGCAGCTCGCGAGCAACCGGGCCGAAGATGCGCGAGCCGCGCGGGTTGTTCTGCGGGGTGATCAGCACTGCCGCGTTCTCGTCGAAGCGGATGTTGCTGCCATCCGGGCGCTTGTATTCCTTGGTGGTCCGCACCACGACGGCGCGAACGACGTCGCCCTTCTTCACCTGCGCGTTGGGCTGCGCAACCTTGACGGTGCCGATGATCACATCGCCAACTGAAGCGTACTTGCGATAGCTGCCGCCCAGCACACGGATACAGAGCAACTCGCGCGCGCCGCTGTTGTCCGCCACTTTGAGCACCGATTCCTGCTGGATCATGTCAGCGGGCCTTCTCCAGCACTTCGGCCACGCGCCAGCGGATCTCCTTCGAGATCGGACGGGTTTCGATGATGCGCACGCGGTCGCCGAGACCGCAGCTCTCGTCGTCGTGGACCTTGAAGCGCCGGCTGTGGCGCACGACCTTCTTGTAGAGCGGATGCGGCTTGCTGATCTGCACGAGCACGATCACCGTCTTTTCCATCTTGTCGCTCACGACGACACCGTCGCGCACCTTGCGGCGCGTGCGGGTCACCGGGGCCTGGGGCGCGTCACTCATCGACATCCTCCTTGGCGTCGACGGTCTCCGCGACGGCCTCCACAGGTTCTGCGGGCTCGGCAACAGGAACAGCTGCAGGAACGACGGCCGGCACCTCGAGGCGCGGGGCCGGCTTTGCGCGTGGTGCGCGCACGGCCTTGGGCTTCGCCGGCGCGGCATGAACCACCGGCTCGACGAACGCTGGACGCAGGCCGCGCTCGATCTCGATCTTCACCGTCATCGCGCGGGCGATCTCGTGCCGGATCTCGCGGACCTGGCGGTGGTTCTCCACCTGCCCGGTGGCCTGCTGAAAGCGCACCTCGAAGAGGCGCCGGCGCTGACGGAGGAGGTGGTCGTCCAGTTCGGCAACAGTCATACGGCGCAGCTCATTGAGCGCATCGGTCTGCTTGGTCATAGCGTGGCCGCCTCCAGGTCCGACCCGGTCTCCTCGCGAACGAGGAACCGCGTCTTGATGGGCAGCTTGAAGGCCGCGAGGCGCATCGCCTCCTGTGCGGTCTCTCGGGTCACGCCCGCCATCTCGAAGAGCACACGTCCGGGAAGCACCACGGCGACCCAGCCCTCGGGCTGGCCCTTGCCGCTTCCCATCCGGGTCTCTGCAGGCTTCTTGGTGTACGCGTGATCGGGAAAGATGCGGATCCAGATCTTGCCGCCGCGCTTGACGTGCCGCGTCATGGCGCGCCGGGCTGCTTCGATCTGACGGTTGGTCATCCAGCACTGCTCGGTGGCCTGGAGCCCGAACGTTCCGAAGTCGAGCTTGTTGCCACGCTGCGCGGCACCGGTCCTCCGTCCGCGATGGAGCTTGCGATGCTTGGTTCGCTTCGGCATCAGCATCGCTACTCCTCCTCTTCCTCGACGGCGTCGGCGGGCCCGTCGGCCTTCTTGACGACCTTCTTGGGTGCGCGGGAAACGGACGCCGGCTTCTTCGCCGCCACCGGCTTGCGACGTGCCGGGGCGCGCTTGGGAGTCAGCTTCTCGACCTTCTCACCGCCCGCGGCAGGATCGACGCCGGCGGCCGCGATGACCTCCTCGTCCTCATCGATCTCGGGCACGTCCTCGACCTGCGTCTCCTCGACGTCGACGTCAGGGATCTCTGCAGCCTCGGTGATGACAACCGCCTCTTCGGCGGGCGCTTCGGCAATGCGCGCGGCGGGCGCGGGCACGCGATCCTCGAGGCCGCGGTCCTCGGCGCGATCCTTGCCAGGCGCAATCGGTTCGCCGGTGGCGGTGACGAAGTCGCCGAGGTAGAGCCAGCACTGCACGCCGATGCGACCGAACGTGGTGCGCGCCTCTGCCTTGCCGTAGTCGATGTTCGCGCGCAGCGTGTGCAGCGGCACACGGCCGTCGCGATCCCACTCACGACGCGACATCTCGGAGCCGCCGAGCCGGCCGCTCACCTGGATCTTCACGCCCTTGGCGCCGGCACGCATGCTGCGCATCAGCGTCTGCTTGAGCGCGCGGCGGAATGCGATGCGCTTCTCGAGCTGCGAGGCGACGTTCTCGGCGACGAGCGTCGCGTCAAGCTCAGGTGTCTTGATCTCGTGGATGGTGACGCGCACCTTCTTGCCCGAGATCCGCTCGAGCTCGTCGCGGAGCGCGTCAACGGAAGCACCCTGCTTGCCGATGACGATGCCGGGTTTGGCCGTCTGGATGATCACGGTGAGCTGGTTGGCGCTGCGCTCGGTCTCGATGCGCGCGAGGCCGGCATTGCGCAGGCGGCTACCGATGAGGCGTCGCATCGCGATGTCCTCATGGAGCAGCTTCGTGTACTCCTTGTCGGCGTACCAGCGCGCGTCCCAGTTCCGGTAGACACCGAGCCGGAAACCGATCGGGTTGACTTTCTGACCCATCTACTCAGCCTCTTCCGTTGTGGGCTTGGGTGCGCGGCGACGTGCCGGGCGTGGCTTCGCCGCCGGTGCATCGGTGCCAGCGGCGGGTGTCGTCGCGGCTGCAGGCGTGACCACCGGGGCGGGCACAACCGTCCGGGGCATCTTCACCGCGGAGCGGCGGCGCACGTTTGCCGGGGCCTCGTCATCGGTGACGAATGCGCGCAGGTGGCTCGTGCGCTTGAAGATGCTGCCCGCCATACCACGCGGCTTGGCGCGCCAGCGCTTGATGATCATCGCGCCGTCAACCTCGACACGCGCGACGCGCAGCGACGATGCGTCGAGGTTGTAGTTGTGCTCGGCGTTGGCCGCCGCGGATTTGATCACCTTGGCGATGTCGGATGCAGCCGAGCGCGGCGAGTAGTTCAGCACGACGAGTGCCTCTGCGACAGGCAAGCCGGTGACCATCGCCGAGACGAGGCGTGCTTTGCGCGCGGTGGTGCGAACCCATTTCGCAGTTGCAACAACTTCCATCTCGTCCTACTTCAGCGCCGTGCTGCGTTCGGTGTGGTGCCCATGCCCGCGATAGCGGCGGGTGTGAGCGAACTCACCGAGCTTGTGGCCGACCATCGTCTCGGTGATGAGCACGGGAACGTGCTTGCGTCCGTCGTGCACCGCGATGGTGTGACCGACCATCTCCGGGAAGATGTCGCTGCGGCGCGACCAGGTCTTGATGATCCGCTTCTCGCGCGACATGTTGAGCTGCTGCACCTTCTTGAGAAGGTGGTCATCGCAGAACGGTCCTTTCTTGAGCGAGCGACCCATGGTTACTTGTCCCGCCGGCGCACGATCATCCGATCAGTGCTCTTGTTGTGACGGGTGCGATAACCGAGCGCGGGCTTGCCCCATGGGGTCTGCGGGTTGCCACCCGCACCGCTCCGTCCCTCGCCTCCGCCGTGAGGATGATCGAAGGGGTTCATGGTCATGCCACGAACCGACGGGCGAATCCCCCGCCATCTGGACTTGCCGGCCTTGCCGACGACTTCGTTCTCATGGTCGACGTTGCCGACCTGCCCGATCGTCGCGCGGCAGCGCACGTCGATGAGGCGGACCTCGCCGCTGGGCATGCGCACCTGCGCATAGGCGCCCTCCTTGGCGAGCAACTGCGCGGCCGTGCCGGCGCTGCGCACCAGCTGCCCACCGCGGCCGAGCTTGACCTCGAGGTTGTGGATCGTGGTTCCAAGCGGAATGTTCGTGATCGGCAGCGCGCATCCCGGACGGATCTCCGCGCTCTCACCGGAGCTGACGGCGTCCCCGACGCTCAACCCGTGCGGCGAGAGGATGTAGCGCTTGTCGCCGTCGGCGTAGACCACGAGCGCGATACGCGCGCTGCGGTTCGGGTCGTACTCGATCGTCTTCACCTTGCCGGGGACTCCGTCCTTCTGGCGCTTGAAGTCGATGAGGCGATACGTCTTCTTGTGGCCACCGCCCTGGTGGCGGACGGTGATCTTTCCGGACGCGTTGCGTCCGCTGTGCTTCTTGAGGTGCTCGACCAGCTGCCGCTGCGGTGCGCTCTTGGTCACGCCCTCGAAGCTGCTCACCGACATGAACCGGCGGCCCGGACTCGTTGGCTTGTATTTCTTCGTCGGCATCTCTACACGCCTTCAAAAAGGCCTTCGATCTTCTGGCCTGCGCCGAGAGTCACGATTGCCTTCTTCCAGTCGGGGCTCTGACCGAGCACCCTGGTCTGACCGCGCGAGCGGCGACGCTTCTTGCCACGGACGTTGATCGTGTTGACGTCGATCACGGTGATCTTCTGATCGACAAACGCCTCTTCGAGCGCGCGCCGGATCTGGATCTTCGTGGCCGACGGATGGCAGCGGAACACGTAGCGTCCTGCAGCCATCGACGCGTACGACTTCTCGCTGATGACCGGCAGCACGAGGATCTGCTCAAAGCTGCGGCCGGCGGTCACGAGAACGCCTCCTCGATGTGCTCGATGGCATCGCGCGTGACGAGCACGGTGTCCGCGCCGAGGATGTCTCGAACCGACAGGTTTCCCGCGAGCGTCAGGCGCACCTCGGGAATGTTGCGTGCGCTCTTCTCGAGCATCTCGTTGTGCGAACCGAGCACGACGAGCACCTTGCGAGGCGAATCGACGCTACGAATCAGGTCGGCAACCACCTTGGTCCTGGGCGCCTCGAGCTCGAAACCCTCGAGTACGAGGAGCCCACCGTCCTGCGCCTTCGCCGAGAGCGCGCTGCGGAGCGCGAGGCGACGCTGCTTGCGCGGCATGTCGATGCGGAAGGAGCGAGGATGCGGGCCGAACACGATGCCACCGCCTTCCCACTGCGGCGAGCGCGTGGAACCCTGACGTGCACGACCGGTGCCCTTCTGGCGGTAGGGCTTGCGGCCTCCGCCTCGAACGTCGCTGCGCGTCTTTGTCGACGACGTGCCCTGACGTCCGTTGGCAAGCTGACGGATCAACGCCTGGTGCATCACGGGTCCGTTGGGCTCGATGCCGAAGATGGCCTCGGGAAGTTCCACTGTGCCGGTCTCGACACCCGCCTGGTCGACGACGCGTGCGCTGCTCATGCCTGCGCTCCGATCGTTGCCGTGCGGTCGCTGTCACGGATCATCACGACCTGGTTCTTGTGTCCGGGGACCGATCCGTGCACGAGCAGCAGGTTGCGCTCGATATCGACGCGCACCACTTCGAGGTTGCGCACCGTCACCTGTGTCGCGCCGTGCTGGCCGGCCATCTTGAGGCCCTTGAACACGCGCGCCGCATCGGTGGAACCGATGGAGCCGGCCTGCTTGATGTTGTGCGAGCCGTGCGACACGGGACCGCGATGGAAGTTGTGGCGCTTGTGCTGTCCGGAGAATCCCTTGCCCTGCGTCACACCCGTCACGTCGATGCGCTGTCCCTCGGCGAACATGTCGACGGTGAGACGCGCGCCCACGGTGACATCGCCCGGATCGCGCAACTCCTTCAGCCGGTACTGCGGCTGGAGTCCGGCGCGCTTGAAATGTCCCGCGCATCGGCTTTGGCGTGCGCTTCACGGCCTTGTCGCCGAAGCCGAGTTGGACGGCTTCATAACCGTCGACGCCGACGGTTTTGCGCTGCACGACGCGGCAGGTGTCAGCCTCGAGCACGGTGACCGGGACCGACGTTCCCTGCGGCGTGAAGATCTGGGTCATGCCCACCTTGCGAGCGAGAATGCCTTTGCTCACAGCTTGATCTCGATGTTGACGCCGCTCGGCAGGTTGAGACGCATCAGCGCATCAACCACCTTGGGGTTGGCGTCGAGGATGTCGAGGATCCGCTTGTGCGTGCGCATCTCGAACTGCTCGCGCGAGTCCTTGTCGATGAACGGTGAGCGCACGACGGTGTACTTGTTGATCGTGGTGGGCAGAGGCACCGGGCCAGCAACACGCGTGCCGGTACGCGTGGCCGTCTCAACGATCTTGGACGCGGCCTGATCGAGGACGCGGTGATCGTATGCCTTGAGGCGGATGCGAATCTTCTGGGGCACGGTGTTCCTGTGGTTCCTCTGCTCTGCTTATCGAGTCGTTATTTGTCGATCGATGTGACGGCGCCGGCACCCACGGTCCGGCCGCCCTCGCGAATTGCGAAGCGCATGCCGTCCTCGACCGCGATCGGGGTGATCAGCTCGATGCCCATCTCGACGTTGTCACCGGGCATGCACATCTCCTGGCCGTCCGGGAGCGCGATGGTACCCGTCACGTCGGTGGTCCTGATGTAGAACTGCGGACGGTACCCGGTGAAGAACGGTGTGTGACGTCCACCTTCGTCCTTGCTCAGGACGTAGACCTGGGCCTTGAACTTGGTGTGCGGGGTGATGGTTCCCGGCTTCGCGAGCACCTGGCCGCGCTCGACGTCCTCGCGCTTGATGCCGCGCAGCAGGCAGCCGACGTTCATGCCGGCCTCGCCCGCGTCCAGCAGCTTGTGGAACATCTCGACGCCGGTCACCGTCGACTTGGCGGTGTCCTTGATGCCGACGATCTCAACTGCTTCGTTGACCTTGACGAGCCCGCGCTCGATGCGGCCGGTGACCACGGTGCCACGACCTTCGATCGAGAACACGTCTTCGATCGGCATCATGAACGGCTTGTCGACCGGACGCGTGGGCACCGGGATGTAGGTGTCGACCGCATCCATGAGCTTGAGCACACCGTCCACCGCGTCCTTGTCGCCCTCGAGCGCCTTGAGCGCGGAGACGCGCACCACGGGGATGTCGTCACCGGGGAAGTCGTACCGGCTCAAGAGCTCACGAACCTCGAGCTCGACGAGCTCGAGAAGCTCCTCGTCATCGACCGCGTCGCACTTGTTGAGGGCGACAACGATGTACGGGACACCGACCTGACGCGCGAGCACGATGTGCTCCCGGGTCTGGGGCATCGGGCCGTCCGTCGCCGCGACGACCAGGATCGCGCCGTCCATCTGGGCAGCGCCGGTGATCATGTTCTTGATGTAGTCCGCGTGGCCTGGGCAGTCGACGTGCGCGTAGTGACGCGTGGCCGTCTCGTACTCGACGTGCGCGGTCGCGATCGTGATACCGCGCGCCTTCTCTTCAGGTGCGTTGTCGATCTTGTCGAACGCGACGAAGGCGTTATCACCCCCGACGTTCTCGGAGAGGACCTTGGTGATGGCGGCCGTCAACGTGGTCTTGCCATGGTCGATGTGACCGATGGTTCCGACATTCACGTGCGGCTTCGTGCTCTGGTATTTCTTCTTGCCCATTTCGTGCCTCTACTGAACTCCTGCTCTCAATTACACCCTGGCCTTGGCGACGAGCTCTTCTGCGAGGCTCGCGGGAAGCTGCTGATAATGATGGAATTCCATGCTGTAGTTGGCCCTGCCCTGGGTCATGCTGCGCAGGTCCGTCGAGTAGCCGAACATCGCAGACAGCGGAACCTCTGCGTGAACGATATGCGATGCGGCACGTCCTTCCATGCCGAGGATCTGCCCGCGGCGTCCGGAGAGGTCGCCCATCACGTCACCCATGAACTCCTCGGGCATGAAGACGTCGACACGCATGATCGGCTCGAGGAGCACCGGCTTCGCCTTGCGGACGCCGTCCTTGAAGCCCATCGAACCGGCGATCGAGAACGCCTGCTCCGACGAGTCGACGTCGTGGTACGAGCCGTCGACCAGGGTGACCTTGACGTCGACCACCGGGTAGCCGGCGAGGACGCCGTTGGACAGCGAGTCCGCGATGCCGCGCCCGGTCGGGGCGATGTATTCGCGCGGGATCGTGCCACCGGTGATCTTGCTGACGAACTCGAATCCCTTGCCGGGGTTCGGCTCGATCTCCAGCTCGACGTGGCCGTACTGGCCGTGGCCGCCCGACTGGCGGACGAAGCGGCCCGTCCCGTGCGCCTTCGCGGTGACGGTCTCGCGGTAGGACACCTGGGGCTTGCCGACGGTCGCGTCGACCTTGAACTCGCGAAGCATGCGGTCGACGATGATCTCGAGGTGGAGCTCGCCCATCCCTGAGATGACCGTCTGGCCGGTCTCCTCGTCCGTGCGGACGCGGAAGGTGGGGTCTTCCTCGGCGAGCTTCTGGAGCGCGATGCCCATCTTGTCCTGCTCGGCCTTGGTCTTCGGCTCCACGGCCACCGAGATGACCGGCTCCGGGAACGTGATCTGCTCGAGGACGATCGGGTACTTCTCGTCGCAGAGCGTGTCGCCGGTGGTGGTCTTGCGCAGGCCGATGGCCGCCGCGATATCGCCGGCGCGAACCTCCTCGATCTCCTCGCGATGGTTCGCGTGCATCTGCAGCAGGCGGCCGACGCGCTCGCGCTCACCCTTGGTGGCGTTGTAGACGTAGGAGCCGCTGCGCAGGACACCGCTGTAGACGCGGAAGAACGTGAGCTTGCCGACGAAGGGATCGGTTGCGATCTTGAAGGCGAGCGCCGCGAAGGGCTCGCTGTCGCTGGCGTTGCGCACGGTTGCGGTCTCGCCCTCGGCGGCAGCGCCTTCCACCGACGGGCGGTCGAGCGGCGACGGGAGGAAGTCGACAACCGCGTCGAGCATCGGCTGAACGCCCTTGTTCTTGAGCGCTGAGCCGCACAGGACCGGGACCAGCTTGGTGCCGACCGTGCCGGCGCGCAGCCCGCGAATGATGTCCGCGGTGGTGAGGGTCTCCCCGTCCAGGTACTTGATCATCAGCTCGTCGTCGGACTCGGCGACGGCCTCGAGGAGGTCGTGCCGGTACTGGGCGACGAGCTCGCGCATCGACTCCGGGATCTCGGAACGACGAAGGCTGGTGCCGAGGTCATCCGTATACACGATCGCTTCCTCGGTCACGAGGTCGACCATGCCCTTGAACTCGGACTCCGCGCCGATCGGGAGCTGGATGGGCACCGCGTGGGCGCCGAGGCGCTCCTTGATCGACTTCACGGCGGCGTAGAAGTCGGCGCCGATCCGGTCCATCTTGTTGATGAAGCAGATCCGGGGAACCTCGTAGCGATCGGCCTGGCGCCAGACGGTCTCGGACTGGGGCTCGACGCCTGCCACGGCATCGAAGACGGCAACCGCTCCATCGAGGACGCGAAGGCTCCGCTCCACCTCGACGGTGAAGTCCACGTGCCCGGGCGTATCGATAATGTTGATTCGGTAGCCGCGCCACTCGGCAGCTGTTGCAGCCGACGTGATCGTGATGCCGCGCTCCTGCTCCTGGACCATCCAGTCCATGGTCGCGGCGCCCTCGTGGACCTCTCCCATCTTGTGGATGCGGCCCGTGTAGAAGAGGACGCGCTCGGTCGTCGTGGTCTTGCCCGCGTCGATGTGGGCCATGATCCCGATGTTCCGGGTCTTCTCGAGAGGGAAGGCGCGCGCCGCCACTGCCACCGACACGTCAGTACCGGAAGTGGGAGAAGGCTTTGTTCGAACTCGGCCATCTTGTGGGTGTCTTCTTTGCGCTTGATCGACGCGCCGACGCCGTTGGCGGCGTCCATCAGCTCGCCGGCGAGCTTCTCGGACATGCTCTTGCCGCCGCGGCCGCGGGCGTAGCGGATGATCCAGCGGCGCGCGAGCGCCTGCCGCCGGTCGTGGCGGATCTCAACGGGCACCTGATAGGTGGCGCCGCCGACCCGCTTGGGCTTGACCTCGAGGATCGGGGTGACGTTGCGGATCGCCTGGTCGAAGACGTCGAGCGGCTCCTTGCGCGAGGAGCGCCGGATCTTCTCGAACGAGTCGTAGACGATCTTCTCGGCGATGCTCTTCTTACCGGCGAGCATGATGCAGTTCACGAACTTCGCCAGTCCCACGCTCCCGTAGATCGGGTCGGGCAGGATGACGCGCTTCTGAACGCGGGCACGGCGTGGCATGTGCTGGTTAGCTCGCCTTCTTCTCGCGCTTGGCGCCGTACTTGCTGCGGCCCTGCTTGCGATTCTTGGTGCCGGCGGCGTCGAGCGTGCCCCGGATCACGTGGTAGCGGACGCCGGGGAGGTCGCGAACGCGGCCACCACGGATGAGCACGACCGAGTGCTCCTGCAGGTTGTGGCCGATGCCAGGGATGTAGGCGGTGACCTCGACCTTCGTGGTCAGACGGACACGGGCCACCTTGCGGAGCGCCGAGTTGGGCTTCTTGGGCGTGGTCGTGTACACGCGAACGCAGACGCCGCGGCGCTGGGGGCATCCCCGGAGCGCACGGGCCTTCGTCTTGTGCGTCGGCTTGGTGCGGCCCTTGCGGACCAACTGCTGAAAGGTAGGCACGACCGTCCGTTTATTGAGAATTGCGCTCTGCCACGAAACAGCGCGCGCGAATACGAGGAAAGCTCGTGGAGCGAAGCGAAAGCCTACCAGACGTTGAGTTCACACGTCAAACCGAGATGCCACTCGTGACAAGCGCAGATCAGGACTTCGCGAGCTGCAGCCTGATGGTGGTGCCTTTGCCTGGAGCCGAGACGATCGAGATCGCGGCCCCCGCCTCGGCGACGCGCTCCTGGAGCAGCGAGAGGCCAACATGCCCGTCCATCTGCCGGCGCCGGAGATCGTCGGTGCTGAAGCCGCACCCGTCGTCAGCGATCTCGAGGGTCAGCCGCCCCTCTTCCCGGCGCAGCCGGATGGTGACCGAGGTCGCCTGGGCATGTTTGATGACGTTGCGGACGCTCTCCTGCGCCGCGCGATAGACCAGCGCAACGTCCTCCAGCGGGTGGCTCTGCGCGGCCGAGCCGGCCTCCAGCCGTGCCGCCAGCCCGTGCTCCTCGGCGACCGTGACCAGCCTGGCCAGCGCAACGTCCAGTCCCTGCTCCAGGTCCGGGGGCGCGATCTCCATGATCATCGTCCGGAGCTCACGGATCGCCGTCCGCGATTCGGCGGAGGCGGTCTGCATCACGCTGACCAGCTCGTCGTGACCGGGGCGTCTCGCGCTCGGGGTCCGACAACCGCATCGCCGCCGAGCCGAGCGTGATGCTGACCGCCGTGAGGTTCTGGACCGGGCCGTCGTGCAGATCGCCGGCGATGCGCCAGCGCTCCGTCTCCGAGCTGTCGATCGCTCGCTGGAGGAGCGCGGCGCGATCCTGGCTGCTCCGCTGCAGGCGGCGCGCCAGGCGCCAGCTGAGCGGCACCTGGACGATGAACAGGAGGGTGAGGCCGGCGACCAGGGCTGGGAAGATCCCGCCCCAGACACGCGCCTCGTCCGCCTGGATCGCGCTGTCCAGCTGGTAGGTCTCGAAGAGCAGCTTGGTCCCGTTCAGCGCGCGAACCGGGAGGTACACCTCGACGAGGCTGCCGAACGAGCGCTCGTAGCGGTTTTCCGGGCGGGAGAGGTCGCTCACCTCCGAGTCAGTGGTTCCGTCCGCGAGGGCATCCTGCTCGTCATCACCGAGAGCGAAGGTCTCCCCGATCAGGCCGTGCGCATCGGAGTACACGACCTTGCCGGCGGCGGTCCAGATCTTCACCCGGACGACCCGGCTGTCGAGGACGCGTCCGACCACCACCGCATCGACGGCCGCGATCGCCGCCGGGCTCCCGCTGAGCAGTTCTGTCGTGAGCAGTGGCGCCACGATGCCCCGAGCGTCGATCTGCGTGATCACCTCAGCCTCATTGATCGCCTCTGCCGTGGCGGCTGTGTTGACCACCCAGAAGCTGGCACCGGCGATCAGCGCGGATGCCAGGGCGCACCCGATCACGAACAGCGCGACTTCGCGGCTGACCGAAATCGGGCGGGCCGACGCTGCACGGGTCGCCCGGCGCGTGCGGGAGGACGGCGAGATTCGCGGCAGCCGGTCCGTGAGAGAACCGAGCACCGGCCCAGTCTGCGGGGTGCGAACGCCATGCGCCGGTCGCGCGCTCGCGACAAACAGGCGACGCCTGCTACGCTGTGGCCCTTCCAGAAAGACGACTTGCCGTCGTCCGTTCGCCGAAGACCGCAGGTGCGGGGCCGGGCTCCGCTCAATCTCCTGCGCAGGTGGGCAAGGCTGCCGGAAAGCGCTCAAGCGGCGCACCCGGGGGTCGTGATCCCGCTGCTCGGCGGGGGCACGGCCGCGACGGAGGCAGCAATGGCACCAACCAGCACCGACAAGCCCGCGGTCACGAGGGCGGGATCGCGCAAGGTCGCGTCCGTCCACCAGTTGACCGACATGCTTTCGCGATCCACCTCCGCGGTCGTGACCGACTATCGCGGCCTCACGGTCCGCCAGCTCGAGGACCTCCGCGGACGGCTCCGCGCCGAGGGCATCGACTACATCGTGGTCAAGAACACGCTTGCGAGGCGTGCGGCGGTGGATGCCGGCGCTGCCGGCTTTGCGGACGTACTCGTCGGTCCGGTGGGTCTCGCGATCGGGTACGGCGACCTCTCCGCTCCCGCGCGGATCCTCTTCGAGCACTTCCGCAGCACGCGGACCCTCCCGCTCGTCGCCGGGCTCGCCGAGGGCCAGGTGCTCGACGGCGGCGAGGTCCGGACCCTCGCGGAGCTGCCTTCGCGGGACATCCTGCTCAGCCGTCTCGCGGCGGCACTGCTGGGACCGCTGTCCACGCTCGCCGCGGCGATCGATTCCCCAACAGCAACCCTCGCGGCGACCCTCGAGGCCTACCGCGACTCGCTCGCCGCCTGATCACCATCACACGCTATTAAGGAGAGACCAATGGCAACCAAGACACTCACCCCCGAGGAGTTCGTCGACGCGCTCCAGACCTGGACCGTCCTGGACGTCGTCAACGCCGTGAAACTCATGGAGGACAAGCTCGGCATCAAGGCAGCAGCCCCGGTCGCCGCAGCCGCCGCCCCCTCGGCCGCAGCCGATGCGCCAGTCGAGGAGCAGACCGAGTTCTCGGTCATCCTCACCCATCCCGGCGACGCCAAGATCAACGTCATCAAGGCCGTCCGCGAGATCACCGGGCTCGGTCTCAAGGAGGCCAAGGACCTGGTCGACGCCGCTCCGAAGGCCGTGCGCGAGGCCGTCGCCAGGGCGGAGGCCGACTCCACCAAGGCCAAGCTCGAGGAGGCCGGCGCCACAGTCGAGATCAAGTAGCTCCGTCAGAGCTGCACCGAGCGAGGCGATTCCGGCTCTTCGGAGCCGGACGCTTCAAATCGGGCGCATCCGGGTAGATTCGAAGTCCCGAGATCAAGCCCGGATCAAAAGCGCGCCAAGCGCTCCGAACGGGCGGTGAAGGCCCTTTTCCGCGGGTTTTTGCTACGATACGGGATTGTGCCCGTCGCCGCGCGTGCCCGCGCGCATTCCTTCTCGGGGGAACTCTAGCATATGGTGCTTTCTCTTACCACTACTGCCGCCCGCAAGTCGTACGGCCAGATTGCAGACAAGCTTGAGGTTGGAAACCTGATCCAGACCCAGCTTGATTCATTCGAGTGGTTCAAGAGAGAAGGTCTCCGGGAACTGTTCAACGAGATCAACCCGATCACGGACTACACCGGAAAGAACTACGAGCTGCGCTTTCTCGACTACGAATTTGGGGAGCCCAAATACGACGAAGAGGATTGCCGTCAGCGCGACATGACCTTCTCTGCCCCACTCCGGATCAACACCCGGCTCCACATCAAGACCGGCGAGAACGCCGGCGAGATCAAGGAAGCCGAGGTCTTCATGGGCGACTTCGCGATGATGACCGGCGCCGGAACCTTCGTCGTGAACGGCACCGAGCGCGTGGTCGTGTCGCAGCTGGTGCGCTCGCCAGGCGTGTACTTCACCAGCAGTGAAGACCGGACCACAGGGCGCCTGCTGTTCGCAGCGAAGCTCATCCCCAACCGGGGCGCATGGCTCGAGGTCGAGACCTCGAGCAAGGACATCCTTACTGTCAAGATTGACCGTAAGCGCAAGGTCCCTGTCACCACGTTGGTGCGCGCGATCGGGTACGCGAGCAACGACGACATCCGCGCGTTCTTCGCTGATGTCGACCTCGATCCCGACCATCAGTACATCAACGCGACGCTCGAGAAGGACAACACCACCAGCGTCGAGGAAGCGCTCGTCGAGCTGTACCGGAAGATCCGTCCGGGCGATCCGCCAACCGTCGAGAACGCTCGCAACCTGCTCAACTCGCTGTTCTTCAACGCACGCCGCTTCGACCTCTCGAAGGTCGGCCGGTTCAAGCTCGACAAGAACCTCGGCATCAGCGAGGACGAGGCGCGCGAGCGTGCGTGGGACAAGGATCGCCGCGTGCTCGACAACCAGGACTTCGTGTCGATCATCCGCAAGGTCATCCAGCTGAACAACGGCCATGGCGAGGCGGACGACATCGACCACCTCGGCAACCGCCGCGTCCGCGCGGTGGGCGAGCTGCTGCAGAACCAGTTCCGCATGGGCCTGATCCGCATGGAGCGGATCATCAAGGAGCGCATGACCATCAGCGACTCGGGGACGATCACGTCCGCGAGCCTGATCAATGCGCGCCCTGTGGTTGCGGCGATCAAGGAGTTCTTCGGGTCCAGCCAGCTGTCGCAGTTCATGGACCAGACCAACCCGCTCGCGGAGCTCACCCACAAACGCCGCCTGTCGGCGCTTGGGCCCGGTGGACTCTCACGCGAACGCGCAGGGTTCGACGTCCGGGACGTGCACCAGAGCCACTACGGGCGCATCTGCCCGATCGAGACGCCGGAAGGTCCGAACATCGGGCTCATCGGCTCGCTGGCGACGTTCGCACGCGTCAACGAGTTCGGGTTCATCGAGACCCCGTTCCGGCGCGTGTACAAGGACGAGAAGGGCACGCCGTGGGTCAGTGACGAGATCGTCTTCCTCTCCGCAGATGAGGAGGACAAGTACACGGTCGCGCAGGCAAACGCCCCAGTCGACGAGGCCGGTCATTTCGCCGTGGCGCACGTCGCATGCCGCACGCGTCACACCTTCAAGGACCTGCCCATCGGTGACGTCGATTTCATGGACGTCTCGCCGAAGCAGATCGTCAGCGTGGCAACCGCGCTGATCCCCTTCCTCGAGCACGACGACGCCAACCGGGCGCTGATGGGCTCGAACATGCAGAAGCAGGCCGTCCCGTTGCTGGTGGCCGAATCGCCGATCGTCGGCACCGGCATGGAAGGCCATGCCGCACGCAACTCCGGCGAGATGGTCCTGGCGCGCAAGGCCGGAATCGTGGTCGGAGTCGGCTGGCCGGAGCCCGCGGACAATGATCGTTCGGTCGAGAAGATTCTCAGCGGGCAGGACAGCGGCATCGGCATCCTGGTGCGTCCTGACGATGGTGGCCCGGACCAGTGGTACGGCGTGCACAAGTTCGTGCGCAGCAACCAGGGCACGTGCCTCTCGCAGCGCATCACCGTACGCAGCGGCGCCCGCATCGACGTGGGCGATGTGCTCGCCGACGGTCCGTCAACCGACACCGGCGAGCTCGCGCTCGGGCGCAACCTGCTGGTCGCGTTCATGCCCTGGGAGGGCTACAACTTCGAGGACGCGATCCTCATCAGCGAGTCCGTCGTGCGCGAGGACAAGTTCACCTCGATCCACATCGAGGAGTTCGAGATCGAGGCGCGCGACACCAAGCTGGGCGCGGAGGAGATCACCCGCGACCTCCCCAACATCAACGAGGAGTCGCTGAAGAACCTCAACGAGCGCGGCATCATCTATGTCGGCGCGGAGGTTCACCCCGGCGACATTCTTGTCGGCAAGATCACGCCAAAGGGCGAGTCCGAGCTCTCCGCAGAGGAGCGCCTGCTGCGCGCCATCTTCGGTGAGAAGGCTCGCGAAGTCCGCGATTCATCGCTGCGTGTCCCGCACGGTGAGCGCGGCATCGTGGTCGACGTCAAGGTCTTCAGCCGCGAGAGCAACCACGAGCTGCCGCCTGGCGTCAACGAGCTGGTTCGTGTCTACGTCGCACAGAAGCGGAAGATCGCGCAAGGCGACAAGATGGCCGGACGCCACGGCAACAAGGGCGTGGTCGCTCGAATCATGCCGATCGAGGACATGCCGTACCTGCCGGACGGCACCCCCGTCGAGATCGTGCTCAACCCGCTCGGCGTGCCGAGCCGCATGAACCTCGGCCAGGTGCTCGAGACCCATCTCGGGTACGCCGCACACGCGCTCGGCCTCAAGGTCGCGTCGCCGGTCTTCGACGGCGCGTCGGAGGAGCTCATCGAGAGTGAGCTGGCGCGTGCCGGACTACCGAGCTCCGGCAAGGAGCGTCTGCGCGATGGACGCACCGGCGAGTTCTTCGACCGCGAGGTCACGGTCGGCTACATCTACATGCTCAAGCTGCATCACCTCGTCGAGGACAAGATCCATGCGCGCAGCACGGGTCCCTACTCGCTCGTCACGCAGCAGCCGCTGGGTGGCAAGGCGCAGTTCGGCGGACAGCGGTTCGGCGAGATGGAGGTCTGGGCACTCGAGGCATACGGCGCAAGCCACATCCTCCAGGAGATCCTGACCGTCAAGAGCGACGACATCGTTGGACGCGTCAAGGCGTACGAGGCGATCGTCAAGGGCGAGAACACGCTCGAAGCCGGCATCCCGGAATCGTTCCGTGTGCTCGTGAAAGAGCTTGAAGGCCTCGCGCTCGGCGTCGAGATCCAATCCGACGACGAGCATCAGATCCTCCTCGGTGAGGAGGACATCCCCGACATTCCACTCGATCTCGGTATCCACCTCGAGCGCGACGAGCGCGACGACGTGGACGACATTCGATAGCAGCAATCGGTAGTTAGGACACACATGCTGAAACTCGAAAACTTCGATGCGCTGAAGCTGTCGATCGCCAGTCCGGAGATGATCCTGTCCTGGTCCCACGGTGAGGTCACCAAGCCGGAGACCATCAACTACAGGACCCTGAAGCCGGAACGCGACGGTCTGTTCTGCGAGAAGATTTTCGGTCCGACAAAGGACTGGGAATGCCACTGCGGAAAGTACAAGCGGTATCGGTACAAGGGAATCATCTGCGACAAGTGCGGCGTCGAAGTGACCCGCGCGAAGGTGCGTCGCGAGCGGATGGGTCACATCAAGCTCGCGTCGCCGGTCTCGCACGTCTGGTACTTCAAAGGCATCCCCTCTCGCATGGGGCTGCTGCTCGACATGAGCCCGCGCAACCTCGAGAAGGTCCTGTACTTCGCCAACTACATCGTCACGTCGATCGATGAGAAGGCGCGTACGGAGCTGCTCGCGAAGCTCGATCCGAACACCGACGAGCGCATCATCGCGCTCAAGGAGCGGATGAGCTCGGGCGGCGCCGACGAGAAGCCGGAGATCGAGGCACGCATCACCGAGCGCGAAGTCGAGCTCGCGGCGCAGAAGACGCGCCTCGAAGAGGAGCTCGAGAACCGGATCGCCAAGCTGCGTGAGTCCGCTGCCGACCTCGACTCCCGTATCGAGGAGGCGAAGGGCCACAAGGCCGTCGCCAACTTCACGCTCAGCGACTCGGTCATCGCCGAAGTCGTCGCCAAGAAGGGCGTGATGCTCGAGGAGGACCTCGCGGTCGAGGTGCAGCGCCGCGCTGCCGAGCGTGAGGAGGAGCTGCGCGCCAGCATGGCCCAGCGCATCCAGGAAGCCGAGGACGCCGCCGGGGCGGAGATCGCCGGCCTGCGCGCCGACCTGCAGGGCAACCGCGCCGAGCGCGAGGTGAGCGCCCAGGAGGAGCTCGACGCACTGCGTGCGGACGTGCAGAAGCAGCGTGAGAAGCTCGAGTCGCTGACCGTTCGCGACCTGCTGACCGACACGGACTACCGCGAGTACGCGGAGAAGTTCGGCAAGGTCTTCAAGGCCGGAATCGGTGCTGCCTCGATTCGCGAGCTGCTCCAGCAGATCAACCTCGGCGATGAGGCGACGCGCCTTCGCGAGGAGTCGAAGTCCACGAGCGGTCAGCGCCGTCAGAAGGCGATCAAGCGCCTGCGCGTCGTCGAGGCGTTCCGCAAGTCGTCGACATCGCCCGCGTGGATGATCCTCGACGTCCTGCCGGTCATCCCACCGGAGCTGCGCCCGATGGTGCAGCTGGACGGCGGCCGATTCGCCACCAGCGACCTGAACGACCTCTACCGCCGCGTGATCAACCGCAACAACCGCCTGAAGCGGCTCCTCGAGCTCGGTGCGCCGGAGATCATCGTGCGCAACGAGAAGCGGATGCTCCAGGAAGCGGTCGACGCGCTCATCGACAACGGCCGTCGCGGCCGTGCCATCACCGGCACCGGCAACCGCAAGCTCAAGTCGCTCTCCGACATGCTCAAGGGCAAGCAGGGGCGGTTCCGTCAGAACCTCCTCGGCAAGCGCGTGGACTACAGCGGACGGTCGGTCATCGTGGTCGGCCCGGAGCTGCGCCTCCACGAGTGCGGTCTGCCCAAGAAGATGGCGCTCGAGCTCTTCAAGCCGTTCGTCATGCGCGAGCTCGTCTCGCAGAACAGCACGCAGAACATCAAGAGCGCGAAGCGCATGGTCGAGCGCGTGCGTCCCGAGGTGTGGGACGTGCTCGACGGCGTGATCAAGGAGCATCCCGTGCTCCTCAACCGCGCACCAACCCTCCACCGCCTCGGCATCCAGGCATTCATGCCCGTGCTCGTCGAGGGTCAGGCGATCCAGATCCATCCACTGGTCTGCAAGGCGTTCAACGCGGACTTCGACGGCGACCAGATGGCTGTGCACGTGCCGCTGTTCAGTGGCGCTGTCGCCGAGGCCAAGAACCTGATGATGTCGTCAAACAACATCCTCAGCGCCTCCAACGGCAGCCCGGTGGTCGCACCCCACCAGGACATCGTCCTCGGTGCGTACTACCTGACCCAGCGGGGCGCAGACGACGACCGGCCGGAGACCGAGCTGCACACCTTTGCCTCAACGGGCGAGGCGCAGCTCGCGTTCGAGCACCACGTCGTCAACCTGCACGAGCGCGTCCGGGTGCGTATGCCCAAGCGCAACGTGCATGCGCATCGCGCGTCGGAGGAGGATCCCACCGGCACCGAGATCGTCACCACGACGATCGGCAGGGTCATCTTCAACGAGGTCCTGCCCCTCGGTGACGCCGGAGCCGACAACGACCTTCCGTCGATGGCGTTCCGCAACGAGTTCCTCGACCTGGGCAAGCTCTCGCACCTCGTCAAGGAGTGCTACGACCTGCACGGCGCGGAGACCACCGCGCTGCTGGTCAACAGCATCAAGCGGCTCGGATTCCACTACGCGACCGTCGCCGGGGTGACCGTCGCCGCCATGGACATCAAGACCCCGCCCGCCAAGAAGGGCATCATCACCAAGGCCGAGGACGAGGTTGAGCAGGTCGACCTGCAGTTCCGCCGCGGTCTGATCACCGACGACGAGCGGTACCTCAAGACGGTCGACATCTGGACGAACGCCACCGACAAGGTGACCGAGGTCACGATGAGCTCGTTCGACCGCTTCCACTCGGTGCTGATGATGTCGCAGTCAGGAGCCCGAGGCAGCAAGCAGCAGATCCGGCAGCTCGCCGGTATGCGCGGACTCATGGCGGACCCGACAGGCCGGATCATCGACCTGCCGATCAAGGCCAACTTCTCCGAGGGCCTCACCGTCCTCGAGTACTTCATCTCCACGCACGGCGCACGCAAGGGACTCGCGGACACCGCGCTCCGTACCGCTGACTCCGGGTACCTCACCCGCCGTCTCGTGGACGTGGCGCAGGACGTCATCGTTCGCATCGAGGATTGCGAGACCACTGCGGGCATCTGGATCGAGCTCACCGACGACGAGCTCAAGGACCGCGTGATCGACCGCTACCAGGGGCGGATCGCCGCCCAGGACATCGTCATCGGCACCGAGACGGTGAAGCGCGCCGGCGAGGACATCGATGACGAGACCGCTCGCCGGATCCTTGCCGAGAAGGACTCCGTCGGCAGGGTCAAGGTGCGCAGCATCATGACCTGCAAGGCCCGCGAGGGCGTCTGCAGGATGTGCTACGGGCGCAACCTGGCCACGGGGCGGCTTGTCGAGATCGGCGAGGCGGTCGGCGTGATCGCTGCGCAGTCCATCGGCGAGCCGGGAACCCAGCTGACCATGCGGACGTTCCATACCGGCGGTGTCGCAACCGGCGGCTCGGACATCACGCAGGGTCTCCCCCGCGTCGAGGAGCTGTTCGAGGCCCGCGTGCCGAAAGGCAAGGCACTCATCAGCGAGATCGACGGCGTCGTTGAGGTCATCCGCGGCGAGAACCGGTCGCAGAAGGTGAAGGTCACCTCGCGCGACGTCTTCGATACCACCTACCCGATCCCGTCCAAGCACGCTGTTGCAGTCGAGGACGGGAGTCACGTCGCAGAGGGCACCGAGCTCATCCGCGGCGTTGACGAGCACGGCAACGAGGTCTCGATCCGCGCCCGCTACGCGGGAGCGGTGAAGGTGGATGCCAAGAGCATCCTCGTGCGCAGCACTGACGACGATTCACGCGAGTACCCGATCCCTGTGTCGTCACAGATCAAGGTTCGTGACGGGGATCACGTCAGCGCCGGCGACAAGATCAGCGAAGGCTCGATCAGCCCGCAGGAGCTGCTCCTCGTTCGCGGACGCGACGACGTGCAGAACTACCTCGTGCGCGAGGTGCAGCGTGTGTACCGGACGCAGGGTGTCGATATCAACGACAAGCACATCGAGGTCATCGTCCGGCAGATGATGCGGAAGGTCCGCATCGACAACGCCGGCGACAGCGACCTGCTGCCGGGCGAGATCGTCTCGCAGCTCGAATGGGAAGAGGCCAATGCAAAGGCGTTGAGCGAAGGCGGCGAGCCCGCAATCGCGCAGACGGTGCTGCTCGGCCTCATCAAGGCGGCGCTCAACACGGCCTCGTGGCTGTCGGCCGCATCGTTCCAGGAGACCACCCGCGTCCTCACAGAAGCGGCCATCTCGGGAAAGATCGACCGGCTGCGTGGACTCAAGGAGAACGTCATCATCGGCAAGCTCATCCCTGCTGGGACGGGCCTCGACTACTACCAGAAGCTTCGTGACGAGGCGCTTCGCCTCTACGAGGAAGAGGCAGCGGCCGCCGGTGGTGGTGACCCGGACTACATCGGACTTGACATGGGTGCCGACGCCGAAGTGGCGCTGTCACTCGAACCGGAGCCGCAGCCAGACCCCGTCGCGTAGACGGACTGGCAAACAACGCGACAGCACACACGATCCGGTGACGGCCTCACGGCTGTTACCGGATCGTGAACTGTTGCGTTGCAAGCGCGGGATAGGCTGTGGCCGATGCTTCTTCTGCTTGCCGCTGCCGCGCACTCAGCGAAATCGTCGTCGATCCCCGGTGACGTGTATCTCGCGGCAATCGGCGCGCTCGTGTGCTGGGTTGCGGTCTATGTGATCTACAAGGTCGTCATGACCGGCAAGAAGGACTTCGGGATGCCCGTGAAACGCAAGGTCCTCTGCAAGCATCTTCGCGTCGACCACGACCAGAGCGCCGAGGTACCCATCTGGTGGACCGATCTTCAGGTGCAGCGTGCCGTCCGGGCACATTGGCGGCACACGCTGCGACTTCCATTCGGGGTGGCGCCAGAGGCACGACCGCAGTTGTAGCGGTCTCGCACGGACGTGTGACGGGGACCTTCGGATTGACGTGATCGGCGACGATGTCGCTCTGATCGCGGTCAACCACATGCCCGCCTGGCATGACGCGGAGGTCCTCACCACGTGGCTCGGATACTCGTCGCTGAAGATGACGGGCTGACTCGCCGCTTCATCGAGGAGACGCTCGAGTTCGCCGGCCACGAGGTGACCACCGCCGTCAACGGCGCTGAGGCAATCGGTTGCGTCGATGCTCCGGGCTGCTTCGACGCTGTCATCACCGACTACGCCATGCCGCACGCCAACGGTGTCGACCTCATCGCCCACACGCAACGTGTGGATCCGATGATCCCGTGCATCGTGGTGACGGCCTTCCGTGACCTCGACCTCGCCATGCAGGCGATGCAGGCCGGAGCCGTCGCGTTCATCCCCAAGCCATTCAAGTCCATGCACCTGCTGACGGTGCTGCAACGAGCCCTCGAACGCCGCGAGCTGGCCGATGAGGCGCTGCGTCTGCGCTTTCTCGCTCCGATGCTGGAGCGCTTCACGATGGTGCTTGCCAATGCGCTCGAGTTCGAAGGACTACGAGACGCAGGAGCACTCGACGCGACTCGTCGGGATGTCGGACGCCATCGCGCGCCACCTCGGCATCGGTGACGGCTTGCGCAGCATCATCCGTTTCGGGGCTTGCCTCCATGACATCGGCAAGGTGGCCATTCCCGAGGCGCTGCTGCGCAAGCCCGAGGCCCTGACGAGCGCGGAGCGTGACGTCATGCGCACCCACCCGGAGATCGGCGCCGCGATTCTGGCCGACATCGACACGTGGGAAGACGTGCGGCTCATCGTCAGACACCATCACGAGCACTTCAACGGGGGCGGATACCCTGACGGCCTGCATGGCGACCAGATCCCGCTCGGGGCACGCATCGTCTCCGTCGTCGATGCGTTCGACGTCATGCGCACCGGTCGCCCATATCAGCCGCCTCGTTCGTATGACTGGATCCTCGCGGAGTTGCGCCGCGAGAGCGGCCGGCAGTTCGACCCGGAGATGGTCGACGCCCTGATGGCGGTGATGCCGAGCGAGGGCACCACCATCGAGGTTGCGCCACTCGACTTTCAGCCGGACCGCCGGGCGGCCGTTGGACGCCGGCAGAACGATGTGGCGATCGCGGCGTGGTTGCGCGGCGACGGCGCGGTGATGCGCACGCCGACCCTTCCCGTCTGAGGGCTACCCCGCGAGCGGGCTCATCGCGGTCAGAACGCCCAGATCGCCGGCCACTATCGCCGCCGCGAGCGCCTGGATGCCCTTGCCGTTCGGCTCTGTGAGCACCACATCTGCACGCGCCTTGAGGACGTCGACCGCGTTCGCAACCGCGACCGAGACGCCGGCCACAGCGAAGAGCGCGATGTCGTTCTCGCCATCGCCGACGGCGACTGTGGCCGACCGCGATTCCCCGAGCGCTCTGAGCGCCGCTTCGATCCCGGTGCGCTTGCTGATACCCGGCGGCAGGACCATCGCCGACTCGCGATTGCGAACCACCTGGCGGTCGACGCCGACCTTGGCGATCGCGGCCGAGAGCTTGGCCTGCTGGCTCCAGGCGGTCGAACAGAGCACCCGGCCGACGACCAGCGGCGTGACCCCTGTGCGCTCGAACTCCGCGACGAGCCTGGGCGGGATGCGCGGCGCCAGCAGCTCCTCTTTCCCGGTCGTGACATCGATCACCACGGCGCCGTTCTCGACCACGATCGCCTCGAACAGGGTGCCGGGATCGAAGACCTCCTCCAGCTCCTCCCGGGTCCGGCCGGTCACCAGGACCAGGCGGACACCCGCGGCCGCGACGCGCTGAAGCGCCTCAACCGTCTGATCTGAGCAGACCCCCTCGGTCGCGAGCGTCCCGTCGTAATCGCATGCAAGAACCCGGTGCCGCATCACTCCCATTGTCGTGGGGACGTACCGATCCAGGCTCTCGGCCAGTTCAGCCGGCACGCTCAGAGGTCGAATGTCGCCCGGACCTCCGTCCCCTTGCCGAGCTGGGACCTGATCTCGAGCTTGCCCTGGTCGCCGTCAGCCCGCTCGCGCATGGTGAGCAGTCCGAAGTGTCGGGTCCGGTCCACGCTTGCCTCGGTTGCCTCGACGTCCATGCCCACGCCGTCATCACGGATGACAGCGCTCACCTGCTTGGGCAGGAAGGTGATCACCACCTCGACGTTGGAGGCTTTTGCGTGCTTTCGGGCGTTGTTGAGCGCCTCCTGGACGATCCGGAACAGTGTCTGCTCCAGCCCGCCGCCCATACGGATCTCCTCGCCGACGACGCGGAGGTGTGCGTTGACCGAGTTCCGCTCGCCGAACTCGGCGACGAACTTCCGGAGCGTCGGCACCAGCCCGAGGTCGTCGAGGGTCATCGGGCGGAGGTCGAAGATCAGCCGGCGTGTGTCGTCGAGGACGCTGCGCACGCCGTTCTTGAAGTCCGCGAGCTCGCTCACCACCATCTTGGGATCGCGGGCGATGAGCCGCTCGATGATCTCTGCCTGGAGGACCAGGTTCGCCATCGACTGAGCGGGGCCGTCGTGCATGTCGCGCGCGATCCGCATCCGCTCTTCTTCGATGATCTGGAAGACCTGCCGGGATGCGTCGCGCAGCCGGGCGGTGCCGTTGGTCGGCCCGGCATTGGCAGCGAGGAGGTCGTCGAGGCTGCGATAGACCGCGCGCAGCACCTCCTGCTCGGCGCGGATCCCGGTGAGCCGTGTGCCGAGCTCGACCTGACGCTCCTCGGTGGCCGCGAGATCGGCTCGGATCTTGGCCAGCATGCGAAAGGCGCTGTCGATCTCATCGACGTCACCCGCCGGCAGCACGCTCAGCAGCGCACCCCAGCGTCCTTCGGCCTCGTGCTGCGCGGTGCGGAGTTCCTGCAGACGCAGTGCCACCGCAGCCAGCTCATCGTCGAGCGAGGCGGCCGTCGCGTCCAGGTCCTCGATGCGCTTGGTCACCAGGAACCGGACACCGGACAGTGCCCCTGGATTCATGGTGGGGGCCACTTCGACTTCGCTCAAGGTGGTCATCATGTCACCGCAGAGTCGCACCGTGGGTGTAGTTCACAAATGGCTGTGACAGGCCTGTTGCACGCCGAGCCGCAAGTTGCCGCCAGCGTATAACCAGATCGCAGTCCACCACCGATCAGGAAATGTACACGCATATGACGCACGGCGACCCACCTCGCATTCTCGTCGCGGAAGATGACGACTCCCTTCGCCGTCTTCTCGAGTTGCGGCTCGCCAGTGACGGTTTCGACGTCCGCTGTGCCGAGGACGGCATGGAGGCGCTGGAGATTGTGATCAAGGGTTGGCTGCCGGACGCGGTGGTCTGCGACGTGATGATGCCGCGATTGAGCGGGCTCTCGGTCTGTCGTGAGCTGCGCGCTCAGACGAAGACCGCGACGTGTCCGATCATCCTGCTCACCGCGCGCTGCTTCGACGAAGACATTCAAGCTGTCATGGATCTCGGCGGGATCACATACATGGGCAAGCCCTTCGAATTTGCGCATCTGCTCAAGATGCTCTGGTCGTCGGTCGGGCTCGAACAACCGGGTACTGCAGCCGCAGCCCGCGTGATCTCGGGAGCATCACAGAGCTGACGGACAGGTAGCAAGGCGGCGGTGATGAGCAGCGTGGCGGCTGAGGCGGTGCAGAAGCAGCGGAGCGTGTTCCGCGAGCGCCTCGATTCACTGACGGCACCGAGTGGACTCTTCCTCATCGCGGTGCTCGTCATCATGGCGCTGCCCGTCACGCGAACCATCCAGGACCCCGATTTCTGGTGGCACCTTCGCGCCGGCCAGCTGATCATCCAGCACGGCGGCCTGCTCGGCAACGACCCGTTCACGTACACGGTGCCGACGCATCACTGGACGATGCACGAGTGGCTGAACGAGGTGTTCTTCGCCATCGAGTTCGCCATCGGAGGACTGGGGCTCATCGTGCTCGTCCTCTCCGCCGTCACGTGGCTCGGATTGCTCGCGATCATGCAGAAGGCGCGCCTGCGCCACCCCAGCCGTGCGGTCCTCGGCATCGGCATGCTCATCGGCGTCATCGCCGGCTTCCCGATCTGGGGACCGCGCGTGCAGATGGTCACATTCGCCTTCTCCGCCTTGACGCTGTTGCTGGTGGAGCGATATCTGTTGCGCGGCGGAAAAGCCATGTGGATCATGGTTCCGCTCTTCGTGCTGTGGAGCAACCTGCACGGCGAGTTCGTGATCGGACTCGCGTTCATCGCTGCGATCCTCATCGCCGAGGTGATCGGTGGATTCCTGCGCATGCCGGACTCCGCTCCGCGCTCGCGTCTGCTGCCCCTCCTCTACCTGTTGCTCGCGTGCACGGTGGCGAGCATGGTCAACCTCAACGGCCCGGGCATCCTGTTCTATGCGATCGGCACGCAGACATCGGCTGCGCAGCAATCACTCATCGAGGAGTGGTTCTCGCCGAGCTTCCACGACTGGGAGGTGCTCGTCTACGGAGCCATGCTGCTCAGCCTCGCGGCGCTGATCATCTTCAACCGGCGCATCCGCGCGCGCGACGTCGTCCTCGTGGTGCTGACGACCGTGCTGTCACTGCAGTCCGCGCGCAACATCGAGCTCTTCGTCGCGGCGTCGACCGCAATCTACATCGACCAGCTCAACCTCGCGTCCCCGCGACTGCGCGCGGGTCTGCGCCGCCTTCGGCGCGCGCCCGCCAGGGTGCGAGTGCGGACACGCGCGCAGCCGCCGCTGCTGTTTCGGCTCACGGCAAGCGCGATCCTCGTCGCCGGTCTCGGCGGCGTGTACATCGCGTGGCTGGTCCCGAAGATGGAGCTGCAGCCGGTCTCTCTCGCGTATGCGCAGGAGTATCCCGTCTGCGCGGCGCAGTGGCTCGCCGGCGCGCCCGACGGGCTCAAGATCTTCAACCAGTACGGCGAGGGTGGCTATCTCGCGTACACCCTGTCGTCGCACGACGACAAGGTGTTCATCTTCGGTGACGCCGCGCTGATGGGCGATCAGATGCTCTACACGTATGCGGACGTCGAGACCGTCACGCCGAGCTGGGACTCGATCATCCGCCGCTTCGGCACGGATATCGTCCTGTACGACGTCAACACGCCACTCGCTGACGTCATGGACCACGCAGCCGACTGGACGAAGGTATATCAGGACGGTCTGAGCGTCGCCTTCGTGCCCAACGACAAGCTGTCCACGCTGCACCTGCCGCCGGTGCCGCACTGGGCGCCGGGCAGCGTCTGCGCGGAGCAGGCCAAGGCCGCCCCGAACGCCGGAGCGCAGAACCAGTGAAACGTCCCGACCTCCTGGTCATCGCCGACCCTGAGCAGCAGCACCGCGCCGTCGCGACGCGGATCGCCTGGATCGCCGGCGCGGCAATCGTGGTGCTCATCCTGACCGTGCAGCCATTCAGCAACACCGACGTCTGGTGGCATCTCGCACTCGGACGGCTCATCACCACGAGCGGCATCCCGTCGCACGAGCCGTTCAGCTTCCTTCCCGCAGCACACGTCTGGGTCGGCCAGCAGTGGCTCTATGAAGTGACTCTCGCCGGCCTTGTGGGTGTCGGCGGCGCCGGCCTGGCGTCGCTGGTGATGGGGCTCGCAGCGGTTGCGGCGGTGATTCTCGCGATCCTCTCGGTACCGCGTGCATCGCGGATCAGCGGGCCGTGGCTCGCGCTCGCCATGGTGATCACCGGTGTCGTCCTCAACAGCGTGGCCGGCGTGAGCAGCGGCGTCATCTCGGTGCTTGGGGTCGCCATCGTTCTCTTCGTCGTCAGCCGCTGGCGCGAAGGCCGGACTGCCGCTGTGTGGGGCCTGCCGCCACTCTTCCTGCTCTGGGCCAACATGGATGCGGGCTTCGCGGCTGGGCTGCTGATCCTCGTGGGAGCTCTCCTGATCATCCGTCCAGTCGCCGGCCACGCATCGGGGAGCCGGCGGCAACTCGGAGCAGCGCTGGCGGTCAGCGCGGTTGTGGCACTCGCCAACCCGGTGGGTCCCGGCATCTACGCGTCGGTGCTCTCCGGGATCTTCAATCCCGGCGTGGCCCAGGCGCTCGCGAGCTTCGGGTCGCCCAACTTCCATGAGGCGTGGGCGCGGCTCTTCGAAGTCGAGGTGATCCTCGTGGTCGCCCTCTGGACCGTCTCCGGCGGCCCCGACCGCTTCAGCGCCATCACGGCGTTCGGACTGCTCGTCGCAACGCTCTTCGCGCAGGAGAACCTCGGACTGTTCGCCGTCTGCGTCGCGCCGCAGATAGCGCTCCACGGGTCACGGGCCTGGGCGCTGCACGTGGCTCCGCGCCTCGGGCGCCACGCGGAGGCGATGACCGATCGCCACCTCCACCCGGTGCTGACGAGCGCAGCGCTGGTCGTGATGGCCGCGGCGATGACGGTCTTCCTCGTCCCGCGGCTCAGCGCCTCGGCGAGCGCCACGTACCAGGCGAAGACCTATCCGGAAGCCGCCGCGACGTACGCCGGAGCGAACTTCCCCGGACAGCGTCTCTATACGGTCGACAGCTGGGGCGGGTACCTCGCGTACCGGTTCCCGACCGGCCGGGTTGTCTTCCTCTACGACGAGCCCGCCGTCTTCGGCAACAACGCGCTGCAGCTGTACAACGCGATCGACCAGCTCGATCCCAACTGGATCCACGTGCTGATGAGCGAGGACATCCATCACGCCATCCTTCCGTCGGATGCCCGAGAGGCTGCGGCGCTCCACGTTCTCGGGTGGATAGTGAACTGCTACGACCCGGTGAGCAAGAGCCTCGTCATGTCATCGCCGCCGAGTGGCACCCCTGCCCCTGAAAGCGGCCTGGTGATCCCACCTCCGGGCGTCCCGGTCTGCTGAGGGTCGCTCAGCTGCGGTCGCCCACCCCATTCGGGTCGACGACGGACCGCGCAGCCTCAAGCCCGGCTTCGAGGCGATCCGCGCGCGCTTCGGCGCCCGGCGCTGACGCGGGAGGCTCGCCTGAGAGCACCTGCGCAAGATCATCACGCTCGAGGAGGCGATAGATCTCCGCCGCGCCGGCGGTGGCCGGGGTGGCGACGTCGTCCAGTCCTGCTCTCCCCGCCTCGGCTGCAACCAGCAGCAGGGTGGCGGCGCATGCCTCGAGGTCGTCCTGTCCCATGGAGAGGATCACCGCCTGCTCCGCATAGCCGAGGGCGCGAAGCAACGAACCGCGACGGATGGCGACCTCTGCGAGGGCACGCGACCCGGAGGCCGCAAGCGAGTCCAGCCCGAGGCTGCGCGCAATCACGACGCTCTCGGTGAGGCGCTGCGCCGCGTCATCGAGCACACCGGCGAGCAGGGCGATCCGGCCGAGGTCGTGGAGGGATTCGGCGGCAACGGTGAGATCGCCACCCCGGCGGGCACTGTCGAGGAGGTCCTCGCCGTAGCGAGCGGCGGCCGCATAGTCGTTGCGCGCCCGTGCGAGCCCGCCAAGCGCCGCAAGCGTGCGCTCGCGGATCTGTCGATCACTGCCGCTGAGCGAAAGCGCCTGCTCGAGGCAGAGCTCGGCATGAGCGGTGTCCCCGGAATGGAACGCCCCGGCGGCGACATCGATAAGGAGACCGGCGGTTGCAGACCGAAGGTCGCCGCGCTGATCCCGGGCGAGCGCCTCGCCGATGTTGCGCATCGCGTGACCTCCCCGACCGGCGTCGAGCTCCACGCGCGCGAGGTTGACGAGTGCCTTGGCGACAATCGCGTCGTCACCGGCACGGCGGCCGAGCTCAGCGGACTTCTCGAGGAGGGCGACGGCTGTCACCGCCTCGCCGGCGCGCGCCGCATGGCGGCCCCATTCGCCGGCCACCGCGGCCTGCAGGACGGGGTCGCCGCTTCGCTCCGCGAGGCGCAGCGCGGCCTGCCAGTACGTGTCCGCGGCGAGGTTGCCGGCGCCGGACAGTGCCGCCGCCAGATCGGACATCGCACTCGAGGCCCAGTCGGCGCGAGCGAGCGACCAGGCGTTCAGCGCTGCGAGGACGTCCGCCGCAGCGCCGGCCGTCTCGCCCAGGAGCTGTTGCGCCAGGCCCCGAGCGAGGAGCGCCGCTCCGCGCTGCTCGGGCGGTCCGTCGGTGGAAAGACGCTCGAGGGCGCGGTCGTATGCGGCGACTGCATCGGCCACACGACCGTCCCGGAGGGCGGCCGCGCCGGCAGCAAGTTCATCCGGGCGGTCCGGGTGCAAAGCGGCGTTCGATGGGAGCGACACGGCTGACCTGAAGTTTCCAGGACAGAGGCATGCATCTGTTCGCCTGTAACAGTGGGTGGTGCGGCATCGTTACGAGACCTTCGTCTGGCAACGCCGAACCGCCGCTAGGCTCACCTGAGTGAGCGAGGCGATCTGCGTCCATATGTGCGTCCCTGGTCAGCATGGCTGAAGCGGTGAGCCGGGAGCTCACGCAATCGGCTCCAGCGCGCCCGATGAACAACGCAGCGGATCGCCCCGCGGGCCGTCTCCCAACCCGGAGGCCGCGGAGCGAGTCCACCTCGATGCCGGTCCACGATCGCCGTGCCGGGATCGAGCGAACCATCGAGCTGAGCCGCTGGATGGTGCTGATCTTCGCTGCGGTCGCCAACAACTTCCCGGGCCTCCGTACCGGGCAGTCGACGGCCGCGGTCAATCTCGTGCTGGGCGCCTGGGGCGTCTTCAACCTCGCCGCCACCGTGATGCTGCTCGCCAACCGCATCCCGGGACGCCGTCTCCAGGTGGCGACGATCGTGCTCGACCTCGCAGTCGCGAGCGGGCTCGTCTACCTCACCGGCGGATACAACTCGGACCTCGCGGTCACCTTCTTCATCGTCGTGATCGCGAGCAGCCTGCGTTTCGGCCTCATCGGGAGCATGGCCTGCGCGACGGTCGCCGGCATCGCGTACTTCGTGGTCGGATTCACCGTCGCCAACCACCACCTCGACACGACACTCGTCGATGCGCTCGTGTCGCGCCTCTTCCTGCTCTTCGTCGTTGCCTTGAGCAGCAACCTGCTTGCACGCGAGCTCGTGGGCGAGCGCGACGCGCAGGTGCGCAGATCGATCGAGCTCGAGCACGCGGCATTCGCCGAGCTGCGCGAGGTGGACCGCATCAAGAGCGAGTTCATGATGCTGGCGTCCCACGAGTTGCGGACACCTTTGACCAAGATCAAGGCGTGGCTCACGCTGATGCACGATGCGGGCGATCGCCTGCCTCAGGATGCTCGCGACGAGGGTCTGCACGAGCTGCGCCTCGAAGCGGAGCATCTGGCCCGGCTCACCGACAACCTGCTGTGCATCGCGCAGCTCGAGTCGGGAGAGATTCGACTCAAGACTGCGGCCGTCGACCTCGAGAACGTCTTCCGCGAGGTGATCGCGCGATTCGTTGAATCCGCTGACCACGACCGTTTCGCGATCACGGTGGCGCCGGACGCACAACGCGTGCTTGCGGATCATGAGCGTCTCGCGCTCGTCGTCGCATGCCTCATCGACAACGCGTTGAAATTCTCGCCCGACTCCGAGCCCGTGCGCGTCACCACCTATCGCGCGGTGAACAAGGTGCACGTGGAAGTTCGAGACAACGGCCGGCGCATCCCTGACAGCGACGTGGATCGCGTGTTCGCATCCTTCTATCAGGTGGAGTCGCCGCTGCTGCGGCAGCGCGGTGGTTTCGGCGTCGGCCTCTACCTCGCCCGCCAGCTCGTGGAGCGCATGGGCGGAAGGATCTGGATCGACAACTCTCGGGCACGTGGCAACACGTTCGTCGTTGCCCTCCCGGTGCACGTGTGATGCAGCTCGCAACTCCCGGTGCGCGTCTGATGCTTCTCGCCTACTCCCCGCGGTTGCAGTTGGGTAAAGACGGGCAACGCGTCCGTAACCGCCGCAAACCCGCCGCCCAGGCGGTGCTAGGTTGCGCCAATGGGCACGTTTGGTGCGGTCGACGCACCTTGAGGAACGGATGACAACATTCACGGAATCGATCCTCGCGCCACTGGGCCACGGGGTCGTACGAGCACCTGCTGAGGCGACCGTGCTCGTCATCGACGATGACCCGGCAATGCGGGACATCCTCGCCACCGTCGCGCAGCAGCACGGCTTCGGGCTGCAGTTCGCCGAGGACGGCGCCGAAGGTCTGCGCCTTGCCGAGCAGAGCGACGTCGACCTCATCCTGCTCGACCTCAGCCTGCCGGGCATGCCCGGCCTGGACGTCTGCCGCCGCCTTCGCGGAGCCGGCGTGGAGGTGCCGATCATCATCCTGTCCGCGAGCACGGACACCGTTGACGTCGTCGTGGCGCTGGAGATCGGAGCCGATGACTACATCGCCAAGCCATTCGAGATCCGTGAGCTTGCAGCGCGTGTCAACGCGAAGCTGCGCCGCCAGCGGACAACGCAGTCACAGGTGCGCCCAGGCCGTCTCAAGTTCCCCGGCCTCATCGTCGACATCGGCAGGCACGAGGTACTCCGCGACGGCGAGTCCGTCAACCTCACGCCGACCGAGTTCGACCTGCTTGCGCTCCTCTCGGCCTCGCCGGGACGCGTGATCTCGCGATCCGAGATGATCCAGAAGGTCTGGGGCCAGGGCGCGGATCTCGACCTCCGGAGCGTTGATGCCCATGTCTACCGCCTCCGCCGGAAGATCGAGCCGTCAGGCCCGCGGCCGACGTACATCCACGCGGTGCCCGGTATCGGCTACCGGTTCGAGCGTCGCGGCCTCAACGAGCGGCTGTCGCGCAGCGCGGGGGGCGAGGAGACCGGTCTAGCCAGCTGACCACGGAGGTGGCGACCATGCACCTCGTGTGGCAAGGCTGCGCGGCAACGGGCGCCGTTGCACCGCCTCCTCGACAAGCACAAGTTGACCTCGATCGTTCAGGGTCGCCGGGCGCGCCTCGACGATCTGGCCGCGGAGCAGCGACAGCGGACGCCCATGCGGACGCTGAAACTCGAAGCACACCGCTTCCCGGCCGTCCCACAGCCGTCGTTTGGAGGAGCCGGCGTAGATCGCGAGACTCCGGGTTACTCGCCGCTGCTGCGGGGTTCTCACGGTGTACGAGATCCGATACATCTCCCCCCGCCGCAACTGGAAACGTTCCACCTCTCCGTGATGCCCTGCACTCTGTGCATTCATCATCGTTTGAAAGTATTGACGCGTTTCGCGCAGTGGGCTCGGATCCTGCGTGACGCGCGGGTCACAGAGCGCCATCGTCTCTTTCGATCCCGCTCGCGCTCCGGTGCCCAATGGCCCGCGAGGGTCAGTGCAAGCTATCGTGCAGGGATCAGGTGACAGTCTCCATCGCGTGTGTTTCCGGCAAGGGCGGCGTGGGCAAGACCACGACCGTCATCAACCTCGGCGCTGCGCTCGCCGAGCGAGGTAAGCGCGTGCTCCTCGTGGATTGCGATCCGCAGTCCAACCTCACCAGCGGCGTCGGTTTCGACCCCTACGACGAGCGTCCCGGGATCTCCGCCGTCATCGGCGGACACGTCGAGCCCGGCGATGCCATTGCCGAGACAAGCTGGCCGAACCTGTGGGTGCTCCCCGCATCGCCCGACCTGTCGGCGGTGGAAGGAGAGCTCGCCTCATCCATCGACAAGGAACTGGTGCTTCGTGACGCGCTCCGGCGGGACGGCATCCGCGCCACCTTTGATTACGTCCTCTTCGACACGCCGCCGAGCTTCGGCTTCCAGACCATCAGCGCGCTCGCAGCGGCCGGAGAGGTGTTGATCCCGGTGCAGATGTCGGGGTTCGCCATCCGCGGGCTCAAGGAGGTGCTGCGCACCGTCCATCTGGTTCGCGGCCGCCTCAACCCGGACCTCGCCATCCTCGGCATCGTGCCCACCTTTGTGAACCTGCGCACGCGCTTCAGCCGCCAGCTCCTCGACGGGCTCTGCGAGCTCGCCAACATCCGTGTTTTCGCGACGGTGATCACCCCGACGGTGAAGCTCCAGGAGACGTCGCTGGCCGGCATCCCGATCACCGCCTATGCGTCGTCATCCAAGGCTGCGGCCGCGTACCGCGAGCTCGCCGGGGAGATCGCCGGTGAGGAGCCGGCGGCCGATGTCTGAGATCGGCGAGCGCCCCACGCAGACGGTGAACGGCCCGCCGCTGTCGGGTCCGATGGCGCGCTGGCTCGCGCCCACCTCCGAATCGCGGGTCGAGCGCATCGCGATCGACGCGGTGCACGACCGCCCGTGGTGGCCGGGCAGCGACGTCGATGCCCCGACACTCGCTGCGCTCAGAGCCAGCATCGCATCGCGCGGCATCATCGAACCACTCCTCCTCCGCCGCCGTGGCGGCGACCGATTCGAGGTGGTGTGCGGCTCGAGACGCCTTCGCGCTGCTCGAGAGCTCGGCCAGACCCACGTTCCTGCGATCGTCCGTGAGCTGTCCGAGCGCGAAGCGCTGCTGGTCGCCGCCTGGACCACGGTCGAGCGGCGTCAGCACACCGGTGACCGGACGGCCCTGAGCGAGCGGTTGCTTGCCGCAGGGTTCACACAGGACGAGACCCGCGTGCTCGCCGATCAGAACCCGCTCGACGCCGTGGCGCCGGCGCAGTCGACCGCCCCGGCGTTCGTCCTCCGGCCGGACCCGCTGTCGCGACCGCGGCGATTCGCGGCCGATATTGCCTTCGATCTCCCCCATGCCGACGTGCTTCCGATGATGGCTCCTGACGCGCTGACCGCAGCGCTCGCCGCCCTCGACGGAGTGAGCCTGGTCGCCCTGGTGCGGTGAGCTCTGTCCCGCGTCACTCCGAGGAAGAGCTCCGTCAGCAGTGGGCATTTCTCGACGCGCTCGTCGACCGACAGGCCGCCAGCTTGAAGTCGGGGATCCAGGATCCCGAAGAGGACGACGTCGTCGTCCCGATGGTGGCCGACGAGGCTCCGTATCTGGAGGAGATCTCCACGCTGACGCAACGGGTCACCACCCTCGAAGGCGAGCGGACCACGCTGCTCCGGCGCATCGACCTCGCAGAGGAGGCCCGGATGGCCGCCGAGTCAGCGCGAGCCGCGTCCGACGCCGCGCGTCAGGCCGCCGAGCGCGCTCTCGCGGAAGAGCGATCGCGTCCGCGGCCGGGATCGGGGCCGAAGCCACCGCCAGTCGCGCCGAAGCCCAAGCCGAAGCCACGCAGCTGGTGGCAGCGGATCAGGGAGTAGTGGCTCCGGCGGGTTTTGGCCGCCTGCCCTGCGCCATGCCGACGAACTGACGCAGCGCCTCGGTGGGCGACGGGCGAGTCGCGACCTCGCGCAGCAGCGCCTTGCTTTCCGCGAGTAGCTCCGCGTCGGGCAGCTCGCCGCGCCCGGAGGTGGCCACCACCCAGCCCGGTGAGTACCAGAGCACCGTCTCGAACGCCAGGCCGCTGAGCGTGAGCCCGTTGAGCAGCGAGTTGGTGATTCGTGACAGCGGGCGTTTTGCGTTTGTGACGACGATGCCTCGAATTCGGTCGAGTGAATCGAGTTGCTGGGCGAGACCGACCGTCAGGGCCGCCGCGCGCAGCGAGAGGATGTCCAGTGCCGTCGGGATCACGATTCGGTCCGCCGCACCCATCGGTCCCACGAGTGACGGCTCGTGTGGATGCGTGTCGAGCAGGATGATGTCGCAGTCGTCACGAACATCGGCGAGCATCTCGTCGAGTTGCTCTTTCGAAGGCGATTCGTCGTTCAACCCTCGATGTGACGCGACTGTGCGAATGCCCAGGGGATGATCGATCAGGGCGTCGCGCAGGCTCACGCGTCCATGCAGGACGTCTATGACGGTAACGCTGCGTTTGGCCCGCTCCAGGGCGTTGCTCAAACCTCCCGTGGGATCGAGATCGATTGCGATGACCTTGAGACCACCAGCTGCTGCGGCAGCGCACAGCGCATAGCTGCTGGTTGTCTTTCCGACACCACCTTTTAGCGACGCAATCGTGATGACTTCTGCAGGCACGACCGTAGAATATCCGCACATGGCCACTGCGGCGCCCCATGTCAAGCTACTGCGACAGCTTGCCAGCGCCAAAGACGATTATCTGAGCGGCGCGTTCGACATTTCCTGGGATGGAGCCAAGGCGACGCTCTACCTTGTGTTCGGACGGCCGAGCCACGCTGTCTTCGAAACCGACCAAGCAGTGATCGAAGGGGAAGCAGCGATCGACGCGCTTCTCGCCGCATTGCCGCGAGCGTTCGTCGTGTCCGACTGGCGTCGAGCGATGTCACCGCACGAGACGCTTTCGATCACGATCGATGAGCTCGCAGGACCCTTTGTCCGTCTCGCCGGCTCGTATGCCGACGATCCCGGTCGTCGAGGAGGATCCCGAATGGTGGAGCGCTGTCGACGATGCGCCGGACCTGCCGTTCGGTCTCGGAGACTTCCCGCTGCTCCCCGGTGGACGTCCGCTCTGGGTTGAGGCGTCACCCGACGAGGTGCATCTTGCCGATCGCCTTGCCGACCTTCCGCCTTCGATCCTGATCCTCACCGGCGCGAAGCTTCGCGCTGCTGCGGTGGTCAGCGGCGGCGACCTCATCGATGCCGTCTGGCTCGACTCCGACGACCATGCCCGCGGCGAGACCGCGGGGATGGCACTGCTCGGCGCCACCAAGGGATCCCTGGCCGGGTACGCGCTCGATGACCCGCGTGTTGCCGAGGCACTCACGATGCTCTGGCGGCTGCCGGTCGCCGTGAAGCGGCGTCGAGCTCTCGTGGCTTGATCCAGCCTCGATGCTTGCGGCCTTCCGTGCCGACGGCCTCGATCGTGTGCTCGTCGTCGATGCCCCGGTCCGCGGCATCGCGCTCTTCAGCCGCGGCGGGCTGGTCGCGGTCTATTCAGAGACACAGCGCTCTGCTGTGGCATCGCCGGAGCGCTTGCGTTCCCTGCTCTCACAGGCGCGTGGCCGGCTCACGGTGATGGAGCGCAAGCCGCGTCCGGTCTCCGCTGACGCCGCGCCTGCGCCGCTGAACGCCCATGACGTTCTTCGAGGTCGCACCGGTTGAGACGGCTGCGGTCCCCTCCGATCCTGCCGCCGCATCCGACACCGAAGCGGTCGAGCAACGGCAATCGATGAGGCCGCGGCAACTGCTGTGACCTCGGACCCAACGACTGAGACCGGTGCAGAGCCCGAGACCACCGCGGCGGTTTCATTGACCGATGACGCCCCACCTCCCCCGCCACCGCCCGATGAGTCGGTGGTTGCAGAGGCAGACACCGAACCACCTCCGCCACCACCCGCTCCCGAAGCGGCCGAACCGACGAAGAAGGCCAAGCGCTCGCGCTGGGGATTCGGCAGATCGCGCAAGTCGCGTGCCGAGAAGAAGGCGGTCGACGAAGCTCTCGCCGGCGTTTCCGAGCTGTCGACGAACGCCGGCAGCGACCTTCCGTCATTCGAAGGATGGAGCGTCCGCCAGCCGAACGAGACCCCGCAGCCCGTCTGGATGCGGTCGCATATCGCCGAGGATGGGACATCGGTGCCTGCGGATCCCCCTGCAGACACCGCGGAAACGGAGGCGCCTGCGACCCCCACGCTGGTCCGTCGCGCAGCGTGATGGCGACCCGGAAGCTGCGGCTGATGTCACGACGACGGACGCCGCGCCGGCGGTCGATGCAGCCCCGCCAGTCGCGGAGGATGAGACTGATTCCGACGGCGCCTCTCGAGACGGCTCTTCAGCCCGATTTCACGCATCACGGTCTCGACGCGAAGGACCATGCCATCGCACCACACGGACGAGCCCGCCCATCACTTCGACTTCGTCTCCCTCGACGAGCCCGGCCGCGGAGGCCGATCCTGAACCACAGGCGGCTGCGGAGTCGTGGGCGTCCTCGTCGTGGCTCGACGATGTCGTCCATGGCACGACAACGCCAGAGCCGGGCGATGTGGACCACGTGGCGGCGACGTCCGACGGAGCGCATGCCGGCGAGGCCGAGGCGGACGCGGAGACCGAGACCCGTCCATCCGAGCGATCCAGCAGGCGCCCCCGCGCCTGCCCACGCAGCGTCATCGGACACGGAGTCGCTGGCCGACACGCTGGCTGACGCCGACGCCACTGCCGGTGAGCACGATGCAGACCACGCCGCCGAGACGCGGCCCGTGCTGCATACCCCCGGGCCGTGGAGCTGGCCGCTCGCCGAACCCGACGAGAACGGACACCCCTCGGGTGGCACCGGTGCTACCCCGCTGTCCTGGGACGACAGCGATGACCTCGCTGGAGCCCGCTGCGGTGCCCGCATCCGGCCACGAGGACGCCGCATCGGCCTCGGCCGACGGCGCCGAGCCGGGCTTCTTCCATCGCGACGAACCGGTGGGCTCGCAGTACGTGGACTTCGACGAGGTCCGCAACGAGCTGGTGCAGATCGGCATCGTCTGGCTCGGCGAGACCAACGCCGTCCAGGTGACCGCGCTGCTCAGCAATACCCGCTCGACCATCGACGACTTCGTCGCCACCATCGACACGATCCGCGGCCTCCATCTCGACGGCCAGGATCCAGCGTCGATTCAGGCGATGGCCCGCGAGATGCACCAGCAGGCTGCAGAGCGGCTGTGCGGAGCATGACCCGGTGACGAACCAGTTGGTGAGCTGGATCCAGGATCACGCGGTGTTGATCCTGGCCGGTCTCGCCGTCGTGGAAGGGATCATCTGTCTCTCGCTGCTCCGGAAAGCTCGCCACGCAACCCATGAGATGAAGGCCGCACAGGCCGCAGCGCTGGAATCGGCTCGGGCAGCTGCGCTTGCGGCACCCGGCGCGATCGACCCCGAAGCAGTGCTGGCGCTGCTCCGCCTCGGCCATGCGCCAACGCTCGACAACGTCTACCAGATGATGCGCCGGCGCGAGAACGAGGCATCGGATCAGACAGACGACCCTGCGATGGCCTCGGGGCGAGGTTCGTCCACCTCGGCTGCGGCGAATGGCGCCGGGTCACGTGAAGCAGCCGCCGCGACCCCGCTCACCACCTCGCAGGTCGAGGAGCGCCTCCGCCAGTACGAACGCTGAGCGTCGCTACCTCGGGTGGCGGCGGCGTTCGAGCGATGCGGGGCGGCCCCGGCCGCACGCTTCGGCAGCGGCCAGGAATGCCATGGCCACGGCTTCCTCACGAAGTTTCGCGATTGCGTCCTCGGTGCGGTGCAGCACTGCAACGCTGTTGCGAATCGTCCATCCCGTCCGTCCCGAGACTTTCGGAGGGAGCAACTGCTCGCCGGGGGACCGTACCGACCACGTATCCGGCGAAGCGGTGCGTCGGCTCCGCCGTATTGCGATCCCGGACGCCGCGCCTCGTCGAGCCCGCCCTGACGCTCCACCTCGACGAAGACCGGATCGGCGTCGTATGCAGGGATCCCGGGCCAGATGATCTCGGGCTTGGGGATGGCAGCGGGCGCCTCGCTGGTGCCGGCAAGCGCGAACAGCGCGGCGGCGAGGTCTTCACCGGAATCGAAGGCGCTCCCCTCTCCGAACCATTCGTCTTCCTGGAGTGATGCGCCCCCCACTGTCGCCATCGCCCCTGTACTTATCACAACGACGTGATCGTACCCGGACGAGTTAACGAGTTCGTGGATGTCTGGAACGCTGCTGGAATCGAATGTGTATCGAACCGGTTGCTCCCGGCGGAACGCACGCCCCTGGCGCACACAATCGGCGCGGAACCGCCTTCAGTCCGCACTCCAAGGAGCATTCCCACGTGAGCATGGCAGCCGCCCCGCAGAAACTCGACAGCCGGTATCTCGAGGCTCTCGGTCCGCTGCGTCCACTTGTCGATGACGACAGCCTGACCGAGATCATGGTCAACGGACCTGAGATGGTCTACGTGGAACGCAAGGGCAAGATCCTTCTCACCGACATCCGTTTCGACGACGAGGCTCACCTCATGCGCGTCATCGACACGATCGGTGCGGCTGTCGGCCGGCGCATCGACTCGCGGACGCCGCTCATGGATGCGCGCCTTCTTGACGGATCCCGCGTGAACGCGGCGATTCCGCCGGTCGCGCTGGACGGTCCCATCCTCACGATTCGTAAGTTCAGCAAGGATCCGTATCAGGTTTCCGACCTCATCGGATTCGGCACGCTGACCCAGGAATCGGCCGCCTTCATCCAGGCGTGCGTGCTTGCGCGAGCCAACATCCTGGTCTCCGGTGGTACCGGTACCGGTAAGACGACGCTCCTCAACGTCTGCTCGGGATTCATCCCGATCGATGAGCGCATCGTGACCATCGAGGACGCTGCGGAGCTGCAGCTCCACCAGGAGCACGTCTGCCGTCTTGAGGCTCGTCCCGCAGACGTCAACGGTGAAGGCCGTATCGCGATTCGCGAGCTGGTCATCAACTCCCTGCGTATGCGACCCGACCGCATCGTCGTTGGAGAGTGCCGTGGTGGCGAGGCGCTGGACATGCTCCAGGCCATGAACACCGGCCATGACGGCTCGCTGACAACGATCCACGCGAACAGCCCTCGCGAGACGCTCTCGAGGCTCGAGACGCTCGTGCTCATGGCAGGACTTGACCTGCCGCTCAAGGCGATTCGCCAGCAGATCGCAGGCGCGATCAACCTGATCATCCAGCTGAACCGCCTCAAGGACGGCTCGCGCAAGGTCGTCTCCGTCACCGAGGTCATCGGGATGGAAGGCGAGATGATCACCGTGCAGGAAATCTTCAAGTTCGAGTCGCGCGGCGCCGATCCCTCGACCGGCAAGATCATCGGCGACTTCGAGCCCACAGGCATCCGCCCGCGGATCATCGACAGGTTGTTCGACATGGGCATCGCACTGCCGCCGCGCCTCGCGCAGATCTTCCCGGACCGCCGCCAGGTTGGCGTCGCAACCGAGAAGAACGGTCACCTCAGCGGAGTCGCATAGTCCCCTGCGCGTCGTCACCCTCGGCCTCGCCGTTGCGTTGCTGCCAGTGCTGGCCTCGTGCGGGAGCGGCAACGGCACGCCGCCGGTTGCGAGCATCGCGTCGGTGCCGACGACAGTGAGCACTCCCGTGCCCACGCCGGTGCCGACGGCCGGCCCGGCGATCGGCGACACATGCCCGGTCGGAACCTGGCGAGTCATCAGCCACCCTTGCGGTCCCGATCGAATCGCCGCAAGGACTCATCACAGTGGACATCGTCGGCGGCGCCGGCGAGCTGGATCACTACTTCACGAACGGGACCGTCGTGGAAGACCTCACAGGGACACCGTTCGTTGGCTCGGCACACGGCTATCGCGTGGTCATGCGAGCGACCGGAACCATGCGCTCCCCAGTGGTCTTCCTCGAAGGACGCCAGACTGCCGAACCAATCGACTCGTCGGCCGAACATCTGACCATCTCCATCAATGGCAGCGCGCCAAAAGTGGTGACGGAGCCGAACTACGAGACCTTCATACACCTGCAGCGGCAACGCGATGACGGAGTTCGGACAGCGCCGGCGACACGTACACGTACCGCCGCGTGTCCTCAACCCCGTAGGCGCGGCCCAAGGGCGTCAGCGACGCAGCCGCGAGCGGGAGCGCGCTGGTCCGCTATGGCGTTGCGCAGGGTGGCGGGAGGTTCACCGGCTCGTAGATGAGCCCGTCGCCGCTGCAACGGCTGCACTCATCGCTTGCCACCGCCTTCGACGCCCAAGCGCCGACGGTGCCCTGTCGAAACTCCACCTTGCGATGGCGATCGCCGGATCCATCGCAGTTCGGGCATCGTGCGAGACGGTGTTCCGCTGCTGGCATCGCCCCACCCTGCGCGCTCTGGGGGAAAACATCTGTACGCAGGCAGACTGAGCGTGTGTCATGCGGTGTGGGGAGCCGTGCGTCACTGCCGGTCGCGATGGAGCCGAACGTGAGGGTGGCAACGGACGAGTAAGGTTTGGCGACGCCTGAGCGTATTCAATGCTGTGACCACTTCCGCGGCCCTGGCCTCAGTGCCCGCAGACGACCCATCGACGGCCAAGACACGGTCATCGGTCTCGGCCGACGAGCTCTGTGATCGCTACGCCGACCGTGTGTACCAGTTCGCGCGCCTGGCGTCACGAAGCGACCTCGAGGCGAGGACATCGCACAAACCGCCCTCGAGCGTGCGCTTCGCAGCCTGGCGAGATTCGATCCGAAAAGAGGGGACATCGAGTCGCTGGCTCTGGCGCATCGTTGTGAATGTCGCGCGCGACGCCGGCCGGGCGGCGCTGCGGCACCAGTTGCTGATGGAACGACTCATGCATTTTCGGCGTGATCGCGCAGCGGCGGATGACATACCAGCCGGCCTCGACGATGAGCGGCTCATCGAGGGGATCCGCGCCCTCACCGCGCTGCAGCGCTCGGTTTTGGCGTTGCGTTACGGCGCCGACCTCGAATACCGCGACGTGGGCGCGGCGTTGGGTCTTTCACAAGGCGCAGCCACCGTCGCCGGACACCGTGCCTTGAAGGCCTTGCGCCGCTCGCTCCAGGAGGATCTGTGATGGCATCACCTGCTTTGTCCGAGTTGTTGACGGAACGCCTCAGCCACTTGAAGCCGCAAGCTCCTGCCGGGCTCGTGATCCGCGCGCGATCCGCTGCCGCAGCGACTCCCGCACCGGACCGACTCCGCGCGCGTCGCCGGCGTCGCCTGCGTAATCGCCTCTTACTGACCGGCGTGGCCCTCGCTGTCATCGTTGCCAACGGCGCGGCTGCGTACTTCCTGCCGTCCTACGCCATTGCCCTCGGCAAGATCCCTGGCGCCGGCACCCTCCTCGGCTGGTCGGGTCTGAGCGCAAGTGATGTGAGCATTCTCTACGCAACGACGCAGCACAACAGCGTTGGCCTCACGGTAACTGCCGGATTCGCCGGTGACAGCGCCACCGTCCTGACCATCGAGGTCTCCGGCCCGCATGCGACCCCCGGTACATTCAACACGGTGTCGCTCACCGATCAGTTTGGTCACGTCTACCCGGAGACCACCAGTGGAGACAGTGTTGCGAACCTTCCCGATGGCGCAACGCCCGACGTTTTGACCTTCGCTCCGCTCACAGGTGCTGCGGCGTTTGCGGGAGCGCGGCTCACCCTTCACGCCGATGACTGGGCGTCGATCTGCGCTTGCCACGATTCCGGCGCACAGCAGATTACGGGCGCTTGGCAGGTGACGTTTGTGCTCGAGCGGCATCCGGGTCACCGGCTGACATGGGGACCCGCGACGATTGACGGCGTGACGTACACCTTCCCGGATGTGACGATCACGGGCAACAGACTCGTGCAGATGCAGATCGACGGTACCGGTCCGGCAGTCGAGGCAATGGTGAACCGGCAACTCACAATCGCCACGCCCCAACTCGAGGACTTCGCGCGGCCACGTGGTGCCAGTGACAAGGGTCCCCGAGATGAGCTATGCAGCCACGAATGACCGCGAGTTATTCTTCCTCAACTACATCGTCGGAGCAGGACGGTATCGACTGGTCGTCTATGGGGCGGACGGCTCGACCGTCGAGCGCGACTTCGTCGTTGGGTGAGCTTGGGTCATCCGAAGCCTCACCGGATAGCGTCGCGGAGTTCTAAGCGGACCCGACTCCGTCCATCACGTGGATGGGCTGGAAGATGTCCTCGGACAGCTGCTCACCGGAGGTGGTCAGGTGCTCGAGGAATGTCGGGATGATGCCGGTCGGCATGTACGAGCCCACGACCTTGCCGTTGTCGTCGACGCCTGCCTGCTTGTACGTGAAGATGTCCTGCAGCTTCACCTCGTTGTTCTCGCAGCCGAGCACCTCGGTGATGCTGACGATCTTTCGCGTTCCATCGCGAAGGCGGGACTGCTGCACAACGACGTTGACCGCGGAGCCGATCTGCTCGCGGATGGCGCGTGACGGCAACTCCGCACCGGCCATGAGCACCAGCGTCTCGAGACGGCTGATGCAGTCGTGCGCGTTGTTCGCATGCAACGTGGTCAGTGATCCATCGTGGCCGGTGTTCATCGCCTGGAGCATGTCGAGTGCCTCGCCACCACGGCACTCTCCAACGACGATGCGGTCCGGCCGCATACGAAGGGAGTTGATGACGAGGTCTCGAATCGACACACGTCCACGACCCTCGACGTTCGCCGGCCGGGTCTCGAGCGTGACGACATGATCCTGACGGAGCTGGAGCTCTGCCGCATCCTCGATCGTGACGATGCGCTCGTCCTCGGGGATGAAGCTGCTCAGGATGTTGAGCGTCGTCGTCTTTCCAGAGCCGGTACCGCCGCTCACCACCACGTTCATCTTGCCGCGAACGCAGGCGCGCAGGAAACGCACCATGTCCTCGGTGATGGACCCGTACTTGATCAGGTCGTCGATGGTGAGCGCTTCCTTGGCGAACTTTCGGATGGTCATCGTGGGCCCGCGCAGCGCGAGCGGCGGGATGATCACGTTCACACGGGAGCCATCCTGGAGACGGGCGTCAACCATCGGCGACGATTCATCGACGCGCCTGCCGATGCTGCTGACGATCCGGTCGATCACCTGCATCAGCTGCTGATCGCTCTCGAACGTCACCGGGCTGAGCGTCAGCTTGCCGTGCTGTTCGACGTAGATCTGCTTGTAGCTGTTGATCATGATTTCGGTGATGTCCTCGCTCGCGAGGAGCTCCTCGAGCGGACCGAGGCCGAGCACGTCATTGATCAGGATCTCGACGAGACGGAGCCGGTCCGGCCGGCTCATCGTGATGTTCTGCTCGGTGATCACATCGTTGAGCAGCTCCGAGATGCGCTGGCGCACCACCTCCGGCGGAACCGAGTCGGTTCCCTGCGCGAGCTCCTCAACGAGGCGCTGATGCACCTTGCCGCGCAACGCGACGTGGGTATTCGCGTGAGCGCCCATCTTGGTCATGCCGGGGCGCGACAGGCTCCCGCCCGCGCGGCTCAGCAGTGTCGCTGCACGCTGTGGCTCAGGAGCGGCCGGCTTTTCAGGCTCAAATCGCTGTGGTGCAGGTGTGGCGGGAGCAGCCGGCGGGGCCGGTGACACTCCTCCCGGACGGTTCTGCCATCCGGCGGGCGGAAAACGATCCGCTCCGTCGTCGGCCGGCCGATCAGGAGCCGGCGACGGTGCCGGTGCTGGAGACGAAGGCGCGCCTGGAGCGGAGGACGGAGGACTGCCCTCTGCTTTCCGCTGAACTCGGTCGAGCAACGACATGTGAGCTCAAACCACCTCGTGTGATCACGTTCGAATACCTGCCCGGAGGCTGGAATCAAGCATCCCTGGGATGCACGTCCAACGGTGCAACGATCCTGTCGAAGCCGCGTCCCAGGGGCTCTGAGGGGGTTTGATAGGGGCCCGGTCGGAACCGGCCAGTCATATTCCAGTGCCAGTTGTGAAGGAACGCCGTATGGACTGTGGGACGCCGCCGGCGTGGGAGGAACTCGTCCGGACCGCGTCCGCGGTACGCGCCACCCCGTTCCTCGACACCGATCCCCCGCAAGAGAGGGGACGGCTCCGCGGCCTGATCCGGCCCGTCGCGACGAGCGCGTTGCTCCTGACGGCCTGCGGACTCGCCCTCCTGCACCTGACCGCGTCCAGCGCGGTCGTGAGCGCCAACAGTGGTGAGGACTTGCAGCTCTTCTCCATGACCAATGGAGACCGCACGAGCAACGGCGTGCACTCGCTCGTGTTCAGCGGCACCCTCGAGAACATCGGCGAAGGCGCTTCGTACGACTGCCGCGGGATCCATGTCAACGGCAGGTCGGACGACATGATCCAGCGCAACTATTTCGCCCATCCCATCCTCGGCTGCGGCGAGTACGTGTTCTCGATGATGCAGGCGTACGGCGTTCACTACACCTCGGCCGGTGAGAACATCGGCTGGGAGTCCGGCGCCGGCGATCCCGCCAGCTACATCAACAGCGCTTTCATGGCCAGCACAGACCACCGTGACAACATCCTCGACAGCCACTACACCGAGATGGGCGTGGGTTCGGACGAAAGCGCCCCGGGCGTGACCTGGACCGGCGTGTCGCCCGGCCAGCAGAACGTGTGGATGTTCAGCGAGGAGTTCGCGCAGGTGGGATCCGCCTCGGCGCCGCCACCACCGCACAAGACGCCGGCACCCCACCCGGCCCCACGGAACAGCCCGGCGCCAAAAGCACCGGTGGTGGCACCCGCCACGACTGCTCCCCTGCCGGCGACCCCCGCGCCGACCGCGACGCCGCTGGTGATCCCATCCGGCAGCCTGCCCCAGGACCTTCCGGCGCCTCCCATCAACCAGTACGAGGGTCTCTACCCCAACGCCGTCGAATCCGTCCTCGAAGCTTTTCTCAACTTCTAACTTTTCTCAACTTCTAAAAGGGCAGCACCCTGACTCAGCTCAGCACTGTCGAAGCGTCTGCGGGCGACCTCGACGGCAGCATCGTCGTCGCCACAGGTCTTCGCAAGGCCTACCGCGTCAGCCGTCCGCCGCGTGAGGCGATCCGCGGCGTGTCCCTCACCGTTGCTGCGGGCGACTTCATCGCGATCATGGGGCCGAGCGGGTGCGGCAAGAGCACGCTCCTGCACATGCTCGGCGGCCTCGAGCCACCCGATGAAGGCTCGGTCACCATTCAGGGCATCGACGTCTACGCCCTCGGCGACGAGGAGCGATCGTCGTTCCGGCGCGACCACATCGGGGTCGTCTTCCAGTTCTTCAACCTCCTCCCCACCCTGACCGCGGCTGAGAACGTCGCGCTGCCGCTCCGGCTTCGCAATGAGGCTCCGGGGCGGCGCGGCCAGAAGCTCTCCCGCCAGGCTATCGGCGCTCGGGTGGACGCGCTCATGGTCCAGCTCAACCTCCACGGCCTCCAGGGCCACGGTCCCGAGGAGATCTCGGGCGGCGAGCAGCAGCGGGTCGCTCTGGCTCGTGCGCTTGCGGCATCCCCCTCCCTGCTGCTGGCCGACGAGCCCACCGGCAACCTCGACTGGACGAGCGGCCACGAGGTGATGGCGCTGGTCACACGGCTCTGCCGCCAGGAGCACCAGACCGCGGTGCTGGTGACCCATGACGCCCGGGTGGCGGCATATGCGGACCGCGTCCTGATCATGAAAGACGGCGTCGTCGTCGATGACGTTGCGCTCACCCATGCCGGTCAGGCACCGGATGCGATTCCGGATCCGTCGGTCCTCGTGAGCAGGCTCGCCCAGCTGCAGCTGTGAGCGACTTCTGGGTGCTGGCGGTTCGCGCCATCCGAGCGCGCCCGCTGCGCAGCGTGCTGACGGCGAGCGCGGTGGCGCTCGGCGTCGCCGTCGTGCTCGCGGTGCAGATCGCGATCCAGGGGCTGACCGTCCAGGCGGCCGAGGCGCAGATGCAGCAGGCCGGCGCCTCGTCGCTCGACGTCCGGGTTGACGCCGGCACGGGGCTGACCCCCACACAGGTGACGACGCTCGCGGCACTGCCGGGAGTGCTCCAGGCGGTTCCCCTCTATGAGAAGGAGGTCACCGCCGGGCCGGCCGGGAGCAGCCTCCAGGGAGCGACCGTCACGCTGGTCGGCCTCCAGGACTCGAGCGCAGCGCTGCGCAGCGTCACCGTCGCCTCCGGGCGGCTGCCCCTCCCGGGCAGCACCTCGGAGGTGGCGATCGACCAGGGCCTCAGCACGTCGCTCACGGGTGGGTTCGGCTCGGCGATCCGCATCGGGCAGAAGATTCAGTTGATCACTGACACCGGGCCGGATCTGTTCACCGTCGTCGGGTTCACCTCGGGGACGAGCGGCGGACCGTCCTTCACGCACGACGCGGTCTTCGTCGATGACGCGGCAATGCTCGGGCCGTTCGGGCTCGGGCTGCATACCCCTCTCGTCGCCCTCCGCTTCGGGCCGGGTGCCACTGTGGCATCGGTCTCGCGCGAGGTCCGTGCCGCCTTCGGCGCTTCGGTCACCACCTACGATCCGCGCGCCAGCGCAGGAGCTCCGCTGCAGGAGCTCGAACCGCTGCTGGTGCTCGCGACCGTTCTCAGCCTCATCGTCGGGGCCGGGGTCACGGCGAACAGCGCCGCTCTGGCCGCATACGAGCGGCGGCGAGAGATCGGCCTCCTTCGTGCGGCAGGCGCCTCCTCACGCCAGGTGTTCCGCCTCTTCGCGGTGGAGATCGGAACGATCGCGGCGGCCGGTGTCCCGGTCGGCGTCGTGGCGGGACTTATCCTTGGCGCCATCTTCAACAGCGGCCTGACCCCTTCGGATCTGACGGCACCTTCCCTGATGCCCCAGGTGGGTCAGGTCATCGCGGCGATCGCTGCCGGCCTCGGCGCCGCGCTGATCGGCGGGCTGCTGCCACTCTTCACCGCCGCTCGGCTCCCGATCCTCGACGCGCTCCGCCCACATCCGATCGGTGAGCACCAGCGGGCGAGCGTGCTGCTCCGGACCGCCAGTCCCGTGCTGCTGGTCATTGCAGCCGCCTGTTTCCTGAGCACCGCCAGCGGGCTGGTGGCGCTCGGTGTCGTGGCCTTCCTGCTCGGGGTCGTGGTCGCCCTGCCGCTGATCGCACCTCTCGTCATCAAGGTTCTCGCCGTTGCGATCTCACCACTTGTCTCCGGCGCGGAGTCCGGCGCCGCCCATCTTGTCCGGGCGCGGAACCGGACGGCGATGACCACGGCCGGCCTCGCCATCGCGGTCGCCACGGCTGTCGGCGTCAGCGCGCTGAGCGCCGGGGCGCTGACCGCGAGTGACAGCTGGGTGTCCAACCTCTTCGCAGGCAACGTGCTCGTCACCAGCCCGGTGACCCAGGACGACCAGGTGGAGGCGGCGATCAGCAGCAGCCCTGGCGTCGCCGACGCCACGCCGCTGCGCCTGCTGTCGGAGACGGTGGCCGGCGCCTCCGAGGGGGTTGCGGCCATCGACCCTGCGCAGTACAGCTCACTTGGCGGCCTCGACGTCGTGTCGGGTGACCGCTCGACGGCCATGAATGCGCTCGAGGATGGGCCGACCTTTCTCGAGCCCGCCGGGCTCCAGGCCGCCACGGGATGGGCGGTGGGCACCCAGCTTCCGGTGCAGACCCAGAAGGGCCTCGTGTACTTCACGATCGTCGGCGTGGTCAGCCACTCGTTCCCGGCGGGCGACGGCGGCGAGAGCCTCGTGATGGCGGACGACCTCGCCCGGACGTACTTCGGCGCGACCGCAGACGGGTTCGACGACCTCGTGGTCACCACCAAGGGACCCGAGGCCGCGATCGCCGCCACCGCCGCGAGCTACGGCATGCAGGCGGTTCCCGTGAGCGTGATCGAGAGCGACGCCCGCGACGCGCTGCAGCACTCGATCGGGTTGGTGCTGGCGGTGGCGATCATCTCCGTGCTCATCGCCATGCTCGCCGTCGTCAACACGCTGCTCGTGAACGTGCGCCAGGGGACTCGCGAGCTCGCGCTGCTTCGCGCTGTCGGTCTCGGCAGCCGGCAGGCGTTGCGCCGCGTCCTCACGGAATCCGGACTGCTCGCCGCTGCGGCAACGCTGATCGGGATTGCCGCCGGGTGTCTCATCGCGGTGCCGATGCTCCAGGCGAGCACAACGCCCGCCTTTGCGCCGAGCTTTGTCTTCCCCATCGAAACCGTGGTGGTCCTGATCCTCATCGTCGTGCTGGCGGCGATCGTCGCCACGATCGGCCCTGCGCGGAGGGCGGTGCGAACGTCAGTGCTCAGCGCGCTGCGTCACGAATAGCGATGCGCCGCACCGGCGGGTGGGGGCTCTGCGGTCCTGCGGTCGTCGTGGCGGCCCTGGTGCTGGCGGCGTGCGGCGACGCAGCCTCGACGCCGGCGACCGGTGACCCGCTCCACGACCTGATCACGCTCGATCAGCTCGCCGTGCCTGACTTCACGGTCAGCAGCCCGGCCGCGCATGTGACGGCAGCGACCGTCGCCGGTACCGACTCCGCGCTGGCGGCAGCGCTCAAGACGGATGGGATGCAGTCCGCCGCAAGCGTCGAATACCAGCGAGGGATCGATTTCAGCACGAGCAACGGACCCCTCGACGTCGTGGCGACGGTGATGCGATTCGGCAGCGACAGCGGAGCGTCGAGCGCCTACAACGCGAACGTGAAGCAGCTCGATGCGGTGGCGGGCGCGGTCCCGACCTCCACCGGACCGCTCGGCGACGGGGGCCACTCGACGAGCGTCGTGCGCACCGCGGCCGGCGGCCTCCAGGCGGTGGAGATCACTGTGGTGTGGCGCGTCGGCAATCTCGTGAACATCATCATCGCGAGAGGACGCTACGGAGGCCTGCGTCTCGATGACGCGCTGCTGATCGCAAACGTCCAGACGCAGAACGAATCCGTTACCGGATAAGGCGACTCAGCTCTTTCGCGGTTCCCAGCGAAAGCGCAGGACCGCGAGAAGCACACCGCCGGCTCCCCACGCCGCCATCACCAGCAGATCGGTGCCGTTGAAGCCGGACGCCGATTGATGTCCGGGATCGAACGCCAGGAACATGGCGTCGATGAAATGACGCACGGGGAACCACTCCGCGATCTTCGCAAGCACGTTTGACGGCGCCACCGGGAAGAACGTTCCAGAGATGAAGACGATCGGCAGGAACACGCCGTTGACGATCGCGGGCGCCGCCTCGGAATTGGGGATCGCGATGGTCATCGCGAGACCGAGTGCGCAGAACGACAGCGCGCCAACCGCGATCGTCGCCGCTGCGGCACCGAAATGCTGAGGGACGTGCACGCCGTACACGAGGATGCCGAATCCGGTGGTGAGCACGGCCAGGATGATGCTGACGATGATCGATGAGCCGACCACGCCGGCGATGAACGCCCAGGTTGGCAGCGGTGTGCCGCGGAGTCGCTTGAGGATCCCATTGTCGCGGCGGACCGAGAGGGTCACCGAGATGTTCGTGAAGCACGCACCCATCACGCCGAATGCCACGAGCGCGGGGATGTAGTAGTTGTTGTACGTGGTGCTGACGGCGCCGATCTGCACCGTCTGCCCCTTGAACAGAGTCGCGAACACAACCAGGAAGATGATCGGGAACAGGAAGGCGAAGAAGGCGCTTGCAGGGTTGCGCCAGAACGATTTCTGTTCGAACCCGACCTGACGGAATGCGATGCCGCTGCTACTCATGCTTGGTGAGCTCCAGGTACACGTCTTCGAGTGATGGACGCGTGACCTCGAGGTTCGGCAGCTCGAGACCGTGCGCCACCGCCCAGGTGGTGAGGTCGTTGAGGGTCCGTGTCGGTGTCGACGTCTCGATGACCGCGATCCCGTCCGCGAGACGGACCGCCAGCGGCAACGCTGTAGCCTCGACACCACCCGGCAGCTCAAAACGTATGTGCGTCAGCTGATCGGTGCCGGCGCGGAGCGTTTCCGGCGTCCCCTGCGCGACCACGAGGCCTGCCGCGATCACGCAGATCCGATCCGCAAGGTACTGCGCCTCGTCCATGTAGTGGGTGGTCAGGACGATCGTCTTGCCGAGGGTCCGCATGTTGCGGACGACCTCCCAGGCAGCGCGACGCGCCGATGGATCGAACCCGGTCGTCGGCTCGTCGAGAAAGATCAGCTCCGGGTCTCCCACGAGGCCCAGCGCGACGTCGAGACGGCGCTGCTGGCCGCCGGAGAGCTTGCGCACCCGCTCCCCCGCCTTCTCGGTCAGTCCGACCAGCTCGATGATCTCCGCGGCGGGGCGGGGTGCCGGGTAGTACCCGCGATAGAGCTCGACGAGCTCGGTGACCGAGAGCATGGGCGGGACGGCCGCCTCCTGGAGGACGAGCCCGACCCGCTCACGGAGCTTCCGCCCGCCGGTGTGCGGGTCGATGCCGAGCACGCTGACGTTACCGGCATCGCGAGGCCGGTAGCCCTCGAGGATCTCGATGGTCGTCGTCTTGCCTGCACCGTTCGGACCGAGCAGGCCGAAGACCTCGCCCTCCTCCACCGTGAAGGAGATTCCGCGAACGGCTTCGACGGTTCCATACGACTTGCGCAAACCGTCGACAACGATGGCTGTCACCGAAAGTGTCTCCCCTGTATGACGAGCGGTCACAGAGTCGTTGCGCCATGGTGCCAGAGACCGGGGTCGGCGCCGACCACAATTGGCCGCAGCGCATGACCATGACTACAACCAACGTGGAGATCCTGCGCCAGGGATGGCTCGATGCTGCCTCCGCCCTGGCTCCTGGCCTCGACACACTGCCTGAATTCCTCGAGCACGGTCTCGAAGCTGCCGTCATCGACGAACGCCTCGATGAGCAGTCGCTCCTGAGAGTCGTCACCGAGGTCACCGCGGCTGCCGCGGACTCGCTGCCCGCCGAGGAGCTGTACTTCCTCACGAGGCGGCTCCAGCGCGCCGTGTACGAGTACCTGCTGTCGCTCGACGCCCTTCCCGAGCCGCCACCTCGCCGCGATGGCACCAACGGCCACGCGCCGCAGGACACCACGCTCATCGGAGCCGAGGAGGTCGCCGCGCTCGGGCGAAATGGCCACGTCAAGACCGTCGCCGAGCCGGTGCACGTGCCCAATGCCACGCCGAAGGCGGAGCCGGTGCCCGAGCACGAGGAGGCTCCGGCGCCCGTCGCCGAGGTACAGCCGATTCCTGTCGCCGAGGCGCAGCCCGAGCAGGCGATCGAGGATCAGCCGGACACGGTCGCCACAATCTCCGACGCGGATCGCGTCGAGGCCGGTCTCGCGGAGCTCAACTCACACCTGTCGCCGGACGACATGTACGAGCCGGACCCAGAGCCGGAAGCCGTCGTGGAGGCTGTCGAGGACGCTGAGCCGGACGCCGCCGCGGCGCCCACCACGTCCACCCGCCCGGCATTCACGCTCTTCCGTCGAAACGGCACCGCCGCTCGAAAGCCGAGACGGCCCCGGCAACGGATGCGGGCGCCCCCGAAGCCGAGGAACCGGCCGCGCCGTCCTCGAACGGCAAGAGCGCAACGCGCCCGGCAGCAGCGACCAACGGTGCCGTCGCATCCGGTGCGGCGCCTGTCGACGACGGCGAGGCCTTTGTCAAGCCGAAGGACGGCTTCCACCTCAGCGATCTCGCCGATTTCGCGGTGGTCCAGCGCGCTCCGGCAGAGCCCGAGGCGCCCGAGGCGCCCGCGGAGCACGTCGAGGCCGTCGAGGCGGCGCCTGCTCCCGAGTTCACGTCAGCAGATCAGGAAGATGAGGATTCCGAGCCGGATGTCATGCCGGCAAGCCCGGCGCGCGACCTGGCGAACGGCGCTGCTGCGCGTGGCTGGCGTCTCCGCGATGACGATGTGGAGCAGGCCCACGACCTCACATCCGACAGCGACGCTGACGACCGCTTCGAAACCGACCCGGAGGTCGTCGAGGCACGCCTGGAGATCAACGACCGCCTGCGCCGCCGCCGCTGCGATGAAGCTGCGGCACTGCTGCAGCAACTCGCCAACGATGTCGGAGGCCGCGCGCTCGCGGAGCTCGCGCTCGACGCCGGCGATCGATGCCGCGCACTCGGCAAGGGCAACGCTGCGTTGAGCTGCTACCTCGCGGCATCGCGTGCCGACCCGGTGCACGAAACGCCACTCCTGCGCCTCGCAGACATCTGCATCGACGACCACGACATCGACCTCGCGGTCTCATACCTCGAGCGCGTGACACGTCTTCGCCGTTTGCGCAATGACGACAAGGGCGCTCTCAAGCTGTACCGAAAGATCGTCACCATCGCGCCCTATCGCGACGACATCCTCGCGATGTTGATGCGTGCGCAAGCCAACGGGCGTTTCGACGAATAACCGGTTCATGGACAACGTTCAGTCACGCGTTGCGTGGCCAAGCTCGTCCGCTGTGCGATCTGTTTGTTACCGAAAGGCGATGAACGGCAGGGCGGATTCGATCCACACTCGGGTGCGGCCGTCATCCACATCAGCATCGCTGTGCCGGATGAGCGACGCCGCAACCGCGTGACCGACACCAACTGAGACATCCGAGGAGAACAGGTGGCCATCCAGGCGAACAAACCGAACAGCCGAATCTTCTTGCTTCTTGGAATCGTGCTGGCTGCGGCCGCGGCGGTTGCCGTGCTGCTCCTGGTGCGCTCCAATGCACCTGCAAATGAAGTCAGCGTTGTCATGTCCGATACAAGCATTCCAGCCGGCACGACGTTGACACCTGCCATGGTGGTCGTGACCCAGGTTCCTGAGTCAGCAAAGCCCGGTGACGCATACACCGATCCTGTCGCTGTTGTCGGCAAGACGACTGAGGTTGCGCTCGCCGACAACACCACGCTCGTTCCTGGTTTCTTCTCGAGCCCCGCGCTCTCGATCACCTCGAGCGGCACCGGCACCACCGTCACCGACGTGGAGTCGCAGATCACCAAGGGATATGTCGCGCTCGCGATTCCGACGAATTCGGCGATCCCGGCGAACGTCCCCACGCTCGTTCAGAACAACTTCACCGGTCCGCTCGTGTCGGCCGGCGACTACATCCTGCCAGGCGATCACATCGACATCCTCGTGCAGTCGACCAACGGCACCTTCGGTGTGCGGTACACCTTCCAGGACCTCATCGTGCTTCGCGTCGGTGACTCGGGATCGTCCTCGACCGCCTCGCCTGACACCCTCCTCGTCGAAGTCCCGCGCGCACAGGCGCCGCTTCTCGCAGCGCTCGTGGTCGGTGATGGACACGAGTTCGTGCTCAAGTACGTCCTTCGGCCTGAGTCCGAGTGGGGCAAGCTGACCGCGACCGGATATACCCCCAACTACGAGAACGCCGGCTCGCCGGAACCGCCAGTGGTGAAGCAGACCATCGTGACGCCAAGCACGTTGGACAGTCTCTTCGGCGGCTGAGACAGTAATGACGCCAGCCGCAGTCGTCGCAGCGGCCTTGGCCGCGTCGGCAGTCCTCTCGATCTTCGCCTTCCTCCTCAGCCGTGGCCAGAGCCAGGCTGGGGAGATGGCGAGGCGCCTCAACCAGTACGGGGGCGACACGGTGGTCTCCACCGCGCCGCCGCGGGTCAAGACGGGCAATGCGCTTCGTGATCTTCTCGACGGACTCACGAGCGGTCTCAACCCGCTCCTCTCGCGCACGTCACACACCGGCAAGCTCGCGGACGACCTCCAGAAGGCCGACCTCAAGCTGAAGTCGTCGGAATGGCTGCTCGCAGTGGTCGGACTGGGCGTCCTCGTCGGACTGCTCGTCGCGTTCCGCTACTCGCAGCCGCTGGCGTTCATCCCGTGCCCGATCGTCGTGTACTTCCTGAGCGGCTTCTTCCTGAAGTTCCGCCAGAAGCGGCGCACGCGCGCATTCAACAATCAGCTCGGTGACACGCTGATGCTGCTGAGCAACGCGCTCAAGGCCGGGCACTCGTTTGCGCAAGCGCTTGCGTCAGTCGCGAAGAATGCCAACCCGCCGATCTCCGAGGAGTTCGCACGCGCCACCCGTGAAATCGCGCTCGGCATCAACGTCGACGAAGCGCTCAACCACATGGTCGTGCGCAACAAGTCAGAGGACTTCGACCTCATGGTCACCGCCGTGCAGATCCAGCGCGTGGTCGGCGGTAACCTCGCAGAGATCCTGGACACCATCGCGTTCACGATTCGTGAGCGCGTTCGCATCCAGGGTGAGATTCGCACGCTGACTGCGCAGGCACGCGCATCGGGTTGGATCATCACGATCCTGCCGGTCGCGCTCGCCGGCTTTCTCGCGCTCATCTCCCCGACGTATTTCGATCCGATGATCACCGACCCGCTCGGGCACATCATGCTCGGCGTTGCGATCTTCTCGATCGCAGTCGGCGCAGTCGCGATCCAGAAGATCGTGAAGATCGAGGTTTGACGTGAGTCTGCTTGCAATCGGTCTCGCCGCTGCGCTTGGTGGCGGCATCCTGCTCATCGCGTTCGGCCTGGCGATGTCGGTATCGCCGCGCCAGGGCGACCTGCTCGAGGCCCGTCTCGCACAGTTCGCCGAGGCCGGCCGTGCGCCGGCGACCCTCGCCGAAGTCGAGATGTCGCTGCCGCTCTTCGACCGTGTGGTGCGGCCGTTCCTCGACAAGATCGGTAATCGGCTCAACAAGAATGCGGGCCAGGGCAGCACTGACGCGCTGCAGGAGAAGCTGAATCTCGCGGGCCGTCCGATGGGGCTCAACGCATCCGGATTCCTCGCGCTCCGCCTGCTGTCCATGCTGCTCTTCACGGCCGTGGGCCTCGCACTCGCGTTGCTCGGGGCGCTTACCATGCCGCTCTTCGCGGTCGTCCCGCTCGGCGGCCTGATCCTTGGATACCTCGCACCCCAGATGGTGGTCGCACGCCGGATCAAGAAGCGCCAGAAGGAGATCCTGCTCGCACTCCCGAGCGCGCTCGACCTGCTGACGATCTCGGTCGAGGCCGGCCTCAGCTTCGATGCTGCGCTGACCAGGGTCGTCGACAAGTACAACAACGAGTTCTCCCGAGAGCTGACGATCATGCTCAACGAGGTTCGCCTCGGCCGTCCACGTCTCGAGGCACTCGATGATGTCGGCCGGCGTTGCAAGGTCGAGGAGCTGAGCAACTTCATCCAGGCGATCATCCAGTCCGAGCAGCTCGGTGTCGGCGTCGCGAACGTGCTCCGCATTCAGTCAGAAGAGATCCGTCGCAAGCGCCGTCAGCGCGCAGAGGAACAGGGCCAGAAGGCGCCGCTGAAGATGCTCTTCCCGATGGTCGGCTGCATCTTCCCGACACTCTTCATCGTCCTCCTCGGGCCGGCAGTGATCGAGGTGGCTCACCAATTCGGGGCGGGCGGCTGAGTCCGTAGGGGACCCCTGGCGCCGGCTTCTCATCGGACCATGCATTCGGCGTGTGGGACGGACGGATGAGACCCCGGCTCCGGCTTCAAACCGGACTATTCAGCCTCCGCCGGGGTCTCATCCGTCCTTGGCTCAGCTCCAAACCGGGCCAGTCAGCCTCTGACGGGTTCTCTTCAGGGCGCCTAGGAGAGTTGTCTTAGGACGCGTTCCAGCTGTCTGCGGCGGGCTATTCGCCAGCGGGCTCTTAGTGCTGGGACGGAGCGGTAGACGTCGGGGACGGGGGCGTCTTCTTCTGCTGCCGCTCTGAGCATCGTCGCGACTGTTTCTCGGAGCTCGACGAGCCGCAGTGCTCGGGCGACTTCCAGGGCGGCGGAGATTCGTGCTTCCTCGCCGCAGCGCATCCAGTCCTCGAGGGCGTCGACGAGGCCTTCGCGGCCGTCGGCGACGACGATGCGCGCGTATTCGGTGAGCTGATCGGTCAGCGTCGACACGTTCGAACTCGAAGCGGCGCTCCATGTACGCGAGGATCGCGTCGCGGGCACTCTGGTGCGCCAGCACGGCGATGAGCCCGGGGGCCGTCCGGCCGATGAGCAGCTTCTCGAACGGCGAGACCTCGAGATAGCCGATGTGCGCGCCGGCGCTCGACACCAGCCACGGGCTGCCGTCGCCCCGGTAGAGGCACAGGTTGTCCGGCAAGCCGGGGTGCTGCCAGCCATAGAGGCCGCCCGTTGCCTCCTGAAGCACCGTGACGCTCTCCCGGCTCAGCGCATAGCGGACGAGGCTCCCTGCCGACGTGATGCTCTTCGCCTGCTGGAATCGCGCCAGGCTCTCCACGGTGGCCTGGCCCTCGGGGTCCATGTCACCGAGCGGCACCGTCAGCACCGCTGTCGTGCACTGCACGAGGGCGCATTCGAGGAGGCCGGCGTAGTCCGGACCGGTCGGCTCGTCGAGCAGGTCGTATGTCTTGCGGGCGGACACGTCGCTTCGGGACGTGCGCAGGAGCGGTTGCACAGAGCAATTCTGTAACGAAATCCCCCGCTCCAGCGCGGCGAACGCGTGTTACGGTCACCGGGTGGGCGCGATAGCCGCATCTATCGACAGCACTCCGGGTCAGGTGTTCGCAGACGCACTGCTGGTCGTTGCGATCGCAGTGAACGCGTACCTGGGTTGGAGTCACGGACTGATCCGCCGGATCTTCACTGCGGTGGGTGTCTATTCTGGCGTGCTTCGCCGCCACCAACCTCGGCAACGCGTTTGCAGCGTTGATCCATCCGCACAGCATCGAGGCGAACGCGTGGGCGTTCGTTGCGGTGTTCCTCTTCGTGATCATCGTCTTCGAGGTGCTGGGGTCACTCCTCAACGAGCGTCTGGAAAAGATCGTCGTCGCTGCGTTCGACCGGATTGGTGGTCTCATCGTCGGTGCCATCGTCGGCATCGCGGAAGTGCTGATCCTCTTCCTGGTCGCGATCTCCGTGAGCGGCGCGACCTACTCCACGATGTCGCAGGACATCCACGCTGCCACCCTGAGCGGGCAGGTCGTCAAGCTTGAGCCGACTGTGAAGACCCTCTTCGGACCTGTGCTGCCGTCGAATCTGACGACGCATCTGGCCCAGAACGCGGTGGTGATCACGCCACCCGTCTGAAGCGCGGCGCGTCAGCGGGTCGAGCCGACGTCCGCTGGGAAGAAGGTCTTGACGACCGAGCCGAGCCCAACCAGGTTGAAGGGCTTGGTGATCAGATGATTCGCACCGGCGAGGCGAGCTCGCTCGATGTCATCGTCACTCGAGAGGGCGCTGAACATGACGATCGGCACATCGGCTGTCGGCGCATTGCCGCGAATCCGCTTGCACGTCTCGATGCCGTCCATGCCCGGCATCATGATGTCGAGGATCACGAGGTCGGGTGCGCGCGCCTCCACCTGTGCGAGACCGTCCTCGCCATTCTCAGCGGTGGACACGTCGTACCCCTCGATACCGAGGTACATCGCAACGATGTGCAGAAGCCTGGGGTCGTCGTCAACGATGAGAATGCTGCCCCGGGTCATCGCTACGCCCCCGCTCCACCCTGGGTCGCGCCGAGGCGGCCCTCTGCTGTGTACTGCGAGAGGTCGCGTTCGTGCGCAAGCCCGCGCTCGATCGAATCGAGCACGCGCTGGTAGAACTCCTCGCGTTCCTTGCGGTCCTCGTCGGGAGCGACCGTCTCGCCACGAACGCGATGCTGGATCCAGGGGGGAACGAGTTGCTCCACCGTGTTCGCGCCGACCTTGACGGTAATCATGGTGTCGTCGTTCTCCTCGACAACGATGCTCACGCGCAACGCGATGCCGACGTGACTGTCGAGGCGCCAGGCCCGCTCCCACGCGCGCTGGCGGCCGATGCCGACGAAGATCAGCGTGACCGGGTCGGCCACGAGCTGCGCTCCGGCGCCGGACGAGAGCTCCTTGAGCAGGAGCCGCCAGACGTCGCCGTCGATCTGCCGTGATACCCATCCCACCAACGACGGCGCGCGATTGTCGAGGTCCGGCAGGGAGACCGCGAGCGAGCTGTCAAGGCTGGGGAGCGCGCTGACGACGCCGGCATGCCGGCGGCAGTACACGCGACCCTCGATCGTGACCCGGTGCTCGCTGCACCATGCGGTGCGGCACTCGCGACCGCGGCGGTCGACATACGCACACGGCACACCGTCCGAAGACGTGCATCCGCCCTGCGTGCAGGGGTGCATCGGGGGCGCGGTTGTCACCGGATCCACCTTAGCATCGGTCGGTCGCGCGCGAACCTTCGCCACCTACCACACCAGGGGAATGAGCCTTGGGGTATGGGCCGCATATGGCGCGTACTCGGGAAACGTCCGGGCGAGCAGGCCCTCCTCGAAACGAGCTCGCAGCATCTGCACTGCGATGAACGGCACCAGGGTGATCGTCGCCCACAGTGCCGGCCGGGCCATCACCACCGCGCAGGCAGCAAGGATCTCGGCGGCATACAGCGGGTGACGGATGACCCGATATGGACCGCCCGTGACCAGGCGCCGTGCCTCGGGGATGATGCTGAGGCTCCTCCGGAGGTACAGCAGTCCATACACCGCGAAGACGAACGCTCCGAGGGCGAGCGGCGCGGACAGGTCGCGGATGAACGCCGGCGGCACGAAGAGCTCCGGATTGGCAAACGCCCCGACCACCAGCAGCATGGTCGTCCCCACCAGTCCGGCCGCACGCGCGACCGCGCGTCCGTCGCGAGCACGAGGCCTGGGACGCACGAGATAGATCCCCACCGGGATGACGCAGAACGCCAGGTACACAGCGGTCGTCACGGGTCCGCTCAGGTAGTTTCCCAGGCCGGCGTGCACGGGAAGGGCGCGCACCTGCGAGAGCAGATTGAGCAACACGCGCCAGCCGAGCAGCGCGAAGAGCACGGCCGGAAGCGAGCGTCCGAAGACAAGGAATCGGATCTCTTCGACGCGACGTTCCAGGTCGCCACGGCGTGCTGGAATCGCGACCGCCTCGGCCATGGCCGGAGTCTAGGTCAGGCGTATTTGGAGCGACGCTCTCGTAGCGCGGTTGTCATCGAATCACCACTGTTTCTCGTTGCGAGGGCACTGTCCGCCGGGTGTCCGATCCTTCGTTACCAATATTTAGCACGCAGGCCATTCCGTTGCAGCAGCAGGGGCCCACACTCGCATCAGTCGGGTTCGAGCAATCGTCTCGGTCTCGAAAATACAACCCGAAAGGAGGTGAAAACGGAATGGATATGCTGAGCACCCTGTACCTTCGCGCAACAGAGTTCATCGCTCGTAAGCGTGAGGAGGCTGAGGAAGGCCAGGGCATGGTTGAGTATGCGCTCATCCTCGTCCTTATCGCCATCGTCGTTATCGTTATCCTGCAAGTCGTCGGCAAGCAGGTCAACAACGTGTTCTCGAACATCAGCAACGGCCTGGCCTCGTAGCTTTCACAAGCAACCAGGACAGTCAAAAGGAGCCGGCCATCGGGCCGGCTCCTCTTTTTATTGCAGTTGTGAACGCCGTGTCGCATCGCCGTACACGGCAACCACTTGTCGCAGCAACGCCGTACCATGCGATCGATGCACTTGGCATGCGGGGGGCGCATGTGATCCGCGTACTCATCGCGGACGAGATCGCACGTATCGTCGGCGACCTCGAGAAGCTCGCGCCATACGGTGATGTGGTCGACGTGTGCGGCGTTGCACACCAGGCGTCCGCGGTGATCGAGGAGGCATGGCTTCGCCAGCCCGATGTGCTCCTGCTCCACGAGCGTTTTGCGGAGCTCCCGGCAGCGGATTTCGCGGGGCACCTCAGCTCGGTATCGCCGTCGACACGGGTGCTGCTGATGACGTCCGGCGAGGCACCACTCGCAGCCGATGCCTGGACCGCTCGGGCGATCAGCGCGTCCGCCGGCGGCGCGGAGCTCGTCGAAGCCATCCGTATCGCCGCAGGCGAGGTCCCCCCAGGAGGCGCCAGCCTGGACGGAGTCGAGCGGGAGGCGCCGGTCGCCGGCATCGAAACGCCGCGTCGCGAGATCCGTGCCCCGCGCGGCCGGGCGAGCGTGGTGGTCGCCTTCTCCGGGAAGGGCGGCACCGGCACCTCGATGATCGCGACCAACCTCGCCGTCACCCTGGCCGGCGGCGCCGCCAACCGCTCGGCGCTGGTGGATGTCGACCTCCAGTTCGGGGACGCGGCGGGCATGCTCCATGTGGAGCACCACCTCCTCTCCCTTGCCGACCTCGCGCAGCATGGCGAGAACGTCGAGGCCGCGCTGCTGGACAGTGTTCTTGCCACCGGGCCGGCCGAGGTGCGGGTGCTCCGAGCCCCTTCGAGCCCCGAGCTCGCCGAGACGATCGGGGCAGCCACGCTCCGCGCGATCATCCGAACGACCGCCAGGAGCCACGAGTACGTGGTCATCGACACGCCGTCCCACATCGACGAGCGCGTGCTGGAAGCCTTCGAGCTCGCGGATCGCATCCTGCTCGTCACCAGCTACAACCTCAGCGCCGTGCGCGGCACCAAGGCGACCCTGCTCCTGCTGGAGGCGCTGGGCGTCGACATGGATCGTGTCGACGTGGTGCTCAACCACACGCGGCCGCGCACCAACTACCGCCGCGAGGACATCGAGACGATCCTGGGCAGAGGCATCCTGGTCGACCTCCCGTACGACCCGCGCGTGGATCCCTCGCTCGATTCCGGCACGCCGATCGTCCTGGCGGAGCCTCGTGCCGAGCTGGCGCGGAGGCTGACGGCGCTCGCCCAGCTCATCGCCGCCCCTGCGCCGGACCCGGACGCCGCGGCCGCCGAGATTCCTGCGCCCGTGCCGGCAACCTACCGGCGGCGATTCAGCCTGGGGCGGAGGTAAGGTGGCGCCGTGATCCGCGTCCTGGTCGCCGACGGCAGCGAGCGAATTCGCGCCAACCTCCTGCGACGCCTCGCCGCGGAGGAGGACATCACCGTCTGCGGGACCGCCGAGGACGGTGAGCAGGCGCTCCAGGAAGCGCTGCACCTGGTCCCGGACATCGCCATCCTCGATGCCGGCCTCACCGGTCTGGACGGGGTCCAGGCGACGGAGATGCTCGCCGAGTACGCACCGCAGGCAGGCGTGATCCTCATGTCCATGGAGAGCGGCAGCGAGCTCTTCCGTCGAGCCATGCTCGCCGGAGCGCGCGAGGTCCTCCAGAAGCCGTTCGCCGGCGACGACCTCGTTGCCGCCATCCACCGGGTGCACGCCTTCCAGGCACGCAAGCGCGCGGCGCAGGCGGTCCGCCAGCCGGAGAGCGGCGGACCCGCGGCAGCGGACGGCGCACGCCGCCGGGATGGTCGGATGATCACCATCGTCTCGGGCAAGGGCGGGGTCGGCAAGTCGATCATCGCCACCAACCTCGCGCTCGTGCTCAACCGGCCGCACCCCGGGAGCGTGGTGCTCGTCGACCTCTCCCTGCAGTTCGGTGACATCGCTGCCTTGCTGGCGATGACGCCCGACGGGTCGATCGCCGAGTTCGCGGCCAGTGACGCCGGCATGACCGACCGCCACGTCATCCAGCAGGCGCTCTCCCTCGGCCCGCAGGGCCTGACGGTGCTTGCCGCCCCGCCGAGCCCGGAGCTCGCCGACTACGTGACCACCGCGCATCTGCGCTCGCTGGTAGCCGAGCTCCGCTCCACCTTCGAGATCGTGGTGACCGACACCACCTCACAGCTTTCCGAGATCACCCTGGAAGCCCTCGAGAACTCCGACCACATCGTCCTCGTGACGGACTTCAGCGTGACGTCGGTCAAGAACACCCGCCTGATCATGTCGGTGATCGGGGTCCTCCAGGTCGATCCCGAACGGATCGTCGTCGTGGCGAACCACCGCGACGCCCCCCTTGCCGGCGGCATGGACAAGGCAAGGATCGAAGACTTCCTCCGCCACCCCGTCGCCGCGGAGATCCCCTACGACGCCACAGCCATCGGCGGCTCCGTCAGCTCAGGCGTCCCCGTCGTCATCGCCGGCCACTCCTCCCCCGCAACCGCCGCATTCGAACGCCTCGCCGCAGCGCTCCTCGGCGACGCCGGACCCGAGTCCGCCGCCGAGCCCGCCGGCAAGAAGCGCGGCCGCCGACGCCTCGGATTCGCCCGGGACTGAGCGCCGCGTCCTCGGACGCTTTCAGTGCCGCACACGGACGGGGGAGACCCCGGCTCCGGCTTCAAACCCGGACTATTCAGCCTCCGCCGGGGTCTCCCCCGTCCTCAGCTTGCTTAGGCGGCCGAGGATGCGGCGATCAGCGACCGAATATCCGACGTTTGCGTTTGTCGTCCGCTTTGCCGGCGGCGGCCGGCGCCGACTGGCTGACCGCGCTCGGGACGAGCGCGCCGGCGAGCTCACGGATGGAGCGGCTGATGTCCGCTTCGGGTGCGGAGGTCACGAAGGGGATCCCGCGATTGATGGAATCGCCGACCACACGCGGGTCGTATGGGATCTGGGCACCGACGCTGTGGCGGAGGTTCTGCTCGATCGAGTCCTTGTTGAAGTCGGAGTGCGAGTCGCTTCGATCGACGACCAGGAGGACCGAGGCCGGATCGACAGTCAGCGACTCCAGGACCTTGAGCGCCAGCTTGGCGTCCTTGATCGCGGGGATCGTCAGCGCCGTCACGACGAGGATGTGCTGCGCGGACTCGATGACTTCCAGGTTGAAGTCGGCAAGGTGCGACGACGTGTCGACGATCACGTAGTCGAAGGTCTTGCGAAGCTCGGTCATGACCATGCGCACGTGATCGTTGGTGATGAGATCGGCGAGCTCGGGGCTGATCGGCGCGAGCAGCACACGAACGCCGTTCGGCCCCTGGGCCATGATCTCGTTGAGCATCTCCGGCTCGAGGGTCTCGGAGTCGACGACGTCGGTGATGCTCCTGCTGTGATCGAGGTTGAGCATCACGCCGATGTCGCCGAACTGCAGATCGAGATCGACCAGCGCCACCCGTGATTCCGTCTCGACCGCAAGAGCCACCGAGAGGTTGGTGGCGAGCATCGTCTTGCCGACGCCTCCCTTGCCCGAGAACAGCACGATGACCTCGCCGAGCGCGGCCGCACGTGGAGCCTGGGTCCCGTCCGACGCGACCACGCGAGCGAAGGTTCCCTTCTTCTCCTCGAGCTGATGGACGCGGCGGATCGCGGCGACGAGCTCGTCATGGCTGAACGGCTTGATCAGGTACTCGCGTGCCCCGGCCTGCATCGCGCGGCGCAGGTAGTCGCGCTCACCCTGCACCGACATGATGATCACCGGCGAGGCGGGCAGCTCCTGGGCAAGACGCTCGGTGAGCTGGATCCCATCCATGATCGGCATGTTCACGTCGGTCAGGACGATGTCGGGGAGCAGCCGGTGCGCTTCCTCGAGTCCCTGCTTGCCGTCGCCGGCAGTACCGATGACCTCGATGTCCTCTTCGAACCCGAGCAGCTTGCGCAGGTTGTCCCGAGTACTCGCGATGTCGTCGACGATGAGGAGCCGGATCAAATCGATCGGTACCTCAGCTCACCGTCAGTCGTGCTGCCTGCACAGGGTCGACGGGGATGCCGGGCCCCATCGTCGCCGCAATCGTCACGGTTCTCACATAGGTGCCCTTGGCACCCGACGGCTTGGCTCGAACGATTGCATCCATCAACGCGGCGAAATTGTCGCGCAATTTGTCGTCGTCGAACGATGCTTTGCCGATTGCGGTGTGAATGATGCCGGTCCGGTCGTTGCGGAACTCGACGCGTCCGCCCTGGACATCCTGGATCGCACGGGCGATATCGAACGTGACGGTGCCCGCTTTGGGGTTGGGCATCAGCCCGCGCGGACCGAGAATCTTGCCGAGCCGGCCCACCATGCCCATCACCTCGGGGGTGGCGAGCGCGACATCGAAATCGATCTCGCCGGCCTGCACCTTCTTCACCAGATCCTCGCCGCCGACGACGTCCGCTCCGGCCTCGACGGCCTCGCGAAGCTTCTCGCCGGTCGCGAAGACTGCGATGCGACGCGTCTTCCCGGTCCCGTGCGGGAGCGTGACGGTGCTCCGCACCACCTGGTCGGCGTGACGTGGATCGATGCCGAGGCGGATGTGCGCCTCGATCGAGGAATCGAAGGCGGTGACAGCCGTCTGGCGGACGAGGGTCACCGCTTCAGCGGGGGGATAGAACTTCCCCTCCTCGATCGCGCTCGCGGCCTCGCGGTACTTCTTGCCGTGTTGTCTGGGCATTGCACTCTCCCGTGGTGATGGCGGACGCATTGCTGCGTCCTCCCACTCAGTGGCTCAGTTGACGTTCAGACCCATGGATCGAGCGGTGCCTTCGATGATCCTCGTGGCGTGCTCGAGGTCGTGCGCGTTGAGGTCGGCCAGCTTGACCTCTGCGATCTCGCGGATCTGCTGGCTGGTCAGGGATCCGACCTTGTCGCGGTTCGGGACGCCCGAACCCTTCTCGACGCCGGCTGCCTTCTTCAGCAGCTCCGACGCGGGCGGCGTCTTGGTGATGAAGCTGAAGGTGCGGTCCTCGTACACGGTGATCTGCGCGGGGATGACCCCGGACTGGTTCGCCGTGCGCTCGTTGTATGCCTTGCAGAACTCCATGATGTTGAGCCCGTGCGGGCCGAGCGCCGTTCCGACAGGAGGCGCGGGAGTGGCTTTGCCGGCCTGAAGCTGCAGCTTGATGACGGTCTTGATCTTCTTCTTGCTCATGCTGTCCTTGAACTCGTGATTAGCGCAGCCGCTCGACCTGGAGCAGGTCGAGCTCGACGGGAGTCTCGCGGCCGAACATGTTCACGAGCACTTTGAGTTTGCCTTTCTCGACGTTGATCTCGGTCACCTTGCCGTGGAAGTCCGTGAACGGTCCATCGATGACCCTGACGTTCTCGCCGACCTCGTACTCGACGTTGACCTTGGTGGGCGCCTCGGCCTTGACCTGCTTCTGGATGCCCCGAATCTCGTGCTCCTGCAACGGAACGGGCTTGTTGCCCGAGCCGACGAAGGAGGTCACGCCGGGGGTGTTGCGGACCACGTACCACGACTCGTCGGACATGACCATGTTGACGAGGATGTAGCCGGGGAAGATCCGCTTGCTGACCTTGCGACGCTGGCCGTCCTTGATCTCCATGACTTCCTCGGTCGGGACGAGGACGTCAAAGATCTGGTCGTGCATGTCCATTGACTCGACGCGCTTCAAGAGGTTCGCTCGAACCTTCTCTTCATGGCCGGAATACGCGTGCACCACGTACCAGCGGGCGTCCTTGGCGGAAACGGCGTTCACTGCGATGTTCATTCTCCCACGACGGCTACGGCGACACAGTTGGCGCCGCGGTTGGGGCAACTGTTGCGGCCGGTGCGGTGGCTGCTGCTGGGGCGGTTGTTGCCGCCGGGGTCGGTGTGGCTGCGGCCGCCTGCGCCGCAACCGCCTGCTTGACCCCGAGGCTCAAGAGATAGTCCGTGCCGCCCACCAGTGCGGCGAAGATGATCACGGTCGCGATCACGATGCCGGTCATGCGCAACAGCTCGTCTCGCGCCGGCCAGACGACCTTTTTCAGCTCCTCCCAGACCCCGCGCAGGTAGCCCAGCGGCCCACTCCGGCCGGAGCCGCCGGATCCGGCACCGGGCAGGGCCGGCCGCGGAGGGCGCGGATTGCTCGGGGCGATTCGAGCCTTGGCCATTGAAGCTGATGTCTCCTGGTGGTGATGCCGGGGCGGGCTTGACTGGGTGTGTGATGGCAGGGGCGGCACGACTCGAACGCGCGACCCTCGGTTTTGGAGACCGATGCTCTACCAGCTGAGCTACGCCCCTTCGGTCACTTGGTCTCGCGATGCTGCCTGTGCACGCGGCAACGTTTGCAGAACTTGCGCAACTCCAGGCGATCCGGGTCGTTGCGCTTGTTCTTGACCGTCGTGTAGTTGCGTTCCTTGCACTCGTTGCACTGCAACGTGATGATCGCGGAACCGCCCTTGGCCGTGGCCACGTGTCAAATGCCTCAAACACAAAAGAGACCTAGCGGCGCTAGGTCGGCGTGCAGTCTACCACAGATCCGGAAGGCCGCCACCGGCGCCCTCGCGAGATCAGCGGACGGCGGATCGTCACCAGGTCGCCAACTCCTCGTCGATCGAATCGGACTACGCTGTGAGGAAGCAACCGACCATCCCGGGGGAACACCATCATGCACCCGCTGCTCCGACCCACGAATATCGTCATCGCCGTGCTCGGTGTCGCGGTTGCCGGCCTCGGGACCGCTCTGGTCGTCGACCATCCTGCCGCAACCCCCGCGCCACAGGCGCAGAGCGCATCCCTCTCGGCTGCGTCCACCGCGGCCACGTCGCTCCTGGCGTCGAGCGGCTTCGGCGCCACCGGGCAGGCGAGCGGCGAGGCGACGCGGATCTTCGACTTCTTCACCACCGATACGAAGCTCACCTGGCAGCAGATCGGCACCGATCTGCTCCGCGGCGAGACGCTGGGTCAGATCGCCGGGTCGCACACCGCCAAGGTCGAGGCGGACGCGCTCGCCGAGGTGAAGGCCGGGCTGTCGCTCGGCGTGGTCAAGGGTGTGATCACGTCCGCCCAGGAGACGCGCCTGGCCAACGACGCCCAGGACGCCATCTCGGTGCTCATGTCCGCGAAGTTGAGCGCGCTCCTTCCGACGGGACGCTGACAGGCCTTCCGCGCAACGCCAGTTGCTGGTCGCTCTCGAGCGGCGGATGCAGCAGGCATTCCTTGTCGGAATCCCCCTCCCACCACCAGCGGCCGGCACGTTCGTTCTCGCCCGGTTGCGTGGCCCGCGTGCATGGGGCGCATCCGATCGACGTGTAGCCGCGATCGTAGAGCGGGTGATGGTCGATGTTGCGCGCGTCGAGGTACTCCCACACCTGCGCTCGAGACCAGCCCGCGAGCGGAACCACCTTGGTGATATCGCCGTGACCCGGGTCGCCGGCGACCACCGGCGTGGCCGCGCGGGTCGGGGTCTGCTCGCGTCGTAAACCCGTGATCCACGCGTCGTAATCGTGCAGCGCGCGTGCCAGCGGGTTCACCTTGCGCACCGCGCAGCAGGTGTTCCGCAGTGCGACGGAACGGCGGAACTGCATGGTGCCGTGCACGCTCGTCATGGCGTCGAGCTCCGTGGAGTCCGGGGCGAGAATGCGCAGCCGGATCGGGAAGCGCCGTCTGACCGTCTCGATGAAGTCGTGCGTTTCCTCGTGCAGACGACCGGTGTCGAGTGTCAGGACCTCGGGCTCCGGGACAAGCGCGCACGCCATGTCGATGAGCACCATCGATTCCGCCTGGAAGCTCGCGACGAGCGCGACGCGGCGAAACCGCTTGTACGTCCAGGCGAGGACCTCCTCGGCACTGCCACCACGCGGGTCGGTGACGGTCACCCGGCCTCTGCTCCCGGCGCGCACGCCGCGCGAACACGCTTCGCAACCACGGCACACATGATCGGACACCCGGACGGTTTGTGAACGGATTGCCCGAAACTCCGGTGCGGCGCTAGGCGGTGCCGGCCCGCGGGGTCAGCCAGAGATGGACTGCTGCCAACGCCCGCCAGGGACGCCACCGCTCGGCGATCTCCTCGACGATCCTCGGCGTCATCGGATCGCCGGTGAGCGTCTCGAGCGAGCGCCGGAGACCGAGGTCACCTGCCGGGAACGCGTCGCTCTCCCCCATCCGAAGGGCGAGGTACTGGGCGGTCCACGGACCGAGGCCGGGCACGGCCGCAACCGATGTCACCTGCTCGTCGAGCGTCCGGCTGCGGTCGAGCCTGATCGAGCCGTCCACGACACCGCTCGCGAAGTTCTTGATCGCGGCGATACGCGCACCGGTGAGACCGGTGCCTGCGAGATCCGCGCCGGCCAGCTGCTCCGCCGAGGGAAACACGTGCGTGAGGCCGAACTGCGCGAGGCCGGGAACTCGCCTCCCGTGGCGTGCGACGACACGGGCGATGATCGTGCCGGCGCCGGCGACCGTCACCTGCTGGCCCACGATCGCTCGGACCCCCACCTCGAAGGCATCCCAGGCGCCGGGCACTCGAAGCCCCGGGAGCGACGCGATGCGGCCCTCGAGGACCGCATCGCAGCCCAGCGCCGCCGTGGCGGTCGCGAGATCGAAATCGAGGTTGAAGACGCGCCGCACCTGCTGCACGACGTGGATCAGGCCGCCCCAGTGCGGCAGGTGCGCTGTGAGCAGGAGGTGGTCCGACCCACCGAGGCTGACCTCGATCGCGCCGGGGTCGCCGTCAATCAGGATCGTCCGGCGGTACACACCCCCGGACACGTGCTCCACGCCCTGGATCGCCCTGGCGGCGAGATAGCCGAGCATGGCGTCCCAATCGATCGGACCCGTGAAGGTGAGCCGGAGCCGGAGGCCCCCGTCCGCCACCAGGCGATCCGCTGCGCGCCGCCGGGCACGCAATTCGTGCGGACTTGCACGGAAGACGTCGGTGATGGTCCGGTTGAACTGGCGCAGGCTGCCGAAACCCGACGCAAAGGCGATCTCCGTGATCGAGAGGTCCGTGTCATCGAGGAGCCTCCGGGCGAAGTGCGCGCGGCTCGAGCGGGCGAGCTGCGCCGGCGTGACCCCGACCTGATCCTGGAACAGCCGGCGCAGGTGGCGGACCGAGAGCCCGAGCCGGTCCGCCACCGCATCCTCGGTCTCGGTTCGCAGGCCACCGTCGATGACCAGGCGGATCCCCCGGCAGACGACTTCGGACGCAACGCCTCCGACGGGTGGGGCGGAGCGATACGGCCGGCATCGCAGGCATGCCCGAAAGCCGGCGGCCTCCGCCGCAGCGGCCAGATCGAAGTGGCGGACGTTGGCGGGATTCGGGCGCGCCGAGCACCCGGGCCTGCAGTAGATGCCGGTCGTGACCACCGCCGAGAATCCGTCCATGGCCTTACTTGTACAGCGGTGGCCGGGTCTGTCACTGGCCATATCCGGACATCGGGCGATATCTGTCCGAATATGGCCAGTGCCCACGCGGGCTGAAGGGACACCCTGATGCCGTGGACGGTCCTCCGATGACTGCGGCGCCGCCAGCCCGGTCATACGAAACAGCTCCCACGCCACTGGGGCGTGTCCTGGCCGCGTTCGCCGGCGACGACCTCGTCGGGCTGTACTTCGACGGCCACTCCCGGACCCCGGCCGTCGGCGGTCACATGGGCGCACCCGCTGCTGCGATGGGCGTGCTCACGGATCAGCTCGATGAGTACTTCGCCGGCCGGCGGACCGCGTTTGGCATCTCGATCCGGCTGGAGGGCACGCCCTTTCAGATCGCGGTGTGGTCGGCGCTGCTCCAGATCCCGTTCGGAGAGACCGAGACGTATGCGCAGCTCGCTGCACGCATCGGCCGGCCTCGGGCACCTCGGGCCGTCGGCGCCGCCAACGGGCAGAACCCGATCTCGATCGTGGTGCCGTGCCACCGCCTCATCGGCACGAGTGGTGGCCTCACCGGTTACGGGTGGGGGCTCGACCGCAAACGGAGCCTGCTGGAGCTGGAGGGCGCGCTTCCGCTGAAGACCTCCAGTGCGTCCCTGACATCGCGCTGCCGGTCAGGCGGGCGACAGCGGGATCGTGACGGTGTCGCGCAGCGCGGGACGCCCGTGGGGCGCCGTGCCCGGCGACGCCGTTGGCACTGAGCGCTGCGACGCCGGCCGGCGTCCCGTTGTGGGCGTGGCCGTTTCCCTGGCAATTGCCGAAGAAGGCTTTCAGCACCTCGAGCTGGCGGTGTACCGCCGCTTCGTTCCAGCCATGGCCCTGGTCGTTGTCGGTGAACACCTGGAGGTCGGGGAGCTTCGCGATCAACTCCTTGAGGCGCTCCACGTTCACGAGGCGATCGTGGTGGGCAACGATGATCAGCGTTCGCTCGGCTCGAGCCGCGACCACCTCGACGTCGTCACGGCGGAGGCAGTCGTTGAGCCACTCCCGCGCGGCCCGGGGATCGGCGCGACGCTGGTTCTCGTAGTTGATGTCAGCGGTTCGGTTGTCGACGTCGCCCTCGACGATGACGAAGCGCTTGTAGAGATCGCTCACCCAGCGCTGCCGGCTCAGCCAGACCACGCCGTCCCACATCGGCCTGCGGCTCAGGAGCCGCACCTGATCCCGGTAGCGGCGCCGCATCAGGTCCGGGGAAAGCAGCGGCGTGTGCAGCACGAGGCGTTCGGCGCGGCTGCCCGCACGTTTGGCGAGGGCGCACGCGACGGTTGCCCCGAGGCAGAGGCCACCGACATCGAAGGCGTCGATGTCGAGCTCGGTGAGGAGATCGAAGATCAGATCGGCCATCGCGCCCGACGAGTGGCGTCCGCGAAGCGCCGGGGATGCACCGTTGCCGGGGAGGTCCGGGATGATCAGCGTGCGGTAGGCACCGAGCTCGCTGAAGCGGCCGCCGAACTCCTCCGCCGAGCTGAGGAACCCATGACAGAGGACCAGTGGCTTGCCCTGTCCGCCGACAAGGTAGCGAAGCTTCTGGCCGCGGATCGTCGTGAACCGCTCCTCCATCATCTGGGGGTCAACGCCGCTGTTCGACGAGACCCCGGCGTCCAGGTGCGCGTCAAGACTGGTCGCCTCGCATCAATGTGGCCATTAAAGCCACAGCAGGGACCGTTGCGGCGGTCCGCTGGCGTACAGAGTGCCGATCGTCCGCCGTGACGGTCATCATTCCGGCTCCGGTCGCGACCCGTGTCGCGCGTCCAGGAGACCGCTCATTCGGAGGCACTCGTCCTGCCTGACGTCGCGCTCGCAACCTGCTCGCTGCTCCCCGACCTCGACGCTGATGAGCGCATGTTGATCCCTGCCCTGGCGGCGCACGGGCTGACGGCCGAGCCGCGCGTCTGGGACGACCCCGCGGTGCGCTGGGACGAGTTCCGTCTGGTGGTCGTCCGATCCACGTGGGACTACGCGGCTCGTCGCGACGCCTTTCTCGAGTGGGCAGCGTCGCTGCCCCGTGTCCTCAATGCCGTCGATGTGCTCACGTGGAACACCGACAAGACCTATCTGCGCACCCTCGCGGCGTCCGGCGTCCCGACCGTCCCCACCACATGGATCGGACCGGATGCGAACGACGGGTTGTCGCGACTCCCGGAGGGCAACCTCGTCGTGAAGCCCGCGGTGTCGTCGGGTGCCCAGAACACCGCTCGATACGGGCCTGCTGACCGCGAGGCAGCCCGGACCCACGTGCAGCGGCTGATTGCCGAGGGCCGCCTGGTGATGGTTCAGCCGTACGTCCCCTCGGTCGATGCCCGGGGCGAGACGGGATTGATCTTCATCGACGGCGCGTTCTCCCACGCCATCCGGAAAGGCCCGCTGCTCCGTGCTCCCGGGACCACAACAGACGAGCTCTGGGCGCGAGAGGACATCACGCCTCGAATCCCCGACGGCGATGAGCACGCCCTTGCAGGCGCGGTGCTCGACGCCCTCCCGTGGCCCCGCGAGACCCTGCTCTACGCGCGCGTTGACCTGGTACGCGGAGATGACGGCGCCCCCCTGCTGCTCGAGCTCGAGCTCGCCGAACCGTCCCTGTTCCTGGCGCTCGGCTCAGGCGCTGATCTGCTCCTCGCCGAGGGCATCGCCAGGCGGCTCGGGAACGACTGAGAGACTTCGTCGGGGCGATCTTCTCTCTCGAGGCGCGCTCAGCCCGGTTGGTGATGATCAGCCGGGTCACCAGGGCGCTGAAGGTCTCGTCAGGGCCGAGCGGCTGCTGCCGGTTCTTCGACGGACGTCCGCTCATCTACGAAGCCCTCCCAGTTGACGTGTTGTCGGATCGTTTGACCACCCGTGGTCGCTTCGCGTCGAGCGATCGTCTTGAGGCATTCGAAGCTCGGCCGGCACCCGGCGGGGATCCGGCCCGCTCCTGTGACGTGGGGGCGCCGCGGCTTCGCGACCCGACCTTGCGCGGCCGCAGAGGGCGAAGGGTGTCGCGAGTCCTCCAGGCGGCCGCGGCGTCCAGGAGATCGGCTGCGACCGTGGGCCTTCCCAGCCCGAAGCCCTGGCCGAGCGGGATGTTGAGCGACCGGATCTGGTCACTGACCAGCTCGTTCTCGACGCCCTCGGCGATCACCACCGAGTTGTGCTCCCGGGCAAACCCCAATGCCGTGTTGATCGCCGCTCGCGTGCTCCTCTGGCCGGCGTTCATGGTCAGGCTGCGTGCCAGCTTCACGAACTCGGGCTCAGCGGTCTCGAGCAACTCGGTCGTGGCGAAGCCCTCACCGAGGTCATCGATGGCAAAGCGGATGCCTGCGTTGCGATATGCCGTGAGGACCACTCGCATGCGTTCCAGGTCCCGAACGCTCTCGTGCTCGCCGATCTCGAGGATCAGGCGGTGCGGGGAGCGACCGGTCCATTCGAGCAGCAGCATCAGCTGATCGACATCGTGGAGCGGGTCGAGCAGCGCGGCGACACTCACATTGATGAACAGGAGGACTCCGGCCGGGAGCGATGCCGCCTGACTCAGCGCGGCGCGACGGCACAGCCAGTCGAGGTCACGAATGTGACCCGAGCGATGGGCGACCTCGAACAGCGTTTCCACGCTGTCGGATGCGCCGTATCCCTCAGGACGGGCCAGCGCCTCATAGCCGACCACGTGCCCGTCGTTGAGGTCGACGATCGGCTGGTACACCGCATGGATCGGCAGGCCGTTCACGAGCTGGCTGATCAGCTCTGTCACCGATGACCCGGATGGCGTGATCTGCTCACCACCGTCCACGTGACGGCCGACGACTCTGATCTCGACCGCTGCGCTTGGCCTCGTAGAGGCATTCGTCAGCGCGACGCCACGCCGACATCGGGTCGGTGCCCGCGGTTGCCGATGCCCACCCGAGGCTGATGTTCGAGCGCCCGCCAGGTGTGGGGACAAGGTGCATCGCAGCGCGAAGCCGTTGTGCCGCTGATGCCGCCTCGGCCGCGTCGACGTCGAGCAGGATCGCTGCGAACTCGTCGCCGCCAACTCTCGCGATGACGTCCCACCCGCGCAACATCAGCGCGAGAGTCGTGGCGACCGTTCGCAGCACGGTATCGCCCGCCTCGTGACCGAACTCGTCATTGACGCGCTTCAGGTGATCGACGTCGATGGCGAGGATGGCATAGGGCTGGCGCGGAATCGTGCCGAGCAGCCGGTCGAACTCGCGCCGGTTCTTGAGCCCCGTCAGCCGGTCAGTGCTTGCGAGCTCCGACATGCGCAGCGCCTCGGCGCGCAGCGCTCCCTGGGCACGAATACGCCCGACGGTGTGCGCTGCTTCCGCGCCGATCTCGACGATCGTCTCGACGGTGCGCGTCTCGACACTCGGCAATGTCTCGAAGAAGTACGCAAGCACACCCACGATCCCGGTGGGCAACGTGATCGGGCAGGCGATCGCCGAGCGCACGCCGAGTGACACCGCGGCAAGCACCTGCGCCGGCGTCCCCAGCTCGTTGAGATCCGAAGCGGTCACCACCGTGCCTGTGGTGCGAACGCGCGCGATGAGCGCGTCAACCGGTCCCGGCGCACCGTCGGCGGCGACATCGAGGGCGTCCAAGGTCGACCGCGGAAAGGCATGCCTCGTCGTGGAGTCAAGACGGCCCTGCTCCTGCCGGGCAACGAATATCTCGCTGAACGTTGCTCCCAGCGCGAAAGTCGTCGCATTCAGGATGGTCTCCGACGCCGCGTCGACGTCCGGGCTCTCGGCCAGCTCGCGCACCAGGGAGAAGTGGAGGTCACGAAGGCGCTGCTCGGTCTGCTCCGTGAGGTCGCGCGTCACCGAGAAGAACCCTCGCACCTCATTGTTATCGCCATACATGGCAGTAATTGACACGCTCGCCCAGAAGCGCCTGCCATCCTTGCGTACCTGCCACGCCTCGTGGCGCCGCTCGGTTGCAATCGTCTCCTCGCCGGAGAGGGGATCACTCACCGGCCACCCGCGCGGATACAGCACCGAGTAGTGGCGGCCCACCATCTGGACGGCCGTATATCCGAAGATGCGCTCCGCCCCGGTGTTCCAGCTGATCACATTGCCGGCTGGGTCGACCGTCATCAACGCCTCGTCGAAGACTCCGTCGACGAGAGCCCGGAGATTCATCTCGCTGTCGCGAACGCCTTGCTCCGAGTGCTCGCGCTCGGTGACGTCGCGCAGCGTGACCAGCAGGCGCTCGCCGTGCTTGCTGACGCGCAGATCGCGGACCTGTTCGGTCAGAACGCCGTTGCGGAGCACGCGATATCGCAGCCCATCGATCGCTGCCGGAACCTCCGTCAGCAGCACCTCACGGAGTGCGGTGAGCAGATCAGTCGCTGCAGCGTCATCCTCCAGCTTGAGGAAGTTCGCACCGATGAGTGACCCGACCTCGATGCGATCCTCTTCGGAGTTGCGGGCAAGCTCCGACGCGGCGGCGTTCGTGTAGTCCACCCGGAAATCGGTCAGATACTGCCGCCGATCATGGATTGGCGAGAGAATCAGGACGGCATCGGCCATCGCCTCCAGCCAATACTGATCACCGGGATCCAGAACCCCCGGATCTGACAACCTGCGTTCTGCAGACACGCGCCAGCCTCTCCTTTGATCGCAGCGAACTGCGTGCCCTTTCTGTTGGTCGTCCCTTCTGGTGCCGCATAATCTGGATCAAGTCAGACCAAACGTCTGTCCCGCAGCGCACATAGGTGATATCGGCAAGAGTGGCGGCATGAGCCAGGACACGGCCGGCAGGGCCACCCCGGTCGGTGAGAACCGGATTCTCACGGCACTTCCTGCATCAGAGCGTGAGCAGCTGTTCGGTGTTGTGAGAAACGTCACGCTGCCCGTGAAAACGGTGCTTTTTGAACCTGGAGCCGCTATCGAAGCGCTCTACTTCCCCATCAACGGCGTCATCTCGCTCGTGACGCCGCTGCACGATGGAGCCATCGTCGAGGTGGCGACGATCGGCAATGAAGGGATCGTCGGCGTGCCGCTCGTGCCGTTGAGCGGCCTGGCCGTGCGCGCCATCTCACAGGTCGCCGGACGCAGCCTGCGTATCGAGGCCACCGAGTTTCTCGCGTTCTACAACCGTTCCAGTGCTTTTCAGTCGCTGGTGGAGCGGTACACGCAGGCGCTCTTCGGGCAGATCTCGCAGGCCGCCGCGTGCAACCGGCTCCATTCCAGCGAGGAGCGGTTGAGCCGCTGGCTGCTGATGAGCCACGACCGCGTGGGTTCCGACGAGTTCATGATCACCCAGGAGTTTCTCGGCCAGATGCTCGGCGCCCGGCGATCAACCGTCTCGGTCTCGGCCGGCATCCTGCAGCGGGCCGGGCTCATCCGCTACGTCCGAGGTCACGTCACCATCGTCGATCGGGCCGGACTCGAGGCGGTCTCGTGCGAGTGCTATGCCGTCATCCGAGCAGAGCTGGACCGTGTCGTGTCACCACAACGACCACCGGCGCAAAGGACGTCTCCGGAACCACGCTCGGCGTTGTGACGCCCTTCCCCACCGGTCAGCAACATCGGCTCACGCACGGGACGCACCATGCCGTGGTGGTCGAACAGGGCGCGGGACTCCGTGAATACGTCTGCGACGGCACGCCGCTCGTCGACGGGTATGCGGCGGAGCGGCCCTCCGACGGCAGCCGAGGGGAGCTGCTCCTCCCCTGGCCCAACCGCATCGCAGATGCGAGATATCGCTTCGAGAACCGTGTGCTGCAGCTTCCGGTCACCGAGCCGCGCACGGGGTGCGCCATCCATGGCTTGACGCACAACAAGCTGTGGCGGCTGGTCGAGCGTTCGGAGTCGGCGGTGGCGCTCGCGCTCAACCTTGAGCCAGAGGATGGATACCCGTTCCCCCTCGAGCTGCACGCTGCGTATTCGCTTGGCGACAGCGGGCTCAGCGTCACGGTTGCCGCGACCAACCGGGGGAACGGTCCTTGCCCTTACGGCGCCGGCGCCCATCCCTACGTTCGTCTTGCGAGCGGCGGGCCCATCGACGATGCCGTGCTCCACCTTCCGGCTGCCGCGACTCTCGAGGCTGATGAGCGGGGCATCCCCACCGGCGCCGTGCTGCCGGTCACCGGCACCCGGTTCGACTTTCGAAGTCCGCGTCCGATCGGCGGCGCCGTCCTCGACACCGCATTCACCGGGCTCGGTGCCGATGACGACAACGTCATCAGGATCTCGCTGCGCTCGCCGGACGGTCGGCGAGGGCGTCATGGTGTGGATGGATAAGTCGCACCCGTACGTCATGATCTACAGCGGTGACACGCTCGGAGATCTCGCACGGCGCCGCCACGGGCTCGCGATCGAGCCGATGACGTGTGCTCCGGACGCATTCAATTCCGGCGCAGGCCTTGTCGTGCTTGAACCAGGAGCAGTGCACAGCAGCACTTGGGGAATAGCTCCCCTCGCACCCGGGTGAGCGCGACGATGCGTCCCTCGCTCGCGCTCTTCATCAGCGAGCCCGGACGCGCCGTTGCCGATTACGGCGCCATGCTCGCGGTGTCACCACTGTTGCGGCGGGCGCCGCACGGCGACGGGCACCCGGTCCTGGTCCTCCCCGGCCTTCTCGCCGAAGACGCCTCGACCGCAACGCTGCGGAGGTACCTGCGCTCGCTCGGCTATGCGGTGCATGGGTGGCGGCTCGGCCGCAACCTCGGCCCCACGCCGGCGATCCTCAGCGGAATGACCGCGCGGCTCGAGGCGCTGCAGCACAGTTCCGGACGCGCGGTGAGCCTGGTCGGATGGAGCCTGGGCGGCATCTTCGCCCGTGAGCTCGCCCGCTCCCGTCCCACACTCGTCCGCCAGGTGATCACGCTCGGGAGCCCGTTCGCGCTTGCGGACCCGGACGACAGCAGGGCGGCCCGAGCCTACCGGCGTCTCGGAGTGCTCCACGTGAGCCCTGGATCGCTGCCGCAGCGGGAGCGGCTCGCCCGGCCCATCCCGGTGCCGACGACGGCCGTGTACTCACGCCTCGACGGCGTGGTCCCTTGGCAGGCGTGCATCAACCCGCCCGGTGCGCTGCGCGAGAACGTCGCCGTCTACAGCAGCCATCTCGGCATGGGCCACAACGCTGCGGTCCTCTGGGTCATCGCGGACCGGCTCGCGCAACCGGACGGGTTGTGGCAGCCGTTCCGCCCGCCGTCCTTCGCCCGTCACCTCTTCCCGGAGCGAACCGCCGCCTGACCGTTCGGAGAACCGGCCCGCGCACTCGGCCGCCGAGCGCGTCGCGGACGGCCGGCCGCAACGGCGCCGCCGGCAGCCGCAACCAGCTCGCGCATCCCTTCCTCGATGCCATCACGCAGGACGTCGATGTCGGGGACCGTGTCGTAGTCACCGGTGATCCCGAAGAACAGCTTGCCGCAGTAGGAGAAGATGGCAATGCTGACCCGAACGCTGCCCATGATCGGGACGTATGGGTACGAGTAGACCATCCTGCGTCCCACGACGTAGAGCGGATACTGCGGACCGGGAACGTTTGTGGTCACGGTCTGGAGCGCGCGCTGCGGTGTCCTCGCCGCGAGCCGGGCGCCGACCGAGAGGAGCATCGGCGGCGCAAAACCCGCCAGCTTCACCAGGGCGTCGCCCGCCACCGCCTGCTTGGAAGCCTTGAGCATGGACAGCTGTTCGGAGATTGCACGGAGCCGTTCGGCCGGATCGGCGATCGATACCGGGAGCCCGGGGAAGATCCCCGAGACACGGTTGTTGAAGAGCCCGCGCTCGGAGTCCGCTCGCACGGACACCGGCACCAGGGTGCGCACCACGCGGTTCTTGACGTCCTCGCCGCGATGCAGCAGCAGCGAACGGAACCCGGCCGTGATGGCCGCGAGCACGACGTCGTTCACGGTTCCACCAAGACCCTGACGCACCGTCTTCACGTCGTCGAGGCCGGCTTCGGCCCAGCTCCAGCGCCGGTGCGGCCCGATCGGACCGTTGAGCGACGTTGCCGACCGCCTGCTCCACTCCGCGAGTGAGCGGAGGAATACCGCCCCTTCAGCAAGCCGGGCTCGCGGGCCGGCCGTGATCTGGAGCCCTCCTGAGAGCTCGCGCAACCGCCCGAGCGGGTCGGCCACCGCACGAACGGCGCCCCGAGCGGCGAGGGTGAAGGCGCCGGGCTCGGGCTCGGGCGCCCATTCCACCGGCTGCTGCGCGAGCGTCGGCGCATCCGTGGCGTCGAACATCACGGTCAGCAGGTCGGTTGCGGAGACGCCGTCCACCATGCAGTGGTGGACCTTGGAGATGACGGCCCAGCGTCCGCCCTCGAGCCCTTCGACCATCCAGAGCTCCCACAGCGGCTTGCCGCGATCGAGCGTCTGCGCGAACACGCGGCCGGCCAGGTTGCGGAGCTCGTCCTTACCGCCTGGCGGCGGGAGCGCCGTGTGGCGGATGTGATACAGGATCTGGAAGTGGGGATCGTCGACCCAGACGGGGCGTCCGATGCCGCCCGGCATGAAGCGCACCTTCTGCCGGTACCTCGGCACCAGAGGCAACTTGCCGGCGATGAGGCGAACCAGATCCCCATATGCCGGGGCCGGCCCCTCGAGCACGGCGACCGATCCGATGTGCATCGGGTTGTAACCATTCTCGATATGAAGGAATGCAGCGTCCTGCACGCTCATCACGTCCATGCCGGATCCCTCCATGTGCCGCTGCCGCGGAGCTCAAAGACTGCATTCCCAGGAGTTCGATCATCATCCATCACCGCCATGGGCTCAAGCAGGGCCTCCTGGTCACCGTCGGGATGGCCTCCATCGCGAGTGCCGCCTGCGGTCAGGCGACGGTCGCCGGCCCAGGCACGACCGCTGCCCAGCTCCGGGGATACCTCGCGGCCGTTGAGCCCATCCGGCTCGGGGTGAACGCCCTGCTGGCCGGCGCGGACCCGATCATCGACGGCTTCCGGGATCACAGCCTGACCGACGCCGCGGCCGCGGCCCGTATGGGTGCGCTCGAGGCTCGTTTCGCCGCGTATACGGTCGATATCGCGGCGCTCCAACCGGCCGATCCGGGTCTCGCCGCCGTCAATGCGCCTTACGCGCACACCTTCATCCTCGAGGACTCCTACCTCAACGCGCTCGTCAACGGCATGGCCGAGGACGATGTCGACGGCCTCCCCGATACCCAGTCGGAGCAGCGTGCCGCGATCATCGAGTGGCGAGTGCAGCTCGAGGTCCTGGCCAGGAAGCTCGGGGTCACGCTTCCGCCCGATCTCCAGCAGGCGGGACGTGGTGAGATCGCGCCGTCAGTGTCGGGCGACAGCTGATGACGGATCCGCGTCAGCGGACCAGTCGCTTCGCCGGTTTCGTGCTGCAGGGGACGCAGAGCGCGGCCCAGGGGACGGCTTCGAGACGTTCCGCCGGGATCGCCGTTCCACAGCCGGCACACCGTCCGTACGTCCCCTCGTCGAGCCGTTCCAGCGCCTGGTCGATCTCCGCCACTGTCGAGTAGATGGTTCGGGCCTGGTAGGCGTCGGTCATCCGCCCCACCGCATAGGACGTCGCGTCGCCGATACGCTTGCCAAACCCGAGGTTTGCCACCTCCGCGGGGTCGTGCGCACCGAGTTCGTCCACTTTGGCGACGATCTCCGCCCGCTTGGCCAGCAGGAGCTCACGCGCGGAGGAATCCTCCTTGCTCATCTCTCCGAGCGTACGCCGCCGCCCGCCGAGCCAAACCCCTGGCAATCCGGAAGCAATGGCGCAGGTGGCCGGCCGATCGCCGACAGTCATTGGACATATGGCGATTTGCCGACGGAAAGCGACCATTCCGTTGTCAGCATTTCTCTCCAAACGCAGCACACTCTCCGTCGTGGCTCCACGGTCTACCGATCTGCACCTGGCGGTCCTCACCCGCCTCGGCCATTCCCTCCCCGGCATCCGGAGTCCTGAGGAGGCGGCAACTGAGGTCGTCGCGGCGCTCGCGGAGCTGGGCGTCGCCGGGATCGTCAGTGCCGTCGAATCCGATATCGCGGTGGTGCTCGCCGTGCACGTGCCCGCCTCCCTGACCGACCGGATGTCCCAGCAGCAGGCCGCCTCCATGGTGGGGATGCGCATCCCGATCGACGGGGTGGAATCGCTCCGTCAGCCGGTCCGCCTGCGTCGTCCGTACTTCGGTGCCGCCGATGCCTCCGAGACGATCCGGCGCCTGACGACCGATTCCTCGCTTGCCAAGGCACTGCCCAACTCGGCGGACGAGCGGGACGTGCTCGCCGTGCCGGTCACCTCCCGCGATCGTGTGGTGGCTGTGCTGAGCGCCTGGGGCCCCGGCTGCGCCCTGTCGTTGACCCCGGTTCTGGAGGTCGTGGCGGCAATGCTGGCGGGCGCGTGGTCTGCGGAGTCCCAGCCGGCCATTGAACGCTTCGAGCACGTCTCCACCACCCCGGACCGCCGGCTCCGTGACACCGTCACTGCGCTCGTTGCGAGCGGCAAGATCGTTGCGGCCCTGCAGCCCATCGTCCGCCTTGTCAACGACACGGTGGTCGGCTATGAGGCGCTCGCTCGTTTCCCGCAGCGCGCGCGGATCCGGACGCCGGATCAACTGTTCGGCGCGGCAGCAGCGCTCAATATGCAGTCGTCCGTCGACCTCGCGTGCGTGCGCGCCGGGTTGCAGGCGGCGGCCAACATCGGCGAGACGGATCTGTTCGTCAATGTCCTGATCGGAACCCTCGTCGACCACAGCGGCGTCGCCGCGCTCGACAAGGCGGTCTCCGATGCAAAGATCGATCCTGCCGCCGTGGTGCTCGAGTTCAGCGAGCGAGAGCCGGTTCCCGATCTCGCACTCTTGCAGCGGATTGCTGCTGAATTGCGGGCGCGCGGATTCCGCATCGCAGTTGACGACGCGGGCGCCGGGCACGCGAGCATGCGTGTCATCGCAGAGCTCCGGCCGGAGTTCATCAAGGTGGACCGCTCGCTGATCACCGCGATTGACGCCGACCGTGCGCGGCGCGCTCTCGTCGTTGCGCTTCTCTCGTTCAGCGGACACATCGGTGCGCGTGTCATCGCCGAGGGCATCGAAACGCAGCGTGAACAGGAGACGCTTCAATCCCTCGGCGTGCAGTTCGGTCAGGGCTGGCTGCTGGGTCGGCCGGTGCTCCAGCACGCGCTGGAGGGCGACACCTCCATGCAGGTTGTCGACGCTGCGTGGTTCGCGCAGCGTCCGGTGTCACCGACACGCGTGGCCGTTTCGCATTCACCAGAACCGTCGTTGCCCGTGGAGATCGTCAGCGCGGCGACTGCCGCCGGCCCGCGGCCGCGGCGAAAGCTCGCCCGTGCGCTCAGTGATGCGGCACTCGCGTTGCAGAGCGAGCACGACCCGATGCGCATCCTCGGTGTCATGGCGGATCAGATGAGCCGCGTCGTGCCGGTCACCGAGATGGCGATCTTTGTCGCCGACTACGAGACCTTCCGTCTCGTGCCGGTGCTCGCAACGGGTCCGGACCGCGACGAGATCATGGCCGACAGCATGGCGATGGACGCCGGCATCACCGGATGGGCGTTCGCGAAAGGCACGCCACAGAACATTCCCGATACGTCGCAGCACCCGCTGGCGCGACAGATCCCCGGCACGTCGTATGTGCAGGAGTCACTGCTGCTCGTTCCACTGGTCGCCACCGAGCACAAGCTCGGGATCATCAACTGCTGGCGTCTCGGCAGCGACCAGTTCAGCGCGAGCGAGCTCGAGGCCGCGTCGCTGTTCGCTCACGTCGCTGCGTCGGCATGGCGCAACGCGCAGCTCTACGTCGAGCTCGTCAACGCCGCGATGACCGACCCGCTCACCGGTCTGTACAACAGCCGCTGGCTTCGCGACGCGGGTGAGCGCGACATCGCGCGTGCAGCTCGTGACGAGAAACCACTCTCCCTGCTGCTCGTCGACCTCGACCATTTCAAGGCGGTCAACGACAGCAGCGGCCACGCGATCGGCGATGTGGTGCTCCAGCGCGTTGCTGCGCAATTGCGCACCACCGTGCGCGGCGCGGACGCCGTCGTGCGGCTCGGCGGCGAAGAGTTCGTCGTGCTGCTCAACGAGTGCTCAGCAGAGGGCGCCTGGATCGCGGCGGAGGCGGTTCGCCTTGCCGTACGCGATGTGGTGATGCCGGAAGGCGGCAGCCTCGAGGGGCTCACCGCGTCGATCGGTATCGCCACCTATCCCGGTCACGGCGCGACACTGGATCAGCTGCTTGGAGCGGCGGATCGAGCCATGTACTCCGCGAAGCACGAGGGTCGCGATCGCGCCGTCAGCGCGTCGCCGGCCGCGGGCCGCGCCCGGATCATCGCCCTGCCCCGACGCCGGCCGCCGCGCCCGAACGCGCCGAACGCCGTCTCCGGGAGCTGACTACAGCCCGCTAGGGCAGCTCGACCTAGGGAACGTCGCGACGGATGGTGAAGATCCAGCCGCCGGCGGCGAAGAGCAATCCCCAGCCGAGGAGCACCAGGCCACCCTCGAGGGCGGTGAGATGCGAATTTCCTGCGCCACGGGTTGCGCCGGTGATCGCGGCAGCCGCTGCTCCGGGAAGGTACGGGTAGACGTTCTGGATCACCGGCACGATGTTGACCAGCGGCTCGAGCACGAAGAGATAGACGAGCGTGCCGATCACCGCGGCGATCTGATTGCGGATGAGCACGCCGATACCGATGCCGACGACGGAGAAGATCGCGATCACGATGATGTCGCCGATCAGGGACTGGAGAACGCCGTAGTTGATCCAGCCGATCGTGATTCCCTTCGCAGCGAACCACGGGATCATGATCGCCGCGGTCAGCGCCGCGCACACGACGCCGTAGATGACGCCGATCACCGCAGCGATGATCATCTTCGCCACGACGACCAACCCGCGCCGCGGTTCGATGAGGAATGTCGGGCGCGATGTGAAGTGGCGGAACTCCGTCGTGATGATGATGATGCCGACCACGACGGCAAAGAGATATGCGGAGCTGGCGGATGCCGCAATCGACTTCTGCGTCGCCTCGTTGGTCAACGGTAGTGCCGCGCTGCCGCGGACTCCGTTGCTCGCGATCTGGGCCACAACGCCAAGGGCTGCGAGCAGCATCGCCCCGAGGAGCATGCCCCAGCCAAGCTTGACGGTGATCACCTTTCGCCATTCGGAGCGGAGGAGATTGATCACGCGGGCGGCTCCGGCGGCGGTGCGTCGGCGGTCAGACGCAGGAACGTCTCCTCGAGACTGGAGCTCCCTGCACGCAGCTCGTGGAGCTCGACATGCGCCTGCCAGGCGGCTCGCCCAACGGCTTCGGGGGTTGCGCCGACGACGGCGATCGCCCCATCCGGGCGCGCAGTGACCTTGACGTTCAGCGGCGCGAGCGCCGTGCTCAGCTGATCAGGCGTGGGAGTCCGCACCACGACACCGGCACTGGCACCTTCGAGGTCCGCGAGCTTGCCCTCATAGATGAGCCGTCCGCGCGCGATGATCACCACGCGGTCGACCGTCTGCTCGACCTCGGAGAGCACGTGGCTGGAGACCAGCACCGTCCGTCCGTCAACGTCGGCGAAGTACCGGAGCAGGCCGCGCAGCCAGGCGATCCCCTCCGGGTCGAGGCCGTTCGCGGGCTCGTCGAGGAGCAGGACCCTCGGGTTCCCGAGCAGCGCTGTGGCCAGTCCGAGCCGCTGGCGCATCCCCAGCGAGAAGCCACCCACCGAGTACCGCGCGGCCTGGGTGAGCCCGACGATGTCGAGCACCTCGTCCGCGCGCCGGTCCGGCAGCCCCGCGGCTGCGCAGAAGACACGGAGGTGGTTGCGTGCCGACCGGCCGGGGTGAAAGCTCGTGGCCTCGAGGACGGCGCCGACGGTGAGGCCTGGATGCGGTAGGTGCGCGTAGGGCAGGCCGCTGATCGTTCCGGTGCCGGATGTGGGCGCCGCCAGCCCGAGGATCATGCGCAGGGTGGTGGTCTTGCCGGCGCCGTTGGGTCCGAGGAACCCGGTGACCGAGCCGGGCTCGACCGTGAACGAGAGCCCGTCCACCGCCTTGATGTCCCCGAAGACCTTGGTGAGGCCGGTCGCGACGATGCGACCGTCGACGCTGGGTGGGGCTTCGGTCACGCGGGCGTGCCCAGGTGCTGCTCCATCAGTTCTCATGGTACCCGGGGTACCCCGCGCATATCACGATGCTGTCATGTGCGTGCGCAGCAGATGACCGGTCTGCAACCGAAGATGGCAGTGCTGTCGCGGTCGGCGGCGTAAGTGCGCCTGCGTACAGACCACACTCCGACCGCCGCCAACCATCGAAGAGCGAGGGTCGCTCCGTTGGTTGTCAAGGTGTTGCAGAGTGTCGGTACTGCCCATTCAAACGTCAGACATGCAGGTGCCTGACAGCGGCGGCATACGTGCCGTTGCCGCCATGGATCACGACGTGATCGGGCGCGTTGATCGACATTCGCTGGTGCCCGCCATCTACTCGTCGGAAGAGTTGCTGATAGCGATCCTCGCGCTTTTCAACGAGTCGACAGACCTCGACGTGACGCTCGAGTTGACGCTGACGATGCTGACCGCGTCGCTCGACGGGCGTATCGGTGAGATCTGGTTGCGCGACGGCGACGCGCGCGACGTCGAGCTCCAGTACTCGTCGTCGGACGGCGCGGCTGATGTCGTCGCGTTCGAGGCCGGCGGCCGTGCTCTCGGACTTGGCACCGGACCGGCACTCGTGAGCCGCGTGGTGCGGACCGGTCGAGGCTCAGCAGTCGCGTCGGTCATCGCCGGAGGCAAGGGCGGCCGCGCCGCTGAAGCCGCGGCTGCGGGGATACACAGCGCGGTGACCTTTCCCATCAGCGGCAGCGCCGGGATCGTCGGTGTCCTCGCGGTGTTCCGCGAGCCGGCAGCGCGTCCCGAGAGCAGAGCGCTCGAATCGATGTCGACGATCTGCCATCACCTCGGGCGCTTCATCGAGCGGAGCCGCGCCGAGGCGGCGGTGCATGCCGCGGCGATCGAGCTTGCAGCGCTCGCATCAACCGACGCGCTGACCGGCCTCAAGAATCGCCGCGAGTTCGATCGTGCGCTCCGCACGATTCCACGCCTCCCGTTCGCCGTGCTCTCCGTTGACGTCGACCACCTCAAGGAGATCAACGACTCGCAGGGCCATGCCGCGGGCGATGCGCTGATTCGCGTTGTCGGCCACACGCTCGGTCTCCTGGTGCGCGGCTGGGATGTGATGGCGCGGATCGGCGGCGATGAGTTTGCAGCGCTCCTGCCTGAGATCGGCGTCTTCGGCGCACAACTCGTGGCAGAGCGCATGCGCGTCGCGATGCACGCGCTGGTGCTTCCCACCGGTCCCGTGCGCATCACCGTCGGCTGGAGCGCCGCTCCGGCGGGCGCGGATCCGCCATCGGTGTGGCAACGCGCCGATGAGTCGCTCTACCACGCCAAGCGTGCCGGAGGCGACCGGATCGCGGGGTCCTCGTATGAGGGCGGCGAAGCAGCAGACATTGCGGAGCGCTCGTACTCGGACGTGGTGACGCGACTGCTCGAAGGCGGCTCGATCACGACGATGTTCCAGCCGATCGTGAGCCTCGAGAGTGGCGAGGTCATGGGCTACGAGGCGCTTGCCCGGCCGGAGGGCTTCGCCGCGATGGACTCCGTCGAACAGGTCTTCGAGGCGGCCCGCACCGGCGGGCAGATTCGCGACCTCGACTGGCTGTGCCGGCGCCGTGCTGTCGAAGAGGCACGCCAACTCCCTGCGAACAAACCGCTGTTCCTCAACATCAGCGCCGCGGCGCTGCTCGACCCGGTGCACGGTGTCGATCAACTCCTGCTCCTGCTGAGCACCGCCGGCAGGGCCCCGAACACTGTCGTGCTCGAGATCACCGAACACGAGCGCATTCGCGACTACGACGCCCTGTCGCACGTGCTCGCGTCATATCGCGCCGAGGGCATCCGTTTCGCGCTCGACGACGTCGGTGAAGGACATTCCACCCTCGAGCTCCTGGCCGCGTCCTCGAGCGAGTTCCTCAAGCTGGGACGCAGCCTCACCATGACGTCGACGAAGGTCGGTTCGCGCGCCGCGATGGACGCCACGATGGCCTTCGCCCGGGTCAGCGGCGCGACTGTTATCGCCGAAGGTGTCGAGAACGAGTTCGTGGCCGACCTCATGAAGGCCGGGGGGATCACGCTCGGTCAGGGATTCGGTCTGGGCAAGCCCACGATGGCAGGCGACATCGAGGATGTCGCCACAGCGCTGGCGGATCGGGCTGCGCTCAGCGCGCTCCGCCCTCGCGCAGTCGCGCAGTCGCTCAACTGAGACCCCGGCTCCTTCCTCACTGCCCCGGGGCGTTGGCGCCGTTGGCGCGAGGACCATTTGCCTGGGCACCGTTGGAGTGCACGACGACGGTCTCCGGCTCGAGCTCCGCCCGCAGCGCGGCACTCGCGAGCACGAACTCTGCATCGACACAGTCGATCATCCGGGCGTCGTCGGCTGCGTCCGCTGCGCGGGCACGGGCCTGCAACTCGCCGCAGCGCGCCGCCAGTGTTCCCGCCCCGAAGCTGCTGGCACTGCCCTTGAGGCTGTGCGCGAGCTTGACCATCGCCGCGCGGTCGCCGGCCGTCTGAGCCGCTCTCAGGCCATCGACGCGCTGCTGGCCGTCCTTGAGAAACAGCCGGATCAGCTTGTCGAACTCGTCGGTCCCAAGCTCACGCAGCCCGGCCACGTAGGTCTGGTCCAGGAGACCGCCTGACGGCTGGTCCTGCGCCTCTGCCTGCTCGTGATGGGACTTCGATCCCGCCCAGAGGTCCACCATGGAGGCGAGCACGTCCGCCTTGACCGGTTTGCTCAAGTACGCGTCCATGCCGGCTGCAAGGCACTTGTCCTGGTCGCCGGTCATGGCGCCGGCGGTCATCGCGATGATCACGGTGTGGCGGTCACTGCCCTCGCGACGACGAATCTCGCGAGTGGCCTCGAAGCCGTCCATCTCCGGCATCTGACAGTCCATCAGAACGGCGTCGTACCGCACGCGCACGAGTGCCGCGAGCGCGCCGATGCCGTTGTCCGCAATGTCGACCCTGTGGCCCATCTTCTCGAGCATGCGAACAGCGACACGCTGGTTCACAGGGTTGTCGTCGACGACGAGGATCCGAGAACGCATCTCGGGTGCCACCTCGGTGAACGAGTATCGAAGGCTCTCAGTGATGACCGGATCTCCTATCTCGTCGTCTGTGCGAACGAGCAGCGTCGCCAGGCAGTCGTAGAGGTTGGCGATGCGCGCCGGCTTGGTCAGGAACGCGTTGATGCCGGCGGCTTCCGCCACCTCCGTATCGCCAGGGCGTGAGGACGAGGTCAGCAGGATCAACCCCACACTGTCGTAGACAGGATCACGGCGGATCGCTCGTGTCAGGTCGATACCATCCATCCCGGGCATCTGATAGTCGAGGATGGCAAGACGGTATGGGTCACCCGCCTCGACCGCGTAACGGAACCCTGCGAGCGCATCCGGGCCGCTCTCGAAGCTGGCGGACCTGGCCCCCCAGACACGCAGGTTCTGCTCGAGGATCACCCGATTCGTGCTGTTGTCGTCGACGACGAGCACCCGCACATCCTGCAGCGCTGCGCGCGACGGTGCGGCCTTGCCGTGGCTTCGCGCCGATGTTTCGAGGGTGAGCGTGAACCAGAAGGTGCTGCCCTTCCCGGCTGCACTCTCCACGCCGACCTGTCCCCCCATCCGCTCGACGAGCTTCTTGCAGATGGCAAGGCCGAGCCCAGTTCCGCCAAAACGTCGTGTGGTTGATGCATCCGCCTGGATGAAGCTCTCGAAGAGCCGCGCCTGCTGCGTCGCGTCGATCCCGATCCCGGTGTCGATGATCTCGAAGCGCACGCCGAGCGCAGTGCCCTGCTCGGATTCCTTGCGGACTTTGAGGATGACCTCACCGACGTCGGTGAACTTCACCGCATTGCCGAGCATGTTGATCAGGATCTGGCGGATGCGGCCTGGGTCGCCACGGACCCGCATGGACATCTGCGGATCAACCATGACCGCGAGCTCGAGATCCTTCTCATCCGCCTTTGGCGCCACCACCTTTGCGGCCTCCTCCACCACCACGCGGAGGTCGAAGTCGATCACCTCGATGTCGATCTTCCCCGCCTCGATCTTCGAGAAGTCGAGGATGTCGTTGATCACGGTGAGCAGCGACTCCGCGGACTGGCTGATCGCCTCCGCATACTCGCGTTGCTCGCCGTTCAGGCTGGTCGTGAAGAGCAGCCCTGTCATGCCGATCACGCCGTTCATCGGCGTGCGGATCTCATGGCTCATGTTGGCGAGGAACTCCGACTTGAGCCGCGACGCCTCCATCGCCTGCGCGTGCGCCACGGCAAGGTCATCCTCGATGCGCTTGCGCTCGGTGATGTCGTTGAACGTGATCACAGCACCTGTCGCCTCGCCGGTCACGGCCGCCTCGTCGACGATCGGGAACGCCGAGTACTCGGCAGGGAACGAGCTGCCATCGCTGCGCCACATGACCTCGGTCGCGACGCGGCAGCTCCCGCCGCCGTGCATCGCCTTGTAGATGGGGCTGTCAGTGAATGCGATGACCGAACCGTCGGAGCGGTTGTGATGGAAGAGCGGATGCGTGAGCTCGCCCATGACATCCGAGACGTCGACGCCGAGTGCACCTGCCGCGGCAGTGTTCATGAACGTGCAACGCCCATCGGCATCAATGCCGTAGATCCCCTCGCCGGCAAACTCCAGCAGCATGCGGAGGCTGTTGGAAAGCCGTGTCCGCTCCACGTCGGCAGCGAGGTTGTCGCTGCGCAACTGGTCGGAGAGGCTGCTCAAGCGCACCGCGCCGGCCAGCGGGGGGACGAGGATACGCGCGCGATCCAACTCGACGCGCGTGAACGTGATCTCCCCTGCGCTTCGCAGCACCATGACTGCGCCGATGCTCTCGCCGCCGCTCACCATGGGAATCGCCATCACGGGCCCGGCGCCGGTGAGCTCACGATATGCGACGGTGTCCGGACCCCAGGCATCGTCATTGAGATCACCGATGAAGATCTGCCCTGAATGCACGGCGCGGCGGCTTGGCGAATCACCCACGACGACCGACTCCTCGACATCGGGGTGACCATCGACCACGCGTAACCCACTCGGATCGAGCAGGCTGATGACAATCCGTTCGGCGCCCAGCAGCTTGGCGACGTGCGCAAGCAGCCCCTTGTCGAGCACTTCGGATTGCTCGACTCGCCCGCTCAGTCGATCAACCGTCACCCGCTGCCACGCCGCGAGGAACTGCGCGAGCTCGTCGACCTCGTCGCGGAGCGAGATCCCCGGCGCGGACTGCATGGACGAGGCCGGCGTCGAGGTCCTGACGATCCGGAAGCGTCTGCTCACCGGTCCCACGGTGGCGATGAACAGAGCGACGAGCAGCATCGTGACCAGGGCCGAGAGGACGACGGCGACAATGATCAAAGCAGACCCTCCACGGTCATGGGTGACGTTGGTGATCGCATTGCAATCATTGGGTTTTCGACGCGAACATCTCGCCGCGACGCCGGATGGCGACCGTGACCCGGCTCACCAGGTCTCGCGGGCTGAACGGCTTGACCATGTAGTCATCCGCTTCGAGGGAGAACGCCATCACCTTCTCGCTCGGTGCGGCGTCGCCGGTCAGGATGACGATCGTGGTCCGCTGGTTGGCCGGATCGTCTCGCAGGATGCGGCACACGTCGAAGCCGCTGATCCCCGGAAGATTCACATCGAGCACCAGACAGTCCGGCTTGAAGTGGCGAGCCATGGTGACCGCGTCCTCCCCGCTTGCCGCTTCACGCACCTCGAAGCCGACCGCCGCGAGGCTCGAACGCGCCAGCTGACGGACATCGTCCGCGTCGTCGACGACAAGGATCTTGCCGATGTGCGCGCTCTCCGCCCCTTTTCGCGCCGGCTGCGTCGTTCCTCCCACATGGGTCCGGGCTTCGGCCACGAGCCGTGCATCGATGGCGACTGCCGCACCCGGGCGTGCATAGAAGAATCCCTGCGCCTCGTCACACCCAAGCGTGCGCAGCCTGACGACCTGATCCGCTGTTTCGACGCCCTCCGCCACCACTCTGAGGTCGAGCGCGTGGGCCATTCCCATGACCGCAGCGACAATCGCCGTTGCCTCGAAGTCGTGCCCGAGACCGTCGACGAACGACTTGTCGATCTTGAGCTCGTCAAGCGGGAATCGTTTGAGATACGCCAGTGACGAGAACCCGGTGCCGAAGTCGTCGACCGAGATGCTGAGGCCGAGCGATTTGAGCTCGCGCAGTGTTGCGATGGCAAGCTCGGCGTCCTGCATGACCATGCTCTCGGTCACCTCCAGGCACACGGTCGCAGGGTCGATTCCCGAACGGCCGATGATGCCGCCGAACGTCTCGGCAAGGTCGGACTCGAACTGACGCGGCGAGACGTTCACGGCGACCATGAGCGGCTGCCCGCCCGGGAGCGCTGTGCGCCAGCGTATGGCATCCCGGCACACCTGCTCGAGCACCCATGCGCCGATCTGCACGATGATTCCCGATTCCTCGGCGAGCGGGATGAAGTCGAGCGGAGAGATGAGTCCGCGCTCCGGATGCATCCAGCGGAGCAGCGCCTCCACGCCCACCGTTCGGTCGGTGACGAGCGAGATCTTGGGCTGATACTCCACATAGAACTCACCACGCACAAGCGCCTGGCGGAGCGACAACTCGTTGGCGATCCTGACAAGGCGCTGCGAGTGCATCTCTCCGGTGAACATCTCGTGGCGGCCAGCCCCGCGACGCTGTGCACGCTGCATCGCGGCCTCAGCTTCTCGGATGAGCGGCTCGGCATCGCGTCCTGGTTCACGTGTGAGCGTGATGCCGATGCACGCGGTGACACTGAGCTCCTCACCGGCGATCGACAGCGGCGCAACCAGCGCGCCGGCGATCCTTCGGGCGATCATCTTTGCGGCACTGGCGTCCGCAACGTCTTCGCAGAGCACGAGAAAGTGATCGCCACCCGTATGCGCGAGCGTGTCCATCGGACGCGATCCGTCTTTTCGCCGGAGCGACAACTCGAGGCGCCGCGCCACCTCCGCGACGAACGAGTCGCCCGAGTGATCCCCTGAACGGTCACCGAGACGCGTCGCTATGTCTGCGAAATGATCGATGTTGACGGCCAGCACCGCCGTCCAGCCGCGAACCGATGGAATACGTGCCAGGGCATCGCGAATCAGCATGACGAACAGGTCGCGGTTCGGCAGTCCGGTCAATGCGTTGTGATGCGTGTGAAAGGCAAGCCGATCTTCAGCGAGCCGGCGATCGGTGATGTCATGCCAGACGACCATTGCGCCGAGCAGCTCTCCCTCCGCATCGAGGAGCTGTTCGGCGACAACGGTCATCGTCCGGCGGTGGCCGGCTTTACCAACCAGGATCATCTCGACGTCGCGAACTGTCTCGCCCCGAAGAGCACGGCTCATCGGCTCGCTGCCATCGGCGACTCGTTCACCGTCGAGATGGAAGATCTCGCCGTAGTCCGCCCAGGACTCCGGCAGGTCCCCATCCTGGTCGACGCCGGAAAACACCGCCATCGCATGGTTGATCAGGGTGATGCGACCGTACGGGTCGCAGACAGCCACCAGGTCGTGCATGGTGCCGAAAGCGGCACGCACGAAGCGCAGATCCGCATTGCCGTGCTTGAGCACAGCCGTCGACAGCTTTTTGTCTTTGGGTGGCTTCACAGCTAAATGCTCAGATCCATCCCACGGCTTCAGGGCCACGCGTGATGCTCTCAGCGGACTCCCGGCGCCCAGCGTGCCCCAGACAAACGATCGGGGCGACGTACCGTCGTCGTGCTCCGGCGGGCCGCAGCAGGCATCGCGTTCACCTCCGGTCGTTCGCGCATATGGCGTCGGCGCGTCCCGACCGGGCCGAGCATAGGGTGGTGCCTCGAATGGCCTGCGGCCCGTAACCGAACACACACATCAGCCGAGCAATGTCGGAGCATCCAACTGCGATATGCCGTGGTGCCATCGGGCACATGGCCAGTGAACGCGATGCGGGACGAGACGTCCTTGCCCCCACCGCGAGCACTGCCATGAGGTCAGTCATTCCACTTCCGCCTCGGCAAACCTGCGCCAACGTGGATTGCGAGGTCGGTTCGTCAGCGCACATAGCAGAGCGTTGTTCGGGACTGTGACAAGCGCCACATCGCATGGCGCGGATGTGGTGATTCGCGATGGAAAACGCCTTGTAGCGCAGTCGCTTCCTCTCCCTCGGAGCGTTGCCGAGTAGTACGAGCCGCGTGAGACGGATGCGCGGGTGTTCGTCACTTCTTGACCACGTCGAAGCGGGATTACGGGCCAGTGTGATGCCAGTCATCAACGCGGAAGGGAACTCACTCATGCGTCGCACCACACTCTCACTCAGCTACAAGACGGCCGGCGCCGCCATCCTCTCGACCGGCGTCGCAGTCCTGCTCACCGTTTCGGGCGGATCGGGGATGCTCTCCACCATCACCTCATCGGGCAGCGCTCCACGTGTGGCGCCTCACACTCCCGGCTCGGTTATCGACTCCGGTGTGCTCGGCGCCGGCGCTCAGGGCCGGCCGCTCGGCGACGACGAAGCACGAGACCACCAGTACCACGAACAGCCAGGCCCCGGTGTCCGGTGGCGCGGCTTCGGACGGCAGCGGCTCGGTCGCCAGGCACGGCAACCTCACCGGCACCAACCCCGGGGTCACGCTGACCTCGGCGCCCGCCGGGAACACGCTGACCCCGGGGCTCGTCGGCCTCCTCAACCGCCAGGGCGTGCCGCCTGCCGCGTATCGCGCCTCGGAAGGCGGTTATGACGTGCAGGGCACCAATGACGACCAGGGTGACAACAACTCGGGAGACGTCTCCTGGGCGGAGTTGCAGCCGGTCGCCGGCGGACCGATCGCCTCCGACAACGCAATCGATCAGGCGATCACCGATGTCGACGCCTGGAACGCGGCCAACCCAACTCACCCCGAGTTGCTGAAGGTCCGCATCCTCGCCGGCATCGCCTCGCCGTCCTGGGCGCTCAACCTCGGCGGCGCGTGCTTCACGGTCACCGATCCGAACTCCGGTTCGACAGGCTGCAGCCCACGCTTCTGGACCGCTGCCTTCAGCACTGCCTACTACTCGTTCGAGGCTGAGCTCGCGGCCGAGTACGACGGCAACCCCGCGATCGGCGAGGTCGTGATGGCCAAGAACACCACCGTCTACAACGAGTCGCTCATCCGCCAGACCGAGAGCCCGGCGACGGTGACCGCCATGATGGCGGCCGGCTACTCGACCGCCGTCGACGAGCAGGAGCAGATCCAGGACATCGAATCGCTCGGCACCTACTGGAAGCACACGCACGTCGGCTTCGCGTTCAACCCGTACCAGACCGTCAGCCCGAACACCCAGGATGAGGCGTTCACCCAGGAGCTGATCACCGACGGCCGTAACGCGCTCGGCGACCAGCTGGTCCTCGAGAACAACAGCCTGCGCCAGAGCTACCTCACCGGCGACGGCAACTACCAGTCGATGTACTCCTTCATGGACACAACCGCCGGACCAATCGCCTTTCAGACCTCGACCCTCGGCCGGACCGGGTCGCTTTCGAGCGTCCTCGACGGTGCGATCGCGCTGGGTGCCGGGAGCGTCGAGCTCCCGTCGGGATACGGCAGCGACATGACCCCTGCCCAGCTCGCCGCCGTCAACGCGGACTTCAGCTGACCGCATAACCCGATGGCCGGTGCAACGCGGACGGGCCGCGTCGCACCGACACGGATGGCTCAGGGTCGCAGAGCCGTGACGCGGTGTCCGCCAAAGGAGGCCGGAGCTACGCTCGGGCCGATGGTCACAGTCCTTCTCTCCTTGGACGATGACCGCCTGACCGGCCGGCGGTCCAGGTTCTCCTCAGGGAGGCCGGCGAGGATCCGGAGCGAGAGGACCGCTGCCGGTGTCCTCGGTCATCGTGCCGGCTAGCGCGCGGGAGATCCGCCGCCTGCTCGGCTCGTACCAGAACGCATCAGCCATCACGGGTGTCCTCCAGCTGGCGATCGATTCGCTCGACCTGGAAGTTGCGACGCTGCTCCGTCACGGCCAGGAGGTCGTGTCGCTGCACGCGCGCTCGCGCGACCCGGGGCCCGCTCAGCAGGCGCAACACCTGCAGACCGCCGGCGCAGCGTCGACGCCCCTGCTCGGCCCGTGTCTCATCGTTCGAGCCGGCGGGGTCCTCTCCCGGCGGGAGAGCAGCCTCCGCCTCGAGCGCGCGGCAGGCTCGCCGTTCACCGAGGAGGACCGTGCCACCGCCTCGGTCCTCGCCTCGGCCGTCGTCTACACCGAGGCAGGGCTCGCGCTGCTGACACGAGAGGACGGCTGGGCGCGCGCCGCATCGGATGACACCGAGAATTCGCGTCTCCGTCGGGGCCTCCGCGACCGCGATGCGCTGATCGATCAGCTCTCGGGGATCCAGCGCGCGCTGTCGCAACGCGCGCCGCTGCAGGACATCCTCGACACCATCGTCGATGCCGCCGTGGAGCTCATCGGCGACGAGACGGTGAATCTGCGCCTGCTCGACCCCGCCGACCCGTCACACCTGATCCGTGTCGCCGGCCGGGGATACTCCGAGGAGGTGGAACCCTTCATGGCCCGTATCCGCACGGGCGAGGGAGCCGTCGGCCGCGCATTCGCCGAGGGGCGGCTGGTCGTCATCGAGGACTACCAGAATTCCTCGGACCGCCTCGAGATTCTCGGCGGCGAGGGCCTCGAGGCCGCGATGTCGGCGCCGGTCGAGGAGAACGGCGCGGTCATCGGCGCACTGACGGTCGCCACCCACCGGCGCGGCCGTACGTACAGCCTGACCGAGCAGCAGATGCTGATCACGTTCGCGGTGCACGCGAGCGTCGCGCTGACCAACGCGAGGATCGCGGACTCCATGGCGCACCTCGCCTTTCATGACACGCTGACCGGGCTCCCCAACCGCGCGCTCTTCGTCGACCGGGTCACGCAGGCACTGGCGCGCAGCGGCCGCACGGCGCACACCACCGCCGTGCTTTTTGCCGATCTTGACAATTTCAAGGCGGTCAATGACGGTCTCGGGCATTCGGCGGGCGACGAGCTGCTCATCGTGATCGCTCGCCGGATCCGTGAGTCACTGCGCCCTTCGGACAGCGCCGCGCGCTTCGGTGGCGATGAATTCGCGATCCTGCTCGAGGATATCGGTACCGAGACGCGCGTCATCAGCGCCTGCGAGCGGATCATGGCCTCGCTGGTCGCTCCGGTCAACATCCAGGGGACGGCGATCGAACCCGGGGCGAGCATCGGGGTTGCACTCAGCCACGACCACACGTCGCACGCGGACCAGCTCCTGCGCAACGCGGACCTGGCGATGTACAGCGCGAAAGCCGCCGGCAAGGGCACCTACAGGCTCTTCAGCGCCGCGATGCAGGCTCGCGCCGTCGGAAGGCTGCAGCTCGAGTCGGACCTCGCGCAGCGAATCGACTGATCGGTCGAGCCGCTCAACCAGCGGTGATCAGCACCACGGCGACCAACGCGGCCCCGACGCCCGCCACCTGAGGCGGACGGAGACGCTCGCCGAGCACCACCATCGAGCACAGCACCGTGGCAACCGGATACAGCGACACGAGCACCGCGACGATCGCGAGCAGACCACCGTGCACCGACAGGAGATAGAGCGCGTTTGCCGACACGTCGAAGGCGCCGGCGCCGATGATCAGGAGCGGATTCGCGGTGCCGAACCCTGGTCGCTGCCGCTTCGCACCCACGACCGCCAGCAGGGCTGCCACCGATGCCCCACGCGCGGTGACCAGCGGCCAGAGCTCGGCTCCTGTCGACGTTTTGGCGATCGCGACGTAGAACAGTCCGAAGCCGATCCCGGCGCCCACTGCCAGAAGCAATGTTCCGCGCCCCAGACGCGCCGTCCTGCTCCCACCGCCACTCAGCAGCGCAACGGCCAGGACCGCGGCAACGATGCCCCCGTACTGCAGCGCAGCCGGGCGCTCGCCGCTGCCAACCCCGACGGCGATCGGCACCACGACCGCGACGACACCGGTGATCGGCGCCACCAGCGACATCGCGCCCGACGCGAGACCTCGGTACAGCATTGCGACCCCGGCTGCTCCGGCGAGCCCGGCAAGCGCGCCGTAGCCGAGGTCCGCGGCGTCTGGATGTCCGCCGATCACGAGCGCCACCAGGAGCATCCCGATCAGCCCGACGCCCTGGGAGATCAGCAGCACCGAGAGCAGGGACGTGGCACGGTTCGCCAGGCCGCCGAGAAAGTCCCCGGTGCCCCAGAGCGCCGCCGCGGCAAGCGCCAGCGCGATGCTCAGGCGGTTGTCACCGAGGCCGCAGCCTGGAGACCGAGCTCCTCGACCGACGTCTCGCGCATCAGGTATTTCTGCACCTTCCCGGTCACGGTCATCGGGAAGGCGTCGACGAACTTCCAGTAGCGCGGGATCTTGTTGGTCGCGATCTTCCCGCGGCAAAAGGCGTCGAGGGATTCCACCGTCGGGTGCGCACCATCCTTCGGCTTCACCCACGCCATGACTTCCTCCCCGTACCGCTCGGACGGGACACCGATCACCTGGACGTCGCTGACGTCCGGGTGCGTATAGAGAAACTCCTCGACCTCACGCGGGTAGATGTTCTCGCCGCCGCGAATGATCATGTCCTTGATGCGTCCGACGATGTTCACGTAGCCGTCGCCGTCCATGGTGGCGAGATCCCCCGTGTGCATCCAGCGCGCGGTGTCGATGGTGGCGTCCGTTGCGGCAGCGTTGTTCCAGTACCCCAGCATCACGCTGTAGCCGCGAGTGCAGAGCTCGCCGGACGCGCCACGTTCGACGATGGCGCCGGTTTCGGGGTCGACGACCTTGACCTCCACATGCGGATGCACACGACCAACGGTGCCGACACGCTTGTCGAGCGGGTCATCGAGCGCGCTCTGCGTGGAGACCGGTGATGTCTCGGTCATGCCGTAGCAGATGGTCACCTCGCGCATGTTCATTCGCGACTGCACCTTCTTCATCACCTCGACCGGGCATGGTGATCCGGCCATGATGCCGGTGCGCAGCCGGCTCAGATCATGCCGCTCGAACCCAGGATGTTCGAGCTCGGCGATGAACATGGTCGGCACCCCGTACAGCGACGTGCACCGTTCCTGCTCGGTGATTCGCAGTGTGGTGTCCGCATCGAACGCCTCTCCGGGCACCACGATGCAGGCGCCGTGCGACGTGCAGGCGAGGTTTCCGAGGACCATGCCGAAGCAGTGATAGAACGGAACGGGGATGCACACGCGATCCTCAGCCGTGTAGCGGACTCCTTCGCCGATGAAGAACCCGTTGTTGAGGATGTTGTGGTGCGACAGAGTCGCACCCTTCGGGAACCCGGTGGTACCGGACGTGTACTGAATGTTGATCGGGTCGTCGAACTGCAGCGTCTGCTCGACCGCCGCAAGGGCTGCGTCCGGGAGCGCTCGTCCGTCGCGAAGCAGCGCGTCCCATCCGTCTTCGAGCACCAGCGCCTCGCGCAGCTCCGGGCACGATCCTCGCACCTCGTCCAGCATGCGCACGTAATCCGCCTGTCGAAATGCCCGCGCGAGGATGAGGAATGACACGCCGGACTGTTCGAGCGCGTATGCCAGCTCCGTCGTCCGATACGCCGGGTTGATGTTGACGAGGATCGCGCCGATGCGGGCCGTGGCGTACTGCGTGATCACCCACTCGAAGCGGTTCGGCGACCAGATCCCGACGCGGTCTCCACGCTTGACACCGCGAGCGATGAGGCCGCGCGCAACCAGCGAGACCTCGTCCCAGAGCTGCCGGTACGTTGCCCGGTACTCCTGATGCGGCACCACCAGCGCGTCGGAGTCGCCGTGCCGCTCGACGGTACGGCGCAGGTTCTCGCCGATCGTCTCGCCAAGCAGCGGCAGCGAACTCGGTCCTGATGCGTAGGACAGCATGCTGCGTCAACCTCCACGTCACTCGTTTGCACGGCTCCCATGAGCGCCGCTGCAACGATACGCGGCACGAGTGCCTGTGTCGGTCCTAAACGGCGACACCAGGAACGTCGACCTCCGTCGCGGCGTCCACACCGGCGAGCACGCCTCCACGGGTCGGGGCAGGACGTGGCTCGCCATCGCGGTGCTCGTGCAGCAATCCAAGCTTCATCAGGAAGACGAGGCCGATTGCGGCGGCGACAAATGCGGACATCGCGCCGACACCGAGGCCGATGCGCGCTCCTGCGAGCGCGACCACCCAGCCGATGAGCGGACCGCCGACCGGTGTCGATCCCATGAAGGCCACGGCCCAGAGCGCCATCACACGGCCGCGCATGTTCGGTGCGGCCTCAAGTTGGAGGGTCGTGTTCCCAGTTGCGAGGAACGTCACGCTGGTCCATCCCATGGCCGCGAGGGCGACGAATGCGACGGCGAGCACCGGGGAGAATGCCGCACACAGCATCGCCACGCCGAAGGTGCAGGCAGCGATGGTCAGCGGCCGCAGCCCCGTCCGACCGCGGGTGGCGGTGACAAGCCCTCCGAGCACTGCGCCGACACCCATCGCAGAGGTGAGGAACCCATACGTTGCGGCGTTGCCGCCGAAGGTCGTCTTGGCGAGGACCGGCAGGGTCACCTGGAACTCGTAGGCGAGCGTGCCGACGATCGCCATCATCAGCAACGGGACGCCGAGCCGAGGGGTGTGTGCGACATACCGGATGCCCTCGCGGAGCTGCCCCTTTGCCCGCGCGGTGGGCACGCTCGGGCTCAGCGCGGAGGTGTCCATGGAGACCAGCGAGTAGACGACGGCGATGAAGCTCGCCGCGTTCACGAGGAAGCACACTCCGACCCCGACGGTCGCGATGAGCAACCCCGCGACTGCGGGCCCGACGGCGCGCGCCGCATTGACCATCGTCGAGTTGAGGCTCACGGCGTTGCGCACCTGGCCTGCACCCACCATCTCACGCACGAATGACTGCCGTGCCGGGTTCTCGAAGCAGTTGTTGAGGCCGAGCGCGATGGCGAGCACGCAGATCTCCCAGAAGACGACGACGTGGGTCACGACCAGGACGCCGAGGACGAGTGCCTGGACCCCCATCAGCGTCTGCAGAGCGATCATCAGCCGGCGCTTGTCGACGCGGTCGGCGATGACGCCGCCGTACGGTCCGAGCAGGAGGACCGGCAGCGTCTGGAGCGCCAGCACGAAGCCGATCGCTGTCGCCGAGTGGGTGAGCGTGAAGACCAGCCACGACTGAGCGACCGATTGCATCCAGGTTCCGATCAGCGACGTGCTCTGTCCGAAGAAGTAGCGCCGGAAGTTGGGAATCGAGAGTGCCGAGAAGGTCCGCCGGCTCACCGCGAGGATCCGGCTCACACGCCGGCCGCCCGTGCGCCTGCACCGTGGTCCAGCATCCGTTCCGCCAGGGCCTCCAGGACCGGGACGGCTGCCGCAAGCGTCTGCCGGTCGGTCGCATCGAGCTCTCTGAGCAGGCTCGACAGCGAATCGTTGCGCTCCGACCGGATGCGCTCGAGCAACTTCCGTCCCTTGGGGGTGATCTCGACCCGGCATACCCGCCGGTCGCCCTCCGCGACCAGGCGGCGCATCAGCCCAATGCTTTCGATCTTGGGGATGAGCCGCGAGAGCATCGTGGGGTTCAGCCCCGCGAACCCTGCGAGATCCGAGAGCCGGAGCGGCCCGTGGCGATCGATGGCGACGAGCAGATCGACCTCGGTGGTAGTCAGCGACCCAGCCGCTGCGGTGGGCCGCAAGCGGCGCGAGAGGCGAGCGACGGCGATGCGCAGGCGGGCCGTGTTCAACTCCGAGCCCTCGCCCACCGCCGGCTCCGGCCGAGCCGTCATCACCATCCGCGCCACATGTCCGTGTCCAGCACTCCTGGTCTCCAGATACTTGTTTGCTGGCAAGCATCATACCGCAGGAGCGCCGATCAGCGTCGGGTCAGGTGCTCTCCCGGATCAGGCCGGCGAGGGTTCGCACTCCCTCGGCAAGCACTGACTCCTCGGATCCACCGAAGCCCAGGATGAGTCCGGATCGCGATGGCGCACTTGCATAGAGGGCTGAGAGCGCCACCGGAAACAGATCGTGCTGCGCGGCCGTGCGCGCGAGCGCCCGGTCATCGATGCTCCCGTCAATGAGCGCGAGGAGATGCAGGCCCGCGTCAGTGTTTCCGATGGTCATGACGTCGGCGGCGTGCTCGCGCACGGCTGCGATCACCGCGTCGCGACGGCGGAGATAGACCGCGCGCATGCGCCGCAAATGGCGGGCGAAATGTCCTTCATTGAGAAAGTCGGTGAGCACGAGTTGATAGAGCAACGGTGAGCAGAGGTCGAGGGACTCGCGCACTCGCACGAATCGCGTGACCAGCTCGTGCGGCACCACGAGATATCCGAGGCGCAGCGCGGGGAACATCACCTTGCTGAAGGTTCCAAGGTAAATGACGCGATCATTCGTGTCCATTCCCTGGAGCGCCCCGAGGGTCCGGCTCGAGTATCGAAACTCGCTGTCGTAGTCGTCCTCGAGGATCCACGACTCGTTGCGCTCGGCCCAGGAGAGCAGCTCGAGCCTGCGCGAGACCCCGAGCGAGACACCAAGCGGGTACTGATGCGACGGCGTGACGTAGACGAGCTTCGCGCGCCTGCCGAGGCGCGATAGCGCCGCGACCTCGATGCCTTCGTTGTCGACAGCGATTGGCACGACGCCTGAGGTCGACACGGCAAGCGCCTGCCGGGCACCGCGATATCCCGGATCCTCCATGCAGACGAACGAGTCCGCCGTGGTGAGCGCCATGGCGGCAACACGCAGGCCGAGCTGCGACCCGGACACGACGATCACCTGCTCGGCGTCGCAATCGACCGCTCTCGCGGTGCGCAGATACGCTGCGATGGCCTCACGGAGTGGCGCGTACCCTGCGGGGTCGCCGTAGGCGAGCAGATCCTCCCCGAGCTCCCCCGCGTGTCGGCGAATCAGGCGTGCAAAGAGCTCGTGGGGAAAGTGATCGAGTGCCGGCAGGCTCTTGAAGGTGCCGGAGCCGTCGTCACGCCGGCTCCGAAGAGCGCGCGGCGCGAGTGCAACCACACGCCGCGGACGCGCCGGCGCCGGCACCGGCACGCGCATCGGCCGGGCGACCTCATCCGGGATGCAGTCCCGGACGTACGTCCCGGATCCGACCTTGCCTTCGAGGTAGCCCTCGTGGAGCAGTTGCTCGAAAGCGTTGAGCACCGGGAGGCGCGAGATCCGCAACTCCGCGGCGAGGGTGCGGGTTGACGGCAGGCGCTGCCCCGGTCCGAGGCGGCCCGAGAGGATGGCCGCCCGGTAGCCCTCATAGATCTGTGTGTAGAAGGGAACGCCGGATGCGCGATCGAACGGGATGTACGGAGTCAGTCCCGCTGTGGGAGCCGCCTTCATCGCCGCGGCAGTCCTGAGTGCTTGGCCGCCGGGGAACAAGAAGGCGATACGTGCATCGTCTCGGGGCAGAGACTCACGTCACTCCGACGGCCAAGCACTGTCAGCCTGACGTGCATTGCGCGAAAACGCGAGTACCACTTCCGCACGTCGTGCCCACGCCATTCGCATGTGCCATTTCGCGCGTACCCCATCAGACCATTCTGTGCGCTTACGCGAGGTATCTCATCACCCACTGGAGTGATCTTTCACACGATTTCCCTTCCTCTGTACCACTTTCCGCCGGATCAGCCAGACCAATCCACGCTGATGCACGAACTCCGCAATCCCCCATTGGAGTGAAATTGGTCGACAACGGTCAATTCGCGTCGATGTGTTCCGTATGGTCATGCGCACTAGCAGTCACTCGATGTATCGAGGAGGTACGCATGGCGTTAGAACACGTCTGGAAACGGAGAAGCATCGTGTCTCTCCTTGGGTTGGGCGCTGTCGTGCTCGCGGCATGCGGCGGCACCAGCAGCAGCACAGGACCCGCGGTCACCAAGGACACGGCAACGTTCGCCGAGGGACCGGGATCCCAGCCCGACTACATCTTCCCGCTCGCCTCGCTGGCATATTTCAGCGTCACCAACCTCAGCCAGTTCCAGTACCTCATGTACCGGCCGCTGTACTGGTTCGGCGACAACGGTCAGGTCCAGCTCAACAGCAGCCTGAGCCTCGCCGATCCGCCCGTGTACTCCTCGGACGGCAAGTCGGTGACCATCACCCTCAAGGGATGGAAGTGGTCGGACGGGACCCAGATCACCGCGCGTGACATCCAGTTCTGGCAGAACCTCGTGACGGCCAACAAGGACAACTGGGCCGGCTACTCGCCTGGCGAGTACCCCGACAACGTGCTCAGCACCACGATCAACCCCAACAACCCGCTGCAGATCACGTTCAATCTCAGCCAGGCGTACGGCTCGTACTTCTTCACGTACAACGAGCTGAGCCAGATCACCCCGCTCCCCCAGCACGTCTGGGACAAGGAGTCAGCCACCGGTCCCGTCGGCAATTACGACGAGACCCCGGCGGGAGCGCAGGCGGTGTTCAAGTTCCTCGACCAACAGTCGAAGTCGATCTCGACGTACAACACCAACCCGCTCTGGCAGGTGGTGTCGGGTCCATGGAAGCTGAAGTCGATCGACACCGCGGGCAACGTCGCCATGGTCCCGAACCCCGGGTATGGCGGACCGATCAAGCCGACGCTCAAGGAGTTCTTCGAGGTGCCGTTCACGCAGGCCGGCGCCGAGTTCAACCAGCTCAAGTCGGCAACGTCGGTCACGAACACCGCGATCGACTATGGGTATCTCCCTGCCAACGACGCGCTGCAGAAGAACTCGCTCGACAACGTCTACAACTTCGAACCGTGGACGGGGTGGCAGGTGCTCTTCTTCCCGGAGAACTACACCAACCCGGTGAGCGGTCCGATCTTCAGCCAGCTGTACTTCCGGCAGGCGATGCAGGATCTGGTCGACCAGAACACCTTCATCCAGAAAGCGTTCTTCGGGTACGCCTACCCGACGTACGGACCAGTGCCGACCAAGCCATCCTCGAACTTCGTCGACTCGTTCGAGAAGAGCAATCCGTATCCATATGACCCGAGCAAGGCCATCTCTCTGCTGAAGGCCAACGGATGGACGGTCAATGCAAGTGGCGTCAGCACGTGCACCAGCCCGGGCACCGGGGCAGGCCAGTGCGGACCCGGCGTCAAGCAGGGTGCGAAGGCTTCGTTCAACCTCCAGTACGAGAGCGGTCAGCCGTCGCTCGACCAGGAGATGGCGCAGCTGAAGACTGACTTCGCCCAGGCGGGTATTGCCCTCAACATCACCAGCGCGCCGTTCGACACGGTCATCGGCAACGCCATCCCCTGCAAGACTGGGCAGGCGTGCGACTGGGACATGGAGTTCTGGGGTGGTGGCTGGATCTACGCACCGGACTACGAGCCGACGGGCGATGAGCTCTGGTCGTGCACCGGAACCGGGGCCAACGTGCAGTACGCGGGCTCGGACTCCGGCGGCTACTGCGACCCGCAGGCGGAGAGCGACATCCTCGCCACCGAGACCAGCAGCAATGTGCAGGCCATGTACACGTACGAGGACTACCTCGCAAAACAGCTTCCCGTCATCTGGCTGCCCGTCGCGTACGCGCAGCTTTCCGAGATCAACAAGGATCTGAAAGGCACCAATCCCCAGGATCCGCTGTTGCAGATCTACCCGGAGAACTGGCGCTGGTCGTGACCCGCACCACCAACTCCGAGTAGCGACGTTGACGAGGGATGCCGGCTCCGGCCGGCATCCCTCAGTCGTTGTCTGCTTCGAAACAGGCAGCCGCGAACTCGTCCATCGTTGGGAAGGTGAAGTCAGGTTTCACGGGAATCCCCGGCGGCGGGGTTGCGCCCCATCCGGCGCGCTGTCCACGCCGGTCGATCCATGCGGTCGGCAAGCCGATCGCGCGAGCCGGCACATGGTCGTGGAAGAGGCTCTGGGCGACATGCAGCAACCGTCCGTCCGCAACGCCGAGTCCACTGACCGTTGCAACCAGCACGTCGAAATTCCTCGGTGATGGTTTGTACGACCCGACGTCCTGCGCGGTGATGATCGCGTCGAAACGCACGCCGAGTTGTGCGTTGCTCCCGGCAAAGGACTGACGATCGACGTTGGACAGGATCACGAGCTTGTAGCGCGTCGCGAGCCGCGCGAGGGCATCCGCCGAGTCGGCGAACGCCGGCCAATCGGGGACCGACACGGCGAGACGCGCAGCGTCCTCCGCACCGACGTCGACGCCGAGTGTCGCTCCGAGGCTTCGCATCGCAGCTCCGAGAATGTCGGGATACAGTGCTCCGGGTGTGACCTCCTCCTGCCGCGCCTCGGCGACGGCGTACCGCTCGAGGAGCTCCTCGGTGCGCAGCTGCACACCATGCCGTTCCGCCCAGGGCGACAGCACCGCGGCGATGCCGGCCTCCCAGTCGATCAGCGTGCCGTAGCAGTCGAAGCTCAGGGCCTCGAAATCAGCGAGCTTCACCGGCGCAGTTGTACGGCATCGCTCAATGCCGCGTCCATCGATGTCTTCCGGCTGGTCTACCCCGGTATGTCGTGCGTGCGCTCCGCGGCTCGCGACGGTCCGCCGCTCACGAGCGCCTGGAGAAAAGCGACGAGGTCGACCGTCCCTCGCACGCGCCGTACCTGTCCGGTGGCCACGATCTCGGCCTCGCCGACGAGCTCGCCGCGTTCAAGCCCGTCTTCACGCAGATGCAGCACCACTGCTATCGACATGGCTTCGGAACCTTCATAGCATCCGCCTCCTCACCGGCCGGAAGCGTGGGGCGCCGGCATCGCCGGCGCCCCGTCCCTTCCCGGGCCGTCCTACTGGAACCAACCCTCGATATCGATCACGGCGTTGACATCTCCGGCAGCGTTGAAGAGATCCACGTCGCCGTCGTGCGCATCCCCCGTGGTGTCGATCTGCACAACCGCGAGGTTGGGCAGCACCTCGCCCGGATTCACGTTGAGGTCCGACACTCCGGGCGTCGTCGTGAGATTGGCCGGGTACAGCGTCAGATACGTCGCCGAGCTCGGCGCGATCGCCGTCAGGTTGGCGATGACCGCGAGCGCCGGATGGCTCGCGCCCGATGCCGGCACCCCACCTTCACCGGCGACGGCGACGATGTCGATCCCGCGCGAGCCGAGCGTGTGTCCCGAGCACGGCAGCCCTGAGCCGGCGCGGGTGTCACAGATCCTGCTCGGTCCGATGGGCTGGTACTGGTCGCCGGTTGCGGCGGACCCACTTCCATACCAGCCGTTGGCGTCGAGCACGACGTTGATGTCCCCGGCCGCGTTGTACACGCACACCGATGTGTCAGGTCCGCCGGTCGTGGCCGGGCCGAGCGCCACCATCACGCGGTTCGCCTCCACCTCGCCGCTGAGAAGGTTCAGCGTCGAGACCTTCGGCGGCGTCGTTCCGCAGCTCCCGGATGCGTTGGTTGGATAGACGCTCAGATAGGTCGGCGCATTGCCCGCAACGCCGGTCAGGTTGAGCACTGCTGCTGCAGCGCCCGTGCCAGGAATGGCATCCGACCCGGAGCCGGTGACGTTCACCACCATCGGTGCGGCGCCTGCGAGGACGCCATGCGTGCGGCAGGTGCTCGGCGCACTCGTGCTGCGCGTGTCACACACCCGCACCGGAGCGATCGGATGGAACTCCCCGGTGGCGTCACTCGAGGCCTCCGGCTCGAAGTACCCCTCGACGTCGGCGAGCACGTTGACCGTCCCGGCCGCGTTGTAGATGTTCACCTCGCGATTGGGATCCGAGGCATTCGCCTGGCCGAGCACAGCGGTGACGAGGTTCGGGGTCACCGTTCCTGGTGTGAAGTTGAGGTTGGACGCATTGGGGCGCCCGGTTCCGTTGGGATACACGGTGAGCAGGCTCGACGCGCTGCCGGCGACCTCCGTGATGTTCAGCACGACAGCCGTCGCCGTCGCCGGGATCGGATCCGTCCCGCTCGGCAGCCCCGTCACACCGGTGATCTGCAGGGTGCGGATCCCACCCGGGCCGAGCGCTCCCGCCCCGCGCTGGTAGACCGAGCCAGGCCGCGTGTCGAGGATCCGGAATGGTGTGAGCGGCACGTAGTTGCCGAGACCTGCGTAGATGTAGCCCGCGGCTGAGGTGAGCGCGCTTGCTCCGAGCCCGGTCGTCACCTGCACCTGATCGTACCCCGCGGACTCAGCGGGTGTCGTGAATTTGAAGGAAGTGGCAGTAACGTCCGACGGAGAGACGGATGTGCCACCGACTGTGACGGTCATCCCTGCGCCGAAGCCGGAACCGGTGACGGTGACAACCTGGCCGCCCGCCACGGGACCGGCGGCCGGGGTCACCGATCCGACGACGGGTGGATCACCGTTCCATTGTTCGATCAGCGTTTCGCCACCACTGCCTGCGGTTGGAATGGCCAGGCCTGCGGCGACGCAGAAGCTCACGCTGACACAGTCATCTGCGTTGAGGAGGCTGTTGTGGCCGGTGGCGTTCGGCGAGGCGACGATGCTCCAGGCCGTCCCTTCCCAGAGCTCGCTCAGCGTGTCGTTGACTGTCGGATTGACGTTGGGGTTGAACGCGTCCCCAACCATCATGCAGAAGCTCGGGCTCGTGCACGAGACCCCGTACGGGTCGTTTTCGACAGTGGCACTCGTGTTCGGCGAGGTGACGAGGGACCATGACCCGCCGCTCCACTCCTCCGCAAGCGTCTGGTCGTAGCTCCCGGTGTAGTACCAACCGACGGCGGCGCAGAAGGATGAGCTCGTGCACGAGACGCTGGTGAGCTGGTTGGTCCGTGTGGCGGTCTTGTTGGGCGAGCCGGCGATGCTCCAGGACGTGCCGTTCCATGCCTCGACGAGGGTGTCGTACGCGCCGCCGCTCTGAGCCGACCCGACCGTCTCGCAGAAGGTTCCGCTGACGCACGAGACTCCGTAGAGGCTGTTGGACTCCGATGTGCTGGTGTTCGGCGACGTGTCGATGCTCCAGGACGTGCCGTTCCACTGCTCGATGAGCGTCTGCGAGGTGAAGCTGCTCGACGACGGGTCATAGGATCCAACGGCCATGCAGGATGTGGCGCTCGTGCAGCTCACGGACATCAATGACTGTTCCGTCGAGCTTCCGATCTTGTCGGGCGCAGTCACGATGCTCCATGCCGTGCCGCTCCATTGCTCGATGAGGTTCTGGTCTGTGCCTGATGTGAATTGCTCACCGACCGCGACACAGAACGTCGTGCTTACGCAACTCATCCCCGAGAAGAAGTCATCACTGCTGGCATTCGGCGTCGTGACCTGCGCCCAGTGGGCGCCGTTCCACTCCTCGGCGAGCGTCTCCGCAGCAGTGCCCGCCGGGTCGTAGAAGAAGCCGCCCGCCATGCAGAACGTGGTGCTCACGCAGCTGTCAGCTGAGAATCTGTCCCCCTGCGTGCCCACGTTCGGCGAGCTCACGATGCTCCACCCGGTCGTGGATGCATCCGCGACCAGCGGCGTCGATGGGATCCAGGTGAGGGCCGAGAGCACGAGCGCTCCAGCGATGGCCAGGCAGAGCCTGGCTCCGACGAAACGATGGCGGCCTGGTTGCATGGGAATCCTCCTCGGCTGCGAGCAGTCCCGCCGCGCTGACGGCGGGTCGGTGGTCAACACCGCTCGCACGCTAGAAACGGCGCGTACCGCCGGCGTACCGGCGCCGCGAAGCGATCAGGCCTGCAGGGACCGCTCGACTTCGCGCTGCCGGATCGACGCGCGGACGCCCAGGTCCTCGAGCACCACGTCAAGATCCGCAAGCAGCCGGCGCGCGGCGCCGCGACTCCCCTGCCGGACCAGGATCTCCGCCGCATGCAGGTATCGGTCCTCGTCTGTCGGATCGACGTCGATCCCTTCTCGCAGCAGCCGCACGGCCTCGTCGAGGTCGCCTGCACGCTCGGCCGCACTTGCGCAGAGGTCGAGAAGGGCCAGCCGCTGGCGCCGTAACGCCTCGCGCCGCGTGGCTGCCCACGCCTCATAGCGCTCGTCAGGGAGAAGGTCGCCTCGGTAGCGCGCAAGCGCCACTCGGGCGACCGCGAGTGCCGTGCTCTGATCGCCTCCCGAGGCCGCGCGCCGGGCGCGGGCAACATCCTCCTCGAAGACCACCGCATCGACCGTGACGCCGGCCGCCATGCGAAGGCCGTCGCCGTCGCGAACGACGATGGTCCCGCACGCCGCGCCGATCCGTGCGAGCACATTGCGGAGCCGGACACGCCCTGATTCCTCGTCGGCGTCAGGCCAGAGGTGCTCGATCAGCTCGTCGACCGCGACGCGCGAGCGCGCCGACGCGATGATCTTGAGGGCGTCGGCGTTCCGTCCTGGCGGTGGCGTGACGATGCGGCCGCCGTGACGGACCTCAAAGCCACCGAGGACTCGCACGGCCACCGGGAGATTCTCGGACGCGAGTGCGGCCTCGGGACCACCGGCTTCGACGGCGAGGGCGACGAGCTGGTCGGCGATGGCGCGCTCCAGGACGAACGGGAGATGCGGATAGCCGAGTGCTGCTGCCGATTTGAACGCCCGAGCGGCCAGCGCGCCGGCGCCGGCATCGCCCGCACGGAGAGCGGCGTACGCCTGGAAGAGCGTGATCCGCCAGCGGTCTTTCGCTTTCAGCATCGGCATCGCCGAGACCGCCGCGAGCAGGTCCGTCGCATGCGTTGGCTCACCACTGCGCGCGGCGATGGCGGCCTCGGCAATCGCCACCTCCACAGGGGCTTCGGTGCGCCGCTCGACAGCCCGGCCGAGATATTCGGCGGCCGCGGCATGCGCACCGACTCGGTCCAGTAGCGCCGCGGCGTCAGCGAGGAATTCGACCCCTGTCGAGTGCTCTGAGAACCAGTCGCCGCGGTGCAGCTCGACCTCGCGCACCAGGCTGATCGTCTCCTCCGCGTGCTGCTGCTGCGAGGCCATGCGAGCGCGGGTCCACGCGTCATACGCCATCACCAATCGCTCACCCAGGCGCGCCCCGATCTGCCGTGCCTGATCGAGCGTCGCGAGCGCATCGTCGTACCGCCCGCACTCCACCTGGAACTCGGCGATCAGCGTCAGGTACACGGCGTGATGCCGCGCGCGACCCGACTGAAGGTCAATCGCCTCGCTGAGGCAGCGCACCGCATCGTCATAGCGGCCGGTCGAGTAGTACACGTGGAATGCCAGCCGGCTCGCTGCGCGCACTGCCCAGTCGCTCTCGTCAAGCCGCCGCGCTTCGACGATCACCTGTTGCAGCAGCTCGGCTCCGGCATCAGCACCTCCGATCGACGGATCCTCCGCGATGCACGACCCGAGTGTTTTCTGCAGGTGCAGCCGCGTCACCGGCTCATCCGATCCGGTGACCTCGAGCGTCTGCTCCGCGAGAGCCGCGGCCTCGAGCACACGTCCCTGCACGTGGAGGCCGTTGGCCGTTTCCGCTGCGACGGCATGGGCGAGCGCCGGATCGCCGGTGCGACGGGCGATCTCGTCTGCCCGCGCAAGCGCGCGCGCTCCCGGGCCATACACCGGACCGGCGACATACCGGCGGATCAGGCGCATGAGCGCGAACCCGTGTGCGTCCAGCTCCGATGGAGAGAGCGCGTCGATGACTTCCTGGAGCTCCTCGGCCTCGAGGCGTTCCAGCTCCGCCGGTGGCAAGTGCTCGATGAGGCCCGCAGCCTCGTTCGCACCGTCTGCATGCAACAGTGTCGACAGCGCCATGGCGGGCGTGTGCATCGCCACGTACGCGTGTGCAACACGCTGGGCCGCGTCGACGCGCAGCGCTCCGAGCGACATCAGGTGCTCAGCCACCGGCCCGGCGAATCGCCAGAGCGCCTCACCGACTGTGTTGAGCGGAAGCCCCGCACCCGCAAGACGCTCGAGGATGGCGCCGTCCCCCGTTGCCGCGCCGGCTACCTCGTGCGAGAGCACTGGGAGATGCGCCAGCTGGATCGCAGCGTCACCGTCCGCGGCATCGAGCTGTCCCAGGCACGCGTCGACGAGTCGAGCCACCATCGCCGGGGCGCTGCCGATGCGCCGCAGCGCCACGTCGGGTTCCGGCGCGCGTGCGACCTGGGCGAGGGTCAGCGTGAGCGCGGCGGCCCAGCCGCCTGTGGCGCGACGGAGCGAGGCGGCCTGGTGCGGATCAAGGGCGATGTCGAACGCGGTTCCGAGCTCCGTCACCTCGTGGTCGTCGAGAGCCAGATCGTCTGCGTCGATCCAGACTGCTGGGGAGCGGATCCGGAGTGGCGTCATCGGGCGCGCGAGCACGATCAGGGAATGCGGCGGGTTCATCAAGTCCGCCGCAAGGACGACGAGAGCCCGTGCGTCACCGTCCAGTGCGTGGGCGTCGTCGACGGTGATGACGACCGGGCTGCCGAGCGGTTCAAGTCGTTCGAGCACTGCGCCCACCGCGTCATCGCCAGGCATCGACCCGTCGAGCACTGCCGCGGCGTCACTGAGACCGGCGCGACGGAGGCCGCGCCGGAGCTCGGTGACGAACTGAGCAGCGCTTCCGGCGCCGTAACGAGCGCCGACGTGCACGATCACCGCCTCCCGGTGACGCGCAAGCTGCTGCGCGAGGACGGACTTGCCGTACCCTCCCGGCGCCTCGACAACGGCGACCACACCGCCGGCCAATCGCTCGATCAGCCGCGGTCGATCTATCAGTCTCGAAAGCAGATCATCGCCCCCAGAAGCAGTCGGGTCTCCCCATACCGAATGATCGCACGCGTCGCGGCACGCCTCTCCTGAGCATGGCGACGCGATAGTGTTCGCCGCGATGGACCGATATGCCGACGGCCCCGCGTACCTTGGCCCCACGACGTTTTGCAGGGTTCCACTGCTGTCCACCACAGCCGAGCTCGACGACGTCAAGCCGGATATTGCGATCGTCGGAGCGCCGTGGGACGAGGGCGTCACCTACCGACCGGGAGCACGTTTTGGACCGCGCAGCGTGCGCACCGCGACCTACCAGTCCGCGGAGTGGCACCTCGAGCTCGAGGTCGCGCCGCTCGACGTGTTGCGCGTCGTCGACTACGGCGACGCGATGTGTCTGCCGGGCATGACCGAGGTCTCCCATACCGCGATCCGCACGCGGGTCGGCGAGGTGGCGCAACGATCGATCATCCCGATGGTCATCGGCGGTGATCACTCCATCACATGGCCGTCCGCAACGGCGGTGGCCGCCGCATATCCGCCCGGCAGCCTCGGGATCGTGCATTTCGACGCCCACGCCGACACAGGCGACAACCAGTGGGGAAACCTGTACTCGCATGGTTCCCCGATGCGCCGCCTGATCGAATCGGGTGTCGTCCCCGGCCGCAATTTCGTGCAGGTCGGTCTCCGCGGCTACTGGCCACCCAAGGACGTGTTCGACTGGATGCGCGAGCAGGGCATGCGCTGGCACCTCATGGGCGAGCTGCGCGACCGCGGGGTGGTGCCCGTCATCGAGGACGCCATCGCCGAGGCGCTGGACGGACCCGAACACATCTATCTCTCCGTCGACATCGACGTGCTCGACCCGGGGTTCGCGCCGGGCACGGGGACGCCGGAGCCCGGCGGCATGCAACCGGTCGATCTCCTTCGAGCCATTCGCCAGATCGTCCTGCGCACCGACGTCGTGGCGATGGACGTGGTCGAGGTGTCACCTCCCTACGACTGGGCGGAGATCACCTCGCAGAACGCGCATCGGTGTCTGCTCGAGGCGATCTCAGCGCTCGCCGTCAAGCGTCGCGACGGCGCCCGCTCGAGCGACTGAGCGGCCCGGGAGCGCAACCGCGAGCGGCAGCCCGAGCACGCCGATGACGGCCAGCGCGGCGAGCGGCACGTATGCGTTGCCCATCACGACCTGGATCACGAGCACCAGCACCACGCCGCCGAGGTTGCCGGCCATCAGCAGAAAGCCCGCAGCCGCGCCTTCGCGCGCCATGCCCGCGTGGATCGCCGACCAGTCGAGCACCACCGGCAGGCACGTCATGATGGCGAATCCCGTTGCGAAGAACCAGACGCCGAGCCAGATGACGTCGTGCTGCAGATCGGTGGCGACAAAGGCGACCGCGCTGAACGCAAGCGCGACGACGAGCATCGTGCGTCGCTGATTGCGCGCGGCGACAATCGGCGGGAGGATCGCGGCGCCGACAATGCCGCCGGCGGTGAGCACCGCGATGAGGTTCCCAGCGGCACCACCCTCGCCGAAGTTGGCGAGCACCGGTTGCAGCCATGTCGCCACGGCGTTGTACACGCCCATGCCGATGAAGATGAGACCCGCGAGGAGCCACATGAATTTGTCGTTGACGAGCCAGCGCAGGCTGACCGACGTCGATGCATCGTCCGGGTAGATCGCGGGCACGCGAAGCAACAACAGCATCAGCACCGCCGCGATCACTGAGGGCACGGCTTCGACGGTGAGGACGAGGGAAAGTCCGCCGGCCGAGAACAGCGGCGCGGCGATCAGCACCGAGGCGAGGATGCCGAGGAACAGCGCAACGCTCCCGATGGATATCGCCGTCGCACGCTCCTGCTGCGGGAAATACCGTGCCGCGACCTTGGTGATGCTGTTGAGCACAAACGGCTGGCCTGCCGCAATCACCACCTGACCAGCCAGCTGTACGCCGAACGACGACGGCGCGATGATGCGCACGATCGCACCGGCACCGGTGAGCACCGCGCCGACGGCGAGCGCATGCGTGAAGCGCGTGTCCAGCCAGCGACCGACGGGAAGCGCCAGCACCACGTAGATGAAGGGGAAGATCGCCGCGAGGTCGCCGACGGTGCCGACATCGGTGTGCAGGACTCGCGCGGAGTCCGTGTCGATCGCCGCGAAGGTGAGCCACAACAGCTGCGTGCACGCGGCGAGGACTGCGTAGACGACCAGGATCGCCCACCGGATCGCTGGAGCCCGCGGTGCCGTGCCACTCATCCGTTCAGCCTTTCGTACACGCCGTGGAGCCGATGATAGAGACGGCGATATTCCTCGTACATCGGCTTGTAGACCGCGACAGCCACGGGATCCGGGTCGAATGACGCGTCGACGCGAACTCGAGCGGCAGCGCCGGCGAGGTCGATGTTGCCGAGCGACATCGACGCAAAGAGCGCGGCACCGCGCAGGTTCGCGTACATCGGCGCTGCAACTCGCTCGACGCGGCGATTCAAGATGTCGGCGTGGATCTGACACCACAGGTCGGAGACGGCCCCGCCACCGAGGATTCGCAGCACCGGCATCGGACGCTTGATGAAGCGCTCCACCGAGTCGAGCAGCCAGCGCGCATTGAACGCGACCCCCTCGAGCACGGCTCGCACCAGGTGCGCGCGCTCGGTCGTCATCGACACGTTGAGAAACGCAGCACGCAGGGTTCGGTCATCGACGGGACTGCGTTCGCCGTTGAGCCATGGGGTGAAGAGCACCCCGCCTGCGCCCACCGGCGCTGTCGCTGCCAGGGCCGTGAGCCGCTCGTACCCGGCGGGCTCCGCTCCTTCACCCGCACCGACTGTGTCGCGTAACCACTCCAGGCACACGCCGGCGGTTTCGTGGTTGTTGGCGACGAGGTACGACCCGGCGCGAAGGCCGGGGACGGATGCGACCTGATGCAGCACGTCCGTCCGCTTGAACGGCACCTCGCATCCGATCCACGCGCTGGTGCTGATGGTGACGTGACCCGCGTACGGCGCGACCGCACCGGAGCCGATGTACCCGGTGTGCAGATCGGGAATCCCGGCGACCACCGGGATGCCTTCCTTCAGACCCAACGACACCGCCACGTCCGCCTGGAGTCCGCCCAGCACGCTGCCGGTGGCGCAGCAGTTCCGGCAGCTTCGCCGCCTCGCGACCGGAACGGCGCACCAGTGCCGGCTGGTATCCCCCGTCGCCGCGGGGCCGGTTGTCCGTCAGCCAGGACAGGATCATCGACGCCTGGGTTGCGGCCCGCCGGCCTGTGAATTTCATCCCGAGATAGTCGAGCGGCTCCAGCAGTGTTTCGACACGGCTGTACAGCGCCGGTTCGCGGGTGGCGAGATGGAGATGGTGGCCGAGAGGATCGGCGCCACCGGGCGACGGTGCGCCACCGGTGAGCCGGAGCCAGCTCACCAGGTTGCCCGGCGAGTAGCCGACGATGCTGATGGGGCCGCCCATCCGCTCGGCCGCCAGCGCCCGCCCACGGGTGTCCGACCAGAGCAGGCACGGGCCGATCGCCTCGCCGCCCGCCCCGACCGGCACGGTCGATCCCCACTGGCCTGTGATGCCGATCCCGACGGCATCGCCGCCGCTCACCCCTTGATCGAGCACTTCAGCGACACCGTCGCGGATGCCGTCCCACCAGGTCGCCGGGTCCTGCACCGCACCGCCGTCATCGCTGTATGTCGTGGCGACCGACCGATGGGCCACTGCAAGGAGCTCTCCGGACAGCGTGACCGCCCCTGTTTTCGGCCCCCCCGTTCCGAGATCCACCGCGAGGATCCAGGGTTCGGCCATGCCCCTTACGGCACCACGTCGTACATGGCGTCGAGGGCGGCGGCGAAGAGCATGTCGAGCGCCTCGTTGCCCTCGGGCGATCCGCCGAGCCCGTAGAGCGCACCGCTGCGCGCCTGGCCGAGCCCCGGCGTCTTCGCATACGCAACCGCGTCGCGCAGATCCGCGAGGAACGCCTCGGCGACACCGTCGGCGGTGTTCGGCCTCGTCACGCAGAAATGGAGTCCCGGCGGGAGCTGGAGTGCGTTGAGCCGCCACCCCTTGCTGATCAGGAAGTCGTTGACGTGATAGATGTCGATGCCCCGTCCGCGGAACGCGATGATGAAGGTGGGATCGCCGAAGATCTCCAGCTCCGGTATCTCGGCGACGCCGGTGAGGATCGTCGCCGCCGTCTCGAAGATGCGCTCGGCGATCTCGAGGTATCCCTGCTCGCCGAGGCTCAGCATCGCCGCCCAGGCGGCGGCCACGATGCCCCCCGAGCGACTTCCTGACAACCCCGGCGACATGTAGATGCCACCCGGCCAGTCCGGATAGCTGAAGTACTGGTAGCGACGCAGCGTGCTGTTCCGGTACAGGAGGACCGACGTTCCCTTGAGTGCGTAGCCGAACTTGTGCGTATCGGCGGAGATGGACGTGACGCCGGGGAGCCGGAAGTCGAACGTGGGGATCGGATAGCCGAGCCGCTCCGCCCAGGGCAGGATGAAGCCGCCCATGCATCCGTCCACGTGGAGACCGAGGTCGTGTTCGAGCGCCAGCGCCGACATCTCCTCGATGGGGTCGATGAGCCCGTGTGGGTAATTCCCCGCCGAGCCGACGATGGCGACGGTGTTCTCGGTCACGTGGTCGCGCATCCAGTCGACGTCCGCGCGCCAGTCGTCGCGCACCGGCGCCTGCAGCAGCGTGATCCCGAGCATGTGCGCCGCCTTCTGCAGCGCGACGTGCGCGGTGATCGGAATGATCACCTCGGGCGCCGTGATCCCCTTCTCGATCCTGCCGCGCTCGCGGTAGACGAGCATCGGGTTGATCAGGCTCTCGGTGCCACCGAACGTCACCACCCCGGAGACCTCCTCGCCGCGGTGATGTTCCGCGATGGCCTCGCCGTGCAGGAGCGACGCCGTCATGGCGACGATCTCGCCCTCGAGCTTGGTCGCGCTGGGATACATGTCGCGCTGCAGGACGTTGGCGTGGGCAAAGAGGCCGTATGCCTCGGTGAGGAATTGATAGTGGTCGTGGCCGCCGTGATAGATGGAGCCCGAGACGCGCCCGGCGTTGCCCATCTGGTCTTCCTCGTCGGCCATCGCCCCGAGTTCCGCCAGGATGCTTTCGCGGGAGCGCGGCTCGGCCGGGATCCGGTGGTTGGCCTCGAACCGGTTGCGATACGGATGGAAGTCGATGAGCGATGCGAAGTCCTGGGACTCGCTCTCGGACTCGCTCATCGGACTTCTGGGGCTCCGGGGATTCCTGGGCCACTACGTGTTCCTCCATCGAGGCCGGATTGTCCCCGAACCGCGGGGATGGGCGTTGCGGGGCCGCCGCGTCTATGCTCGCCGTCGATGGCTGACGACGTCGTTGTGGTCGAGGCCGCGGGTCGCGAGGTTCCGATCACCAACCCCGGCAAGGTGTACTTCAGCGAGCGCGGCGAGACCAAGCTCGATCTCGTCGGGTACTACCAGTCGGTCGAGGAGCCACTGCTCCGGGCCATGCGCGGACGCCCTGTCCTGCTGCAGCGCTTTCCCAACGGAGCCGGTGGCCCGTCGTTCTTCCAGAAGCGAGTCCCGGACTCCGCCCCGGACTGGCTCGAGACGACGATCGTGAGCACGCCGAACGGCACGACGTCGCGAGCGCTGGTCGCTGCCGACCTCGCGCACGTCCTCTGGGCCGTGAACCTCGGGTGCCTCGGGTTCCACGTCTGGCCGTCGCAGGCGTCCGATCCCGAGCACGCGGACGAGCTTCGCATCGACCTCGATCCGAGCCCGGGGGTCGTGTTCGCGATGGTTCGCGAGGCGGCGGTGGAAGTGCGCGCGCTTTTTGACGAGCTCGGCGTCATGTGCCTCCCGAAGACGACCGGCAACCGGGGCATCCACGTCTACGTCCGCCTGCAACCGCTGATGGACCTCGTACGAGGTGCGTTCGGCAGCGGTGGCCGTGGCACGGGAGCTCGAGCGGCGCCGCCCCGACCTCATCACCTGCGCATGGTGGAAGGAGGAGCGAGGCCGCCGGGTCTTTGTCGACTTCAACCAGAACGCACCGCACAAGACGATCTTCGGCGCATGGTCGGTCCGGGCTCGCCCGGGTGCGCAGGTGTCGACACCGTTCGCCTGGGATGAGCTGGAGGACATCACCCCGGACGCTCTCACCGTCGCCACCGTGCCTCCGCGGCTCGAGCGCGGGGGCGACCCATGGCTGCCGATGTCGGTTGCACCACAGTCACTCGAACCCGTGCTCGCCCTCCATGTCCGCGACACCGAAGCGGGACTCCCCGACGCGCCCTGGCCACCGCAGTATCCGAAGATGCCCGGAGAGCCCTCGCGCGTCGCGCCGAGCCGTGCTCGAAAGCCGGACGCACCCGCCTGAGGAATGCGCCGAGCGAGCCATTCGTTTCTCGATGTAACCTCCACTCGTAGTACGTGAGTCGTCCCCGAGAGGAGGTGGTCGCGGGTGCGCCGCAAGGCCGTGCCCGCGCGTCGAGCCTGTGGCATGTTCATGGAGGCGAGTGCCCTTGGGATACACGTTCTGACGGCGCCGGAGGCCGCCCGGCGTGTCCGGCGGTTCTGGCCGCGTTCAACCCTGGCCTCGGCATACCGTGCCGAGAAACTCCATTAGGGGGAACCTCGAACTCATGTTTTCCATGCCAAAACGCATGACGGGCCTGCTTTCAGGATCGGGCCTGCTTGCCGCAACGCTGCTGACGGTCGGCGGCTCGGGCGCGGCAGCCGTCACCGCCGCGGGCGCGACGCCGGTTCCGCTGGCGCAGCTGCTCAGCACCCACGCCTTTGCGAAGCCGCCGACCACAGCCGACTGCGAGGCACAGATCGGCCTCGCCTGCTACTCGCCGGCGCAGTTCCAGAAGGCATACAACCTGGGACCGCTCTACAAGAAGGGCTTCACCGGCAAGGGCGAGACCATCGTCATCGTCGATTCGTACGGCTTCCAGGGCATCGGCCAGGAGCTGGCGGCGTTCGATCGTGGCTTCAACCTTCCCGCGCCGCCCAACTTCACGATCCTCCAGCCGGAGGGACCGATTCCTCCATTCAACGCCACCAAGCGGCCGGCGATGGTCGGCTGGGCGGAGGAGACGTCGCTGGACGTCGAGTACTCGCATGCGATCGCGCCGGACGCCAACATCCTGCTCGTCGAGACCCCAGTCGCCGAGACGATCGGCGTCACTGGATTCCCGCAGATCATTGCAGCCGAGAACTACGTGATCGATCACCACCTTGGTGACGTGATCACGCAGAGCTTCGGTGCTCCGGAGCCGACCTTTGCGAACGCCGCACAGATCGAGCACCTGCGCAGTGCCTACAAGAATGCGGCCGCCAACGGCATCACCGTGCTCGCGTCATCGGGCGACGCCGGACCGACTGGTGCCAAGACGCTGTCCCCGCAGGGCTTTGCCGCCACCTACTTCCTGCACCGCGTTGGGGAGTGGCCCGCTGATGACCCGCTGGTCACCGGTGTCGGCGGACTCGAGCTCTTCCTGGACGCCAAGGGCAATCCCACCCAGCCACCGGCTGTGTGGAATGACACCGCCCTCTTCGGCTCGCCGGCAGCCGGCAGTGGAGGCCTCTCCACCGTCTTCTCGCGGCCGTCGTACCAGAACAGCGTCAAGTCGACCGTCGGCTCGTCGCGCGGTTTCCCGGACATCTCGATGAGCGCAGCCGTCAACGGCGCGGCGCTCGTCTACCTGAATGCCGCCGCGGCGCAGGGAGCTGCCGGGTACTACCTCATCGGCGGCACCAGCGAGGCATCGCCTGAGTTCTCGGGCATCATCGCCATCGCTGACCAGATGGCTGGTCACGGCCTCGGCCTGATCAACCCCGCGCTGTACTCGATGGAAGCGGCAGGCGATCCCGGGATCGTCGACGTGACCAACGGGACCAACACCGTCACCTTCCCGCAGAACGGCTCCAACCACACCGTGCGTGGCTGGTCGGCCGTGACCGGGTATGACCTCTCGACCGGGGTCGGCACCGTGAACGCCGCCCTCTTCGTTCCGGAACTCGTCAAGGCGGTTGGCTAAACCGCACTAGACGGCCGTTGCGCCAGGCTCTCCGGGCCCGATGTCATCGGGCCTCGGAGAGCCCTGGCCGGCGGTTAAGCGCCGGAACCCTTCCACGCGTCGCGATGCTGCGGCTGCGTGAGGAATGCATCGCGAACCCGCTGACGCACCTGTGCATCGAGGATCACGTCCGCACCGATGCGCGCGAGCACTTCCGCGGCCTTGAGCATCGCCTCCTCGCCTCTCGGTGAGAGTGCTGCCTCGCGAAACGCGTGCGTGTGCGGGCCGATGCCGTCATCGGCGATGGCGAACTCCGGATGCAGCGTCGGAGCGGCATAGGAAACATCACCGACATCGGTCGACCCGGTGCGCTCCCACGGAATCACGTGGTCCTCGGCAAGTCCCACCTCGGCGAGATGCACGCTCGCGAGCTCTGCAAGGACGGCGTTGGATCTGAGGTCCAGGTAGGTCTCGCGTTCGTCGAGTTGCAGCTGACACCCCGTCGCCTGCGCCGCAGCCTCGAAGATGGCGCGAAAACGCGTATTCATCGTGCGCAGGTATTCGCCGTCGCGCGCACGCGTCAGGTACTCGCCACGCGTGAGCTCCGGGATGATGTTCGGCGCTGTGCCGCCTTCGACGACAAAGCCGTGCACGCGCGCGTCGTCGCGCAGCTGCTGACGCCAGAGCGAGATGCCGTTGTATGCATGGACGAAGGCGTCGAGCGCGTTGATGCCTTGATCCGGGTGTCCCGCGGCGTGCGCGGCCTTGCCACGAAAGGTCCATTCCCAGTGCGTGCACGCGAGCGCGTACTGCACAGATGCGGTGCGATCCGACGGATGGAAGATGAGCACCGCATCGCAGTCGTCGAAGAGCCCGTCGTGGCACAGCGGGATCTTGCCGCCGCCGCCCTCCTCCGCGGGAGTCCCGACGATGGTCACGCGCGCGTCGACACCCGCTGCTTCCAGCGACTCCGCGAGCGCGATGCCGGCGCCTGCGGATGACGTTGCGATGAGGTTGTGGCCGCAGGCATGGCCGAGTCCGCGCAACGCGTCGTATTCGCAGAGAAACGCCACGTGGGGCCCGGTGTTTCCGCGCCTCGCGACAAAGGCCGTCGGCATGCCGGACACGCCACGCTCGACGGTGAAGCCGCGCTCCTCGACGAGCCCGCTGAGCAACCGCGATGACTCGAACTCCTCGAAACCGATCTCCGCCAGCGCGTGGATCGCGTGCGACGCGGTGAGCAGATCCTCTTTGCAGCCGCGCGTCGCGTCGTGGATGGACGTGTGCAGGTCCGGCGCGCTTGTTGTGGTCATCGTCGTCTCCTTCTTGCTGGCCTGCTGACGAGGATGTCGCCGATCACGTCGCGAACGAGATCAGCCAACTCCTCGGACGGGACGTCCTTGAGCATGTCACCGGAGAGCACCAAGGAGGCCATGATCGCGCCCACGGCGGAGATCATGCGCACTCGGTCGCGGAGCGGTACAGCCGGGTCGGAGAACACGTGCCGGAACAGCTCCTCGATGTCCTGGTTCGCCTCCTCGTGCTCTTCCGCGTCGTGGAGCCGGAACGCCGAGCTGTTGCGTTGGTGCATCAGGATGAGACGCCGGTTCGCGAAGATCTCGTCGATCAGCCCATCGAGCAGCTGCGCCCACGCCTCGAGGCTCGCCGGGATCTCGCCGATACGTTCCATCGCGCGACGTCCGATTTCGTGCAGACGCATGTGCAGCGCCAGCAGGATCTCGTCCTTGCTCTCGAAGTGGTAGTAGATCGCTGCCTTCGAAAAGCCGAGCTGATCGGCGATCTCGCGCAGGGATGTCTTGTCGAAGCCCTGCTCGATGAAGAGGTCCATCGCGATGTCGAGGATGCGATCGCGTGTGCTCACCGGCTGCTCGAGCGGTTCTTCGGGCGCCCGACGGCGTGGAGACAGACCAGGCCGTGCGCGGCCGCTTGGGCTTCCGGTCCTGCGAGGCACGTCTCTCATCATACTTGACGGCCGGTAAGTTTTTCGCTTACCATGCGGCAAGTAAGATAGACGACCGACCACCTGAGGTGCGCCATGGCAGAGACAATGATGATCGAGGCGGAGGCCCTCACAAAGCGCTATGGGCAGACCCAGGCACTCGCCGGCGTGAGCCTGCAGGTGCCGGCCGGGTCGATCCTGGGCGTGCTGGGCCCCAACGGCGCCGGCAAGACCACCGCGGTTCGCATCCTGACCACCCTTGCGGTCCCCAACAGCGGGCACGCGCGGATCGCGGGCCACGACGTCGTCACCGAGGCTGCCGCGGTGCGTCGCACCATCGGCGTGACCGCGCAGGACGCGACGCTCGATGACCTCCTGACCGGCAGGCAGAACCTCGTGATGGTGGGCGAGTTGAGCGGGTTGCATCGTGGCGACGCCAAGGCCCGAGCGGTCGATCTGCTCGCTCGATTCCAGCTCACGGAGGCCGCCGACCGCGTGCTCAAGGGGTACTCGGGCGGCATGCGCCGGCGTCTCGACCTCGCTGCGGGCCTGGTGATGCGCCCTCCGGTCCTGTTCCTCGATGAGCCGACCACGGGACTGGATCCCACAGGCCGTGTCGAGATGTGGCAGATCATCCGCGAACTCGTCAGCGACGGCGCAACGCTGCTGCTGACGACGCAGTACCTCGACGAGGCGGACGAGCTCGCAGATCGGATCGCTGTCATCGATCACGGCTCCGTGATCGCCGAGGGCACGCCCACACAGTTGAAGGCTGCGACCGGCGGCGCGCGACTTGAGGTAACCCTGAGCGCTCCGCACCCGGCGGCACTCGCAGCGCTGGCGCCGCTCGTCGACGGCCGCGTTGACATGAGTCAGGATGGGAAGCAGCTCAAGGCCGCGGTGCGCAGCGGCTCCGGGCTTGCAACTGCCGTGGTGCGCGCGCTCGACGGCGCCGGCGTGCTGGTCGACGACGTCCAGGTTCGCCCACCGTCGCTCGACGACGTCTTCTTCGCGCTGACGGGACGTCCTGCCGTTGACGAAACCACATCGCACGAACCGGTGCGAGAGCTTCAGGAGGTGCCGGCATGAGTGTGGCAACGATCACGTCGCGACCCCTCGCATCCGCTCCGGTCCGCACGGGGCTGAGTGCCAAGTGGCACAACGTCATTGCGCTCGTGCGCCGGAACATCATTCACATCTCCCGTGAGCCGCTGCAGCTTTCGGACGTGACAGTGCAGCCAGTCCTTTTCACGCTGCTGTTCGTGTTCGTCTTCGGCTCCGGCGTGCCGATCCCCGGAGGCTATGCGAACTTCGCGATCGCCGGCCTGATGCTGATGAACCTGACCACGTCTGCGATGGGGACTGCGGTCGGCTTGAGCAGTGACCTCTCGACGGGCGCCATCGATCGCTTTCGCACGCTGCCGATGTGGCGATCGTCGGTGCTCATCGGTCGCTCGATTGCGGACGTGCTCTCCGCAGCGCTCTGCATCCTGATCGTGGCGGCCACGGGGCTCATCGTCGGCTGGCGGCCGGACGCTGGGCTGCTCTCGATTCTCGGCGGCCTCGCGATCCCCCTGTTCTTCGCCTACTCGCTCTCGTGGGCGTGCGCGTGCCTCGGCATCGTCTCGAAAGGGCCGGAGACGGCAACGGGCATCGGCCTGATCTTTCTCTTCCCACTGGCGATCGTCTCCAACGCGCTGGTGCCAACGCAGGGCATGCCCGCGTGGTTGCAGGTCATTGCCAACTGGAACCCGGTCAGTGCCGTGACGGCTGCGGCGCGCACGCTGTTCGGCAACCCCAATCCGTCCGCGACGTTGCATGTCTGGCCGATGCAACACCCGGTGCTCGCGGCCCTCGCGTGGTCGGTCGCGATCCTGCTTGTGTTCGTGCCTCTCGCGACACACCTCTACCGGAAGCGCACCACCGGCTGATCGATTCGCGCCCGAGGTGCGCACCTCGGGCGCGATCAACCCGGCTATCCTGCCCGCGTGGACACGCTGAAGGCCGATTCCGTCGAGCACCTGTACGCCCAATCGGAGGCGTCCTTCGCTGACTGGGAGATCGTCAAGGACGTCGTCGATGAATTCATCGACCTCGCCCTCAACTATCGCCAGAGCGGACACCCGGGAGGATCCCGCTCGAAAGTGCACATGCTGCTCGCGACGATGCTGTCCGGCGCGATGCGCTGGGATATCCGCCGGCCGTGGTTGGCGTATGCGGATCGCTTCGTCCTTTCGGCCGGGCACACAGCCCCGGTTGTGTACGCGACACTCGCCGCGCTCAACGAGGTGCTCCGGATACGCGCATCTCGCGATGCAGACCCGGCCTTCGTATTTCCGGATGACGGTCGCTGGGCGCTGACGTTTGAGGATCTGCTCAAGCTTCGCCGTCGAGGCGGTCTCGCGGGCCATCCGGAGATGGCCGGCAAGACGCTCTTCTTCAAGTTCAACACCGGGCCCTCGGGACACGGGATGCCTCCGTCGGCCGGAGAAGCGCTGGCGCTCAAGCTCGCAGGCGCCGGCGACGTCCGTGTGTTCGTCGTCGAAGGTGAAGGCGGGCTCACTGCTGGTGCGAGCCACGAGACGCGCAACGCGGCGTGGGGCCTTGGGCTCTCGAACCTCGTCTTCCTCATCGACTGGAACGATTACGGCATCGACGATTTCGCGGCTTCGTCAGTGGTACCCGGGACACCCGCGACGTGGTTCGGTGCGTACGACTGGCGCGTCAGCGGCACCATGGACGGCAGCGAGTGGGCACCGGTCACGAAGACCGTTCTCGACGCGGCACGCGGTGAAAACCCGGACCATGTGCCGTCGATCGGGTGGTTCCGCACCCGCAAGGGACGCGGATACCTCAAGTACGACAACAAGAGTCACGGCTCACCGCACGCGATGAACAGCGAGCTCTTCTGGGAGTTGCGCAAGGGGTTCATGGCGAAGTACGGCATGGAATATGCCGGCGTTGACGAAGCCGCTCCGTCTGATCCGGCCGCGGTGCTCGAGCAGGGCGCCGAGAATCTGCGCCGCGCGGCTGGAGTGCTCGCGAGCCACGTCGCGGCTGTCGACGCGATTTCGGATCGCCTCGTCGCGCTGGCACGCGAGGTGCCCGAGGAGATTGCCGGTGTGTCTGTTCGCGGTCATGGTGCGGACGTGTTCACGGATCCGCGCCTGACCGATTTCCGCAACTATCCCGGTGCGATCTATCGCAAGCCGGGCGATCGGCAGGCGAACCGCACCGCGTTCGGCGCCTGGAGCTCGTGGGTGAACGCGATGGCCCTGCAGGACTATGGACGCCCGCTCTTCATAGCCGCGTCGGCCGACCTCGCCGACTCGACCAACCTCTCAGGGTTCGGCAAGGACTTCGGTGACATGCCCGGATCCGGTTGGTATCAACGCGAGACCAACCCGGATGGCGCGCTGCTCCCCACCGAGATCACCGAGTTCACGAACGCGGGAATGATCGTAGGCCTTGCCACCGTGAACATGTCCGAGGATCCATTCAACTCCTTCACCGGGTTCTGGGGTGCGTGTTCGACCTACGGCTCCTTCAGCTACCTCAAGTACGGCGAGATGCGGCTGTTCAGCCAGCTTGCGCAGGACTGCGAGTTGCAGGTCGGCAAGGTGCTCTGGGTGGCCGGCCACTCGGGTCCCGAGACTGCGGAGGACTCGCGAACCCATTTCGGGATCTACGAACCCGGGGTCACGCAGCTTTTCCCGGAAGGCAAGGTGGTGGACCTGCATCCGTGGGAGTACAACGAGGTGCCGGTGGTGCTGGCTGCCGCGCTGGCGACGGACATCCCGATCATCGCGCTGCACCTTACGCGGCCCGCGGTCGAGCTGCCTGACCGCGACGCGCTCGGCATGCCAAGCCACTTCGAGGCCGCGCGCGGCGCGTACGTGCTTCGTCCCTTCCATGACGACCAGCCCGCAATGGGGACCGTGGTCGTGCAGGGCACCACCACGACCGCCAACGTCGTCAAGATCCTGCGTGATCTTGACAAGCTTGGCCTCAACGTGAAGATCGTTGCGGCGATCAGCCCGCAGCTGTTCCGGCTCCAGTCCGAGTCGTACCGGGACAGCGTGCTCGGCGCCGCCGACAGGCTCGATGCGATGGCCATCACCAACCGCACCGTCAAGCTGATGCGCGACTGGGTCGACGGACCGCTCGCCGCGGAGTACTCGATGGGCGCCGATTGGGACAATCGCTGGCGCACGGGCGGATCAGTCGACGAGGTGATGGACGAGGCGCACCTCACGACGGCATACATCCTCGAAGGCATCAGCCGTTTCGTCCGCGACCGCGAGACCCGGCTCCGGCGTCTGCACGACCTGGTCGATGCGGCTGATCGAGGGGCGTCCTAGGACGGCGACCTGCTCGGCCAGGCTGCACTGCACCTCAACGAGAGCGTCCGAGTCCGTGTGCTGCTGGTGTGCGGCTAGATGTCCGCCCGGTGCATCGTGTGCGGCCCGTATCGCATCGCTGTCGGCCTTCCACGGCTGTCCACCGCGAAGCTCACCTCTTCACCGAAGTGGCCGTAATCGTCACCCTCGACGATCGTGAATCGCCGCGCACCGGTCGGATGCAATCGCGCCGCGGACGCGAGCGGCATGATCACCTCTGGATCGATCAGGTACAGGGCGCGATTGATGCGCACGACGGTCATCTCGCCGACCTCACCGCGATACTGGCCGGCGAAACGACCAAGGCTCGCGCGCGAGTGACCCCTCGAGGTCTCGGCGGCATCGCCCCATCGCCTCGCCACCCACGCGACACTGTGAAACATCGCGTCGACCGCGAGGCTGGGCACGGCGCTGTTCGTGTTGTTGAGCGCTGCCGCGGCAATGCCCCACTCCGGTGAGAACCCGATCTTGGTCGTGAATCCCGGATAGCCACCGCTGTGGCCGCGCACCGTGATGCCGTCGACGTGCCAGAGCATCCACCCGAGCCCGTGGTTCGGCTCCTCGTGCCGCATCCATTGCACCCGCTGCATCTCCCGCCGCGACAGCTCGGAGATCAGCGGTCCCGCGCCCGGGAAATGCGCGTGCTGATACGTGAGGAGATCCGGCACGGTGGCGACAAGGCCGCCCGCCGGTCCGAAGGCCCGTGCTTCGGCGTGCCGCGTGGGGCGCGGCTCCTCGCCAGGGCGTCGATAGTAGTAGCCGGTCGCCAGCGTCTTACGGACGCGCGGGAGCAGGGACGCCGCACTTCCCTTCAGGTCCAGCGGCCCGAGGACGTCGCGCTGGAGCAGCGCCTCGAAAGACCTGCCGGTCACGGCTTCGAGCACCTCGCCGAGCAGCACATACGCGATGTTCGAGTAGCGAAAGGTCGTTGCGGGCTCGGCAAAGCTCAGCTGCTGGCGGACCTCTGCGCGAACCGTCTCGCGGTCGGGGAAATCATCGTCGCTCCAGCGATTCGATCCGTCCCGGATCACCCCGCTGCCATGCACCAGCAGGTGACGGATGCTGATGTCCTTCGCGTGCGGCAGCCGTCGCGTCCATCCGAGATACGTCGCAATCGGCTCGTCGAGCCGCACCCGGCCCGCTTCGACCTGCTGCATCACGAGTGTCGCCGTCATCGTCTTGGTGATCGACGCGCATCGGTAGCTCGTCGTGTCCGGGGTTGCGGCGCGACCAGATGCGAGATCCGCGGTGCCCCAGGCGTCCAGCAGAACCACCTGGCCCCGATGGCTGAGTCCGTACGAGATCCCAGGAATCTGCCAGCGCATCGCCTGGTAGCGGATCCACCGGCGGGCAATCTCTGCCGCATCGGCGATCTGACGGGGCGCGGCTGTCACGGCCGGAAGACTAGCGCGTTGGGGGGAGGCTCACCCGGTTCACCCGACGGTTCGTCCACGGGACGCTGCTCAGAGTCCGCCCGCGACGCGCAGGACGGTGCCCGTGACGTACGTCGCATCCGGTCCGAGCAACCACGCGATGGCGACGGCGATCTCACGCGCATCCGCAGCCCTGCCAAGGGGAACTCTGCCCGCCGCACGCCGGGCTCGGTCGGGTGCGCCCGCAGCAGCGTGAATCTCGGTCAGCGCGAGTTCGGGCGCGACGGCATTGACCCGAATGCCTTCGCCGGCGAGCTCTTTGGCGAGCCCGACGGTCAGCGCGTCCACGCCCGCCTTTGCCGCCGCGTAGTGCACGTACTCGTGTGCGCTCCCGAGCGTCGCGGCTGCGGAGGACACATTGACAATCGCGCCGCCGGCACCGCCACGATTCGTGGACATCACTCGCGCGGCGCGACGGGCGCAGAGGATCACGCTCAAGAGGTTGACGTCGATGACCGCCTTGATCGTCGCGACCGGCGTGTCAGCAAGATCACCGATATGGAGCGTGGCACCGGCGTTGTTGACGAGAAAGCGCACCGGACCAAGCGTTTCGCTCGCCACAGCGAAGAGCCGCGTCACGTCGTCGTCCAGCGTCACGTCAGCCTGGACGGCGACGGCACGTGCACCCAGGCCCTGCACCGCGTCGACGACTCGCGCGGCGGCCGCGTGATCCGTGCGGTAGTTCACCACAAGGTCGTGCCCGAGCTCCGCGAGATGCAGCGCGGTTGCGGCGCCGATTCCCCTGCCGCCTCCGGTGATGATCGTGACCGGCCGTTGATCCTTATCCACGAAGGAGATCATCGCGTACCCGAGGGAGGCCATCCCGTCCGGCGAGCGCCCGAGTTGCGTGCAGAGAAAAGGGGCGCCGGTTTCCCGGCGCCCCTTTGTCAGTCGGACGAAAGCGGGTTAGGCCCCTGCCATCCGCTTGATGAACTGTGCCCCGACCGAGCCGATGCCGGTCATGCCGTCAAATCCAGTCGCGGTGTCCACGGTGACGTCGCGCGAAGCGCAGTTACCACTGCCGTCGCAGTAGGTCTCGACGCCCTGGTAGTCGATCGCCCGGAGGCTCACGACGTAGCCATCCGAGGCATTGACCGTGTTGGCGAAGTCGACGCGGATCACAGCGGTCGCGTCCGGGTTCGCCGCAGGCACGATGTCATTGAAGGCCGTCGGATGGTGCTGATCGACCGAGTACAGGGTCGGGTTGAGGAACCCGATCGCCCCACCGGCTGCCTGGTCGGCGTCAGCGATGACACCGGCGAGCAGAGGCGATGCGAGGCTCGTCCCGCCTTCCTTGAACTGCGAGTACTTCACAGTCCCGTCGGGGAAGGTCTGGGTCAGCCCGATGAGCATTCCGGTCGAGGCGTCCGCGTCCATCGAGATATCCGGGATGACGCGAAGCGGCTGCGGTCCGAAGATTGCCTCGTTCTTGAGGGAGAGTGCAGCCGGGACGACGTTGGCCTGGTACGAGGGCTGGAGGTAGGTGTAGCTCGTTCCTGCACCACCGCCGGCCTGCCAGTTGAGCGTGCCGAGTGGAGTGGTTGCCGAACCGCAATTGGTGGTCGTTGCCGGCTCGCAGAGAACCTGCTTGGCAGTCGACCAACCGTACTCGGCTGTCCGGCTGTCACCCTTGCCGATCTCCAGCGAGGTGCCGCCCACTGCGGTCACGTACGGGCTGGTCGGGGGGTAATCAGGAACGGTGAGGCCGAAGTCAGCGAAGTTGTCACCGTCGTCGCCGCTCGAGAAGAGCACGCTGACTCCGGTGGAGTCGGCCATCATGAATGTGTCGTCGAACGCGGTCTTGGTGGCGGCATCGGTGAGCAGGTCACCCATGGTGTCGCCCCAGGAGTCGCTGACGACGGATGCGCCGCTGGTGATCGCGGTGTTCACCGCGTTCAGCAGGCTCTGATCCAGGCAGTCCACCGCACCAACGAAGATGATGTGGGCCCCCGGTGCCATGGTGTGCGAGGACTCGACGTCCAGCGCCTGCTCGGGATACCACCCGCTGGCGCCGCACTCGGCCTCGTTGCCGACGGACTTCGGCTTGATGTTGGTGAACTGGCTCGACTTCAGCGCGATCGACGGATCGTTCTGGCTGAAGTACTGCTGCGCGTCAGCAAGGAGTGTCGGCGAATCGTACGCATCGACGATCGCGATCGAGACGCCCTTACCGCTGGCCTTGCCACTGGCGATGCCGCTGGCAAGTCCATAAGCACCTTCGAGCTGTGCCGGCTTGTAGCCGCAGATGTCATACGGCTGCGGGCTGGTGAATGGGGTGTAGAGCGACGCCTTGTCAGTGGTGTCGATCTTCGAACCGAACTCCGTGCCGCACGGCTCCGGGTTCTTGAACGCTGCGGGTGGCGGGGGCTCCTGGCTGGCAGAGCCTGCCTTGGAGGCCGTCGCTGCGGCGCCCGAGGTGAGATCGTTGGTCGCGATCGACTGGTTCACGCCGACCACACCGGCGATGACGCCGGAGAGCGAGGCGGGAATGGACAGCGTGGTGTTGGCGAGATGCAGGGCCACGCCGTTGACCTTGTAGGTCCCGAGGGTGGTGCCAAAGGCCTGCTCAACCTGCGCGGCGGTGCCGGTGGCGGGGATGAACAGACGGTCCGCGGGGACCGCTCCAACCTTGAAGCCCTGCTGGCGAAGCCAGTTCTCAGCGGCGGCGACCGATGCCGACGTGGGCGCGAAGCGGGCGATCCACTGAGCCTGGGTAACGAAGTGGCGGTACTCGGCCGAACCAGGCGTCGAGACCGCCGTCACGAGCGCCTTCGCCGCTGCGGCGTTGCGCAGCGAGAGATTGAGGTCGAAGGAGATGCCGGCTCCGGCCGCTGCACGCCCTTCTGGTTTGGACCGCTCGGAGGCAGGGGTCAACGACCCCGCCAACGCCGCTCGGGCCGATGTTCCTGCTGCCGAAGCCGGGCTCACGGAGGCCACGGTCGCGGCTGAAACCGCGAGGCCCACCGAGGCCAGCGCGGCCCACGATCGGATTGACGTCATGCAACTCCTCCTGGACGGCGCGAAATTGCGCCAAACGCTGCTACAAAACGACGTTGCATAGGGACCCCTCTCACCTCCGCAGAAACTCAGAGGTGTGGATTGTGGCGCGCTGGACGCGGCAGGTGCAAGGGGTTCGTTCGATTCGAACGCTCCAGATGGCTGTTTTGTCCCCCGAGCCGCCCCAAACCGGCCCTCATACTGCCGGAATGGCATCCCCGCGCGGTGCGGTGCTCGGCTTGATCGCGCTCGCGACCGTTGCCGGCTGCGGGCCGTCGCCCTCCGCCGTCGCGACGGCCACCGCACCCCCGGCCAGCCCGTCGGTGTCGGCAGCGCCGGCAACGGCCCGTCCACGCCCCACGGCTGCGCCGGCTCCTCTCTCGACACTCGTCCTGCTCATCGAGCCGGCCGCCGGTATGAGCGAGATCTACGGCCTGATCGCGTCAGCGAGGCACACGGTCGACCTCACCATGTACGAGCTCGAGGACCCGGCGGCGGAGGCCGCGCTGGCGGCCGACGCCAAGCGGGGCGTCGATGTCCGGGTGATCCTCAACAGCTCGTACACGCAGTCCGACAACGACGCGGCGTTCGCGTACCTGCAGGCTCGCGGTGTGCACGTCCGCTGGGCGAGCTCCCGGTACGCGCTGACACACCAGAAGACGCTCGTTGTCGACAGCTCGGTGAGCGTGGTCATGACCATGAACTGGACGAGCCGGTACTACGACGACACCCGTGACGTCGCCGTCGTTGACCGGAATCCGGTGGACATCGCGTCGATACAGGCGACGTTCAACGCCGACTACGAGGGAGCCGCGATCACGCCATCGTCAGGCGCCGACCTGGTCTGGTCGCCCACCACCTCGCTCTCCAGCCTGCTGGGGTTGATCGATGGTGCGACGCGGACGCTCCTTGTCGAGAACGAGGAGATGGACAGCTCCGACATCACGAACGCCCTGATAGCGGCTGCCCGTCGGGGGGTGAACGTCGAGATCTGCATGACCAGCTCGAGCAGCTGGACCTCGGCGTTCAGGGAGCTCACCGAAGCCGGCGTGCACGTGCGCGTCTACTCGCCCGATGCGGCCCTCTACATCCATGCGAAGGTGCTGGTCCGCGACCTCGGAGCCAGCGACCAGGAGGCCTTTGCCGGCTCGCAGAACTTCTCCACCGAGTCGCTGCGCTACAACCGTGAGCTCGGCGTCGTCATCCGGAGCAGCGTTCTCGTCGGCCAGCTCGAATCGATGATCCAGGGTGACTACAACGGCGCCGGCCCGTGGACAAGCTGAGGTCGGATCCGATCGGATCGCGCTTCGGCGGATTGGATCCCGATGGTAGTCTCGATCACAACTCGATACCAATCCCCGGAGGACTCCCCCGTGTCCGTTTATGACGCCCCCGTGAAGACGCTCCAGGGCGATCCGGCGTCCCTCGCCGACTACAAGGGCGAGGCGCTGCTCATCGTCAACGTCGCGTCAAAATGCGGCTACACCAAACAGTACGTGCAGCTCGAGGAGCTGCAGCAACACTACGAGGGAAAGGGCTTCACCGTGCTCGGGTTCCCCTGCAACCAGTTCGGGCATCAGGAGCCCGGGAGCCCTGAGGAGATCGCCGAGTTCTGCTCGCTCACGTACGGCGTCACGTTCCCGATGTTCGAGAAGATCGACGTCAACGGACCCGATCGCCATCCGCTCTACGCAGAGCTCACGACGGTCGAGGATGCTGACGGAAAAGCGGGTGACATCGAGTGGAACTTCGAGAAGTTCGTCGTTGCTCCGAATGGGGAGGTCGTCGCGAGATTCCGCCCGAAGACTGCCCCGGATGCACCCGAGGTGGTGACCCTGATCGAGTCGCTGCTGCCGGGCTAGAACCGAACGTGGCCGACGAACTCCTGACACGCCTCCTGTCCGCCCGCACAGCGGTGATCGCGGATGTGACGGCAGACGGTGCGGAGCTCCTCGTCAGGTGCGACGACACAGGCAGCCTGCAGGTGTATCGCCTCCCGGCCGGAGGTGGCGAGATCGTCCAACTCACCTTCCTCGATGAGCCGGTGTCCGCGGCGCGTTACGTGCCGGGCACCGATGACATCGTTGTTGCTGTCGATCGTGGCGGTAACGAGAATTACCAGCTCTGGCTTGTCGATCTGAGCGGTGGCGAACCGCGCCCCCTGGTCGTCGACGAGCCGATCAAGCACGATCTGGGCGACGTGAGCCGCGACGGCCGATTCATCGCATACACGTCCACGAAGCGCAATGGCGTCGATATCGACGTCTACGTCCTGGACCGCGTTGACGGCAGTGTTCGCAGCATCCTCGAAGGTGGGTGGAACCGGGTCGAGTGCTTCTCCCCCGACGCGCGCTGGCTCGCGGTCGCGCGCCTCGACGGCGATTACGCCATCAGCAACGACCTCCTGCTCGTCAACGTCGAGAGTGCGGAGGTCCGCATGGTGGTGACGCGCAGCGGGCCGGGGGCGGCGACCGCTCCAAGCTGGTACCCGGACTCCTCGGCCTTCCTCTTCAGCACGAACTCGGGAAGAGATATCGCGTCCATCGCCCGCTACGACGTCGAGACGGCATCCTGGCACTACGTGCTCGACACCGCGTGGGACAGCGAGGCCGTGCTCAGCGATGACGGCCGGAGCGTGCTGATTGCTCACGCCGAGAACGCGATCACCCGGTTGCAGGTGCACGACGGCACCAATCTGAGCCACGTCAGGGACCTCCCGCTCCCGGGAACCGGCACCGGTTTCGGGCTGCCGCTCATCGCGCCACCGTACCTCTCGTCTGACGGCTCGACGGCGCTGCTGACCTTCACAACGACGGCCACGCCGCTGCATCCGCTGCGCCTCGATGTCGCCGGCGTTGTGCCACCGACCCCCCTGTTGCCCATCGACCAGGTGGTGGCACCGGATCTGATCACGCCGGAGCTGCAGACGATCACGTCGTTCGACGGTGAGGAGATCACCTATTTCCTCTACAAGCCGGCGATCGAGAATCCTCCGGTGGTCGTCGTGGTGCACGGTGGGCCTGAGGCACGCTTTGCGCCCCGCTACGACCCGTTCATCATCCGGCTCGTGTCCGAAGGCATCGCTGTGGCGGCGCCGAATGTTCGCGGCTCGGCCGGCTGGGGACGCCGGTTCGTCTCACTCGATGATCGGCGTCTGCGTCTCAACTCGGTGCGCGACCTCGCCGCGGTACACGGTTCCCTTGCGGAGCGTGGGGTCGACGCGACCAGGGTCGCCGTGATCGGTGGCTCATACGGCGGGTACATGACGCTCGCCGCGCTCGCCTTCCATCCGGACCTCTGGGCGGCCGGCATCGCGACTGTCGGGATCAGCAGCCTCGTCACGTTCCTCGAGAACACGTCGCCGTACCGGCGCCGGGTCCGCGAGGTCGAATACGGCTTTCTCGACACCGATCGCGACTTCCTCATCGAGGCGTCCCCGATGACGCACGTCGATGCCATCCGCGCGCCGCTCATGCTGATTCACGGCGCCAACGACCCTCGCGTCCCGGTCGGCGAGGCGCGCCAGCTCCATGCCTCGCTGGTGGCACGAGGTGTTCCAAGCGAGTTGCTGATCTACGACGACGAGGGCCATGGACTGGCAAAGCGCGTCAACCGGCTGGATGCGCTCCCGAAGATGCTGGCCTTCCTGCGAAAGAACCTCAACATCTAGGCGACGATCGAGTGCGCACGCCCGTGCGCGCGATCTGCCGGTGCTATGTTCGCGACCGACCGAGTGCGCGGGCTCGCTCGGCGTCGAATTCGTGGAGCAACCTTCAATGGTGATCGTGGTCGACCCTGGCGGGGACAAGCATCAGTACCAGGGCGGGAGGTACATCGAGGTCGTCGAAGGCCACCTCATCATCAGGGATGCGATCGGGGGCTCGACCATCGGGATCTTCGCGCCGAACAAGTGGCAGTCCGCCCATATCGACGCGGTGCCCGCTCGCAATGCAGGCACCGTCACGGGTGGCATCAGGCCACGCCTCGGGTCGCTCTAGGCGATCCGCGCACCGCTCCGCGATGAGCGGTTGAGGCTCAGCTCAGGTCAGCTCCGGTCCGGGCTTGTCTCGGGTTCGGCGGAGCGATCGGGATCCTCGATCTCCGGTTGCTCGGGATCGGGCTCGGTGATCTCCGGCTCGGGGTCGGGCTCGGGCGTCGGCAGCGGCGGTGGTGTCATGGGGATGTTCATGCGCCCAGTGTGCAACATCTGTACCTCGTTGTGGGTCTCTATCTGATATTGTCGCTATCAATTAATCCAACACCCCTAGGGTGCCGGCTTGAGGCGCCCGCCACAGGAGGCTGCAGCGGCAGATGTTCGAGAAGATCGTCGTGGGCGTCGATGCCGAAGTCGGGCGAGCTGGGCGTGTCGTCAGTGCTGCGGCCCAGGTTGCCGAGCCCATGCGCACCCAGGTCCTCGTCGCACATGTCCAGGAGCTCGAGCTCCCGGCGGCCATCGCCGCGACCCCTCGCCCCGGTGCCGGATCACCTCCGTCCATCGACACGGGTTCGCCCGAAGGCGAGGCCCTGGTGGACCTCACGGTGGAACGGCTGCGCGCCGCGGGCATCGCCGCACGCGCCGAGCACCAGTCGAGCAACGGCTCGACCGCGAAGGAGTTGATCCGCCTCGCGGATTCGTTCGGCGCCGAACTCATCGTCGTCGGCGATCGCGGGCAGCGGGTCACCGACATGCTCCTCGGCGGCGTCGCGCAGAAGATCGTTCGCGACGCCACCTGCTCTGTGCTCCTGGTCCGCTGAAGGAGGAGATGCAATGACCACGACCGCGTTGCGTCCCGGTTCGACCGATACATCGCCGGAGCAATCCGGGGGGACTGTGCGGAGCCTGGTCTCGGCCCGGTTGGACCGCCTGCCGTGGACCCGTTTCCACTGGCTCGTCGTGACGGGCCTCGGCGTCTCGTGGATCCTCGACGGTCTCGAGATTCAGATCGTCGCGCTGGTCGGAACCGTCCTCATCAAGCAGGGGACGCTCCACCTGACCGCCGGTGACGTCGGCTTCCTTGCCTCGATCTACCTGCTCGGAGAGGTCATCGGCGCGCTCGTGTTCGGCCGCATCACCGACCACATCGGGCGCAAGAAGATGTTCATGGCGTGCCTCGGGCTCTATCTGTGCTTCAGCGGGCTCGGTGCGTTCTCGTTCAACCTCTGGTCGCTTCTGGCGTGCAGGTTCGTCGCCGGGCTCGGTATCGGCGGCGAGTACACGGCGATCAACTCCGCGATCGATGAGCTCATTCCGTCGCATTACCGCGGCCGCGTGGACATCGCCGTCAACGGCACGTACTGGCTCGGGGCGATGATCGGCGCGGCAGCGTCGATCCTGCTGCTCAACCCGGCGCTGCTGCCGGTGAACTTCGGCTGGCGGCTCGCATTCTTCATCGGCCCGCTGCTCGGGCTGGGCATCATCTTCCTGCGACGCACCATCCCTGAGAGCCCTCGCTGGCTGATGACGCATGGACGCCAGGAGGAAGCGGAGAAGATCGTCGACGAGATCGAGGCACGGATCGAGCGCGAGGGCGTGCACCTGGAGCCCGTTTCCGAGGACAAGGCGATCGAGCTCACCGGCCGGGGAACCGTCTCCTATCTGCAGATCGCGAAGACGATGCTGCGCGAATATCCCGGGCGCTCATTCCTGGGCTTCACGATGATGGCGACGCAGGCGTTTCTCTACAACGCGATCTTCTTCACCTATGCGCTCGTGCTGACGACCTTCTATCACGTGCCGGCGTCGGAGACAGCGCTCTATTTCTTCCCGTTCGCCGCTGGAAATCTGCTCGGTCCGCTGACGATCGGCCATCTTTTCGACACGATCGGGCGGCGGAAGATGATCCTCATGACGTACTGCGTCTCGGGCGTGCTGCTCGCGATCTCAGGATTCCTGTTCCATCAGGGAACGCTGAACGCATTCACCCAGACGGTCATGTGGTGCGTCATCTTCTTCCTCGCGTCCGCCGGTGCCTCATCCGCATATCTCACGGTCAGCGAGATCTTCCCGCTGGAATTGCGCGGCCAGGCGATCTCATTCTTCTTCGCCATCTCGCAGCTTGCGGGCGGCGTTGCCGCTCCCTCGATCTTCGGTGCGCTCATCGGCTCCGGCAAGGATCCCGGACCGCTCAGCATCGGCTATTACGCCGGCGGTGCGATCATGTTTGTGGGCGGATTGGTCGCGTGGTTCTTCGGCGTGAACGCGGAGCGCAAATCGCTCGAGGACATAGCGACGCCGCTCTCGGCCGCACGCCGTCCGTCGCCCGTCGAAAACCCGGTTCTCGCTCACTGACAAGGAGTCGCATGCAGACCAACCGCGTGACCGACATCATCCGTATGGACCACATCTGGTTTCGGAGCCAGTTCGCGGCCCTTGAAGCCGCACGCGGTGATACGCCAGCACTCACCTCGATCTGGGCGGCCCTTTCCGCCCGGCTCGAGGTGCACGCTGCGGCCGAGGAGACGCTCTTCTACCCGCGCCTGCTCAAGGACGATCGCGATTCCGGCGACGACACCAAGGATGCGATCAAGGATCACAACGAGATTCGTGACGGGATCCGCGACGCGGAGGGTCACGCCATCGGTGATGACGGGTGGTGGAAAGCGGTCAAGGCCACTGACGACGCCAACACCGAGCACATGGACGAGGAGGAGAAGGGTCCGCTGATCGAGTTCGACGACGCCGCAACGGCTGACGAGCAGGCGGACCTGGCAACCAGGTTCTCGGCATTCGAGACCGAGCACGCCGGCGCGCGCGGCATCAGCATCGAGGACAAGGACCCGGAGGAGTACGTCGAGGAGAACTCGCCTCCCGAGGGCTCCTGACCAGCGCGTCAGAGCCGCTTGTGGCCAGGTTGACACGCTCGGTACAGCGCCACTAGTCTCGATGGGTCGGCGGTCTCCAACCGCCGGTCCCCACCCCTCCCCTCGAGTCCACCCGGCCGGGACCCTAGCCTCGGCCCGGGTGGGCTTATGGGTTGCAGGGATCAGGCGAGCGGAAGGATCACCGTGAACGTGCTCCCGCCACCCAGCGTCGAGGTCACCTCGATGTCCCCCCCGTGGAGGCGGGCCGTCTCGCGGGCGATATAGAGGCCGAGGCCGGTACCGCGGATGTGGCTCGTCTCGGGTGTGACCAGGCGGCCGAATCGCGTGAAGAGCATGTGCGCCTGCTCTGCGTTGATGCCGATCCCGTGATCGCGGACCAGCATCCGCGCCTCCCTTCCATCGTGGCTGCAGCCGACCTCGATCTCGCCGCCCGCCGGCGAGTACTTGATCGCGTTGTCGATCAGGTTGGTGAGCATGGTGGTGAGCCGTTTGCGATCGCCAACCACCGCGATCGGCTCGCGTCGCTCGATCATGGTGAACCGATGGTTGTTGCCGAGCAGCGGACGCATCTCGCTCATCGCGGTCTCGACGACGGTGAAGAGATCCACCGGCTCGAGCTCGAGCTCGAGGCCGAGCGATTCGAGACGCGCCGTCTCCAGCATGTCGGAGATGAGCCGGGCCATCTCCTCTGCCTTTTCGGCGATCCGGGCCAGGGCCGTCGCCCGATCCGCTTCCGGGAGCATCCCCTCACGCAACATGGATGCGTAGCCCCGGATGATCCCGAGCGGGCTGCGCAGCTCATGGGCGGCGATGTTGAGAAAGTCGCCTTTGAGACGTTCGAGCCCACGGCTGCGCTCCGCCTCCTGCTGGAGGTCGTCGACCGTCGCCGCCTGGCTGATCCCGAAGCCCATGAGACGGGCGAGCCTGAGCCAGACGTCGCGCTCGTGATCTCCGATGCCCTCCCCACCGCCGAGGAGCAGCAACCCCACGACCTCGGGCCCGGACGTGACCGGGATCACGATCTCTCCGGCGGCTTCGGCGATTTCGCCGGTCGTGATCGCCCGCTCGAAGCCGGCGTGATCTGCGAGACGGTAGACCTCGCGACCCTTCGCATCGCCCGTCCCCGACGCCGCCACGCAGGTCAGGAGATCGCCGCGGAGGACCAGCAATGAGATCGGCCGGATCCCGCCGTGTTGGGCTGCCACCTGCGACGCGAATTCCACCGCCTCGAGCAGGAACGCACCCGAGGCGTCATCGACGAGAGCGAGGTCGTCCGAGCTGGACGCCGGTGCGGAGCGGGCGATGAAGCGTCGACCTCAGGCAGAGGGGAGCGCGCGCGGGCCCACCGCTCGTTCAACGCTCTCGGAGAGATACGCAGGGGTGGTGTCCGCCTTGACGAGGAATTCAAGGGCTCCGAGGCGCAAGCCCCGCTCACGCAACTCGGGTTCGCCGAAGTTGGTGAGAATGATCACCGGGATGTGCATGGTCCCCGGGTCGGAGCGGAGCCGCTCGAGCACCTCGAAACCGTCGAGACCGGGCATGCGCAGATCGAGATAGATGAAGTCAGGAGCCTCCTCTGACGCGAGGCGGAGACCCTCCTGCCCATCATTGCCGATCACGACGATGTAGCCGTCAGCGACAAGGCGCAGGCGGTACATCTCAGCGGCGGCGACGTCGTCCTCGATGAGCAGGACTTTGACGTCATCCTCCACAGCGCACTCCTCCTCGTGCCGCTGGAGACTGCGCTCCCGCGGCGTTGCCGACCACACCGTACGGTAGCAAACCTATTGCACACAGGTCCGACTGTCACGCGACAGCGGCCGTCCGCGCCTGGCTGCAGGTCCTGGGCCGCCGCCGTCAGCCGGTCAGCGCAGGACGATCCCCACCCCGACCAGCATCGTCCAGGCGACGGCGACGACCATGGCCGCCCAGGTCGCCACGGCCCGGATGTCACGCCTCCGGCGCCTTCGCGCGGGGCTGGGAGGCCGGCGCGCCATCGTCATCCCTCCCTCGCCGGGAGACAGCATCTCAGTCATTGCTGCTCCATATTAGCAATAGCGTCACTATCACGTTTTGTGATAGGATATTCCTTGAGTGTTCGACCGGCGGGGGCGGGAACAACGCCGATGACAATCTTGGAGGTACCTGATGGCTCGCAAATACAAGCCGATTCATCTCGACGTCAAACCGGTGGACGGTCCGTATCTGGAGGAGGCCGCGACCTGCCCGCAGTGCAGTTCCAGGATCACCAACGTGCTCGGACGCATGGGTCTCCGTCTCGTCTTCCGTTGCGACCGCTGCCGCGTGCAGTTCTTCCGCCAGCGGTCGGTGACCAGCGCCAGCCTCGTCTGACGCTGCGCGCCGGGACGTCAGCCGGCGTCAGAGCACCGCGACGGCAGGCATATAGAATCGCCGTAATGGTTTCTACGACAGGTCTGTCGCATGCCCACTGAAGCGAGCCCCACCTCGGAGCGCTTGCTCGATCTCGACAAGCCCCTCTACACCATCAGCGTGGCCGCCGAGATTCTCGCCAGCCATCCGCGCACGCTGATGATGTACGAGACGATGGGTCTCGGCGTCCCCGAGCGAACGTCGACGAACCGGCGCCGCTACTCACAGCGCGACATCCTGACGCTGAGCGCGATTCAGCGCCTGACGCGTCAGTCCGGGTTGAACATCGCCGGAGCGCGTTACGTCATCAAGTGTCTGCAACTGCTTGATGCCCATGGCATCCCTCGGCCGCCGGAGCTCGCTGGGATTGACATCGAGCACGTTCGTCTCTAACGGGGACTCACGCCCGCCTGAGCCGGCCGGCTTCGCCGGCTCCATCGAGCTGGATCTCGTCTCGCGCGGCGATCCGCACGAGATCATGGAGCGGCTCGTGCGCTTCGCGGCCGAGAACGTCGATGTCGATCGATGCACCCTGACGAGCCTCGACCAGGACGTGCTGCGAGTTGAGGCGAGCTACGAGCGCGGTGGCCGCCCAGACTTCGTCGGACACGAATACCCGTTGACGTGGCTCGAACGGCAGCCCTTGCTGGAGCAGGCCGTAATCACAGGGTCGATCGTGCTGGGCGGCAGCCTCGGAGGCGGAGATCGCTCCGAGCCGGAGCTGGCGCTGTCTCTGCTGCCCATCCGCCATACAGCGATCGTGCCGCTCTCCATCGGCGACACGGTTGGCGCGGTGTTGATCCTGAGCCGCCGCAGCGACCGCCCCTTCGTCGCCCAGGAACTCCAAAGCCTGCAGCAGGTGGGGATGCTTGCCGTCCTCGCCCTGCGCAATGCTCGCCTCGTCGAGGAGGTGTGGAGCGCACAGCGTCGTGGACTCGAGTCGCTCACCCAGATGTCGCGACATGTGGCGTCCAGCGTCGAGCCGGCAACGTACTTCGAGAAGATGGGCGAGACCGTCGCAGGGTTGGTCAACGCGGAACACGCCGGTTTCTGGCAGTTGAGCGGCGACGAGCTGATACCGCTGCACCAACGCGGGATATCCGCCGGCAACGGAGCACCGGACTCCCACGCACCCGGTGTGCTCGACGCCAAGCGCGACGCCGACCTTGCGCGCTTGTTCCTCTCCGGTGACGCCGTGCGGCGCAGCCGAAACAGCGACGGTCAGGTCGCATCGCACCCAGAACTCGATCGTCGTGCGCCTCGACGCACATGACGTGCTCGCCGTCCCCTGGCGCACGGCCGCAGTGCCGCTGGGCATCCTCGCGGCCTGGAACTCGCGTGCAGGGTTCAGCGATCAGGACGAGTGGATCATCCGCCTGGCTGCGCGCGCGTCGGCACTCGTCTGGCAGGGATACGCCGCCGAGCAACGCGCCCAGGGTCTGCAGGCCGCCGAGCTCGACCGGCTGGAGGCGCACGCCAAGCGAATGGCGGAGCTGGAACGGCAGAAGTCGGAATTCCTCCAGCTTGCGTCGCACGAGCTCCGCGGACCGATCACGCTCGTGAGCGGCTACCTCTCCATGCTCGAGGAAGGGTCGCTCGGCGAGCTCCCTGCGCAGGCCGCGAAGGTGGTCCCCCTGATGGCAGCCAGGATGCGCCACATGAGCCAGCTCGTCGACCGGATGCTCACCACGAGCCGGATGGAGATTCGGGCCCGAGGCCAGAACATGAAAGAGGTCAGCCTCGATGCGCTTGCGCGGGCGGTCGCCGCGTCGGCGAGCACGCCGGTCTCTGGACCGGGCGGACGCGCTGTGACCGTCCACTCCGCCGGGAGGGTTCGCGTTCGGGCCGATCCGGAGCAGGTCGAGACGATCCTCAGCAATCTCGTCTCCAATGCACTGAAGTACTCGCCCGGAGGCGGGGACGTCACCATGACCGTCCGCACCGAGCCCGGTTGGGCGGCGGTCGACGTGACCGATCAAGGAGAAGGGATCGTCGAGAGCGATCTGGACAAGCTGTTTCAACCGTTCGGTCGCCTGCCGGGTGCCGTTGCCGCGGGCATCCAGGGCACCGGCCTCGGATTGCATCTCTCGCGCGGCCTGGCGCAGGCGCAGGGCGGGGATATCGAGGTCGCATCACGCCCCGGCGAAGGGAGTACATTCACGCTGCGTTTGCCGCGGGGACGTCAACGGCCAGCGGGGAGAATCGATGCCTGATGTGTCTCACGGAGTGCGTTTGCTGCTGGTCGATGACGATGTTGACGTCGCCACCATGTACCAGATGCAACTCTCCGCGCACGGGTTTCAGGTGATCACCGCACACTCGGGCCGGGAGGCGATCAGCCGCGCGGGCACTGATGCGCCCGACCTGATCTACCTCGATCTTGGACTCCCGGAGATGCACGGTTTTGACGTCCTGCAGCAGCTCCGCGCAGGAGCGGCCACTGCGCAGATCCCGGTCGTGATCCTCACCAACTTCAGCGAACCCGAGCTCGTCGCGCGCGGCCGCGAGCTTGGCGCGCACGACTTCCTCGTCAAGGCACACACGCCGCCGGCTGCGCTTGCCGAAGCGACACGACGGTTGCTGCTGTGACCGTCTCGGATTCCGGGATGCCCGCAGACACGAACCACGTCACCGACGCGCCAGGGCGTCAGGAAGCACGCGAGGCGGCACTCGACGCTGTCGAGCCGGAGCGTCTGCTGGAGGGCGAGGACGAGGACACGGCCTACCTGGATGACGCCGTGCACTGGGTCAAGGTCTACGTCGAGCTCCTCGACTTCAAGCAGAGCCTGCTCTCAGTCGCCGAGGATCAGGTCCCGGCGATGCACGAGGACGCTGGATCAGAGGTCAAGGAAACAGACCTCAAAGTGCTCAAGGCCGAAGCAGCGCGTTTCGAACGGCGTCTCGACTTCTGGCAGGCTCGGGTTGCGGCGCTCAAAGGGTCCGAGGGCACCGAACCCGCATAACGGACGCTGCGGCGGTTGCCCCGCGTCACCGCATGTAAACGCTGCATCGCAAACCGTCGCATACGAGCATCCCAACGCCGCGGGTGGGGTCTGATTACCCCATTGGCGCGAGCGAGGGTGGCGCGCAAGAGAGTGGGACCTGGAGGAAACCTGACGTGCTGACTATGGAGACTCCCCGAAAGGAAACGGGCGTACGTCGACGGCTTGGAGCGCTCCCAGCGACAGCACTCTTCCGGCGCCGCGAACACGTTGCACCGCAGCCGCCGGTGGCGTCGGGTGTTGCGTGCACCATGCGCGGTTGTTCCAACGACACAGCTCAGCTCTGCGCGTATCGCGACCGCCGCGAACGCGCGTGCACGGCCACGATCTGCCCTGCGCACAGCATCTCGCTCGGCGGCGTCGTCTACTGCCGCCGGCATGCCGGGACCGTGCAGGCGATCGGTGAGCTCGCACACGACCAGAGCGCCCATCCCGACGTCGACGACCGTGCGCCGTCGCTCGTGGACTGGATCGGTCGCGACATCGACCGCGACATCCGGACGCTCCTCGCACGCGCGGCGCGTCCGGGCGAGAGCGTCATCGCGGACGAAGCCGCTCGACGCACGCACGACTTTCGTCGCAACACGCGCTGGGAGCGCAGCTGGCGGCTCGTGGAACACACGGGCCCGATCCTCAACGTGACGCTGCACGTGACCGAGGACAACGACTCGCTCGTGCATGTTCGGGTTGGCACCGAGACCGTGGCGGACGGCGTGCCGCCATGGATCGCGCGACGCAGAGAGGGTCAGGACGTCGAAGCGGCGATCGACATCTCGCAGCGCCGGCTGTTCTATCGCTACCTCGAGGAAACCATCTCCGACGCTGTGGCGCGCTTCAGGGACCGCTCCGACCGCATCGACCAGTAGAGGGCTGTCTCAGACTCTCGCGTGCTCGACGTCGAGATCCGTGAGGCCTGCGGGCCGCGGGATGCCGTGTGCGTCGAGGAGTTGCAAACAGAGGATCAGGTATTTCGCGCTGATCAGGTTGAGCCCGTATCCACGCGTCAGCTGCTGAATCGCGCCGAGCGTGATGATGTCGCGCTGCGAATACAACCGGCGGTTCGTCGCGGTACGGCTCGGGACGACAAGTCCGAGATGCTCGTACATCATCAATGTGCGCGTGTGTGTGGCGAGGATCTCCGCTGTGATGCCGATCGTGTACAGCGGCTTGTCGAGGTTCAGCACCTTCACCGCGCTGCTCGTTGCAGCGGCACGCGTCACCTCACGGTCCAGAGCCCGCGAGCCGTCGAGCGATCCGCGCCCGGCTGGCGAGCTGCTCGTCGCGAGGGCTCTGCGGACCGTCCGGTCGCAGCATCGATTGATCATCGAGGCCGGGGAGGTCGAGGCGCCTGCTGTGCTCCCACTCCGCCAGGGCCCGGGCGGCACGATCGATGAGGTCGGCCGGCGAGATGCCGAGCTCGGTGATGTGATCGGCGTGTCGTTCCACGAAACCGCTGAACTCCGCGGTGAACCTGCGGACGGCGGCCGTCAACGCCGCACGCCGGGATCGATGCTCCGAGGTTTCCGCGAGGGCGGCGGCCTTGGCAGCGATCAACTCCCGCAGCGAGTCCGGATACGACGTCTCGAATTCGGCGCTGAGCGCACGCAGCACCTCGATCCGTCCGGGTCCCATGCGCGCGACCCAGCGCATCTTCTCGTGCTCCGATCCAAGCGAGCAGCGTGGATAGAACTGGTTGGTGGCCAGCTCCCCCACCGTCAGATGCGCGCAGGCAACGTGCGTTCCGAGTGGCTTGCCATAGGAGGTCGCCGCGATGAATTGCGCCCGCTGGAATGCCGGGCACTCGACGGTGGCGCGATCGAAGTCGCGGCCGAAGTGGCAGCGATCGTGAGGTTCGGATGCGGCCGCCGCCGGTTTCCGTCGCCTGGGGCCGCTCGGAGATCATGGCCATCGGCGACTCAGCGCTGGGCGACCGACGTCATGTGCGCGAGTGTATACCGCCGGGAGCCCGAGAATGGAGCCACCCCGGCCGGGGGATGAACCCCGGCGGGGTGGGCTTTGGGGAGGGGAATTCCTGATGGAGCGGTGGGCGCGCCACCGTGCGACGAGACTAGCACTCTGGTATGAGCACAGTCAAGCAATATTATAGTCGCTCTGTTGCTTTGAGAGCTTCGTCTGCGGACGAGCCGCGCGCGATCGATCTGCCGCCGGCGACAGGCTTGCGACCCACCCCATGGCCGCTATCATAATGTCCAACAGTTGCGGTTCGGGCAAGGGTTGGGCCATCGGTACCATCACCACGCCCGCCGGATTGTGCGTTACCGTAACTGATAGCAAGGCCGTGATCATGAGAAACAGAGCAGCAAGAACGGCGAGGTTGCAAAGGGTTTTCACCGATGGCGGAGGTCGGAGGAGAGAGCTTGGTGGATGACGACGTCAAAGTTCTGTTGATCGAGGACGACGAGGCCGCTGCGGACATGTACCGGCTGCGGCTGGCCGCTGACGGCTACACGGTCGTCGTGGCGCATGACGGCGAGGAAGGGTTGCGGATGGCTTCCGAGGAAGGGCCGGACTTCATCTACCTCGACCTTCGTCTCCCGGGTCTCGATGGGTTCGAGGTCCTCGAACACCTTCGTGCCGAGCCTGCGACGACGCATATCCCGGTGATCATCCTGAGCAACTACGGGGAGCCCGAGTTGCGCGAGCGCGGCCTCAAGCTCGGCGCACTCGAGTTCCTGGTCAAGGCGGACACGACCCCGGCGCAACTCTCCACGAAGGTCGAGCAGCAGCGCGAGTCTCAGGCACTTCCCTCGGCTGACGCACCGCGCTGACGGCGAGCCTCACCCTCGCCGGCTGGAGGTCCAGTCCCGGAGCTCGTCCGGACGCATCGTGTTGATGATCCGATCCTTCGGGATCCCGGCGATCACCGCTGCCGCCATGGCGTAATCGAGATACGGAAGGTCGACCTGGGCATGGGCGTCGCTGCCCAGCGAGATCCGCACCCCGGCGTCCGCGGCCACGCGCAGCAACCCAACGTCAAGATCCTGCCGATCGGGATACCCGTCGATCTCCACCGCAACGCCTCGACGCTCAGCCTCTTCGAACACCACCTCCCAGCGAGCCGCGAGGCCGAGACGGAAGTTGAACATGCGCCCGCGCGGGTGCGCCAGCACGTCGATGCACGGGTTGCGCAGGGCGGCGATGGTAGCGCTCGGTCTGGTCTTCGCGGAGCCGCAGCTTCGAGTGGAACGCGCCGAGGACCAGATCCATCGAGCCAAGCGCGTCGGGCTCCATGTCCCCCTCTCCCGCAGGCGAGAGATTCATCTCGATGCCCGCAAGCACCCTGAACGCTGAACCCTCACCCGCAAGGCGAGCGTTCTCCGCCTCGATCTCGAGGCGCTGTCTCGCGAATGCCGCCTCGTCTTTCCCGCCTGCGATGGGCAGCCCTTTGGAGTGGTCGGTCATCACGATGTATTCGCGTCCGAGACCTGCCGCGGCGTCCGCCATGGCGCCGATGGAATCGTGTCCATCACTCCAGAGGCTGTGCACCTGGAAATCGGCGCGGACGTGCCGGCCGAGGTCGGACTCGGCGAGGACCGGCGTCACCTGCGACCGCGTGAGGAAACCGAGACGCAGCGGGTCAATGTCGGTACCGTCGTCCGCTGCGATCAGCGACTCGATGACGCCCGCCACGAAGGGACCCACCCTGCTGAGCGTCGTCAGCGGTACCCCATCGCCCAGGAGCTGGGACGCTTCGATCGGCCACGCCAAGGCAGCTCGAGAGGCACGCCGCAACGCGCGATAACGGAGCGACCCTCGCTGCTCGGCGTCGGACGCGCGAGCGAGGCGATCGCTCAGCCGCGCGTTATCTATCCGTCCGACTCCCCGTCTCGGTCCCCTTTCTCCTTCTCCAGGTCCGGCTGGCGAGGTGGGTTGCCGGGTTCATTGATGAGGCCGTCAAAGCGCTCGGTCTCTCCGGCGACCTGGGCGGCGGCGATCCCTTCGTCCGTTGGATCTGGATCGTCACGCTGCTCGTTGTGCTCACTCACTGCATTGTTCCTCGTGCCATCGGATTCCGCGTGGTGCCGGCGGCTGGCTCCGTGTGAGGCAGCCGCCGGACTTCACGACAGATCCTGGCGTCAGACGGCCGCCCGCTCTCCGTCCCGCGCCTGACGCGCAGCGGCATGGATGTTGTCAGCAGCCTTCTCCGGGTCGATGCCGGCGTTCGACGCCGCTTTCTCGAGGTCGGTGTAGGTGATGTCGCCTTCGTGATGGCGCGCGTTCGGCTCGCCGCATCCGCAACTGATGCACATACTCGTCACTCCTCCTGGTCAGCCAGGTTTCCGCGTTTGTTGTGGGATAGTCAGCGTATCCATTTTTATTATAGCCGAACTATACCTTTAATGTCACGTCGAAATGCCCAGGACAATCGGACCGGACGGTCACGCGCCGTGCGGCACCGGCTCCTTCTTGACGCCCTCCTCCTCCACCGAGCTCACCTCTTCACCGAGGCGAGGCAGCGTCTCAACGCTGACGGTCTCGTCGGGCGCGGTGCTCATCGCCTGCTCGCCTCGCCGGGCGCGATACACCGCTCCAAGGAAGATGTTCGCGACCGCTGCGACAGGGACAGCGAACAGCGCGCCGAGAATGCCCGCCAGCTCCGCTCCGACCAGCAGCGCCGCCATCGCCACGAGCGCATGGAGCCTGGTCACGCGTCCATACACGCGCGGCCCGAGCACATAGGCATCGATCGCGTGGCCAACGAGGCCGACGCCGAGCGCGAAGAGCGCCAGCACGGGGCTCTGTACCAGCGCGACGGCTATCAGCGAGCGCCATCGCGACGACCGCACCGACAATCGGCACGAACTCGAGGAAGAACGCTGCGATGCCGATCAGGATTGCGTACTTCACGCCGACGATCGTCAGGGCGACACCGGTGTACGTGCCGATCACGAATGACATCACGACCTGACCACGCACGTATGCAGCAACCGTCGAACCGACGGCGAGTGCGGCGAAGTCGAACTCGCGCTGGCGGTTGGGGAAGAGGTTGCGAGCAGTCGCCACGACCGCGCGTCCTTCGATGAGGAGGTAGATCGAGATCACCAGGATCAGGACCACGCTCACCAACCCGGAAACGAAGGCCGCCGCAAACCCCAGTGCAACACCAAGTTGCTGCGCATTCACGGCCTTGATCAGCGATGAGACGCTGAATGAGATGCCGTGGCGATGCAACTGATCCTCAACCGTCTGGAGCAGCGACGGCAGTCCCTTGACCTGCGCAACAACCGTTGGGAGCAGCAGGATGATCCCGCCGGCGACGATCGCGACTCCGACGATGTAGATGAGCAGCACAGTCATCGAACGATGGCCGCGGAAGGGCCGCACCCGCTCCATCCGATCGACAAGCGGCGTGAGGATCAGCGCGATGATCCCCGCGAAGATGAACAGCAGCAGCACGTTGAAAACGTGCACAAGGATGAATGCGGAGCCTTCGCAGATCCATATCAGGGCAAGGATGATTGCGAGCCACACGAGCGTGCGGAGCGATTGCGACTCCAGGAGCTGGTGCGCCCGCGAACGGTTCGTCGCCGCAGGACGCGTCGTACGTGGCGACGGCGTGCGGCTCTTCGCGGGCCGGCCCCGGCCTGATGCAGCGGCGACGCGCTTAGACGGAGACGTGCTCAATGTCAAAGCCGCGCAACTCGGAGGGCCGGGGGATGTGATGCGTATCGAGGAGTTGCAGGCACCGGATCAGCTGGCGCGCGCCATCGAGATTCATCTGGTACTGGTGGCGCAGCTTCGAGACCGCTCGCAGCGCGAGCACATCCCGAAGCGTGAAGCGCCACCTGTTGCTGCCGGCGGCCGAACGTCTCGCAATGCCAAGCTCCTCGTAGAGGATCAGGGTGCGCGGGTGGCTCCCGAGCATCTCGGCCGCCACGCCGAGGGTGTACAGCGGCTTCTCGAGCTGGACGGTACCGTTCATCACGCCGCCTCCGGATGGCGAGGCCGCGACGGCCTCCGCGGACATAGGGGATCGGGACATCGCCTTAGGCTTGAACATTGTCATAAAACCTTATAGTGCTAGTGTAGTCTATGCGGACCGGGAAGAACTGCCGTCAGATCGGATGCAGCTTGAGTGATATAGTCGCTATCAATAAAATGGCCTGCGCACTCGTCGTCTAGTCGTGCTCGAAGGGAGCCGGAGCGAATCGCCGTCTGGGATTGCTGAACCTCGATCTGGGCCTTCTCCAGACGATGCGGCTCGCAGTGTCAACGAGGCGATCGGCCTGCTCGTCGGACGCCTCCTCGACGTCCCGTCCGATCCGCGAGAGCCGCTCCCACTCCGGGATGTCCTGCAGCTCATGGCGGTCGAAGGGACACGCCTGGTCGCCGACGCCGAGTGCGTGATCTCGATCGTCTCCGCCGGACGCCCCGACGTGTTTGCGGTTGTGGCCGGCTCGGGGCCATGGGCCGAAGAGCTCATCGGGCGGGAGTGGCCGCTCCACGAGGGCATGCTGCACGGCAGGGCGATGCTGCAGCACGTCGCCGTCGAGACCAGCGATGCGGCCGCCGACAGCGCGGCGCCCGAAGTGTTCAATTCGCGTATACGGATCGGGCGCCTCGTCCCGATCTCGACCGGCACCCCCCTCCCTGATGGGCGGGTCGCGGCGGGAGTAGTCGGGTTCTGGCGCGCGGAGCGCCGGCCGTTCACGGATGTCGACCGGGGCGTCATGGATCGATTCACCCGCCTGATCAGCATCATCGTTTTCGGGGACGATGCCCGCGAATCGACGCAGCATCTCGTCGAACGTCTGCGTCTGACGAGTGAGGCGACCCGCGAGCTCTCCGCATCACTCGATCCCTCGCGGGTGGTGCAGGCGATTGTCGAGCGGATCGCGGAGCAGGTCGACGTGGACCGCATCACCGTGACCAAGTTCTGGCCCGACTCCATCGAGGCGATCGCCGGCTACGACCGGCACCGAGTGCCGGCGCGCATCGGCGCCCGATGGGAGTTGACGCCGGAGATCCGTGCCGCGATCGAGAGCGGCGAAGGGGCGTTCGAGGGATATTCGGACGTCCCAGGGATGCCCGCCGATATGCAGGAACAGCTCTCGGACGTGCGCCGGCGCGTGATCGTTCCGCTCCGGGCAGGCGGTCGGGCGCTCGGCATCCTGGCCGTGAGCCGTCGATCGGATCAGGCATTCGCCCAGCTCGACCTGGAAACCCTCGAGCAGATCGGGCTCTCGGCTGCACTCGCGCTGCAGAACGCCAGCCTCTTCGCCGAGACCAAGGAGGCGCAGCAGAAAGCCCTGCGCGTGCTCCTGAGCGTCTCGGATCACCTCGCGGCAGCGACATCCGATGCCGATCTCTTCGCGCGCTTCACGGGAACCGTGGCAGAGCTTGTCGGCGCGCGCCGCGTGATGCTCTGGCGGCTCAGCACCGATCGGTCTCGCCTGTCGCCGGCCGCCGGCGCCTATGGCGTGACCGACGAGGAGTTCGCGCAGTTGCGATCGGTGCCGTGTGATCCCAATGGCACAACGGACCGCGACCATGTGGTGTTCGGTGACGCGGTGTTTCGCGGCCACGCAAGCGAGCTCGGCACAACAGTCCCAGTCGAAAGTGATGACGCTGTCGCCGTCGACACCATGGCGGTGTCCTGGCGGGCGGGAGCGCTGCGTCTGGGAGTCCTCGCCGCCCACGAGCCCCTCTATCCCGGCGGCTTCAGCGACGAGGACGCATGGACGTTGCAGCTGGCCGCGTTCGCCGCCGGACTCGTCTGGCAGATCAAGGCGTCGGAGGACCGGATCCAGGCGCTCGCCGATGCCGAGGCGCAGCGGCTGCACGAGCACATCGAGCGCACGCAGTCCATGGAGAAGATGCGCTCCGATTTCCTCAAGCTCGCGTCGCACGAGTTGCGCGGACCGATCGCCGTGGTTCGCGGCTACTTCTCGATGATGGCCGACAAATCGCTCGACGGCGAGGCGCTCGAGCGCGCGATGCCGATCATCGAGCGCAAGCTGAACGACATGAACGCGCTGGTCAACGAGATGCTCGAGACCGCGCGGCTCGAGGAGGGGATCACGCGGCTCGATCGGCAGCCGCAGAGCTTGCGCACCATCGTCAACGCGGCCACCTCGGCGATTCAGCCGCAACTCACATCGGCACATCGTCTCGATGTCCACCTGCCGCCCGACGACGCGATCGTGAACGTCGACGCCGGGAGAATCGAGACCATCCTGCGCAACCTCCTCGACAACGCCATCAAGTTCTCACCGGACGGCGGCGAGATCAGCTGCGATGTGGCCGTGACCGACGGCATCGCGGTCATCACGGTCGCAGACCACGGGCTCGGCATCCCCGCCGAGCAGATGCACCGTCTGTTCACACGGTTCAGCCGGTTGGTCACACCTCAGAACAGCCATATCTCCGGCACGGGACTCGGCCTCTATCTCTCACGCGAGCTGGCGCGACTCCACGGCGGGGACATCACGGCGCAGTCGACTCCGGGCGGCGGGGCGTCGTTCGTGCTGTCGCTGCCGGTGTGGCACCCGGACCCGGTCGCCACCGCCTGATCCGTCACCGCGACGCTGACGAATCTCCGCCGATCCAGATCGCAACCGAGTCGGCGTTCAGCCCGGGTGTTACGTCGAGGCGGACTGCATCGTCGGACGCCAGCATGAGCTCGCGCCCCGATGCCTCCGGCACGTCGACGGTCAACGCTCCGAGGTTGCAGCAGACCAGCAGGTCGCCCTCGGAATAGAGCAAGAGGTTTCGCGCGCTGTCATACCACGCGTTGGTGGATCGGTCCGCCATGCAGCGGCGTGACCGCCGGAGCCTGATCAGCTGCCGGTACCAGTCGAGCATGCGTCCGTGTGTCTCCTCCTCGACCTCATCCCAGATGAGCACCGAACGCTTGAAGGTCGCGGGCGACTGCGGGTCGGGCACCGCATCAGCCGGCCAGCCGAACGCCTTGAACTCGCGCCGCCGCCCGTTGGTGACCGCCTTGCGCAGATGCGCATCGCCGAGCTCCGTGAAGTATTGAAACGGCGTGCTCGCCGCCCACTCCTCGCCCTGGAACAGCATGGGAATCATGGGTGAGAGCAGTGTCAATGCGGCAGCCATGCGCGCCCGGCTGTCGCTGACGAGGTGGCAGAGTCGCTCGCCCGCTGCACGGTTGCCGATCTGATCGTGGTTCTGCGAGCACACGACAAATCGCGACTGCGGCAGATCGCTCGCCGGCCGGCCGACGCTGCGTTTGCGATGCCGCGAATACTGTCCCGAGTAGACGAACGTCTGGAGCATCGCGGTGGTGACCTCGTCGGGACTCCCGAAGTCCTCGTAATACCCGAATCGCTCACCGGTGAGCACCGCGTGCAACGCGTGATGAAAGTCGTCGTTCCACTGTGCACTCAGGCCGTACCCACCGCGGTCGCGTTCGCGCACCAGCCGAGGGTCATTGCTGTCGCTCTCCGCGATGACCCACACATCACGGCCGAGCTCACTCGCAAGCTCCTGCACGCGCGCTGCGATCGCCTCGAGGATGTGCAGCGGCGAGGTGTCGATGATGGCGTGCACGGCATCGAGACGCAGCCCGTCCACCTCGTAGTCGCGCACCCACATCTCCACGTTGTCGAGCACGAAGCGGCGGACCTCGTCGGAGTGCTCGCCGTCGTAGTTGAAGGCCGCGCCCCAGGGCGTCTCGTAGCGGCTGGTGAAATACGGGCCGAACGCGCCGAGATAGTCGCCTTCCGGACCAACGTGGTTGTAGACGACGTCGAGGATCACCGCAATGCCGCGGCCATGACACGCCTCGATCAGGCGGTGCAGCCCTGCCGGACCGCCGTACGCGCTGTGCGGCGCGAAGAGGTCCACTCCGTCGTACCCCCAGCCGCGGCGGCCGGGAAACTCCGCGACGGGCATGATCTCGATCGCATTGACGCCCAGGTCGACGAGGTGATCCAGGTGATCGATCGCACCGTCAAACGTCCCCTCGGCGCTGAACGTGCCGGTATGCAGCTCGTAGATGACAGCATCGCGCAGCGGGAACCCGCGCCACGCGTCGAGCCCCCGGCGGCGCGGATGCTCGACGAGGCGCGAGGCGGCGTGGACCCCTTCCGGTTGCGATCGTGAGCGCGGATCCGGCATCGGCTCGCTGCCGTCGACGCTGAACGCATAGTCGTCGTCCACATCAAGCACGACGTTGCATGCGAACCACCCCGCTCCGGTCTCGTCCATCTGCGTTCGATCCTCACCGAGCACGAGCTCGACCTGTTTCGCGTCAGGCGCCCAGACGGTGATCCTGCGCGTCGTCACGCTCGCTCCAGCAGCGCCACCGGCGCAGCGTCGAGCAAGCTCTCGAGGCGCTGCTCGCCGCCATCGCTGACTACTCCTGTCAGGACGTTGCGCCAGCGGCCCTGTGGAAGATGCACGACCGTATCGTGCCAGCCGGGGCGCAGCAGGATCGGCCAGCGCATGCCGATCGTCACCATGACGGGCTGCCCATCAGCAAGCGTCCGTGAGAAGCAGATCGCGTGCTCGGAGCGTGAGCCAGCCGCCGGCACTCGCTGGTATCCGGCGTCCCTGCCGAAAGCCTCTGGGTGGCGGGCACGCGCAGCGAGCGCCGTTGCGATCAGACGGAGCTTTGGTGCGCCCTCTTCGAGCCTCGACATGAAGTCGCCGGCTTCCGGGGACATGACGTCGCGAAGCAGACGGCGGCGCGTCTCGTAGTCCACCGGGGTCCGGTTGTCGGGATCCACGAGCCTGCAGTCCCAGAGCTCGGATCCCTGATAGATGTCCGGAACGCCCGGCGCGGTCAGTTTGATCAGGGTCTGTGAGAGCGAGACCGCCTGCCATTCGGGGGTCATGCACTCGATGAGTGCGCCGATCTCCGCGCACACCTCGGCGTCGTCCACCATCCCCCGGACGAAGTGCTCGAGATCCGTTTCATAGCGCGTATTCGGTTCGAGCCAGCTGGTTTCGATCTTCGCCTCGCGCGCCGCCTTCAACATGTACGCCCATGCCCGGTCCGCCGTCCAGTGGATGCGCGCCGACGAGCGTCTGATAGAAGAGATACTCCGCCTGGCGCGACGGCCCGTGGTCTCCGCGGTGACGCGTCCCCAGCGTGTGCAACGTCGCGACCGCCTCGCGCCAGCGCTGCGGCATCTCCGACAGCAACGCGATGCGCACCCGGGCATCCTCGGACCGCTTGGTGTCGTGTGTCGTCGTTGCGAGCAGTGTCATCGGGGTCCGTCGAAGGTTGAGGACACACATGGCATGAAAGTCGTCGAGCGTGCTCGTCACGTCCGGATCCGAGCCGACCTCATTCAGGGCCACGAGCCTGACGTACCGATAGAAGGCGGTGTCCTCCACACCCTTGGCCATCACCGCGCCGGCCACCTGCTGGAACCGCTCACGAAGCTCGCTCCGTTCCTCGTTCCATGCACCCTCCCCGCGGAGCACCGACACGATCGCGTCGAGGCGCTCGCCATTGCACCGCCCCGATTGCCGTGCGCGCGCAATCGCAACGCTGAGCGCACGCTCGTCGTCAGCCGAGAGCGGCTCATCGCCGCGCGGATAGATGCGGTAACGAGGCATGCCGGCGATGAGCTCGATCAATTCCACCTTCACCGGTCCGATCCCCGCGGCGACGGCGACGCGCGTGAGCCGTGCGAGCTCGTCGGTGAGCACGGTTTCCTGGATCTCGCGGCGTGCCCGATGCGAATGCGTCTGGAAGTCATCGCGATCCCCGGTGAAATCCCTGTAGCAGCCGGACAGGTCGGCCAGGCCGTCTCCGGCGACCATCAGCGCGGTGATCAGGCATCCGAACTCGTACCCGGTGGTGCCGTCGATCGGCCAGTCGTCGGGCATCCGCTCGCCGGTCGCGAGGATCTTCTCAGCGATCAGCCATGCACCCGGGGCGACGGATCGGAGCCGCTCGGCAAACTCCGCCGGATCACGCAGGCCGTCGATGTGGTCCACGCGGAGACCATCGACCGTGCCGTCTGCAACGAGGCCGAGCGCGCGGTGGAGCACCGCCTCGAAGACATCCGCGTCCTCGACGCGAACACCTGCCAGGGACGAGACGTCGAAGAATCGCCGGTAGGTCAAGTGGCCGTCACGCGTTGCGGGGGCGTCCCAGTCGATGTCGAAGTAATGGGCATACGGGCTCTCGCGTCCGTCACGCAGCACGCTCTCCCACCACGTGTTCCGTGGATCGCCGATGCACATGTGATTTGGAACGATGTCAAGGAGCTGACCCATTCGAGCTTCCCGAAGCGCTCCATCGAGGCGTCGCATCCCACTCTCTCCACCGAGGTCGTTGCTCACGCGAGTGGGGTCGACGACGTCATACCCGTGCGTGCTGCCCTCGGCCGCCTGCATGTAGGGTGAGCAGTAGAGGTGCGAGATCCCCAATGCCTCGAGATACGGCACGATGGCTCCCGCCGCGTCGAAGTCGAACTCCTCGCGCAACTGCACCCGATAGGTGGCGCGTGGATCCGTCCTCATTCGTGTACTATCAGCGCTGCTATCAACATTTATGCCTGTGATCCTATCAATTTCGTGCGCCGCGGCATCATTGCGAGGCAATGACCACCGCTAAGCGGGGCGCGGGGGCTCGCTCGACACCCCGGCAAGAGGCATGGCCGGGGAGTGAGGCGCCGCTGGGTGCCACGTGGGACGGCGAGGGAACGAACTTCGCCGTGTACTCGGCATCGGCAGATGGCGTTGATGTCGTGCTGCTCGACGATGACGGCGCCGAGACTGCGGTCTACGAACTGCAGGAGCGCACCGACCTTGTCTGGCACGGGTACATCGATCAGGTCGGTCCCGGGCAGCGATATGGCCTCCGCGTCCGCGGTCCGTATGACCCGGTGCACGGTCTCCGCCACAATCCACGAAAGCTGTTGCTCGACCCATACGCGCTGGCGATCGCGGGTCGATTCGTGCAGGGACCCGCGCTGTTCGGCTACTCGTTCGACGGCGACGATCTCCAGGCCAGCGATATCGATTCGAGTGACGCAATGCCGAAGAGTGTCGTCGTCGACAAGAGCTTCCCATGGGGTGACGATCGCCGCCCGGACACGGCGTGGGCGGACACGGTCATCTACGAGCTGCACGTCAAGGGTTTCACCATGCGGCATCCGGACATCCCGGAGGACTTGCGCGGCACGTATGCAGGTCTTGCGCATCCGAGCTCGCTCGAGTACCTGCAACGCCTCGGCGTCACCGCGGTGGAGCTCATGCCGGTGCACCACTTCATCGACGCCGGCCACCTGGTCGATCGCGGCCTCGTGAACTACTGGGGATACGACTCGGTTGGGTACTTCTCGCCCGAGAGTCGTTACGCGGCCGGCGCCGGCAACGGCGATCAGGTGCGCGAGTTCAAGGCGATGGTGCGTGCGCTCCACGGCGCCGGACTCGAGGTGATCCTGGATGTCGTCTACAACCACACCGGTGAGGGCAATCATCTCGGCCCCACCGTGAGCTTTCGCGGCATCGACAATCCGTCCTACTACCGGCTCGTCGAGGACGAGCCTCGCTTCTATTTCGACGTCACCGGCACCGGCAACAGCCTGAACGTCAGCAGCCCGATCACGCTGCAGCTGATCACCGACAGCCTTCGATACTGGGTGACCGAGATGCACGTCGACGGGTTCCGGTTCGACCTCGCAGCCGCGCTCGCGCGTCAGTTCTATGACGTTGACCGGCTCTCCGCGTTCTTCGACATCATCCATCAGGACCCGGTGCTCTCCCGCGTGAAGCTCGTCGCAGAGCCCTGGGACGTTGGCGAGGGCGGCTACCACGTCGGCAACTTCCCCGTCCGCTGGGCCGAGTGGAACGGCGCGTACCGCGACACCGTCCGCGATTTCTGGCGCGGCGAAGCGGGTGGCGTGCGTGACATCGCGAACTGCCTGACCGGCTCCAGCAGCCTCTACGAATGGGACGGCCGCCAGCCGTGGGCGAGCATCAACTTCGTCACCGCGCATGACGGCTTCACGCTTCGCGACCTCGTGTCATACAACGAGAAACACAATGAGGCCAACGGGGAAGGCAACGACGACGGCGCGAACGACAATCGCTCCTGGAACTGCGGCGCAGAGGGCGATACCGATGACGAGAACATCCGAGCGCTACGCGACCGTCAGCGCCGCAACCTGATCGCGACAGTGCTGCTCTCGCAGGGCTGCCCGATGATCTGCGGCGGCGACGAGATCGGCCGCACCCAGCAGGGCAACAACAACGCGTACTGCCAGGACAACGAGCTGTCGTGGCTCGACTGGTCGGCCGTGGATCCGGTGATGCTGGGGTTCGTGCAGCGCGTCGTTGCGCTGCGACGCGCACAGCCGGTGCTTCGCCGCAAGCGCTTCTTCTCCGGAGAGGCGATCCGGCGCTCGGGTCGAAAGGACATCATCTGGCTGCTGCCCAACGGCAAGGAGTTCGGTGACGAGGACTGGGAGAACGACGGAGAGCGATCCATCGGCATGATCCTCAACGGTGACGCAATCCCGGATCGCGATCCCCGCGGGCACCGCATCGTGGGCGATTCGCTGATGGTCCTCCTCCACAGCGGTGACGTGCCGATCACGTGGACCATGCCGTCAGGGTGGAAGGGCGGATGGACGCTCGTCGTGGATACCGATGATCCCGAAGGCCACCGCGCATCGAGCGTGCACCACGAGGGAGACGAGGTTCCGCTGCAGGCACATTCGATGGTCGTGCTCAGCCATGCCGTTGACGCGGCCGCCGAGCACGCTTCCGGCTCAACCAGAACGTAGAACAGCTCGATTCTGAAGCGATGCCAGAACTCCGTGAAGACGCCGCGGAGACGCGGTTCAACGTCGCGAACGCGGCGCACCGGATCGCGAAAGCCGCCTGCCCACGGTCCTCTGACCGCTGCGCTCAACGTCCTGAAGGTGCTCGGGCCGGGACTGATCACCGGAGCGAGTGACGACGATCCGAGCGGGATCGGCACATACAGCCAGGCGGGAAGTCAGTTCGGCTACGGAGTGCTCTGGACCGCGATCTTCACGTTTCCGCTGATGCTCGCCGTCCAGGAGGCGTGCGCGCGCATCGCCCTGCAGACGGGAGTGGGGTTGGGAGTGTCGCTCCGCCGGAAGTTTCCGACGTGGCTCGTGGGGGTCTGCATCCTCGCGCTCTTCCTCGCCAACATGATCAACGTCGGCGCTGATCTCGGTGCGGTGGCTGCCGGGGGATCGCTCCTGACACGCGGTCACGTCAACCCCGCGTTGTTCCTCCCGCCGATCGCCGTGGTCATCCTCGTGCTGCAGTTCGAGCTCTCGTACAAGGTGATCTTTCGGATCTTCAAGTTCCTGACGCTCGCGCTCTTCGCATATGTCGCGACGGTGATCGTGTCGCATCCTCCCCTGCTCAAGACGATCGAATCCACGGTCATCCCGCATATCGAGCTGAACGCGGCATTCATCGGGATCATCGTCGCGATCCTCGGCACGACGATCTCGCCATATCTGTTCTTCTGGCAGGCGAGCTCCGAGGTTGACGAGATGCTCGCGCGTGGACTCGTGGCAGAGGTCGATCGGCGCGGCGTGAGCCGCAAGGAGATGCACGACGCACGTATCGACGTGATCGTCGGCATGGGTTTCTCTCAGCTCGTCATGTATTCGATCATCCTCACCGGGGCGGCTGTGCTGCATGCATCCGGGCACACGAATGTGGCAACCGCCGCGCAGGCGGCGCAGGCGCTGCAACCGGTTGCAGGACCATTCGCATTCATCCTCTTCTCGGTCGGGATCATCGGGACCGGCCTCCTCGCGATCCCGATCCTGAGCGGATCGGCGACCTATGCCGTCAAGGAGTTCTTCGGGATGAAGGGCACGCTCGCCGACAAGGCACGGTCGCGCCCGGCCTTCTACGCGGTGCTGACGTTCGCGCTCGCGGGAGGACTCGTTATCAGCCTCCTCGGCATCGACCCGATCAAGGCGCTGGTGATCACCGCAATCATCAACGGGATCGTTGCTCCGCCGATGCTCGCGCTCATCGCTCTGCTGGGCCGTGACCGCACGGTGATGGCGGAGCAGACGAGCGGCAACCTCAGCAACACCTTGCTCTGGCTCACCACCGGCGTGATGAGCCTCGCTGTTCTCGCACTGCTCATCACGGCGCTGTGAGCGCCGGCGTCGGACAGTCCGGCCGCTACTCTCCGACCGCCACAGGGCTCGCCGGCATCTCGCCGCGGAGCAGCGGCGCGAGAAGTACTCCAAGACGCGCGGGCGCAAAGACCGCGGTGCTGTTGAGGATCTCGTCAACCGTCCACCAGCGATGGGCTCTGATCATCCCCGTCGCGGACCGCTCAAATCGTGTCGCGTCAACGTCCCGCGCATCAACGCGAATGAGGAAGAACCGCTCGATGTGCCGTTCGACGGTTCCCTCCCACAGAAACGCAGCGTCCCGCGTCCACACCGGAGACGGCAATGCGGCGCTGTTTACGGCGATCCCCGTCTCCTCCATCACCTCGCGGACCAAGGCAGCCTCGTAGGTCTCGCCATGATCGAGTGCTCCTCCTGGTGCGAACCAGCATGGCGCACGCCCCGGGATCTCGCTTCGGAAGAGCAGCACGCGATCGTCCGGGTCGACGATGAGCGCACGAGCTGCACATCGAATCGGCGGGAGTTCAGGCGCGCTCACGCGCCGGCTGCGAGCGCGATGCCGAAGGTCTCGTGCAGTTGCGCGGCGCCGAGTGTCGTGACGACAAGGCCGCGACCGGTGCGGCGACGTCGAGCCCACCCAGCGGCAAGGACGCTCCGGCATATCGCGGCGCCGAGGGCGCCTGCAAGGTGTGGACGCCGTTCCGTCCAGTCCACGCAGGGTCGCGCGAAGTGACGATGCTGCCGGCGCGCATCCGCGACATCAACGCCCATCGCCTGGAGCATCCGCTCGCCGGTTTCGGGGACGAGATAGCCGGGTCCACGCGTCACGAGCCACTCACGCTCGAGCATGGCGTCCAGCATCGCGACACCGAGCTGCCCGGCGAGATGGTCGTAGCAGGTGCGTGCGACACGGAGCACGTCCATCGTCGTCGCGGCTCGGAGTGAATGGATCTGGCGATCGGGAGCGATCCTCGAGAGCGTCTCGAGCGCCACCGCGACATCGCGATCCGCGAGCCGGTAGTCGCGGTGCCGTCCTCGAGCGGTCACCACGAGCATTCGCCCTTCGACGAGGGCGGCGAGATGGCCGCTCGCCGTCGACGCCTTGACTGACGCCGCGGCGGCAAGCTCACTCGCCGATGCGGTGCCGCCATCGAGCAACACCTCGAGCATTGCGGCGCGAGCGGGGCTGCTCAGCAGCCGTCCGACAGCGGCGAAATCGGTTCCCATGCCGCAACCGTACAACCCCGACAGTTCGGTCACGGCCGAACTGTTTGCGGGATAGGCTTCGCACACATGGTTGCCAACCCATCCGTCCCGGTGGTCCCGCAGAGCGAGCGTCGTCTGGCGCTCGCGGCGGCGCTGGCAACGGTGGTGCTCTGGGCGTCGGCGTTCGTCGGTATTCGCGCCGCAGGACGCTCGCTGTCGCCGGGCTCGCTGGCGTTGGGAAGGCTGGCGGTCGGCAGCATCGCGCTCGGGATCCTCACGCTGGTGCGCAGGCAACCGCTGCCCCGGCGCCGCGACCTGCCCGGGCTGCTCGTGTGCGGGCTGCTCTGGTTCGGCATCTACAACCTCGTCCTCAACCAGGCGGAGCGGATGGTCGACGCGGGCACCGCAGCGATGCTCGTGAACGTCGGCCCGGTGTTCGTGGCCATCCTCAGCGGGTTGCTGCTCGGCGAAGGCTTCCCACGCCGGCTCGTGCTCGGCTGCACCATCGGGTTCGCCGGAGCCATCGTCATCGGGTACGCCACATCGAACCACGGACCCCAGGCCGGGTCTTGGAGCCGTCCTCTGCATCGTGGCCGCCGCGGCATATGCCGGTGGGGTCACCGCAGAGAAGCCGCTGCTCCGCAACAACTCGGCACTCACCGTCACGTGGCTCGCCTGCACCATCGGCGCCGTCGTCTGCCTGCCGTTCGCGCCGCAACTCGTGCACGACATCGGCGCGTCGAACGCCGGCGCGGACGCGTGGGCGATCTACCTCGGCCTGTTCCCGACATCGATCGGCTTCACCCTGTGGGCGTACGCGCTGGCCCGCACCACCGGCGGCCGGATGGGAGCGATGGCGTACCTGGTTCCCCCACTGACCATCCTCATGGGCTGGCTGATCCTCGGCGACGTCCCGCCGCTCCTGGCACTCGCCGGCGGCGTCCTCTGCCTTGCCGGCGTGGCCGTCACGCGCAGCGGCGGTCTGCCGCGCTGGCGCGCCAAGCGAGAGCAGCTCAGCGTCTAAACAGGTTCTATGTCATGTATACTTGACATATGGCCTACTCGACGTCGACGCCGGAAGCGGACGCAGCCGTGGCCAGCGTGCTCGAAGCCCTCAACTCGCTGACGACACCCGGACCGCCTTGTGGCGCTTCGCTCCGTCGCCGTGCTGCTCGGTTCGCGACGCGCATCCACGGTCCTTGCGGCGCGCGCCGAGGGCATGAGCTGGCAGGACATCGCCGATCTCCTCGGGATGTCGCGTCAGTCGGTGTGGGACCGCTACGCCGCCGAGGATCACAACCCGCCACCACCGGCCCGCGGCCGGCGCTCCCGCGCTCGCACCGCCACGCACACCTTCTCGAATTGCGCCGCCTACAAGGCGGTCACCACCCGTCAGTGATCAGGAGATTGCAATGATCAAGACCGTCGACGACACCACCTTTGACGCGGACGTGCTCGCCTCCGAAGCGCCAGTCCTGGTGGAGTTCGGGGCCGCCTGGTGCCCACCGTGCCGGATGCTCGCCCCCATCCTCGAGGAGATCGCTGACGAACGCTCGGCGCAACTGCAGGTGCGCACCATCGATGTCGATGCCAATCCCGTGCTCCAGGCGAAGTACCGCGTGATGTCCCTGCCCACGCTGCTGCTGTTCGTCGGCGGCGCGCCTGTGCGTCAGACGATCGGCTTCCTCTCGAAGGGCCGGCTGCTCGCATTCATCGACGAGGCGCTCCAGGTCGCCGCGTAGGCGGCCTCCTCTCCCCGCCTGCTCGCCGCGCCGCTGTGTGAGGGGGCGCCGGAGACCGGTCTCGCTACAGTCTTGGGGTGGGGATTGCTTCGGGCGCACCCGACGACGACGCGGCTGACGGAGCCGTAGCCCAGCGCGGCGGCATCGGTCACGTGCTCGACGTCCTCGAGGACGGACCCCATCCGACGGCGCGGCCCCAGGTCATGGGCAACCTGATCCTCACATCGCACGCCGGGCTGATCATCGCGTTCGCCCTGGTGCTCCTCTACCTGAGCGGACTGGCGTTCACCCCGCTGCGTCCCGTCCACTTCGCGCTCGGGTTTGCGCTCATCCCGATCCTGCTCGTCAAGCTGGCGAGCACCGCGTGGCGCGCGATCAACTACTACTTCCGGCGCGGCGGCTACCGGGCCGCCGGCGCGCCATGGCTGCTCCCTCGCCTGATCGCGATCCCGCTGGCGCCGCCGCGGTGCTCGCCACCACCAGCGGCGTCGTGCTCTGGGCGCAGGGCACCGACCATGGGACCTGGGCTGCGATCCACACCGATTCGGTGATCGCGCTCGGCATCGTGGTGCTCATCCACCTCGTCGTATACCTGCGCAAAGCGGTGCGCGCCTCGGCGAAGAGCCTGGCGGCAACCGCTGTCAACCGGCCGGAGCGCGTGATCGTCTGGGCCCTGGTTGTGGCGCTTGCCGCCGGTGCTCTCGCAACCGGCCTCGAGCCGGCGTGGAATCCCTCGGCCCCGCACGCGCCGGCGGCAGCACCCCAGCGATAGGGAGCTTCTACCGGCCCTTCGTCACCGGTGCCGTCCCGCCGCCCACGACATCGAACACGTCCCACATCGACGCGTACATCCCTCGTCTGGCGAGGAGCTCCTCGTGCGTGCCCGCCTCGACCACCTCGCCGCTGTGCAGCACGATGATGCGGTCCGCTGCTCTCGCGGTCTGCAGGCGATGCGCGATCACCACCGTGGTGCGGCCATGCGAGACCTCCTGCATCGCCGCGGCGACGTGTGCCTCGGTCACGAGGTCGAGGTTGGACGTGGCCTCATCGAGCAGGAGCAACACCGGGTCGACCAGCTCCGCGCGTGCAAGCGCGATGAGCTGGCGCTGTCCTGACGAGAGCGAGCGTCCGCGCTCTGTCAGCTCGTGGTGATACCCACCGGCGAGGTGCGCGATGAAATCGTGCGCCCCCACCGCGCGCGCCGCTGCCTCCACCTGGGCGTCGCTCGCCTCGGGGCGTCCATAGGCGATGTTGTCCCGGACGGTGCCGGAGAAGAGGAATGCCTCCTGGGGCACGTAGCCGAGCTGCAGGCGGAAATCGTGGAGGTCGATGGCGCGGAGGTCGTGACCGTCGACATCGACGCTGCCGTCATCCGGATCGTAGAAGCGCGCCAGGAGCTTCATGACGGTCGACTTGCCGGCCCCGGTCTCCCCGACCAGCGCCACGGTCTCGCCGGCGGCAATCCGGAAATCGATGCCACGCAACGCTTCCGGCGGCTTCCGCCACGTCGCGTCGCGTGACTGCAGGAAGCGTGGATCCTGCGGACCACGGCGGTCGACGGGGCGTGCCCCGTCGAAGCCGGCGCGAGCAGGCGGGACGGGGTATGAGAAACGGACGTTGTCGAGGCGCAGGTCGCCATGGAGGCGGCCGGGCTCCTCAGGCACTGCGGGGTTTGGCGTCAGCGTGTCGAGCTGCATCAGCTCGGAGATGCGCCCCACCGACACGCGCGTCTGCTGCCATGCGTCAAAGACCTGCGACAGCTGCTGGATCGGCGAGAAGAAGAGATCGATGTACAGCAGGAATGCGATCAGCGCGCCCGAGGTCAGGTGACCGGTCTGGATGAGATGCGCACCGACGCCGAGCACGATGGCGTCGGCCACTGCCGACATGAACTGCACGAATGGGAAATACGTTGCCACGAGCCGCTGCGCGGCGACGCGCGTCTCGAGGTACGAGCGGCCGAGGCGATGGAATTGCGCCATCGCCGCGCCCTCGTGCACGAAGGCCTGCGACTCACGGACGCCGGACAGGCTCTCCTGGAAATCCGCGTTGACGATGGCGATTCGCTCGCGCGACAGGCTGTAGAGGCGTGCGGCCTTCTGCCGGAAGATCACTGTCGCGATGGCGAGCGGAATCGCAACCGACAGCGTCCAGAGACCGAGCTCGGCGTTGATCACCACCAGCGCCACACCGACTCCGACGAACGTCACGATGGAGACGAGTGCGCTGAGCAGCCCGTTCTCGATCAGTGACTCGAACTGATCGACGTCGGTCGTCATGCGGGTCATGATCCGACCGGCCATCTCGCGCTCGTAGTAGTCGAGTGAAAGCCGTTGCAGCTGCGCCCAGATGCGGATGCGGAGCGACAGCATGATCCGCTGCGCGGCGCGCCCGGTGACAAACGTCTCGGCGATCTCGTCGATCAGATCGATGCACGTCACCAGCAGGAACACGCCGGCAGCGGCGAAGAGCACATATGACGACCCCTTCGACACGCCCTCGTCGAGGCCCGTCTTCACCAGCACAGGGCCAGCAAGTGTCGCCAGGCCGTCGATGATCACCAGCACGAGCCCGAGCAGCAACGGCCGGCGGAACTCACGCAGCAGCCGCAACAGCGTGAAGTGCTTGTCGTGGCGCGACTTGTACTCGATGTCGACCTTCGCTGCGTCGCGCACCGGCCGCAGGCGGGCGACACGCGCAAGGAGCTCGGGGGTCGGCGCCAGGTTGAGCCGCCACCCTCCACCGCCACCACCGAGACCCGGACCGAGCGACGGCGCGCCGATGGACGCGCCGGTGGTCCGCGCTGCGGTCCGGCTGCCCGAGCGTTGCCAGTCGCCTGCCCACGCGGATGCTGTGGTGCCATCCGCTCCGGCGGCGGAGGCGATGGTCGCGAGCGCCTCGATGGAGTCACCGACCTTCTCCATGTCGAGCTCCTCGAGGCCGGACACGAGAGTCCGGTACAGGGCACTCCGGGCGATGAGCTCGTCATGGGTACCCGACTCGACAACGACGCCGCCGGACAGCACCACGATCCTGTCGGCGAGGTGCAGCGTCGACTGCCTGTGCGCGATGAGCAATGTCGTTCGACCGGCCATCACCGACCGCAGCGCGTCGTGCACAGCGGACTCCACCCGCGCGTCGATGGCGCTGGTGGCGTCGTCGAGGATGAGGATGCGCGGGTCATAGAGGATCGCCCGCGCGAGCGCGACGCGCTGACGCTGCCCTCCTGAGAGCGTCAGACCGCGCTCTCCGATTGCCGTGTCGTATCCGCGAGGCAGCTCGGTGATGAACTCGTGCGCCTGTGCCGCGCGCGCCGCCGCCTCGACCTGCTCATCGGTGGCGTCCGGGTTGCCGTACGCGATGTTGGCTCGAACCGAGTCAGAGAAGAGGAAGCTGTCCTCGAACACCACGCCCACCTGACGGCGGAGCGAGCGGAGCGTCACATCGCGGACGTCGTGGCCGTCGATGAGCACCGTGCCCTCGGTCGGGTCGTAGAAGCGCGGGACCAGCATGGCGAGCGTCGACTTCCCGCTGCCACTTGGCCCGACGATGGCAACGCGCTCGCCCGGCGCGACATGCAGGTCCACGCCCTGGAGGACCGGGTCACCATCGCCATACCGGAAGTGGACGTTCGAGAACTGGATATCGCCGTGCAGCGCCGGGAGGTCGGCGGCGTCCGGCTTGTCGGCGATCGCCGGCGGCAGGTCGAGGAGCTGGAAGATGCGTTCCAGGCCGGCGCGCGCCTGCTGGCCGATGGTGAGCACGCCCGCGAGCTGCCGGGCCGGCGCCATCAGCTGCGTGACGTATGTGGAGAATGCCAGGAAGGTGCCGAGGGTGATGTCGTGCTGGAGCGCGAGCCAGCCGCCGAGCGCGAGGATCGCCACCTGGGCGAACATCGGGATCGCCTCGAGGAGCGGCTGATAACGCGACTGCAGCCGCACGGCGCGCATCTGCGAGCCGTAGAGGGTCTTGGCCGCGTCGGCGATGCGCTCGACCTCGCGCTGCTCCTGGCCGAACGCCTTGACGACGCGGACGCCGTTGAGGTCCTCATCAACGATCTGGACCAGGTCACCCTCGCGCTGCTGGCCATCCCAGGTGGCAGGAAAGATGCGCCAGCGCATGCGGTAGGAGACGATCAGCAGGCTCGGAGCGACGACGACGCTCACCAGCGCCAATAACGGCGACAGATAGAGCATCACGCCGAGCGAGAGCAGCAACAGCAGGATGTTGCTGCTCATGATCGGGAAGAAGCTCAGCAACCCCTGGACGAGCGTGGAGTCAGAGTTGGCGCGCGCGACGAGCTGTCCGGTGGGCATCCGGCCGAGGTTGTCGAAGTCCAGCGCCTGCAGATGGTCGTGCATGTCGTTGCGCAGGTCGTACTGGACCTGGAGCGCGACCCGGCCGCCCCGATACCGCCGGATGTACGCGAAGGCGAAGCTCGCGGCCGCGAGCGCGATCAGCAGGAGGAGCCACGGCCACAGCGCGGACGTGCGAGTGAGGATGACGCCGTCGACGATCTGTCTCGCGACGAGGGGAACAGCCGTCTGGCAGACGCTGCCGAGCACCGCTGCACCGCACGACAGCACCACGTCGCGCCTGTGCCGGAGCATGTAGCCCCAGAGCCGCCGGACCCACCCGGGCGTGACTGGAGCTTCGCTCAACCGCGTTCGTTGGTCGTCGTTAGATCCTCAGCCGGACAATTGGACGCGACCAGCGTAGCGCGACAGGCTCCGAGAGCCGCCTGTCAGCCGGCTGCGGTCGACATCGCCGGGCTGACCCTGCGCCGGATCGCTGCAAGGATCCGCACGGCAAACTCCGGGCTGTCCGTGAGCGTCACCCGATACATACCGCTCTCATTGGTGCGGGGCTCGATGCGGATGACCCGGAGCCCTGCGTCCTGCAGGGCGGCGAGCATCCGCGCGACGCCACCCGGGCGCTGCGGCGCGGTCTCCATGATGTCGCTGTCCCTGACGTCGATCGCGAGCATTGCTCGTCCCCCATCGCGGTTGGATTACGGACGCATCATGGACGCGGCATTCTGTCGACTCCGTGAGCAACCTGTTTCAGAGGGATTCCGCATGTACGTCGGATCGGTGGTGATCGACTGCAACGACTTCACGGCGATGTACGCGTTCTGGATCGCCGCGCTTCGCTACGTCCCCCGGGATCCGCCGGATGACGGCTGGGCGGTGCTCTGCGATCCTGAGGGTGTTCGCGTCAACGTCTCGCTCCAGCGCGTCCCGGAACCGAGGGTCGGCAAGAACCGCCTCCACCTCGACCTGTACACCCCGGATCAGCAGGCCGAGGTGGAACGCCTCGTGGCGTTGGGAGCCGTCCGCTACCCGCGCAGCGCCGAGGCCGGCGAGGACTTCGTCACCCTGCAGGATCCGGAGGGCAACCTGTTCGACGTCATCGACAAGGCTGGAGGCTGACCATGGCGATCAATCGCGCGCTCCTCGATCAACGCTGCTCGCTCCTGCGCGCGCTGCATGTCCCGGGCACGCCGCTGGTGCTGACGAACGCCTGGGATGCCGCGTCGGCCCGGGCCGTCGTCGCCGCGGGCTTTCCAGTGGTCGCGACGACCAGCGGGGGCGTGGCCGCAACGCTCGGCTACGAGGACGAACAGAACGCGCCACCGGACGAGATGTTCGCCGCCGCGGCGCGCATCGCTCGCTCCGTCGACGTGCCCGTCACCGTCGACTCCGAGGCCGGGTACGGGCTCGCACCGGACGAGCTCGTCGAGCGGCTCCTCGACGCCGGGGCCGCGGGATGCAACCTCGAGGACACCGACCATGCTGCCGGGGGCGTCCTGGCCGACCCCGGACAGCACGCGCAGTGGCTCGCGGCCGTCCGTCGTGCGGCGATCGACCGCGACTACGGGCTCGTGATCAACGCGCGCATCGACGTCTTCATCGGTCAGCGGGAGCAGGAGACGCCCGCACTGCTCCAGGACGCGGTCGCGCGTGCCCGCGAGTACATCGACGCGGGTGCCGACTGCGTGTATCCCATCAATCTGCATGACGCCGACGTCATCGCGGCGTTTCTCGATGCCGTGCAGTTCCCGGTCAACATCTTCGCGGTACCGTCGGCGCCATCGAACGCAACCCTCGCCGGGATGGGCGTCGCGCGAATCAGCTACGGGACCCTGTTGCACCGGCAGGCGATGCGCGAGCTCGCCGCGCATCTCCAGGACCTGCTGAGACCTCCCCAGCCGTAACCTCGATCAGGCGCCGTCCGGCGCGTGTGACCCATCCGTTGGTCTTCGGAGCGGCCTCGGACGAATCCTGGCGCCACGTGTTCCACAGTTGCGCGTACGCGCCACCCGCGCGCAACAGGTCCGCGTGCGTGCCGTATTCGCTGATGCGCCCGTCCTCCACAACGACCACCACCTCGGCGTCATGTGCCGCATGGAGCCGGTGCGAGATCGCGATGACGGTTCTCCCTTCGAGCAGCACCGCGACCGAGCGCTCGAGGTGCCGCGCCGCGCGTGAGTTGAGGAGCGACGTGGCCTCATCGAGGACCAACGTGTGCGGGTCGGCGAGCAGCAGGCGCGCGATCGCGATCTGTTGGGCAAACCCCGGGCTGATCGAGGTGCCACCGGACCCGATGATCGTGTCAAGTCCGGCAGGAAGTGCACGCACGGCCGGCCCCGCATCAACGGTTTCGAGCACGGCCAGCAGCGCTTCATCGCTCGCATCCGGACGCGCGAGGCGGAGGTTGTCGCGCAGCGAGCAGGCAAAGAGGTGGTGCTCCTGGGTGACGAGCGCGACCTCACGGCGCAGGCGATCCGGAGGCAGGAGATGCGGTTCCACCCCGCCCACCTCAACGGCTCCTGTCCGTGGCGCGTGGATGCCGGCAAGGAGGAGCGCGAGCGTGCTCTTGCCCGCGCCGCTCGGCCCCACCACCGCCAGGCGCGCACCGACATCAGGTGCCAGGTCGATGCCGTGCAACACGTCGGCGCTCTCGTTGTATGCGAAGTGCACCTGGTCCGCGACGAGCTGCTGGTCCGCGGGTACAGCTGCAGTCGTCTCTGCCGGTGGCACCTCGGACACCCCGACGACACGTGACAGGGACGCCGAGGCGAGCTGTACCTCGTCCTGCCACGCCAGCAGCGTGTCCACCGGCGACACGAGTTGCTGTGTGTACAGCGCAGCGGCGGCGACTGCACCGATCGAGAGCTGCCCGTGCATCACCAGGAAACCGCCGAACAGCAGGCAGAGCACCAGCGGAACGACGTACGCAACTTCGCAGCTCCCGAAGAACGACGTCCGAAACCGGAGCGTCCGCCGCTCCCAGCTGACCCACTCACGGATGTCGTCGTCGGTCTGTTTGATGCGGCGCGAACCGAGGCGCAGCGATTCGATGGTCCGTGCGGCGTTGACCGTCTCCTGCAGGTCGGCGTTCACCACTGCTTCAGCGGCCATCTGCACGCGATATGCGGGTCCAGCCCGGCGAAGGTAGCGGCGTGTCGCGAGCACCAGTGGTGGGATCACCGGAACCACCACCAGACCGAGAATCGGCGCGGTCACCACCAATGCGGCGACGGCCAGGACGCAGGTGACAGCGGCGACCAGCAGCTCGGGAAGGCCGCGACGCACTGCCTGCGACATGTCGTCGACATCCGTCGACGCGCGGGTCATGAGGTCACCTGTGCCGGCTCGTTCCACGATGCCGATCGGGAGCGCGAGCACGGATGCGATCAACCGCTCACGCAGCCGCGCGAGCACGTACTCCCCGGTCAGCGCACCGCACGCCCGAGCACCTGCGGTGAAGATCGTCTGCACCACGAGTGCCCCGGCAAAGAGCAGCACCGTCCGGTTGATCGTTGCGTCGGTGAGCGCCCCCGAGGTGTTGATGATCCGCTCCAACAGCTGCGGGCCGACGAGCCCGGCCGCACTCGCCGCCATCTGCAACGCGATCGCGGCGGCGATGAGGCCACGGCGCTCGGCGAGGCTCGACCGCAGGCTGCGCCACGCGGCGCGGCCGCCGGCCACGGGCAGGATGGGTCCCGTGTCGCGGCTCATTCGTTGCCCCTGGTGACGACCAGGCGATACGCCGGGTCGGTGGCGAGCAGGTGCGAGTGCGTGCCGCTCACCACCCGGCCGTCGTCGAGGAACACGACCTGGTCGGCGCGGTTCAGGAGCAGCGGGCTGCTGGTGAAGATGACGGTGGTACGTCCACGCCGCAGCGTCGCGAGGCGGTTGCCGATCAGCGCCTCGGTGTGTGCGTCGACAGCGCTTGTCGGCTCGTCGAGGACAAGGACGTCGGGATCCGCGCGAAGCGCCGCTGCGAGCGCGACGCGTTGCCGCTGCCCACCCGACAGCGAGCGCCCTCGTTCAGAGACGAGGGAGTTGAGGCCGCGGTCGAGCCCGCTCACGATGTCGGATCCGCTTGCCGCAGCAAGCGCGTCGTCGACCGTCGGGCGTGGATCCTCCTCGCGCGGCCGCGCGCTCGGCGAGTTGATCGCGTCGCGCAACGTGCCGACGAGCAGCTGTGGGTCGCGGTCGACCACGAGGATGCGCCGCCGCACCTCGGCGACGGACATGGACGTGAGCGCAGCGCCGCCAAGGGTCACGCGAGCAGCGCCCTCTGGATCGGTGAGCCGCCCGAGCCTCGCAGCCGTCGCGCTCGCGATGTCAGGGTCGGCCATGACGACGGCGGTCATCAGCCCGTGCTGGATGCGCAGCCCTGACTCCTCGTCGACGAGGTCACCGTCGGGCGGTGTGACCGGCTCGCCGGTGTGCCAGGTCCACGTCCAGGCGCAGCACCGAGAGCACGCGGCCCGCAGCCACTGTCGCCGCCGACCAGATGCTCGCCGCCTGTACCAATGTCTGTATCGGCAGCGCGAGAAACGCGGCGTATGCGTAATCGGCGACGAGCTCACCCGGCGGGATGGAGCCGCTGCGAACCAGTTGCGCACCGAGGAAGGTGATGGTGACGAGGATCGCCCCGGGAAGCAGCACCTGGAGGCCGTCGAGGATCGACTGCAGCAGCGCCGTGCGAACCGTCGCATGCCGCACCGCCTGCGAGGTCACCGTGTATCGCGCCGCGAAGTCACTCTCGCCTCCGAGACCTCGAAGCACGCGCAGCCCGGCAACGGTGTCGGCCGCAACCGACGACGCCGCGCCGCGCTGCTGACGTTCCGCACGCTGGCGGCGCTCGAGAGGCCGCATCACCGGGAACACGAGCAGCGCAGAGATGGGCGCGCCGATCAACAGGACCAACCCGAGTTGCGGCGACGTGCTCAGCAGGATCACCGCGACGATCACGATCGAGACCAGCGCTCCCGTTCCGCGTGCTGTGATGTCGAGCAGGCGCGCGATGCGCATGACGTCGGTGGTGCCGAGGCTCGCGACCTCGCCGGCGCCAACCTGCCGCGGCAGCGCTGCTCCGAGCCGGATCGCGGCTCGGATGATCAACTGCTGGACGCGCACGCCGGACTCGAGGAAGTTGCTCACCGCGCGCCGGTGCCGCATGACGCCGGCTGCCGCCTGGAGGATGCCAAGCCCAAGGACGACGCCTGCCCAGAGGATCAATCCCTGGCCGCTCCGCTGGATGATCGCGTCCACCGCCTGGCCGAGCGCCGCGGGGATGACACCCTGCGTCCCCATCCAGACGGCGCCGAAGAAAGCGCCCTCGAAGACCGTCCGCCGCTGCCCGCGCGCGATCCAAGAGAGGAACCGCACCGGCGACCGGACGTCGGGGTTCCCAGGATCGGCAAGCGGAATTCGAGAGAGCATCGCGGCGGGCAAGTCTAGACGGGATCGCGAATTCGCCCGACTGCTCGCGGACGGGCACGTCAGCATGGCTTCCCTGAGGTCCCTATGTGATAGTATCACTATAATATTTACCGCGTCGACCCAGTACGGAGGTCACGGTGATGGCGAATGCAAATGAGGGTGACCGCGAGCGTCGCGTCGCCTCGGGTTTTCCCGATCCAGACCAGGTCCCCGGCCCCACCGAGCGTCTTCGGGAGTTGCACGGCGATACCGAAACTGCTCCAAAGCCACCCAAATACGGCCGCGCTTCAGCGTCCACTGCCGCGTCCGACGACTACATCTCGATCGATGACATGCTCAGCGCATCCGGTGGGACGATCGCGGGAGGCGCGGCCGACCGGCTTGCGGCGTTCGCTCGCAAGATCGGCGACGAGACCGCCGACCGCCTGCGTGGCGAATTGGATCGCCGCGGCGTGGCCGAGAAGGCCAGAGCGGCAGGTCTTGGTGTCGGTCAGATGGGCGTCGCAAGTGCCCTCGGCCTCGGCGCCCTCGGTGCTGCAGCCACGGCGATGATCGCCGGGATGAGTTGCGTGATGCCGGTCTGGGCGTCTGCGCTGATCACGGCTGGTGCGCTCGGCGTTCCCGCCGGAATCCTTGCCGCCGATGGACTTCGCCGCGTCAACGCAAGTGTCGGCGCCGCGATGGGAGCTCCCGCCCAGCCCTGACTCCCGGCTAGAAGATCACGTTGCGTTTGATCGAGGGGTCGACGATCCCGGTGGTCATCCGCTCGCACCACTGACACATGAAGCGCAGCGTGCGCATCCCGCTCTGTATCCGGCATGCGTTCGGCCAGCCGCAGCGACCGCAGACGACCGCCTGGATGCGCACGTCGTCGCCCGGTCCGGAGCCGGCAGGTTCCGGTTCGTCATGCCCGGTCGGAGGCTCTGGATCCATACGCGTTCGCAGCTCGTGTGATGTCCTGATCTGGACACTACGCCTCTCACGCTGTCAGCGCGCGGCTCAGCAGATTCGCGGCAATGGATCTCCGATCAGCATGTCCACAACGCGCGTGCCGCCGAATCCGGTGTGGATGAAGACCATGCCCTCCGGCTCGGCGATCACCTCGCCGATGATTGCCGCCTCACTGCCTTCGGGACGGCCGCGCATCAGGTCGAGCGCCCGTGACGCATGCTCCTTCGCGACGATCGCCACGAGCTTGCCTTCGTTGGCGATGTAGAGCGGATCGATGCCGAGGATCTCCGCGACACCGCGTACCTCGTCGTGGACGGGCAACGACGCTTCGTCGATCGCGACCGCAACGCCTGCCGACTGCGCCATCTCGTTGAGGACGGTCGCCACCCCGCCACGGGTGGCATCGCGCATGAAGTGCACATCGATCCCGTCCTCGAGCAGCGCACGGGTCAGGCCGTGCAGCGGCATCGTGTCGCTGCGCAGGGTGTCGGCCTCGAGATCGACGTCGCCGCGCGCGAGCATGACCGTGCTGCCGTGGTCCCCCATCGCTCCACTGAGGATCACCGCGTCACCCGCGGCGATTCGTTGCATGGCGACGCGCTGCGGCAGTGCGACGTACCCCACGCCGGTGGTGGTGATGAACAGCTGATCCGCCTTGCCACGGGGCACGACCTTGGTATCGCCGGTGACGACATTGACGCCCGCCCGGTCCGCAGCGCGGCGCATCGACTCCACGACACGGCGCAGCGTCGCGATGTCGAGGCCCTCTTCGAGGATGAACGCCGCCGAGATGCCGAGCGGGGTCGCACCCCCAACAGCGAGATCGTTGATGGTGCCGTTGACCGCAAGCTCACCGATATCCCCACCGGGAAAGAACAGCGGGCTGACCACGAACGAATCGGTGGTTACCGCGAGACCGAGGTGATCGACGCCTGGGAGCGGAAGGACCGCCTGATCCCCGAGCTGGTCGAGCACCGGGTTGCTGAGGATGTCCCCGAACAGCGCGGTCACCAGGGTGTGGCTGGCCTTTCCCCCCGCTCCGTGACTCATGGTGATTGCGTCCTCGCGCAACGACGGCTTGCGCTTGCGGATCTCCGCGATGCGTTCCAGCACACGCTGCTCCGGATCCGCGACGCGCGCCGCTGCTGCCTTGATCGCAGCGCCGCTGCCGGGTTCGACGATGGTCTCGGTCATCGCGATTGCACCGGAATCTGCACGAACTCGAGCTCGGCGGAGGCAACGCCGCTGGCGGTGCTGTGCTCGCCGGATCCGAGCACGCGTTCACGTTCACGTGCTCGCGAATACCTGCCGAAGTTGTAATACGCGGCGCACGCCCCCTCGGACGACACCATGCACGTCCCGATCGGCGTCTCCGGCGTGCACGCCGTCCCGAACACCTTGCACTCCCACGGCTTGAGGACGCCCTTCAGCACCTCGCCGCACTGGCATGCCTTGGGGTCCGCCACGCGAACGCCCGGCACCGAAAACACTTTTTCCGCATCGAAGTCCGCGTACTCGTCCTGCAACTCGAGAGCGCTCTGGCTGATGAACCCGAGGCCGCGCCACTCGAAGTGCGAGCGCAACTTGAACACGCGTGCGAGCACTTCGAGCGCCTTCGGGTTGCCGTCATCGTGGACGACTCGCTTGTACTGGTTCTCGACCTCGCAGCGTCCTTCATGGATCTGCTGGATGATCATGTGCACACCCTGGAGGATGTCGAGCGGCTCGAACCCCACCACGACGACGGGCTTGTTGTACGTCCGGGTGACGAACTCGAAGGGCCGGATCCCCACCACCGTCGACACGTGTCCCGGGCCGAGGAAACCGTCGAGCTTCAGGTCCGGCGAGTTGAGGATCGCCTTCATGGGCGGGATGATCGTCACGTGGTTGCAGAACACGAAGAGGTTGCGGATCCCCTCGGCTTTCGCTCGCATCAGCGTGAGCGCCGTCGACGGCGCTGTGGTCTCGAAGCCGATGGCGTAGAACACGACCTTGCGATCGGGGTTCTGCTGGGCGATCTTCAGCGCGTCGAGCGGGGAATAGACCATGCGGACATCCGCGCCTGCGGCCTTGGCATCGAGCAGGCTTCCCTCGCTCCCGGGGACTCGCATCAGGTCGCCGAAGCACGTGAAGATCACGCCGGGCTCGTGGGCCACGGCGATGCCGTCGTCGAGCCGGCCCATCGGGATCACGCACACGGGGCAGCCGGGTCCGTGCACCAGCTCGACGTTGCTCGGCAGCAGGTCCTCGATCCCGTACTTGAAGATCGTGTGGGTATGTCCGCCGCACACCTCCATGATCTTCCAGTGCTTGTCGCCCGCCTCGGCGGCGATGCGATTCCCCAGCGCTCGGGCAAGGTCCGCGTCGCGGAATTCGTCTGCGAACTTCATGGTGCTGTCCCGTTGCCGTTGCGGTAGTTGACCCCGACAAGCTCCTCCTCCATCGCCTGCCATTCACGGATCTGCTGCACCTCATCGGTGTACGCAGGGCCCATCGCCTCGAGGATGCGCAATGTCTCTGCAGCCTCGGTCTCGCTGACGCGGCTGAGCGCGAATCCCACGTGCACGAGCACGTACTCACCGGGCTCGGTCACATCCTCCCCCACCAGCAGGGAGGTGTTGATGCGTCGCTGCACACCGCCGAGCTCCACCTTGCCGTACATGTGGTCGGCGTCGATGTACTCGACAAGACGGGCGGGAATCGCTAGGCACATACGGGCTCTCCTTCAAGTGCGCGGTGCACCAACGCAGTGAGGAGGTGATAGAGCGTCATCTGCACCTCCTGAATGCGGTGAACGCTGCTGGAGCGGACGACGAAGCAGTGGTCGCTCACGTTCTCGCGGGCAAGCCGTCCGCCGTCGTATCCGCAGATCGCGATCGTGGACATGTCGCGACGCCGGGCTTCACCGAGGCCGCGCACGAGGTTCTCCGAGTTGCCACTCGCCGACACAGCGAGCACGATGTCGCCGGCGCGACCCAGGGCGATGATCTGGCGCACGAAGACGTCGCCGAACCCGACGTCGTTGCCGATGCCGGTGATCACCGCGATGTCATTGGTGAGGCAGAGTGCCGGAAGCGCCCGTCTGCCGCTCTCCGAAGGCACGAGCAACTCGGTGACGATGTCCGCGGCGGACGTGGCACTGCCACCGTTGCCGAGCGCAAGGAGGCGTCCGCCATGCTGAAACGCGACCGCCATCTCCTGCGCCGTGCTGACGATCTCGTCACCGAACTCGTCGAGCAGCTCGAGACGGAGACGGTTGCTCTCCGCCGATTTCTCGAGCGGAGCCCGGGCCAGCTCGAGGACGAGCGCGTCACCCGCCGCCGGTTGCGGGCTCAGCATCGGATAGAGCAGTTGGGAGAACGGGTCTCGTCCGGATTCGCTCATGCGCCCACCTCCACCGGCATTCCGCGCTGGAGCGCCACTCCTCCATGACACAGGAGTACGTCACCGACACGCACATCGTCCAGCAGATCGATGCCGACTTCCACATGCTCCCCGTCGACCGTGCCCCGCGCAACTCCGGCTTCTGCATCGACGCCGGTGACCAGCACGGTGAGCAACTGATCAGAGCAGGTGATGCACACCTCGTCATGACACTCGGTGCTCACGATGCCTCTCCGATGCCGCGATGGTTGAGCACGATATGCACGAGCTCCCACAGCATGTGGTACGTCGCAAGATGCAGCTCGTGCGCGCCGCTCCGGCCGGCATCCGGCACGTGGAACGCGAAGTCGGCCCGCTCGTGCACGTCCCCGCTGTCACTGGACGTGAGGGCGATGGTGAGCATGCCCTCCTCCGTCGCCGCATGGAGCCCGCGCGTGATCGACGGATGCACCGGCGCGTGCGCGAACGCGAGCGCGATGTCACCCGATCGTCCGAGCACGCGAAGCTGATGCGCGTACACGTCCGCCGCGTCGTCGCCCTGGAGCATGCCGGTCACGGTCGGCAGGTCGTTGGCAAGCGAGAGCGCCGGGAGCGCGCGGCATCCCGGGAGAACCGGGTGCACGAACTCAACCGAGTTGTGCTGCGCATCTGTGGCGTGCGGTCCCGAGCCGAAGACCAGGAGCGTGCCGCCTGCGAAGAAACGATCCGCCATCGCGGCCGCGCACTCGGCGATGGCGTGCGCGTAGCGCTCGAAATATGCTGCGCCAGTGCGAGTCGACACGGCGATCTGCGCATCGAGGAATGCACGCTCGGCGCCTAGGGCGGCGTCGCGGTCTGATCGGATCTGCACTGTCATGTCTTTGCACCTCCCGGGCTGTCTGGCCCCTCTCGGTCTTCGGGCACCGCTTCGCTTTGTGATCCTGCGATCAGCGCCTGGCCCAGGCTGATACCTCCGTCGTTGGCCGGGACCTGATGATTCGTGTACACGACGAGCTCGCGTTCACGCAAGAGCTGCTCCACGCGGCTGAGCAGCAACGCGTTCTGGAACACCCCGCCACTGAGCGCGACTCGTTGCGCATCCAGTTTCGCGCCGAGGTGCACGCACGCGTCCGCGATGCCGCGGGCGAGACGTTCGTGAAAGCTCGCAGCGAGCAGATCGATCGGCACACCGTGCCGACGCTGCGCGACAAGGGCGCTGACGAGCTGGACGGTGTCGAGCACGAGCGGATCGCCTGAGAAGGTGATGTCCGGCGTCTCGACGGCGACACCGGCGCCGGCCGCCACCGCGAGCGCCTCGAGGCGCATCGCCGCCTCCGCCTCGAACGTCGACACGTGCGCAACGCCGATCAGGCTCGCCACAGCGTCGAACAAGCGGCCGGCGCTCGTGCTCATCGGCGCCTGTGAGGAATTGGCCAGGCGTGAGACGAGGCGCCACCGACGCGAGTCCGGCGCGCCCGGCGCGTCGCCGAACCATTCGGGTGGCGTCTCATCGAGCTCGCCGGCAGCGGCGAGATAGGCGATCGCCATCCGCCAGCCGTCGCGTGCACACGCGTCGCCGCCTGGCTGGCTCACCGATGCGATATGGCCGACGCGCCGGTACGAGCGCTCGTCGCAGAGGAGGAACTCCCCACCCCAGATCGAGCCGTCCGGTCCAAGCCCGATGCCGTCGAAGGCAACGCCAAGGACGGTGCCGCGCAGACCGTGCTCGGCGAGGACGCTCGCGATGTGCGCGTGGTGATGCTGCACGCGCACTTCGCGGGCGCCCGAGTCCCACCATTCCTGGGCGAGGCGCGTCGACGTGTAGTCAGGGTGCAGGTCGGCGGCAACAGTCGCAGGGCTCGTGCGGAAGAGCCGCAGATAGGTGCGCAATGCCTCGTCGTGATGGGCGAGCGTGGCCGGACTGTCGAGGTCGCCGACATGCGGTCCCGGAAAGGCGTTGCCGCTCGTGGAGCACGCAGAACGTGTTCTTGAGGTGGGCGCCGAGCGCCAGCACGCTACCGTCGCAGGCATCGACGCGGACCGGCAGCGGGCAGTATCCACGCGCGCGGCGGATGATCCGCTCGCTTCCGTCGACGACGCGGACGACGGAGTCGTCGTACCGCGCGTAGATCTGGCGATCGTGGAGGAGAAAACGGTCGGCGATGTGTCCGAGCCGCCGGATGGCTTCGTCGTTGTCCTTGGCGATCGGCTCCTCGCTCACGTTCCCGCTCGTCATCACCAGCGGCCCTGATACCGCGCGCAGGAGCAGGTGATGCATCGGTGTATACGGCAGCATCACGCCGAGTTCCGCCATCCCCGGCGCGACCGAACCCGCCACCGCTCGTGCGCCGGCATCTGTGCGGCGCTTGAGCAGGACGATCGGTCGCGCGGAGCCCTCCAGCAGGGCTGCCTCCTCATCGTTGACGACGCAAAGGCTGCGCACGGCTGCGATGCTTGCGCACATCACCGCAAACGGTTTGGCGGGCCGGTGCTTGCGGTGACGGAGACGCGTCACTGCAGCGTCGTACGTCGCATCGCAGCACAGCTGGAAACCGCCAAGGCCCTTCAACGCGATGATCTCGCCCCACGAGATCGACGCTGCCGCCAGGCTGATCGGATCCCCCGGGATCTCGGCCCCGCCGGCATCGGCGTACCAGAGACGCGGTCCACAGGCCGGACATGCATTCGGCTGCGCATGAAAGCGGCGGTCGCGCGGGTCCTCATACTCCCGCCGGCAGGCGTCACACATGGTGAACTGACGCATCGTTGTCAGCGGCCGGTCGTACGGGATGTCCTCGATGATCGTGAACCGGGGACCGCAGTTCGTGCAGTTGGTGAAGGCGTATCCGTGCCGGCGATTGCCCGGCGCGAGGATGTCGCTGACGCAGTCGGGGCAGGTCGCCGCGTCAGGAGCGATCGGCTGATACTCCCCGTCGACTGCTCGGCTCTCCACGATGTCGAACCCGTTGCGCCCGGTCGTGTCGATGGACAGAGTGTCGACGCTCTCGATGCGCGCGAGACGCGGAGCCTCGTTCCGGAGCGCCAGCGCAAACGCATCGAGCATCGCCGGCTCGCCTTCGGCCTCGACGACCACGGCGCCCGACGTGTTGCGCACCCAGCCGCTCAGCCCCAGGCGGGTCGCAAGGTTCCAGACGAACGGACGGAACCCGACTCCCTGGACGACGCCGTGCACCGCAAACCGGCGGCGCTCGCGCCGGCCGCGCGCAGTCGCCTGTGCGCCCGCGACGCGAGCCTTCGCCGGTCGGGTTGCGACGCTCATGGGATCACGCCGCGCGCAGGTGCTCCGCGGTCGAGTTGAACCGCTCCTCGAGGAACCCGGTGGCCAGGCTCACCACCATCTGCACATCGTCACGGGCGGCGAACTTCTTTGCCGTCTCAACGATCTCGTCGAAACGCTCCTTGCCCGCACGGGTGCCGAGCACGTAGCCGATCCCGAAGATCACGAGCTTTTCAAACATGCCATTCCACTCCAAGTGCCGTTGTCGCTATGGCTGCAATTCGGCCACGATGTGGACCTGCAGGTCCACGTCGGGTTCCACTTTCAAGATGATCAAGCGGGGCGGGTCGATGCCGAATTCCTTGACGTTGATCACCTGTTGACCGTCGATCGTCATCGTCGTTCCGTCGACGCGGAGCTGGACGTCCCCGGTGATCTCATTGGTCACCCCGTGCATCGTGAGCTTCGCCGTCGCGCGGTACCGGCCCTCGCCTTCCAGCGTCTCTCCGTGGGTCACCGTCGCGGTGATCGTCGGGAACTTGGAGACGTCGAACCGCCGGCGCATCTCGCGATCCTGCATCCCGTTCCCTGACTTGATGGCCTCGACCGGGAGCGTCAGGACAGCGCTGTACGGCTGATCGAGGCGCGGTTTACCCTGCTCGTCGACCTCGCAGTCGATGGTCCCGCTGAGCGCGTTGGCGTCGATGTGCGACGGGTGGAGGTTGACCCGCAGTCCAACCTTGACCGTCGTCGTGGCGGTGTTCACGCGGAAACGGGGCACTGCGAGCTGTCTTCCCGGCCTACATCGACCGGATCTTGAGATACCGCTGAATGTCCTTCGAGTTGAGCACGACGCCGACGATGGCGCCGAGGATCAACCACTGCGCAATCGTGCGCACACCGCTCTTCTGACTACCGAGCATGAGCGACACCTACGTTCCTCCTTGCGTGTGTGCTGATGTGATCGGTGCCCTGTCGACACCGTTCAGGCCGTTGTGGGGATGCTCGTGCGGGCGCTCGACCACCGGTGCGCCGGGACGGCGGAGCACGACGGGTGGGTCGCCGTCGAGCTCCACCTCGTCCACGAGAACGCTCGCTCCGGGCTCGACGACGCACTGCAGCACGGCGCCCTCGCAGATGGTGTCCTCGGCAAGCAGCTGGAAGCCGAACTCGAGGCTGTCGGGGACGATGCGCTGGTCCTCGCCGATACGAACGACGATGCGCAACACCTGCCGCCCGCCTGCCATGTCGATGGCGACCGTCATGATGCCCTCTGCAAGGCCGAGCTCATGCATCAGGACGCGCTCACTGTTGGGACCAGGTCCGCAAGCAGCTGCTCGACGATCGTCACCGCTTCCGGAACCGCGTTGGCAACCGGCTCGCTGAGCTCCATGCTCCCCTCGTTCTCCGGGCCGAATGTCAATGGCTCGCACCCGACGATCGTCACGTTGCGGGGGGCGCCGCCGAGTGTTCGCACGAGTGCGAACACCGAGTCCGGGGTCATCGCGTGACCCTGGAAGGAACCTTCCGCGTGATCCGGTTGCGCAGCCGCCGCATCGGATTCGAGGTCGGGGTCGAGCACGTAGACCGTGCCCGGTTGCCCGCCACGCGGCATGGCGTCGATGAGAATCGTCGCTGCCGGATCGTCGAGCAGCGCGAACGCGAGATCGAAGCCGCGGATGCCGTAGTCCGCGACCCGCACGTTGCCGGCGTGCTGTCGCGACGCCAGGTGACGCACGACCTCGACACCGAAGCCGTCATCCCCCAGGAAGATGTTTCCGATCCCCGCCACAAGGATGGTTGCGTCGCTCACGGGTGCACCTCCGTAACGTCGAGGCGTTCGAGGTCGTCGAGGCCGAAGAAGAAACGGTGTCCGGGCTGCCGCAGCATGCCGAGGTCCTTGCCGGGATCGTCATCCACGAGCAGCGCCACGTGGACAACGTCCTCGTAGTCACGCTCGATCGATTCGACAACGGCCGTTCGTCCGGACAGCGCGATGTCCATGATGTCGGCCTGCCTTCGCGGATGGATCCGGACGCGGTCCCCCAGGTGCAGGCGGCCGTCACCCCAGCGCACGGACTCGGTGGTGCCGCCGGTGCCTTCCGGATCCCACGCGCCGAGGTCGAACGTGCTCATCGCCGTTCTCCGATGACGGGCCGCACTTCGCGGATCGTTCCGTGCATGCGCATCAGGTCGTCGCCGGTCAGCGCCTCGGTGCGGTCGAGCAGCGCCCGGGCCCGCGCGTCCGCCGCGCGCATCTCGGCTTTCTCCTCGTCGGTGAGGGCGAGGATGCGCAGGCTGAGGATCTCATCGATCTCAGTGGCGTCGAAGAGGTCTCCCGAAGATTCGGGTGCCACCTGCGGATGATCCTCGAGGATGATCGGTGAGGCGAGCACGGTGTCCGACGCACCGGGCTCGCCGACCAGCACCGGCCAGAGGCCGGCGTTACGACAGCGTGCGGCGGCCTCCACCGCATCCGGGGGTGGATCCGCGAGCGAGAGCCACGCGCCGCGCTCAGCCAGCAGGATCGCGTGAGTCGAGACCAGCGACGATCGAAGCGCTCGCTCGCGATCACCGTCCACCCGGTACGCACTGACATTGCGCACCACGACCGCGACGCGCACGATGTCCTCGGTGACGCGAACCGCGGTGACGGTCACCTCGGCAACGAGCGGCTGCCATTCACGTTGCAGCGCACCGACGATCCGGCGCTGCTCATCGAGCAGCGGCTCGATGTCGTCGCGACCAGGAATCGCATGCTCAACCACCACCTCGCGTTCGAGGACTGCGCTGAGCGCATGCCTGCCGCAGTCGATCGTCACCTCGGTCGCCTCATCCCACGCGCGATGGTTGACGCCGGCCACGCGCAACTCGTCCACATCCTCGAGCCGCGCCATCGCACCGGCGTCGAGCGTCTCGGCCGGCGGTTCGAGCCGCGCGACGGTTCTGGTCACGAGCTGCAGAAACCTGACGCGCACCGTGATGGATGTCGCGTCGGCCGCGCGGATCAGGCACTCCGTCTGCGCGAGCCACGGGTCGCTGCCGCCGGTCGCCTCGCTCCATGAGCGGGGATGCACGCCTCCGAACGTCCAGCGCACCTGGTTCTTGACGGACGACGGGCGGTACGGGTAGAGGATGTAGCCCTCGTAGAGGGTCGCCGCAACGATGCGATCGAGGGTGGTCTGGCTCATTGCGGGCTGCTCCCGAGCGTGGCGTGGTCGTCGCTCGCTGCAAGCAGACGCGTGAGCGCGGCGTCCCATCCGGGCACGCCCGAGTGTGCCTTGTACCGGTTGAGCCGGTCGACGGTGTCGCGACGCAGGCAGAGCCACGCGCTGTCCGGATCGTGTTCCTCCATCAGCGCGCGCCACGTGGACACCGGGAGCCGGAACGCCGCTTCCTTCGACCACGGTATCGGCGCAACCTGCAGGCTCCCATCGTCGTCGCGCCAGAAGATCGTGCCGCTGAACTGGAACATCAGCGGGACCTCACCCGCCTCCAGCGCGAAGAAGTACTTGCCCGCCGTGATGGTGAGATCGTGCGTGCACGGAACCGGGACGATTGCCTCCGTCGACCCGGTGAATCCCGCCACGTCCGTGCTCGCGTGCGTCCAGAGCATCGTCTTCAGCGTGGTTCCCCACCGCGCGGGCGTGCCGAAGAGGTCCAGGAGTGCGTCCTGCTCACCGGGCGCGTAGGTCCGTCCGGGTGGCCTGCACCATGATCTGGCACCGGAGCGAGATCGCGTCGACACGACAGCCTTCGTTCTCGCGCAGACGGATGCGGAAGTTGAGGATCGGTACCAGCGTGTCCGGTTCGGCGACGGCTGAGATGACCTCGAGATCCAGGTCAGGCACTGGTCCGCACCTTCACGCGCGCCGCTGCGCGCAGGTCGGTGAAAAACGTGTCGATCCGTTCCCACACCTCCTGCCCTCCGCTGAGCCCGCGCCAGCTGATGCGAATGAGCCCGACGAGCTCGAAACAGCGGTCGATGGGAGCGATGAAGTGATCGCGGGCACCGCTGACGCGATTGATCAGCAGCGCCTCCACATCCGGTTCCAGGGTCTCGAGGAGGTCGTTGTCCGCAACCAGCTGGCTCCAGCCTTCGAGCGTCAGCATCGATTCGGTGGCGCCCGCCGGGCTGGGATAGAACGCGCGCACACCATCCTCACCGGTGCTGGTGTGCAGGAACGCCATGTTGACGGGAATCGCAAGCGACTCCCACTGCATGTCGTCCATGGCGAAGTCCTGCAGGTAGAGCAGACGCCTGGAGACGCGGCGATAGCGTTTCTGCGCGTCGGCGGGAAAGAGGATCGCGCATGGTGTGCAACTGCAGTGAATCTGCCGCGACGCGGGTTCGAACAGGTGCTCGTGGTTGGGATGCGGTGACAGCTCGGCGCTGCAGAGCTCACACCGCTCCGCGGGCGCGCGCTCGCGAATGAGACCGCGCAACCCGGGAAGCCGCGCCGCGGTGCTCACAGCACCCGCGCGGGGATCGCGATCCGGAGCACTCCGGACTCCTCGAGGAGCGGCAGTGGTTCCATGCGGAGGTCGGACTCGATGCCGGCGCCGGCGCGGCGGATGTCGTACCGGGCTCCGCACACATCACAGACGAGCGCTGTGCCGTCGAGTGCGGCGTCGTCCATCGCCCCGGCACACGCAGGACAGGACGCGGCATACGCATAGAAGACGCTCCCGGCTCTGGCGATCAGGACGCTGTCACCAGACACCGTCGTCTTCAGGACGGTGCCCTCGCCGATGTGGGTCGCACGCGCGGCGAGCGTGACCCAGTCGCCTGCCGGCGAGACGGAGCGTGCCGCCGGGATGGGGGATGCAACCATCGGCAGCGTCATGAGCCCGGAGATCTGTGGAGGGCCGGACGGCTGCCCGTTCTCGGGTTCGACGACTTCGATCGCTGAAACGTCGGGTGCGGCATCGTAGATCGCCTTCTCGACCGCAAGCTTGAGCGTGACCGTCGACGAAGGGCACCCCTGGCAGTGGCCCTCGAGCCTGATGCGCACGATATCGCCGGCGACGCCGAGGAGTTCCACACCACCGCCGTGGGATCGCATGTACGGGCGCACCGACTCGAGCGCCCCCTCGACACGGGTGCGCAGGTCGAGGGGATGCAGCCCGTGCAACAGCAGCACGCTCCGGATGACCTCGTCGGCGGCCATCCGCTCGAGCAATCGGTCCGCCGCGGGATCACCGCGGGGACCGACGACATCGAGCATTCGGGACAGCGCCTCCCCGTGGAGGTCGAGCACGGTGGAGAGCAATTCCTCGACCACGGCGCGCGACGCGGGATCGGGGAGCTGCTGGAGCTCCCCGACCAATGCGTCGACGTGAGCGAGGCGTTTGTGGAGCTCTCGCTCCTCAACAATACGGGTTGGCGCTGCCATTCATGGTTGCGGGCCGAAGTTCGGCGAGTGCCGAGTCTCCAGCACCTTGCCGTTGCCGAGATACATGTGCACGCCACATGGCAGGCATGGATCGAAGCTGCGCACCGCTCGCATGATGTCGATGCCCTTGAAGGTGTCCGGACCGTTCTCCTCGAAGATCGGCGTGTTCTGCACCGAGTCTTCGTACGGGCCCGGGGTGCCGTACATGTCGCGTGGCGTTGCGTTCCAGGGCGTCGGTGGATACGGGTGGTAGTTGGCGATCTTCCCGTCACGGATCACGACGTGATGCGAGAGCACGCCACGCACGGCCTCGTGGAACCCGCAGCCGATGGCCTCGTCCGGCACGGTGAACGGAGTGAACGTGTCGGTGCGTCCGGCGTTGAGCTCGGCGAACGCCTTGTCGAGGAAATGGAGCGCAGCAGCCGCGGCGTACGCCTGGAAGTACGTGCGCGCGCGATCACGCTCGATGGCATTGCTCCACTTCGGCACCTTCCACTCGAATTCCACCTCGGGCTTCGAGGCTGTCTTGGGGAGATAGATCTTCGTGCTGGTGCCGGTCGCCTTGATGTACCCGACGTCGACGATGCCGGCAAGCGACGTGGCGAGCAGGCGTGCAAAGGCGCCGCCGCCCGTGTCCATCGCCAGGTGCTCGCCCTCGTGGAGATACCGCGGGCACATGACCCAGCTGTAGTTCTTGTCGAAATCGCGCTTGCCGGGCTTCGGAATCGTTGTCTGATTCCACGGGTGCCGCTTGTCGATCGGGTGTCCGAGCGGATCCTTCTCGACGAACACCTCACCGTCATCCGCCCAGTCCTCGTAGAACGAATGACCGAGCAGGATCCGGATGTTGCGGTTGATCTCGACGAGGTCGGTTGTGACGAGCTTGCCGTCAACCACGACTCCAGGCGTGACGAACATCGACCGGCCCCAGTTGGTCATGTGGCGGTACGTGTAGTCGCACTCGTCGGGGTCGTTGAACGATCCCCAGCACACCGTGTCCATGCGCCGGCGGCCGACTTCCTCATACCCGGGAAGCGCCTCGTAGAAGAAGTCGAAGATGTCGTCGTGCAGCGGGACGACCTTCTTCATGAACTCCACGTAGCGCATCAGGCGAACGAGGTAGTCCGAGAAGAGCTGCACGGTGGGAACGGTGCCCACCCCACCCGGATACAGGGTGGACGGATGAACGTGCCGGCCCTCCATCAGGCAGAACATCTCGCGCGTGTAGCGGCTGACGTGCAGGGTCTCGCGATAGAACTCCCCGGTGAAGGGGTTCAACGCACGCATGATCTCGGCGATCGTGCGGTAGCCGTGTTCCGCGGCGTGCGGCGCCGGCGTGTTCTCGGCGCGAGCCAGGACCGATGGATTGGTCTCCTTCACCATCTGCTCGCAGAAGTCGACCATGAGCAGATTGTCCTGGAAGATGTTGTGGTCGAACATGTACTCGGCTGCTTCGCCGAGGTTCACGATCCATTCCGCCATCGCAGGTGGACGGATGCCGAATGCCATGTTCTGTGCGTAGGTCGCGCACGTCGCGTGGTTGTCACCACAGATGCCGCAGATCCGGCTGGTGATGAAGTGCGCGTCGCGCGGATCCTTGCCCTTCATGAAGATGCTGTAGCCGCGGAAGATCGACGACGTGCTGCGGCAGTCGGCGACGACGCGGTTGGCGAAATCGATCTTCGTGAAGATACCGAGGCTGCCGACGATCCTGGTGATCGGATCCCAGGAGACGTCGACGAGGACCGGGTCCTTCGTTCTGGTTGGGTCCTTCTCGACCACTGTCATGACTCAGTTCTCCTCAGTACGTGGTCGGCCGGTAGCCGGTGGTGAGCTCGGGCCGGGTGTGACGCCACCTGGGCTCCTTGTTGACGGTGGTGTTGGTGACCTTGCGCAGCGCGCGAATGGCGGTGCCGTACACGCCGATCACGCCGGTCGACAGATGCGCTCCCGGCGGCTCGTCCATGAACGGCATGAACTTGTCCGGGAAGCCCGGCATGGTGCAGCCGATGCAGATGCCTCCGACGTTCGGACACCCGCCGATGCCGGCCATCCATCCGCGTTTCGGGACGTTGCAGTTGACGACCGGTCCCCAGCAGCCCAGTTTCACCAGGCACCGCGGAGAGTTGTAGTCGGCCGCGAAATCACCCTGCTCATATGACGCGGCGCGATCGCATCCGTCGTGCACCGTGTCACCGAAGAGCCACGTGGGGCGGAGCTGATCGTCGAGCGGGATGATCGGAGCGAGCCCCGCAACCATGTAGAGCAGGTACAGCACCGTCTCCATGAAGTTGTCAGGCTGCACCGGACAGCCGGGCACGTTGACGATCGGCAGGCCGGCCTTGGATTTCCAGTCCCAGCCGAGGTAATCGGCGAGACCCATCGCGCCCGTTGGATTGCCCTGCATCGCATGGATGCCGCCGTACGTCGCGCACGTGCCGCATGCGACGACCGCAAGCGCACGCGGCGCGAGACGGTCGATCCACTCACACGTGGTGATCGGCTGTCCGGTGGCCGCATCGGTTCCGACCGCCGCCCAGTAGCCTTCCTTCTTGATCGTCTCGTTGGGGATCGACCCCTCGATGACGAGCACAAACGGATCCAGCTGTCCGTCCGCGGCCGCATGCCATGACTTGATGAACTCCTCACCGTTCTCGTAGGCGAGGACCGGGTTGTAGAGGTGGACCTTGGGAAGACCGGGGATCGCGCCGAGGAGCACGTCCTCGATGCTCGGTTGCGTCGCTGCGGTGATCGACACCGAATCACCGTCGCACCCGAGTCCGGCTGTGATCCACACGATGTGCAGGTCAGAGACCGGCGATTCCCTCTGGGTCTTGCGCCCATACGGAACGGTATCCGTGGCCATCCAACCTCCTCCTTTCTGAGCGATTGGGAGCGGCAACTGCGTAGCGGCTCACGTCGCTTCGACGGGCGCCTCGTTCACCGACTGTGGCGACCTGGCCTGGGCGCGTCAATCCGTGTGTTGTGCGGCTATCCGCGTGGCGCGGGTATTGACAAACGCGTGTTTGCAGTCGGGAACGACTCCGCATGTGCCGCAGCAGATGCAGCATCGACAGCCTGTCGGCTCGCGCCCTTGCGCATGCTGAGGAATTCCTCAGCAACCGCACAGAGTTGCTCCACGGGCGCCACGTACGCGTCAACCATGTCCAATCCCGCGTCGCTCAGCTCGTACCGCCTGCGGCTGCGACCACCGGCGGTGCGTTCCCACGTCGAATGGAGCAGTCCCTCTGCCTCCATGGTGTTCAGCGATCGGTACACCGTGCCGAGATCACATTCCACACCGATACCGAGCAGCCAGTGATGCAACTCATAGCCATACACGGACTGTCCGCTGATGAGATGGGCGAGGATGCACGGCTTGAGCAACCCAACCGCCAGCGCGGCCGGGCGATCGGGCCTGATGTCCCCGCTCACGTCATACCTCTGGCTGTCCGGTCGCCTACGACTTTACGAGTCACGGACCGGATTCACCCCAGGGTCCGACCCTAGTCTTTTGCTGCCAGGACACCCTTGGCCCCTCGGAGCACGACCCTTGCATGGCGCCCGGTGTCCACGGGCCCGAAGATCGGGACCAGTTCCTGCCGGGAGCGGATCCCGAGCTTCCCGTAGACGTTCGCGAGGTGATACTCGACGGTTTTGATGCTCACCACGAGCTCGTCCGCCACCTGGCGATTGGTCCGCCCGGTGGACACCAGCCGCGCCACCGAGACCTCCTGCGGGGTGAGGCGCCAGCGTGCATGGCTCCCCTCGGCGGACGGCGCCATCCCGCAGCGCACCAGCGCTGCGACGCATTCGCTCACGTACGGCCGCGCGTCGAGATCCGCGAATCGCTCCCGGGCCGCGTCGAGCTGCCACACGGCGGCGCGGTTGAAGTGCTCGCGCACCAGAAAGCGCCCGTACTCAAGCTCCGTCAGCGCGCGCTCGAACGGCAGTTCGACTTCGTCGAGCGTCGCCAGGCTGGAGACGAATGAGACCTCAGCGTCGTCGACTCTGCCGAGCGCGGCGTCGAGCATTGCCCGGATCCGGTCCGCTCCGGCGATCGACTGCGCACGGTCGCGTTCGCGAGCAACGCGCGCGAAACGGGACACCACCGTCTCCGCGTCGCGCAGCCGGTTGAGTCCGACGAGCGCCTCCGCATACAGGATCGGCCAGTCCAGGACGCCCGGCTCGCCGATTCCGCCGAGGTCCGCGAGCGGCAGGAGCGGCTCGAGCGCGTGAATGACCAACTCGTGATCACCGCGTGCCCGGGCGATGTGCGCGCCCGCCATCGCTGCCTGAGCGACACCGGCGAATTCCGCATCCGCCACCTCCGCCGCGCGCCGGGCGGCGTCCGCGTGTGCGGTGGCTGCTTCCCAGTCACCGCGTCCCGCGAGCGGTGCGCACGCGGCCGAGTGCGCGGCGGCGAGCAACCACGTCTGGTCGGCGTCCTCGGCGAGTGACGCCGCGAGCTGGCCATGCACCGAGGCGTCATCCCATTCGCCCATCCGGTATTCGGCGGTGGCGAGCATCGTGAGCGCTTCGATCGCCTGGTGCGCGGGCCCATGCCGCCGCAAGCGTTCCGCCACGGGGGCGAGATCCTCGCGAGCGGCTGCCGGATCATCGGTGACGCAGCGCAGATAGCCGCGGCCGAGATACCCGTCGAGGGGCGCATCCTCGGCGAGGGAATGCGCCGGCGGCAGGTCCGCAACCGATGCCCCCGCCTCAGGCGCTCGCCCGGCAAAGAGCAGCCCGATCGCGAGCACGGACAGCGAGTTCGGAAACAGGCGATGGCGCACGGTGCGAGTCGAGTGACCGCGTTGCCCAGAGCGCTGCATCCGGACCATGGCCGCGCCCCATGTGCACTCGCGCGAGTTGCGCGGCGATCTCCTCGGCGAGGGGATGGTCGCGCACCGGATCGCAGTGCTCATAGGCGTCAGCAAGCAACTCCTGCGCTCTGTCGTATCTGCCACCCGTCATCGCGAGGCTGCCGAGGACAAACCCACGCCGGGCGGTCGGCGCCTGGCGTTCGATCTCTTCGACCAGGGCGAGCACGTCGTCAACGGCGCCGCCGAGGAGCATGTATTCCGCGGCCATGAGCGCACGCTGCTCGCGCTCCGGCCCGTCAGCGGTGAGGCGGCTCGCCGACAGCAGTGCATCGGCCGCCGCATCCCAGGCGCCGCGACTCGCGATGTGCCTGCCGAAGATGATCAGGTCTGCCGCGAGCTGTGGATCGACGCCGCGCGCTGCGGCCACCCGATGGCGCAGCGCCGATGCCTCATCAGCGACAAGCGTCGCGGCTCGCTCGTGCAGCTCGGCACGATGCGCCGGCCCGAGCGAGTGATAGGCGGCCGCCTGAATGAGCGGGTGCGGGAACGCGATGAGGCGATCCGCGGGCGCGCCGCGCTCTTCGAGGAGATGCGCCGTCATCGCGCGCTCGAGAGGGATGAGCGTCTCGCGGAGCTCCGCAAGGCGGCCGGCGATCGCCAGCCGGCACGAGAGGCCGAGCACGGAGGCCGCCCCAACAAGGGACCGCGCGTCGGGAGCAAGGCCGTCGAGCCTCGACCGCACCAGCGCACCGAAGTCGGCGGTCGACGGGAGCGGAAGATCCGACGGCTCCCTGAGGACCGCAGGCAGGATCTCGTCGAAGATGGCCGTGGCGTGCAGCGGGCTGCCCCCGGTGTGTGCGCGAATACGGTCCGCCGCTCGCGACGAGAGGTGATCAACTCCCATCGAGAGACCGAGATCGCGAATCGCCGGCGCGTCAAGACCGCGAACGCGGACCCAGGCGCCGTGGCCGTGCTCGACGAGCCGATGGAATCCCGCGAGATGGCCTCGTGGCGAACCACTCCGGGACACCAGCAGCGCGAGCACCCTGTCGGCCTGCAAGCGGCGCAGCGCGAAGATGAGCGCTTGCAGCGACGGCCTGTCGGCCCACTGAGCGTCGTCGATGAGCAGCAGCACAGGACCGGTGGCCTGCATCGCGCCAAGGAGCTCGAGCAGCGCCGCCCCAACCCAGATCGGATCGCGTGGACCGGCATCCCGGGTGCCGAGCCCGGCAAGCGCGGGGCCTCCCAGCTCGGGCGACGCGCGCACCAGTTGCTCGATGACGCCGAAGGTGAGCAACTGCTCCGCCTCCTCGCCGCTCGCCTCCCAGAGGTGAAAACCCTGCGCCTGGCTGACGAATCGATGGGCAAGCGCGGTCTTGCCGATGCCCGGCTCGCCGGTCAGCAGGGCGACCCGCGGATGGCCGCGGCGTACTTCGGCGGCCTGGGCAAGCAGGCTCGCCAGCTCGTTGCGTCTTCCGACGAACGTCGCGTCCGACCTTCCATCGTCGCTGGTCACGGCGAAGAGATGCTACAGCCGATTCACCCCGGCCTTTTTAGTGGACCGGGCCGAATGCACCGCCGCTGCGCAGCTGGGCGATCCGGGCGTCGTCGTAGCCGAGCAGGCCGTGCAGCACCTCGTCCCGGTGCTCGTCCCGTCGCGGCGCTCGCACATAGTCGGGCTCGGCCGAACCGACCCGGACGGGGCTGCGCATCTGATGCACGGTGCCGAAGCGCGGATGCTCGGTGTCGACGATCATGCCGCGAGCGGCGGTCTGCGCATCTGCCAGTGCTTCGGGCACTGTGTTGACAGGGCTGCACGGAACGCCTGCTCGACCGAGCATGTCCAGCCACGCCTCGGCCGTGCGCGACTTGAACACGGTCTCGAGCATCGGCAGCAGCGCGGCAGCGTTGTGGCGCCGATCCGCGAACGTTGCGAAGCGTGGATCCTGCGCAAGGTGCGGGAGCTCCAGGACATCGACCATGCGCAGCCAGAACTTTTCCTTCGGACACCCGACGACGATCCACGCGTCGCGTGTCTCGAACGCCTGGAACGGCACCAGCGAGGGATGCGCGGACTGGTGGGTGCGCGCGGGAACGAAGTCGCCGTTCAGATGCCATGCAGCCGGATACGTGAGCATCGCGAGCGCGGTGTCGAAGAGGCTGAGATCGCAGTCCATGCCGGCACCGTCGCGGCGCGCTGCGTGAATGCCCGCAAGCATCGCCACCGCGGCAACCAATCCGGCCGAGTAGTCGACCATCGACAGCCCCGACTTCGTCGGCGGTCCTGACGGCTCGCCCGTCACGTCCATCCATCCCGCGATCCCCTGCAGGAAGTAGTCGTACCCGGGCTCGTCGCGACGCGGGCCGGTCATGCCGAATCCCGTCAGCGCACAGCACACGATGCGCTCGTTCAGGTGCTTGAGATCCGCGTACGTGATATGCAGATTGCCGGGGACGTCGCCGCGAAGATTGGAGTACACGACGTCGCTGACGCGGACCAGGTCTTCGAACACCGCGCGCCCTTCCGGGGAGCGAAGATCGAGGCCGATGCTCCGCTTGTTGCGGTTGAAGGTCTCGAAGAAGAGGCTGTCCTCCCCCTCCTGGAGCGGCGGCACGTAACGCCCGATGTCCCCACCGGTCGCCGGGTCCTCGATCTTGATGACGTCGGCGCCGAGGTCCGCGAGTTGCACGCTGCCAAACGGGCCCGCCGCGTACTGCTCGATCGCGATGATCCGCACGTCCTGGAGCGGTTTCATGCAGGGGTCAAACCACGCGAGCCCACCAGAGCAGCGACACGGGCCATCTCGTTGCCCACGATCATCAATCCCTCGTCGACGCCCATCCCGGGCTTGGCCAGCACCTGGATCGCCCCACATGCCATCGCGATGTGCGCGGACACCTGCGCCGAGCGATCCGTCTCGTTGCAACTGCCTCCGCAGTACGCGGCGAGTCCGCTGCGTGCGACCAGGAGCAACGCGTCGATGGTGTTGTTGATCCCTCCCAGGTCCGGGGTCTTGACGTGGATGACATCCGCAGCCTCTGCGGCAACGAAGATCTCGATGTCCTCGAGCGTGTTGCACCACTCATCGACAGCGATCCGGACATCACATCCCTGTTCACGCAGCGCACGCCGGAGCGCAGCCGACACGCGAACCTGGCCATCGCGGCTGCCGGCGTCGATGACGTGCTCGACGCAGACCGTGAAGGGCCGCGCGGTTTCGCCGAGCCGCGTGAGGTACCCCGCCACCGCGTCGACATCGCCGCCGAACGCACTGCCGATTGTCCCGTAGACGTCGAAATGCAACCGCGGCACGTAGTCGGGTCGCGACCGGAGCGCGACGATGCGATCGCGGACCCACGCGACATACTCAAGCAACTTCTCGCCGTCGCGACCCAGCTTGGTCTCGACCTCATTGATCAGACCGTGCGGCAGGACATCGACCTCCTTGAGCACCATCTTGTCGACGTTGATGTATCGGTCGTCGCCGGTCTGAGCGAAGAGCGGCACCGGCGCTAGTGCGATGCCCGTCTCGTACTCATCGCGGACCACCTCGGCCATGGTCACCCCGCGTGTGCGTGCGACGGCATCGAGCAGTGCCTGCGTGACTCCGTATCTGATCGCCGCGTGCAACGGTTCGCCATCGATGACGACGCTGTCGATCTCCGTTGCCATGTCACGAAAATTCGTGATGTGCCTCCCGCGCAGGAGCGGCACGATGTGGCGCTCGATCGTGGCCACTGCCGTCGTCGCGCGAAACACGGGAGCGCGCCCGCCGACACCTGAGTACTGCACTGCTGCACAGTCGCCATGGGCGATCTGTCCGCCGTCCATCACCAGGAGCACCGATACCGCCTCGCCGGGCTGGCGGATGGTCCGGAAGCCCGGCGTGACCGGGTGACCGCTGTAGGTGAATCCGTCGTGCACCGCTCCCGCCCGAATCGCGGCCTGATCGTCGGCGAAGAACCCCGAGCGAACCGGGACGGCGAGGACGTCCGTGATGATCATGGACGCGTGGAAGCAGCGTCCCACACGGCGGCGATCTCGTCCGCGCCGGCCATGTCGAACCGGTGACGCATCAGCAGGAGCGAGGCGTCGTGCTGCTCCCTGTCGTCGCTTGCGACGCAGTCGACGGCGATCACGACGTAGAGGTCGTTGAACATCGCGTCGCGAGCCGTCGAACTCCACGCATCCCTCCGTCGTGCAACCGCCGATCACCACGGTCTTGATGCCGTTGCTGCGCAACAGCAGCTCGAGATTGGTTCCCCAGAATGCGCTGGACCGGTGCTTCCTCACCACGAGCTCGCCGGCATCGGGGGCAAGCTCCTGCACGAACGCGTGCCCGGGGGTTCCGTCGACGGAGTACCGCAGCGGCACGCCATCCCGACGCATCCCGCCGTGCATGCGAAGGTTGAAGCGGATCTGCGCAGGCGAATCGCTGATCCGCCCCGGCAGCGTCGTGTTCTGCACGTGAATCACGAGGACTGGGGCACGGCGCGCGGCGCTGGAGCAGGCCCGCCAGCATTGGGAGTGACTCGCGGTACATCGAGAGATCCACACCGAGCAGTCCGAATGCACCCTCAGGGTCCACAAAATCGCGCTGCATGTCGATGACCAGCAGCGCCGTGTGCGCAGGGTCGACGAGCTCGGAGAGCTCGGTGAAGACCTCTTTGCCTTCAACAGTTATCAACGCTGCGCCTCACGTCGGATTCCTCCACTGCCTGGACGGCGGTCAGAGCATAGCCCCTGTGCCCGTGACGGCCTATCCGGCGAACGGCCACCGCGCCGCGCCGAGCTCGCGAGAGATTCCGCGCGCTGCCTCCACCACCGCAGTCGACAGCCCGCGGGCCGGCCCGCGCGGATACACACGATCGGTGTCACCGACAACAGCGATCGCCCCGACGGCATTGGTTTCGCGGTCGAAGATCGGCGCGGCGATGCTCGAACTCACCGAGCACCGCCTCGTCGCGCTCGCTGGCGATGGCCTGCAGCCGGATGGTGTTGAGCTGGATGCGCAACGCACCCGCTGTCGGTGTTCGCTTCGTCAGCCGCTCCAGCGGCGCCGAGAGCAGGCTGTCGACGGTGTCCGTCGACGCGAACGCCAGCAGTGCTTTGCCGAGCGCGCTGGCGTGCAGCGGCAGCTGTGATCCCACCTCGAGAATCTGCAGTGTCGCATCGGGGCGAAAGACGTGGTGCACCACAACGGCGGTGGTGCCATGCATGACTCCGACGCGGACCGCGAACTTCGTGCGCACCGCAAGCTGCGCTGCGTAGGTGATCGACCGCGAGCGCAATTCGTTGACGTCGAGATACGAGTATCCGAGCTGGAGCAGTCCCGCACCGAGCTGGTACTTCTCGGACACGCGGTCCTGCTCGACAAATCCCTGTGCCAGCAACGTCTGCAGGAGGCCGTGCACGGTTGGACGCGCCAAACCCGAGACGGTCGGCGAGCTCGCTGACCCCCAACCTTCCGGAACCACCGGCGAGCGCTTTGAGAATCGCCGCGGCGCGGTCGACGGATTGAATCGAGGTGGGGCGCCGGCTATTCGGCATTGCTGAATTATGGTCGAGGATGTAGACTAGTTGGGATTCTCCACCGATCGCGTGACACCGAGGGAAGTCGTGGCCGTCGGGATTGTACTGGTCTCACACAGCCCGGAGTTGGCTGCAGGGTTGACCCTTCTCGCAGGTCAGATGGCGGGTCCGGACGTCCACATCGAGCCCGCCGGTGGCGACCAGGATGGCGGTCTGGGCACGTCTGATGCGCTCGTCCGGGCAGCGATCGAGAAAGCGGATCAGGGCGACGGCGTGCTGCTCCTGTGCGACCTCGGGAGCGCGATTCTCACCGTGCGCGAGGTGCTCGACGGCAACGGTGATGACCACGTGCGCCTCGTGGATGCTCCCTTCGTCGAAGGCGCAGTTGCAGCCGCGGTGATCGCATCGTCCGGGGCAGCGCTCGACGAGGTCGCGCGGTCGGCCGAGGAGGCTCGCGATGCTCGCAAGCTCTGAGGCGGAGATGACGCTCCCCGATGGGGTTGCGCTGCATGCTCGTCCGGCTGCGTTGTTCGTCCGCACCGCGATGCGCTTCAAGTCGAAGATCGTGGTCGCGGCAAACGGCCGTGAGGCCGATGCCAAAAGCATCCTCAGCGTTCTGGGACTTGGTGCAACCGCCGGCACGACGCTGCTGGTTCGCGCCGACGGCGAGGACGCGGCTGCTGCGCTCGATGCCCTCGCCGAGTCACTCGCCGCCGTCGTCGAGTAGCGCGCGCAGCGGGCGCTCGAGCGACTCCACCTCCGCGGCGGAACTCGGCGTGGAGCGCGCGCAACGTGATGGCTTTCGCCTCCTCGTAGTCGAGGGCGCGGACCCAGGAGCGAACCCGCGCAACTGCGGCTGCGCCGACACTGAGCTCGTCGACGCCGAGTCCGACGAGGAGCGGCATGACCAGCGGGTTCGACGCGGCCTCGCCGCACACCTCGACAGGAATGCCGGCGACTCGCGCGGCGTCGACGGTATCGGCGATCAGCTGGAGGACAGCGGGGTGGTGTGCGGGCGCACCGCCCGGCCGGGCCCGGTCAATGCCGAGCTGAAAGCTCGTCAGGTCATTGGTGCCGATGCTGAACATGCCGACCTCCGGCGCGATGCGGTCTGCCATCACGGCAGCCGCCGGAACCTCGACCATGGCGGCGAGCAGCGGTACCCGGCTCCGCCGCCGCGCGGCGATCGGCTCGACGGTCGCCCGCACGGCGCGCACCTGACCGGGCTCGGTCACCATCGGGATCAGCACACGAAGCTCGGTCGCGTCTCCGGTGTCCAGGATCGCCTCGAGCTGTGAGGAAAGCGCCTCAGGATCATCGAGGAGCAGCTCCACGCCACGTCCGAATACTCCTTTAAGGAAGGGGGGTGTCTTGTCGCCGCCGAAGTCGAGCAACCGGACGGTCGCGGTGAGCCCGTGGAGCTGGCCCAGGACGGGTTCAAGGGTGCGCCGATGCTCGGCGACAGATGGCCAGTGCCTGGCCTCGAGAAAGGCAAGCTCGGTGCGCAGCAGACCGACGCCGTCGGCTCCTGCCTCGAGCGCCGCTCGCACCTCCGCCGCCGTCGCCGCGTTGGCGAGGACGCGGACGGATCGTCCATCGCGGGTCACTGTGGGAAGCGATCGAGACGCCATCGCCCGAACCCGAGCTGCAGCCGCAGCGGTCATCGCGCCACGAACCCTTTGGAGCCGTGCCTCGTCCGGCGACGCGATGACGGCGCTCGCGTCGCCATCGACGATGCAGACCTCACCCTCGGAAAGCGAGAGGACCACCGGGCCGACGCCGACCACCATCGGCAGACCGAGACCCCGCGCGACGATCGCCGCGTGCGCGGTGGCTCCTCCTTCGGCGAGGGCGATCCCGCGCACGTCTCCATCGAGCTCGATGACATCCGCCGGTCCGAGGTCGGCTGCGACGAGGATCGTGTCGCCGCTCGTCTCCCGATCCGCGCGGGCACCTTCGCCCGATGCGTGCCTGGCCGCGCGACGGCCCAGGCTACGGACGTCGGATGCACGCGCGGCGAGCTCCTCATCCCCGAGCGAATCGAGTTGCGCCGCCGCTGCCTCGACCTCGACCATGATGGCGCTGGCTGCGGTGAGCCCCCGCTTGAGGACCGCCGCCTCCACGGCCTCGAGCAGTGCCGGATCCTCGGCCATCATCATCCCGGCATCGAGGATGTCCGCCTCGTCGCTGCGCCCCTCGGCTCTGAGCTTCGTGGCCAGATCCTCGAGCTCACGCGCCGACTGCGCCAGGGCGTCGCGGGCACCGGCGGCAGCGGCCGGCCGGGCGGCCGCATCGAGGACGATGCCGTCGATCTGGCCGGCGGCGTCGAGGCGCCGAACCGCTCCGAACGCTGTCCCCGGTGACGCCGGAACACCAGCGAGCACTCGCTCGCTCATTTAAGGAGTGCCCGCTACCGTCCGTTCCAGGGCTCGGATGATCAGCGCCGTCGACGTCGCTCCCGGATCCTGATGCCCGATGGAACGCTCACCGAGATACGAGGCGCGGCCCTTGCGCGCCTGCATCGGGATCGTCGCCCGCATTCCCTTCTCCGCTGCCTCCGCGGCGGAGCGGAGTATCTCCCCGCTCGACGCCCCCCGCGCCAGCCCCTCTCGCATGGCGGCCACCGCCGGTTCCAGCGCGTCCACCATCGTCTTGTCTCCGGGCACGGCCGCGCCGAGGTCCTGCACCGACGCGAGCGCGGCCGCCATCGCATCGACGAGCTGGGCGAGATCGAAGGTCGGCTCGTCGCCAAGCGCACGCCCCGCCTTGCGGAGCGCCGACCCCCAGAGCGGTCCGCTCGCCCCACCGACCGTGGAGATGAGCGTCTTCCCGGAGAGGATCAGCAGCTTGCCGGGCGTGCCATCCGGCTCCGTGCTCAGGGCGAGCACCACTGCATCGAAGCCACGATTCAGGTTGATGCCATGGTCGCCGTCGCCGATCGCAGCGTCGAGCTGGACCAGGTAGTCCCGCTCGGCGCGGACCGACGAGGCGATCTCATTCATCCACGCGGTGACGGTCTGCGCATCCATCGCTATAGCGACCGCCACGATAGCATCAGCCTCCCCAGCGCAGGGCGGCCGTGTGCACGGGCGCATCCCACAGTGCTGTGAGGGTGTCGTCGAGCTCGACGAGCGTCAACGAAGCCCCTGCCATCTCGAGCGACGTGATGTAGCTGCCGACGAGGTTGCGCGCGGGTGTAAGACCGAGCTTGCGCAGGCGCTTCTCGACCTCTCCGTACAGGAGGTAGAGCTCGAGCAGCGGCGTTCCGCCCATGCCGTTGACGAAGGCCAGCACGTTTGAGCCAGCCTTGGCACCAAGGTCCGACGCACATGCCTCGACCATGATGTCGGCGATCTCCGCTGCGCTGCCGAGTGGCGCGCGGCGACGGCCCGGCTCGCCATGGATGCCGATGCCGACTTCCATCTCGCCCTCGGGAAGATCGAAGATCGGATTCCCCGACGCGGGCGGGATGCACGACGACAGCGCGATGCCGAACGACCGGCCGCGCGCGTTGACCTGCTTGATGACGCTCGCGACCTTGTCGAGCGAATCGCCCCGCTCCGCTGCCGCGCCGCCGATCTTCTCCGCGATCACGGTCGCGCCGACGCCACGACGCCCGGCGGTGTACAGCGAGTCCTGCACCGCGACGTCGTCGTCGATGACGATCGCCTCGACCTTGATGCCCTCCTCCTCCGCCTCGTCGGCGGCCATCTTGAAGTTGAGCACGTCACCCGTGTAGTTCTTGACGATGTGGATGACGCCTGCGCCACCGTCAACCGCCTTGGTCGCGGCGAGCATCTGGTCCGGGACCGGGGACGTGAAGACCTCGCCGGGACAGGCCGCATCGAGCATGCCGACGCCGACGAAACCACCGTGCAGGGGCTCGTGCCCCGACCCACCACCCGAGATCAGCGCCACCTTGCCCTTGATCGGCGCACCGGCGCGAACGAGGATCTGGTTCTCGACGTCGTACCGCAGGATGTCCGGAACGGAGGCGGCGAGCCCGGCGAGCGACTCTTTGACGACCTGATCTGGCTCGTTGATGATCTTTCGCATGCGCCTGGTGGCTGTGGCCATGGCTCGACACTCCTGTTATTCGACATTATCGAACGTTGGTCGGAAATTACTCTCTTGCCGGTGCCGCTGTCAATGGGTTCGTCGAGACGGCCGGCGGAGTGTCCTGAGCTTCGTTTGGCCGGCGAATCGCTGACCGGCGGGGGCGACGGCGTAGGCTCGCACCTGCATGGCTGGCAGGGCATTCGTGACCGGGGCGACGGGGTTCCTCGGCCGCTCGATCGTCGAGGAGCTGGTCGCCGCCGGACGCCCGGTTCGCGCCCTCGCGCGATCTGACGCCTCGGCGCAGCGGCTGATCGAGCTCGGCGCAGAGCCGGTCCGCGGCGACCTGCGGGAAAGGGCATCGCTCGAGGCCGGATTCGCCGGCTGCGAGACCGTGTACCACGCGGCCGGCGCCAATGCGTTCTGCGTGCCTGATCCCCGGCCGATGTTCGAGGTCAACGTCGCCGGCTCGCGGACGGTGGTGCTGGCAGCCGCTGCCGCCGGCGTCTCGCGGGTGGTGTACACGTCGTCGGCGGCGACCCTCGACGTTGGCGCGGCATCGGGACGCCGCGGCGCGCGTCGCTTCCTGTCCGAGTACGCGCGCTCGAAATACGAGGCCGAGCAGGCGGTGATGGAAGCAGCGGCCGGCACCGGAATGACCGTCGTGTGCGTCAACCCCGCGTCGGTGCAGGGACCGGGGCGGACCAGCGGGACGGCCCGGCTCCTGATCAGCTTTCTCAACGGCAAGCTCCCGGCCGCCGTCAACGGGCCGCTGAACGTCATCGACATCGCGGACTGCACGCGTGGACATCTGCTCGCGGAGGAGCGAGGCGTCGCCGGCCGCCGGTACCTGCTCTGCGGTGCGTCGATGACCCTGCGCAGTGGCCTCGCGCTGCTGTCGCGCCTCACCGGGCTCAGCGATCCACCGAGGTTCCTGCCCCCGAAGCTCGCCCTGGCCGCATCGGCATGCATCGAGGCCGTGGCCCGGGCGCGCCACAAGCACACCCGGTACTGCCGCGAGATGGTGCGAACGCTGATCGAGGGCGCGCCATATGACGGCGCGCCGGCCGCCCGCGACCTCGGCCTCGACTACACCCCGATCGAGATCACCATGCGGCGGACGATCACCTGGTATCTCGACCAGGGGCTCATCGTCCGGCCTCTCCCCGGCTTCAGCAGTTCTGCCTGAGCACCCTCAGCGCGCCGGCGGGGTTGGGTCGCTGGCGGCGACCGGCACCGGCGCCCTCCGGTGGAGCCCCGGCAGGCGCAGCGTGAAGCGGTTCTCGGTCCCGTGGACCAGCCGCTCGAGGTTGGCGCGATGCAGCACGATGATCACGAGCGCCGCGCCGAGCGTGAAGAACACCTCGGCCCACGTGCCGCCGAAGACCAGGACAAGGACGGGCAGCACGAGCGCCGCGGTGATCGACGCGACCGACGTGTATCGGGTGGCCAGCAGCACCATCCACCACACGACCGCCATCACCACCGCGGCAAGCGGCGCCATCACCAGGACGACGCCCACCGTGGTGGCAACGATCTTGCCGCCGCGCCGGAAGCCGAGGAAGAGCGGCCGCCAGTGCCCAATCAGCGCGCCGATGCCGGCAACCACGGCGCCGGACGGGCCGCCCACCGCGAGGCCGATCGCCGCAGCAGCGGATCCCTTGCCGATGTCGAGCAGCGCGACAATGAAGAACATCTTGAAACCGGCGTGCCGCCAGACATTCGCGGCGCCGGTCCCCTTGCTCCCGACCTGGCGGATGTCCTTCCCGGTCACGAACCTCGAGAGCCAGTATCCCCATGGGAGACTCCCGAGCACGTATCCGGCCACCCCCAAAAGCACAATGGTCAGGAGGCTCACCTCGCGATTCTAGATGCAATTCCTGAGACGCGCCTTTGACCAGTCGGAGATGGCGGCATGCACACTGAGGCGGTGACCCGCCACCTGACCATCCCGAACCAGCTGACGATCCTGCGCATCCTCCTGGTTCCGGTGATCGGCGCCTTCCTGGCCATCGATTTCAACGATCACTACCAGATCAGCGCGGTCGCCTATGTCGCCGCGGCCGCGACCGACACGCTCGACGGACGGATAGCACGCAGCCGCAACCTCGTCACGGAGCTGGGCAAGTTCCTCGATCCCCTCGCCGACAAGCTGATGGTCATCACCGTCCTGGTGATCCTCGCGTCGCAATCGCTGATTCCGTCGTGGGTTGTCGTCGTCGTCGCAGCACGCGAATTCCTGATCACCGGGCTGCGCTCGGTTGCCGCCGGCCAGGGCGTGGTGGTGAGCTCGACGCAGCTCGGGAAAGGCAAGGCATTCACGCAGAACTGCATGATCCTGCTGATCATCCTGGCGCAGCCGTACCCGTTGCTCACGCTGCCGTCGGTGGTGTTCATCTGGATCGCCGTGATCGCCACCATCGCGAGCGGGCTCGACTATCTCTGGCGGTACCGGCGCTTCATCATCTAGCGCGCCGGGACATCAGTCGTCGTCGTCCACCCAGTCGAGCGTGCGCTGGACTGCCTTGTTCCACTTCCGGTAACCGCGTTCGCGCTCGACCGCGTCCATCTTCGGGAGCCACTCCGCAGCCTTGTGCCAGTGCGCGCGCAGGCTTTCGACATCCGGCCAGAAGCCCACCGCGAGTCCCGCTGCATACGCGGCACCGAGTGACACCGTCTCCGCGACGTTCGGACGCACCACCGGCACACCGAGCACATCAGCGATGAACTGCATCAGCAGGTTGTTCGCGGTCATGCCGCCGTCGGCCTTGAGGGAATGCATCTCGATGCCCGAGTTCGGCATTCATGGCGTCGACGACTTCGCGCGTCTGCCACGCGGTGGCCTCCAGGACCGCGCGAGCGAGATGGCCCTTGGTGACGTATCCCGTCAGACCCGCGATCACCCCGCGCGCATCACCGCGCCAGTGCGGCGCGAACAACCCGGAGAACGCGGGAACGAAGTAGATCCCGCCGTTGTCGTCGACGGTGCGAGCGAGTGTCTCCACCTCGGGGGCGCTGCCGATCAGCCCCACCTTGTCGCGGAACCACTGAACGAGCGCTCCCGTCACCGCGATCGAACCTTCGAGCGCGTATGTCGCGGGCTCATCCCCGATCTTCGATCCGACGGTGGTGATCAGCCCATGCTGCGACAGCACGGGACGTGTGCCGGTGTTGAGCAGCAGGAAGCTGCCGGTGCCGTACGTGCACTTGGCCTCCCCCGCCGAGAAGCATGTCTGACCGAACAGTGCGGCCTGCTGATCACCGAGTGCAGCCGCGATGGGCACGCCACCCAGCGAGTCGCCCGCCTCGCCGTAGATCTGCGACGAGGGCTGGATGGCCGGCAGCATGGCGCGCGGGACGCCGATTGCGTCGAGCAGCGTTTCATCCCAGTCGAGCGTCTCCAGGTTCATCAGCATCGTCCGGCTCGCGTTGGTGACATCGGTGACGTGCCGGCCCGTGAGGTTCCAGACGAGCCAGCTGTCCATGGTTCCGAACAGCAGGTCGCCCTGCTCGGCGCGGCTGCGCAGGCCCGGTGCACTGTCGAGCAGCCAGCTGACCTTGGGGCCGGAGAAATACGTCGCGAGCGGCAGACCGCAGCGATCGCGAAAGCGATCCTGCCCGTGCTCGGCGCCGAGCTTGCGACAGAGCGCATCCGTGCGCGTGTCCTGCCACACGATCGCGTTGTGCACGGGCTCACCCGTGTGCGGATCCCAGACGACAGTCGTCTCGCGCTGGTTTGCGATACCGACTGCGACGAGGTCGCGCATGTCGAGACCGCCTGTGTCGAGCGCGCCGCGCACGACCTCGATGACGTTGCGCAGGATCTCACGCGGATCGTGCTCGACCCAGCCGGGACGCGGAAAGATCTGCTCGTGCTCCTTCTGGCTCAGGGACACGATGCGTCCCTGCTCATCGAACACCAGGCACCGCGACGAGGATGTTCCCTGATCGATCGCGGCGACGTATCGAGCGCTCAAGACCGTTTCCTCCTGGCGGAATGATGCTGCATCACCATCACCACGGAACCGCTCCGAGGTCGCGTGAAATCGTTCGAGCTCCTTCGCGCACATAGGACACGAGGTCACTCCGCGGTTGCGCGCTCTCGCAAAGGCGTTCGGTCGGCCCCGAGATCGCGATGGCACCGACAGCGACGCCCTGGCGATCGCGAATCGGCGCGGCGAACGACGTCTCGCCTTCGATCAACTCCTCCATCGACGACGCCCATCCCTGGTCCTGCACGCGCTTGATCTCCCGCGCGAGCACCTTGGGATCGGTGATCGTGCAGTTCGTGAAGCGCGGCAGCGAGCCGTTGCCGAGCTCGGCAGCGAGGTACGGGTGATACGCGAGCAGCACCTTCCCCATCGCTGTGGCGTGCATCGGAAGGAGCGCGCCGACTTCGAGGGACTGCGGACTGTTGTCGGGACGGAACACGTGGTGCACGAGCAGCACCTGGCCGTCGTGCAGCGTGCCGAGACGCACGCTCTCGTTGGTGCGCGCGGCGAGCCAGTCGGCCCAGTTCAGCGCGCGGGTGCGCAGCTCGTTGCCGTCCAGGTAGCTGCTCCCCAGATGCAGCAGCGCCGCCCCCATCCGGTACTTGCCCGACTCGGGATCCTGCTCGACGAAACCGACGGACAGCAGGGTGCGCATGATCCCGTAGACGGTCCCCTTCGGGAGCCCCAGCTCCCCCGCGACCTCGGCCAGGCTGAGGCGGCGCGTGCGGCCGGAAAGGAGCCGGAGGATGGCCGAGGCACGTTCGATGGATTGGATCGGTTTGGGCACGGGCCGTAAGCCTACCAATTCCTTAATCGGGCAAAAAGGGCTATTGCCAAAGGTGATTGACAATGCCCCACGGACGAGGGTAGTGTCCGCACACCCAAACAGGGGTAGAGATCGCCAAGGAGGTGGCACCAATGCCCAACCACATTTTTTTCTCGGAGGTCATAGGAACCGGCCTCCTGATTCTTCTGGGGGACGGCGTCGTCGCCGGGGTGCTGCTGTCCAAGTCGAAGGCCGAGAACAGCGGCTGGATCGTCATCACCTTCGGGTGGGCGATGGCCGTCGCGATGGCCGTTTACGCCGTGGGTCAATTCGACGGTGCGCACCTCAATCCCGCAGTGACACTCGGGCTCGCGGTCATCGGCAGCACGTCGTGGTCCAACGTCCCGCAGTACCTCGGGGGTGAGCTGGTTGGGGCATTCATCGGCGCGGTGCTGGTGTGGGTGCACTACAGCCATCACTGGAAGGAGACCGAGGATCCCGGTCTGAAGCTCGCGGTCTTCTGCACCGGCCCGGCCATTCGCAACCCGCTCTTCAACCTCATCAGCGAGATCATCGGCACCTTCGTGCTGGTCTTCGGCGTCGTGGCGATCGGTTCGAAGGGCAACGGGCTCGCCGGCGGCCTCGCGCCATTGCTCGTCGGCCTTCTGGTCTTCGCAATCGGCCTCTCGTTGGGAGGTCCGACCGGTTACGCGATCAACCCCGCCCGCGATCTGATGCCGCGCATCGCCCACTTCCTGCTCCCGATACCGGGAAAGGGTTCATCCGACTGGAGCTATGCGTGGATACCCGTGGTGGGTCCGATCATCGGCGGCATCCTCGGCGCGTTGGTCGCGCACCAGCTTCCCATCTAGCGGTCGTCGACTGAACGCCGACTGATGCCGAAAAGTCATATGGGCGAAAGGAGTTATTGATGGCGAAATACGCAGCAGCGATCGACCAGGGCACCACGAGCACGCGCTTCATGGTGTTCGATCACAGCGGCAAGGTTGTGTCCGTCGATCAGAAGGAGCACGAGCAGATCTTCCCGAAGCCGGGCTGGGTGGAGCACGATCCCCTCGAGATCTGGCAGCGCACGCAGGAAGTCGTGAAAGCGGGGCTGGACAAGGTCGCGATCGCCGATATCGCGGCAGTGGGCATCACCAACCAGCGCGAGACGACGCTCGTCTGGGATCGCGGCACGGGGAAGCCCGTGTACAACGCGATCGTCTGGCAGGACACGCGGACCGACAAGATCGTGGATGAGCTGTCCGCAGACGGCGGACAGGATCGCTTCCGCACCAAGGTCGGTCTGCCGCTCGCGACCTATTTCTCAGGTCCGAAGGTCAAGTGGATCCTCGACAACGTTGACGGCGCTCGGGCCAAGGCAGAGGCCGGCGACCTGGCGTTCGGCAACATCGATGCGTGGCTGATCTGGCAGCTCACCGGCGGGACCGACGGCGGCGTGCACGTCACCGATGTGACCAACGCGAGCCGGACGATGCTCATGAACCTCGAGACCCTCGAATGGGACGACGAGATCCTCAGCATCATGGGGATCCCACGGTCGATGCTTCCCACGATTCGCGCGTCGAGCGAGACGTATGGAGAGGCCAAGGGCGTGCTGGCCGGGATCCCGGTCGCCGGCGACCTCGGCGATCAGCAGGCAGCGCTGTTCGGCCAGACCTGCTTCGCCGTCGGCGAGGCGAAGAACACATACGGGACGGGCAACTTCCTGTTGCTCAACACCGGGACCAAGCCCGTGCAGTCGAAGAACGGGCTGCTCACCACGCTCGCGTACAAGATGGGCAGCGCCGACGCGACGTACTGCCTCGAGGGTTCCATCGCGATCACCGGAGCGCTCGTCCAGTGGTTGCGCGACAACCTCGGCATGATCGAGAAGTCCTCGGACATCGAGGTCCTGGCCAAGACTGTTGATGACAATGGTGGCGCGTACTTCGTGCCGGCGTTCTCGGGCCTCTACGCTCCGTACTGGAAGTCCAGTGCCCGTGGTGTGATCGCCGGACTGACGCGTTACGTCAACAAGGGCCACATCGCGCGCGCGGCCCTCGAGGCGACCGCGTGGCAGACGCGTGAGATCGTCGATGCCATGAACGCCAACTCCGGGGTCGCGCTGACCTCGCTCAAGGTCGACGGCGGCATGGTCTTCAACGACACGCTGATGCAGTTCCAGTCCGACGTCCTCGGCGTCCCGGTGGTCCGGCCGACCGTTGCCGAGACGACCTCACTGGGCGCCGCCTACGCCGCCGGCCTCGCGGTCGGATTCTGGGCGCAGGTGGAAGACCTCCGCGAGAACTGGGGCAAGGACAAGGAATGGAAGCCGAGCATGGACAAGGCGGCCGTCGACCACGAGTACGCGCTCTGGAAGAAGGCGGTCACCAGGACCTTCGACTGGGCTGAGTAACCGCTGCACCGGGGCAGATGCAGCAGACTGAATTCGTCCTCCGTGGGAGCCCGGGGCGTCACCACTCGGCGCCCCGGCCCCCGGAGGTCCCGTACCCGACTTGACTGGTGAGAGCCAGGCTGAAGAGGAGGTTCACCATGGCTGGCGAGGGTCAGGAGAACGCAGGCGTCCCCGAACCGGACGATCACGAGCACGGGCACCAGGGGTCCTTTGCCACGGGGCAGGAGACCGAAGAGCACCACCCGGAGCGCGAGGAGGAGGAAGGCGATTTCGCCACCGGCGAGGAGAAGGCGAGGGACACCCACGAGGGCAGCTTCGCCGAGGGCCAGGAGGCGAGCGACCATCATCCCGAGAACCCCGAGAACCGGGGCGACTTCGCCGAGGGCGAAGAGGAGGAGCACACGCATCCGGGCTGAATCGGGTTCCCCCGGGTGATCGAGCGTCCGGACCGGGACGACTCGATACGCTCAACCCCATGGCAACGCAGAACACCCCGATGAGCTCGCTCGAGGCCGACGTCCTCGTCATCGGCGGTGGCTCGACCGGCGTCGGGGTCGCGCGCGATGCCGCACTGCGTGGCTTCTCCACCATCCTGGTGGAGCGCCGTGACCTCGCGGACGGGACCACCGGCCGCTTTCACGGCCTCCTCCACTCGGGTGGGCGGTACGCGGTCAAGGACCCATCGGCCGCTCGCGAGTGCATCGCGGAGAATCGAATCCTTCGCGTGACCGCGGCGGACTGCATCGAGGACACGGGTGGGATGTTCGTCGCGACACCGTGGGACGACCCTGAGTACGGCGATCAGTTCCTCGAAGGATGCAGAGCGACAGGGGTGCCCACCGAGGAGATCCCCGTCGCGGAAGCGCTGCGCCGCGAGCCACGGGTCAACCCGGACATCCGGCGTGCATTTCTGGTCCCGGACGCGTCGCTCGACCCCTGGAAGCTGGTGTGGGGCTGCGCTCGATCCGCCGAGGAGCATGGAGCGGTGATTCTTCCGTACCATCGCGTGCTCGACCTCGAGGTCGACGGCGATCGAGTTGTCGGCGCGCACGTCCGCAACGACCGGGACGGCGCAGAGTTCGCGATTCGCGCCACTGTTGTCATCAACGCCGCGGGGGCCTGGGCAGGCCAGATCGCGAAGCTCGCCAAATGCACGGTGAACGTTCGCGCCGGCATGGGCCTGATGATCGCGATGAACCACCGTCTCGTGCAGATGTGCGTCAACCGGTGCAAGCGACCGGCCGACGGCGACATCCTTCTGCCGCTCCGTACCGCATGCGTGATCGGGACAACAGATGTGTTCGTTCCCGACCCCGATGAGACCGAGATCCGGCAGCCCGACATCGATCTCCTCCTCGACGAGGGCGAGAAGCTTGTCCCGGGGTTCCGCCAGGCGCGCGCGCTGCACGCATGGGCAGGCGTGCGTCCGCTCTTCGAAGACACGGCGGCAGTTGCCGAAACACGCGACGTGACACGCTCCCACGCGCTGCTCGACCACTCCGCGCGCGAGGGTGTTGCCGGCTTCCTCACCATCACGGGCGGCAAGACCACGACGTTCCGCCTGATGGCCGAAGCCGCGGTTGATGCGGCGTGCCTGCAGCTCGGCGGACCTCGTCCATGCAGGACAGCCGAGGTTCCGCTGGCGGGCTCCGAGCAGCACGTCTCGTACAAGATCGGCAATCGCCTCGCCGCACGCGAGCCCGTCCCCCAGGCGGAGGAGGTCATCTGCGAGTGCGAGCTGATCACCAGGTCGCATCTCGAGAACGCCGTCAAGCAGCGCGACACGACGAGCCTCGATGACATCCGCCGTTTGACGAGGCTCGCCATGGGACCGTGTCAGGGCGGGTTCTGCATCTTCCGCGCAGCCGGGATCCTGCACGAAGGCGGCGCTGTTGATCAGGCCACCATGAATCAGACGCTGCGCGATTTTCTCGAGGAGCGGTGGAAGGGAATTCACCCGATCCTGCACGGCGATCAACTGCGTCAGGCGCGGCTCGACGACTGGATCTTCCAGGGTGTGCTCGACGTGGAGCACCTGCCCCGATGAGCTACGACACCATCGTGGTGGGGGCGGGGCTCGCCGGGCTCACCGCTGCGCTCCGCCTCAGCGAGCAGGGACAGAAGGTGCTCGTCGTCGCCCGCGGCGCAGGCGCGATGCAGCTCGCGCCGGCAACGATCGACGTGCTCGGGTACACCGGCCGAACGCGCGTCGAAAGCCCAGCCGCGTCGATGCCGGCGCTGCTTGCGAGCGCACCTGAGCATCCGTACCGCCATCTCGCTGCTGACGGGCTGGCCGCAGCGCTCGCCTGGTTCGCCACGCAGACCAGCGCCCTCGGCTATAGCGGTGGCGTCGAGAAGAATCTGCTGCTGCCGACAGCGATCGGAGTCGCGAAACCAACGGCGTTCGTGCCGCGCACGATGGCCGGCGGTGATCTGCGCGCCGGGGGCCGTTTCGTGTTCGTCGGCTTCAAAGGGTTCAAGGATTTTCATCCCGCGCTGCTCGCGGCCAACATCGCGCACGCGGATCTCCCGACGCCGATCACCGCGCGTGCCCTGGAGCTCGACCCTCCACCGAGCCGCCGGGCCGACCTCAGCGGCCGGGTGCTGGCCGGGCGGTTCGACGACGGGGAGTTGACCGCCTGGCTGGTGTCTGCGCTCCGTCAACGAGTGGAACCAGATGAACGGATCGGCGTCCCTGCAGTGCTCGGCCTCCGCAACGCGAACCGCACCTGGGAGGAGATGGAGACAACGCTGGGGCGCACGGTCTTCGAGGTCTCCACACTGCCACCGTCGATCCCCGGACGTCGCCTGTTCGACGCATTGTCGAAGGCGCTTCGCGACGCGGGATCACGCGTCGTGCTCGGTGTGAGCGCCGTCGGCGTGCACGTCACCGACGGACGCATCGACGCCGTCGACGTTGCCAACGCCACCGGCCCGGTCTCGCACGCGACCGGCGCCGTGGTGCTCGCATCCGGAGGATTCGCAAGCGGCGGCCTGGAGCTCGACTCCTTCGGCACGACGCGTGAGACCGCGTTCGGGTTGCCGCTCATCGGCGTCCCTGACGCCGAGCACGTTCGCTTTGCCCCGGGCTATTTCGACGAGCAGCCGCTGGCCCGGGCGGGCGTCGCCACCGACGATCAGTACCGACCGCTGGATGCAGACGGGCATCCGGTGTACTCGAACCTCCACGCCGCCGGCGCCATCCTCGGTGGCGCCATACCGTGGAAGGAGCAGTCGGGCACCGGCATCAGCCTGGCCACGGGATACGCGGCCGCGGAGGCCATCCTTGCGCGGACAGCCCGCCCGCTCTCGGAGGCGGCTCGATGATCGACGCCATCCGCGACTCGCTCGACCACTGCGTCAAGTGCACGATCTGCGAGACGTACTGCCCCGTCTCGCAGGTCACGCCCTCGTTCCCCGGACCCAAGTACATCGGACCGCAGGCCGAGCGCTATCGCGGCGCGGGTCCGTCCGTGGACAGCTCCGTCGACTACTGCTCTGGGTGCGGGATCTGCACGCAGGTCTGCCCGCAGGACGTGAAGATCGCGGAGATCAACTCTCGTGCTCGTGCACAGCTCTGGGAGCAACGAGGCGTGCCGCTGCGCAACCAGCTGATCGCGCGGCCGACGGTGATCGGGCAACTCGGGACCCCGGTGGCGCCGCTCGCCAACTGGGCGTTGCACAACAGAGCAGTGCGGGGACTCGTGCAAACAGTCATCGGGATCCACCGCGATGCGCCCATGCCGAGCTTCGACGGCAAGACGTTTCAGCGCCGATCGCGCGCCCATCGCTCCCCCACCGGCGCGCCCGCCGTCGTGTATTTCCACGGCTGCGGCACGAACTACTACGAGCCGCGCGTCGGTGAGATGGTCGTGGCGGTGCTCGAGCACAACGGCTTCCGGGTGATCGTGCCCGAGCAGGACTGCTGCGGACTCCCGTTGCAGTCCAACGGCAACTTCCCCGCAGCTCGCACGTACGTGCGGCGGCTCGTCGATCGCCTGGCGCCACACGCGCATGCCGGATTGCCGATCGTCGCCAACTCGACGAGTTGCGGCCTGATGCTCAAGCGCGAGGCGCACGAGATCCTCGGCATCGACGACGAGGACCTCAAGGTCGTGAGCGCATCGATGTACGACCTCTGCGAGTTCCTGCTCCGACTTCACGAGCGTGGTGAGCTGCGCACGGACTTCCGCTCGCTGCCGATGACCGTCCCGTATCACGCGCCGTGCCAGCAGCGCGGACACGGCATCGGCAAGCCGGCGCTCGACCTGCTCGCGCTGGTCCCCGACCTGGACATGATCGAGCTCGATGCCGATTGCTGCGGCATCGCCGGAACGTACGGGCTCAAGAAGGAGAAGTACGACATCTCGATGGCGGTCGGCAAGCGCCTCTTCGATGACATCACCGCAACCGGGTCCGACGTCGCGGCCTGCGACAGCGAGACGTGCCGGTGGCAGATCGCGCACGGCGCGGGAGTAACCGCTGTGCATCCCATCGAGTTGCTCTATCGAGCCTACGGGCTCGACAGCCGCCGGCCCGCGCGGGCGGCGGCAAGTGCATCGCCCACACCCGTGAGGGGTTGATCAGATGAAGCGACGAGTCCCCCGCAGTGTCGTCGAGGAGTCCCCCACCGGGCAGGCGGTGATGCGTGTCGACGACGTCCTGCTGTCACGGGGTGAGCGCGGCACCTGGCTCATCGACCTCAAGATCCCCGCGGCCGGCGGGTACCGATACCTCCAGATTCCGATCGGCAAGCATCGCGCCATCGACCGCCTCGCCTGGGAACTCCGCCGCAGCGACGACCCGTCCTGAGTCCCCGTCCGCCGGCGTTAGCCCCGGGTGGGAGCCTTTCTGGCAGTGTCCCCACAGGGCAGCACGCTTCGCGCCGCGAGCAGCAGCGAGTCACAGACGAGCGCCACACATCGCCTGCGCTGCGAGACATCCATGAACGACGGATCCGCGTGACTGAGTCCGGCCATCATCGCGGAGACGTCGGTAATGGTCACATCCGGCCGAATCCTGCCGGCCGCCTGGGCTCGCTCGAGCAGCGTGGAAACCGCCTCGATGAGCTCACCCGAAATCGCCTGTTTGGTGAGATTGAGATCGACACCTGACGCGGCCATGGCATCCGCAAGCGCTCGAAAGTCGGCGAACTCGTCGGACAGGCGGCGGACGAAGGTCACGAAGGCGTCGCCGGCATCGTCAGCATCGGCAGCGGCACGCGCCTCCGCTACCAGTGGCGTGATCCGTGCCATGAGCAGCGCCTCGAACAACGCACCCTTGGTGGGAAAGTTGCGATAGAGCGTGCCAACGCCCACCTGAGCGAGATCCGCTATGGCATCGATCGACACGTCGATCCCATGCGTGGCCATCAGCGTCGCGGCCGCCTCGAGGATGCGTTCGCGATTCCTCTGGGCGTCGGCGCGCAGATGCCGATCCGAGGCCTGCGGCATCGCGGCCTCCACCTGCCCTCTCCCAGTTGTCCCCGTGCTCATCGGTCGTCCTGACTCTCATTGACAAACGGAACCATCGTTCCGTATAGTACTCCTAACCGGAGCCCACGCTCCGATTCTATCGCAAACAGAGGACGAACGACATGGAACCGAAGCGCATCAATCCCTGGCTCGTCCTCGTCGTCGTGGGCATCGCCCAGTTCATGGTGATCCTCGACAACACCATCGTGAACGTCGCCCTGCCGTCGATCCAGCGCGGCTTGCACTTCTCGCCCGCAAGCCTGCAGTGGATCGTGAACGCGTACACGCTGGCGTTCGGCGGGTTCCTCATGCTCGGTGGTCGCGCAGCTGACCTCGTGGGTCGGAGGCGGCTCTTCCTGATCGGGATCGTCCTCTTCTCCGCGGCGTCGTTGATGAACGGCCTTGCGGGTTCGGCCGGTATCCTCGTCGCCGGACGCGCGGTCCAGGGACTCGGCGGTGCGCTGGTCACTCCAGCGGCGCTCTCAGTGCTGACCACCACGTTTGCCGAGGGCCGCGAGCGCACCGCCGCCCTCGGCGTCTGGAGCGCGATCGCAGTCGGGGGCGGCGCTGTCGGCCTGCTGCTCGGTGGCATCCTGACCAGCCTGCTCTCGTGGCAGTGGATCTTCTTCGTGAACGTGCCGGTCGGCGTCGTCGCCATCGCACTCGCGCTGCGATTCGTGCCGGAAAGCCGTGGCGAGAACGTCCGCGGCGGTGTCGACATCGCGGGCGCCGTGTCGGTCACGGGCGGCCTCGTGATCCTGGTGTACGCACTCGTCAATGCGCAGACGGCCGGATGGATCTCCGTTGAGACCCTTGGCCTCGCAGCCATCGCGATCGCGCTGCTGGTGACGTTTGTCATCCTCGAGGGCCGGCTCCGTCACCCGCTGATCCGCCTTGGCATCTTCCGGATGCGGTCGATCACGGGCGCCAACTCCGCGATGCTGCTGATCGCCGGCGGCCTGTTCGCGATGTTCTTCTTCGCCTCGATCTACGTGCAGGAAGTGCTCGGATACAGCGCACTCCGGGCGGGCCTCGCGTTCCTCCCGGTGACGCTCGGCATCATCGCGGGCGCGGGTCTGTCGAACCTGTTGATCCGGCGGGTCGGTGTTCGCGCAGTCGGCATCAGCGGCATGACCATCGCGGCAGTCGGGCTCGTCGTCCTGAGCAGGATTCCCGTCAAGGGCACCTACCTGGGTGACCTGCTTCCCGGGCTCATGATCATGGCTTTCGGCATGGGGCTGACCTTCGTCCCGATCACGCTGATCGCCACGACCAACGTCGCACCGGAGGATGCCGGACTCGCGTCGGGGCTGCTCAACACGGCCCAGCAGCTCGGAGGAGCGATCGGTCTTGCGGTGCTGTCGACACTTGCGGCGAACACCACGGCGAACACGCTCTCCGCGCTCGGTCACGTGCCGACACCGGCAGATGGTGTCAGCGCGCTTGTGTCCGGATTCCATGTCGCATTCCTGGTCGGCGCGGGCCTGATGCTCGCGGCTGCGGTGATCCTGGGCGCGACGGTGCGCCGGAGCGATGTCGCGAAGATCGAAAGCACCAATGAGCAGGAAATGCCGGCCATGGCCGCCGTCGAGACCGTTGCCGGTTGAGGCCGCGCGCACAGTCGTGATGGACCATATGTGTGCACCATAGGACGAAGTTTTACGACATGACTTCTGACACTGTTACTCACTGATGGCACCGATGCATACAGCGCTTCGTCGCATTGACGTCGGCGCGAGTGACGTGGTCATGAACGCAACGCCGGAGGCGACAGAGCCGATCAATCAAGCCCGCTGGCGGAATCGGATTCGTGCGACCGGCACGGTCAAGGCACTGCAGATCCAGCAGACGGAGACGGGAGCGAGCCTCGGGTGCGAGATCGGTGACGACGCGGGCAGCCTGCTCCTCGTCTTCCCCGGCCGGCGGCGCATCCCCGGGATCGAGCTCGGCGCGCGAGTGATGGTCGAAGGCATGGTCGGACGCTGGCGGCGGCGGCTGGCGATCCTGAACCCGTACTACGAGCTGGTCGCCGACTGACCGGAGCCCGATTGGGTCGAGCTCAGGCGATTGCCCGTAGGTCGGTGTCGTCGCTGTCGTCCGGGCCGAGCGCGGTCATGAAGACCCGCTTGGTGGCGATGAGCGTCCCGGCGAACGGTGCTCGGTACGTTCCGGAGAGCGGAGCGACATCCGCGTAATCCCGCCCCACCGCGACGGTGACGTATTCGAAGCCCGTGGCCCGGCCGTGCGTGGGGTCGAGTGACAGCACGCGAGCCTGGCCGTGACCGTCGGGCACGATGACCTCGACCCACGCGTGCGAACCGCCGAACCCGAGCATCTGTCCCGAGATGTACCTCGACGGCATGCCGAGGCGACGGGTCACGGCCAGCAGCACATGCGCGTAGTCCTGGCAGACGCCGGCTCCTCGTGCGAGTGCCTCCGCTGCGGTGGTCCGCACCGAGGTGGCGCCGTGCTCGTATGCCAGCGCATCGTGGACACATTCGTTGGCAGCAGCAGCAAGCGCAGCGCCACTGAGGCCGCTGGCCCGTAGCTCCTCCGCGATCCGATCGATCGTGGAGTCCGGGCTTGTCAGCGCGGTCGGGTCGATGAGCCTGCGGTCTTCGAGCGTTGTGGCGGGGACCAGGTGCGGGCCATGCCGGGCGTCGCGTTCGACGATGCTCGAGGTGACGAACGTGACCTCCCGTTCCACCCGCGGGATGACGAGCGTCACGACGGTGTTCCCGAATTCGTCCGGTTGCACGTCCACCTGGCGCGGCGTCGCATCGAGCACGGTCAGGCGCCGGTTGATCCTGCGCTGGTCACCATGCACGCTGCGCGGTTGGACGACAAGGCGCTGCTGGAGGCTGCGCACGGGTCCGTCATAGCGATACGTGATGCGCTGCTGGATCCGATACCGGGTCCGCTGCACGCGTTTCCAGTCCAGCTGCAACGGAGCGGCGGACCAGGTCCCCGCAGGCACCGCCGTCATTGCGTGGCCATCCGGAAAATCGCCGACCACCGCGGGAAACGCGCTCGACCAGGGCACGTCGTCGATCGGTTCTGCCGCAACGCGCATCGCACGCAATGGGGCGGCGCCGTAGTGGGTCATCATCGCGATATCGAGCGCGTCGCGGCCGCGCCCGATGAGCACGCGCCCGGTGCGCCGGGTGTTGTTGCGGGGATCGAACGTGTACCAGCGATCGCCGATATACGCCTCGAGCCACGCGACGAAATCCATCGGCTCCTCTGCCGGTGGCACATCGATGTCCGGCAGGTATCCAAAGCAGTACCGCGCCGGAACGTTGAGCCCACGAAGGAATGCCACCGCAAGCTGGGCGAAGTCGCGGCAGACACCTGTGCGCTGGAGGTAGATGTCCACCGCTCCCGTGGACGTGCTGCTGCTTCCGTGCCGAAAGGCGACGTTGTCATGCACCCAGTCGACAACAGCCTGGACTCGCTGCCATCCGGGCTCGACTCCACCGAACAGTTTCCAGGCGGTGTTGCCGAGCCGGTCCGACTCGCAGTACCGGCTCGCGAGGGTGAAGTGCAGCGTCGAGTTCAGGCAGATCCGCCACCGCGGCCTGCGTCGCCGTCTCGTCGGCCTCATCGACACCGGCGTCCACCACCACCTCGGCCTCGTAGCGGATGCGAACGCTCCCCGGACCGAGCACGAACCGCTGGCACGTGTTCCCGTAGATGTCCGTGTACCCGTGCAGCTCCACCGGCGGCCACGTTTCCACGCCGGCACTCGTCAGCGACCGCACGGCATCCGGGCGGGGCTGCACCTGCAGGATGAAGGTGACCGGCCATTCGAGGTCGTGGAGAAATTCACAGCCCACGCGAAGCAGCCGATCGCTCGTGGGGGCGTCGATCACGTTCCGCACTGTACCGCCGAATTGCAGCGTGTGAACCGCTCTGGGTGCACAAGCGCAGGCGCGAGGCCTTGTGCGCCATGACCAATGACGATCTGGATCATGCGGGGAGTACTGTCCGTGGATGACAACCGAGGCCGGCACCGCCCGGGGCGCTGCCCTCGGATTGCCGCGGGGTGCTGACGAGTGCGTCGAGCCGGATGGGGCGATCCGGCCTCCATACGCGGAGTTGCTTGCGACGATCGAGCAGTCCGTCGCGACGCTGCCCAGGATCCGCCGGGATGCGCAGCAATGGTTCGCCGAGCGAGGTGTGACGTTCGGCATCCCGAATGACGGTGTTGCGCCGATCTTTCCCTTCGACCCGGTGCCGCGCGTGCTCGCCGCCGGCGAGTGGCGCTCGCTCAGCCGTGCGCTCTCGCAGCGCGCCATGGCGCTCGACCTTTTCGTCTCCGACTGCTACGGCTCGCAGCGGGCGATCCGCAACGGCGTCGTGCCCGGGCGGCTCGTCTACAGCAGCACCGGCTACCTGCGCGACATCGTGGGCATCCGCCCACCCCGGTCAACCTGGTGTCACGTCTCGGGGATCGATGTCGTGCGCGTCGACGGCACGTTTCTCGTGCTCGAGGACAACGTCCGCATCCCGAGTGGCATCGCCTACGCCCTCGAATCGAGGCGCGCGATGGAGTCGCTGGCGCCCGACTGGTTCGAGCTGGCGTCCGTGCGCCCGATCCACGGGTACACGGGCCGTCTCCGGCGCATCCTCCAGCGCATCGCGCCACGGCAGTGGGACGCGGACATCGTCGTGCTCACCCCCGGTTCGTACAACGCCGCGTACTACGAACACCGCCTCCTCGCGGATGAGATGCGCGCCACCCTCGTCGAGGGGCACGAGCTGATCGTCGTCGAGGACGAGGTCTACCGGCGCGACGCCGAGGGCGCGGCACAGCGCGTCGACGTGATCTACTCGCGCGTCAACAGCGAGTGGCTCGACCCGCTCGTGTTCCGCCGGGATTCGATGCTCGGCGCACCGGGCTTGATCGAGGCATGGCGGCGCGGCAACGTCGCCATCGCGAACGCTCCAGGCACCGGTGTCGCGGACGACAAGGTGATCTATCCATATGTGCCGGCGATGATCCGCTACTACCTCGGCGAGGAACCGCTCATCGACAACGTCCCGACGTACGACCTCACCGACGATCGTCAGCTGGCACATGTTGTGGCCAACATCGACAGCATGGTGCTCAAGCCGGTCGACGCGAGCGGCGGCTACGGGATCCACTTCGGGCGGCTGATGGGATCGGCCGAGCGCATCGAGTTCCTCGAGCGCGTGAAGGCGAATCCGCGTCAGTGGCTCGCGCAGGAGGAGGTCGCGCTGAGCCGCGCCGTCTGCCTGCGTCCGGGCGGTGGTTTCGAGCCGCGTGCCGTCGACCTGCGTCCGTTCGTGCTCCTCGACGAACGCCCGTGGATCGTTCCCGGCGGGTTGACGCGCGTTGCCGGGGATCCCGATGAGCTCGTGGTCAACTCATCGCAAGGTGGTGGGAGCAAGGACACATGGGTACTGACACGCTGACCTACTCGGTGTCGCACCGCACCGTCCTGCGTTATTCGTCGACGGTGACGCTGTCGTACAACGAGGTGCGCATGCGCGCACGCGATCGAGGCTCGCAGCGGACGCTCGCCTTCTCACTGGTGAGCACACCGTGGGCGGTGCCTCGCAGCCGGGTCGACTATTACGGCAATTTCGTGCACCGTCTCGACGTGACGTCGCCGCACGAGCTCCTCGAGTTCACTGTCGACGCGGTCGTGGAGAACAGCGAGCCACGCCGCCGGCGTCTCGCAGAATGGGAGCAGGATGCGCTCGCGAGCGACCCGCGACTCGAGTTCGTGCTGCCGAGCCCGCGTGTCCCGCTTGCCGCGAACACGCGAGCCCTGTGGCACGAGTGGAACGGCGACGACACCAGCTTCGACAGTGTGCTTGCCACCGCGCAGCGCATCCCGCGCGAGCTGCGCTACGTGAGCGGCGCCACCACTGTCGAATCGAGCATTGACGACCTGCTCGAGGGCGGAGCCGGCGTCTGCCAGGACTTCACGCACCTGTTCCTCGCGATGTTGCGCGGGGCGGGATGGCCCGCACGATATGTCAGCGGTTACCTCGGCCCCGTCGACGAGGAGCAGGTGGTTGAAGGGCAGTCACATGCGTGGGTGGAGGTCTGCGGTGCCGATGGGCGCTGGCTCGGCCTGGATCCGACCCTGGGACAGCACGTCGGCGCACACCATCTGCGCCTCGCCGTGGGACGTGACTACGGGGACGTCGCCCCGCATCACGGCCTCTTCTTCGGTGCAGCATCGGGCGCGCCACCCGAGGTGTCGGTGCGCATCGCGCGGATGTCCAACCAGCAGGTTGCTCGCGTCGAGCCGCACGCCGGGGTGCACTGGCAACAGCAACAACAACAGCAGTAGCGGCGCTCAGCGCCAGGGTCGTGCCGACCGCGCCGCCCAGTACTCCTCGGCCGGCTCAGCGATGCTCCGGAACATCGGGCTGTACCGATCTCCAGCGCGCGCAGGTTGCTCGCGAGCTGTTCGACCGTCGCAGCGCCACTGAGCACCACCGAAACCCACGGCTGTGCGAGCACGGCCGCCATCGCGAGCGCATCGGGGCGACTCCCGATGCTGCCGCGACCGCGACCGAGAGCGCCGTGCGTCGCGCCCGCATCGCCCGCCGCGGTGAGCCTGCCGTTGGCCACCGCCTCCTTGACGATCACCGCCCATCCAGCGTCTGCGGCTTCGGCCAGCGCTGGACCGGCCGACGGCTCGAGCAGGTTCCACGTCGCCTGAACCGATGAGAACAGCGGCACGCCGTCGACGTGAACCTCGAGTGCCCGGCGAATGGTGCGGGCCTGCTGTGCGCCGGTGGTCGTGATGCCGATGAGCAGACCCGCATCGCGCCGGCGCGCGAGCGCAGCGAGGAGTGCTCGTCGTCGAGCGCGCCGGACTCGATGGTGAGCGAGTGCACCTGATACAGGCAGAGGCGGTCGCCGAGGAGGGCACGCGTCTCGCCGTACTGCCGCTCGAACGTGGCAACGGAGAGATCCTTCACCTCCTGCACCGGTGCTGCGGGATCCCAAGCGCCGACGTACGTGTAGCCCCACTTGGAACCGATCACCAGGTCCGTCGCGTCAGCGTGCTGCGCGAGCCACTCGCTGAGAAACGCTTCCGCGAGGCCGTACGAACGGGCCACATCGACGTACCGCACGCCTGCCGCGTACGCCGCGTCGAGCGATCTCCCATGTCCGTGCACGAAAGGCGTGCTCGGAACGGTCGCTGCCGAAGTCGGCAGCGCGATGGGTCGTGATGTATGCGGGTCGCCCGATGGCTGCAAGCCCGAGGCCGATGCGGCTCACCCTGGGCCCGCCGCGTCCCAACTGCCGTCGAACTCCACGCCGGAACGATACGAAGACTTCGGTGCGCAGACGGGCAGCAGCGTCAGCCGACCGCGACTGCCTGCTGCGCTTGCGACACGCGGTTTCTGCCAAGCCGCTTCGACTCATACATCGCGTCGTCGGCCGCCCGGACGATCGCATCCTCGGCGACGTCGATGCCGGACGCCACGCCGATGCTGATGGTGATCGTCACGGACTCGTGCCCGAGGTCGATCGGCGTCGCTGAGACAGCGGCGCGGAGACGCTCCGCAAGGACGAGCGCCGCGGCCGCGTCGCTGTTCGGCAGCAGCACCAGGAATTCCTCGCCTCCCCACCGGCCGACGAGGTCGCCCGGCCCGGACCACATCGCGCAGTCGTCGCGCAGTCTCCTGCAGCGCGATGTCGCCGCCCGCGTGGCCGGCCGTGTCGTTGACACGCTTGAAATGGTCCACATCGATGAGCAGCACGCTGACCGGTTCCTGACGCCGTCGAGCAGTGCTCAAGAGTGCCGTGAGCTGCTCGTCGAGATGCCTGCGATTGAAAAGTCCGGTCAGGCTGTCGAGACGCGAAAGGCGGTCGAGGTCGAGATGGAGGCGGTCGAGCGTGTCTCTGCCGTCGAGATATCGGAAGAAGAAGAACAGGCCCGCCGCGAGCCCGAGCGAGAACAGCGCGTAGAGCACCCACGGAACCCACAGCGCGGCCCCGGAGAGCGCCGCGAACAGGCTCGCCGTCGGGACGGTGACGACCACACGCCAGGGCGTGCCTGGGACGGACCGTTCCGCGAAGTAGGTCTGGACCGAGCCCGAGAGCGTGCCATCCGCTTCGGTCACGATCGCGGCTCCAAGGCTCGGATCCACCTTCGTGAGGCTGTGAATGGTCGACTCGCTGAGGCTCGGGCTGCTGGTCACGATGTCGCCGTTGGCATCGATCAGGAAGCCCTGGTGTCCGGCGTACGGAATCGCGTTGGCCAGATAGCTGGCGAGTGGCGTGTCCCCCACCTCGTATGCGCCGCTATACACACGGCGCGCGCCGTTTGATGCGGTGAATGGCGTTGCGAACGCGACGACCGGTATACCGAGCGCGGCCGAGAGCGCGAGGTTGGAGACAGCCGCATGTCCCGCGACAGCCGAGGCGAGGTGGGGATACCTGCTGGAGATGTTGGTGCCGATGAGCTTGGCACTCGGCGGCGCGACAGCCAGCACGTCACCGCGACTGTCGAGCAGCACGATTGCCTGAAATCCGAATGCGTCATTCACTGCCTCAAACGCACCTGTGCTCGGGACAGCGCCGCCGAGTTGCAGGCTTGCCGCGTGCTGCTCGTTCTGGAGGAGCTCGGTCACGAACGTCTGGACGAATCGCGAGGCGATGTCGGCGCGGACCTGGAAGGTCGCCTCCACGGCGTTGCGCCCTTGCGCCTGCGCGGCGGTCAGCGCGATGGCAATTCCCGCGACAGCGATGACGGCGACGGCCGCAACTCCGGCGCGCCCTGCCCGGAAGCGGCGCATGGCCGGATTGTCGGTGGTGCACGCGCTTGACCGGTCACCGAGCGCCATCGCCTCGGTTACGGCGATGCCCGGTCCGGAACGACCCGATCGCATAGTCCCGCACGCCGGCCGTTGATCAGACGTCGAGCGATCACGAGGCGGACGTAAGATCGATGGATGGCAACCCTGATCGTTGAAGGCACCGATCTCGTGGTCAAGATGGCCGAGGTCGAGAAATTCGAAGCCATGCACACCGATCTTCATGTCCCGCTCGCGACCGTGCGAGCCGTGCGCGTGGTGGACGACGCATGGCCTGAGCTGCGCGGCATCCGGGCGCCGGGCACCGGCATCCCGGGGGTGATCGCCGTGGGCACGCGACGCGGCTCATTCGGCAAGGACTTCGCAGTCGTGCACGGGCGCGAGACGGCGGTGGTCGTCGAGCTCGCAGGTGCCCCGTACTCGCGTCTCATCGTCACCAACGCAGACGCCGAGAACATCGCCGCCGCGATCCGCGGCCACCTCATGCCGTCCTTCAGCGCGCTGCCGCCGCCGAGCTGACCGCTCGTAGAACTCGCTGCGTGCCCGAAACCGACGCTGAACTCCTCGCGCTTCGCGAGCGACTCGGCACCCTCGACCAACGCATCGTTGAGCTGATCGCGGAGCGCTTCCGTGTCATCGGCGATGTCGCTCGCGAGAAAGCCGCATCCGAGGCTGCCATCCGCGATGTCGAGCGAGAACGGCAGGTCCTCGCCGCCGTGGAACAGGTGGCCCGGACCGAGGGGGCACCGGTCAACCTCGTCCGCCGGATCTACCGCGACCTCCTCGCCGAGTCGGTCAGCCGTCAGGTCGCGAGCCGCTCCGGCATCCACCACGATGTCGCGCTCCGCGTCGCGGTGCGCGGTGAGCACTCGTTCGGCTACCTCGCGGCGCAGAAGTATCTCGCCTCGCGCGACGTCGAAACCGAGCTGGTGGTCACGCGCACGTACGAGGCCGCCGTGTCTGCGTTGCAGAATGACGAGGTCGACCTCGCCGTGCTCCCCATCGAGAACACCGCGGCAGGCAGCATCGACGAAACCTACGACCTGTTGCGCGAGAACGAGGTGTCGATCGTCGGCGAGGAGACCTCGAGCGTCGACTACTGCCTCTGCGGCGTCAGCGACGTGCCGCTCGGAGCGATCAGCCAGGTCCTTGCCGCCGTTGACGGGCTCGAGCAGTGCTCACGCTTTCTCCAGTCGCTGCCGAACGCCTCGCAGGTGCTGCACTTCGACACGGGCGCCGCGATGCGCCTCGTGCACGCGGCAGGCGATTCGACACAGGTCGCCATCGGCGCACCGGAGGCCGCTGCCGCGCATGGGCTCGTGGTGCTCCGTCGCGGGATCGCCAACCACGCGGAGAACTACACGCGATTCGTCGTCCTTGCGCGGCAACCAGTGCCCGTGGAGCTCAACGCGCCGTGCAAGACGAGCCTGATCCTGATCGCCCGTCACGAACACGGAGCGTTGATGCGATCGCTGGGTGTGCTTGCCGCAAGCGGCCACTCCATGACCAAGCTCGAGTCCCGCCCGCGCCCGGGACGGCCCTTCGAGTACATGTTCTTCATCGATTTCGAGGGCAACATCGCGGATCCACGCACCGCGGATGCGCTTGACGATCTCCGTTCGACGGCGCTGCATCTCAAGATCCTCGGCAGCTATCCGGCGACCACCACGAGCGGTGACGCCCAACCGGGCGACACGACGCCGCTGGTGCCGGAGGCCGCGGTGGATCCGCTCGAGTCGGTGGCACCGCCGAGACCCGCGACGAAATCGTCGAAGAACTACCGCCTGGCCGGACGCGGCGCGAGGCCGGACGATACTGTCATTCGTGTCGGCAACCTCTTGATCGGCGGCGAGCGGATTCATCGTCATGGCCGGCCCGTGCTCAGTGGAGTCGGCCGAGCAGATCAACGCCACTGCTCGGGCAGTTCGCGAAGCGGGCGCTCAGATTCTGCGCGGCGGTGTCTTCAAGCCGCGCACCTCGCCGTACGCCTTCCAGGGCCTCGGATGGGAAGGGCTGGAGCTCCTCGCCGCGGCGGGCCGCGCCACCGGGATGCCGATCATCAGCGAGGTCATGGCGGTCGACCAGGTCCGGCGCATGGCGGAGCTCGTCGACATCCTCCAGGTGGGGACTCGCAACATGCAGAACTTCGACCTGCTGCGCGAGCTCGGCAAGGTGGATCGTCCGATCCTCCTCAAGCGCGGTCTGTCCAGCACCATCGACGAATGGCTGGGCGCCGCCGAGTACATCCTCGCCATCGGCAATCAACAGGTGATGCTCTGTGAGCGCGGCATCCGCACCTTCGAGACGAGCACGCGCAACACGCTCGATCTGTGCGCCATCCCGGTGCTCCGCGAGCTGACCCATCTTCCGGTGATCGTCGATCCAAGCCACGGCACCGGCCATCGCGCATACGTCGCACCCATGGCGAAAGCGGCACGCGCAGCCGGCGCCCACGGACTCCTCATCGAGGTGCATCCGGATCCGGACCAGGCGCTGTCGGATGCCGAGCAGAGCCTGTCGTTCCCGGAGTTCCTCTCGCTGATGCGGAGCCTGCAGACGGTGGCGCGGAACTCCCTAACCCTGGCGGGGCCGCTCGACCCAGAGGAAGCTCGTGAAGTTCTCATCGAGATCCTGGAGGTTGTCCTCGACGACCCGGAGACCGTGAATCTCAGCGAGCGTCCGGCTGCCCATCGTCGCGATGGTGTCGCTCAGCTCGCCGCTGCCGAGGAGCTCGGCGACCTTGGCCTGGTCGATCAGGTCCCCCTCCCCGCTCGTCTGTCTGAGATTCGAGTATTTCTTCTCGAGGTTGGTCCGGCACTGACGGAGGACCTGCGGATGCGCCATCACCGTGTCGACCTTCGAGAAGTCGGCAGCCGCCGCGATCATCAGCGCGTGCGAGATCTTGATCGCGAATTCCTCGACGATCGCGAAGCGATACCGCGCCATCGCGGCAACTGATTCGCCCACCATGCCACCGACGGAGTTGTGGATCGCAAAGACACCGCGATCGATCTCACCCTCGTGCAGCGCGCGCAGAACTCGTTCGGTGGTGTGCAGATACACGACCTCGCTCGGCACGTCGGGGGTGCGACCGAGGTAATACCGCGCGGCGTCCTCATTGAAGCTGCCGCGCCCTCCCTGGATGCCCACCAGCACTCGGTCCGTCACCACCCGATTGGGAAGCAGCAGGTCGAAGACGGAGTCCTGTGCCTCCGAAAGGCGCAGGCGCATCGCCTTGGTGTGGGGATTGAGCGTCTGCAGATCGACGAAGAGCTGCCACGTGTCATTGCTCACCTGGGATGTCACGTCCTGCAGCCGTTTGGTGCCGAGCGTGTCGATCGGTGTCGGCGCAAACCCGAATCGCTCGAGTGTCCGCCCGACAAAGTGCGTCAGTCCCTGACTCTCCGCGGCAAGCCGATCGTGCTCGTCTGCGGACATCGGCACGACCACGAGTTCCTTTGACGCGAAATATGCTGCCCACGCCTCGAGTTTCTCGACGTCCAGGCGGAAGCCGTCGATCACGATCGTCTGTCCTGCCATCCCCGTCGCCGCGACACTGTCAGGACCGAAGAGCGGATGCGTGAGGAGTGCCTGGTACCCCGGCGGGAGATGCCGTGCGAACACATCGCGCGCGTGAAGCTTGACTGACAGGACGTCGATGAGCGTCCGCGTTCCGCCGATCTCCTGGAAGCATGGAAGGTGCTCGACCAGCGTTGCCTCGAACGCGGATATCGGAACGCAATAGAACACTGCGTCCGACGACAAGGTCTCGCGGAGCGTGGCCATTGCGATGCCGTCGCGCTCCGCGGTGGCACGCTGCTCCGGATCGGAGTTGTATGCGCGAACCGTGAAATCCGCCTGCAGCATCGAGGCCCAGAGGCGGCCGAACCGCCCGAGACCGACCACCCCAACTGTCGCCGGCAGGGCACTGGATGTCATCGGAGCAGTGTACGGAGGCCGGGTTCAGCGTCCGCACGCACGGTGTTCGACGCTAGCTCGATGTCGAACCGGGATCCGTCGCAAGCGCCGTGACGAGCCACGAATGGATGTCTGACTCGGATGGCTCGAATCCGCGAGCACTGTTGACACGCAGCAACGGGGCGCCAAGGTCTGGTGGTTCGTACCGTCCGCCGAGCACGCGCGCGCGGAGATCCGGCAACGCTTCAAGCCCGCGATGGCCCGGGTGGCGATCGGCTTGCCTGGCGATATAGCGATCCACGAGACACTCCAGTGGTGCAGACACGGAGATCACGGCGGCGTTCCCCAGAGTCGCCACCTCGCGCAACCCTTGCTGGTCGTGGAAGAACGCGCCCTCGAGGATCAACCCGGATCCACTCTCGAGGAGGGTCCGCGCCACTGCAAACTGCACAGCGAACGCAGCGGTCCCGACCGGCTCCGCTCCGCCCAGGTGATCCATCAGGACCTCCTTGATCGAGTCCTTGGCGATCACGGGCAGCCGCATCGCCGCCGAAAGCGCCGACGCCAGCGTGGTTTTCCCCGCTCCGGGCGGCCCGCAGACGATGACCAGCTGAGGCTTCGGGCTTCGAAGAGACGCCATCCACGCCGATCCTAGACGGCAGATCGAACGCACGACAACGCGCTGTTTGTCCGTCGCGCACGATGCGGCGAATGTCGGGGCGTCGGTATCGTCCCCGGTACATGGCCACCAGGACGGAGCTCGAGACCGCCGACCGGAGCGTGCGAGACACGGCACGGCAGGAGATGCCGCGCACCCTTCGCGAGGAGGTCCGGCTCGCGGGCGACGCACTCGGCCAGGTGATCGCGGAGCACGGTGGCGCCGAGCTCCTCGCCGATGTCGAGACGCTGCGCAGAACGGTGATCACTGCGCGCGGCGAGGACCGAGCCCGTGGCGGCCATGCCGGCGCCGCGGACACGCTGGTGTCCTCGTGGACACTCGAGCGGGCGGAACAGGTGGCGCGCGCGTTCACCTGCTACTTCCATCTCGTCAACCTGGCGGAGGAGCGATACCGCGCTCGTGCGCTGCGAGAAGCCGACTTCGGCGCATCCGGTCCCGCTGAGGCGCTGGCCGCAGCACTGGCAGCGGTGCGCGAGGAGTTGGGCCAGGCGGGACTCGATGAGCAGCTCGCGGCGCTGCGCGTGCATCCGGTCTTCACCGCGCATCCCACCGAAGCGCGCCGGCGCGCGGTGACGTCCGCACTGCGGCGGGTGGGCGACCAGCTCGAGGTGCTCGCCGACCCGCGCGTGGTCGGCACCGCGCTGCCGGAGACCAGGCGCCGGCTCCTCGAGGAGGTGGACGGTCTCTGGCGCACCGCTCAGCTGCGCAGCCAGGAGCTGCAGCCGCTCGACGAGGTCCGCACCCTCATGGGCGTCTTCGACACCACGCTCTTCCGGCTGGTGCCGGCCGTCTACCGCGAGCTCGACTCGGCGCTCGACGCCGGCGACGGCGGCACGCGGCCACCCACGGCACCGGCCTTCCTCCGTTTCGGCAGCTGGGTCGGCGGCGATCGCGACGGCAATCCGCAGATCACCGCGCACACCACACGCGAGACGCTGCTCATCCAGTCCGAGCACATCCTCCGCGGGCCTGGAGGCCGCAGCCACGCGTATCGGCACCGGACTGACCGCCGACGCCGACACCACGCCGCCGGACGACCGCTTTCTCGCCCTGCTGCAAGCGACGCGAGCGCTCGTGGGCGACCGCGCCGGCGCCATCGCAGCCCGCGCGCCGGGCGAACCATACCGGCAGTTCCTGCTGCTCGTCGCCGAGCGCATCAACGCGACACGCCGCGCGGATCTGTCCCTCGCGTACGCGGGCCCGGACGAACTCCTCGAGGACCTGCGTGCTTTGCAGGCTGCGCTCGCCGCAGCGGGTGCGCCCCGCCAGGCGTACGGCGAGGTGCATGACCTCATCTGGCAGACCGAGACGTTCGGTTTCCATCTCGCCGACCTCGAGATCCGCCAGCACAGCGGCGTGCACCGCACCGCGCTCGCCGAGCTCTCAGCAGGGGGTGGCCGCTCGCCCGAGACCGACGAGGTCATCGCCACGCTTCGGACGATCGCGCTCCTGCAGCAGCGCTTCGGCGCTCGCGTGTGCCATCGCTACGTGGTCAGCTTCACCACCGGCGCCGGCGACATCGCCGCGGTCTACGCGCTGGCGGAGCTCGCATGCGCGCCGAATCCCGCTCCCGGAGCTCGATGTCGTGCCGCTCTTCGAAACCATCGCGGACCTCTCCGGCGCGCGCCAGACCCTCGACGCGATGCTCGAGCTCGAGCCGGTGCGCCGGCGCATGGCGGCGACAGGCCGCGCGCTCGAGGTGATGCTCGGCTACTCGGATTCGGCGAAGGAGTCGGGCCCGGTGTCGGCCACACTGGCGCTCTACGCGGCGCAGGCCGAGCTCACGGCGTGGGCAGCGGAACGCGACGTACGCCTCACGCTCTTCCACGGCCGTGGCGGCGCGTTGGGGCGCGGCGGCGGACCGGCGAATCGCGCGGTGATGGCCCAGGCCCCCGGTTCGGTGTCGGGGCGCTTCAAGGTCACCGAGCAGGGCGAGGTCATCTTCGCCCGCTACGGCAACCCGACGCTGGCGCAACGACATCTCGAGCAGGTGACGTCGGCGGTGCTGCTCACCTCGACGCGCACGGCCCAGCGGCGCACCGAGTTGGCGGCTGTCCGGTTCGAGGCGCTCGCGCGAACGCTCGACGTCACCGCTCGCGCCGCGTACCGCGAGCTGGTCGACATCGACGGATTCGGCGCGTACTTTGCCGCCGTCACGCCGGTGCGCGAGCTCGCGCGCCTCCACCTCGGATCGCGCCCCGCGAATCGCGGTGGCGACACCAGCCTCGCGTCGCTCCGCGCGATCCCCTGGGTCTTTGCGTGGTCGCAGATCCGCCTGAACCTGCCCGGGTGGTACGGCATCGGCAGCGCGCTCGCGGCTGCGGACATCGATGAGGTGCGCGTCGCATACGACGAGTGGCCGCTGCTCGGCGTGCTCATCGACAACGCGGAGATGAGCCTTGCCAAGACCGACCGCTTCATGGCCGAGCAGTATCTGCAGCTCGGTGGGCAGGCACGACATCGCAGACCTGATCCTTGCCGAGTACGACCGCACCATCGCGGGGATCCTCGCCGTCACCGGGCAAACACGGCTCCTCGAGAAGCGCCGCGTGCTGTCGTGGGCCGTGGAGCTGCGCAATCCGTACATCGACGCCCTCTCCCACCTGCAGCTTCGCGCACTGCGCGCGTTGCGCAGCGGCGATCCCGCCGATGCCGATCGCAGACGCCTCGAGCAGCTGTTGCTGCTCACCGTCAACGGGATCGCCGCCGGCTTGCAGAACACCGGCTGACGGATTCGGCTGCTACGGAGCGGCCGCCCTCACCGCTTCCAGCGTCGTCCGCATCTGATCGAGATGAAAGCGGCTGTGGCCGGCGAGCAGCCGGAACATGAGATCGAAGCTCTCGAGGCCACGCTCTCCGTGGAGGCCGTCGCGTGCCCGCTGCTCCGCGGACGAATGCCGCCAGAGCGCGATGTTGGCAGCGCGCAGCGCGTCGAACGTGGCGAGCAACGCGTCGGGTTCGGCGTCGTTGTACCCGAGCGCATCCACCCAGAGGTCCTGGTCGTACGGCACCAGCGGGGGCCGCTGCTCTGCGATCACCCAGCGATAGCGGGCCGACGAGATGATCTCCGCGTCGAGCATGTGGCCGGCGAGTTCGAGCACCGACCACTCGCCAGGCGCGGGCCTGGTGCGGAGATGCTCACCGGCTCCGGCGACGACCTCCCGAAGCGCCGCGGACGTGGCTTCCTGCACCTCGGCCGGATCATCGTCGCCGACCAGGTCGATGAGCATCGTCTGGTACGCCTGCGGGCTCTGGACGGGATCGATGACGGTGCTCATCGCACGCCTCCTGTGACCGAATTCGCTCGGCGTGATGGTCGCATCCCACCGCGTCGCGGCGTATGCGCTCCGTCGAACGCACGGCGCGCCGGGTGCACACGGAATAATCGGGTCGTGCTCCGCGCCACCCGTCTCGCACACGCATGAAGGTCGGCGTCGTCGGCATCGGCAAGATGGGCCGCCCCATCGCCGAGCGCTTGATCGCCGCCGGCCATGAGGTCGCGATCTGCAATCGTTCGGAGAACGCCGGCGTGCAGACGTTGCGCGACAAGGGTGCCTCTGTTTGCGCGACACCGCGCGAGCTCGCCACCGGCTCGGCAGTCGTCCTGACCGCGCTGCCCACCGAGGAAACCGTTCGCGATGTCTACGCCGAGATGGCGGCCGTCGCAGAGCCCGGCCAGCTGTACGCGGACCACTCGACCGTCAGCCCGGCACTGAACCGGCAGTGCGCGGCGATGCTCGATGCACGCGGCGCGGCGTTCCTTGACGCGCCGGTGTCCGGCGGACCGGCCGGCGCAGAGGCCGGGACCCTGACCGTGATGGTCGGCGGCGACGACGCGATGTTCCAGCGCGCGCTGACTGTCTTCGAGGCGTTCGGCGCCAAGATCCGGCTCTGCGGACCGGTGGGCGCAGGCCAGGCGATCAAGCTCGTCAACCAGTACCTCGTCGCGGTGCACACGCTGGCCGCATCCGAGGCGGCGGCGTTCGCGCTGCAGCTCGGCGCAGACCTCGCCACCGTGCAGGACGTCATCGGGACGTCGTTCGGCAGCTCCGCGATGCTTCTGCGCAACCTGCCGCGATACATCGCCCGGGATTTCAGCCCCGCAACCCCGGTCGGGCTGATCGCCAAGGACCTCTCGATCATCCACTCGGAGGCTGCCGCCGCCGGCGTTCCGCTGCTGCTCGGAGGCCTGGTCGAGCAGTGTTACCTCGAGGCGAAGGCGCGCGGCTGGGCAGGCGAGGACATGTCGTCGCTGGTGAAGTTCTGGGATCGCGAGGCCGGACCGTCCGGCAGCTCGGACCCGGTGGCCTGAGGTGCCCCGCTTCGCCGCCAACCTTTCGATGCTCTGGCAGGATCTCGATCCCTACGAGCGCTTCGACGCCGCAGCCGCGGTCGGGTTCGCGCAGGTCGAGATGCTCTTCCCACACGAGCTGGACGCCGACCGCCTGGCGGCAACGCTCGACAACCTCGACCTCGAGATGGTCGGCTTCGACCCGCACCCGGGGGACTGGGCGCGCGGCGAGCGCGGGCTGCTGTGCCTGCCTGGTCGCGAGGAGGAGTTCTTCCACAGCGTGCGCGATGCCATCGCGCTGGCGATACGCCTCGGCACGACGCGGCTCAACGCGCTGGTGGGGATTCCTCCCGCCGGCGTCACGGGTGAGCAGGCACAGGAGACCGCGATCGCCAACCTGCAGCGGGTCGCGCCCCTTGCTCAGGAGGCAGGGATCACGCTGCTCGTCGAAGGCATCAACAACGTCGATATCCCCGGGTACTGGGCAGGCACAGTGGCCGCGGCGGCAGGACTCGTGCGTGCCGCCGGCCACCCGAACGTCCGCCTGCAACTCGACCAGTACCACGCCGCGATGGCGGGCGAGGATGCGATCGAGTGCCTCCGGACGTATCTACCGCTCGTCGCGCACGTCCAGATTGCTGACGCGCCCGGCCGGCACGAGCCCGGAACCGGCGTGCAGCCGATCGCCGACTTCCTGGGCGAGCTCGATCGCCTGGGATACGAGGGGTTCGTCGGCCTGGAATATCGCCCGTTGGTTGACACGGCGTCGAGCCTGCTCTGGCTTCGCAGGATGGGTTTCCGGCTTCAGTAGGGGCCGGCGCGGCAGAACCTCTCGCGCACGGAGGTCGGTGACGGCGCGGGCGGCGGCCCGGCGCAGCAGTGCCGTGACGTGGCGTCTCGGGTCCAGCGCTGCATCCAACGCGTCGAGCGAAAATGTCGACGCGAACAGTTCGGGTAACGGGTCCAGGACGGCCCCGGCGATGGCCACGCAGGGAATCCCGAAGCGCTGTGCCCTGGCCGCGACCTCGGCGGGCGCCTTGCCGTCCCGCGTCTGACCGTCGAGCCGTCCCTCACCCGTGAGCACGAGCGCTGCACCGGCGAGGGCTGCATCGAGGTCGATCAGATCGCACACCAGCGAGGCGCCGGACACCAGCCGGGCCCCGAGCAGGGCGAGACCGAATCCGCACCCTCCTGCCGCGCCTGCTCCCGGCAGCCTTGACAGGTCGCCCGCATTCGAGGCGGCCGGCGAGCGCTGCGAACCGCCGCAACGCCCCCTCCAGGCGCCGCACGTCCTCGGGGCCGGCTCCCTTCTGCGGGCCGAACATTCGCGCAGCCCCATGCGCGCCCAGCAATGGTCCCCGAATGTCGCAGGCCACGTCGATCGAACAACCGGAGAGGAGCCGTGTCGCCGCAGACAGATCGATCGTGGCGAGATCCTCGAGGCCGGCGCCACCTGGGGCGATGTCCTCGCCGCGCGAATTGGTGAGCCGCGCGCCCAATGCCTGCAACAGGCCTGCGCCTCCATCGGTGCAGGCGCTGCCGCCCACACCCACGACGATCGTCCGGGCCCCCTGCCCCACGGCGATCCGGATGAGCTCGCCAGTCCCCCGCGACGTCGCGTGGAGCGGATCGAGCGACCTCGTCCCCAGCCGCCGGAGCCCTGACGCTTCAGCGAGCTCGATCACGGCGTGGTCACGCCCCAGCCATCCCAGCCGCGCCACCACCGGCGTGCCCGCCGGCCCGGTCACCCGGTGCCGGCTGATGCGAGCCTCGGATCCCGCCGCCAGGAGCACATCCAGCGTGCCGTCACCACCATCGGCCACCGGCACCTCGACGGCATGTGCGCCCGCGTCGCGAACGCCGCGAGCCATCGCCGCCGCCGCACTCAGCGCACGCAACGTGCCCTTGAACGCATTCGGTGCGCAGACGACGCGAACTGGAGCGGGAGAGCCGCCGGAAGGCCGGGTCGCGGTGCGCCGCATCGGTGCTCATGGTGAGGAATCGCATCGTGCTGTGGTCAGAATGTCCGCGTGACGAGCCGGGCCCTGACCGCGGGACTCGGGGTGCTCTACGTGGCCGCGTCCGCGATCGCGCCGCTGATCCTGAAGACGGCACCGTCCGACCTCGACCTCTATTTCTGGCCTTCGGCGGAGACCGTCGTCGCGGGGCATCCCCTGCTGATCTACGCCGCCGGCCTCCATCACCTCTACGCCAACGACAATGGTCCCCTCGGGCTGGCCCCGCTGGTGCCGATGGCCGCACTCGCCAACGCGTTCGGATGGGCCGGAAGCCTGACCGGACGTGCTGCGCTCAGCGGCGCGGTCACCTCCCTGTTCGCGCTGCTGCTCGCATACCAGGCGGTTGCGGTTCACAGCAGCCGCACGCGGCGATGTGCGCCGGCCGCTTGCTGTTGCAGCAACGGTGGTGCTTGCGCCGGCCCTCTGGATTGCCGTCCTCGACTACGGTCACGTCGAGCAGCCTGTCGAGGTCTGTCTCGTGCTGTTTGCCGTCACCTGCGCGCTCCGCAACCGGAACGTGCTGTCCGGGGTCGCGCTCGGCGCATCCATCCTGACCCGAACCATCGCGGGTTTCTGTGCGATCCCCCTGCTGCTCGTCGTGTTTGCGGCGCGAGGAGGACGTGCAACGGTGAACCTTGCGGCCGCGGCCCTGGTGACGATCGTGATAGGCATCCTCCCCTTCGTGCTCGGCGACGAGCAGGCGGTCGTGCATTCACTGCTGACATACCGCAACGGCCTGCCGAT